>NC_018691.1:2731666-4097500 GCF_000300005.1 Alloalcanivorax dieselolei B5 | reverse complement strand
GGGACCATCCTCCAAGGCTAAATACTCCTGGCTGACCGATAGTGAACCAGTACCGTGAGGGAAAGGCGAAAAGAACCCCGGAGAGGGGAGTGAAATAGACCCTGAAACCGTGTACGTACAAGCAGTCGGAGCCCGCTTTGTTGGGTGACGGCGTACCTTTTGTATAATGGGTCAGCGACTTATTCTCAGTAGCGAGGTTAACCAATTAGGGGAGCCGTAGGGAAACCGAGTCTGAATAGGGCGATATAGTTGCTGGGAATAGACCCGAAACCGAGCGATCTACCCATGGGCAGGTTGAAGGTGCGGTAACACGCACTGGAGGACCGAACCGGGATCTGTTGAAAAAGATTCGGATGACCTGTGGGTCGGAGTGAAAGGCTAATCAAGCTCGGAGATAGCTGGTTCTCCCCGAAAGCTATTTAGGTAGCGCCTCGGACGAATACCACTGGGGGTAGAGCACTGTTTCGGCTAGGGGGTCATCCCGACTTACCAACCCGATGCAAACTCCGAATACCAGTGAGTACTATCCGGGAGACACACGGCGGGTGCTAACGTTCGTCGTGAAGAGGGAAACAACCCAGACCGCCAGCTAAGGTCCCCAAATTCCAGTTAAGTGGGAAACGATGTGGGAAGGCTCAGACAGCTAGGAGGTTGGCTTAGAAGCAGCCATCCTTTAAAGAAAGCGTAATAGCTCACTAGTCGAGTCGGCCTGCGCGGAAGATGTAACGGGGCTCAAACTGGATACCGAAGCTGCGGCAGCGTGCTTATGCATGCTGGGTAGGGGAGCGTTCTGTAAGTCTGTGAAGGTGTGTTGAGAAGCATGCTGGAGATATCAGAAGTGCGAATGCTGACGTGAGTAACGATAATGGGGGTGAAAAACCTCCACGCCGAAAGACCAAGGTTTCCTGCGCAACGCTAATCGGCGCAGGGTAAGTCGGCCCCTAAGGCGAGGCAGAAATGCGTAGCTGATGGGAAACGGGTTAATATTCCCGTACTTCTTATAACTGCGATGGAGAGACGGAGAAGGCTAGGCCTACCGGGCGTTGGTTGTCCCGGGGAAAGGCAGTAGGCTGGGATCTTAGGCAAATCCGGGATCCTAAGGCTGAGAGCCGAGACCATTGGGGCTTTGTCCCCGAGAAGTGGTTGATGCCCTGCTTCCAGGAAAATCTTCTAAGCTTCAGGTTATAAGGAACCGTACCCCAAACCGACACAGGTGGTTGGGATGAGTATTCTAAGGCGCTTGAGAGAACTCGGGTGAAGGAACTAGGCAAAGTGGTACCGTAACTTCGGGAGAAGGTACGCCACCGATGGTGAAGGGCTTGCCCCGTAAGCTGTTGGTGGTCGCAGTGAAAAGGCCCCTGCAACTGTTTATTAAAAACACAGCACTCTGCAAACGCGTAAGCGGACGTATAGGGTGTGACGCCTGCCCGGTGCCGGAAGGTTAATTGATGGGGTTAGCTTCGGCGAAGCTCTTGATCGAAGCCCCGGTAAACGGCGGCCGTAACTATAACGGTCCTAAGGTAGCGAAATTCCTTGTCGGGTAAGTTCCGACCTGCACGAATGGCGTAATGATGGGGGCACTGTCTCCACCCGAGACTCAGTGAAATCGAAATCGCAGTGAAGATGCTGTGTACCCGCGGCTAGACGGAAAGACCCCGTGAACCTTTACTACAGCTTCACAGTGGACTTTGAGCCTGCTTGTGTAGGATAGCTGGGAGACGTTGAAGCAGTGACGCCAGTCATTGTGGAGTCAACCTTGAAATACCAGCCTGGCATGTTTGAGGTTCTAACCCAGGCCCGTTATCCGGGTCGGGGACATTGTGTGGTGGGTAGTTTGACTGGGGCGGTCTCCTCCCAAAGAGTAACGGAGGAGCACAAAGGTACCCTCAGCACGGTCGGACATCGTGCAATGAGCGTAAAGGTAGAAGGGTGCTTGACTGCGAGACCTACAAGTCGAGCAGGTGCGAAAGCAGGTCTTAGTGATCCGGTGGTTCTGTATGGAAGGGCCATCGCTCAACGGATAAAAGGTACTCCGGGGATAACAGGCTGATACCGCCCAAGAGTTCATATCGACGGCGGTGTTTGGCACCTCGATGTCGGCTCATCTCATCCTGGGGCTGAAGCCGGTCCCAAGGGTATGGCTGTTCGCCATTTAAAGAGGTACGCGAGCTGGGTTTAGAACGTCGTGAGACAGTTCGGTCCCTATCTGCCGTGGGCGTTAGAGATTTGAGAGGAGCTGCTCCTAGTACGAGAGGACCGGAGTGGACGAACCTCTGGTGTTCCGGTTGTCACGCCAGTGGCATTGCCGGGTAGCTACGTTCGGACGGGATAACCGCTGAAAGCATCTAAGCGGGAAGCCTCCCTCAAGATGAGATCTCTCTGGGAACTTGATTCCCCTAAAGGGCCGTTGAAGACCACAACGTTGATAGGCGGGGTGTGGAAGCTGCCGTAAGGCGTGAAGCTAACCCGTACTAATTGCCCGTGAGGCTTGACCATATAACGCCAAAGCAGTTGAACTGCATCTGATAGAATGAGTGTTGGATAACGCTCTGACGCTGGACTTCCTAATTTCTCAGAATACTTTGCTGGTTATACCAGTGAGGTAAACAGATTTGGTGATCTGTCAAAACAGATCCCAAGCCGGTTTGCCTGACGACTATAGCGAGTGGGAACCACCTGATCCCTTGCCGAACTCAGAAGTGAAACCGCTCAGCGCCGATGGTAGTGTGGGGCTTCCCCATGTGAGAGTAGGTCATCGTCAGGCTCTTAAATATAAAAGACCCCCGTCACGAACGTGCCGGGGGTTTTTTATATTTAGGATACGATGAGCTCCTGTCCCGTAAGCGTCCGGTAATCCCACCTTGTCAGGCGGAGGTCGGCGCCCAGTTTTGCGGCAGGAGTTCGTCGATGGCGTTGTTCTTGTGCGTCGGCAGCCGAGCCAGCACATCCTTCAGATACGCATAAGGATCGTGGCCGTTCAGCTTCGCCGACTGGATCAGGCTCATGACGGCGGCCGCACGTTGACCACTGCGCAGAGAGCCCGCGAACAGCCAGTTATTGCGCCCCAGCGCCCAGGGGCGGATCTGGTTTTCCACCCGGTTGTTGTCGATCGGCACCGCGCCATCGTCCAGGTAGCGCGTCAGCGCCGCCCAGCGTTTCAGGCTGTAGTCCAGGGCTTTGGCCGTACCCGAGCCGTCCGGGACTTTTTGCCGTCGGGAGATCATCCATTGGTGCAGGGCGTCGGCGATGGGCCGGGCTTTTTCGTTGCGCAAGCGCTGGCGGTCTTTATCCGGCAGATCCTTCGCCTCTCGCTCGATCCCGTACAGCGCACCGATGGACTCCAGCGCTTGGGCGGCCAGCTCACTCTTGTTGGCCACGTGCAGGTCGTGGAACTTGCGACGGGCGTGCGCCAGGCAACCGATCTCGGTAATGCCCTCGCCGAAGCCCGCCTTATAGCCAGCGTAGTCGTCACACACCAGCTTGCCATGCCAGTCCCCCAGGAAGGCGCGGGCGTGTGCGCCCGCCCGGCTGGGCGCGAAGTCGTAGACCGTGGCCTTCAGTTCAGAGAACGAGGTGCTGCAGTAAGCCCACACATAGGCCCGGTGGGTTTTCTTCTTGCCCGGTGCCAGCATCGCTACCGGCGTTTCATCCGCGTGCAGCACCGGCTGGGCTAGCAACTGGGCTCTGAGCGCATCCACCAGTGGCTGCAACCACACACCGCAGGTGCCCACCCACTCGGCCAGGGTGGAACGGGGGATCGCCAGACCGGCCCGGCCGAAGATGCGCTCCTGGCGGTACAGGGGCAGATGATCGGCGTACTTGGCCACCAGCACCTGGGCCAGCAGCCCAGACGTCGGGATGCCTTTGTCGATGACTTGCCTCGGCACCGGCGCCTGGATCAAGGTCTCGCATTGCTCGCAGGCCCACTTGCCCCGGATATGGCGCTCCACCGTGAACTCGCCCGGCACGTAGTCCAGCTTCTCGCTGATGTCCTCGCCGACGCGCTTGAGCGCACACCCACAGCGGCATTGCGTATCCTCGGGTTCATGGTGGATCAGGGTGCGGGGCAGTTGGGGCGGTAGCGGGGCGCGCTTGGGCTGTTGCTTGGCAGCGGCGGGGGGCGCCTGCGTTGGAAGTAACTCGGCCAGCTCCGCCTCCATGGCGGCCAGGTCGGCGTCGATCAGTTCGTCAAGCAACTGGCCCTGCACGCCCTTGAACTGCTCGCTGCGCCGGGCGAACTTGTGGCGCTTGAGCAGCGCCAGTTCGTGGGCCTGTTTCTCGATCACCGCGTCGCGGTGACGGATCGCTTTTTCTTGTTGGCTGAGGGTCCGGTCATTTTGGGCGAGGACCCGATCCTTGCTCTCCAAGTGATCGAACAACTCGGTGGCCAGGGCACGGAGTTGGTCGGGAGAGAGGGCGTTGAGGTCAGGGCGCGAGGTCATGCGGACAGTATGCCAAGCCAGCGCCCGGTGGGCGATTGGAGGTTGGGCGTATAGCCAACGGGAACGAGGTGTGGTTACAGCACCGAGATCACGGCCTCGTCGCCCAGTCGCTGCCAGGGCAGGCCCTGCACCAGGGCGGCCAGTTGTTCTTCATTCAGGCGCAACTGATCGCCGCGCCAAGCGTCACCCCAGTGGAACTTGCCCCGATGGAGCCGGCGGGCGCACAGCCAGATACCGAAGCCGTCGTGGATCAGCACTTTCATGCGGTTGCCCCGGCGGTTGGCGAACAGGTAAGCCTGATGTGGCTTCGCCGCACCGAACACCTGGATCACCCGGGCCAGGGCCTTGTCCGGTCCGGCGCGCATGTCCAGTGGCGCGGTGGCCAGCCAGATCTCGTCGATGCGGATCATCGCAGCAGCTCGCGTAACAGGGCCAGGCACTGATGGGCTTGCTCGGCGGGCCATTCCACGATGACCGGTCCGCCGGAGCGGGGCACTTCAATGCGGATGCGGTTACCCGACTCCTTGGCGCAAGACCGGTCAGGAGGGCTCGACGCCACCGGTACCGCCAAGGGCATAAACGCGGGTGACGTTATTGTCTGGCCGGCTTGCTCGGCTTCACGGATCCAGCGGCGGACCAGGTTGGCGTTGAGTTGGTTGTCCAGGGCGATCCGGGAGACGGACACGCCCGGTTCCTGACAGGCGGCCACGATGTGCGCCTTGAACTCACGGGAGAAGTGACGGCGACGTCGTGGTTGAGGTTGGGGCTGAGATACGCTTAACGGGTCCATCGATAGTGTCCACTAAGAAATAAGTGGACACTATCGTGAAGGCCGCAACCGTCGACTCAAGATGGGGTCGCCGGACGCTTACCCTGTCCCTACTTCTGGGCCCATGTGACAAGCCCTGCTCCTCCGGTGCGGGCTTGGTGCGCCGCAGGCGTCCCGAAGGGATGGCGAGCATGCTCGCCACACATTGTAGGTCATCGTCATACCCAGAGGGCACAAGGGCTCTTAAATACAAAACGCCCTGTCAGTATTCTGACAGGGCGTTTGGCTGTGCGTTCTTCCATTCGCCCCCCCTCCCGCTCCTCTAACTCAATCAGAACGGGCCTTCCGTGCCCGCGCCAGGAAGACTGACGGATTTCCTGCGGATCCGTTAAAGTAAATCCCACCGCAACCGCAAAGAGCCGCTCATGTCTCTGACCACTCCCGCGCTCCTTTTTCCTGCTATTTCCCTGCTGCTACTGGCTTACACCAACCGTTTTCTGGTCCTGGCGCAGCTGATCCGAAAACTGGCCGATGAAGAGAAAGCTCAGCATGAGGAAGTCGCCACGCGCCAGATTGAGCTGCTGCACAGGCGGGTCGTGTTGACTCAGCGGATGCAGGTGGCGGGGGTACTCAGCTTCCTGCTTTGTACTCTGTCCATGTTCGCGCTCTATCTGCATCAGGAAATGCCGGGGGTGGTGCTGTTTGGAGCCAGCCTGATCAGTCTGTCACTGTCATTGATCTTTTCGCTTTGGGAGGTGCTGATCTCCACCAATGCGCTCAATGTGCAGTTGGAGGCACTGAGACGCCCCAGGCCCTGATCAGGAAAGAAGGGGCGTATCGGGTGACAGGTGAACCCTGAGCGCGCCGGCATGCACTTTTATATGAAAGTGAGTGTCCTCCAGGGGTTCGCCATCCAGATTCAGGTACATTGCCTCGGGGGTGCGTATCTCCATGGACGCGAGGCGAGCGCGGACGAACAAGCCTTCCTGCTCACCGTTTCCATTGTTTCCATTGGCACCATCATCCGAGCTGAACAGGCCACGGAGTCCGGACATCAAGTCCATTTGTGCCGGCAGGATGGCCACGTCCATCAGGCCGTCGTTGATCACGGCATCCGGACACAGTTTCTGGCCGCCTCCCGCCTGCCGTCCGTTACCGACCCCGAGAGCCATGAACTCGCCTTCCCATTCAAAGTCCTGGCCCCGGAAATGGCCTTGCGCGGATCGGATCTCGGTGAAGCGGGTCAGGCCAGTGAGCAGGTAGGCGGCGCCACCCAGCATGGACTTCAACTCCTCCGAGGTTTCCGTGGTCACTTCGGTGCCGAAGCCACCGGTGGCCATATTGAGAAAGTAATGGCCGTTGACTTCGAGCACATCGATAGCGGTCGCGGGCTGGTCAAGCAGCGCCAGAGCGTCTTTCGGCGGCACGGGAATGTTCGCGGCGGTGGCGAAGTCGTTGGCGGTCCCCAACGGTAGAATGCCAAGGTTGGCCCCGCCGCCGTTTTTCATCAGGGTATCGGTGATGTCGCGCACCGAGCCATCGCCGCCGCCTGCAATGACGGTGTCGTAGCCAGCGTTCAATGCTTCCTCTACATACCTTTCGGCGTCTCCGCCTTCCCAGGTGACCCGAACATCGAGTTGGTGCCCTTGTTCACGGCGGGCCATGACCGCCTGACGCACCTCATCATTGGTGGCTTGTTTACCGTGAAGGATCAAAAGAGCTTTGGCACTTACCATCGGCACTCCTTGCAATGGACAAAAAAAGCCACCGAGTTGCCGGATGGCTCGCCACTCATTCTATTCCAGATTGGCTTCGACGGAACCGCTGGTCTCGCCATTACGCCTGCCTGATCATAGCCTAAGACTATTAACCAAATAACACCATCTTCCTTTTTGTATTTTCGAGAATGGTTATCATGTACATATAAAGGCGGAGGTGTCCCATGGTAAAGACATTCAGTTTCGGCATTATGCACATCAGTGTGGCGTTTCTTGTGGTGTGGGCCATGACCGGCGATTGGCGCATCGGTGGCGCCACGGCGATGGTGGAACCTTGTGTGAACACGGTGGCTTACCACTTCCACGAGAAGATCTGGAAACGCTGGCAGCGTCGCCGGGTTCCTCGGGAAGAGGAGAAGGCTGCTCTGGCTGCCTGATAGACCCTTTGTTTACTGGGTTCAGGGGCTTGGTTTAAGCTACGCCCCGGTAAACAAAAACAAAGGATAAGTTACTGTGTGGAATCAAGGGGATGATCTGGACGCCATCCGCCAGGTGGTTAATCAGGTGCTGGACGCTCATGCCGAGGACGAAGGGGGCCCACGCTCGCCGGCGCGGGCGGAAATTTTGATTCATTCCGTGCAGGTATTCGCCCTGCGCGGTGTCGAGCGCACCACGGTGCAACATCTGTTGAGTGCGGCGAATGTGTCACGGCGCACTTTCTACAAGTATTTCCGCAATAAGGTGGATGTGCTGGAAAATATCTACCGCATCTTCATCGACAATATGCTGCTGCATTTCCATCACGAAATGCGTCAGGCCCGTTCCGTGCAGCAAATCATCCACAACACCACCAAGGTCTACTTCGACTACCACATCAGCATGGGGCCGGTGATCAAACTGATGATGGAAGAGGCGCGCAGCTCCAACTCGGCATTGGCGCCGCATCGGGACCGGGCGCAGACCATTGCCGCCGAAGTGCTCACCGCCGAAATCAACCGGCTCACCGGCCGTGATTTTGACCCTTTGGTGATGCGGACCATGCTGTGGATTCTGGAAAGCTATTCGCTTTATGTCTTCGAAGGCGGGGAGTTCAGCGAGGAGCGGCTGCATCTTTGCCAGCGCACCATGATCGGGATCGCGGAATCGGTGATCCTGGGCCAGGAAGCCACTCCAGGGGCACTGAAGCGGCACTCCTGACCCGGGGCCGGGCGGTTAGGTTACAGGTACTTGATCTTTTCCAACTGATCTTCCAGACGGGCAAGCTGGGAACGGTAGTCGTCGAGTTTGGCTTTTTCCTTGGCGACCACGGCTTCCGGCGCCTTGTCGATAAAGGCCGGGTTTTTCAGCTTCCCTTCCGCGCGCCCTACCTCCTTGCGCAGCTTGTCCACTTCCTTGGTGAGGCGGTCGATTTCCGCGTCCTTGTCGATCAGGCCGGCCATGGGCACCAGGATTTCCATGTCGCCGACCAGGCTGGTGGCGGAGGCCGGCGCGGAATCGTCGGCGTTGAGCCAGCTGATGCTGTCCAACTTGGCCAGACGGCAGAGGAAATTATGGTTGGCTTGCAGGCGGCGCTGGTCCTCGTCCTTGCCGTTGTGCAAGTACACATCCAGGGTGCGGCTGGGGGGAATGCGCATTTCGCCGCGGATATTCCGGATCGCGGTGATCACCGCCTTGATCCACTCGATGTCCTGCTCGGCCTGTTCATCCACCTTGTCTTGCTCGGGCCGGGGGTAGGGCTGCAGCATGATGGTGGCGTTCTCTATACCTGTATCCGCAGCAGGCGCTTTACCCGCATCCGCGGCCGGTGCCTTGTCGGCCAGCGGTGCCACCTTCTGCCAGATTTCCTCGGTAATGAACGGCATGAACGGATGCGCCATGCGCAAAATCGCTTCCAGCACCCGCACCAGGGTGCGGCGGGTACCGCGCTTCTCCGCTTCGGAATAATCGTCGCTGTAGAGCACCGGCTTGGACAACTCCAGATACCAGTCGCAGTACTCGTTCCAGATGAATTCGTAGGCGGCGTGGGAGGCGACATCGAAGCGGAACTGATCCAGCGCCTCGGTCACTTCGCGCTCGGCCCGCTGCAACGCGGAGACGATCCAGCGGTCCGCCAGTGACAAGCTGACTTCCCTCCCTTTCTCATTCACACCGCAGTCCTGGCCCTCGGTGTTCATCATCACATAGCGGGCGGCGTTCCAGATCTTGTTGCAGAAGTTGCGATAGCCCTCGACGCGGCCCATGTCCCACTTGATGTCACGGCCGGTGGAGGCCAGCGACAGGAAGGTGAAACGCAGCGCATCGGTACCGTAGCTGTTGATGCCTTCGGGAAATTCCGCTCGGGTACGCTTGCTGATCTGCTTTTCCTTCTGCGGCTGCATCAGTCCCCGGGTGCGTTTCTCCACCAGGCTGTCCAGGTCGATGCCGTCTATCAAATCCAGCGGATCGAGCACATTGCCCTTGGACTTGGACATCTTCTGGCCTTCGGCGTCCCGCACCAGGCCGTGCACGTAGACCTTCTTGAAGGGCACTTCGCCGGTGAACTTCAGCGTCATCATGATCATCCGCGCGACCCAGAAGAAAATGATGTCGAAGCCGGTGACCAGCACGCTGCTGGGATGGAAGGTACGCAATTCCTCGGTCTGTTCCGGCCAGCCCAAGGTGGAGAAGGTCCACAGCGCGGAGCTGAACCAGGTATCCAGCACATCCTCGTCCTGGCTGAGCGGGCGATCATCCAGATCATGGGCGGTGCGGACTTCCTCCTCGCTGCGTCCCACATAGACCTTGCCGTCCTCGTCGTACCAGGCGGGAATGCGATGTCCCCACCACAGCTGCCGGGAAATACACCAGTCCTGCAGGTCGCGCATCCAGGAAAAGTACATGTTCTCGTAGTTCTTGGGCACGAACTGGATGTCGCCGTTTTCCACCGCCTGGATGGCCGGTTTGGCCAGGCTTTCCACCGCCACGAACCACTGATCGGTGAGGTAGGGCTCGATGACCACGCCGGAACGGTCGCCACGAGGTACCTGCAAGGTGTGATCGTCGACCTTTTCCAGCAGACCCAGGGCATCCAGATCATCCACCACCTTTTTGCGTGCCTCGTAGCGGTCCAGACCGCGATAGGCTGCCGGCACCTGGTCGTTGAGGTGGGCATCGATGGTGAGGATGTTGATCATCGGCAGGTCGTGCCGCTTGCCCATTTCATAATCGTTGAAGTCGTGGGCCGGGGTGATCTTCACGCAGCCGGAGCCGAAGTCCGGATCCACGTAGTCGTCGGCGATGATTGGAATCTCGCGGTCGGCCAGCGGCAAGCGGATGGTCTGGCCAACCAGGTCCTTATAGCGCGGATCCTCCGGGTGCACCGCCACGGCGGTGTCGCCGAGCATGGTTTCCGGGCGGGTGGTGGCCACCACCAGATGGCCGGAGTCATCGGACAGGGGATAGCGGAAGTGCCACAGGTGGCCCTGCTCTTCCTTGTTTTCCACTTCCAGATCGGAGATCGCGGTATGCAGGGCCGGGTCCCAGTTCACCAGACGTTTGCCCCGGTAGATCAGGCCTTCCTCATAGAGGCGCACGAACACTTCGCGCACTGCGTTGGACAGGCCTTCGTCCATGGTGAAGCGCTCACGGGTCCAGTCGACACTGGCGCCCATGCGGCGCAATTGGCGGGTGATGGTGCCGCCGGACTCCGCCTTCCATTCCCAGATTTTCTCGATGAAAGCATCGCGGCCGAGATCGTGGCGGTTCTTGCCCTCGGCGGCCAGACGCCGTTCCACCACCATTTGAGTGGCGATGCCGGCGTGGTCGGAGCCCACCTGCCACAGCGTGTTGCGTCCCTGCATCCGGCGGAACCGGATCAGGGTGTCCATGATGGTGTCCTGGAACGCGTGGCCCATATGCAGACTGCCGGTCACATTGGGCGGCGGGATCATGATGGAATAGGCATCACCCTGGCCGGAAGGGCGGAAATAGCCCGCATCCTCCCAGGTGTTGTACCAGGCCTGCTCGATACGATCGGGTTGGTAGGTCTTGTCCATGATCTCCGCTGTCTTTCATCGCAAAAACGAAAGGCGGATTATACCGGAACCGGGGCCTGCCGTCAGAGGTTGTGGGTTTTCAGTGGAAAGCCCCTTTCCCGGTAGAAACGGAACCGCTCACGGCCGCCCTCGCGCTGCTGCGGGTCGCCGGTGATCATCTCGGCGGCCCGTTCGAAGCGGGTGACGAAGTCCGGTACCGCCGCCGCCAGGTTGATCAGCACATCGTGGTGGCCGCCCGGGTCGTCGCCAAAGCCCAGCACCACCGGTGCCGGGCTCTCCCCGAGCAGGGCATGGGGCAGGAAGCCCGAAGCCGGCTGCGCCCAGAATTGTTGATCCAGCTCCCCAGCATGGGTCTCGTCCTGGCAGTGGACGTAGATCTGGCGCCCCTGGCGCCAGGCCTTTTCCGCGATGCGCCAGGCGAGGGCGTCACGCACCCCCGTTCCGGCTTGCTCGGTGATGTAAAACAAAACCTCGGTCAATGTCTCAGCCCTTGCCGGCCAGATTGATCAGATAGCGGGTCAGCATCGGTACCGGACGGCCGGTGGCGCCCTTGTCCTTGCCGCCGCTGATCCAGGCGGTACCGGCGATGTCCAGATGCGCCCATTTCACGTCCCGGGCAAAGCGATGCAGGAAACAGGCCGCGGTGATCGAGCCGCCCTTCGGGCCGCCGATGTTCTGCATGTCGGCGAAGGGGCTGTCCAACTGGCTTTGGTAATCCTCCCACAGCGGCATCGGCCAGCCCCGGTCGCCGGTATCCTGGCCCGCTTCCAGCAGTGATTCGCGCAGCACATCGTCGTTGGCGTACACCGCCTGGGCGTGACTGCCCAGAGCGACCACGCAGGCGCCGGTGAGCGTGGCGATGTCGATGACCGTATGCGGCTTGTACTTCTGCTGCACATAGGTGAGGGCGTCGCACAGCACCAAGCGGCCTTCGGCGTCGGTGTTGAGGATTTCCACGGTTTGCCCGGACAGCGTTTTGACAATATCGCCGGGGCGGGTGGCACCGCCGTCGGGCATGTTTTCCGCCGCGGCCACCACGGCCACGAGATGGATCGGCAGGCCCAGCTCACAGACCGTTTTGACCGTGCCGAAAACGCTTGCCGCGCCGCCCATGTCGAATTTCATTTCGTCCATGTTGGCGCCCGGTTTCAGGGAGATGCCGCCGGTATCGAAGGTGATCCCCTTGCCGACCAGGGACACCGGCTTGCCGGCGGCGCCCTTGTACTCCATCACGATGAGGCATCCTTCCCGGGTGCTGCCCTTGGCCACCGCGTGGAAAGCTCCCATGCCCATCTTTTCCGCCTGGGCCTGAGTGACGATCTTCACCGTCAGCTTGTCGTATTCCTTGCCCAGGGCCTTGGCGCGCTCGGCCAGATACTCCGGATAGCAGTCGTTGGGGGGCATATTGCCCAGATCGCGCGCCAGAGCGGTGCCGGCGGCCACGGCTCGGCCTTGCTTGAGGGCCTGGCGCAGGGCAGCATCGCGTTGCGCGTGCCAGAATGTCAGCTTGCGCAGGGCGGCAGCCTTGGCCGGTTTGCTGCGGTAGTCGTCGAACCGGTAGCTGGCTTCTTCCGCTACCCGGGCGCCTTCCCGCACTTGCCAGTCCAGCTCACGGGAGACGCTGACGGTGTCCAGCATCAACACCGCTTGTTTCGCCGGAGAGGCGAGCAATTGCCTGGTGGTGCCGGTGACCAGACGCTGCCAGGCCTGGCCGTCGAGTTCCGTCTTGTCGCCGCAGCCCACCAGCAGCAAACGGCGGGCGGCAACGCCCGGCGGATTGTGCAACCAGCTGACCTGACCCTGTTTGCCGGAAAAATCCCCGGTTTTGATGAACGCCTGCACCGATGCGCGGGTCTCATCGGGCAGGGCCTCCGGCAGGGTGGAAGCGCTACCGAGTGGCAGAACCAGACAATCTGCTTTCAGTTTCGGCAGGGCCGAGTGGCTAATTGCGTACTCCATGCTCTCTCCTGAGTTACAATGCCGCACACTGCAAAGATGGAACAGGTGCGGGCGGGACCAACGTTGATACTACACCGCTATATAAATCGTCAGGTATTCGTAACCACGGTGCTGGTGACCTTCATTTTGGTGATGGTGCTGGTCAGTGGTCGCTTTATCAAGTATTTGGCAGAGGCCGCCGCCGGTCAGATCGCGGCGGACGCTCTGTTTCTGGTAATGGCGTTCCGGCTGCCGGAATTCCTGCAAATGATTCTGCCGTTGAGCTTGTACATCTCTCTGTTGCTAGTGCTGGGGCGTATGCACATGGACAACGAGATGGTGGTATTGCAGGCCGGAGGCCAGGGGCACGGCCGGGTCATCCGTTCGCTGGTAGTGCCGGTATTGGTGGCGGTCAGCGTGGTGGCGCTGTTCTCATTGTACGTCACGCCCCGGGGCGATGCCGAAGTAAACCGTATCTTCGAGGCACAAAAAGGCCGCTCGGTGCTGGAGTTGCTGACACCGGGGCGGTTCCTGGTGCGCGGCTCGGATGGCAGCCAGCGGGCCACCTACGCGGAGAGTCTCAATCGCGAGGACGGCTATCTGGAGAATGTGTTCGTCGCCGATGCCCGGTTTGATGATTCCCAGGCCGGGCGCGTACTCACCGTGTGGGCCCATACCGGACGGTTGGTGCAGGACGAGAACGGCATCAATTACCTGGAATTGCGTGACGGCTACCAGTACCAGGGCAAGCCCGGTGAAGCGGATTATCAGGAAGTCGCGTTCGAGAAGGCCCGGGTCCGTATCGGCAGTGAAAACACCTCGAGCCGACCGCCCAAGGTAAGAGGGCGCACCACCAGCGAATTGCTGCAGAGCCCGGGCAATAATCAAGCGGTGGCGGAGTTGCAATGGCGCTGGTCACTGGTATTGACGGTTCCGATCATGTGCCTGGCGGCGATCCCGCTGGCCAAGGTCAACCCTCGCCAGGGGCGTTTCCTGCGGATGATTCCGGCGGTGCTCGGGTACATGCTGTACGTCGGTTTGCTGCTGACCATGCGAAGCTGGATGGCGGATACCGGCGGTGAGCGGCCCTGGTATTACTCGATGATCTGGATTCACGCGCTGGCCGCGGTGGCGGTGTTCTTCCTCTATTACGGTGACCGGTTGTGGCGCCGCAGGAGGAACACATGAAACTGCTGAGAGGCTATTTCTGGCGGGCGGTGCTGATTCCGTCCCTGGCCATCGTCGCCATTATCATTGCCCTGGACTGTCTGTTCAGTTTCGTCTACGAGTTGGAATTTCTGCGTGGCGGCTATCAGGCGTTGCAGGCGCTGCAGTTCGTGGTCACCACGGTGCCGCGCCGTTTCAATGAGTACCTGCCGCTGGCGATCCTGCTGGGGACCCTGATCGGTCTGGGGCTGATGGCCAATAACGGCGAGCTGGCGGTGATCCGTGCCGCGGGCATATCCACTTTGCGGATCGCCTGGATGGTGCTGCGGCCGGTGATCTTCCTGATGCTGCTATCCGTGCCGGTGGGGGAGTACCTGGCCCCGTACTCCGAGCAGGTGGCGCAGAGCAATCGCTCGTTGCAGGAAGGCGGAGGTGAAACCATCCGCAGCAAATACGGCTATTGGCATCGGGAAGGGGATGAGTTCATCCACATTAACGCGGTGCAACCCAACGGCGTGCTGTACGGCCTGACCCGTTACCGCTTCGACGAAGAGCACAAGCTGGCGGAAAGCCTGTACGTGGCGCGGGCCATCTACCAGGGGGATTCCTGGGCTTTGGAAGGGGTGCAGGGCACCCGTTTTCAGGGCGAGCGCACTGAGACTTATCGTGAGGAACACGGCATCTGGGAGACCAGCCTCAAACCGCAATTGCTGAGTATCGTGGTGCTGGACCCGGCGCGGCTGGGGATGGCCAAGCTGATAGAGTACGCCTCCTACCTGAAACGACAGGGGCTGGAAACCGCCGACTATATGCTGTCGTTCTGGCAGAAGCTGCTGATGCCCGCCGCCACCATCGGCATGGTGCTGATCGCCATCTCCTTTGTCTTCGGCCCGTTGCGGGAAGTGACCATGGGGCTGCGGGTGGCGGCCGGGGTGGTGGCCGGCCTGATATTCCACTACGGACAGCAGTTTTTTGGCCACCTTTCCCTGGTGTTCCGCACCGAGCCGCTGCTCGCCGCCGGCCTGCCGCCGGTGCTCTGTCTGATGCTGGGGGTCTGGTTATTGTTGCGGGTGCGATAGCCATGATTTCCACGGCATAATGGCTGGCATTGTCCGGCGAGATTGGTATACTCGCCGGCCGATGGCCTGTACAGGCTGTCGCCATCCCTTGCCAGAGTGGTGGAATTGGTAGACACGACGGATTCAAAATCCGTTGCCTTCGCGGGCGTGCCGGTTCAAGTCCGGCCTCTGGTACCAAATTGACGGCGTGATAGCGTCGGGGAAGCGCCGGGCCGAGCCCGGCGTTTTCGTTTCCGGTTTCCGCGTATTCCCGGAAGACAGGTCCGGGCCCGTGTGCAGCCTCTCCGGCCAGTAATAGAGCATCACCACCAGAGTGTTGCGGTGCTCGCCGCGGGCCGGGTCGGTGCTGCCGTCGGTGGCCGGAATCATGTCCGCTTTGTCGTCAAACTCTCGCTCCAGCGCCGCTTTGACCATGCCGATGACCGGATTGCCCGGCTCTTGCGCGAGCAGGAAACACAGCGCCATCTCGGTATACACATCCGGCTTGGTGCCTTGGATAACGTGGCCCGCCCGGCGCTCGAAATAATCGAAAATCCAGTCAAAGTCCTCACGCGCCACGGCATGCTGGTAATAGCCGCTGGCGGCGATCACCAGATGGGTCATACCGTAGATCTTCTCCTGCAGGTCCAATCCTTGATGTGGCATGTCGGGCGGATAGACGCGCCGGAACGCCTGTTGGTAGGGCTCCCGTAAATCCTGTAACCCGAGCCGATAAAGGTAGTAGACCAGGTTCGCGGTCTGCGCCGAGTACACCTTGATGACCTCCGGATCGAGTA
Source organism: Alloalcanivorax dieselolei B5 (assembly GCF_000300005.1). Classification (NCBI taxonomy): domain Bacteria; kingdom Pseudomonadati; phylum Pseudomonadota; class Gammaproteobacteria; order Oceanospirillales; family Alcanivoracaceae; genus Alloalcanivorax; species Alloalcanivorax dieselolei. The sequence goes on along the minus strand of NC_018691.1, from coordinate 4,081,577 downwards.
CGAAGGACTGGAAGTCGAATGCCCTGAGATAGGCCAGGGCGCGGCCGGTGTCCTGGAACGGTGGTTCGCCGGCAAGGTGCAACTCCTCGAGCTGATTGACGCGGTACAGCAACTGCTTGGCGAAGGGGAGTTCTCCGCTGCGGCGCAGCAAGGCCTTGCGGCGTTGGTATTTCGGGGTGTCGTCGCGGTAATCGTCCACTATTTGGCTGGCCAGGGCTTGCCGTTGGGCGGTGTCGTCGAGGCCCCGCATGGCCTTTTGCCAGCGCGGTAGCATACCCAGCACCTCATCGCGAATTGGCGCCAGATAAGCGTCGTCACCGGTCAACCGGTACAGACGCAGCGCGTAGTGCCGCTGCTTGTCCGCTGGCAGGGCGGGCAGCAGGGTCTCATAGCGGTCCCGGATCTGTTCGCCGAGAGACGGCGTGGAGGGGCGCTCCGAAGCGGTGGCGATTGCCGCCGGGCCGATCAGAGGCGCTGACAGGGCAACAAGAATGAGCAGGGCGTGCAGGCGGAAGCCGGACATGGGACTCCCTCCGGGTGGCACCCCGGTGACCGGGGTTATAGTACCCTTGTACCGCCGCTCGGGGCTGCGCCGCAACTACCATGATAACGGGCTGTGACGCCGGCCCGCGCGCCTGTTCTGGTGGGACAGGCGATCCCGGGTTTGCTAGAATGGCGGCCGTTTGGGCCGGTCGCCGAGCCGATCGCGCCGCCGAGGATTTGAAAGGCCCGCGCCGAGCGGGCTTTTTTGTGACCATCATCCATGATGGTCACCCTGCGGGCCGCCGCCCCGGGGCGACGTCAAAAATCGTTCCGGACGATTTATTTGTGACCACCGTCCATGATGGCCAGGGTAACCCATAATGGAGCAGCGATGATCGAAAATGCCAGACCCGCGGGCCTGATCAAACGGCTGATGGCGCTGGTCTATGATGGCTTTCTGGTGGTGGCGTTATGGTTCATAACCGCCGGGATTTTCGTCATCGTGTATAACCACACCGGGCTGCCGACCCAGGAGATCAACGGTGTTACCCGCGCCGATCCGATGGTGCTGAAGGGCGTGCTGTTCCCTTTGCTGCTGGTGGAAACCTGGGCCTTCTATGCCTGGTTCTGGCTGCACGGCGGTCAGACTCTGGGAATGCGCGCCTGGCGGCTGCAAATACGTGACTATCGTGGCGGGCCGGTGCGGTTCTGGCAGACCCTGGCCCGGTTCGCCGCCGCCGGGGTGTCCTGGCTGATGCTGGGGGCTGGTTATCTGGTGGTGTTGGTGCACCCTCACCAAACTCTGCATGACCGATTGTCCCTCACCGCCACGGTGGAAACGCCGAAAAACGGCAAAGGGCGCTCCTGAACACATGTGAGCTGAACACGGGTGAGACGTGCAAGTCGACGACTTTGATTTTGACTTACCGGACGAGCTGATCGCCCGCTATCCGCCAGCGCAGCGGCGCGATGCGCGCTTGCTGACGCTGACCGGGGCGGGGATGGGGCATGGCCGGTTTCCGGATCTGTCCGCCTGGCTGAGGCCCGGCGATCTGCTGGTGTTCAACGACACCCGGGTGATTCCGGCTCGTCTGTTTGGCCGCAAGCAGACCGGTGGACGGGTGGAAGTGCTGATCGAACGGCTGCTTGGTGGTCGCGAGGCCTTGGCCCATGTGCGGGCTTCCAAGTCGCCCAAGGCCGGCGGCTGGCTGGAGTTCGATCAGGGTGTGGCAGCGGAGGTTCGCGGCCGGCGCGGTGAGTTGTTCCACCTGATGTTCACCGGTTGTGAGCAGGTGCTGGATGCGTTGGAGCGTGTTGGCCATGTGCCGTTGCCGCCTTACATCGACCGTCCGGACGAAGACACTGACCTGCAGCGTTATCAGACCGTGTACGCCCGGGAGCCGGGCGCGGTGGCGGCGCCCACCGCCGGTTTGCATTTCGATGAGGCCTTCATCGAGCAGCTGCGGGAACAGGGTGTGGAAACAGGCTTCGTCACTCTGCACGTGGGCGCGGGCACGTTCCAGCCGGTACGCGTGGACAAGGTGGAAGAGCACCATATGCACAGCGAGCGTTTCCGGATCAGCGAGGCGCTGGTGGAGCAGGTGCTGGCGGCGCGGGCCCGTGGTGGCCGGGTGGTGGCGGTGGGCACCACGGCGTTGCGGGCCCTGGAAGCGGCCAGTGCCGGCGGCGCTCTGAGTTCGGGGGAAGCGGAAACCGATATCTTCATCTATCCCGGCTACCGTTTTCGTCAGGTGGACGCCCTGGTCACCAACTTCCACCTGCCCCGTTCCACCCTGTTGATGCTGATCAGCGCTTTTGCCGGCCAGGATCGGGTGCTGGCGGCTTACCAGGAAGCGGTCCGTGAAGGCTACCGCTTCTTCAGTTACGGCGATGCCATGTTTATTGAAGGAACGCAACACGCAGCACGCAACACGCAACACGCTCAAGACGGAGGCGATGTCTGATGTTGTCGCGTTTCCCCCTTTTTTTAGCGTGCGAGCGTGAAGCGTGTCGCGTGCCAGCGAGTGTTTTTTCATGTCCCGAATGAGCTTTGATCTGCTGACCACCGATGGCTCCGCGCGCCGGGGCCGCTTGACCTTTCCCCGTGGTGAGGTGGAGACGCCGGCGTTCATGCCGGTGGGCACCTACGGTACGGTCAAGGCCATGTTACCCCGGGACCTGGCCGACAGCGGCGCGCAGATCTGTCTGGGCAACACCTTTCACCTGATGTTGCGCCCCGGCACAGAGATCATCGAGCGTCATGGCTCGCTGCACGGCTTCATGCAATGGGACAAGCCGATCCTCACCGATTCCGGGGGTTTCCAGGTGTTCAGCCTGGGTGAACTGCGCAAGATTTCCGAGCAGGGCGTGGTGTTCAAGAACCCGATCAACGGTGACCGGGTGGAACTGACGCCGGAAAGGGCCATGCAGGTACAGCGCTCTCTGGGCAGCGACATCTGTATGATCTTCGACGAATGCACCCCATACCCCGCCACCGAGACGCAGGCTGCCGAGTCCATGCGGCTGTCCCTGCGCTGGGCGCGCCGTTCGAAAGCGGCCCATGTGGCCCATGAAGGGAACGATGCGGCCTGTTTCGGGATCGTACAGGGGGGCATGTACGATAACCTGCGCCGTGAATCCCTGGCCGGCCTGACGGATATCGGCTTTGACGGCTATGCCATTGGCGGTCTCAGCGTCGGTGAGCCGCAGGAAGAGATGCGGCGTACCCTGGCCGGGATCACGCCGCATATGCCCGCCGATCGGCCCCGTTATCTGATGGGGGTGGGGCGGCCGGAGGACATTGTCGAAGGGGTGCGTCGCGGGGTTGATATGTTCGACTGCGTGATGCCCACCCGCAACGCGCGCAACGGCCATCTGTTTACCCGTGAAGGGGTGATCAAGATTCGTAACGCCCGCCACCGCGACGACTTGTCGCCGTTGGAGGAGGGCTGCGATTGCTACACCTGCCGCCAATTTTCCCGCAGCTATCTGCATCACCTGGATCGCTGTGGTGAAATGCTCGGCGCGCAGCTGAACACCATCCACAATCTACGCTATTACCAACGGCTTATGGCTGGATTGCGGGGGGCCATTGAAGCGGGTACATTGAGCGCCTTTGTCGGTGACTTCTACGCGGCCATGGGCCGCGATGTGCCCGCTCTTTAACACGAAAACGTGGAGAATTGAGATGAACTGGTTGATTTCGCCCGCTTACGCGCAAGCCGCCGGAGGTCCGGGCGGTGGCATCGAACTGATCATGCTGGTGGTGATGATCGCGGTGTTCTATTTCTTCCTGATCCGTCCGCAGCAGAAGCGCGCCAAGGAACACCGCAATCTGGTGCAGAACCTGAACAAAGGTGACGAGGTGGTGACCGCCGGCGGTATTCTCGGCCGGGTAACCAAAGTCACCGACGAATTCGTCGTGGTGGAAATCAGCGACAATCTGGAAATCAAGCTGCAGAAACAGAGTGTCCAGGCCACGCTGCCGAAGGGCACCATCAAATCCATATAAAAAGAGGTGTGTCCGGCCCGGTCGCACCGGGCCGCCACCTCCCGGCAATACCGGAAGACGATTATGACCCGCTACCCGCGCTGGAAATTCTTCCTGCTCATGGCCGTGCTGTTTGTTTGCGGCCTTTACGCTCTTCCCAACCTGTTCCCCGACGCCCCGGCCGTGCAGATCAGCAGCGCCAAGCCCGGTGGAACCGTGTCCGACAGTGCCAGCCAGCGCGTGTTGCGGCAATTGGATCAGGCGGGTCTGGAACATGGGCCCGGTGAACAGATCGATGGCGGCTCCTGGCTGGTGCGCTTCACTGACAACGACAGCCAGCTTCGCGCCCGCGAGCTTCTGGCCGGTTCCCTCGGCGATGACTATGTGGTGGCCCTGAACCTGGCGCCGACCACTCCGGGATGGCTGCGTGCCATCGGCGCTTCGCCGATGAATCTGGGCCTGGATTTGCGCGGCGGCGTGCATTTCCTGCTGCAGGTGGACATGGAAGCAGTGGTGAACCAGCGCATGGAAGCCTGGGCCGGCCAGATCAAACTGGCGCTGAAAAACGAAGGCATTCGTTACCGCGATGTGCAGCAAGACGGCCAGCAGTTGCGTGTGCAGTTCGCCAACTCCGAAGACGCCGATTCCGCCCGTACCCTGCTGCGTAACGCGCTGCCGGAATTCTCGCTGGATTCCGATCCCGAGCAGCGGGTGCTGGTGTTCAACCTGAACCCGACCGCCCTCAAGGAAATGCAGGATTACGCGGTGGATCAGAACCGCACCGCGCTGAATAACCGGGTAAACGAGTTGGGTGTGGCCGAGCCGGTGGTGCAACGGCAGGGGGCGGATCGCATCGTGGTGCAGCTGCCCGGGGTGCAGGACGCGGCCCAGGCCCGCCGAATTCTCGGCCGTACCGCCACCCTGGAGTTCCGGCTGGTCAATCAGGACTACCCGGCCAGCCGTGCCGCCACCGGCGTGGCGCCGCCGGGCACCGAGATTTTCCCCTTCCGCAGTCAGGGGGATCGCCCGGTGATTCTGGAGCGCTCCAAGATCGCCACCGGCGACGAAGTGACCAACGCGCAGATGGGCTTCGATCCGCAAAACGGTACCCCGCAGGTGAACGTGTCCCTGGACTCCGCCGGCGCCCGCCGGATGCAGCGGGTGACGTCACAGAACGTCGGCAATCCGATGGCGGTGCTGTTCATCGAAACCAAGACCGAGATGAGCTCGCGCACCAATGAAAACGGTGAAACCGAGCAGGTGCCGGTAAGCACCACCGACCGTTACGTGATCAACGTGGCCACTATCCAGGATACCCTGGGCAGCCGCTTCCGGATTACCGGTCTGGACAGCCCGGCGGAAGCGTCCGAGCTGGCTCTGCTGTTGCGCGCCGGTTCCCTGGCGGCGCCGGTGACCATCATCGAGGAGCGCACCATCGGCCCCAGCCTGGGGGCGGAAAACATCGAGTCCGGACTCAAATCCATGGCGCTGGGCATGGTCCTGGTGCTGGTGTTCATGCTGGTCTGGTACAAGGTGTTCGGTATCTTCGCCAATGTGGCGCTGGTCGGTAACCTGCTGATCATCGTCGGCATCATGTCGCTGATTCCCGGCGCCACTCTGACCCTGCCGGGCATCGCCGGTATCGTCTTGACGGTGGGCATGGCGGTGGACGCCAACGTGCTGATCTATGAACGTATCCGGGAAGAACTGAAAAAAGGCGTGCGGCCACGGCAAGCCATTGATGAAGGGTACGCCAAGGCGTTCAGCACCATTCTTGATGCCAACATCACCACCATGATCGTCGCGGTGATCCTGTTCTCCGCCGGCACCGGCTCGGTGCAGGGGTTCGCGGTGACGCTGTTTATCGGCATCCTCTCCTCCATGTTTACCGCCATCGTGGGCACTCGCGCCATGGTGGAAATGGTCTACGGCCGCGGTGCCCGTCCGCCGGCCAAACTGAGTATTTGAGGTGCTTATGAGTAACAAGGCTCCTTTCTCCATCAACTTCCTGGGTATACGGCGGTTGTTCGCGGCGTTGTCGATCATTCTGGTGCTCGGCTCCATCGGACTGCTGGCGACCCAGGGTTTGAATCTGGGGATGGATTTCACCGGCGGCACCGCGGTGGTGGCCAAGGGCGAAAACGAAGTGATCATCGACGATGTGCGTTCCGCGCTGGAAGGCACGCCGTTCGAAGAGGCCACCGTGGTACGTTACGGGTCGCCCCGGGATATCAGCATCCGGGTGCCCACCCTGAACGATATGCCCGCGGATCAGGTAGGGCCCCGGCTTACCGAGGTGGTGGAAAGCAAGCTGCCCGGGCTGACGGTTCAGCAGGTGGAGTTCGTCGGTCCGCAAGTGGGTGACGAGCTGCGCGACGAGTCCGGTCTCGCGCTGCTGATGGCACTGGGCTTGATGCTGGTTTACGTCTGGTTCCGCTTCACCAACAAGTTCGGTGTCGCCACCGTGGTGGCCTTGCTGCATGACGTGATCATCGTGCTCGGCCTGTTCTCGCTAATGCGCTGGACCTTCGATCTGACGGTGCTGGCGGCGGTGTTGGCGTTGATCGGTTACTCGCTGAACGACTCCATCGTGGTGGCGGACCGGATCCGGGAGAACTTTCGCGACACCCGTGAAACCGATCCGGAAAAGATCATCAACGGCTCTCTCAATGAGACCCTGAGCCGGACCATCAACACCTCCTTCACGACGCTGCTGGTGTTGGTTGCCCTGTTCTTCTTTGGCGGTGAAGTGATGCGCGCTTTCTCCGAAGCGCTGCTGGTGGGGATCGCGGTGGGCACCTACTCGTCCATTTACGTGGTCACCAACATGCTGTTCCTGATGAAAGTGGACAAGCAGGACTTCATCATTCCGGAGAAGAAGGAAGTGGATGACATGCCCTGACGACGGGGTGGAATCCGCAAACCCGTACCATATATCGCGGTCCGTGGACCAGTGGTGCCTCACAATTCGCTGGCACGCTTCCACGCAACACGCCGGCACGCCAAACCCAAGGCCCGCTTGCGGGCCTTGGAGACATGAATTCAGAGCAACCCCGCCATTGCCGGATCAAGCCCGGCATGACCGCGTGTTTTCAAAGCGTGTTAGCCTGCCAGCGTGTTGCGTGTCAGCGGCCCTAGAAGTCCTGTTTGGCCATCCACGGAATAATGCGCTCGAACGCCGCCTCGATCTGCTCCAGCGAGGTGGAGTAGCTGATCCGTATGGCATTGGAACAGGACTCGCCGAACGTATCCCCCGCCACGGTGCAGACGCCGGTCTCGCGCAGCAGCTTTAGCGCAACATTGCCGCCATTGACGCCTTCCGGCAGCGACGGAAACAGATAAAAGGCGCCCTCGGGCCGGTAGCCGGTGAGGTGTGGGGTTCGCTCCACCAGTTCCACCAGGCGATCCCGCCGTCGCTGATATTCGGCGAGCATGTTATCGACGAAACCGCGATCCCCGCTCAAGGCCGCTACCCCCGCCCACTGGCAGGGCGTATTGGCCACGGTGGTGGTGAACATGTGATAGCGGCGCAGCTTCTTGATCGCGCCCTGACTGGCCATCAACCAGCCAATGCGCATGCCCGCCATGCTGAACGTCTTGGAAAAGCTGGATACCACCATGACATGGTCGAGGTCGGCGCAGCACGACAGCACGCTGGGGTATTCGCGCCCGTCGTAGACCAAGTGATCGTAGACTTCGTCGCTGATGACATAGACGCCACGGTAGGCTGCTTCCTGGACGATGGCCTCCACGGTTTCCCGGGGATAAAGCGTACCGGTGGGATTGCTCGGGGAGTTGAGCACGATGGCGCAGGTGTTGTTGTCGATGGCGTCGATGACCGCTTCCGGGTCCAACTGGTGGTGTTGTTCGGCATGGGTGGGAATGGCTTTGACGACGCCGCCATTCATGCGGATCAAGGGCGCGTAAAGCATGAAGGCCGGTTCCGGCACGATGAATTCCCGGCCCGGTGCGGAAGTCGCGGTAAGCGCCAGGTAGATGGCCTCGGTGGCACCGGTGGTGACCATGATGTTTTCCGGCACCAGCGGCCGCTGATAACGGTTCCGATAGTAGTCCGCCAGGGCTTCCAGCAGTTCCGGCAGCCCGGCGTCCATGGTGTAACCGGTCTGGCCCGCCTGCAGCGCTTCCACCGCCGCCTGCACCACATGGTCCGGTGGTTTGAAATCCGGTTGGCCAATGGACAGATGAATGACGTCATCCATGGTGGCGGCCAGGTTCACCATGCGGCGGATTCCCGGCACCGGCATGGTGTGCAGCGCCGGATTCCAGATCGGGTCCTCGGATTCGTAGAAGTCGATGTCCAGTTCGCTCACGGTGCCTCCTGTTGACGGTGTCACCTGTTGATGGCGTCTCCCGTTGATAGTGCCTGCCCGTTGACGATGCTTCCGGTCAGTCGACCCCGGCCAGCGGCGGAAACCGTCGCCAGGGCCGTTGCTGTTCGAACTGATGCCCGGCGCGCAGCACCAGGGCGTCATCGAAACGGCGGCCGACGATCTGCAACCCCATCGGCAGTCCGGCGCTGTCCAGGCCCAGCGGCAGTGACAGCGCCGGTTGGCCGGTGAGGTTGAACGGATAGGTGAAGGGCGTCCAGGTGGGCCAGCGGGTGCTGGGCCAGTCCACCGGTACTTCCCGGGCGGTGTCGAAAGCGGTGATCGGCAACGTGGGCGTTACCAGCAGATCGTACTTTTCGTGGAACAGCGCCATGCGCTCCGACAGCGCCAGCCGTTCGTTCACCGCGCCCAGGTAGTCCAGCATCGACAGCCGCTCCGCTTTGTTGACCACTTCCATCAGGGCCGGATCCATCAGTGAACGCTGACGCGCGCCAAGCTCCCGGCAGGCGTTGGCCGCGCCGCCGTAGAACAGGTGGCCGAAGGCGGCCAGCGGACTGCGAAAGCCCGGATCGGTCTCCACCACTTCGGCGCCCAGCTCCCGTAATACCGCCACCGCCTCATCACAGGCCCGTTCGATGTCGGCGGCCACGTCCACGTAGCCCAGGTTGCGGCTGTAGGCGATACGCAGTCCCTTGAGGTCCTGGTCCAGAGCGGCCAGGTAATCCTGCGGACGGCGCGGCGCGGCCTGGGCGTCGCGCGGATCCGCTTCGCTCAACACCTGCATCATCAACGCGCAGTCCTCCACCGTGCGGGTCATCGGCCCGGCGTGGGCCAGCGTGCCGAACGGACTGGCAGGCCAGTGCGGCACTTCGCCGAAGGTGGGTTTGTGCCCGACGATGCCGCAGAAGGCGGCGGGAATGCGGATGGAGCCGCCGGCGTCGGTGCCCAGGGCCAGTGGTGCCATACCGGCGGCCACCGCCGCCGCCGACCCGCCGCTGGAGCCGCCGGCGGTCTTGCCCGGGTCCCAGGGGTTGTTGGTGGCGCCGCACAGGGGACTGTCGGTAACCCCTTTCCAGCCAAACTCCGGTGTCGTGGTCTTGCCCAGCGGCACATAGCCGTGGCGTTCCAGGGCGGCCACCGCCGGCGCGCGTTTGCCCAGGGTCTTGACGGGATCAACCGTACGGGAGCCTTTCAGGGTGGGCCACATCGGGGTGAGGAAGACATCCTTGATCGCCACCGGGACACCATCCAGCAATCCCAGGGTGTCATTGCGCAGATAGCGCTGTTCGGCCTCCCGGGCCGAGGCCAGGGTGGTCTCGCGATCAATCAGGCACCAGGCATTCAATGCCGGGTCCTGTTGCTCGATCTGATCGAGCAGGGTTTCGGTCACCTCCACCGGGGACAAATCCCGGCTTTGGTAGGCTTGCCGCAGTGCCCGCGCGCTCAGGGCGCGTATATCCTCGCTCATGGATAGCCTCCTCCGCTGTTGGCGGTGCCGGCACGGGGGTGGAGGAACGGCACGAAGAGAGGTCAGCGTTGACCGTAACCTCGCTGAGTATCCACCGGATTGCGCAGGGGCTGCCCCCGGCGCCAGCGCTCAAAGTTGTCCACGAACTGGTGGCCCAGGGCGGCGCGCCAGCCCTGGGCGTCGCCCGCCATATGGGCGGAAATCATCACATTGGGATAGTCCCAGAGCGGGTGATCGGCGGGCAGCGGCTCCTGCTCGAACACATCCAGGGCGGCGCCGCCGAGGTGGCCGTCATCCAGAGCGGCGAGCAGGGCGCGGGTGTCCACAATGGCACCGCGGCCCACGTTGACCAATACCGCGCCGGGTTTCATCCGCGCGAAAGTGTCGGTATTGAAGAGTCCTTCGGTCTGGCGGGTCAGCGGCGCGGTGATGATCACATAGTCGGCGTCGCCGAGCAGAGCCGGCAGATCCTCCTGGGCATGGACCCGGGCGAAGGCCGCGTCGTGCTGCCGCGCCCGACGCGCGGTGCCGATCACGTCCATGCCGAGGGCGCCAAGCAGCGTCGCCACTTCCCGGCCGATGGAACCGGCGCCGACCACCAGCGCGCTTTGGTCCCGCAGCATATGGGTTTCCCGGTGTCGCCACTGCCGTTGCCGTTGATAGCGCAGATTGCCCAGAGTGTCCTTGGCGAACAGCAACAGGGCGCCCAGCACGTACTCGGCGATACCGCGATCGAAGATGCCGGCGGCGTTGGTGACCGGAATATCGCTATCCCGCAAGGGCGGAATCATCAGCGCGTCGACGCCGGCGCTGGTGGCATGCACCCAGCGAATCGGACAGGGGGAAGGCCAGGCCCGTTCCAGCGCGTCGACGCGAAAGTCGGTGACCACCAGCACATCGGTTTCCGCCAGCCGGGGCGCCAGGCCGTCGATACCACGGTGCTGATGGATCCGGGCCTGGCCTTCCAGGCTTTCCAGGCCGGGCAGATCAGGCTCGTCCTCGGCCAGCAATACGGTAACCCGGGGCAAGGTCATGCACTGTTCTCCAGGGCGTCCTCGAAGGTGTCCACCGCCAGATCGATTTCCTGACGGCTCGCCGTCAATGGGGGTAACCAGCGCACCACCTGGCCATGGGTGCCGCAGCGCAGCAGCAATAATCCCGCCTGTTCGCACCGGGACAACAGTGTCTGGGCGCGTTCGCCGTCGGGCTGGCCGGGGGCGCGAACCATCTCAATGCCCAGCATCAGGCCCTTGCCGCGTACCTCGTCGATATCGTCGTGTTTTTGAACCAACGCCTCCAGGCGCTCACGCAGATAGCAGCCGTGCTCGGCGGCCTGGTTGACCAGGTCCTCTTCCTCGATCACGTCCAGGGTGGCGAGAGCCGCGGCGCAGGACACCGCGTTGGCACCGTAGGTGCCGCCCTGGGAACCGGGGCGGCCCTGAGCCATCAGGCCCTTGGCGGCGGCCACGGCGGACAACGGGTAGCCACTGGCCAGCCCCTTGGCGGTGACCACCATATCCGGCTGGATCCGGGCATGCTCGTGACTCCAGAAGCGGCCGGTACGGCCGTAACCGGCCTGGATTTCATCGGCGATCAACAGGATGCCATGGCGGTCGCAGCGCTCGCGCAGACCGGCCAGGAACGAGGCCGGTGCCGGGTAGTAACCGAACTCGCCTTGCACCGGTTCAATGATCAAGGCGGCGGTGTCCCCGGGGGGGCTTTGCGTCATCAGTAGCTGATCCAGCTGTTGCAGGCAGAAGGTGCTGGTGGCTTCTTCATCCCAGCCGTACAGGTAGGTGTGCGGGAATGGCGCGAAGAACACGCCGGCCATCATCGGACCCCACCCGCTACGTACCTTGGTGGTGGAACTGGTGAGCGAGGCCGCCGCCAGGGTGCGACCGTGAAAGCCACCCTGAAAAGCGATCAGGTTGGGGCGGCCGGTGGCGTGCCGCGCCAGCCGGATGGCGGTCTCCACCGCTTCACTGCCGGAGTTGGAGAAGGCCACGGCGTCGAGGCCGGCGGGCAGGTGCTCGCTGAGCCGGTCGCTGAGACGCAGCATATTGGGATGGGTGACGGTGGTGTACTGGGCGTGGACCAGCCGGGCCACCTGTTCCTGGGCGGCGGCCACCACCTTGGGGTGGCAATGGCCGGTGGCGGTAACGCCGATGCCGGAAGTGAAATCCAGCCAGCGATGCCCTTCGGCATCGAACAACCAGCTTCCTTCACCGCGCTCCGCGCAGATGCCGCTGGATTGCACCAGCAATGGAGACAGATGATGCATCGCTCTCTCCTCCGTGCCTGAAGCCCGGGTTGATACCGCGTTGCGCTGCTCGGATTACCGTAAAGCGTTGGCGATACGCCGACCCACGGCGTCGGTGCCGCTGGCCGGATGTCCGGCAGCGAGATCCGCTATCAGCGTCTCATGCAATTGGTGGCCCGCGCTAGAAAAAAGCCGATTTTTTTCGTTCGAGCTCTTAATACCGTCAGTGGCATCCGACCGTTCTCCTAGCCGTTCTCCTAACCGCTCTCCTAACCATTGCAACAACAGCGCCAAGCTGAACAAAGTGGCGCGGGGGTCGGCCAGATTGCGGCCGGCGATATCCGGCGCCGAACCGTGGGTCGGTTCAAACAGCGCCGGCACACTGGCATCGGCGGGATTGATATTGGCGGAAGGCGCCACCCCCAGACCACCGGCCAGGACCGCGGCCAGATCGGTAAGGATGTCACCGTGCAGGTTGCTGGCCACCACCACATCGAAGCGCCAGGGGCATTGCACGAACTTCATCGCCGCCGCGTCCACCAGCTCGTGGTGGGTAGCGACATCCGCGTACTCCGTTGCCACCTGCTGGAAGACGCGATCATAAAGATCACCCCAGAAGGCCTGGGCATTGCGTTTGGTGATCAGGCAAACCTGGGATTCCCGGGTTTCGCCACCGGGGCCGGTGAAAGCGCGCACGCGTTTTTCGTCGAGGCGCTCCCGCGCCCGTTGCCGGGCCCGTTCGAAAGCATGGCGGATCAGCCGCTCGGTGGCGGCGTAGGTGAACACTTCCAGTTGGGTGGCGACTTCGTCTTCGGTGCCGGCGCGCAGGCGGCCGCCCTGGCCGGCGTATTCCCCTTCGCTGTTTTCCCGGATCACCAGCATGTCCAGTTCCCTGGCGCGCGGATCGGACAGATAGCAGGGGACGCCGGGGTAGTAGCGGGCGGGGCGTTCGCAGGCCCAGAGATTGAGCGATTTTCGCAGCGTCAGCAGGGGGGCCAGGGAAATGCTGTCGGGCAGGTGATAGCGGTCTGGCTGATCCAGCGGTCCGGGATCCCCCAGCGCCCCCAAGAGCAAGGCATCGTAGCCGAGCAACTGATCGAGGGCGTCGTCCGGCATCATGCTGCCGTGTTGCCGGTGCCACTCGGTGGCGGGCCAGGGGAGAACCTGGTACTCCAGCGGCAACCGGTGCCGCTGGACCAGGGTATCAAGGACCGGTACGGTGGCGGCCATCACCTCGCCGCCGATACCGTCACCGGGCAGTAACGCGATGGAAACCATGGTCATTTATCAGCCCATGCAGAGGTATTTGGCTTCCAGATACTCTTCCATGCCGTAATGGGAGCCTTCACGGCCCAGGCCGGATTCCTTGACGCCACCGAACGGGGCGGCGGCGTTGGAGATCAAGCCTTCGTTGATACCCACCATGCCGGCTTCCAGCGCTTCCGCCACGCGCCACACGCGGTGGATGTTTTCGCTGTAGAAATAGGAAGCAAGACCGAACGGGGTGTCGTTGGCCAGTTGGATCGCTTCCTGCTCGTCCTGGAAGCGGATCACCGCGGCCAGCGGCCCGAAGGTTTCCTCGTGGCAGAACTCCATGTCCTGGGTGGCGCCGGTGATCAGCGTCGGCTGCACGAAGTTGCCGCCGCGTTCATGAGCGGCGCCGCCGAGCACCACTTTGGCGCCCTTGGATTTGGCGTCCTCGATGTGTTCGATCACCTTCTTCACCGCTCCCTGGTTGATCAACGGTGCCTGGGTGACGCCGTCCTCGAAGCCATCGCCCACTTTCAGTTGATTGATCGCCGCCGCCAGTTTTTCCACGAAGGCATCGTGCACGCCATCCTGTACCAGGAACCGGTTCACGCACACACAGGTTTGCCCGGTGTTGCGGAATTTGCTGGCGATGGCGCCCTCCACCGCTTTGTCCAGATCGGCGTCGTCGAAGACGATGAACGGCGCGTTGCCGCCCAGTTCCAGGGACACCTTCTGGATGTGTTCGGCGCACTGTGCCATCAACTGGCTGCCTACTTCGGTGGAGCCGGTGAAGCTGACTTTGCGCACCACCGGGGACTGGGTGATGGTGGTGGAAATGGCGGCGGCGGAACCGGTGATCACATTGATCACACCGGCGGGAATGCCGGCCCGGGTAGCCAGTTCACCCAGCGCCAGCGCGGAATAGGGGGTGGCGCTGGCCGGCTTGACCACCATGGTGCAGCCGGCGGCCAGGGCGGCGCCGGCCTTGCGGGTGATCATGGAAGAGGGGAAGTTCCAGGGCGTGATCGCGGCGGTTACCCCAATGGGTTGCTTGATCACCACGATACGCTGGCCGGGGCGGGCGCCGGGAATGGTGTTGCCATAGGCGCGCCGGGCTTCCTCGGCGAACCATTTCAGGAAGGAGGCGGCGTAGGCGATTTCGCCCTTGGATTCGGCGAACGGTTTGCCTTGCTCCAGGGTCATGATGGTGGCCAGGTCGTCCTGGTGCGCCATCATCAACTCATACCAGGCGTAGAGCAGTTTGCCGCGTTCCTCGGCGGTTTTGTCACGCCAGGCGGGCAGGGCGTTGTCGGCGGCGGCGATGGCCTGCCGGGTTCCCTCTTCCGCCATGCGCGGCACGGTGCCAATGATCTCACCGGTGGCGGGGTTGTCCACGTCCAGGGTGGCGCCACCCTCGGCATCACACCACTGCCCGTTGATGAAACACTGCTGGCGGAACAGATCAGAGTCCTTGATGTTGTGCTGGGTCATGGCGTGGCTCTCCTGAAAGCGTATCAAAGGCAAGAGGCGCGGCCTGTGGCCGCGCCCGTGAGAATAGAGGTATAGGGTTACGCTAGCAGAGCCCGGCGTGCAATCCCATCCCTTGGTAAATCGGATTTACAAATCAGGGTGATCGAGAAAAACAGGCGGGCGGCGGGCCCGCCGGGAGCGGGCCCGCGCGGGCTTAGTGGCGACGCAGAGCCGCGGTGAGATGGGGCTGGATTTTCTGCAGCAGGCCCTTGAAGACCTTGGGCGCTCCGGCCACCACATGGCCAAAGTCCAGGTGGCCGTGGCCGCCAGCGAGATCGCCCACCAGACCGCCGGCTTCGGTGATCAGCAGCGTGCCCGCGGCCATGTCCCAGGGCGCCAGGCCAATCTCGAAGAAACCGTCCATGCGACCGGCGGCCACCCAGGCCAGATCGAGGGCGGCGGAACCGGGGCGGCGCAGGCCGGCGGTGGATTCGGCGATGGATTTGAACATGCCGAGATAAGCATCCAGGTGCTGGACCTGGTCGGCGCGGAAGGGAAAGCCGGTGCCGATCAGGGCGCCGGCCAGACCGGCGCGCTTGCTGACCCGGAGACGGCGACCGTTGAGCGCCGCGCCGCGGCCGCGGCTGGCGGTGAATTCCTCATCCCGCAGTGGATCGTAGATCACCGCGTGCTCGACCCGGCCTTTGATGGACAGAGCAATGGAAACGCAATATTGCGGAAAACCGTGGATGAAGTTGGTGGTGCCGTCCAGCGGATCGATGATCCACTGATAGTCGACACCTTCACCGGTGCCGGTGATCTCGCCGCCTTCCTCGGCGAGGATGCCGTGTTGCGGATAGGCTTTGCGAATCACCTCGATGATGCGAGCTTCCGCCGCCCGGTCCACCTGGGTGACGAAGTCGTTCATGCCCTTTTGATCCACGGTCAGGGGATCGTTGTTCTCCGCCGCGCGGCGGATCAGATTGCCCGCCTGGCGGGCGGCTCGCAGAGCAATGTTCACTTGCGGCGCGTGCATGCCGGTATCCTGTCGGTTTAAAAGAGCGGTTTGGGCCGGTGACCTTGAACGGGCACCAGGAGCCATATTGCCGCGAAGTTTAGCAGAGGCGGAGGACTGTGGGCAGGTGAGAATCTGTTAAACTCCCCTTCTTTCCCGCGATCTGGATACATCATGTTAGACAACGTGCGCGTGGTGATGGTAGGAACCACCCACCCGGGCAATATCGGTGCGGCGGCTCGCGCCATGAAGACCATGGGACTGAGCGATCTGCGGCTGGTGACGCCGAAAATCCACCCCAGCGCCGAGGCCACCTCCCGCGCTTCCGGTGCCGGCGACATTCTTGCCGCGGCCAGGGTGTGCGACAGCCTGGATGAAGCCCTGGAAGGCGCCACCCTGGTGGTGGGCACCAGTGCCCGCCATCGCCGTATCCCCTGGCCCTGCCTGACGCCACGTGAGCTCGGCCAGCAACTGGAACAGGAACCCGCCGACGCCCGCATTGCCGTGCTGTTCGGACGTGAGGACCGTGGCCTGACCAACGAAGAGCTGCACCGCTGTAACCTGCATGTTTCCGTGCCCACCAACCCGGAGTATGGTGTGCTGAACGTGGCGTCGGCGGTGCAGTTGATTGCCTATGAACTGCGTCTGGTACTGGCCGACGACGATACCGTGCCGAAGGCGGCGCGGGCCAATCGTGCCACCATGACGCCACCCCGGATGTATTGGGACGAGCCGGCGGCCAGTAACGACGCCGTCCAGCACTTCCTCGATCATCTGGAGCGAATCATGGTGCGCAGTGAGTTCCTGGACCCGGAAAAACCGGCCCAGGTGATGACACGCATGCGGCGATTGTTCCTGCGCGCCCGCCCCGACAGAATGGAAATCAATATCCTGCGCGGCACCCTGGTGGCCATTGACAAGGCCCTGGATGACCGCTCATAGAGCAGGTAGAGCAGGCTCTTAGAGGTAACTATGTTCGAGCAGATCAAAGAGGACATCCAATCCGTCTTTCACCGTGACCCGGCGGCGCGCAACACCCTTGAGGTATTGCTGAACTATCCGGGGCTGCATGCCGTCTTGTTCCATCGGCTGGCGCACTGGTGTTGGGGGCACGGTCTGAAGCTGCTCGCGCGTTTGATCTCCACCTTCAGCCGCTGGCTGACCGGTATCGAGATTCACCCGGGAGCGCGGATTGGCCGACGTTTCTTTATCGACCATGGCATGGGCGTGGTGATTGGCGAGACCGCCGAGATTGGCGATGACGTCACCCTGTACCACGGCGTCACCCTGGGCGGTACCAGTTGGAACAAGGGCAAGCGCCACCCGACGCTGGAAGACGGTGTGGTGGTCGGTGCCGGCGCCAAGGTGCTGGGCCCGTTCGTGGTGCATAAGAACGCCAAAATTGGCTCCAACTCCGTGGTTACCAAGGAAGTGCCGGAAGGCGCCACGGTGATTGGCATTCCCGGCCGCGTGATCCGTCAACCGGCCAACGAGCAGGAGCGCAACCGCCGGGAGATGGCGGAGAAGATCGGCTTCCAGGCTTATGGCGTCAGCAACGATATGCCCGACCCGGTGGCGGAGGCCATTGGCACGCTGCTGGATCATATGCACGCGGTGGACGGCAAACTGGACCGGGTCTGCGACAACCTGCGCCGCCAGGGCATCCAGGGCTGCGACGAGCAACTGCCGGAATTGAAGGATGAGGACTTCGAGTCCATCAAGGCCCGGGAGGGCACCGACTGACCACTCCCGCACGACGGTATCCAGAACAACAACATCAGATAGTGAGGGCAGGGCATGATCGCGAGACTTTTCCCGCTGTGGGCGATTTTGTTTTCCATTTTTGCCTATTTCATGCCGGCGCCACTGGCGGCGCTGTCCGACTGGATCGTTCCGCTGCTGATGGTGATCATGTTCGGCATGGGGCTGACCCTGACCTGGGAGGACTTCCTGCGTGTATTCAGGGCGCCCGGCGTCATTGGCCTGGGGGTGGCGCTGCAATACTTGGTCATGCCGCTGGCCGCGCTGCTGGTGGCCAAGGTCCTGGCCCTGCCCACGGAGGTGATGGTCGGTCTGGTGATCGTCGGCGCCTGTCCCGGCGGCACCGCGTCCAACGTGATCTGTTATCTGGCCCGCGCCGATGTGGCGCTGTCCATCGCCATGACCGCGGTGTCCACCCTGGTGGCGGTGCTGGCGACACCGGCTTTGGTGTGGCTGTATCTGGGCGAAACCCTGCCCGTGCCGGTGGCGGCGATGCTGGTTTCCCTGGTGAAGATCGTTTTGTTGCCGGTGATTGGTGGCACCTTGATCAATTCGTTACTGGGCAAGCGGCTGGATCGGGTGCGTGATGCCTTCCCTCTGATTTCCGTGGCCGCCATCGTTCTGGTGATCGGCATCATCGTGGCCCTGAATCAATCCCGTATCGCCAGTGGCGGCGCCCTCGTCATGCTGGCGGTGGTGCTGCACAACGGTATCGGCCTGGCCGCCGGCTATGGCGTTGCCAGACTGTTCCGTTTCGACCCGCGCCGTGCCCGCACCCTTGCCATCGAGGTGGGCATGCAGAACTCCGGTCTCGGCGTGGCGCTGGCGGTGAAACATTTCACTGCCATGGCCGCCTTGCCCGGTGCCCTGTTCAGCGTCTGGCACAACCTCTCCGGCGCGGTGCTGGCCTGGTATTGGCGCCGTCGTGACGAATCCCCGGGCGTCGCTCGGACGCCACCGCGAGGCAGCGTCAAATAAGCGTCGGCCGACCTCAATCGTAAGCGCCAGAAAATCAGCACCTGTTTTTCCTGAGCCGCCCCCGACACACTCGCTTGAGCTTGTTCAGGTCAATGCCATCCAGCAAAAGTTCCAGATCCTGACGGGGCAGCGACAGGCTGTCGGCACTGGCCTTGGGCCACTTGAAGCGCCCTTGTTTCAGGCGCTTGTAACTCACCATCAGACCGTTACGTTGCCAGTACATTAGTTTGACCTTGTCACCGGATTTATTGCGAAAGATAAACACGCCATCACGCAACGGGTTCGGGGTTTGTGTGCTTTCTCCAGCCTTCTCTTCAACAAGTTTGTTCATGATGATCTCCGGTTTGTTGGGGAGCTCATAATGTAACGGCTTGGAAGATCTATTATTAGGTGGGCTGGGCGGACAGTTACGTCTTTTCCAACATTAACAATCTTTAATTTGCTCTCAACCTGTCAGTTAGACGCGATCATCTAAGCTGTAATTGTTCAATCGCCCTTTCAAGTATTTTTGGCGGGTGGAAGGCCAACTAAACAATGAAAGGAGGTGCTATGAAAAAGCTTATAGTAGCTTCGCTTTCGGATTGTACGATGTTTGGAAGTACCGCAGCATATGCCGAGGAAATCGGCTGGAGAAATTCCTCATACGAACACGGTGAGGAAGAAATGGGAACACGCAATTGGAAAGATTGGGATGTGACAATCGGAATCGGCGGTGAGTATGGCCCTGTTTCTCCAGGTGTTGATAAAACAGAGCTTGATGCTTTGCCTTATGTCGATATTGAATACAAAGATCGTTACTTTCTGAATTTTGAAAGAGGTTTGGGCGCGTACCCTAAATCTGCTCCTCTTCAGCCTGCGGTCGCATTCCTGCGGTCTCAATACTGTCATGAAGTACATAAACAATGTCTGATCAGCGATAGCTTCTCAGGATTGTGTTCATGAGCTCATCCTCCATAAAGGCGAACGCCAGCAAGGTGGGTGCGTTGGGTGGGGATCCGCACTGGCCGGGGCGGGCGTTTTTCGATATCGGGGCGCCTCCGCCCGAGCCGCTGCTGGCGAGTATGGATCCGTTATGGCTGGCGCGGCCGCTGGTCCGGCCGGTGGTGTGGTTGCTCAATGACGGCAAGGCGGGTCACGTGAACCAACTGCGTGGCCTGGGCGAGCGGCTGGAAACCCTGTGCGGAGCGCAACTGATCTGGCTGTCCTGCCGTGAATACCGGGTGTCGCCGTGGCGGGCGGTGATGGGCCGGGCTCCGGCCATTGATGCGCCGGCACCGACCATTATCATTGCCGCCGGTTCTGGCACCCATACCCTGCTGATGGCCTGCCGCCGCCAATACGACGCCATGACGGTAGTGTTGATGCGGCCGAGCTTTCCCGGGCGCTGGGCGGATCTGAAGGTGATTCCCGAGCACGATAACCCGCCGGCCCGTGGCGATATTCTTACCACCCAGGGTGCGATCACGGCGGTGCATCCCAACCCGGCACTGATCGGTGAATCCCGAGGGCTGATTCTGGTCGGTGGCGAGTCGCCCCATTTTCAGTGGGACAGCGAGGCGATCTACCAGCAGCTGCAGACACTGTCGCGGGATTATCCGCACTGGCAGTGGGCGGTGACCAGTTCCCGCCGCACGCCGCCGGCATTGGTGGCGAGGCTGCAGCAACTGACGCAGCCCAATGTGCGCTTTTTTCATCACGAACAGACCCCGGTCGACTGGTTACCTCAGCAATTACGGCAGTCGCGGGTCGCCTGGGTCTCCCCCGATAGCGTGTCCATGCTGTATGAATCTCTCACCGCGGGCGTGCTCACCGGGATGCTGGAATTGCACCCCGGTGGCAAGAAACGGGTGGTGGACGGTGTCAGAAAGTTGCAACAGCGGGGCCTGGTGGCCGCCTGGCAGCAGCGCCACACTCTGATGGAGGCCAAAACCGTCAGGGCGGCCCATCTGTGGGAAGCCAACCGGGTTGCCCACTGGCTGATCGAACGTTACCGGGATGCCGACTTTTGAAGGTCTTGCAGGTATTGCCGGCGCTCAACAGTGGTGGCGTGGAACGAGGCACCGTTGAATTTGCCCGGGAGCTGGTTCGGCAAGGCCATGAATCCTGGGTGCTGTCCAATGGTGGCGCCATGGTGGCGCAGCTGGAAGAACAGGGCAGCCGGCATGCGACCCTGCCCGTGCACCGCAAATCTCTGTGGTCCCTTTTGCAAATAAGGCCGGTTCGACAGTTGCTTCGGGAGCTGGCGCCGGATGTGGTGCATGTGCGCTCCCGTCTGCCGGCCTGGCTGGTGTGGCTGGCCTGGCGCAAGTTGCCGCCGGCGCGGCGTCCGGCACTGGTCAGTACCTTTCATGGCCTCTATTCGGTCAACCGCTACAGCGCCATCATGGCCAGGCCACCCCATGTGATCGCGATTTCCGAAGGGGTCAATCAGTACATTCGCGAGCATTACCGGGTGGACCCCGCGCGGATTACCGTGATCCCGCGGGGCGTGGATGTCGAGCGGTTTTCGCCGGCGGAACCGGACCGTCGCTGGTTGCGACAGCTTTACGCCAGCTATCCCCATTTTCAGGGCAAACGCCTGATTCTGATGCCGGGCCGTCTGAGTCGCTGGAAAGGGCAGGAAACCTTTCTGGAGGTGATGCGGCAACTGGTGCAACAGGTGCCGGACGTGCACGGCGTGATTGTCGGCGGAGCCGAGCCTGATAAGCAGCATTACCGTACGGAGCTGGAAAACAAGGCGCTGAGCATGGGGCTCGCGCCCCACGTGACCCTGGTCGGGCGGCGGGCGGACATGGTGCAGTTTTACCGGCTGGCGGAGATGGTCTGCCATCTCTCCAGCAAGCCGGAGCCCTTTGGCCGGGTGATAACGGAAGCCCTGTCGACCGGTTGCAAGGTGGTGGGGTTCGAGCGGGGCGGTGCCGCGGAGATTCTCTCCGCCTGTTTCCCCGACGGGCTGGTTACGGAGGATGACGTGCCGGCCGTGGTGGCGCGGATCGTGCAGCTGCTGAAGGTGCCGGCGGTGGTCCAATTGCCTCCGCAATTCCACCTGCGGCAGCAGGTCGACGCCACTTTGAAGGTCTATCGTCAGGCGCTGGCTGGGCAGGCCTGTCAGCTGGTAACCGGCGTGCGGGAGCCGCAAAAATGAGAGTGCTGCATGTGGCCTACCAGCAGTTGCGGCGGTACGGTAAAACGCGGGTAAGCTGGGCGCACAAGCTCACCCTTGGTCTGATCCGCAATGATCATGACGTGCGGGTATTCAGTGATCGGGATGTGGCGGCCTTTGAGGCGCCTTTGGGCATCCGTGACCTGGGCAAGCGGCAGGCGAACCGGCGGCTGCTGGAAACCGCGGAAGCGGTGCAGCCGGATCTGGTGATCTGTGGGCATTGTGACCTGATTAGCAACGATACCCTGGTCAGCCTGCGCAAGGCATGCCCCGGGACGGTGCTGATTCATTGCAATAACGACCCTCTTTTCGTACCGGACAACGAGGCCCGGATCGGTCATCGTGCCGAAGTGGTGGATGCGGTGTTCGTCTCTACAGGGCTACCGGAGTTGCGGCGCTTCCGGGGCAGCAAGGCGCGTTTCTATCACATGCCCAACCCGGTGGACGCCTCCATTGAAACCCTGGACAACAGCCAGCGCACCAATTTGCCGGTGGATTTGTTGTTCTGCAGCAACAGCAATGATTTCACGCACCGCCAGGAAACCGTCCGGCAACTCAAGGACGCTCTGGATGGAACCTTGTGCTTCCGGACGCCGGGCAGCTTTGGCATGCCGCCGGTATGGGGGCGTGATTACGAACGTGCCCTGGCCGAGACGCGCATGGGGCTGAACCTGAACCGGCAGGAAGGACATTATTGGTATTCGTCGGCGCGGATGGCGCAGCTGGCGGGCAATGGCATCCTGCAGTTCTGCCACAGTGCGCCGCGCTTTGATGAGTTGCTGCCGCCGGAAACCCTGGTCTATTTCGATGACGACGATGCCCTGCGTGAGCAGGTTCTGGCCTTCCACCACGACGATGCCCGTCGCCAACACTGGGCCGCCCGCGCCCGGGCCTTCTTTCACGAGCGGATGAATTCACGACTGTATGCCCGGTACATTGTTGAAGCGTCACTGCAGTTGCCGTTCTCTTATGATTATGTGTGGGCCCGGCGGGAGCGGGAGGCTTTCTGATGGCAGTGACGCTTTCCTCGCAGGCGCCGTTTGCGCGTGGCGGCAACCGCTTGTGTTTTGTCGACCCGACGGATTCGGGCCGCTGCATCAAGGTTCGTCGTCCCGACTTCACTGTGGCGGATCGGCGGCGCAAGAAGGGGTTCCCGAAAACACTGTTGCCCCTTTCTCGTTTTGATGACAACCGTGAAGAGCGGCAGGTAATGGTGGCGTTGCAGCGCCGCTATGGCGAGCCGTTGTATCGGCATGTCAGCCGCTGTTTCGGTTTCGTGCGGACCGATATGGGGCCGGGGCTGGTGTCCGAACTAATCCGCGATGACGATGGCGGCGTCGCCCAGACGCTGAAGAAAACCCTCTGGGATGAGGGCATGACCGAGGCCTGTCGTCAGGCGGTGGAAGCGCTGGCCGGCTTCTGGCTGGCGATGCGCATGCCGTCGCGGGATCTGCTGCTGCACAACATCGTGGTACAGCGGGCCGGCGACGGCGGTATTCGCCGTCTGGTGGTGATTGACGGGCTGGGCAGCACCGGGCTGATCCCGATGTTGCTGTTGCCGGTCGCTTTGCAGCGCGGAAAAACACAAAGGAAAGTCGCCAATCTGCATCAGAGAATACAGGCATTGCTGGCCCAGCGCGGCCAGCCGGACTTCCCCGGTTACCACGGCCTGCTGTTGCACGATGGCCGGGCCGAGGCGTTGGGGAGAAACCAATGAAACGGCTGGCCCAGGTACTGGCGGGGGCGGAACAAGGCGGTGCGGAGAGCTTCTTCGTGCGGCTGGTGAGCGCCCTGCAAGGGCAACCAGGGCTTGAACAACAGGCGTTCCTGCGTCCCTATGAACAGCGCGTCCGCGCACTCAGGAGTGCCGGTGTGGCCAGTTGTGGATTTCGTTTCCCCGGCCCGTTGCGGCCCTGGGAACGGGTCCGTTATCGGCAGGCTTTGCGCCGCTATCGGCCGGATATTGTGCTGACCTGGATGAACCGGGCCAGTGCGCTGACGCCCCCCGGGGATTACACCCTGGTCAGCCGGTTGGGGCACTACTACAACCTGAAATACTACCGCCACGCGGACTACTGGATAGGCATCACCAAAGGGATCTGTGATCACCTGGTGCGTGGCGGCATGCCGGTCGGACGGGTGGTGCAGATCCCGAACTTTGCCGATGAACACCCGGTCGAGCCGGTGACTCGGGCGGATTTCGCCACGCCGCCGGATTGTCCGCTGCTGCTTGCGGCGGGGCGGTTGCACGTGAACAAGGGATTCGATGTGTTGCTGACGGCCTTGCAGCAGGTCCCCGAGGCCATGCTGTGGCTGGCCGGCAGTGGTCCGGAAGAAGCGGCGCTGAAGACGCTCTGTCGGGAACTGGGGCTGGAGGAACGGGTCCGTTTCCTCGGCTGGCGCGATGATGTCACCGCGCTGATGCGCAGCGCCGATCTGTTTGTCTGTCCTTCCCGACATGAGGGGCTCGGTTCCATCGTGCTGGAGGCCTGGGCGCATCACTGTCCCATCATCGCCACCGCTTCCCAGGGGCCGGCGGAGTTGATCGAGCATGGCGAAACCGGGCTGGTGACACCGGTGGACGAAACGGTTGCCCTGGCCGGGGCCATCGCCTCCCTGCTTCGGCAACCGGCGATGCGGGCGCGGCTGGCCGATAACGGCTGGCGGCACTATCAGCAGCGGTTCAGCCGTGCGGTGGTGGTGCGCCAGTATCAGGACTTCTTCGCCAGCCTGCCCGGGCTGCGGCCTCACGCATAGCCGACCGGAGACGAGCGCATGTGGAAAGCAAGACGCAGAGAAAAACGGCTCCGGGCGAAACGTGATGCCATCGCTTTGCAGAAGAGCGTTTTTTTGTCCGGCCAGTTCCAGTGGAGTGCGATCAACAGCACCATCCCTGGAGTGGGCAACGCACTGGAGGAGGAGATCATCGTTTCGCTGACCACCTTCGACAAGCGTATCGATAACGTTTATCTAACCATTGAGAGTCTGTTGCAGCAGTCCCTGAAACCGGATCGCATCATTCTCTGGTTATCGGAACCGGAATTCCGCCGGGCCGATGTCCCTCATATTCTGACCCTGCAACAACAGCGTGGGCTGGAAGTCGCCTTCTGCCCAGAAGACCTGGGGCCTTACAAGAAATTCTATTACACCCTGATGCGCTATCCGCACAGCCTGGTGATCACCGTGGACGACGATATGCTCTATCCCCATGACCTGGTGGACAGGTTGTATCGAAGTTATCGGGCCATGCCGGGTGTGATTCCCTGCTTGCGGGCTCACGGCATGCGGTTTGATTCGCGGGGAGAGGTGCTGCCCTACAAACAATGGGAGAAACCGACCTCCGATAGCGCACCTTCCTTACTGACGTTTCCGACCGGTGTCGGCGGTGTGCTGTATTTCCCCGGCTGTCTCGACGAGCAGGTGCTCGATGCCACCCTGTTCCGGTCGCTCTGTCCCAACGCGGACGACGTCTGGCTCAAGGCCATGAGCCTGAAGCGGGGAACGGCCTGCCGCCGTGTCCCCGATTACGGTGACTTCAAAACCGGTTTTCCGGTGGTGGAAGGCAGCCAGCTGCATTCGCTAAAGCGGGCCAACAAATCCGCCGTGGGAGGCAATGACAGCAGTATCCGCGCAGTATTCGATCACTTTGATCTGTGGGGTCTGTTCAAGAACCCGGAACCGCCCGCTGTGAATCAGACCGCACTCCGGGGCAAAGTCAGATAGACGCCGGCCAACATCAGCGGCGCGCCGAGCAGGTGATGTAGTCCCAGTGTTTGTTCCAGGATCAGCCAGGCAAAGAAGGCGGTGAAGAACGGTGTGCTGAGGCGGATCACGGTGGCCGCCGTGGGGGTGATGCGCTGGCAGGCCAGCGGGTAGAGATAGCCGGGGGCGAGGGTGGAGAACAGCGCCAGGCCCGCGAATAATCCCCATTGCGGCCAATCGGGCAACGTCAGTGTCGGCACGGAGAACGGCAGGCTGATCAGGGCGCCCAGCAGGCAACTGATCAATACCACGGTCCAGCCCTGTCCCTGCAGACGCGGTCCGATCAGTGAATACAGCGCCATGGTCAGCGCGGCGCCCAGGCCACAGACATTACCGAGAGCGGGAAGGCGGCCGGCGGTTGCGGCTGCGCCGCCGGCAATCAGCACCAACACGCCGGTAAAAGCCAGAATTCCGCCCACCATCTCCTGGCCGCGTAATGCCTCCCGCCGGCAAACACGAATCAACATGACGAAGAACGGTGAGGTGGACACCAGCAGCGAGACACTGACCACGTTGCTGAAATAAAAACCGATGGTGGCGAACAGATAATAGGCGACCAGCAGGGCGCCCGCGCCATAGCCATCGCGAGTGGGTTTGCGGATACCGCCGGAGAGCAGTAATGCCGGTACCAGTAGCACGGTGGCGGTAACGAAACGGAACAACAGTGTGGAAGACACCGGCAGAACCGTCAGGAGGGCTACCCAGATACCGGTGGCGCCCCATAAGGCGCTGGTGGCGAAGGCGTAACCGGTACCTTTTATTTGCGGCCGATCCATCAGGTTTCCGTATCCATTGGGGGTGCGAGAAAGAGACAGCGTATCCCCTGGAACGAAACTCCACCAGACTGTCCGCCCGTATAACGTGCCGGCTCAGAGCTCTGGAATCAGATGAGTGATTTCCACCCGCTGGTCGACCTTGTCCTCGCTCCACCGCTGCAGGTCCAATAGCCATAACCGGGTGAGCTTGAGCTCATAGAAACGTCTGCCACCGCCGCTCAGAAACTGCTCCACAGGCAACTGCCATTGGCGGCGCACCCCGGGATCGGGAAAATTTTCCCTATAGTAATCGCGATGAGCGTCAGGCGTTTTCTGGTCGGATAAAGGGTGGCAACTTCCCTGCAATTGCAATCCGTCCAATCCGACTGGGGGAGCGGCTTCTCCCAGGTCGGTGCGAAACAGCGAGGCGGCCACATCGTGGCTACCGTGAATGTTGCTGGAATGCCGTGCACTGGTCATGGAATACCAGAGCAGGCGCAGCGGCGTGCGAAACACCACGTAGTTCACGGTTGACGCCCAGGCGATACCTTCGGGTGACACGGTGGCCAGGGTAACAAAGCGGGTGCTGTTCAGCAGCCGTGTGGCTCGGGCGGCGAGTTCCTGTTGCGCGGGCATTACGAGTGCTCCATTTTGACCTCGTTCATCAAGCGGGCATCAATGATGTCCCACCACTTATCCTGTTCCACCCGGCGCTCTTCCCAGGCCGGTTCCTTGGCGCGCTGATGTACTTCCGCACGGTACGTACCCCAGGCGGCTTCGTCGAGGAAGGCCACGGAATGCTCGATGCAGTGCACGTGCTGTCCAATAGTGTGAACGTACCAGCGCGGGTTCTGGGCCATATCCAACCCGTCATAGAACCATTGTTCGCGGGCGCGTACCCACTCCCAGAATTCCTTTTGATGGGTTCGAGCGTGGACGGTGGGGCGCATGATGTAGACCAGATGTAACATGATTCCTCCTTGGTTACGGGGTATTCACCAATTTCCAGTCGGTGCTTGTGTAGTGTTGATAGCGGCTCTGATAAAAGTGTTGTATCGCCAGGTTGTGCTCGGCGACGAGGCGAGGATCAAGGGGGCCATCACGGAGCATCACCACGGCGGCCAGTGGGGTGACGATGCCACCTCGTTTGGCTTTGGCATCCAGGGCGGAAATCGACAGGTGGGACACCGAAAAACCCTGACGGGCGGCGAAGTCGAGGGGAGCGTAATAGCCCAGAATGAAGTAACGGAAATCATTGTCACGATGCTGATAATCCGAGCCGAAATAACGGAGATGCAGTGCTTTCCCAAAGCGATAGAACACGCATACGGCCGTGACTCGATCGCCATGCCTGGCGGTGGCGAGAATAATGTTCTGATGCAGGCCGGCCTGTTTCTGGCCGGAAAGAATTCGCGACATCCAGGCTTCACCGGCCTGTGAGCCGTACTTGTGCCGATTGCTTGTCACCAGCCTTGCCACCACGGGTTCCAGTTCCGGTGTCAGAGAGGACCACTCGATGGCGTTGCCATGATTCCGAAAGGCGGAAATTTCCGACCAGGTGCGTGAGCGGTAGCGCTTTCTCCACGCGGAGACGGTGGCCTGTAAGCCGCCTGAAGAAATGGGCTGAAATGCCTCGGCGGTATGGAGAATAATCTGTGTTTCCGGATGCGAGCGGCGCAGAGTCAGGGCATGGTGCAAGGGTATGTACGGTAGAATCACGCCGGCTTGATCCCGTTGCGTGGCAAGCTGTTTTAGAGCGCTGAGCAGCAGTCGTTGCGCGGAGCGCCGGCGGCTGCCGACGGTGACCACTGGCTCGTTGTGAGTGGCACGGTAAGCCCCTCCCCAAAGGAAGTGTTCTTCCCACGGACCAGCGAGGCCTCCGAACAGCGTGGATGGATTGAACAGGGCGTCATCGGGCTGTCCTTTCCAAACCGGACAGCCGGCCATCAGCCCTCCGGCCCCGAATACCGCCAACGTTTCCTGTGGTCCAAAGGCATACTCCAGAGAGGCCAGCCAGCGATGGCTGTTGAAAAAGTTGCTATCGCTGACCAAGGCGTCCCAGGCATGGCGATCAAGGGTGCGCACGGAGGGGCAGAGACGGACGGATGTCTCTCCATACCGGGGTAGCAAGGGCTCCGGTATCGGCACGGCGAGCATGGTTATCTCTCCTTGCGTCCCTCGAGGATCGCCGCGTGGGGACGGCTCTGATAGGCTTCCCAAAAGGGGGCGCCGAGCAAGTTGAGCCCTTCTTCGGTGGCCCGGGGCTGGTGCCATTGCAGAGCCTCGAGACCCTGTTTTGTCATTGCTTCATGCAGGGCCTGCGCGGACCAGTAATAAGCGGTCACATACTCATCATAAGGGGGATGACACAAATGCAGGGTGATGGCCGAGCCGTCGTCATAAGCCGTCTGTTCATCGCTGCTGAGCTGGAAGCCGTAATGGCGATAGTAGGAGGGAGGCAGGGCATATTCCGGGTGGATCGGCAGGGCCACCAGGCGCCCGCCGGGCTTGAGCCGGGATACCATGGCCCCGCACATGTCGAGCAGAGCCGGAAAGTCGGACGCGTAGGGGAGGACATAGACGGACAATAACAGATCGAAGTGTTGCTCCGTGGTTTCGTCGAGAGTGTCGATGAAGGAGACCCCTATCTGTTCCTTTTCTTCGCGGCGCCGGGCATAGGCGATCATGCCTTCGGATTCGTCATAGCCGGTCACCGATGCCGCGCCCCGTTGGCGCAAGGCGCGGCTGTAGAAGCCGCTACCACAACCGAAATCGAACACATCCAGGCCGGAAAGGTCGCCAAGCACACTGAAAACCGAAGGGATTTCGCAGTGTTTTCGGAAGGGCCATTCCGCCATTTCCTCGTAAAGCGCGGCAAGCTCATCAAATTGACTGTCCATGTGATTGTCCCTCATCTTCTCTCGTCCTGATTTAATGGAGTCTTT
This sequence comes from Alloalcanivorax dieselolei B5, assembly GCF_000300005.1. Lineage (NCBI taxonomy): Bacteria > Pseudomonadati > Pseudomonadota > Gammaproteobacteria > Oceanospirillales > Alcanivoracaceae > Alloalcanivorax > Alloalcanivorax dieselolei. The sequence continues at coordinate 4,052,427 of NC_018691.1, read as the reverse complement.
TTCTTAATCAAATTCAACACATAAAAAAATGAGTTACTACTAATAGTTTTATATAAAAAAATGGCATTTTATGACACTAAAAAATGGTGCAGAAGTGGAGGGGTGGTATCGGTATTTTTGGGGATTTTGCGGCGATGGAGGCTGTTAATGATTAAACGATTTGCGAAAATGAAAAAAAGAGGCGTGTTGTCTGAAAAATCAGCCCCGCTGAAACAGACAGGTTGAAGAGACTATCCCCACCAGCGCTCGCTCCAGTGGTACAGCCCGAGAAGTTGCTCTCCAAGTTCTCTCCCGGCTTTCGTGAGACGGTAGCCGGCTCCTTCCTGGTGTTCCACGATGTCCCGTTCCCGGAGCTTTTTTATGCGCTCATTCAGCACTGTTGGTGAAAGTTGACCGCAGCGCGCCTGCAGTTCCCGGAATGACAAAGGCTCACCTCGCAGCTCCCAGAGGATGCGGAGCACCCAGCGCTGCCCGAGAAGATCCAGCAATACCATGATCGGGCGGCCGGTGGTTGATCCCCGGACCGGTTGGCTGACGGTTTTCCTGGCCATGACGATTCCTTTTTGAATGGCTTGACTGCTACATAAAAAGTAGCGGAGACTGAATGCGTGCTACACATATTGTAGCGATCGGGAGACGACAATGACACACGATTTGAGGCCCCTTTCGGGGCCGCCATTTGACAGAGAGACTCAGGCCATACTGGACAAGTACTACCCGCAGCGGGATGGCGAGGTGTTGAGCCTGTTCCGGGTTTTCGCCCGCAATCCCCGTCTGTTACGCAAACTCGGCGCGGCGGGATTGCTGGATGACGCCAGCCCGTTACCTTTGCGTCAGCGGGAAATAGTGATCTTGCGCACCACCGCGCACCATAGGTGTGAATACGAGTGGGGCGTGCACGCCAGGGTGTTCGCCAAGGCGGCGGGGCTGGATGAAGCGCAGTTGGTTGCCACTCGGCACGGGACCGCGGAAGCGCCATGCTGGACCGAACAGGAACAAGCCCTGATCCGGGTGGTTGATGAACTGCATGACGAAGGCAAGCTGAGTGAGGAGGCGCACTCGTTGTTCGTCCGGCATTGGGAAACCGAGCAGCAGCTGGAAGTTCTTGCTTTGTGCGGGTTCTATTCGACGGTCAGTTTTATCGCCAATACCGCACGGCTGGCGCCGGAGCCTTGGGCGCGGTGTTTTCCCGACGCCGGAGAAGCCCCGTCGGCTTGTCCATGTGGGTGACGGATCCGACCGGTGGCCGGCGCAATCAGGAGAAGTCAGGAGAGTGCCGTGGCGGCGAATCGCTCCCGCAGCCATTTGGCCGCTGGCCCGCAGGGGCGTTGTTTGTGCCAGACCATCTCCACCGCCACCGGCAGATCAAAGTCGTCGAACTGCAGTTCCGGAACCACCAGATCCGCGGCCACCGGCGACGCCTCGATCACGTGACTGGAGACGAAGGCCCAGCCGATTCCCTGGCGCACCAGCTGCAGGATCACCCAGTGGCTTTCCACCCACCACACTTCCGGTGCCACTCGTAACCGCTGTTTCTCGGGGCCGTCGCTGTGCGCCGCCACCAGAATCTGACGGTGGCGTTTCAGGTCTTCCCAGTCCACCCGTACCTTGGCCAGAGGGTGGTGTTTACCACAGACCATTTTGATCGGCACCCAGCCGAGGGTCTGAAATCCCAGCTCGGTGGGTAGAATTTCCTGCCGCCACATGACACCGAGGTCGGCCTTGCCGGTCAATACCAGGCGGCTGACGTCCTCCATCATGGGAAACAGCAACTCCAACTCCACGTGGGGGAATTGTTCGGCGAATTCGGCGAACACCTCGGCCATGACCCGTTCCGGATAAATCTCGTCGACGGCCACCACCAGCCGCTGCTCTACATGGGCTTCGAAACTGCGTGCCACGCCGATCAGGTGTTCACGCCGGTCGAGGATTACCCGGGCTTCCAGCAGCAGTCGTTCCCCCGCCGGGGTCAGGGTAGGGCTGCGCCCGGCGCGGCTGAACAGCGCCAGCCCCAGATCCTCCTCCAGATTGGAGATCTGGGTGCTGACGGCGGATTGGGCCTTGTGCAAACGCCGGGCGGCGGCGGAGAACGAACCCGTCTCGGCGGCGATGACGAAGGCCTGCAATTGGTCCAGGGAAACGGTCATCTATCTGATTTTAAGATGGTATCTAACTTTATTTCTGCGATATTGAAGATAGATTGGGCGCCAGTCAAATCATTGAGGAGTGTTTCATCATGGCATTGCGTACGACTCAGGACCGGGTCCGTCACGCGGTACTGTTCGAGCTGATCGGCCTGGCGATCATGATCCCGGTGGGCGCTTACCTGTTTCAGTTGCCGGTCGGTCACATGGGCGTGCTGGGGGTGGTGGGCGCCACCATCGCCACGGCCTGGAACTTTGTATTCAACCTGGGGTTCGACCACGCCATGTTGCGTTGGCTGGGCCATACCAGGAAGACTCTGCGTATGCGGGTAGGGCATGCGTTGCTGTTCGAAGGTGGCTTGCTGGTAATGCTGCTGCCGATAGTAGCCTGGTATCTGGGAATCGGTTTGATGCAGGCCCTGCTGATGGACCTCGCCATGGTGTTGTTCTATCTGTTCTATGCCTTCAGCTTCAACTGGGCCTATGACCGGGTGTTCCCGGTGCCGCCGATGGCGAAACCGGCGGTTTGAAGGCTGCTGATGTGTCATGGCTACGAAAGACGGCCGTGCATCATACTGGTGCGCGGCCTGTTCACGTATTACCATGAGCAACGTCAAATCGTTATGAACGGATTCCCTCTCATGAATGTTGTCGCACGCATCGTTGCTGTAGCTGTCCGGTCTTCCGGCGACCGCGTGCGGGATCATGGCATGTCTCCTCCGCTTGCTTCCGTCGTTGTCGCCGCGGTCCGGACGTCAGTCGCCGTAGCGCGGCAAATCGTTCGCGGCTAATACCGCTGATTGACCTCCCCGATCTGTTTTAACGGCTTCGCCGCCCGGTTTCCGCGGCGTCAGGTCGGGGCCGTTCGTATTCGATGGATGAGCTTTCATGAAAACGGAAAATACCTTCTGGGCGGCCCAGGGCGCCATGGCCACGTTCGTGTTGCTGTGGGGCAGTGCCGCCATCGTCACTCGTTGGGGGTTGGACCACGGCTCGGTTCTTGCCCTGTTGATTCTGCGTTTCGCTCTCGCGCTTGGCGCCTTGCTGTTGATCCGTGGCGGTCGTTTGCTGCCTCCGCGAGGGCAACGTTTGCCGGTGGCTGGCGTCGGCTTGTTGCTGATCGGTTTTTACACCCTGTGTTACTTCCTGGCTTTGGAGCATGAGGTCACGCCGGGACTCCTGGCCACGGTGCTGGGGGCACAACCAATCCTCACCCTGGTACTCACCGAGAGGCGTTTTGCGCCGTGGCGGCTGGCGGGATTGCTGCTGGCTTTGCTGGGGCTGACGCTGGTGGTCTACCAGAGTCTGGTCCTGGCCAGGTTGTCCTGGACCGGCATGGCGTTTGCTCTGGGCGCTTTGCTCTGTGTCACCGTCGGCGCGTTGTGGCAGAAGCGTATCGCGTTGCCGCCGAGCGAGGTGCTGCCGTTGCAATACGCGGTGACGCTGCTGTTGTGCGCTTTGCTGATCCCGTTCCAGCCTTTTCATTGGCAATGGAGTGTGGGGTTCCTGGTGCCGGTGGTATGGATGGGGCTGGGAGTGTCGGTGGCGGCGCAGCTGCTGCTTTATCGGATGATCCGCTCCGGTAATTTGGTCAATGTGACCAGCCTGTTCTATCTGGTTCCGGTGGTAACGGTGTTACTGGATTACCTGGTATTCGGCAATGCACTGTCGGTAATGTCGCTGGCCGGCATGATCGCGATCCTGGCCGGGTTGGCGGTGGTGCATGGCCGGCCGGAGCGGGTTCCCGCTGAGTAGGGGGACCTTCCGGGGTCTCCCGCTACGAAGTGATGCGCCCTGCGGAGGGGGATCCCGGGTCAAGCCTGGGCTGACGGTACGGGGCACGCCCAGGGTGACGGGTGTTTTTCAGGGGTTCCCTGTTTACGCTAGAGGTTCACATTTTTTTATGAGTAGCCTGTCATAATAAGAAAAAATATGCCCAATAAGATGGGGCTGTTCTCAAAGTGTTGTCCATTACGGATTGCAAGCGGGGGGGGGAAATTGACCATGCGCAGGTTGCTCATCCTATTGTTAGCATTGACGGCATCGGCCTGTGGTGGCGGAGGTGGCGGCAGCACACCACCCGCGTCCGCCCCCGATTCCCCGCCTGCCGGGGAACTGCCCGAACCGGATTTTGAGCCAGCGCCAGTCAGCGATATCAGTCCGCTGCCGTCCGCGGATGCGCCCGTACGACCCGCGCCACCGCCGGAACTGCGCTTGGCAACGGCAACTGACGATGGCGAATGTCAGCCAGCGCAACCCATCACTGGCATCACCGCGAGTTCGTCCGGCGACGAAAACGACAATAATACTGCCGGAAAAGCCGTTGATGGCGACCCGAGCAGCCGCTGGGAAAGTGCTTGGAGCGATATCGCCGACCCTGACGATGCTTGGTTACAGTTCGATTTTGGTGCCAAAACCGCCATCGGTTCCATGAAACTGTACTGGGAAAATGCGTACGCCGATGAATATGCCATCTATATTTCCGACGATGCGGAAGATTGGTATCAAGTGCGTTACATCACCGTCGGAAAGGGCAACACAGAGACCTTTTTCAATCTCAATATCAACGTTCGCTACGTGCGTTTGCAAGGCATTCGCCGCCATACCCATTATGGCTACTCGCTATTTGAAGCCGAGTTTCAAACGCCCGGTTGTGGTAACTCAATGCCAACACTGGATACATCTTATGTGCCTTATCCCGTAGACGGCAGAGACCGCCAGCCCCTGCCAGCGCCAGCGGAGCCCATTGAAAGTATCCGCTTTACCCTGGCCGATGGCACGCTGGTCACCCGTTTTGGCATGGTGGGCCGCTCACGTCACGCGCGTGAACGCGGCGAGGAGTGGAATGAATACGGTTTTGGCCGCAACGACACCGTTGATGGTCAAGGCAATCCGGTCGATAAGGGGCCTGGCGCACACTTAAACTTTGTCGCCAACTACTTCAAAAACCGCACCTGGGGCGTTGAATTTATCGACAACAGCAACGTCGCGGGCGTCACCGAGCCACGCATTATCGTTAACCAGTACTTTCAACAGGCGCAAAAAGGGGGGGGACATTCCTTTGTGCGCCGCTTCGATGACCCCAATGTCACCGGTTTTGGCTGGATGAGTCCGGGTGATCTGCTTGACGATTCAACCTACCTGAGCGACGGCGCGCCCTGTCCGGTAGTGCCCAAGCCCGCTAACAACGAGTTATTGAACCCCGATAGCGGTTTTCATGGGATTATCGGCGCCAACGATGGCTGTAGCGTGGTGTTCGACACCTATCCCGGTCACAGCGCCTTGGCTGAGAATGCCGACGGCGTGCTGGTACCCAACGGCGACAATGTGCCAGCACGGCCGTTGAAACAAGGCGATATCATTGAGTTCACCAGTTCGTTTTTCTCGACCCGCGAGGCCATGGATGCCATCGGCGATGACGGTGCTGTTCGTTACTATACCAACGAACTGACTTACGTAATGGGTGAAGGCTTACGTCCTTGGTACGGTCAAGAGCCACGCTTGATGAACGAACCCTTGCCCAGGCACGCCCTGCAAGGCGGGTTGGGTTCGGTATCATACGATTACGCCGACAATGCCAGCTTTATCTTTCAGCAGCCCCACAACAACGTTGGCATGCGGAATATTCAGCGTTTTATGGAGGGGCGACGCTGGTTACACACCAATCTGTGGAGCGGCGCGCATAATGAAGCCGGTAACGACCGTAATGACGCGGGCCGGGAGCTGCAAGGCCAACATTTTAACCAATCGACCTGTGTCAGTTGCCACATCAATAATGGCCGCAGCGTCGCGCCGGTGGTTGCCAATCAACGGTTAGACACCATGGTGGTGCGTGTGGGTGCGGAGAGTAACCCGGCCAACGGTCTATATTTACCGCACCCTGTCTATGGCCAAAGCCTGCAAATGAATGCGCGTTCAACCACCAGCGGCACTAGCGAAAACTGGGGTAACGCCGCTTATGTGGCTGGCTTCGACAGCCACGATGTAATCCTTGCCGATGGCACGGTGGTTACACTGCGCAAACCCACTATCGCCTTTGAAGGGCCGTCACCCGCCTCCTATTCGCTGCGCGCGGCGCAACCGTTGATTGGCATGGGGCTGTTGGAAGCCATTGCTGATGACACCATTCTGGCACGAGTTCGCGGCACGCCAGACGAGGATGGCGTACTCGGCACAGCCAACTACGCTTACGATCCCGAAAGCGGCGAGGTACGTTTAGGCCGCTATGGCTGGAAAGCAGGCAAGGTCAGCCTGCGCCATCAGGTAGCCAACGCCGCCTTGCTTGATATGTCGGTGACCTCATCGCTTTATCCAAACCGTGACTGTCTGGCCGGCCCGAAATACTGCGATCCCGCCAGCGGCACCGAAGCCGGTTTGCCCGACGACGCGCTGCAATTGATGACCGACTACTTGCAGTTGCTGGCGGTACCCGCGCAACGCAGCCAGGTAAGCGGTTTTCCTCAGGGCGTGTCGCCATTGCCCTATTTGGACGTCGATCCCAATAAAGTGGCACAAGGCGAGCAAGTGTTTAACGACATTCGCTGCAACGCTTGCCATGTTAGCGAAATACAAACCAGCGCCCGTTCGCGCTTCGCCGAAGTCCGCAACCAGACAATTCGCCCATACACCGACCTGCTGTTGCACGATATGGGCGAAGGCCTGGCCGATGACTTTGCCGAAGGTCTCGCCAGCGGCCGTATGTGGCGCACACCAGCGTTATGGGGCATTGGCTATACAAAATACGTGGCCGGCGACATACCCGTTGGCTATTTACACGACGGCCGCGCCCGCACACTCACCGAAGCCATCATTTGGCACGGTGGTGAAGCCGAGGTGATTAAAAACCGCTTTATCAACCTCAGTAGCGAACACCGTGAAGCATTGTTGGCGTTTTTAGGGTCGTTATAGGCGGCGTGACCCCCGATCCAGTGTGCGCAACAGTCCAGGCCAAGTGAGATGACCATCCTGTCGTCCCTTGGCCATTTTTCTGGACTGCTCTTGGATATTGTCGACGATACCCTCCAGCACTATCCCGGGCGGCGTACGGCTCTCAGCTTTCCGCTGCCACCGCCGCCACAGAAGAAACGGTCCCGGCCATCGGACTCGAGCCCTGACACACCCATTCCGGCCGGCATCTCGATTCGCTCCAGCAGTTCTCCGGTGGCGGAGTCGATACGTCGCAATTCGCTTTCGTCGTTTTCCCAGGTGCCGTGCCACAGCTCTCCTTCCAGCCAGGTGACGCCGGTGACGAAGCGGTTGGACTCAAGCGTGCGGAGAATCGCACCGGTTTCCGGGTCGACCTGATGGATCTTGCGGCTGCGATGCTGACCCACCCAGAGTACGCCTTCGCCCCAGGCGAGACCCGAGTTGCCGCCTTCGGGAGCGGGGAGGGTGGCGATGATCGCGCCGCTTCGCGGGTCGATCTTCTGGATCTGGTTTCCGCTGATCTGAAACAGATGCTGCCCATCGAAGGCGGTTCCCGCGTCCGCGGGGACGTTCAATGAGCGCACGGTTTGACCGCTGTCGGGGTCCAGGGCGGTCAGCGTTTCTCCGGTGGCAAGCCAGACGTGCTGGCCGTCGAAGGAAACCCCGTGCACGGCGTCGATAGCGGGGAAGGGGCCGTATTCACGGATCAGGTCGGCTGATGATGTGTTCATGCTGTTGTCCTCGTTGCTGCCTGTGTATGGGCCAGATCCTAGCTGCCCGGCAGCGGGGCCGGGAGTAACAAGGTTGTCGTGAATCCGGGAATGGGGGGAAGCAGCCAGCGGCGGGCGCGGCCCTGGCCGAAACGTTGCACTTTCTCCGCCTGTGCCAGCGACTCCAGTGCTCTCTGCACGGTACGCTGACTGGTGCCCAGTGCCAGGGCCAGAGCCGAACTGGACCAGGCCTGGCCGTCGGCAAGCAGGGCCAGAATGGCGGCGTGTTTTTCGTCCACAGGTGGGGCCAACACGGCCACGTCAGCGCCGGGCTCGGGGGCCAGGGTGAAGCCCCGGCGGGTTGCTTTTATTCCGACGTGGCCTCGCAGGCGCTGACGCAGACGCCCGATTTCCACCCGCAACCGGGCACGATGGGAATCGTCGGCAAAGCGGGTTCGGAATACCTTCTCAATAAGAACGTCTCTGGGCACGTCTTCCGGCCAGGCCTCGGCCAGCATGCGAGCGAGAGCGAGCAGTATCGGGCGTCCCACGAACGGGATCGAGGTACCGCCGCTACGGACCTGATGGCGGCATTCATCCACGATCAGCGTATTGGAAGCCAGCAGCGTTTCCACTTCCTCAAGAAGCAGAGTCCGTTGTCGGCCTTTATGAATCAGACGCGCCGCCGGAACCGTCAGAGTGAGTGCGGTCTGCTCCACCTCCGCGATCAAGGCCGGAATGCCGCTTTGGCGGGCGGCCGTGTCGGCGCGGGCAAAAGCGGACCGGGCCCGCCGCGTTTGTAGACGACGCAAGGCAATGCCGGCGATCACCAATTCATGGGCGGCTTGCAGCGGGGGAGGATAGGAAGAGGGGTCGATTCCGGCCAGTCCCCGCTCGGCTTCGTCAAGACGGCCAAGCAGGAGCTGGCGCCGGATTCGGATATGCCGGGCATGGGCGGCATTGATCCGCTCGCCATGCTTTTCCAGTGTCGATCTGGCCGCCTCGAGGGGCTGTTCGGACCAACCCAGGTCGCGCGATGCCAGTGCGATCTCGGCTTGGGCGACAACGCAGCGGGCCCGGGCCAAGGCTTCTTTCTTCCCGAAGGCCCGGGCCGCGGCTTTCAGCAAGGCTCCGGCACGGGGCAGGTCGCCGAGTTGCGCCAACGCGATGCCGCGCATGGCAAGCGCGGCGGCGTCATCACGCAGGGCGACCTGATTGAGCGCGGCCAGCGGATCGCCCGCCGTGAGAGCACGCGCCGCCGCCGTAATCAACGAATCCATCGCAGTCCCGCCATCTTTGTTACTCACGCTGCCGGCTGGCTAGCATAGCCCATGATCAGTCACATAATAGGCACCCACGAATTCAGAAGGTACAGGCGATTGGCGTGTTCGCGTGCCAGCGTGTTGCGTGTAAGCGTGCTGTCTCAAAACTGCGGGATAGTCGTGACATAAACAGGCAACGATGCGGTATTGACCTGGCATTGCTTTTTGTCGGATGTTGATAAACATCATTCGGTGACGAATGTCGCAAAGAAGTCATGAAACCGTAGTGACCGGATGAGTGTTTTTTTGCACTGTTCTTGATTCGCGGTAGGGGCTCGTGCCCTTATTGGTTATGGTCACCACGCTGATTGTGCAACGCAAAGGAGTTCGCCATGCCCCAGCTTAACGTCAATGGCCAGGCCAAGGAGGTCGACGTTCCCGACGACATGCCGCTGTTGTGGGTGCTGCGCGACGAACTTGGCATGACCGGTAGCAAATTCGGCTGCGGCATGGCGCTGTGTGGCGCCTGCACCATGCACCTGGACGGAGCGCCTGTCCGCTCTTGTGTCACGCCGGTGTCCGCGGCGGCGGGGCGCGCGATTTCGACCATCGAAGGCATGGCGTCCGACCGTGTCGGCCAGGTGGTGCAACAAGCCTGGATCGAGAACAATGTGGCCCAGTGCGGCTATTGTCAGGCGGGTCAGATCATGACGGCGGTGGGGTTGCTCAAGACCACACCGGCACCCACAGAAGAACAGATTGACGGCGCCATGGGTGGCAATATCTGTCGCTGTGGCACCTATCCGCGTATTCGCGCCGCTATCTTGCAGGCGGCGGATCGTCTGGCGCAAGGAGACGAATAAATGTCCACGACCGTGCAACTCTCCCGGCGCCGTTTCCTCCAGAGCAGCCTGGGAGCACTGACGCTGGCGGTGACGGCGGGTGGTCTGGTTACCATCGTCAGAGCCGCTGATGCCGATGCCAGGAAATACGGTGCCGATTCCATGCCGGGCGGTACGGTGGACGACCCGCTGGTCTTCGTGTCCATCGCCGCGGACGGCATGGTCACCATCGTGGCACACCGTGCCGAGATGGGAACCGGCGTGCGCACCAGCCTGCCAATGGTGGTGGCCGATGAAATGGAGGCCAGCTGGGACCGCGTGCAGGTGGTGCAGGCGGAAGCCAACGAGGCCCGCTATGGCAACCAGAATGTGGACGGCTCCCGTAGCATGCGCCATTTTCTGATGCCGATGCGGCGCGCGGGCGCGGCGGCCCGGCAGATGCTGGAAGCGGCTGCCGCTGCCCGCTGGTCGGTGTCCGTGTCCGAGGTCAAGGCGCTGCGGCATGAAGTGGTTCACCAGAGCTCCGGGCGACGACTGGGCTATGGAGAACTGGCGGCCGACGCGGCCCGGCAACCGGTACCCGGGACGGAGCAGCTCAAACTCAAGGCGCGCGCCGACTATCGCTACATTGGTAAGAACCAGGTACGTCTGGTCGATCTAGAGGCCATCGGCAAGGGCCAGGCCACCTATGGCATGGATATGCGCCTGCCCGGCATGGTCTACGCGGTGGTGGCGCGCCCGCCCGTGGTGGGCGGCAAGCTACGCCGTTTCGACAGTGAGAAAGCGCTGACCGTGCCCGGTGTTCTGAAAGTGGTGGAGATTCCCGCTTTCCAGGGGGCGCCGGCATTTCAGCCGCTGGGCGGCGTCGCCGTGGTGGCACGCAACACCTGGGCGGCGATCAAGGGCCGTGAGGCGCTGGAGATAGAGTGGGACGACGGCCCCAACGGCGGCTACGACTCCGCCGATTTCCGCAAGACACTGGAGGAGGCTTCACGTGCAACGGGTAAAACCATTCGTGATAACGGTGATGCCGTAAGTGTGTGGAACGGTGCGGCCGAGACGGAGCGGTTCGCCGCCGAGTACTACATCCCGCACCTGGCGCATGCGTCAATGGAGCCGCCCGTAGCCACGGTGCAAATTAAGGAAGGCCGCGCCGAGGTCTGGACTTCGGTGCAGAACCCGGCGGCGGCACAACAGGCGGTCGCGGCGCGGCTGAAACTCAAGCCGGAAGACGTCAAAGTCAACGTGCTGCTGCTGGGAGGCGGCTTCGGCCGGAAATCCAAGCCGGACTATGTTGATGAAGCGGCCATCGTGGCCCGGGCCATGCCCGAGGGGACGCCGGTCAAGCTGGTGTGGACCCGCGAAGACGATATCCACCACGACTACCTGCACACCGTCTCGGCGGAACGGCTGGAAGCGGTCATCGACAAGACCGGCAAGGTTCGGTCCTGGCTGCACCGCAGTGCCGCCCCGACCATCGGCTCGCTGTTCGCCGAGAATGCCAAGGGGCAGCAGCTTTTCGAGTTGGCCATGTCGGCCATCAACATGCCTTATCAGATCCCGAATGTGCGGGTCGAAACCGCTGAGGTTGCCGCCCACGCGCGCATCGGCTGGTTCCGCTCGGTGGCCAATATCCCCCATGCCTTCGCGGCGCAGTGTTTCATCGCGGAACTGGCGCACCGTGCCGGCAAGGACCACCGGCAGTTCGCGCTTGATCTGATTGGTCCTGCACGCCAGATCGATCCCGGCGACATGGCGGACACCTGGAACTACACCGAGTCACCGGAACGCTATCCTTACGACACGGGCCGCTTGCGCGGCGTCATTGACGCCGCCTGCCAAGGCGCCAAATGGGGGCGTGAGCTTCCCGAGGGGCATGGCCTGGGTCTGGCCTTCTGTTACAGCTTCATGAGCTACACCGCCACCGTGGTCGAGGTGGCCGTGGACGAGAAGGGCAAGGTACGGGTGCTGGCGGTGGATATGGCCATGGACTGTGGTCCGCAGATCAACCCCGAGCGCATTCGCGCACAGATGGAAGGCGGCGCGGTGATGGGGCTGAGTCTGGCGCTCACCAGTGAGATTACCTTCGAGAAAGGGCATGTGAAGCAGAGCAATTTCCACGACTACCAGGTGCTGCGCCACAATGCTTCGCCGCGGGTGATACGTACTCATCTGGTCAACGATGACCATGATTTGCCGCCCGGCGGCGTGGGTGAGCCGCCGGTGCCGCCCGTGGCCCCGGCACTGTGCAATGCCATCTTCGCCGCCACCGGCAAGCGTGTGCGCGGCCTGCCGGTGGGGACGGTAGCTTGAATACCGCAAGCCGGGCCGCGAATGGACCTGTTTCGGAGCCGGTCTTGAAGGAGAGCCTCTGGGTCAACACATCGCCGGTCCGAACGCTGCGAACCGATGATCCGCTGGAGCTGCTGAAATTCGCGCGGGCCGGTTTCCGCGCAGGCGGTGTGGCAATCGCCATGCTCGTTGACATAAGGGGAGGCGCGGCGCGCGCGCTCGGCTCGCAGGTTGTGGTCACCGAGGAGGGCGAATTCGCCGGGTTCGTTTCCGGTGGCTGTGTGGAAGCGGCCGTCGCGGCCGAGGCGCTTCTCGCCATATCCGAGGGCTGTGATCGCTCCGTGCTCTACGGCGAGGGATCACCATTTTTTGACATCGTGTTGCCCTGCGGAGGCGGCATCACCGTCGCCATTCATGTGCTCAGAGACATCAACGCCATCGATCAGGTTATCGAGTGTCTCGGCAAGCGCTGTCCGGCCGGGCTGGCTTACTCGCCACAGCAGCAATCGTTGAGCTGCGTCGCGCCGCCCGAACAGGCGGGGTGGCACGGCGGCACCTTTGTTTCGGCCTACCGTCCGGCGACGCGGGTGGTGATTTCCGGGCGTGGTATCGAAGCGGAACGCGTTGCTCTGCTGGCGGAATGCTCGGGCTATGACGCCGTCGTTCTCGATCCCTCCCGGGCCTCGGAAGGGCTGGACGGGGTGGCCGATGCCTATAGTGCTATTGTGCTTCTGCATCACGATCTGGATGCGGAACTGCCGTTCCTGGAAAAGGCGCTGAACGCTCCGGGCTTTTACCTCGGCGCCCTGGGCAGTACCCGAACCCATCGCAAACGCATCGAACGTTTGCGCGGCCTCGGTTTCAGTGATGAGGAAGTGGCCCGGATCAAGGCGCCGATTGGCCTGTTCGGGCCGGCAAGAGAAGCGTCTTCCCTGGCCATTTCGGTGCTCGCCGATGTCGCCGCGACGCGCTTGGCGACCTTCGTCTGAATATCGGCAAGGTTGATCGTGCCGGGCGCTGGTGGGGGTCAGTTTTTCAGCACGCCGCCTGCCCGGATGACCGCTTCGGGCGTGTCCACATCGAGAAGTGCGGCGGGGCCGGTTTCCACGTCGATGATCGGCAGTTCCGATCGCTCGACCAATGACCGCGCTCCGCTATCGCCAGACAGATGCCGCATGGCGTCATAAAGCGCCTTGGGGATGATAACGGGGTTGCCCCGTTGCCCGTTGCAGCTGGCGCGCACGATCACATTGCCGCCGTGCTGGCGGAATGACTGGATCAGCCGGTCGATATGATCCGGAGTAATCGCCGGCATGTCCGCCAACATCACCAGAGTGCCGTCCGCTTCCGCGATCGCCTGATGGGAAAACCCACGGGCAAGCGAGCTACCCATGCCAGTGGTGTAGGCGGGGTTGAAGTGCGCTTCCACTTCCAGCCCTTGCAGTTCGGCCTCGATTTGCCGGTGTCGATGTCCGGTGACGACGACGACCGGGCAAAGGCGGGACGACAACAAGGTTTGCGCTGATCGTCTTACCAGCGCACAGCCGTCGAATTCGGCCAACAGTTTATGGTGTCCGCCTGATCCCATGCGGCGGGCCTCACCGGCGGCGAGCAGCAAACCGGCCACCGTCGCCTTCCTGTCTTGCACCGATAGCCCTCTTCTTCAGTATTCAGAGACAAGCTTGATTCCAGCGTTTTCGGGGTCACTGAATCGCGGGTACCAGCACACTGATTGGAACCGCGAAAAGTCGCTCCCCGAAAGGCAGTATGGCATCGCCATCGTAGAACACCACGCCGGCGGCAAAGCGCTCACCAGTGGCATCCTTGAGCCGTTTCAGCCCCTTGAAGTCGCTTTGGGTGATGGTAGCGGCGGCCTTGATCTCGATGCCGGCCAGTTTGCGGCCCTGCTCGATAATGATATCCACCTCCACCTTGTCCTTGTCACGATAGTGACAGAAATGCAGTTCCTGTTCGTGCCAATCAGCCTGTTTACGCAACTCTTGATAGATGAAGGTTTCCAGCATCTGACCGAGCAGGGCCTTGTCCTGCCACAGGTCATGGCGGCTGACGCCAAGCAGGGCACAAGCCAGGCCAGTGTCGGCGAGATGCAGTTTAGGGGTTTTGATCAAGCGGCTCAGACGGTTGTTGTGCCAGGGTTCAAGCTGCTCGATCAGGAAAATCTGTTCCAGTAGTGTCAGGTATTCACGGATGGTGGGGCGGCTGATTGCAAAGGGTGAGGCCAGATCACTGACATTGAACAACCGGGCGGTTTGTGCCGCGGATAGAGTGAGGAGCTTGGGCAGGCTGGCCAGGTTGCGAATGTTTGCCAGCTCGCGGATGTCACGCTGAATCAAGGCTTGGCTGTAGTCCCGGTACCAGGTGTTGCGGCGCTTTTCGGTGCGGCGGGCGATGGCGGCGGGATAACCGCCCTGGCACAGAGTGTCTGCCAGAGATTCTCCAAGGCGGGACAGGTGGAGGTTGCCTGCGTTGAAATCCGCCAAGAACAATTGCGGGAGAAAAGCGGGTCGCTGGCCCCTTATTTCGCACTGGGCCAGCGGGCGCAGGCGTATCACTTCCATTCGCCCGGCAAGGGAATCCGCCAGCTTGGGCAGCAGCAGGACATTGGCGGAGCCGGTCAGGATAAAGCGACCGGGTTGCCGGTTCTTGTCAATGGTGGCCTTGAGGCTGGTAAAGAGTTCCGGAACCCGCTGAATCTCATCGAGAATGACGTTTTCCGGCAGCGTTTGAACAAAGCCCATGGGGTCTGTCTGGGCTGCTTGGTGCTGGTTGTCATCGTCAAAGGTGATGTAGTGATAGCCCAACGCATCACCCGTTTCCCGCGCCAGTGTCGTTTTACCGCACTGGCGAGGGCCATGGATCAGGACGGCGGGAGAGTCCTGCAGGGCTTCGTGTAGCAAAGGAGCCGTGTATCTGGGGTAGTGCATGCCGGCGCTTCTGTTGGGCGGATTGCGTCCAATCGTAAATAAAATGCCGTCCAATTGAAAGTTAATTGGCGTCTATCTGTAAGTTGGGTGCCGTCTGATTGAAGGTTTTCCGTAGGCTGAAAGATTCATGAGCGGAAACCGGAAGGGCGGTTTCCGCCTGACAGCGGGTTACCCTGGTCGCCTGTGGCGTGAGACAAGCAGGATCAGACGTTGAAGCGGAAGTGCACCACGTCGCCGTCCTTGACCACGTACTCCTTGCCTTCCAGGCGCCACTTGCCGGCGTCCTTGGCGCCCTGTTCGCCGTTGTAGGCGACGTAGTCGTCGTAGGCGGTGACCTCGGCGCGGATAAAGCCCTTCTCGAAGTCGGTGTGGATGACACCGGCGGCTTGCGGGGCGGTGGCGCCGACCTTGACGGTCCAGGCGCGTACTTCCTTTTTGCCGGCGGTGAAATAGGTGTGCAGGCCCAGCAGAGTGTAGCCGGCGCGGATCACCCGGTTCAGGCCCGGCTCTTCCATGCCCAGGTCGGCCAGGAAGTCGGCTTTTTCGTCGTCGTCCAGCTCGGCGATTTCCGCTTCGATCTTGGCGCAGATCGGCACTACCGATGCGTTTTCCTTTTCCGCCAGTTCCCGCACCGCGTCCAACAGCGGGTTGTTGTCGAAGCCGTCCTCGTCCACGTTGGCGATGTACATGGTGGGTTTGAGGGTGAGCAGGTTGAGACTGCGTAGCTGCTTGCGTTCGTCGTCGCTCAGTTCAACGGCCCGGGCTGGCTCGCCTTCGTTCAACATCGGCAGCACCTTGTCCAATACCGGCAACAGTGCTTGGGCTTCCTTGTTCTGGCCTTTGGCGGCCTTGGTGGCGCGTTGATGGGCACGCTCCACGGTGTCCAGATCGGCCAGCGCCAGTTCGGTGTTGATGACGCCGATGTCGTCCAGTGGCGACACCTTGCCGGCCACGTGAATCACGTTCTCGTCATCGAAGCAGCGCACCACATGGGCGATGGCGTCGGTTTCGCGAATGTTGGCCAGGAACTGATTGCCCAGGCCTTCACCCTTGGAGGCGCCGGCCACCAGGCCGGCGATGTCGACGAATTCCATGGTGGCCGGCAGCACCCGTTCCGGGTTGACGATGGCGGCCAGCTTGTCCTGCCGTGGATCAGGGATGGGCACCACGCCGGTGTTCGGCTCAATGGTGCAAAAAGGGAAGTTTTCGGCGTCGATGCCCGCCTTGGTCAAGGCGTTGAAAAGAGTGGACTTGCCCACGTTGGGGAGTCCCACGATGCCGCACTGAATACCCATAGCCATACCTCCACGTTCGAGGGCGCAATGCTACTCAAGCCGTCGGCAAAAAGCGACCGTCCCGGCGGGTTGCCAGGGAGCCGGGGCGGCCAGGCGCTGGCGCCGGGAGGGCGGCTGTGGGGCGCCGCTAGACTGGTCGGTCAGAAAACCAAGAGTCTGATGATCATGCGTATCCTTTACCAGTTTCCCATTTCCCATTACTGCGAGAAGAGCCGTTGGCAATTGGAGCACAAGGGGCTGGCCTACGAGACCCGTGACCTGCTGCCCGGGGCGCACTGGCCACGGACCCGCTGGCTGGCCCGGATCGGTACCGTGCCGGTGTTGCGCGACGGTGAGCGCAGGGTGGGGGACTCCACCAAAATTGCCTACTACCTGGAGAAGTATTATCCCGAACGCTCCCTGATTCCCGAGGAGCCGGCCTTGCGTCATCGGGTCATTGAACTGGAGCAGCAGTTCGATCGCCTGGGTGTCCATCTGCGAACCTGGATGTACGGGCATGTGCTGGATCGTCCGGAAACCATGGAGTTGCTGCTGGCGCCGGCGGGAACGGTCCCCTGGCTGACGCGATTGCTGGCGCCGCCATTGCGTGAGGCCATCCGCCGCAAATACGCCATCAATCCGAAATCGGTGGTTTATGCCAGTGAGCGGGTCGAGCACGGTCTGACCCTGGTGGAGACGCTGCTGGTACAAAACGGGGGAGACTATCTGGTGGGGGACCGCCTGACTCTGGCGGACATTACCGCCGCCAGTCTGCTGGCGCCGATGATGGGGATTGCCGGTACCCCTTGGGAAGGGATCGAGGTTTCCAGCCTGCCGGAGCCGGTCCGGCATCAGTTCCAAGTGGTCCGTGAACGCCCTGCCGGGCAATGGGTGAAGGACCGTTACCTGCGTGATAGATAGTGCGGGGCGTGGATCCGGAGGTCAGGCGCGAAAGCCGTTCAGGTGGTTCATGGCGCTGTTCAGGTCGCCGCGCAGCAAATCGGGGGTATACCGCACCGCTTCGTCGATGGCGTGTTCAATAAGCGTACGGTCGGCGGTGGACGGCTTGTTAAGCACATGGGGCGTGACCAGCTGGGCGCTGCCCGGGTGGCCGATGCCGATGCGCAGCCGGTAAAAGTTCCGGTTGTTGCCGTGGCGGCTGATGATGTCCTTGAGGCCATTGTGGCCGCCGTGCCCGCCGCCTTGCTTGAACCGGGCGGTGCCGGGCGGCAGATCCAGTTCATCATGGGCGACCAGGATTTGCTCGGTGGGGATCTTGAAGAAGTTGGCCAGGGCGGAGGTGGACTGGCCGCTGCGGTTCATGAAGGTGGTGGGGACCAGCAGGCGAATGGTTTCGCCCTCGAAAGTAAAAGTACCGGTGACGCCGAAGTACTTCTTCTCCTTGTTGAGGTGAACCCCATGGGCACGGGCCAGCGCGTCCAGGTACCAGACGCCGGCGTTGTGGCGGGTCTGCTCGTATTCCTGCCCCGGGTTGCCGAGGCCGACGATCAGTTGAACCTGTGCCATTTCCTTATCCTGGAATCAAAAAAAACGGGGGCCGAGGCCCCCGTTTCGTCTCGGGCCGATTATTCCTGGCCTTCGCCTTCTTCCGCCTCGCCGCCTTCTTCGGCGTCGTCGCTACCGCCACGCACTTTCGGTTTGTGCACCGCGGCTACCGGCTGGTCGTGGCTCTCGCCGTGGCTCAGCTCCACCAGGGTCACGCCTTTCGGCAGCACCAGATCGGACAGGTGAACCACTTGCTCCAGCGCCACGTCGGCCATGTCCACTTCGATGAATTCCGGCAGGTCCTGCGGCAGACAGCTGACCTGAACCTCGGACACATTATGGTGGATTTCACCGCCTTCCTTCTTCACGCCGACGCTGGTTTCTTCGTTAATGAAGTGCAGCGGAACGGTCATGGTGATGGCATGGCTGGTGTCCACGCGCAGAAAGTCAGCGTGGATCGGGAAGCCGCTGGACGGGTGGCGCTGCAGGTCACGCAGTACCGCCTGTTGCTCTTTGCCTTCCAGTTTCAGGGTCAGCACGTGGCTGTAGAAGGCTTCGTTTTCCAGGGCTTTGCGCAGCTCGCGCATTTCCAGTGACAACATGGCGGGTTCGGCGGTACCGCCGTAGAGAACGGCGGGAACCCGGTCTTGCAGACGACGCAGGCGGCGGCTCGCACCTTTCCCCTTGTCGCTGCGTGCTTCAGCGTTCAGTACAAACTCATTGCTCATGAGTGTTCTCCAGTAAAGCTCCACGGCACCCCGCGACCAGGCGCACCGGGAGGGATCAGTCGAATAAAACCGGCAATGGGCCGGAAGGGGGCGGATTATGCCGGAAAAGGCCGCCGGACGCCAGATGCCCCGGCCCGCAACGAAAAAGGCCGCCCCATGGGGCGGCCTCTTGAACCGGCCCCAAAAAAGTAGACACCTTCATTAACGAGGAAGGTGTATGCAATTTCGCAGCAAGCGTCGGTTTAGTGACGCGTTCAAACGCGAGGCCGTTGAGGCCTCGCTGTCCAGCCCACAGACACAAAGACAGATCGCTGCCAAACTAGGGGTTCATCCGACCTTACTGAGCCGCTGGCGGCAGGAGTGGATTGTGGGTAAGTCATCCTCCAAGAAACCGGTCCGTAATGCGGGCCCGACCAAGAGCCTTGAGGAGCTGGAGCGGGAAAATGCCCGCCTGAAGAAACAGCTGAAACGGGCGGAGATGGAGAGGGACATCCTAAAAAAGGCGGACGAGTACTTCGCCAAGCTCCAGAAATGAGGTTTGCCTTCATTGACGGGCACCGTGACCGCTGGCCAGTGACGGTGTTGTGCGAAGTACTCGACGTATCTCGGGCGGGGTATTACCGGTGGTGCCACGCCCCCTGCCGGCCCAGCGCCCGGCGCCAACGGTGGCGGACCTTGCAGACGTTCCTGCTGGAGCAGGCGAAACAACAGGATGGGGTGCCGGGTTACCGCAAGCTGTGGTTGGATGCGCAGGCGGCAGGCTTTGCCTGCGGCAAGAATCAGGTTCAACGGCTGCTACGGGCCTGCGGATACCGTTCTAGCGTGGCGACGAAACCGGGGCATCGGCGCCCCAGCAGCGGGTTGCCAGTGCTACCGAACCTGCTGAACCGTCAGTTCAATGTAGCTCACCCCAACCAGGTGTGGGTGTCGGATATTACCCAACTGCCGTGTCAGGAGGGTTGGCTGTATGTGGCGGTGATCTTGGACCTGTGCACCCGTCAGGTGGTGGGTCGAGCGCTGGGGCGGGTCAACGACTCGGGCCTGGTGCTGCGTGCTCTGGAGCAGGCCTGGGCGTGCCGTCAGCCTCGAGGAAAAGACCTGCTGTTCCACTCGGATCAGGGCGTCCAATACCGCAACGAGGCGGTGATGGGCTGGCTCAATGACCGGGATGTCACGATCAGCATGTCGCGCCCGGGCAACTGCTGGGATAACGCCTGTGCGGAGAGCTTCTTCGCCTTGTTGAAGAAGGAGTGGACGAAGCGTCTAGGGTTGATCGGCCGGGACGAAATGGCCGATGAAATCCAGTACTATACGGACCACTTCTACCCCAAAGTACGGCGCCACATGACGTTGGGAGGGCTCACCCCCAACGACTATGCGGCTACTTTATAATCGGTGTCTACTTAAATGGGGCCAGTCCATCTCTTTATCTTTTCGCTGTCAACTGCCCACTATCAACTGTCGACTGCCTTCACACCAGCTCCAGGCGGTCGAACATGGCGGACAGGGACTCCTCGTTGTTCACCCGGCGTACCGTTTCAGCCAGGATCGGCGCCAGGCTGAGCACGCGGATGTTGGGGCAGGCTTCGCCTTCCGGGGACAGCGGGATGCTGTCGGTGACCACCAGCTGATCCAGCGGGCTGTTGCGGATATTGTCGATGGCCGGGCCGGACAGCACCGCGTGGGTGCAGTAAGCGTAGACCTTGGCGGCGCCGTGGTCTTTCAGGGCCTGGGCCGCCTTGCACAAGGTGCCGGCGGTATCGACGATATCGTCCACCAGGATGCAGGTGCGGCCTTCGACTTCACCGATGATGTGCATGACCTGGGATTCATTGGCTTTCGGGCGACGTTTGTCGATGATCGCCAGATCCAGGTCATTGAGCTGCTTGGCCAGGGCACGGGCGCGAACCACACCGCCCACGTCCGGGCTCACCACCATGGCGTCGTCGTACTTCTGGCGCTCGATATCGGCCACGAACAGCGGTGTGGCGTAGACGTTGTCCACGGGGATATCGAAGAAGCCTTGAATCTGGTCGGCGTGCAGGTCCACCGTCACCACCCGGTCGATGCCCACCGCGGTGATCATGTCGGCCACCACCTTGGCGGTGATCGGCACCCGCGCGGAGCGCACCCGGCGGTCCTGACGGGCATAACCGAAGTAGGGCATGACGGCGGTGATGCGGCCGGCGGAGGAGCGGCGCAATGCATCCGCCATCACCAGCACTTCCATCAGGTTGTTATTGGTGGGGTTGCAGGTGGACTGGACGATGAACACGTCCTTGCCGCGTACATTCTCCTGGATATCCACCGCGACTTCGCCGTCGCTGAAGGTGCCGACTTCGGCATCACCCAGGGGAAGGCTGAGGTGTTTGGCCATGGCGTCGGCCAGAACCGGGTTGGCGTTACCGGAAAAGATGACGAGTTTGGACACTGGCGTCCCCTAGGATGTTGAAAGTACCGTTTTGAAGTACTACAGGAAAGATGGCTGGGGTACCAGGACTCGAACCTGGGAATGACGGGATCAAAACCCGTTGCCTTACCAACTTGGCGATACCCCAACACTAACTTGCTCAGGACGTTCCTGAATTCTGTCTGGCCCGAAGCGTTGCCAGTGCCTCCCGGAGTGGGGAGATTTGTTTGCTTCGCGCCACAAAACCTGTCCAGTGCTGTGGCAACCTCGGCAGTAATTGCCGGGCTGCTTGCTCACCGGCGAGGCGTGCGAAACAGCAGGCGCCGGTGCCGGTCATACGGGCGTTGCCCGCTTCTCGCTGGAGCCAGTCCAGGGCTTCCGCTATGGGCGGAAAGTGCCGTTTGGCCACGCTTTCACAGTCGTTTTGCAGACTGTCCAAGGTGCCCCTGTCCAGCGAGGCCGGTACTTTAATGGGGGGGGTGTGCCTTGTCAATTCCTTGTCGCTGAAAATTCGAGCGGTCGGAACGGCAATGCCGGGGTGCACCACCAGAAACCATTCCTCGGGCATGAACACCGGGGTCAGGCGCTCGCCGACGCCTTCCGCCCAGGCGCTGTGGCCGGCCACGAACACCGGCACATCGGCACCCAGTTTCAGCCCCAGGGTGATTAATTCCGCCTCTTCCAGGTTCAGATCCCAAAGCAGGTTCAGGCCACACAGGGTGGTGGCCGCGTCGGAGGAGCCGCCGCCGACACCGCCCCCGGTTGGCAGTCGTTTTTGCAAGCGCAGGCGCGCGCCCTGGCGGCAGCCGGTGTGCTCCTGCAGAAGCCGGGCGGCCCGCAATACCAGATTGCCGTCATCCACGGGCAAATCGGGATCGTCGCACTGGAGGTCGAGATGAGAGTGCGGTTCAAAGTGGAGACGATCGCCATGGTCCAGCATCACGAACAGGGTTTGCAGCTCGTGGTAGCCGTCCTCCCGGCGTCCGGTGATATGCAAAAACAGATTCAGTTTGGCCGGAGCCGGCAGTTCGAAGGCGGTCACGGCAGCGGGCGCCAGTCGCGGATCAACAAAGTGAATCGGTTGCCGTCCTGCTCCGCCTTGATGCGGTGGGGCAGAGTGACCCGGCCCACCGGCTGATAACGGTCGAATTGCAACTGCCAGCCGAGCTGATTCAGGGTGATCAGATTGCCGGCTTGATCGCGGTCGCTTTGCGCCGGCGCGCCCGGCCAGACCAGGCCGCGGCTCCAGTACTCCAGCGCCGATACCGGCAGCCAGAATCCGGTCAGATGCCAGGCCAGCTCCCCGGGGGTGCGGGCCTGCCATTCGCCCTTGGCGGTGCGCAGATGGGCCAGCCCCGGGTCCCAGCGCAGTTCGGCACTACCGAAACCCAGAGGGCCGGAAAACCGGATCTCGCCCTGGCGCGGCGTCTGATGCCAGTCAAAGGTGGCGGAGCCGCCGTCGGCGTCGGTGCGGTAGCCCAGTTTGCCGGACATGCGCCACTTCAGAATCTGGTCGGGACGGGTGAAATCAGTGCTGACCGGCTGCTGCTGACAGGCGGCCAGCAGCAAGGCCAGAGCCACGGCGAGGACGCGCATCATAATGACACTCCCAGGCGTTGCAGGGTGTCATGCAGCAGTTCGCTCTCCGGGTCGTTGGCGAGGGCGTCGCGCCAGACGGTGCGGGCTTTGTTGCGCTGACCGAGATTCCACAACACCTCGCCCAGATGGGCGGCGACCTCGGCGTCCGGATACTGGGCGTAGGCCCGCTGCAGATAATCCAACGCCTGTTGGGGGCGTCCCAGCCGGAACAGCACCCAGCCCATGGAGTCGAGAATAGCGGGATGGTCCGGCTCCTGTTCCAGGGCCTGGCGGATCATGTCGTGGGCCTGATCCAGATTGATGCCCAGATCCGCCCAGGTGTAGCCCAGGGCATTGAGGGCATCGGTATTGTCCGGACGCAGAGCCAGCACCTTGCGCAGATCGCCGGTGGCCTGGTCCCAGTCCTTGAGCAGCGTGGCGGTCATGGCGCGGGCGTACAGCAGATCGGGATCATCGGGCTGTTCACCGACCGCTTCATCCAGCAGGGCCATGGCCCCGGGCACGTCACCGGTGTCGGTGCGGATCTCCGCCTCGGTAACGTACAGCAGCGAAGTGTGGGCCGGGTGCTGTTGCAGCAGACTGGTCATCAGGGCGTGGCCCTTGGCGGTCTGGCCGCGTTCGTACATCAGCCGTACCGCCTGCACCCGGGCGGGTAGAGTCTGTGGGCCCTGCACCTGCATATAAAGGTCGATGGCCTGGCTTGGCACGCCCTGCTGTTCCGCCGCCTGAGCCAGCTGCATGCGCACCTCATCTGGACGGTAACCCTGATCCAGCAAGGCCTGGAGCCGCTCCTGTGCCACCTCGGCGGCGCCGGATTCCAGTGCCATCAGGGCCAGGGAATACTGCAGGTCCAGGTCGTCGGGGTCCTGGGCGGCGAGAATCTCCAGTTGCTCCTCGGCGCGTTCGTGCTCGCCATCGGCCAGCAGCACACGAATATAGGCCAGGCGGTAACGGCGTTGCTCCGGTGCTTTTTTGACGATCTTGCGCAGATGCCGCTGGGCCCGCTTTTGCTGGCCCATGTCATGCCAGAGTTGGGCCTTGAGCAGCAGAGCTTCGTCATGATCCGGGTTGAGCTTGAGGGTTTTGTCGGTGGCCTCCATGGCCCCTTCCAGATCGCCTTGCTCACGCCGCTCCAGGGCCCGCGCGTACCACAGCGGGGCATGTTCCGGATAATGGTCGGCCAGGCTGGACAGGGCATGCAGTAATTCCCGATTGCCCTGCTGGTCCAGGTTCTGAGCCTCCGCCACCAGCGGTACCAGGGCTTCGGTGCCGTGATGGGCCACCAATTGGTCCACATGTGCTGCGGCGGCGTCGCCGTCACCGAGTTGGATGTCGGCCAGGGCGGCCAGGCGCAGCGCGTCAGGGTCTTGCGGGGAATGCCGCAGCCATTGGCTGGATAGCGCCCGGGCCTGCTCGAAGTGGCCGAGATAGGCGGCCAGCTGGGTGGCCTGGCCAAGCACCCTGGGGTCGCCGGTACGCTCCGCCACCGGGGCATAGTAATCCAGGGTCAAATCCAGCGCCTGGCGCTGGGCGGCGGTCTCCGCCACCAGTAGATCACCGATGTCGGCGCCGTCGTACTCGATCGGCCGGGTGGGGGGGGCGGGCTCGGCGGTGGCGGCGGGAGCCTCGACCCGAGGGGCCGGACTGGCGCAACCGCCAAGTAAGAAACTGGCGATCAGTGGCGGGATCGCGGCAAAAAACGGCGAACGTGGTTTCATCGAACTCGCTGTCACGGCACGGGTGAGCGGCTATCATGGCACAGACATTTGCGTCACCCAAGGGGCCTCTCCTCGGGTTTCCCGCTACTGATCCTGGGCTTGGTGGCGCGGTGGTGTATAGACTATAAACAGGCTCTCATTGTTTCCACGGGCGCTTTCGCGCAAAATGCGTGGCCCTTGCGCGTGTAGCTAACCCAGGCCGGGTCGTCATCACTTTTATGAATCTCTTCGCAGTCGGGGTCAATCACACCACCGCGGACGTGGAGTTGCGCGAGCAACTGGCGTTTTCAGCGGATCAGGCCGACCAGGTGCTGGCCGTCTTGCGTGATGAGCTGCCCGGCGTTCGCGAAGCGGCGCTATTGTCCACCTGTAATCGCACCGAACTTTATTGCCTGGTGGACGGCCCCATCCCCGATTTCAGCGACTGGCTGGCCCGTGCCCGGCGCATGTCCTCGCAGCGGCTGCGTGATGTGGTCTATCAGTATCGGGACGAGCAGGCGCTGGAACATATGATGCGTGTGGCCGGCGGGCTCGATTCCCTGGTATTGGGTGAACCCCAGATTCTCGGGCAGATGCGTGAGGCCTATGCCCGTGCCCATGAGGCCGGCCTGCTTAACAGTGAACTGGGGCGCGTGTTCCAGGACGTTTTCTCGGTGGCCAAACGGATTCGCACCGAAACCGGTATTGGCGCCAACCCGGTGTCGGTGGCCTATGCCGCGGTCTCCTTCGCCCGGCACATTTTCTCCGACCTGAAGCAGAGCCGGGCGTTGTTGATCGGCGCCGGGGAAATGATCCAACTGGTGGCCCGGCATCTGCATGAGCAGCAGGTGCGGGAGATCGTCATTGCCAACCGGACACTGGAACGGGCCAGTGAACTGGCGGCCGAAGTGGCGGGACGCGCCATCGGTCTGGAAGAATTACCGGTGGCGCTGGAGCACGCGGACATCGTCATTTCCTGCACCGCTTCGCCACTGCCGGTGCTGGGCAAGGGCACGGTGGAACGGGCGCTGAAACGGCGCCGGCACCGCCCCATGTTCATGGTGGACATTGCCGTGCCCCGGGATATTGAGCCGGAAGTGGGTAAATTGGACGACGTCTATTTATATACGGTGGATCATCTTCAGGAAGCCATCGAGGAAAATGTGCGCGCCCGTCAGGAAGCGGCGCGCGAGGCCGGTGAACTGATCCGCGAGGCGGTGCACCGTCATCGTCGTTCGCGCCGTGAGCAACGCGCCGCTGGTGTGTTGCGCGATTACCGGCAACAGCGTGGGATGCTGGCGGACCAGGAACTGGAACGCGCATTGTCGCAGTTGCAGAACGGCGCCGATCCGGAGGACGTATTACGCCGCTTCAAGCACAACCTGGTCAACAAATGGCTGCACCAGCCCAGCGTGTCACTGCGGCGGATGGCCGCCGAAGGTCGCGTGGAGGATCTGCGTACCGCCCGGGAACTGCTGCTCGGCGACGAGCCCGACCAGACCTGACGCCGCGTCGCCCGATCCCTCTTTTTCAACATCGGAAACCTCTATGAAAGCTTCGCTGAGCGCCAAGCTCGAGAAATTGACGGAACGTTTCGAGGAATTGAGCGGCTTGCTGTCCGATCCGGACGTCATCGCCGAGCAGAAACGCTTCCGTGCCTATTCCAAGGAATACGCGGAGCTGGAACCGGTGGTGCAGGGATTCCGGGAATATCGAACCACCCAGGAGAACCTGGAAACCGCCCGTGCGCTCACCGAGGACAGCGACCCGGAAATGCGTGCCATGGGCCAGGAAGAAGTGCGCGAGGCGCAGGCGCGTCTGGAGCAACTGGAGAGCGACCTGCAACGGGCCATGCTGCCCAAGGACCCCCGCGATAACGCCGGGGTTTACCTGGAAATCCGCGCCGGCACCGGCGGTGATGAAGCGGCTTTGTTCGCCGGCGATCTGTTTCGCATGTACTCCCGCTACGCCGACCAGCGTGGCTGGAAAGTGGAAACAGTAAGCGCCAGCGAGGGCGAACACGGCGGCTATAAGGAGGTGATCGCGCGGGTGATGGGCGACGGCGTCTATTCCCGCCTCAAGTTCGAATCCGGTGCCCATCGGGTGCAACGTGTCCCCGCCACCGAATCCCAGGGTCGTATCCATACTTCCGCCTGTACCGTGGCGGTGATGGCGGAGGCCGAGGAGGCCGGTGATATCGAGATCCGCAACGAGGATTTGCGCATCGACACTTACCGTTCCTCCGGCGCCGGCGGCCAGCACGTCAACACTACCGACTCGGCGGTACGGATCACCCACTTGCCCACCGGGGTGGTGGTGGAATGCCAGGACGAACGCAGTCAGCACAAGAACAAGGCCAAGGCCATGTCCCTGCTGAAAGCACGTTTGCTGGACGCCCGTGAAAGCGCCTCCCAGGCGGAACAGGCCGCCCAGCGCAAGTCTCTGGTGGGGTCCGGTGACCGCTCCGAGCGTATCCGCACCTATAATTTCCCCCAGGGCCGCCTCACCGATCACCGCATCAACCTGACCCTGTACCGTCTCAACGAAATCGTCGCCGGTGACATGGACGAAGTGCTGGACGCGCTGCTCGCCGAACATCAGGCGGAACAACTGGCGGCGTTGGCGGGCGCCGGCGGCGTGGAGTAACCGGTGCGCATCGACCAGGCGTTGCGAGAGGCCCGTTCCCGTTTGCGGGCCTCGCCCAGTGCGGCGCTGGATGCCGAGTGTCTGCTGGCCCATGTGCTGGCCCAATCCCGCACCTATCTGTTCACCTGGCCGGAACGGACCCTGAACGAATCCCAGCAGCGGCGCTTCCTGGAACTGCTGGCTCGCCGCGAAGCCGGTGAGCCGGTGGCTTATCTGGTCGGTGAGCGGGAGTTCTATGGGCGGTTGTTCAAGGTTACCCCGGATACTCTGATCCCACGTCCGGACACCGAAACCCTGATTGACGCCGTACTGGAACGGCTGCCGGAATCGCCGTTGCGGGCGGTGGATCTGGGCACGGGCACCGGCGCCATCGGCATTACTCTGGCGTTGGAAAGGCCGGCCTGGTCAGTGTTGCTGGTGGATATCAGCGATGCTGCCCTGCGGATGGCGAAGGACAATGCCCGGGTTCTGGGCGCGGAAGTCGCGGTCGTCGGCGGAACCTGGCTGGCGGCGCTGCCAGGCCCGTTTGAGCTGATCGTATCCAATCCGCCTTATGTCGATCCCGAAGACCCGCATCTGGGGCAAGGCGATGTCCGCCATGAACCGCGTACCGCGTTGGTGGCGGCGGAACGGGGGCTGGCGGATATTCGCGTGCTTGCCGATCAGGCCATAACGCGTCTTGTGGAAGGCGGTTGGCTGGTGCTGGAGCATGGTTATGATCAGGGGGAGGCGGTGCGCACCCTGTTGACGGAGCGGGGGTATCGTGAAGTGGAGACGCTCCGCGATCTGGGAGGGCAGGATCGCGTTACTCTTGGCCATCGGTAAGTGGGGCCGGCGATAAGCGGAGACATCATGTTCAACGACGACCAGTTAATGCGCTACAGCCGTCAACTGCTGCTGGCGGACTTCGATCTGGACGGTCAGGAGGCGTTGAGCCGCGCCCGGGTGCTGCTGGTGGGATGCGGCGGTCTGGCCAATCCGGCGGCGCTGTATCTGGCCGGCGCCGGTGTCGGCGGTTTGCTGCTGGTGGATGACGACCGCGTGGAAGTCTCCAATCTGCATCGTCAGGTGGCTTTCCGCGCTGACCAGGTGGGAGAGCACAAGGCCCTTGCCCTGGCGGCGCAATTGCGTTCGCTGAATCCTGATGTGCCGGTTACCCCCGTGGTGGCCCGTGTCGATGCCGCCTGGCTTGATCAACAACTGCCGGAAGTGGATCTGGTGTTGGATTGCACCGACAACTTTGCTACCCGGCAAGCGGTCAACGCCGCCTGCGTGCGTCATCGCAAACCGCTGGTGAGCGGCGCCGCGATTCGTCTGGAAGGACAAATCGCCGCTTTCGATCTGCGGCAAACCGACAGCCCCTGCTACGCCTGTTTGTTTGGTGACGGTACCGAGGGCGATTTGCTGTGCAGTGAGGCGGGAATCCTGGGACCGGTGGTGGGTACCGTGGGCACCCTGCAGGCACTGCTGGCCATGCATTTGCTTACCGGCAAGCCGGTGGATCCGCAACTTCACGTCTTCGATGGCCGTGCCCTGAGCTGGCGGCAATTGGCACCGCGCAAGGACCCGCATTGTCCGGTGTGCGGCGATCCCGTCGCCGGGGAAGACGGATGACAGGCTCCGGAGACATGGATTGGCGTTGTTTTCGCGGCCAAGGCCGCTTCCCACGGCGGGAACTGCAACGTCACCGTGGGAAGCGGCCTTGGCCGTAAATAGAACGGTCGCTTAACGACTACGGGTCAGAGCACCTTTGTCGGAAAGGCACACAACGGGCTGCCGGAGCAGTTTTCCGCGGTGACGAACAGTAGCCGCTCACCGGTGGGATCGTTGACCGGATCATGGCTGACAAAGGTCACGAAGCCGAAGAAGTAGATGCCTTCCGCGCCTTTGGCATTGGCATCCGCCACCACTTCCGCATAGGTGTCCGCCGACGGCGTCAGCTCATAACTGAAAGTGGCCTGGCTGGTGGTGTCCTTGATATAGAAGTTGGCGAATTCCTCAGCGCCATTGGTGTTGACGAACGCAAAGGGATAAAGCCAGAGGTAACCCTGATTGCCTTGCTCGGAGATGGCGGTGAGGAACTCTTCTTCGGTTTCTTCAAAGTCGGCTGGCGTCGAGCGGTAGTTGTAACGTGCCGTGCCGTTGACGGCACGTTGCCACAGGTAACCGGCATTGCCGCTGCTGTCCCTGATGGGGCCCAGCAGCAGATAGCCTTCATCACCCAGGTCATTGGCCGCGGCAATGAGAGCGTCGGCGCTGGTTGCAAGGCCCGGGGTCACCTTGGTTTCGTAGGTGGTGTTGGCGCCTTGCTGGCGCATGTAGACGGTCTGAGTGGTGCTGTCGCCATACAGATTGACATAAGGCGCGTTCAGGGCAAAACCCGCCTGGCCTTGGACATTGGCCTCGGTCTCGAACTGGCTCAGCGTGGGCTGTTGCGGATTGATCCGATACTCGTAGGTGGTTTCCTGATAGCGGCCGAACAGCAGCCCCTCCTCATCCACGTTGGAACCCAGAATCACCGGTCCCAGGAACACATAACCTTCGGCGCCCATATTGATGATTTGCGTGTCGGTGAACTGAGTCCCGGGCAGGAATTCGTAATGGTATGTGCTGGCGCCGCCATCACCACCGCCGTCACCATCTCCCCCACCATTGTCGCCGCCACCATTATCACCGCCGCTGCTGCTTCCTCCACCGCCACCGCAGGCGGCCAGGGTGATGGAAAACAACGTAACGAAAAGGAATGTGAAGGTACGTTTGAACATAACAGCGTCCTTGTTAATGCATCTTTGAATTGGCAATCAGTCGTCGTTCTTGCCGATGGAAGTCATGTCATCCTTGGTGTCCTGGACCGCCTGGCCGGTATCCTGCACGGACTTCACCGTGCCTTGCACGGTGTTGGTGGCCTTGTCGGAGGTTTCCTGCACCTTGTTGATGGCGTTGGAGGTCTTGTCCAGGGCGTCGTTCATTTTGTCGAGAAAGCCGGCCTGGGCATTCACGGACAAAGCCAGTGCACAGGCGGCGGAGGAGGCGATAACCAGGGCTTTAAGTGTCATTGTCGGTCTCCGTACTGTTAACCGTTGTTCATTGAAGAAATCCGGAGTGGCCATGCCCTCCGGACAACTGGAAAAAATAGGCATCGACGTGGAGAACCCGTACCGATTTCGACGCCGGGTGTCGTAAAATGGGGACAGCAACGTCGGACTGCTTTGCCATGGCTCTTGGGGAAGGGAGCACGCGTATCGATGTGCTCCCGGCGCAGCTTCCAGAGTGTTGGCCCCGGGTGAATGAAAGCTATCGCCGGTGCCCGGTCTGAACCACCCTACCGTGGTAGGGTTTTCAGCCGTCGCCAATGACCTAGGATGGAACGGCGAATGAATGAGGACGCAGGGCTTCACGGGAAACCGGAAGAAAGGAAGGGAAACATCGAGTATGCCCTGGTGGTGGATGACCACCCTTTGGTGGTGCGTGGTGTCGCGGAATATCTGATCTCACACTGCGGTTACCGTTCGGTGCACAGCGTCGCGGATGGCGACGCCTGTATGGCGTTGATCGCCGATAACGGAGCGCCCAGCCTGGTCATTATCGATTTCTGGCTCGCCGATGGTGCGGCGCCGCCTCTGGTAAAGGCATTATCCGATCATTGCCCCGCAACCCGGCTGTTGGTCATGAGCGGTGACGATGGTGTTGGTATCGATGCCCAGGCACGGGACGCCGGCGCTCACGGTTTCATTCATAAGAATGAATCGCCGGAGACGTTTGCCCGGGCCGTGAAGGCGTTGCGCCGGGGGAAAACCTGGTTCTCGGATGCGGACCCGGCATCAGCGGCGATACTCCGGTCCCGTCGGGAACTGCTGATCAGTCCGGCGGATCTGGGGTTGACCCGGCGCCAGGGCGAGGTGTTGGCGATGATGCTTAAGGGATTGCCTAATAAGCGGATTGCCATGGCGCTCAATGTCACCGAGCAAACGGTCAAGGAGCATGTGTCGTCCATCCTGCAGAAACTCGGCGCCAGTAATCGGGTGGAAGCGATCGCGTTACTGCATGGGCGACGTCTGCGGCTATGAACACCCCGCCTGCCAGAGGGAATGTGGTGACACCGTCCATGACCGATTTGAGTGCTGACGGGCGCGCCCGGTTATTGGATATCACTCGTGTCAGGCTGTTTTACAGCGCCTCGGTAACGCCGTTCGCGGGCATGGCCTTCATCGTCTGGTTCTATCTTCTCGGGCAGGATATTTCCTGGCTGCTTGTGGAGCTGGCCGTGTACTTGCTGGGCGTCTGGACGTTGTTCGTTCTGCGTCGGCGTTACCTGGCGGACAGAGCATCCCTTGATAGTGAGAAGGTGCTTGAAAAATGGCTGCCGGTGGTCAAGCGCATCGCTGTTCTGCATGGCTTCGGGCTGGCTTTGGTGGTGTTGCTGACGGCGGGCAAGGTGACTTTTGAATTTGCCGCCGTATTGCACATCACCTTCGCCGGCACCATCGCCGCCAACGCAACGCATCAGACGCCGGTGTGGGGCGTGTTCCTGCGCTTTTTCCTGTGTTGCTGGGTACCGGTGGTTTTAATGATGCCCTGGACGGTTCCCGAGCATTGGCATTTCGTGTTGCCGATGGCGGTGCTGTTCGGTATCGCCATGTATCGTCATGGCGTGACCTCCCACCGTTTCTTCGTGCAACAGATCAAACTGGAAGAAGACAGTGCTGCTTTGGCGAAGCGTTTCCGCGACGCCAAAGAAGAAGCGGAGCAGGCCCTGCAGGACAAGAACCGGTTTCTTACCACCGCCAGTCATGATCTGCGCCAGCCGGTGCATGCCATGGGCTTTCTGATTCAGGCCATCGCGCATCGCAATCGCGATGAAACGCTCAAGGATCCGATCCGGGATTTGCAACAGAGCGTGCGTTCGGTGGATCTGATGTTCAACTCGCTGCTGGACCTTTCCAAGATGGAAACCGGCGCGGTGACCGCGCAACGCACGCCGGTGTTGTTGGACGCCATCGTCGAGGATGTGGCGACCACGTTTCGCGAGGAAGCCAACAGCCGTGGCCTGGATCTGCGTATCCGCATTGCCCGAAAAGAGGCGGTGGTGCTGGGCGACGCCAGTCTGATTCGCCGCTGTTTGATCAATCTCACTCACAATGCTCTGCGTTATACCCCCCAAGGCGGTGTGTTGCTGTCGGTACGCCACCGTCAGGGGAACTGGCTGCTGGAAGTATGGGATACCGGAATCGGTGTGGCGCTGGAGGAACAAAAGAGTATTTACACCCAGTTCTATCGCAATGCCTATTCCTGGGGAATCGACAGCGCCGGCCATGGCCTCGGACTGGCGATGGTGGCGCGCAGTGCCAAAATAATGGGCGCTGGCTATGGTCTGAACTCCGTGGAGGGGCGCGGATCCCGATTCTGGTTGTCGTTGCCGGCCATAAAGCAACTGAAAACCGGTCATACGGTATCGGGTAATGCCATGCGCTTGTCGTTGACCCGGCTCGTGCCGCTGAGCGGGAGTTGCCTGGTTATCGACGACGATCCTCTGGTGACCAAAGCCTGGCAGAGCCTGATGGAGGCCTGGGGCGTGGAGGTCCGCTGTGTCGCTTCCGGTGCCGAGGCGCATGAGCTGTTGCGGGGAGGGTTTCAACCGCAGGCGATTCTTTGCGACCAAAGGTTGCGCTCCGGAGAAAGCGGTTTCGAAGTTTTCCAGGCATTGCTGGAGGCATGCCCGGAATCCGGCGGCGCCATGGTCAGCGGTGAATTTCACTCCCCTGTACTGGAGCAGGCGGAACGGGACGGCTATCTGGTGTTGCGTAAACCTCTGCAGCCGCCGCAACTGCACGCCGTACTGTCGCAATGGCTGGAACCCGGAGAGGCGGCCAGCGAAAGCGATCGTTCCGAGTCAGCCGGATAGGGCCACCACACGATGATTGAGCCGGGTGATTTGCCGCGCCATGTCGGTCATCAGCCTTTGAATCAGGGTGGGATGGGCCCGGATCAGTTGATGGAACTGGCTGCCGGGCACCCGCACCGCGGAACAGCGGGTGCGCGCCCGTACCGTGGCGCTGCGTGAGGCGCCGGTAAGCACCGCGATGGCGCCCAGCACCTCGCCCTCGCCGACCTGACCTACGGCCACATCATCCACCAGCACATCCGCTTCGCCTTCGAATAAGTGATAGACGTCAGTGGCATGCTCCCCCTGACGGATCAGCACCTCTCCGGGTTGAAAGTAGACGAAGGCGGAGTGAGCGTGATGATCCTCACCGGCCCTGGCCGCCAGCATGTGCAGCAACAAGCGCTCCCTCAGATTCCGTAGGCGCTCCCATAAAGCCGCGAGATGGGGTTCTTTTCGCAACCTCTGAAGCACCGTCTTCCAGGGGTAGGCTGCCAGCAGAACGGCGCTGTCCGCCTTGTAGCTCAGTTCCGTATCCTGTGGCAGCACATCCCCTTCATCACACAGGAACAGGGGGCTTTCGCCGTGACGGGCCACCACCATGCCGCCACGTACCACATGCAGACATTCTTCATGGAGCGGCAGCCTGTCCGCCGGAGGCTGAGGGCGAGGGGTGGCCAGATCCGCCAGGGCCACGGTCAGTTCACTGCCCAGTCGCTTGTAGTCCCGTGCCAGCGCGGCAAAGCCGGGAAGAGGGTCGCCAAGTGTCATCATGGTGTTCTGTCGTCCGCGGTAGCCGAAAAGTAACGTGTCGTTGACCAAGCAGGGGGCGTGCCATTCCCCGGCGTCTTTAATCATGGCCTCTGGGCGTTATCGAGAGACGTGAACGCAGGCACAATATTGTGCAAAGTGACAAAAAAAGTCAGGGAGGAGTGCTGTGGGATACTGGATCCGCATAATGACAGTGGTGTTATTGGCCGCCCTGGGCCTGCTGGGGTTGGGGTTGATTGTATTGGGGATGATGACAATGGAGGATTGTCCCTCTCGTTCCGACTGTCTGGCCTGGCGCATGCTGGGCGTCATCATCTGGTTGCCGACATCACTGATGTTTCTGGGTTGTGCCGTGTGGCTATGGCGCTGGCCGTCCTGGTGGGCGTTGACTCCGCTACTGTTGCCGTTGTTGCTGATTGTCGCCTTTGTAACAGGCTGATCCTTCACCAGCGCGGTGAGGCCATTCGCCGCAAGGTGTCGTCATGGTCGATGAAATGATGCCAAAGGGCGCCGGCCACATGGATGGCCACCAGCGTTAAAAGCACATACCACAGCAGGTCCTTGTGCAACCAGGCCAGGGTTTCGGCTATTCCCGCATTGGGTGTCAGTAGTTGCGGCAAGGGGCCAAGTCCGAAAATCACGGTGGGTTTGTCAGCGAATTGACGCATCAGAAAGCCCAATATGGGCATGGCGATCACGGATAGATAGAGCCCAAGATGTACCAGTTGAGACAGCCGGTGCTGCCAAGGCGCACCAATAAACGGTGGTGTGGAATGATGAACTCGCAGGTACAGTCGGAAAAGCATCAGGATCAGCACGGTGGCACCAAAGGAAACATGCAGCATCACCCAGCGGTCGCGCCATGGGTTGCCCTTTTCCACAAACTCGTGTAACTCCACGGAGGCCCACACCATCACCAGAAGAATGGCTACCAGCCAGTGCACCCCTTTGAGGGTACGGTGCCAACCAGTGTTCGTTGCCATGCTCGTCTCCCGTGAGGATGAAACAGAAGTGTCTTTTGAATCCAACAAGGGTGGTTTGATTTATATCAATGAATCTTATATCACCGGGCTATGCCATGGAGTTGATCATGTATAAAAGCCGTGTCGATAACCCTCTCACCGTACATCTTGGGCATGAGGAGTTGGTGATCCGCCGTCGTTATGAAACGCTCAGTATCGCCAATGATTTCCTTATCGCCATTTGGTTTCTACTGGGCAGTATCTTTTTTCTATATCCCAGCATGGAAACACCGGCAGCGTGGTTGTTCGTGGTGGGTAGCTTCCAGTTCTTGATCCGGCCCACGATCCGTCTGTGCGGGCATATTCACTTGCAACGTTTGCCGAGCAGTCAATGGGAAGAGTGAGATAAAGATTGACCTTTCATGCCGACGGGATCCGGCCCGGTCAGGTACGATGGGCCTGATATACGGAACTGAGAACCAGGGAGCAAGGATGTGATGGGAAGAATACGGCTGCTTTTCTCGGTAATAGCGCTTTTGAGCTCTCCAGTTCAGGCCACCCAGCCACCTCCTTGGGGAGGTGAATGGCCAGTTTGTGACCGGCTGGAAATGAGTTTCTTTATTATTGCTTCGCTACGCTACGAGGACGGCCAGCCGCTGGAACGGGTGTTGGCGGAGCTGGATACAGAGAATACGGAAACGCCGGCAGAGAAGAAGCTGTTCGAGAAGATGGTCCGCCGGGTTTATGAATTGCCCGCCGATCCCGAAGATCTGACCGAAGAAGGCGAAGGCGTGACCGTGGAGGACCTGGTCGGTGACATCCTGGACGAATGTGGGCAACAATTCCCGTAACACCTGAAGAGACAGGGTGAGAGGCCCGAAGGGCGGAAATGGAATGACCACAAAGGATGAGGATGCCATGAGCCCGAACCGTGTACCCCCCTGGCCGTTGGCTTCGATGACGTTCATGGCACTGGCCGGAGCGCTGGCGGGCGGTGCCGTGATGGCTTTCGTGGCGATGCTGCTGGGGGCCCTGAGTGGTTCCTGGATAGCGGCGGGCATCTTGTGCGCGGTGTTAGGTACCTTGGGAGCACTGACCGGATTCGCCATTGTGCTGCTGGTGCTGATCCGGGACCGGGTGACGGCCAGCGAACAGCGGATCCGGACATTGCTGGCGTCGGCTGACAGGGTGCCTTCGCCTCACGTCGCTTCGCAGCCGCCGGAGCCGGCTTCCGTGGAGCCGCCACTAGCTCGCCCGCCGGAATCGCCACCACCACCGTCGCAACCATCAACGCAGCCGCAACCGGAGCAGCCGCCCGGGAGGCCGCTTGCCCCGCCGGCGCCGTCCCTGTTTTCACGGGGCTTCCAGCGTATCGGTGCCTGGCTGAAAGGCGGCAATACCATTGCCCGCGTGGGCGTTCTGGTGCTGTTCATCGGCGCCGCGTTGCTGGCCAAGTACGCCGCGGAGAGTGGCCTGTTTCCGCTGGAGGTCCGGTTGGCGGCGGTGGCGTTGCTGGGGATGGCGTTACTGGGGTTGGGTTGGCGGCTGCGCATCCGGCATGTTGGCTATGCGCTGATTCTGCAGGGCGGAGGCGTGGCGATACTGTATCTGACCCTGTACGCCGCTTTCCGCCTGTTCGCTGTGATCCCCTCCGGGCTCGCGTTTTCACTGATGGTGGTGGTGGCGTTGGCCGCGGCGATGCTGGCGGTGGCACAGAATGCGCTGATCCTGGCGGTGATCGGCTTCGCCGGCGGTTTCCTGGCGCCGTTGCTGACATCCAGTGGCGCAGGCAGCCATATCTCGTTGTTCAGCTATTACACCGTGCTCAATCTGGGCGTCTTTCTGGTGGCCTGGTTCCGGGCCTGGCGTCAGCTCAATCTGGTTGGTTTTCTGTTCACGTTCGGCATCAGTGCTCTGTGGCGTGGAGGGGGCTATTCGCCGGAGCATCTGATCAGTACGGATCTGTTTCTGGGGCTTTTCTTCCTGATGTATATGGCGGTGTCCCTGTTGTTTGCCCGGCGCCAGGCGAAGGCCGATCTGGGGTATGTCTCGGGGACGCTGGTGTTCGGGTTGCCGGTGGTCACTTTCGGTCTGCACGCTTCCCTGGTCTCGCATCTGCCCTACGCCTTGGCCTGGAGCGCCTTGGCCTTCGCGCTGTTTTACCTGGGGCTGGCACTGATTCTGTTTTATCGGCGCCGATCGGAATGGCGCCTGCTGGCCGAGGCCTTTGCGGCTCTGGGGGTGATATTCGGCAGTTTGACGGTGCCCCTGGCGCTGTCCGGAAGTGCCACCGCGGCGATCTGGGCCGTGGAGGGCGCCGGGCTGTTGTGGCTCGGGGTGCGCCAGAAGCGAAAGCTGGCGCGGGCTTTCGGGGTCCTGTTGCAAGTGCTGGCGGCCGGACAGCTGATGATCGCCATGCCGGATTACCTGCAACCGACCATGCCGTTCTTCAACGGGATCTTCATGGCGGCGTTCGGATTGGCGGTGGCCGGATATGCGAGCGGCGTGTTCCTGTCCCGGCTGGGCGCGGCGCGGGCCTCCTACGAACGAGGGGGCGCCCGGATCCTGTTGGCGTGGGCGGTGTTCTGGGCTTTGTTTGCCGGTGGCGCGGAAGCGGGCGAGTACGCTCCCTTCCATAGCGAGGCGGGCTGGTTACTGCTGGTGCCAACCCTGATCATGCTACTGCTGACCTGGGCCGGACGGTGGCTGGCCTGGGAAACCAGCGTTCGCGTCGCGCCTTTGCTGGGCGCGGGTTTTGTCGCCATTGCCGGCCTGGCGTTGTTGACCCTGTCGCATCCGCTGGCGCATGGGGCTCTGTGGGGCTGGCCGGCATTGTGGCTGGTGTACTACCACACGTTGTGGCTGCGGGACCGGAGAGAGGCAACGTTGCTGCCCGGAATGACGCCGTGGCTGCACGCCCTGGGACTATGGAGTCTGGCACTGGTGCTGTTGCCCGAGTTGCCGTGGCGGATCGGCAATGTGCTTGATGGCGTCTGGCCGGTGCTCACCTGGGGGCTGATCCCGGCGGCGCTCATCACTCTGTGTGCCCGCTCACCGGGTGTCTGGCCCTGGCGGCGGCATGCGCCGGCGTACCGCTGGCAAGGGGCCCTGCCCCTGGCGGCGTTGGCCGTCGGCTGGCTGATCTGGATCAATCTGTCTCACGACGGTGCACCGTCGCCGTTGCCGTATTGGCCGTTGCTCAACCCTCTGGATCTCAGTGTGGCTCTGACAATGATGGCCATTGTTGGCTGGTGGAGGGAGACACCACGACCCTATCCCGTGTTCGCTGTATCGATGCTGGCGGCACTGGTTTTCCTGTGGCTGAGCGCCGCCCTGGTGCGTGCTCTGCATTACGGCGTGGGCACCCCGCTTGATGCCGCCGGGATGGTACATTCAGTGACGGTGCAAATGGCCTTGTCCCTGTTCTGGGCCCTTTTGGGGCTGGCCGCCATGATCACCGCCACCCGCAAAGGATGGCGCCCCGTGTGGATTCTGGGAGTGGCCTTGTTGGGCGTGGTGGTGGTGAAACTGTTTCTCATCGATATGGCGGGCACGGAAACCCTGGCCCGTATCGTCTCGTTCCTGGGCGTCGGGCTGATACTGCTGGTTGTCGGCTATTTCTCGCCGTTGCCGCCCCGGGGAAAGGAGTCTTCCTGATGCGTCTCTGGATTCTGCCTTGTTTCATCGCCGCGCTCGGTTACGGTTCCGCTACCCTGGCGGTGCCGCTACCGGATGATTTCGCCGAGGGCATTCCGATCACGCCGGTGGGGGAAGGGCGGGCCTATCAGTTGTCCTTGCCGGAACCGGTTTATCAGGTCAGCACCCGGGCCGATCTCGGTGATGTCAGGGTCTTCAATCGTGACGGCGGTGTGGTGCAGCACGCCTTCTGCGAGATCGAGGATCAGACCGAGCAAAACACCGTGGCGCATCCGGCGGCGTTGTACGGCCTGCCCCCCGGACGTCGCCCGGCCGAGCACCTGGGCGGTCAACTGGCCATCGACACCGCGGATGGACTGAGCATGCGCTGGCAGCGGTCAGAGCCGGAGGAGGGCGCATCGGCGGAGGCCGGTGCCTTTGAATACATTGTGGATGCGCGTGGGGTGGAACAGCCGGTCGCCGGTATTCGCCTGGACTGGCGCTGGCGCTCCCCGGAAGGACGGCAGGAACTGCCGATTCGTATCGCCGCCAGCGACGATCTGGATCAATGGAGAACCGTCGTCACGCGAACCACACTGTTGCGGCTGGACGGGGAGGCGCTGGAGACCGCTGCCGTGGCACTGCCGGAGCATCGCTACCGCTTTCTGCGCTTGATCCCCGAGGATGAACGGGCCCGGGACTGGTTGCGCAACGCACAGGTGCTGACCACGCGCACCGAGGTGGAATCCGTTCCGTTGATATGGGCGGAGACGGAGCGGAGCGCGGCCGATGCCCTTGATAGCCGGTTCCGGAGTTCCCGCCCCGCGCCGGCGCGGCAATGGCGGTTGACCCTGCCGGGGCCGAATCGGGTTCTCGAGGTGCGGTTGAGTTCCCGTGCCGACGAAACAGCCGCCTGGCGGCAACGCTTTCAGGGCCCGGTCACCTCGGGGCCGGAGACCGGGGCTACCGAAGC
This sequence comes from Alloalcanivorax dieselolei B5, assembly GCF_000300005.1. NCBI lineage: Bacteria > Pseudomonadati > Pseudomonadota > Gammaproteobacteria > Oceanospirillales > Alcanivoracaceae > Alloalcanivorax > Alloalcanivorax dieselolei. The sequence goes on along the minus strand of NC_018691.1, from coordinate 4,013,223 downwards.
TCAGGATATGGCCTCGACGAGCGATGCGTTATGGCGGCTGGAAGTGTTGTCCGGTGGGGAAGCCCTATCCGGGGAACCGCCCTCGTTGCAACTGGGGTACCCGCCGATACGACTGGGGTTCCTGGCCCAGGGGGAAGGGCCATTCCTGCTGGCCTATGGCAGCCGCCGGTCCGCGCCCGCCCAAGTGTTGGATTGCGCGGTTCTGGGCGATGAGCCCGCGGCGGCGCGGGCGGAATTGAAGCAACGGCGCGAGCTGGGGGGCAACGCGGCTTTGCAGGCTCCGCCGAAGCAAACCCCGATACGGCGGATGGTATTGTGGGGGATTCTGATCCTGGGCGCGGCCCTGGTTGTCGCCATGGCGGTGGGTTTGCTGCGCAAGCTGGACAACCGCTGATTAGCCGTTGATTAACTGTAGATGATGACGAGGCCCGCCGGCGGGCCTCCGCCGTACCCGGTCAATAGCTGAAATGTACCGGGAAGGTGGCATCTGCCCTCCGCCAGATGCCTTCCAGGTTTCCCTGTTGATCCACCTCCAGCAGAAATTGTGCTTTGCCATCCGGCCGGGTCAGTTTCAATGACTTGTCCTGAGTCGTTTCCAGAGGATGCAGCGGGCCGGCCTGGGATTCCGCGTAGAACGATTGATCGACATCGGAGCTCCTGCCGAGAACCAAAGTGACGAGATCACCATGATCAGCCCGCGCGCGATAGATCCCCGGGTGAGGGTGTCGTCCCCTGGGCAACGAGCAGGAGGAGAGAGACTTACGCTCAAACAAACAACGGCCATAGTCGTTCAGCCAGGGCTGTAAAGCATCCCGGGAATAGCGTGCCGAGAGCCGGCCCAGATCATTCAGCGCCTGTGCCACGCGCGGGAACGGACAGTCGCGGGTGAGGGTGAGTTGAGCCGCCTCGAGGATCATGGTGTCCGCGACGGTCTGGTCATTGAGAAGCGCCTCGAGACACTGGGTGTAATACTCCTGTCGCGATTGCATTTCGTCGGAGTCCCGGGAAGCCCCTGTCTCATTTTTCAGGGCGGCCTCGAGCCTGGGGCGCCATTGTCGACGTACATCCTGATTCAGTGAAGCCAGCCCCTGTTTGGTAAACAGATCTTGCAAGCTCAATGGATGGCCGGTGGCGGTGTCGAAGCTGTAGGCGTGGGAGAAGGACGAAGGATACCCATTCAGTTGGGTGCCATGAACCGTCAGTGAAAGAAAAGCGCGGGTGTGGGCCAGGACAGTGAAATCCAGGCTGGTGAAGCCATGGGGTTTGCCGGAAGAGGTCCAGACCCGCTCAAAGGCGGTGCGGCCATCGACCGGAAGCTGACCGAGCGCGCTGGCTTGCAGCCAGGCATTGATGCGCCAGGCGATCCATCCGATGTTGCAACGCGCGGTGGGCCCACAGGAGGAACCGGTGATCCAGGGAAACCGGAAGGTGGTCTCCAGATCGGGGTGCGTGGCGGCGATCGCCGCCACCGACAGCCGGGCCGGCCAGGGGCTGGGCGGCAGCGCTTGCGCCATGGCGGACACCGCGGACATAGCGGTGAGCATGAGAGCGCCCGCCATGCCCAACCAGCCGACCCGGCGTCCTGACCTAGCAGCAGGGGAGCGCTTCGACACCAAGGGTATATAACCCTTCTTGCCAGCTTTCGTCAGAAGAACGAATGATGAGTTCATAATCTCCTGGTGTCCTTAAAAAAACGTCGAGGTGTTCGTCGGTGTCGTCACCGCTGTCGATGGCTGCATAGTGGCTGCCGTGGTCGACCAGAAGATAGGCGCTGAAATCGTCGGAGCCGAAGCGAATCCGATATTGCCCGATCTTGTCCACGTGCAAGGTGTGTTTTGCATTGAGCCCCTGCAGCCAGTCCTTGATCGTGACGCCGGGCACCAGAGGGGCGATGCTCTGAAGCTCGGTGGTCTTGACGCTCACGGTGTACTGTCCCAGAGAGCGTGGGGAATTCCCACCCACGGCCAGTAGATAGGAGCCTTCCCTTTCGATTTTCTGGCTCAGATGGGCATGGTAGCTGTGCAGAGCTGTGTCGCTTTGGCCGTTTTTCTCGTGCTGTAACAAGGTTCCGTCGGGAGCGAACAGGGAAAGATAGCTGTTGAGCCCGCCGGTGACGTCGAACCTGGCCACCTGGTTGGCCGCCAGCTCAACCCGGTAGAGATGATAACGACTGCCGTCGTTGAAGTTCATGGGTGCTTCGGCCGTTAACCTGTCTTCGGTCTCGTCGCCGGGCTCCAATGGCCGGGGCGTGGCCTCGGATGCCCTGGCCTGGAGAGCGGCGAATAGCAGGATCAGGCTGAAAAGCGCCATCAGCCGGCGTTTCCCGCCGGTTACCGAAAGACAGGGTGGTGATGAGAGTGTCATGGGGTCATCCCGAGGCAGTGGCTTGGATAGCGTTCTTTGGAGGATCAGCGCCGACGTTTCTGAGCAGACTCCAGCAGGAAGGTATTCAGACTCAGAACGTGCTTTTTCAGTTTGGCGAAGTTCCAGACGAAATCGCCCCACATGTTCATCGTATATTCCCGTTCGGCGGTGACCACGATCAATTTGTTGGGTCTGATGGGCAGAGCTCTGAGGCTGAGAGTATTGTCCTGAACGGTTATTTCTTTTATCCGTTCAACGGGAATCTCGTAAAGCAATCCGGTGCGATCGGATGACAGCGTCAAGCGGGCTTCCGTGCAGAGCAGCAGCTTGCCGTCGTCGAAAACGCGGTGCACCAGCCACAGTAATGCCGTGACGATCGGGAGTGGCCAGGCGATGAACAGATCCAGACCCTCGAGGGACGTGTCGGTATACAGCGCGAAGCTGATGACAACGATTACGGTCAGCATGAAACCGCCGCAGCCGGCCAGAGCGATGAAAAACGCCACCCGCCAGAAACCCGCGTAGTACCAGGAAAATTCTGGACAAACTGATTGAGACGAGTGGGTGGGTGTGGTCATCACTCATGGCTCGAAATGAAAGGCGTGGCGGGAGCTGTAAAAATCTTCCAACGCCTCGGTCCGCTTATTGCGGTAGTTCATATAGTAGACCACGTGAGTTTGGCCAAGCCGGGCGTAGCGCACCAGATGCCAGTCCTGTTTGGCCTCAAAGATCAGCCCGCTGTCGTCGGCTACCAGAACGCTTTGATCGCCGGACACTTTGTCGGCGTCGAAGGAGAAACCATCATCATCGCGCATGTAGATCCCGCCGGATGGACGTTCGAATTCCGACTCGCCCGGTTGCAAGGGAACCTTGACGCTAATGTAGTCGCTTTTCCCATCGTTGCTTTGGAAGACCATGTTTTCTCCGAGGGAAAGCATGTAATAGCCGCTGCCGGACCAGTGTTCGGCCGTATAGCCCTGAGGAAGGGTCATTTTCGCGCCTTCGAACAGGGAGACGGATTGTGCCGGCGAGAACGGGCCGAGGGTGTTGTCCATGTAACTATCCAGGCTGACGCTGTTGTCCGCGCCGGTGGTCCGGGCGTTATTGGCGATAACGCCGAACCGTTTGACCTCGTCCATATTCCTCAAGGTGCGGGTGGTGATCAGCAGGGTGCGCCCGTGGCTCAATGGCACCGTCCGATACAGGTCATAGCCGGCAAGATAGGCCTCATCCTCGGCTTCGTCGTACTCGGTGAAGGCATCGACAAACAAGCCATCCTGTTCATACAGGCGGTAAGTTCCGGGCCAGCGGCTTTCTTCCGCGACGTCCTTTGGCGGCGCGTCCTTGATCGTCAACGTCAGGTCCGGGTTCACCTGATTGAACAAAGGCTGGTCAGTCTCGGGCTCGGCCAGGGTGAACAAACGCCATTGCTTCGGCCCTTGCTGATGGACATAAAAGCCGTTATCCCCCGGCGGTAGATTCAGGGTAAAGGCCTCGGGGAAAGCAACGGTCACACTGTCGCCGGCCTGAGCCGGGATGGTCAGGTCGGCGTGTTTTTCGGCCTCTTCCCGTTTCATCGTCTCGATGTGCTGGTGCCGCTCATCCAAAGCGTTCTTGAACTCGGCTTCGCCGTCCAGCGGATGGGGTTTGATGAAGAAGATGTTCTCGCGGCCGTCAGACATCAACAGTTTCAACTGGCCGTCAACCAACTTCGCCGTCAATTGTGTCTTCAAACGCTCCATGCGCTTGTCGTCCGGCTCGGGCAGCAGAGCGAGCGGTTTGTCCGGTTTTTTAGCGTCATAGGCGACCAGGCTGCCGTCTTCGTCGTCGTAGACGAAGAAGCTCGACTTGCCGAGTCCCGCCAGGGAAAGAGGAGACAGCATGGCGGTTTTGAGAACGAACCTGGTGTCGTCCGGGCCTTGCACGTGCCAATAGCTTTTTTCCGCCAGGGCGACGCCTGGTGCCACGGTTAACATGGTCAGCAGGCCGAGCCGCAGAGCGGTTTTAATATTCGTAGCGGTCATCATGGAAGCTCGGTAGCTCGGAGTCGTAGTAGAGGGCGAGGATGCCACCTCGCCCTCCCTTGGGACGTTCGTCACCGGACCAGCTCGATGCCAGCTCACACAGACAGTCGTTCTCGATACTCAGGCGCACGGCGCCGTTGTCGAGCCGCCAGAAATAGACCTTGCCGCGATGGTCTTCCTGGCTGGCGGTGACGGGACCGTATTCTTTCTCCAGGCGGGTCTTGAGGGTCATCACCTGATCGTCATCGAACACGTCCAGGGGCTTTTCCCCTTTCACGCCATCGTAGTTACCGACCCGCGAGGTGATGATGTACAGGGTGTCGTCCTGGTCGGTAAGAAAGGCGGGGGCCCAAAGGGGGATATCGTGGAAGTAGACGTTGGGTCGGGCGGTTTCCTCTTCCCAGTCGATGGAGAAGTTGCCTCGCAGGACGTCCCGGGCCTGATACTGTTCACCAAAAAGGAGCACCTGCAGGTTCATGACCTGATCAGAAGGTTCCCGTGTGTAAGGAATATGGTTGTCGTCGAGCAGCCGGGCGATAGCGGTATCGCTGTCCAGCTCATCCAGGTCCAGCCTTGGGGCGCGGTCCGCACAGCCGCTCATCGCCAGTATCGCTCCCAGGCAAAAGCACACGGGCCGGAGCAGATCTCCGTTGATACTCATGAGTACATCCTTTGCAGTTTTATCGACATGGTGATCCCTCCATGCTTGGTCAAAGTATAGGCAGCCCTGGTTTAACCCGCAAAAACCGTGGCCTGGGGACAGGTGATCAACGCAACAGCCCCCGCTTGGCGCCGGCCACGGTCAGCGCCATTTGTCGCGGCAGCCAGGGCATGCGATACATCAGCGGAAAGGCGATGTCACGTAACGCCGGGACCCACTTGCCATGAGACTGGAACAGGGGCGTCAGCCAGCGGCTCATGTTCTGGTAGAAGCGGATCGAACTGGCCCGCCGCCGCTGGAAGCCGGCCCATACTTGGGGCCATTGATCCGCCTCGGCCATGGCCTGGCCCAGGGCCTGGGCATCCAGCAGTGCCATGGTGCCGCCCTGGCCCAACTGTGGGCTCATGGCATGGGCGGCGTCGCCGATGATGCCCAGCCGGTCCTCGCCCCAACGGTGCAGAATCACATCGCGGTAAGTGGCCTGGAGCAGATCCTCGGAAGACCGCAGGTGTGCGAGCAACGGCGTCAGGTCCGGCCAGAACGCGGCGGTTTCCTGTTTCCATTGTTCGAACGGATGGGCGCCATTGCGCCAGTGGGGCATGTCGGCCACCGGCAGGCTCCAGAAAAAGCTCAGCAGCGGCGTGTCGGGGGCGTCCGGAGTGCGGCCGGTGGGCAAAACCCCGGCCATGCGATGGGCGCCCTCGTAACACTGGCGCAGCCAGGCGCCGTCGAAGCCGGCTTCCATTGGCATAATCGCCCACAGTGCGCCCCACGGGTATTGCTGGTCATAGTGTACCCAGCCGGCGGGCCGCAGGTGGCTGTTGCTGCCGTTGGCGATCAAAGTAGCGTCGAAGCGATGCTCACCCTGGCGGGCTCCGGCGCCCACTACCACCGTGACCCCCAGAGGATCGTGTCGCAGGGCGTCCACTCGGGTGCCCAGCCAGCGTTGATGGGCGTAGGCGTCCAGACTGTCGCTCAGAACGTGGCAAAGACTGGCCCGATGGACTCCGAGTCCCTGTACCCCGGGACCCAGCAGGTGATAGCGGGTATCCATCAACACCCGCCCGGAGCGGGTCACTCCGTGGAGGCCGTCCATGGGGGCTCCCAGTTCGGCAAGGGCCTGATAGCAACCCAACTCCCGAAGGACCGACAGGCCGGTGGGCTGCAGCAGAATGCCGGCGCCTACCGGTGCCAGCGCCGGTGCTTGCTCCAGCAGGGTGATGTCATGTCCCTGGGCGGCCAATACCCGGGCGCTGGCCAGTCCGGCGGTGCCGGCGCCGATAATGGCTATGGATTGCGATTTCACAGGTGGTGCTCCCCCGGTAACCAGCCTGGCATTATACGCACCCGGCATTCTCGTGCAGGGGGCTGTCTGGCATTGAAACCGTGCCTGTGCCATGATTTTGGCCGTCATCAAGGATGTTTCGGCACTGAATGGAGTCAGACCATGCCCCCCTTTGACGAGCTGCGAGACCTGTTGACGTCCGCGCTGTCGCTAAAAGACCATCGCCGCCTTTATCGCTTCGCCCTCGACGACAACACCACCCCGTTGCTGGTGGAGCGCTGGTGCGGTGACGAAGCCCTGTCCGCCCCTTCGGTGTGGTGGGTGGATGTCCTCACCGGTAATGCCCAATGCCCGTTGGGGGAGTGGTTGGGTCGTAAGGCGACCCTGTTCACCCGCCTCGGCGATGGCAGCGAAACACCCCGCACCGGCCTGGTGGAAGAAGTGTCCCTGCTCGGTGCCGATGGCGGCCTGGCCCGCTACCGCTTCACTCTGAGGCCCTGGAGCTGGCAGCTCAGTCACGGCCGCCACAGTCAGGTGTTCCAGGACAAGAGCGTGGTCGATATCGCCGGCGCCGTGTTCGAGCGTTACGGTGAGTGGGCCAGTTGGCGGCAACGGGATGACGTGGCGCCGTTCCTGCAAGCCGTCAGGCCGCGCAGCTACTGTACCCAGTACCGGGAAACGGACGGTGATTTTATCCATCGTCTGCTCGCCGAGGAGGGGCTGGGATTCCGTCTGGTCGAAACCCAGGACGCGCCCGCCGGGCATCATCTGGAACTGTTCTCCGACAGCCGCCTGTTACCGGAAGACGCCACCTCCGAGGCTCAGGGCGGTGTGCTGGTGCATCGTGGTGATGCCAGTGAGGAAGGCGATGGCCTGCACCGCCTGGGGCGTCGTCGTCGCGCCGGGGCTCAGCGACTGACCCTGCTCAGCGAGGACTACAAAACCCGCAAGGCCACTCCGGTACAGGTGACGCTCGCCGCCGGCGGTGAGCGTGATCAACCGGTGGAACAATACGACAGCGTGGGCCAGTACGCCTGGAAAGACGCTGAGGAAGCCCGCCATTACGCCGAATTGCGTGCCGCCCATGCCGAAAGCGTGCGCGACTACTGGCAGGGTGAAGGCGCCGTGCGCACCTGTCGTGCCGGCACCTTCCTGCGGTTGCGGCAGCCGCCGCAAGGGTTGGCGGTACCGGATGCGCTGCTGCTGACCCGGGTCCGGCACCTGGGCATCAACAATCTTCCCGCCACGGCTCAGGGACAGATAGCGCACACCCTGGGAGAAGCACCTCCCTGGCCTGACGCTCAAGCGCGGGAGGCCAGCGAGCGACTGGCGGAACGGGCCGCGCAACTGGGCTACGCGAATCTTTTTGAGGCCCAGGATCAGGGGCGTCCGTGGCGGCCCCGTGCCACCGATGAGCAGGGCCGCTGGCGCGGTCGTCCGGTGGCGCGGGGCTATCAGACTGCCCGGGTGGTGGGGCCGGAGGGTGAGCCCCGGGTGAGTGGCGGTGAGGAGGTGTTCAGTGACGGCCTCGGACGGGTCAAGGTTCGTTTTCACTGGCAGCGCGGCGATAGCGACGACGATCGCGGCACCTGCTGGCTGCGGGTCGGACAGTGGCAGGCCGGCCCCGGCGCCGGCGTGCAGTTCGTGCCGCGCATCGGCCAGGAAGTGGTGGTCGGGTTCATCGGCGGCGACATCGACCGGCCGGTGATTCTCGGGGCACTGTATAACGGCCAGGGCGAAGGCGGTATCGCGCCAACGCCTGGCGGGATCGGGGGGCGGGAGAACAGCACCGACGTCTTCGCCCGGGCCCACGATGTTGCCGCCAGCGCCCGCGCCAATCGCGGCGGTGGTGCCGCGCCGCCCTGGCATGGCGCCAGCCCCGATACCGCCGGTCACGGCAACGCCGCCGCCTTGTGGGGCATGCAGTCCAAGGAGTGGGGCGGGGACGGCTATAACCGTCTGGTCTTCGACGACAGTGATGATCAGTTGCGGCTGCAACTGGCCAGCAGCCATGGCGACAGCCAGCTCAATCTCGGCCACCTGATCCACCAGGCCGGTAATTATCGCGGCAGCTTCCGGGGCGAAGGACTGGAGTTGAGAACCGATGAGTGGGGCGCGGTCCGGTCCGAGCGGGGGTTGTGGCTCAGCGCCTGGGGGCGGGATGACCCCGATGCGCCCGCCGGCGATATGGAAGACGCCGCCGCTCTGCTGGATCACCTGCGGCAACTCGGACAAACCCTGTCCCAGGCCTGCGCCCGCCACGGCACCGCGGTGCTGGCCGCCGCCGAAGGCTCCGACCGTTCCGGCGCCTCCTGGCTGATCGATCAGGAAGCGCCTCTGAACGCCCTTTATACCAGCACGTCAACCCGGGTTACCGGCGCCGATTGCGGCGCGGCTCTGGGAGAGGCGCCCCAGCACAACACCAGCGGCGGCAATGACCGGGTGCCCCACAGCAGCCACGCCTTGTTGGGATTAACCGCCCCTGCCGGCATCGGGTTGCTGGCGGGCCAGAGTCTGACCTGGAGCAGCGCCGAGACCCTGGCCCTGGCCAGCGGCCAGGACAGCAACCTGGCGGTGGGCGGTGATTTGCGTCTGCACAGCGGGCAGTCCCTGGGGCTGCTCGCCGCCGCCGAGAGCGTCGATGGCGACGCGCTGACTCTGGTCAGCGCCGAAGGCGAGGTCCGCTTCGAAGCCCAGCATGAACGCCTGCGCGTGCAAAGCCGTGACGACCTCAACATCACCAGCGCCAACGGCCCGCTGGAACTGGCCGCCGGCCAGTCCCTGCATCTGGCCACCAGCGCCGGGGCCCGACTGACCCTGGAAGGCGGCGACCTGATTGTCAGTTGCCCCGGCGAAATCAAGGTGGAGGCCGGCAAGAAGTCGTTCCTGGGCGGCACCCAATTGAGCCGGGAAATGAACAGCTGGCCCAACACCCAATTTAACAAGAAGGTGCGTGTCAGCATGCCAAGCGGCGCGCCGGCGAAGAACTACCGCTACGAAATAGTGCGCGCTGACGGTGCCAGGATACAGGGCGTGACCGATGCGGACGGTTGGGCCGAGGTGCAGAACGCGAACGCGCTTGAGAAATACAGCATGCGTCTTCTTGGGCCGAGTAAAGGCTGAGGGTAACCATATGATCGGTACGGAGACGTTGTGAGAAAGTCTGTTTTGGGACTGGTAGTGATAGCGCTGACGATGCTGTTGGCCGGCTGTGGCCCATCCGAAAGTGAAACCAAGGACTATGCGCTTATGAATCAAATTCCCCTGACCGTTGAGTGCGTGGGGCACATGCGTATTGGGCTGCCGGAAAAGGGCGTGAAATCATGGAGCGCAACGGTGGATGGCGCCGATCTGAAGAGGCTGAAAGGGCTGAGTAAAGACGCCTTCATGGACTATGTTCAGGCAAGAAAGAACGAAGTGGCCGCGTTGCCCCACCATTCCGAGGCGAACCGCTTGGTGGCGTTTCGCACCTTTGGAGAGAGTGGCGCCATTTTACTGTATCGGGAGGACGCGTTCCAAACCGAGGTGGTGGAAATGGACCGATACTTTTGGGTTGAAGGTGGTCAGGGTTCAGGCACAGGGTATTACCTGGATTCCGGCTCTCATTTCGGCCAGGTGGAAGAGGATCTGGCCAGGTTCGCCCGCATATTCTCACAGTTTTCCACCCGGCAGCCCGGTGATGAATCCGCATCGGGAGGGTTTTGCATTGACGGGGCCTCCTTGACCTCCGATGACGTAGGCGTGGCAACGGATGTGACGGTGTCCGTGCCCGGACAGCCGGGCTGGGACCTGTATGTCAGCTACGCCAGGTTGGGCGGGGGCAAGGCTGTTCCGGAAACGGAAGGCATTGATCCGCGGTTGGCTACCGCGGTGGGAAGCATGGAACTGGAGCAAGAGAAATATCGGAAGCAGGCTCAGGCGGACCCGGATATCAAACAAGAGGCGGACTACCCCAGGGAATTTGAAGTGCTCAGAGAGAGCAGGCGCGAGATCGGCGGGGTAAAAGGGGGAGAGGCAGTCTGGAAAAAAGAGCTGAATGATGGCCAGGTGCTTTATACCTTTTTATGGATGGATGAAGCGCTGACTGAGCAGAGCGCGGTGGTGGAAATGAACACCAGGCAAAGCGGTGAAGACAGCTCTTCCGAGGAGAGGATGCTCGCCCTGTGGGATGCGGTGCTGACGTCCGCGAAATTCCAACTGTACTGATCGAAGCCGTTGCTTTCCGGATTTTTTCTCAAAACAGGGATTGTTGATTATGGTCGAGACACGCCGGATTCAAACCTCCGTTGATGAGGACGGGGTTCCTTCATCTTCCCATGCCATGTCCTCGGCATCCGACGAGGCCGCGGATGAGGTGGTGGCGCCTCCGGCCGTGGCCGTGCCCATTGTCTTCCTGCCCGGAGTGATGGGGAGCAACCTGCGAGCCAAGCGGGATATTCACCTGAACGCGGTTATCAGAGGGAAACCGGTCAGACGACGATTGGCACAGGCCGGCGATCGAATCTGGGATGTGGACAGGGAGGCCAAGTTCAGTCGAAGCGAAGGCCCCTTTGCATGGTTGGGCAGAGGGCCCGCGGAAAGACAATTGTTGCTGAACAAGGAATCCGTGGAAGTCGACGATGGCGGGGAGATCGTCGAGGGTCGGGACGGGCGCCAGACCGCAAGGGGAAGAAGGTACTATCCGAGCGGGAGGACCGAGCAATCCCGGTTGGCACTGGCCAAGGCAAGAGCACGGGGATGGGGGCAGATCAGTTGGTACTCATATGGTCCTTTTGTCGACTGGCTTGAAGAACGGTTGAATGGTGGGGCCATGGAGTCAGGCAGTCCCAACGCGGTACTGAGTGAGCTGCTGTCGTTGTCAGGGACCGCCCCGGCGGGCGCTACCGGGAGCGTGAGTCAATTACAGGAAGATCAGGTCAGGAAACTGCTCGATATTTATTTCCCTGTCCATGCCTTGGGTTACAACTGGCTGGATTCAAATCTGGACTCCGGCGCCGATGTCGCCCGGAGGATCGAGGCGATTATCAGTCAGTACCAGGACCGCCATGTCTGCGAGAAAGTCATTCTGGTAACGCACTCGATGGGGGGGCTGGTGGCGCGGGCGGCCTCCGAGTTCGCGGGCGCGAGGGACAAGATTCATGCTGTTATTCATGGCGTGATGCCGACCGATGGCGCCGCGTTGTTCTATAAGCGGCTTGTTGGTGGCGGATTCGGAGAGGGAGAAGGGTTTGTCGGCGGGATCACCGGGTACATGGCCGCCCAGGTCCTGGGCGAGACGGCAAGGGAGACGACACCGGTTCTGGCCCATGCTCCTGGTCCCTTGGAGCTTGCTCCAAATCGTTTGTACAACCAGGGGCGCCCCTGGCTTTTTATAAAGTCGGCCGCCGGTGGCACCATGAAAAGCCTGCCGGAGTCAGGCAATCCCTATGGCGAGATATATCGGGCGGGGCGAGAGTGGTGGCGCGCGATTAATCCGGACTGGCTTAATCCTGCCCAGTTGCCGGATGCACTTCCCAATCATGTCAAGGCGCTTGCCAAGGCGGAGGGCTATCATGCCGTTTTGGGGAACGCCGGGTTTCACCCCGAAACTTACGCGCATTACGGTCGGGATGGCGAATACAGAATCTGGGGTACCGTCACTTGGGTGGCAACGCCAATGGAGGCCATGAGGGGCGGCCCGGGCAATCTGCCTCAGGCCTGGCAGGAACGGCCGGCTTTGCCGATTGCGGGGGACCCCGCCGACTGGGCCGTCAGCTTCAATTGGGGCGGTCGCCCGAAGCGTAGCATTGATGACGGGCTCAATGAACGGGTTCGATGCGAGATCGACTCGCCCACCGATGCGGGAGATGGCACCGTGCCCGCCAACGAGGGCGCCGCCGGAGTATCCCGGGCCAACCCAAAAGTGTTGTGTGTGACATCGGGACACGACCACCAGGGCAGTTACGAAAGCGAAGAGGTGCGCCGTTTCGTCCTGGACGCTGTCGTACGTGCGGCTACGTCAATCACCGTGTGATGGCCGTAAAGACTCAATAATCCCGCTGCCGTGGCCCGAACCGTGGTGCTTCCTTCTTGAAATTGGCGTTCATAGCGGTGCGCTGATTACGGCTGCGCAGCAGCTTGAACTGCAGCCGGGATTCGTGCAGAAAGGCCTGTTCTTCCGGAGCATTCCAGGTGTCATGGAACAAGGCCTTGGCGGCACTGACCGCGTCCGGGGACCGTTCCAGCAGTGCCTCGGCCAGTTCCCGGGCGGCCTGCTCAGGCGTCTCGGACACCCGGGTGACCAGGTGCAGGCGTTCCGCTTCACGGGCGTCGAAGCGGCGGCCGGTCATGGTCAGTTCCTTGGCCACGTCCAGGGGTAACAGCTCGCGCAGGGTGACGGTGCCGGTCATATCCGGGATCAGCCCCCATTTGATTTCCATTACCGAGAATTCGCAATCCGGCGTGGCGATACGGAAGTCCGCCGCCAGCGCCAGTTGCAGGCCGCCACCGTAGCAGTAGCCATGGGTCACCGCGATGACCGGTATCGGCAGTTGCCGCCAGGCCCAGCAGGCTTGCTGGAACAGGTTGGTTTTCTTGATGCCGAAACGGGTGAAGGCGAGCAGCATCTTCATGGGTGTCCTGGTGACGCGGCCAAAATCCAGGCCGGCGCAGAACGCTTTGCCATCCCCCTTTAGAATGACCACCCGCACCTGGCGGTTCTTCCTCAGCTTTTTCGCGCAATCGACCAGAGCCTGAAGCATCTCCAGATCCAGTCCATTGTATTTTTCCGCCCGCGCCAGGGTAACGGTGGCGATGTGATCGGCGATGTCCAGGGTCAGGCGATCCCGAAAAATATCGGTCATGGTGATGTTCTCCTGTCGCTGGTCAGCGGCCGGGGGCAGGGATGCAGGAGGCTTCCACCATCTCCCATCGTTTGCCGTCGCCAAGCCGTTCCAGCCAGCAGCGTTGGTTATTGAGCAACAGTCGGAAGGTCTCCGGCCGTTGCAGGTTCCGGCCATTGATGGGCGGGCGGCTCAGATCCCGAGGCGGAGCTCGCTCGATCACCAGCAGGCTGTCGCGCGTGAGCGCGTCATCGGCCAGCAGGACCGGTTTGTCCGCCGGCAGGGCGTCCCGGATCTTTTCCCGCAGTTCCTTTTGGTCCGCTTCCGTGCCGGACAGCAGCGCCGGAGTGTCGCCGCCCGCCGGTTGCGACTGGCAGGCGCCGAGCAGTACCAGAGTGCCCAGCGCCAGTGCTGTTTTCGTAGGGCTCATAGTGTCACCGGGCCGGAGTCATTATGCGGTTTTCCCGCCACGGTGCCTTGTGGACACGGCCATCGTCGATGGGCGGCGTGGTCAACGATCGGCCTAAGGCATGACGGCTCACCGGCGATGGGCAGTATCCAGTGTCGATGTAGTGCAGGGCCGTGGCCAGGCGCGCTTCATTGATGTCGCCGAGGTCATGATCGTAATCGTCCGCCACCTGGCAGCCCTGCACTCCGGCCTGGCCGTCGTCGGCGCCGGGCACGAAGCCGTCCGGGTAATCGCCGAAGCCCTTGGCGTTGACGCCCTGGAACTGGATCGTGAAGTAAGTGGTGCCGCAGTTGTCGGTGGGATAGAACCCGTAGGGTTTTCCGCAGGTGCGATCGCCGATCTGAATCACCTCCACATCCACACCGCGTAGCCCGTTGATGATGGATTCACTGGCGGAGCAGGTGGTGGCGCCGGTGAGTACGAACACTCGCGACAGGTTCAGATTGGGCAATGGCTCGCTGGCCGGAACCGAGAAGCCCAGGGTGGTGTGGTAGAACGGCGTCGGAGTCAGGGGCTGGTCAGTGACCGGGTTGATTTGCGGATGCTGATCATTGAACCGGGAGATCTCGAAAGCTTGACCGGCGGTCCGCGCAGGGCCGGCGATCATGTATGAAAGCTGACTGGCCAGCGCGAGATAGCCCCCGCCGTTGTAGCGCAGATCCAGTACCAGTTCGTCGATGTCATTGCCTTGCTGTAATTGCTCCACCGCTTCCAGTAGCGCTTTTTCTGCGGTGGCGATGTGGTCGTTGAACAGCATGTAGCCTACCCGTTTGCCGCCGGCGCTGGTCAGCACCTGTACTTTCTGTACCGGCTCGGAGGTGATGGTTTCGGCGGCGAGTGTGATGGTATGCAGGCTGTCATCGGGATATGCGAACTCGAACTCATGTTGCTCGTCTTCGCGGGTGGGAAACAAGCCCGCGTTCAGCGTATCCACGTCATTGCTCCATTCCATGCTGACGCCGTCGACGGACAAAAGCCGGGCGCCTCGTGGCGGCAGGTCGGGGCGGTCTTGCTGATCGTGATAGGCCACCCGCACGTCCCGTGGCAGGTAAGGATCGACGATCACCCACTGCATGCCGTAACCCAGTGCCACGCCGGATTGGGATTGCGCGTTCCATTCGTCACTGGACATGGTGAAATGAAATTGATCCTTCGGCGTGCCGCTGGCGGTGATGGCTTCCGTTTTCAACAGGTCGAAATAAGCCAGCGGGTTATCATAATTGCCGGGATTGCGATCCTGGATCTCGTCGTACCAGAGGTAGGTCTCGTGGCTCCAGGCGCGCAACCAGTTGTTTTCATCCAGCACTGATCCCGCCACATCGGGGTACTGGTTGCCGCTGCGTGGCCTGAGGCACTGATTGGCGAATTGTCCGGCGTCGGCGAACTGGCCGGCTTGCCAGGTGGTTGCCGGGCTGCTTGAACCGCCACCGCCACCTCCTCCGCACGAGGAAAGAAGGACGAGAGCAGACAATAGTGTGGCGTGACGAAAACCTTCCATGGTGATTTCCTTATTATCGTGTTGTTGTGCGGGCGCCGGGGCGGCCCATCCCGGGCCGCAGCGTAAACCGGCTCCTGTGACGGTTTGATTAACCGTTCAGTTTTTGTTGCAGCAACTGGTTCAGTTGCTGGGGATTCGCCTTGCCCTGCGTGGCCTTCATGGCCTGACCGACGAAGAAGCCGATCTTTTTCTTCCGTTTGGCGTCATCGGAGCCATGGTAATCCTCTACCTGTGCCGGGTGGTTGGCGATGATGTCATCGACGATCTTTTCCAACTCGCCGGTGTCGCTCATCTGCTTGAGGCCTTTGCTCTCGATGATTTGATCCGGGCTGCCCTCGCCGGCCCAGCAGGCGTCAAACACCTGCTTGGCGATTTTGGAACTGATAGTGCCGTCCTTGATGCGCTGGATCAGTTCACCAAGATGTTCGGCGCTCACCGGACTTTGCGCGATGCCGATGTCGTCGGCGTTGAGACGCGCGGTCAGTTCTCCCATCACCCAGTTGGCCGCCAGCTTGGCGTCGCCGCCCTGTTTGGCCGCCGCTTCGAAGTAGGCGGCGGTGGCGAGGTCGGCGCAGAGCAGTTCGGCGTCGTATTCGGAGAGCGCGTAGGCTTCAACGAAGCGCGCTTTGCGGGCGTCCGGCAGTTCCGGCAGCGCGTCACGCAGCTCGTTGATTTCCTCTTCACTGACCAGCACCGGCAACAGGTCCGGGCAGGGGAAGTAGCGGTAATCGTTGGCGTCTTCCTTGCTGCGCATGGCGCGGGCGGTGTTGGTTTCGCCGTTGTACAGGCGCGTTTCCTGCACCACTTCGCCGCCGTCCTCGAGCACATCGATCTGCCGTTCCACTTCCAGTTTGATGGCTTTTTCCATGAACCGGAACGAGTTCAGGTTCTTGGTTTCGGTACGCGTACCCAGCGGTTCGCCGGGACGGCGCACGGAGATGTTCACATCGAAACGCATGTTGCCCTGGGACATATCGCCGTCGCTGATGCCCAGGGAGGTGACGATGGCGTGCAACTTGCGGGCGAAGGCCACGGCTTCTTCCGCGTTGCTCATGTCCGGTTCGGAGACGATCTCGATCAGCGGCGTGCCGGCCCGGTTCAGGTCGATGCCGGTCATGGCCCGCCCGGTTTCGTCGGAGAACGCTTCATGCAGCGATTTGCCGGCGTCTTCCTCCAGGTGGGCGTGGTGAATGCGCACGCTCTTGCGAGTACCGTCCTCCAGTTGCAGCTCGACCACGCCGGCGCCGACGATGGGCTCGGCCAGTTGGGTGGTCTGATAGCCCTTGGGCAAATCCGGGTAAAAATAATTTTTCCGCTCGAACACGGACCGGCGGCCGATTTCCGCGTCAATGGCCAGGCCGAAGCGGATTGCGTGGCGGATTGCTTCACGGTTGACCACCGGCAGAGTGCCGGGCATGGCCAGATCAATCAGACTGGCGTTGCTGTTCGGTTCGTCGCCGGTGCGGGTGCTGCTGGCGGAGAACAGTTTGGAGACGGTGGCCAGTTGCACGTGCACTTCCAGGCCGATAACGGTTTCCCAACTCATGCGAACGCTCCCGGAATCCGTTGGTGCCAGTCGGTGGCCAGTTGATAACGATGGGCCACGTTGAGGATGCGGCCCTCCTGGAAGTAGTTGCCGATGACCTGGGTGCCCACCGGCAAGCCGTTGACGAAACCGCTGGGCATGGACAGCGCCGGCAGGCCCGCCAGGTTGACGGCGATGGTGAAGACATCGGCCATGTACATGTTGATCGGATCATTTACCTTGGCGCCGATCTTGAACGCGGTCTCCGGGCTGGTCGGCCCCATGATCACGTCCACCTCGGCGAAGGCGCGGGCGAAGTCGTCACGGATCAGGCGGCGGACCTGCTGGGCGCGGCGGTAATAGGCGTCGTAGTAGCCGGCGGACAGGGCGTAGGTGCCGACCAGAATACGGCGTTTGACCTCCTCGCCGAAGCCTTCGGAACGGGAGCGTTTGTACAGATCCAGCAGATCCACGGGATCGTCACAGCGGTGACCGTAGCGCACGCCGTCGAAGCGGGACAGATTGGAGCTGGCCTCCGCCGGCGCGATCACGTAGTAGGCCGGCACCGACAGTGTGATACTCGGCAGCGACAGTGGCACCAGTTTGGCGCCCTGTTTTTCCAGCTCCCGCAGCGCCTCGCGGCTGCTTTCGGCGATGGCCCCGTCCAGAGTCTCCGGGAAAAACTCTTCCGGAACGCCGATCCTGAGACCCTCCAGATTCTGGTTCAGGTCGTTGAGATAATCACCCACCGGCTGGTCGAGGCTGGTGGAATCCTTGTCGTCGTGGCCGGCCATGGCGCCCAGCATCAGCGCGCAGTCGGCGGCGCTCAGGCCCATCGGGCCGGCTTGGTCGAGGCTGGAGGCGAAAGCGATCATGCCCCAGCGCGATACCCGTCCATAAGTGGGCTTCAGACCGGTGACGCCGTTCAGTGCCGCCGGCTGGCGAATGGAACCGCCGGTGTCGGTACCGGTGGCGGCCGGAGCCAGGCGCGCGGCCAGAGTGGCGGCGGCGCCGCCGGAAGAACCGCCGGGCACCCGCTCCTGGTCCCAGGGGTTCTTCACCGGGCCATAAAAGCTGGTTTCGTTGGAGGAGCCCATGGCGAACTCGTCCATGTTGGTCTTGCCCAGCATCACCGCGCCCTGTGCCGCCATTTTTTCCACCACGGTGGCGGTGTAGGGAGCGATGAAGTTGTCCAGCATGCGTGAGCCGCAACTGGTGCGGACGCCTTCGGTACAGAAGATGTCCTTGTGGGCCACGGGCAGGCCGGTGAGCAGTCCGCCTTCGCCCCGGGCGAGGGTGGCGTCGGCGGCGTCGGCCTGGGCCAGGGCCTGCTCCTCGGTGACGGTGATCAGACTGTTGAGTTCACCGTCGAATTGCCGGATGCGGCGCAGAAAGTGTTCGGTCAGCTCGCGGGAGGAGAATTCCCGGGCGGCCAGGCCGGCTCTGAGTTCGGTCAGGGTCTTGGTATGCATGGCGTCTTATTCAATCACTCGGGGGACCAGGAAGCAGCCCTCTTCGGTGGCCGGGGCGATCGGCATGACCCGTTCGCGCACGTCCGGTTCGGTAACGTGGTCGTCGCGTAGCGGCTGACTCACATCCAGGGGATGGGCCAGAGGCGCGACGCCATCCACATCGGCCTGCTGCAACTGGTCCACCATGGCGAGAATGTCGTTGAGCCGTTCGCTCAATGCCGCGGTCTCGTTGTCGTCCACTTGCAGGCACGCCAGGTGGGCGACTTGAGCGACCACCTTGGAATCAATAGCCATGGTTCTCTCCGTTGTTCTCTTCGCAAGAATCAGCACAGCCCGGTATCAGTACGCCGTGGCGTCGGCACGGGATCGGAAATCGGCTTCAGGAAGGCGCAAAAAGTACCACAGACCGGCCTCGGGGAGCCACTGAACCGGCATCCGGGGAGGGCAAATCCGGGCGCTTGCCCCGGGGATTGCGGATGATCGCCTCCCGGTACGATGAAAACAGGGGCGCCGGCGGCGCTTCGGCCGATCCGTCGGCCTTGCCGGATGGGCCCGCCGTTGCTAGAGTTGCGCCATCTTGCCGTCACCTGTGAAAACGGGATCAAGACGGCGCTTTCCTCTCGACGAGACTTCAGGAAACTGGCCAGGATGTCCGTTATCAAACGTATTCGGGGGATGTTCTCCACCGATCTTTCTATTGATTTGGGGACCGCCAACACGCTGATCTATGTGCGTGGTCGGGGTATTGTCCTCGATGAGCCCTCGGTGGTGGCGATTCGTCATCACGGTGCCCAAAAGAGCGTGGCCGCGGTTGGCGCCGACGCAAAACGGATGTTGGGCCGTACTCCCGGCAACATTACCGCCATTCGTCCGATGAAGGACGGGGTGATCGCCGATTTCGACGTCACCGAGAAAATGCTCCAGTACTTTATCAAAAAGGTGCATGACACCGGCTTTTTCCCGCCGGCGCCCCGGGTACTGGTCTGTGTGCCTTGCAAATCCACGCAAGTGGAGCGCCGGGCCATTCAGGATTCCGCCTACGGCGCCGGGGCTCGTGATGTGTTCCTGATCGAAGAGCCCATGGCCGCCGCCATCGGTGCCGGCCTGCCGGTGGAAGAAGCGCGTGGCTCCATGGTGGTGGATATCGGTGGAGGCACCACCGAAATCGCCCTTATTTCCCTGAACGGCGTAGTCTACTCCGAATCCGTGCGTATTGGCGGTGACCGTTTCGATGAGGCCATCGTCGCCTATGTGCGCAAGGAATACGGTTCGCTGATCGGTGAATCCACCGCGGAACGCATCAAGCACGAAATCGGCACCGCCTATCCCGGTGGCGAGGTGCTGGAAATCGACGTTCGCGGGCGTAATCTGGCGGAAGGGGTGCCGCGCCAGTTCACCCTCAATTCCGAGGAAATCCTGGAAGCGCTCAAGGAGCCGCTGGCCGCCATTGTCAATGTGGTGCGCAATGCCCTGGAGGCTTCGCCCCCGGAGCTGGCTTCCGATATCGCCGAACGGGGCCTGGTGATCACCGGCGGCGGCGCGCTGCTGCGTGATATCGACCGGCTGCTCAGCGAGGAAACCGGCCTGCCGGTGATCATCGCGGATGATCCGCTGACGTGCGTGGCACGCGGCGGTGGCAAGGCCCTGGAAATGATGGATACCCACGGGCTTGATATGCTGGCCATGGGTTGATAGACGTTGGCGCCTCACGGCGCCAACGTCCTGGTAACCGACGGCCATGTCCTCTTCCAACCCTACTTACCGTCTTCTCATCGCGCTGGTGCTGGCCGTGGTGCTGATGGTGCTCGACCAGCGCACACCGTGGGCACAGCCGATCCGTTACGTGGTCGGCTACCTCACCGCGCCGGCCCAGTACCTGGCCCACCTGCCGGTGGACACCGCCCGTTTCGTTTCACGCCAGACCCAGAGCCGTGGTGAACTGCTGGAAGATCAGGAGCGCCTGAACCGTCAGGTGCTGATTCTGGAACAGCGGGTGCAGAAACTGGCGGTGCTGGAGGCGGAAAACACCCGCTTGCGCGAGCTGCTGAACTCTTCGGCGAGCCTGGAAGGATCGGTGCTGGTGGCGGAGATCATCGGTCTGGATCCGGACCCCAACCGCCAGGAAATCGTGATCAACAAGGGCGCCCGCGAGGGCGTGCGCCGTGGCCAGGGCGTGCTGGAGGCCCAAGGGTTGATCGGTCAGGTGGTGGAAGTGGGGCCGCTGGCTTCGCGGGTGCTGCTGATCACCGACGCCAGTCATGCCATGAGTGTGCAGGTTAACCGCAACGGGGTGCGCGCGATTCTGGCCGGTACCGGCCAGGGCAATACCCTGCGTTTGCTGTACGTGCCGGACACCGCCGATGTGCAGCAGGGCGACTTGCTGGTGAGTACCGGCCTGGGACAGCTCTATCCCCGTGGCTATCCGGTGGCCGAGGTGGTCAGTGTGGATCACCGCTCCGGCGCCGCCTTCGCCGATATCCTGGCCCGGCCCAAGGCCCAGATTGATCGCGCCAGTCACGTGCTGTTGGTGGAATCCAAACCGGTGGAGCCCGCTCCCGCTGATCAGGACGAACAAGGGGACGCGCCGCCGGACATGGCGGAGGAGGAAGGCCAATGAGCAAGGAGAAACCGGCCGGCACCGGCGTGATCCTGGTGACGCTGTTCCTCGCCGGTCTGCTGGAGGTGGTGCCGCTGCCCGAGGACCTGAACTGGTTGCGTCCGGACTGGCTGTTGCTGGTGTTGATGTACTGGGTACTGGCGTTGCCGCATCGGGTCGGCGTGCTGTGGGGCTTCGTGGTCGGGCTGTATCACGATGTGCTGGTGGGCACCACGCTGGGTCAATGGGCTCTGGCCTATAGCCTGGGGGCCTACTTCATGTTGGCCGCCTACAAGCGTATGCGTGTCTTTCCGGCTTTGCAGCAAACCGCGGTGGTGTTCCTGTTGGTCGGCTCCTCGAATCTGCTAGCCTATCTGGTGCAGGAATCCGTGGGGCGCGCTTATTATCCTCCCTATACGATCCTTTACAGTACGCTGGCCAGCGCGGTGCTGTGGCGGCCGATCGTGGCCGCGCTGCGCTGGGTGCAGTTGCGTTTTCTGGTGCGCTGAGAACGGATCGACCAGGCCGATGGCAGGACGACATGACGGACGTTGTTTTACCTCAGCGGGGGACGCCGCTGTTTCTCGCTTCCGGTTCGCCCCGACGAGCCGAGTTATTGACCCAGGTGGGAGCCCGGTTCACTCGCCTGCCGGCTCCGGGCGTGGACGAAACGCCCTTGCCCGATGAATCTCCCGAGCAATACGTGATCCGTTTGGCCCGCGCCAAGGCCGGCGCCGGTGATGGTCTGCGGACGTCGCCCGGTGCGGTGCTCGGCGCGGATACCGCGGTGGTGCTGGAGGCGCGCATTCTCGGCAAGCCCGTCGATGATGACGATGCCCTGGCCATGATCGATGCCCTGTGCGCCCGGGAACATCGGGTGCTCAGCGGGGTCTGCGTGTTGCATCAGGGCGAGGCGCGCACGGCCATGTCGACAACCCGGGTAAGATTCCGGGCGCTCACCGCGGCTCAGCGGCGCGCCTATGTGGCCCGTGGAGAAGGCCGGGACAAAGCCGGTGCCTATGGCATACAGGGGCTGGGCGCCGCGCTGGTGGCGTCCCTGGCCGGCAGTTACAGTGGGGTGGTGGGACTGCCCCTGGAGCAGACCCTTCCTCTGCTGGAATGGGCAGGGGTCCCCTACGGTATCTCCGTGCCCGCTGAATAGGGCGCGAAGGTGGTGACGAGGCCAAGGTGAGCAGAAAAAACGACAGGCACGGACATGCCTTCTGGCGCGACTGGCTATGGTGGCTGGTGGCCATCCCGTTGGTGTTGCTGGCGGTGTACGTGGTGGCCATGCGGCAATTCATGGCGGTACTGCCGGAATACCAGACACAACTGGAAACGCTGGTGGCGGAGCGCTTCGGCACCGACATCGAGATCGATCGCCTGGAAGGCGAGATGGAGGGGCTGTCACCACGCATCCGGCTGTTCGGGCTGAGTCTGCCGGCGGTGGAAGGCGGGTCTCCACTGACCCTGGACCGGGTGGAAATCAGCGTTCGGGTGCTGGCCTCGCTACTGACCCGGGAGCCCCGCCTCAACGAACTGCGTATCGAAGGCGTGGATCTGCATCTGGTTCGCGACGAACAGGGCCGGATCCATCTGCGCGGCCTGGAGGCCTTCGAAGGTGGTGAACCGCAATGGGACCGCTGGTTGTCCCTGCTCTATCACCAATACCGTATCGTCATCGACGACGCTCGCTTTTCCCTGGAATGGCCGGATTTGCCACCGCTGGCGTCGTCTTTGCGTCTGGCGCTGGTCAACCATGGCGATCAGCATCGTCTGGCGGTGAAGCTGGAGGCCCGTGACCGTCCTTTTTCCGTGGACGGACGGCTGCGCCTGGATGGCAATCCGCTGCGCTGGGAACAGGTGAATGCTGGCGCCTATTTGTCGTTGGATGGAGAGCGACTGGAGGAGTGGCTGCCGGACACCCGTGAGTGGCCCCTGGACCTGGAGAACCTGAAGGGCAAGACGCAGCTGTGGCTGGATGTCAGGGACGGCCGCCCCACCAGCGGCAGCGCCCGCCTTTCGGCGCCACGGCTGGTGCTCACCGATGGGGAAACCCCCTGGGCGATCAGCGATCTGAATCTGGACGCGCGCTTCCGTTATGACCCGGAACAGGGGGGAGAGGTGGTGCTCTCCAACGTGCGGGGTGAAACGCCGGCCGGCGATCTGGCCCCCGGGCTGCTGGCGGCATCCTGGCACCGGCCCGGGGAGGGCCAGGCCCCGCGGTGGGCGGCCCGTGGTGAACGCCTGCGTTTGCAGGCGCTGGCACGGCAGTTGGCGCAGTGGCCGTTCGCGTGGCCGGCATCGATCTCGCCGATCCGGCAAAAGCTTGAGGTGTTCCAACCCGAAGGCCAGTTGCGCAGCCTGTATCTGACCGGCGAGGGAACGGACTGGCGTTCGCTCCAGGCCCGCTTCAGTGACCTGGTGGTGCAGGCGGTGGATAAACTGCCTGGCGTCTCGGGCCTCAATGGCTGGCTGACGGCCACGCCGGAGGGGGGCTTGGCGGATCTGCGGGGCGACACGCTTGGCCTGATGCTGCCGGAATTCTATGACCATGCCCTGGAAGCGGCGTTCACCGGTGCGCTGCGCTGGTCGCTGGAAGAGCAGTCCTGGACGTTGGACACCGGCGCGATACGCGCCCGCAATCCGGATGCCTGGGGGGTGGCGATGGCCCGGGTGCGGGGCGGGGCGGAACACATTCCCGAATTGCGTCTGCTGGCGGATCTGTTCGACGGCGACGGCGCCCGCGCCAGTCATTATATTCCGCTTGGGCGCCTGCCCGGCGGTGCTCGCGACTGGTTGGGCCAGGCGTTCCGGGGCGGTCATCTGGATCATGGCCAGTTCCTGTACCAGGGGCCGGTGAAGATCGATCGCGAACGTCAGCAGGACCGCACCTTCCAAATGCGCTATCAGGCCCGCGATGTCGCCCTGTCATTCCTGCCGGACTGGCCGGTGGCCACCGCCGCCGACGCGGACGTGCTGATGGACGGACGGCGTCTGGTGGCCACCGCCGGCAGCGGTACTTTGCTCAACAGCCAGATCAGCCAGGTGGCGGTGGATATTCCCGAGCAGGGCGGTCAACTGGTGGTGCAGGGCAAGGTCAATGGTCCGGCCGCGGATGTTGATCGCCTTTTCCATGACACGCCGCTGGCCGCGACCTTGCCAAAGGAATTGTTGGATTGGCGCTTCCGTGAGGGCCGGGTGCAAGGGCATCTGCTGCTGGATGTGCCGCTGAGAAAAGGCGAAGGGCGACAGGTAACCGTGGTGGCGGATGGCAGTGCGAGTGGCGTCACCGTGGCCAATGAGGCGCGGCGGTTGACCCTGACCGGGGTGGCCTCGCCGGTGCACTTTCACAGCCGCAATGGATTGAATCTGCCGGACCTCAAGGGGGAAGGGCTGGGAGGCCGCTTCAGCGGCGCCTGGACCACCCGTGACGCCGACAGCCGTCTGGTATTGAGCGGGGGGGTGCCGGCGGCGCGATTGCGGCAATGGCTGGGTTTCGACTGGCTCTCCCCGGTATCCGGGACCGTGCCGGTGGATATCACCATGAGCATGCCCTGGCGCGGGCGAGGCTTCCACCTGGAGGCCTCGTCATCGTTGCGCGGGGTGACTGTCGATGCGCCGGCGCCGCTGGGTAAATCGGCGGATACCAGCCGACGGCTGTGGCTGAGTCTGGATCCGGAACGGCAGGATCTGCGTTTGGAGTACGCCGGCGTTGGCCATGGCCGGATCCGTATCGGCGACCCGGTGGCCGGGGTGATCCGGCTGGGCGAGGGGGATCTGCCGAACATGCCGTCCCGGGGCGTGACTTTTCTGGGGCATGTGGACCGGGCCGACGCTAATGCCTGGATGGCCTTTATCGGCAGCCTTGCCGGCAGCGGCGCCGGTGGCGGACAGAATAGTCTGGTCAACAGAGCGGTGTTCAATGTCGGTGAATTGACGCTGGCGGGACAGCGGTTCCGGCAGGTCCGTTTTTCCGCCATGCCGGCGGGTTCCGGCTGGGAGCTGGGGCTGTTGGGGGATCAGGTGGCGGCCTCGCTGCAGGTTCCCGGTGGCTTCCAGGCACGGGGGCAACGACCGCTACTGCTGACGGTATCCCGTTTGTACCTGCCGGAGGGCGCCCCCGGCGGGAACGATGCTGGCACCGGTAAAGCGCCCATTGTTCCTTCCACGTTGCCGCCGCTGGACGCAACGATCAGCGATTTGCGGCTGGGGGGGCAGCCGTTGGGGGACTGGAGCGGCAACCTGCGGCCGGTGGACGGCGGCGTGCACATCAGTGGCCTGCGCGGCGGCTGGCGCCGCATCAGTTTGGACGGTGCCTTGACCTGGACCGGCGATAACCGTGCTCAGCACACCCGCTTTGAGGGGGTACTGTCTTCCAATGATCTGGGCAAGGCGCTGTCCGCCTGGGGCCTGCCGCCCCTGGTGGAGAGCAAGGATGCCCGTGCTTCGGTGAATCTGTCCTGGAACGGCTGGCCGCTGGCGCCGCCGCCGCTGGGGTTGCAAGGGCAGGTGAACGTGGACATCGGCGAATGCCGGATTCCGGATACCGATTCGCGCACGTCCATTTTGCGTGTGCTCGGCGTGCTTAATGTCGGTACGCTGCAGCGCCGCCTGCGGTTGGACTTCTCCGATCTCTACAAAAAAGGCCTCAGTTGCGATGCCCTCAAGGGGGATTTCCAGTTCCAGGGGCCCCTTGTCAGCACCCAGAATTTGCACATCGACTCGCCATCGGCGGCGTTCCAGGTTTCCGGGCAGGTGAATCTGGCGGAGCAGACCTTGAACAACCAGGTCGCCATGACCTTGCCCATTTCCAGCAACCTGTATGCCGGCTGTCTCGCCGGTCCGGCGGTTTGTGCCGGGGTTTTCGTGGTGGAGCGGCTGTGGGGTGATAAGCTGGACAAGACCACCACCATGGAATACCAGGTCTCCGGACCCTGGAAGGAACCCCGGGTGACGGAAGCGGAGTGAGGCGATGAGTGACGTGATCACCGTGGCCGCGGTGCAGATGACCAGCGGCAAGGTGCTGACGGACAACCTGCGCGAAGCGGAAGCGGGCCTGGAGCGGGCTGCCGCCGGTGGTGCCCGTCTGGCGCTATTGCCGGAGAACTTCGCCGGTTACGGCGTGGATTACCGCGAACTGGCGGCACGGTATGACGAACTGCTGGCGTGGCTGGCGGAGCGGGCGCGGCGTTATCAGTTGTATCTGGTGGCCGGCAGCCTGCCAGCGCGATACCGTCCTGACGGCAGTGAAGTGCCGGCACCACGGGTGCGCACACGCAGTGTGTTGCTGGGGCCGGATGGCGAGGTGAGCGCCGGTTACGACAAACTGCATTTATTCGATGTGGATGTGCAGGACAGTCAGGGGCGTTATCGGGAATCGGAGGTATTCGAACCCGGTGATGCCGTGGTCACCGCGCCAGCCGCCGGCCTGACTCTGGGCATGGCGATCTGTTACGACCTGCGTTTCCCGCTTCTGGCCCGTGCTCTGGTGGCACAGGGCGCTGAACTATTGATTTACCCCAGTGCCTTCACCGCCACCACCGGTGCGGCGCACTGGGAATTGCTGCTGCGCGCTTGCGCGGTGCAAAACGGTTGCTACGTGCTGGGCGCCAACCAATGCGGACAGCACAGCGAGAAACGGGCGAGTTTTGGTCATTCCATGCTGGTGGACCCATGGGGTAGGGTGGTCGCCCAAGCTGGCGGCGAGCCCTCGGTGGTTCTCGGCGACGTGGACCGCGCGACTCTTACGCAGGTGCGCTCCGCGTTGCCGGTGCACCAGCATCAACGATTCACGGTGGAAAGTTTCTATGATCTCCGATGAACGCTTTACTCTGGCGGCGGATATTCTGCTGACGCCGGCGGAGCTGGCCCCGGATCAGTTGCAGGCCCTATTGGGGGGCAAACTGGCCGGACAGGCGGATTACGCCGACATCTACTTCCAGCACAGCCGCCACGAAGCCTGGGTGCTGGAAGACGGGCTGGTGCGCGATGCCAGCTTCAATCTGGAACGCGGTGCCGGCGTGCGTATCGTCAGCGGCGATAAAACCGGTTTTGCCTACAGCGATGATATTTCCCTGGACACCCTGACTCAGGCGGGCAACGCCGCCGCCGCGATCGGGCGTCAGGGCAGCAGCAAAGCGGTGCGTGTGAAGGGCGGCCGGGCCATGCCCGAACGCTATGCGCCGCTGGACCCGTTGCCGGTCTGGAGCAGCGAACGCAAGGTGGCGGTGCTGCAGGAGATGGACCGGCTGGCGCGGTCGCTGGATCCGGCGGTAAAGGAAGTCACCGTCAGCCTCAGCGGGGTGCAGGACGTGATCCTGGTGGCCGCCACCGATGGCACCCTGGCGGCGGATGTGCGGCCGCTGGTGCGCTTCAATATTTCGGTGATCGCCGAGCGTAATGGCCGCCGCGAACGGGGCAGTGCCGGAGGCGGCGGCCGGGTGTCCTACCAATGGCTGGAACAGGACGGGCGCATGGAATCCTGGGCCCGTGACGCGGTACGGCAGGCGCTGGTCAATCTGGAAGCGGCGCCGGCGCCCGCCGGCGCCATGCCGGTGGTGCTGGGGCCCGGCTGGCCCGGGGTATTGCTGCATGAGGCGGTGGGGCACGGTCTGGAAGGGGATTTCAATCGCAAGGGCACGTCCATGTTCGCCAGCCGAATGGGACAAAAAGTGGCGTCGGATCTGTGCACGGTGGTGGATGATGGTACCTTGCCGGATCGACGTGGCTCGCTCACCGTGGACGACGAAGGGACGCCCAGTGGCTACAACGTGCTGATCGAAAAGGGCGTGCTCACCGGCTATATGCAGGACAAGACCAATGCCCGCCTGATGGGCGTGGCGCCCACTGGCAATGGTCGCCGGGAGTCCTATGCCCATCTGCCCATGCCACGCATGACCAACACTTACATGCTGCCGGGCGAATCCGATCCCGAGGAAATACTGGCAAGCCTGGATCGCGGCATTTACGCGGTGAACTTCGGCGGCGGTCAGGTGGACATCACCTCCGGCCGGTTCGTGTTCTCCACCAGCGAGGCGTATTTGGTGGAAAAGGGCAAGATCGTTTGTCCGGTCAAGGGCGCCACACTGATCGGTAGCGGCGCGGAGGTGATGAGCCGGATCTCCATGGTGGGCAATGACCTCGCCCTGGATACCGGTATCGGCGTATGCGGCAAGGAAGGCCAGTCGGTGCCGGTGGGCGTGGGGCAGCCGACCTTGCGGGTGGACTCGCTGACGGTGGGTGGTACTGCGTGAGGAGTCGGTGAGGGGCAAAGGAAGAGAGAGCCCGTCCGGGCTGGTGGAGTTGTACTGCAGGGAGTACAGGAATGCCGAGCATTCCGTTGTCGCAATTATTGTCTCATATGCGGCTGTTCGATGGTCTGGAAGCCGAAGAGCTGGCCGTGGTGGAAAAACTGGTGTTCGTGAATCGGGTGAACGCGGGGGAAACCGCGTGTCGGGAAGGGGATCACAGCGACTTTGTCTGCTTCGTCGCCAGCGGCCGTCTCGATATCATCAAACATCATGCCGAGCAGGGCGAGGTGGTTATCGCCCAGCTCAAGCCCGGTGATTCTCTGGGTGAAATGGCACTGGTGGATCAACAGCCCCGTTCCGCCACCGTACGCGCGGTGGAGGACTCCGCTTTGGTGGTGCTGACCCGCAAAGGGTTTGAGCAATTGCGCCGCCGACGTCCCCGGGCGGCGGCGGTGATCATGGAGAACATCGCCTCGCTGTTGTGCTCTCATCTGCGGCAGACCTCGTCCCGGCTGGCGCGTTTCATGCTGCCATTGGGTTAGGACCATGCCAAATAGCGGGCAGGCGCGACGCCTGCCGTTACCGTTGTTTCTCGTTGCCCTGTTGCTGATCGCGCTGAACCTGCGTGTGGGTATCGTCGTGATCGGCCCCCTGGCCAATGGCATGGGGGAGGATCTGGCGCTCAGCGGTGGTGCTTTGGGGCTGCTGACCACGTTGCCGTTGCTGTGCTTTGGCGCGTTGTCGATTTTCTCGCCCCGCTTCGCCGAGCGCTGGGGGCTGGAGACGGTCCTGCTGACGGCGCTATGGCTGCTGTTCCTGGGGTTGGTGCTGCGACTGTTCGGCAGCTACTTTTGGCTGCTGGCGGGCACGGTGTTGCTGGGTGCCGCCATCGCCGTCATGAATGTGCTGATCCCGAGTCTGGTGCGCGGCCGCTTCCCTCGCAAGGTGGCGGCGCTGACCGCGCTCTATTCGGTCACCATGACCCTGGGAGCGGCTTCCGCCGCTGGTATGGCGGTGCCGGTACGGGATGCCTTCGGTGGTGACTGGCGTTATCCGCTGGCGGCTTGCGCGCTGGTGGCCCTGGCCGGTGCTATCGGCTGGTGCTTCATGCTGCCATACCGGACCCCCGCCGCGCCCGGCAAGGCGCCGTCGTTGGGATTGTGGCGTAATCCCCGTGCCTGGGTGTTCAGTGTCTTCTTCGGCTTGCAGAGTCTGTTGTACTACAGCCTTACCGCCTGGCTGGCGACGGTCTTCGTCGATGCCGGCATGAGCGAGGCCCGGGCGGGAGAATTGCTGACCCTGTTCAATCTGTCCGGTATGCCCGCCAACTTTTGCGCGCCGTTGTTTTTTGCCCGAATGCGTAACCGGCGCCTGGCCATGGTGCTGTTGCACGTGCCGCTGCTGATCAGTGTCCCGGCTCTGATGATCGCGCCCACCAGCCAGCCCGTATTGTGGGTGGTGCTGCTTGGCCTTGGACAAGGGTCGATGATCAGTACCGGTTTGACGCTGATCGCTCTGCGTGGCGCGGACGCCCGGGCCGCCGCCGGTCTGTCCGGGCTGTGTCAGTCCGTCGGTTACCTGCTGGCGGCCTTGGGGCCGGTGACCCTGGGGCTGCTGCACGATAGCGCCGGTAATTGGCGGATACCGCTGATGCTGTTGTCGGCCCTGTTGCTGGTGCAGTTTGTCGCCGGAGTGCTGTCCGCCGATGGCGAGCCGATCGGCTAGCATCGGCTTCGTCAATACAAAGGCGCGTTTCTTTCCAGATCGTTGAGGACGCCAAGAAAGCGCTTACGCTCGCGCTTGAAGCGCTCACGTTGCTCCTGTTCGGCGGCGCCGGGGTCGTCCAGGCGCGCCTTGATCAGGTTGCGCGCCTGATTGCGCAGCGCCTGGCGGTCCGCGTGCGGATAGAACTCAAGGATTTGCTGAATCACCGGTTCCGCTTCCTTGGCCGAGGCCGCTGCCATGACCTGCTCGGTCCATTGCAGCAGGCGCTGCTGCCGTACCGGGTCCTTGAGCGCGGCCAGGGCGGAGAGAATGGCATCGGTTTCGGCATCGCGAATCAGGCGGCCGACAAACAACGCATGGCGGCGTTGAGCATCGGCATTAGTGATACGGCGGGCCTCTTCCAGCGCCCGCCGCAGCGGGTCATTGAGCGGCAGCCGTGCCTGTTGCGCCGGTTTCAACGCCATGATGTCCAGCCCGGTCTGCTGCAGCTCCGACATTTCCTGTTTGAGCTGCGTTTTGCTGGGAGGTAGGGGCTCGTTATACTCGGTCATTGTTTATGGGAGCCGGTCCGCCGCGACACGAACGCTCCGCCATCAAGCTGAAGGAAACCCTATTTTATGTCCGATCACCCCCGTCCGTCAGCCGATCTCGGCCCAAACCAGTTGAATGTGGCTAAGGACACCGTGGCTTTTGTACTGGAAGAGGCGCGCCGCCAGGGCGCCAGCAATGCGGAAGTCGACTTGTCTCTGTCTCAAGGGTTGTCGGTGGACGTCCGCCTCGGTGAGGTGGAAACGGTGGAGTTTCATCGTGACCGGGGTGTGTCGGTGACGGTGTACTTCGGCCATCGCAAGGGACAGGCCAGCACCTCGGATGACCGCCGCGAAAGCCTCTGCGACGCGGTGCGCGCGGCCTGCGCCATTGCCCGCCATACCGAGGAGGATCCCCACTCGGGTATCGCCGATGCCGGCTTGCTGGCGCATCAGGTGCCGGATCTGGATTTGTACCACCCCTGGGCATTGACCACCGACCAGGCCATCGAACAGGCACAGCGGTGTGAGGCGGTGGCTCGCGACGATGCGCGCATCGTCAATTCCGAGGGCGCTTCGCTCAGCACCGGCGCCAGTCTGTACGTGCTGGGCACCAGCGCTGGTTTTCTGGAGGGGTTCGCCGGCACCCATCACAGCCGCAGCTGCGCGGTGGTGGCTCAGGATGAGGCCGGCATGCAGCGACAATTCTGGTACGACAGCGGCCGTCGTGCGGAGCTGCTGGCCAGCCCGGAGCAGGTCGGTGAAAAGGCCCGTGAACGCACGCTGGCCAGGCTGGGGGCCGATGTGCCCGCCACCGGCGAGTTTCCGCTGCTGTTCTCGGCGGAAATGGCGAGTGGCCTGATTGGCCATTTGATCGGTGCCATCAGCGGCGGCTCACTGTATCGGCGTGCCTCTTTCCTGTGTGACGCACTCGGCTCCCGGGTGTTGCCCGAGGGATTTCGTTTGGGAGAGCGGCCGTTGATGACGGCCGGCAATGGTTCCACACCCTTCGATGGCGATGGGCTGCCCACCCGGGACCAGGATTTCATCGAGGATGGCGAGCTCAAAGGCTATGCCCTGGGACTGTACGCGGCCCGCCGGCTGGGATTGTCACCCACCGGTAACGGAGGAGGAGTACATAACGTCATTCTGAGCGACACCGGGGAAAGCCGGGAAGCCCTGTTGCGTCGCCTGGGAACGGGGATTCTGGTCACCGAAGTGATGGGACAGGGTGTGAACCTTGTCACAGGAGACTATTCTCGCGGCGCCGCGGGGTTCTGGGTGGAAAACGGCGTTATACAGCGACCGTTGCAAGAGTTTACTATTGCTGGAAATCTGAAGGATATGTTCGGAGGCGTTCTGGGCAGTGGCACGGATGTGGATCGAAGGGGGAATATCCACTGTGGTTCGTTACTGTTGTCGCCCATGAAAGTCGCCGGGCGCTAGCTGTTTTTCGTCTTTCAGAATGACTATTGACTGTTTGGCTTAACCAAGGACAAGGAGCATACATTATGGAATCCAATAATCCATATCAGGGGCCCAGCGCGGATGTGCTGGTGACACAGGCGGGATCGGGAACGGTAGGGCAGGCGCAGAAGCGGCCGGTGGGGAACGGCGGTGCCTGGTGGGCGCAGGCATGGCGGATCGTGAGTCAGAACAAGCTGATGTGGGCATTGGCGACTTTCGTCTTCCTGCTGATTTTCATGGCCATCGGTCTGATCACCGCGTTTATTCCTTTTATCGGCACTTTCATTCCCACCCTGTTCGCGCCGGTATTCGTCGTCGGCTTGTATTTCATTGCCCACAGGGTACGTGAGCAAAACACGTTTTCCTTCGGTGACCTTTTCGTCGGATTTTCCAATCAGACCGGGCCGCTGTTCATGGCCGGTCTGGCGCAGATCGTGGCGATGCTGGTCTTTTTTGTTTTGATCGGCATTCTTGGCGCACTGTTCTTTGGCAGTGAGTTGATGATGATGTTCAGCTCCTTTGCCGACCCCTACGCCGCGCCCATGATGAACCCGGCCTTTGGCATCGCCAAGATGATCCTGTTCGGCCTGGTCTCTCTGTTGTTGATCATTCCCTACATGGCGGCGATCTGGTTCCAGGTGCCTTTGGTGTTCTTCGGGCAGCGTAATGCGTTCGCGGCCATGGTGGAGAGTTTCACCGCGGTATTCCGCAATTTCCTGGCCATGCTGTGGTACGGCATCATCGGTTTCCTGATTTTCCTGGTGCTGGGTATCGCGGCGGCGATCATTGTTGGAGTGATTACCGGAGTGCTCGGACAGGGCGTGATCAGCGGTATTCTGATGTTCGTGTTCGGTGTGGTGATGCTGTTGGTGATGTTGGTGCTGATGGCTCTGTACTCCGCCACCATCTATTGCTCGTTCCGCGATATCTTCGAGTTGGGTGAAGCCGCGCCGCAGCAGCCTGCCTCTGTCTGATACGCTCAGCATGACCTTACCCGATGCCAATTGGCGCCGGGATCCTCGCCGGGCGGTTTGATACCGCCCGGCGTTCGTTTGGGGCTGTGAATGGCGAAAGGAGAGGCCATGGCGATCATCGGTATTGATCTGGGCACCACCAACAGCGCGTGTGGTGTCTGGACCGGGCAAGGGGTGGAGCTGATTTCCAATCGCCTGGGCGACGTGCTGACGCCGTCCGTGGTGGGCGTGGATGCCAGCGGAGAGATCATGGTGGGCCGCACCGCCCGTCAGCGACTGATTCATCATAGCGACAGAACGGTGGCGGCGTTCAAACGCCTCATGGGCACCGACCACAAGATTACCCTTGGCGATCAGCGCTTCAGCACCACCGAGCTGTCCTCCCTGGTTTTGCGCTCGCTCAAGGAAGACGCCGAGACCTACCTGGGGGAGACCGTGACGGAAGCGGTGATCAGCGTTCCCGCCTATTTCAACGACAACCAGCGTCACGCCACCAAACAGGCGGCGGAGCTGGCGGGGCTGACGGTTCGGCGGCTGATCAATGAGCCCACCGCCGCGGCCATGGCCTATGGTCTCCACGAGAAGCAGGAAGGGCTGTTTCTGATTCTCGACCTGGGGGGCGGCACGTTCGATGTGTCGTTGCTGGAATTCTTCGACGGTGTGATGGAAGTGCACGCCAGCGCCGGCGATAACTTCCTGGGCGGCGAGGATTTCGTTGATGCCATGATCGACGATGTGCTGGCCGAGCATGGACTGAGCCGGGATGCCTTGCCGGCCAGTGTGATGCAGAATCTGTATCTGCAAATGGAAGGCGCCAAGCGTCGCCTGGGCAACGCCCAGACTCTGAACCTGAAGTTGGGGGACCGGGAGGTGACCCACGAGGTGACGCCGGAGTGGTTCGCCCGTGTCGTCACGCCGCTGTTACTGAGAGTGAAGCATCCCATCGAAAGGGCATTGCGGGACGCCAACTTGCACCCTGACAAGGTGGATGACGTGGTCTTGGTGGGCGGTTCCACCCGCCTGGCGTTGTTCCGCTCCACTGTCGGCAAGATGTTCGGCCGGCTGCCCTCCTGTCATCTGGATCCGGATACCGTGGTCGCCGTGGGCGCGACCATCCAGGCCGGCCTGCTGGCGCGGGGGGAAGGGCTGGACGACGTGGTGCTTACCGATGTTTGCCCCTACACACTTGGCACCGGTGTGATCAACGAGGACAACCCCCGGTTGGGCGATTACTTTCTGCCCATCATCGAACGCAACAGCGTGGTGCCGATCAGTGTGGAACGCCATCTGTCCACCGCGTCCAACAACCAAACCAAGATGAAGATCCGGATCTATCAGGGCGAAAACCGCCTGGTGGAGAAGAACGTCTATCTGGGCGAGTTGAGCGTGACGGTGCCCAAGGGACCACGTGGACAGGAAAGCGTGATTGTCCGTTACAGCTACGACATGAACGGTCTTCTGGAAGTGGACGTGAAGGTGGAGTCCACCGGCAAGACCTATTATCAGTTGATCGAACATACGCCGGGTGCCTTGAGCGAAGACGACAAGGCAAGATCCCTGCAACGTCTGGCGGCATTGAAGTTTCACCCCCGGGACGGCGAGGAAAACCGTGCCCTTCTGGCCCGCGGCGAACGACTGTATGAGTCCAGTCTGGGAGACCGCCGGGAGTTCATCGCGGACCTGATGGGACGGTTCGAGCAGGTTCTGGACCGGCAAAACCCTCTGGACATCGCCCGGGTCCAAAAGGAGTTCAAGGAGGCATTGGACAGTCTGGAGAGTGAGGACTGGTTCTGATGGATCCCTGGCGCGTCCTGGGGCTTGAGGCCACCGGGGATACCCGGGCGGTCAAGCGTGCCTACGCGCGCTTGCTGAAAAGCACCCGCCCGGATGAACATCCGGAGCAATTCCAGGCTTTGCACGCCGCCTACAAACGTGCCCTGGGCCTTGCCGAGCAACGTGCCCGTGCCGCTGCCGCCAGCGATACGGAGCCGGAAACGGAAACCGGGAAGCGAACGGAGAAGAAATCCCCTGCCACGGCCGCCGAGACTCAGCCGCTTCCGCCCGAGACACCGGAATGGCCAGCGCCGGTGGTTCCGGTGGAACCTGAGCCGGCGTTCCAGGATCAGCCTCCCCCGCCGGCGCGGGACCCGGAGCCGGCCTGGGCCGCGGCACGTGAGCGGGAGGAAGAACGGGAGCCGGAAGAAGACGAGTGGCTGGCGGCCAGTCGTGAACACGAACGACTGTTGACCCAGTGCCAGGCTTTGCTGGAGCGCGAGGGGCGGCCGGCTGAGGAGAAGGAATGGCGTTTCCTCGCCAACAGTCCCTGGATGCTGGACAGCGCCTTTCACCATGGTTTGGGTGATGCCCTGATGGCGGGGCTGGTGGAGCGGCTTCGGCAGCAGGATAACAAGCCGCCTCTGGATGCGGTGACACTGGCTTATTTGAGCAGCCTGTTCGATTGGGAAGGGCGTCGTGGCTTGCTGGCGGCCCGTTTTGGCGATACCGCCATGGATCGGGTGTTGGCCCCCCTGGATACGAATTCTTCCGGCGATCAGGCCTTATTGCAGGGGCTGCGTGGTGGTAAGGAGACGGTGCCGCCGTCGCGTCAGGCAAGCTCCGAGCCGGCACCCGAAACCCTTTATTTCACCGGCATGACCCTGCGTATGGCCGCTATCGTCATCGATCTGCTGGTATTGGTGGCGCTGTTGGTCATGCCGATATGGGTGGTGAGCGTCATGGTGGCGGATGCTAATGGTGATGCCGATGCCAGTGGTGTTGGCGCTTTCCTCGGACTTTTTGCCATGCTCGCCGTGCCGGCCTATATGCTGATGGCGCTGGTCATGGAGGCAGGACCCAGGCAGGCGACTCCGGGGAAACGGATGCTGGGGCTCAGGGTAACGAATCTGGAGTTTGAGCGGCTGTCATTCCTGCACAATGTATGGCGGGTCATGGCGTTCGTAGTGGTCAATGCGCTGACCAGCAAGGTGGTGATCCTGGTGAACCTGTTCCTGAAAGGGAATCTCCTGCACGATCGCGTCAGCCGCAGTTATGTCATCAACTGGGCGCGCAGCGAGAGGGAGCGGAAGGACGGGCAGTAGACCGGACCACGAAGCCGCTGTAGGAGCTTGCCCTGCAAGCGAATGCGCAACGTTCAAAGAGTTCGCTTGCAGGGCAAGCTCCTACAGTGGCCTCTTCACTCTTCTTCGTCGAAACGGCGGGCGAACAGGTCGGCCAGTTCCGCCATGGCCGGCTGCTCGTCATCGCCGTCCACCCGCACCCTGAGGTTGGTGCCTTTGGCGGCGCCGAGGGTAAGCAGGCCCATGATGCTCTTGGCGTCGACCTGACGCTCGTTGTGAAGCACCTGAATAGTGCAGCTGTAACGTGACGCCACGCTGACCACTTTGGCGGCGGCGCGGGCATGCAGTCCCAGTTTGTTGATGATGGTGAGTTCCCTCTCGATCATCCCTCCAGCTCCCGATGCCGCACATGCAGGGGGATGGCTTTATTGCGCAGGCGCTGAGCCAACTGCTCGGCCAGATAGACGGAGCGATGGCGGCCACCGGTGCAGCCGATGGCAACGGTAACGTAACTGCGGTCGTTGGCGGCATAGCGGGGTAGCCAGCGAACCAGAAACTGGAAAATATCGTCGATCAAATCCTCGGTTTCCTGATGAGATTGCAGGAAGGCCGCTACTTTGTCGTCGCGACCGGTCAGGGCCCGCAGATCGCCGTGCCAGTGGGGATTGGGCAGCATGCGCACGTCGTAGACCAGATCGGCGTCGTTGGGCAGACCGTTCTTGAAGCCGAACGATTGGATCAACAGCGACAGTTTGACGTTGCGGCCGGCTACCCGCTGGCGGATCTGGTTGCGCAGGGAGTGGACATCCAGAGTGCTGGTGTCGATCACCAGATCCGCGCGCATGCGGATGTCGGAGAGCAGTTCGGCTTCATAGGCGATGGCATCGGCCAGAGTGCGATCATCGCCGCTGAGCGGGTGTGGGCGCCGGGTGGCACTGAAGCGTTTGAGCAGGGTGCCGTGATCGGCGTCGAGAAAGATGATTTCCGTTTCCACCTGCAACTTGCGCAGTTCCGCCAGGGTGGAGGGAAAGGCCAGCAGTTGTCGCGGCAGGTTGCGGGCATCGATCCCCACCGCCACCCGCTCCAGCACCCGGTCCTCGTCATCCAGTTGCCCGGCCAGTTGCGGCAACAGGCCCAGAGGCAGGTTGTCCACGCAGTAATAACCGTGGTCTTCCAGTGCTTGCAGAGCCGTGGTCTTACCGGATCCGGACCGGCCGCTGAGAATGGTCAGTTTCATGGCGATTGACGCTTTCTTCCCCGAAAAGACGCCCGGGCCGGGGAGAACCGGCCGCATGGGCCCCGTCGTAGCTTATGAAGCCAGGCGCAATTCGGCCTCTGACTCCACGGCGGTAATATAGAGTTGGTGATCGTCCGTGGCCTGGCGCAGTTCACGCCGATAATCCTCGTCGTTGAACAGGTTGGCCAGGTGACTCAGGGTCTTGAGGTGCTGTTCGGGGTTCTGTTCAGGCACCAGCAGAACGAACACCAGATCCACCGGCCGGCCGTCCACGGCATCGAAGTCCACCGGTTCGGCCAGTTTCAGCAGCAGGCCCACTGCCTGCTCGCAGCGTCCGAGCCGACAGTGGGGGATGGCGATGCCTTCACCGATACCGGTGGAGCCCAGGCGCTCCCGGGCCACCAGTGCATCGAACACGTCCTGGGCACCGAGGTCGCCGCAACTGGCCGCGGCCAGCTCGGCAACCTGATCCAGAAGGCGTTTTTTGCTACCCACCTCGATACCGTTATGGGTGCGGTCCTCGGTGAGAAGTTCTCGTACTCGCATAGATCCGCTTAGTGACCGTGCTTGCGGCTCACGGTCTTCTCCTTGTGTTTGAGAATCTGACGATCCAGCTTACTGGTCAGGGCATCAATAGCCGCGTACATGTCACCGGCCTCGGCGGTGGCGAAGACTTCGCCGCCGGAAATGTGGATGGTGGATTCCGCCTTGTGGGTGTTCGGCTCCGGGGACAGGATTACCTGAATGCTAGTGATCTGGTCGAAATGCCGTTCCAGCTTGGAAAACTTGTCGTCCACATAATCACGAAGGGCTTCGGTGATATCCAGGTGATGGCCACTGATGTTGATTTGCATAGCTGGCTCCTTTGCCTCGTTATTTAACCCCGGCCTCTGGCCCGGGTTATAAGCCGTTTCCCGCGTCGTCAAACCAGACGTTTGCGAGCGCTGGAAGACGGGATTCGCATCGCCTCCCGATACTTGGCGACGGTCCGGCGCGCCACCTTGATCCCTTGCTCATTGAGCAAACTGGCCAGCTTATTGTCGCTGAGTGGCTTGCGAGGGTTCTCGGCGGCGACCAGCTTCTTAATGATGGCACGAATGGCGGTGGAAGAACATTCACCGCCGCCTTCCGTGTCCACGTGACTGGAAAAGAAATACTTCAGCTCGAACACCCCTCGGGGCGTGAGCATGAACTTTTGATTGGTGACCCGGCTGATGGTGGATTCGTGCATCTCCACCGCCTCGGCGATATCGGCCAGCACCAGCGGTTTCATCGCTTCCTCGCCATAGTGGAAGAAGTCCTGCTGCACCTCGACGATGCGCCGGGCCACCTTCAGCAGGGTGTCATTACGGCTTTGCAGGCTTTTCAGGAACCAGCGCGCCTCCTGCATGCAGTTACGCAGGTACTGGCCGTCCTCGCCCTCGGTGCGGCGGGCCAGGCGGGCGTACTGGGCGTTCAGGTTGACCTTGGGCAGGACTTCTTCGTTCAGTTCCACCCGCCAGCCGCCGCGGAAGGGGCGCACCACCACATCGGGAACCGCGTATTCCGCCACCTCGCCGCCGATTTGTTCGCCCGGGGCCGGGTCCAGGGTGCGCAACAACGCCAGGGCGTCGAGGAGATCGCTTTCCGTCACCCCCATGGTGCGGCGCAGTCCGGCATAGTCGTGCTTTTCCAGTAGCGCGAGATGCCCGAGCAGGGCGGTCGCGGTGTCCAGGTGCGGGGTGTCGGCGGGCTGTTGGCGCAATTGCACGCCCAGGCATTCGGCCAGATCACGGCTGGCCACGCCGATCGGGTCGAATTGCTGCAGTCGGTGCAGGACCGCCACCACTTCGTCTTCCTCCACCGGATCATCGGCGTCGGCGATTTGCCGCTCGGCGGTGTCGAGCAGATCATCCAGGGGCAGGGACAGGTAGCCACGGTGGTCGAGGGCGTCGATGAGGATGCCGGCGATGACCCGGTCCCGGTCGCTCATCGGGCTGAGATTGAGTTGCCAGAGCAGATGGTCCTGGAGGGTGACCGGAGCGACGTGGCGCTGTTGCCAGGCGTCGGCGTCATCGTCCTCGCCGCCGCCCGAGCCGGAACCGGACTGGCCCACATAGAGGTCGTCCCATTCGCTGTCGCTCTCCACCGGTCCATCCACCAGGTCGTCCAGGGCCTCGTCGCGTTCGAGGTCCATTTCCTCCGCTTCCCAATCGTCATCGGCGGGGGTGTCGTCCTCGGTGTAGGCCTCGACCCCCTCTTCAAGTTCCAGCAGGGGGTTGGTTTCCACCGCCTGCTGGATTTCCTGGCGCAGGTCCAGCGTCGACAGTTGCAGCAAGCGAATCGCCTGCTGCAACTGCGGCGTCATGGTGAGCTGCTGGCCGATCTGGAGTTGTAGACTCGGTTTCATACTGCCTTGGTGGTCCGGTGAATCGCCAAGGCGGCAGAATAGCAGCGTCTTTCAAGGTTTCGCAATTCATTTAAGCAATATGTATGCCAATGTTGAAATTGCAATTGAAAAAGAGTAGAGGCGCGTCATAGCCGAAAGTCGGCGCCCAGATAGACGTCGCGGACCTGTTGATTACCGAGGATGGTCTGGGAATCGCCCTCGGCGATGATGTTACCGGCGCTGCAGATATAGGCGGTATCGCAGATATCCAGCGTTTCGCGCACGTTGTGGTCGGTGATCAG
Source organism: Alloalcanivorax dieselolei B5 (assembly GCF_000300005.1). Taxonomy (NCBI): domain Bacteria; kingdom Pseudomonadati; phylum Pseudomonadota; class Gammaproteobacteria; order Oceanospirillales; family Alcanivoracaceae; genus Alloalcanivorax; species Alloalcanivorax dieselolei. The sequence continues at coordinate 3,973,578 of NC_018691.1, read as the reverse complement.
CACGCCGATGCCGCGATCCTTGAGATGACGAATGATGCCCTTGATGTCATTCACCGAGATCGGGTCGACCCCGGCGAACGGCTCATCGAGCAAAATGAACGCCGGATCCGTGGCCAGGCCACGGGCGATCTCCGCCCGCCGCCGCTCGCCACCGGACAGGCTCATGCCCATGCTGTCGCGGATATGGGTAATGTGGAATTCCTCGAGCAGATTGTTCAGCTCCTGCTCGCGCTCGGCTTTGCTCAGTTCCTTGCGGGTTTCGAGGATCGCCATGATGTTCTGTTCCACGGTCAGACGGCGGAAGATGCTCGCCTCCTGAGGCAGGTAGCCGATACCGCGCTTGGCGCGCCCGTGCATGGGCAGGTGGGTGATGTCCTCGCCGTTGATCTCGATGCGCCCGGCGTCCGCTTCCACCAGCCCGACGATCATGTAAAAGCAGGTGGTCTTGCCGGCGCCGTTGGGGCCCAGCAGGCCCACGATCTGGCCCGCTTCCACTTCCAGGGAGACGTCCTCGATGACACGGCGCCCTTTGTAGCTTTTGGCCAGTTGGCGGGCATTCAGTTTCGCCATGGTCAGGGGCTCTCCGTTTCATTGGGGGTGCTGTTGGCGGGCGATTGTGGCGCGCCGTCGTCCTGGCCCTGGTTGTCTTCGCCGGTTTGCGACGCCTCGTCGCCGTTATCGCCGCTCTGAGCCTGGGAGGCATTGGCGGCGGGAATCACCAGCCGCACCCGTTTGTCGCCCTCGCTGCTGGCATCCATCCGTCGGGAGTTGAGGTCATATTCCACCCGGGCCCCTTCGAAGGTGTTGCCCTGATGCTGCACATAGGCGTTGCCGGTGAGGATCAGACGACGGCGCTTGAGATCGTAGACCAGGTTGTCGGCGTGGGCGTCCAGGTCCTTGCCTTCGCGCATGCGCACCGGACTGCCGGTGGCTTCCACCCGCACCAGTTGCTCGTTCTCGGTGAACAGCCGCAAGACATCGGCGTTGAGTCGACGGTTGCCCTGGATCAGCTCGGCGTCACCCCGGTATACGCCAGTGCCGGCGTCCCGTTCGAACACCGCCTGGTTGGCGCTGACCTCCACCGGGCCTTCGGCACCAGACTGGGCCACGGCCAGCGCTGGAACCAGAATGGCGGCGGCGATTACCGCGCGCAGACGGCGCAGCGGGCCATGCACCGGACCGTTATGGCTTGGGTCCTTTGAATTCACTTACTACTCCTTGCTTGAGAGTCATGCGCCCGGTGTCCAGGTCCGCGTCCATGCGGCCCGCCCGGGTGCTGCCTTCACTGTGTCGCATATTGACGGTGTCCGGGGCGGAAACCTGGCGATCACGGCTCAGGTAGTGCAGCTCCCGGGTATCGAGGGTGACGCCGTTGTTCTTGCTGACCGCCTCGACGTTGTTTTCGAAGACGATCACATCGCCGTTGTCGCGTACTTCACCATTGTCGGCCTGGATGGTCCACTGGCTGTTGCCGTTGTTCAGGCGCAGGTCCGGGTGATCGAGCAGCGTCAGCGCTTCGCGTTCGTATTGTTCCAGATTGTTGGCCAGAAGCCGGTATTCCACTTCGCCGCTGTCGCGGTTGAACTGGCGGGCGACAATGTTTTCCGCGGTGATCACCGGGGCGCTGAGGAACGCTTCATTGTCACCTTCCAGTGGGTTGCCCCATTCGTGCAGGGTCATCATCACGATCAACCCGAGCAGGATGACGCCGCTGGCGCTGAGCAGGCCGGGCCGTCTCACTGCCCCTCCCGCAGCCGCAGCAGGCTGTCGCACACTTCCCGTACCGCCCCTTCGCCGCCGCGCGCCTCGGTGACAGTGCCGGCGGCGCTGCGCGCCGCCGCGTGGGCGTTGGCCGGGGCGAAGCCCAGCCCGGCCCACTCCAGCGCCGGCACGTCCGGTTCGTCGTCGCCCATGTAACCGATTTCTCCGGCGCTCAGGCCCAGTTGTTGTGCCAGCGCGGACAGGGCCACGCCTTTGTCCTCGCGACCCTGGATCACGTGTTCGATACCCAGGTCCCGGGCCCGGCGGGCCACCATGGCGGAGTCGCGGCCGGTGATAATGGCCAGGGTGACGCCGCTGGCCGCCAGTTTTTTCAAGCCATGGCCGTCCAGGGTGTTGAATGTTTTCAGCATCTCACCGTCCGGGCCGTAGTAGAGACGGCCATCGGTCATCACGCCGTCCACGTCGAAGGCCATCAAGCGCAGGCGCAGAGCCTGTTCCGGCTTTATCCCCAGCGTCATTACATTACCCCCGCGCGCAGCAGATCCTGGGTGTTGAGCGCACCGATCGGGCGCTGCTGGTCGTCACAGATGATCAGACCGTTCACCTTGCGCGTCTCCATCAGTTGCAATGCCTCCGCCGCCAGACGGCCGGGCTGGATGGTGACCGGGCGCGGTGACATCACATCGCGAATGCCGACGACACGGACATCGACGCCTTTCTCCAGGGTGCGGCGCAGATCACCGTCGGTGAAGATGCCGATCAGCTTGCCGTCCTCGTCCACCACCGTGGTCATGCCCAGGCCCTTGCGGGTCATTTCCAGCAGAGCATCGGATAAGGGGGTGCTGGCGCTGACCACTGGCAGTTGTTCCTCTCCGTGCATGACATCGTCCACTTTGAGCAGCAACCGGCGTCCCAGGCTGCCGCCGGGATGGCTGAGGGCGAAATCCTCCGGGGTGAAACCGCGCGCTTCCAGCAGCGCTATGGCCAGGGCATCGCCCATGGCCAGGGCGGCGGTGGTGGAAGAGGTGGGGGCCAGATTGTGCGGGCAGGCTTCTTCCTTCACCGCCACGTTCAGATGAACATCGGATAATTGCGCCAGGGAAGATTCCGGGCGGCCGGTCATGCTGATCAGCCCACTGCCTTTGCGTTTGATCACCGGGATGATGGTCAGTATTTCCTGAGTCTCGCCGGAATTGGACAGCGCCAGCACCACGTCCTCGCTGGTGATCATGCCCAGATCACCGTGGGAGGCTTCCCCCGGATGGACGAAGAACGACGGGCTGCCAGTGCTGGCCAGAGTGGCCGCCAGCTTGGTGCCGATGTGGCCGCTTTTGCCCATGCCGGTGACGATGATGCGACCGGTGCAGGCCAGCAGGCGCTCGCAGGCGTTTTCGAAATCCTTATCCACACGCGCACTGAGCGCGGCCACCGCCTGGGCTTCCTCGTCCAGTACACGGCGCGCGGTGGCGATGAAGTTGTAAGGCATAGGGTCTCCCTTCACGGTCGCGGCCCGGTCCGCCGCCGGGATTTGTCGACGGGGCCTGATGAAGCCGCCGATTATACACCGGATGTTGCCTGAAGGCCTCGCCAGAGCACCATCAAATAGACACCGTATCCGGCTAACAGTGCCAGACCGGTGCCACGTCCCAGGGGGCGGCGTACCGCCAACATCATGCCAAGCGCCATGACCAGGGTCAGCAGCACCACAGCGGTGTAGTCGCGATCCAGCAGTGCCGGGTCGGCCAGTCTGCCGGGGCCGAGCAGAGCGGGCATCGGCAGCACCATCAGCAAATTGAGGATGTTGGAGCCAAGCACATTGCCCAGGGCCAGTTCGCCGTGTCCGCGACGGGTGGCCGCCAGGCAGGTGGCCAGTTCCGGCAGGCTGGTGCCGAGCGCCACCAGGGTCAGACCGATCAGGGCCTCGCCGACACCCAACTGCCGGGCTACTTCAGTGGCACCCCAGACCAGCGCCCGGGCGCTGATCAGAAGCAGCACCAGGCCGCCAAGGAACAGCAGCAGATCCCGCCCACGGCCGCCTTCCGGATTATCCCGCGGCGGCGCCTCCATTAACGCCTTGCGTTTCCAGGTGGCCACCGCCAGTACCGTCAGGCCGGCCAGTAATAGCACGCCGTCGACACGGGTCAGCCGGCCGTCGATCAGCACCACTCCGGCCAGGGCGGTGACCAGCAAGCAAACGCTGAGTACCTGATGGCGGCTGTCTTGGGGGCAGGGCACGGGGCGCCACAGCAGGGTCAGTGCCAGCACCAACCCCATATTGGCGATGTTGGAGCCCAGCGCGTTGGCCACCGCCAGTGCGGAACTGTCGCTCAGCGCGGCGGTGGCGGAAACCAGAATCTCCGGGGCCGAGGTGCCGAACGCCACCAGGGTCAGGCCCACCAGTGCCGGCGACAGGCCCAGCTTCAAGGACAGGCCGGCGGCGCCGGTGACAAACCGGTCCGAGCTCCAGGACAGGACCATGAGGGCAATCACACTGGTGAGCAAGGCGGGCAACATAGGCGCTCGGGAACCCCATACGTTAAAAGCCATCAAATCGTCATATACGGGCATGGGCGGCTTCCGGGGCCGATCCCGCCTGTGTAGGATGCGGTGAGTCCGCCGTTGCCTTCAACCGTGGCGGTGCTGACCGATTAGACCAGGGAGTGAACGCATGACTTATCCGAAACAATGGTTTTCCTTCATGGCGGCGGTGCTGCTGCTGTTGACCGCCGGTCTGGCGCAAGCGGAACAGGACCCGCGCAAGCTGGTGGAGCAGACCGTCGAGCGCATGACCAAGCGCATCGACGCGGAACGCCAGAAGCTGAATAACGATCCTCAATACGCCCGCGAACTGGTGCGCGAGGAACTGGGTGATCTGGTGGATTTCAAACGGATTACCCGGGTGGTGATGGGGGATTATTTCGATCAGGCGTCCCGGGAGCAGAAGTACCGCTTCCTGGAGGTGTTCGAGAACAGCCTGGTCAACACCTATGCCTCCGGTGTGACGATGTACGACGGCCAGAAGATGAAAGTCCTGCCTCTGCGCGAGGAAGACCGCCGTGGCAACTATGCGCGGGTGCGCATGGAGTTCTCCACCAACTCCGGCCAGGTGGTGCCGATCTTCTTTACTTTGTTCCTGGGCGACGGCCAATGGCGTGTGGTCAATGTTTACGTCAACGGACTTGACCTTAGCCAGATCTACAAGCAGCAGTTCGCCCAGTCCATGCAACAGCACAATGATATGGACACGGTCATCGCCAACTGGTCCGCCGCCGACGTGGCTGACGAGGTCGAGAACAAGGCCAACGTCAACTGATTCCTCCGTTTCCCTCCCTCATTGACGCGGGGCCGGCATGGCAAGGCCCCGCGCCCTCGCGTATTATTGCCGGTTCATTCGAATGAGGAGTTCCCATGAATCCGGAAGACGTGAAGGCGCTGGTGGAAGCCGGCTTCGACGATGCCGAGGTGGCGGTGGACGGCGGCGGTGACCGCTTTCTGATCCGCGTGGTGTCCGATGCCTTCGAGGGCCTGATGCCGGTGAAGAAGCAGCAACTGGTCTACGGCTGCATCAACCAGGCGATCGCCGACGGTACCATTCATGCCGTAAGCATCCAGACCTATACCCGGGCCGAGTGGGAAAAAGCCCAGAAGATGGGGCTGGCCTGAGCCCCGAGCGGCCCGCCATCTGCCTTTATGAACAGGCTCTAAGAGATCCGCATGGACAAACTCAAGATTACCGGTGGACAGCGTCTGGATGGCGAGATCCGTATTTCCGGCTCCAAGAACTCATCGTTGCCGATTCTCGCCGCCACCCTGCTGGCCGACGAGACCGTCACCGTAGGTAACCTGCCGCATTTGCAGGACGTCACCACCCTGATCGAGCTGCTCGGCCGGATGGGCGTGCATGTGGTGCTGGACGACCGCATGAACGTGGCGGTGAACCCCACCAGCATCCGCGAATTCACCGCGCCCTATGAGCTGGTGAAAACCATGCGCGCCTCGATTCTGGTGCTGGGACCGCTGGTGGCGCACTTTGGCCGCGCCGAGGTGTCCCTGCCCGGCGGTTGTGCCATCGGCTCGCGGCCAGTGGATATCCACCTCAAGGGGCTCGAAGCCATGGGCGCCGAGATCGAGGTGATGAACGGGTATATCTCCGCCCAGGTGCAGGGGCGTCTCAAGGGTGCCCGCATCGTCATGGATACGGTGACGGTGACCGGCACCGAGAACCTGTTGATGGCCGCTGCCCTGGCTGAAGGCACCACGGTGCTGGAGAACGCCGCGCGGGAGCCGGAAGTGGTGGATCTGGCCAACTTCATCAATCGCATGGGTGGCAAGATCACCGGCGCGGGCACCGACACCATCGTGGTGGAAGGCGTCACCTCGCTGGGGGCCTGTCACCATGACGTGATCTCCGACCGTATCGAGACCGGCACTTATCTGATCGCCGCCGCCATCACCGGCGGCCGCGTCAAGGCCAAGAACACCGATCCGGCCCTGCTGGATTCGGTTCTGCAGAAATTGCGTGAGGCCGGTGCGGTGATCGAGACGGGGGAAGACTGGATCAGCCTCGATATGGAAGGCCGCCGGCCGCAAGCGATCAGCCTGCGCACCGCGCCTTATCCGGCGATGCCCACCGATATGCAGGCCCAGTTCATGGCCATGAACACGGTGGCCGAAGGTACCGGCACCATCGTCGAGACGGTGTTCGAGAACCGCTTCATGCACGTGCAGGAACTGAATCGCATGGGCGCCCATATCGAGGTGCAAGGCAACACCGCCATTTGCCGTGGCGTCGAGTCGCTGACCGGTGCTCCGGTGATGGCCACCGACCTGCGAGCCTCAGCATCCCTGGTGATCGCCGCTCTGGTGGCCAAGGGCGATACCCTGGTGGACCGGATCTACCATGTCGACCGGGGCTATGAGTGCATCGAGGAAAAACTGCAATCCCTGGGGGCGACCATCCGTCGCGTCCCATCCTGACCGTGAAGCCATGAGCCAGAAACCGCTGATCATCGCCCTGTCCAAGGGCCGCATCCTCAAAGACACGCTGCCTCTGTTGAAGGAGGCGGGCATTGAAATGCTCGAGGATCCGTCCGCTTCCCGCAAGCTGATCTTCGACACCACTCGCGAAGACGTGAAGATCATCGTTATTCGCGCCACCGACGTGCCGCCCTATGTGCAGCATGGCGGCGCCGACATCGGCGTGGCCGGCAAGGACGTGTTGATGGAGCACGGCGCGGAAGGCCTGTTTGAGCCGCTGGACCTGGAGATCGCTCGCTGCAAGCTGATGGTGGCGGCGCTCAAAGACGCTCCGCCGGTGAGCGGACGCCTGCGGGTGGCGACCAAGTTCGTCAACGTGGCGAAAAGCTACTTTGCCCAACAGGGCCGCCAGGCGGAGGTGATCAAACTGTACGGCGCCATGGAACTGGCGCCGCTGGTGGGGCTGGCGGACCGCATCGTGGACATCGTCGATACCGGCAACACCCTGCGTGCCAATGGCCTTGAACCCACCGAAATGATCGCCACCATTTCTTCCCGGGTGGTGGTCAACCGGGCCAGCATGAAGACCCGCCACAGCCAGATTCAGGCGATCCTGGATCAGGTGGCGAAAGCGGTGGCGGCGCGACGGGAGCAATGACATGAAAACCAACTGGCTGGACGCGGGTGACAGCGATTTCGTCGAGCGTTTGACGGCGCTCACCGCCTGGTCGGAGGAACGCGACGAGGAAGTGGCCGAGCGCGTGCGCGGCATCCTCAAGGATGTTGCCCAGCGTGGTGACCAGGCGGTGATCGACTACACCAACCGGTTCGACCGCCGGCAAGTGACCTCCATGGCGGAACTGACCGTGAACCGGGAGCAACTGCTGGCGGCGCTGGAGCGGATCCCCGTGGCCCTGCGGGAAGCTCTGGAGGCAGCCGCCCGGCGGGTGCGCGCTTACCACGAAAAGCAGAAGCAGGATTCCTGGCAGTATCGGGACGAACACGGCTCGTTGTTGGGGCAGCAGGTCACGCCGCTGGATCGGGTCGGCATCTACGTGCCCGGTGGCAAGGCCGCCTATCCCAGCTCGGTACTGATGAATGCGCTGCCGGCCCACGTGGCCGGAGTGGGCGAAATCGTCATGGTCAGCCCGGCGCCGGACGGTGAACTGAACGATGTGGTGCTGGCGGCGGCGGCGGTGGCCGGTGTCGAACGCTTCTTTACCCTGGGCGGCGCCCAGGCGGTGGCGGCCCTGGCCCACGGCACGGACACGGTGCCGGCGGTGGACAAGATCGTCGGGCCCGGCAACATCTATGTGGCGGAAGCCAAGCGCCAGGTGTTCGGCAAGGTGGGCATCGACATGATCGCCGGCCCGTCCGAGATTCTGGTGGTGTGCGACGGCAAAACCGATCCCGAGTGGATCGCCATGGACCTGTTTTCCCAGGCCGAACACGACGAGGAAGCGCAGTCGATTCTGGTCAGCCCGGACGCGGATTTCCTCAAGCGGGTGGACGCCGCCATGGACCGCCTGGCGCCGACCCTGGAACGGGAAGATATCATCCGCACCTCCATGGCCAACCGCGGTGCCCTGATTCAAGTGGCGGACCTGGGTCAGGCCCTGGACGTGGTCAATCGCATCAGTCCCGAACACCTGGAATTGTCCATGGACGACGCCGAGGCCTGGGCGCGCAAGGTGCGCCATGCCGGCGCTATTTTCCTCGGACGCCATACGCCGGAGGCACTGGGCGACTACTGCGCGGGCCCCAATCACGTGCTGCCGACCAGCGCCACGGCCCGGTTCTCCTCTCCGTTGGGCGTGTACGATTTCCAGAAACGCAGTTCCTTGATCGGCTGCTCCCCGGAAGGGGCCAGCGAGTTGGGGCGTATCGCCTCCGTTCTGGCGCGGGGCGAGAGTCTGACCGCCCATGCCCGCAGCGCCGAATACCGCATCAAGGAGAGCTAACGTCGCGGTGAGTGGCGCGATCCGCTCCCACGACAGGATCAACGCACCGTAGGAGCGGTCGATGGACCGCGATGGGTTATGAGCAAATTCTGGAGTCCGTTCGTCCGCGATCTCGCGCCCTATGTGCCCGGCGAACAGCCGAAGATGGCCAACCTGGTCAAGCTGAACACCAATGAGCACCCGCAGGGGCCGTCGCCGAAAGTGCTGGACGCTATCCGGGCGGAAGCGGATGACCGCTTGCGTTTGTACCCGGATCCGCGCAGCACCGCGTTGTGCGAGGCCATTGCCGATTATTATCGGATCAAGTCGGAGCAGGTGTTTGTCGGTAACGGCTCCGACGAAGTGCTTGCCCACATTTTCATGGGGCTGTTTCGTCAGTCCCGGCCGTTGCTGTTCCCGGACATCACCTACAGTTTTTATAAGGTCTACTGCGGGTTGTACGGCATCGACTACCAGACCGTGCCGCTGGACCAGGACCTGTCCATCCGGCTGGCCGATTACGATGCCCTGAATGGCGGCATTATCTTCCCCAATCCGAATGCGCCCACCGGCCGTCTGTTGCCGCTGGCGGACATCGAGGCGCTGCTGCGGCGTAACACCGGGTCGGTGGTGGTGGTGGACGAAGCCTATATCGACTTCGGCGGCGACAGCGCCATCGCACTGATTGACCGCTACCCGAACCTGCTGGTGACCCAGACCCTGTCCAAGTCCCGCTCCCTGGCCGGCTTGCGTATCGGTCTGGCGGTGGGGGACGAAGCGCTGATCGAGGGGCTCACCCGCATCAAGGACAGCTTCAATTCCTACCCGCTGGATCGGTTGGCGGTGGCCGCCGGCAAGGCCGCCTTCGAGGACGACGCCTGGTTCCGCCAGGGCCGGGATCGGGTGGTGGAACAACGCGGCTGGTTGATCGGGCAGTTGGCCGAGCGTGGCTTTCAGACGCTGCCGTCCGCCGCCAATTTTGTCTTCACCCGCCACCCCGATCATCGCGGCGCCGATCTCGCTGGCGGCCTGCGCGAGCAGGGCGTGATCGTGCGTCATTTCGGCAAGCCGGAGCGCATCGCCGATTATCTGCGCATCACCATCGGCACCGCCGGGCAGAACCAGACACTGGTGGCCGCGCTGGACCGGTTGTTATAACCTGCCAGACATTACTCTGTTGGGTCGTACACCGGTTTGGTCATACTCTCGTTTAGTCATACAAGGACGCCATGATGAAACGCCTGCTGTTGCCCGCGTTGGTCGCGGGTCTGTGCCCGCCCGCGGCGCTCGCCGCGATTTTTCCCGTCACCGCGCCGGTGACCGAGGTGGTGCTGTTCCCCTCCCAGGCCGAGTTGACCCGCACGTTGAGTCAGTCGTTGCCGGCCGGGCAGCATCAACTGACTATTGCAGGTTTGCCGGAACTGGATCTGGATCGCCTCCGGATCGAGGTCAGCGGTGCCGTGCTCGAAGGCGTCCAGCGCCGCCGGGAAAGTAACGCCGAGGATGTCTCGGAACGCCGCCAGGCGTTGGATGAACAAATCGCCGCGCTGGAGCGCCGCATCCAGGAAGCCGCCACCGCCGACCGCCTCGATCAGGAGCAGATCCAGCAGTTGCAATCGCTGCTCGGGCAAGCGCCGCAAGGGCCGGCGCTGTACAGCGAAGTGCCGGTGGAAAAGTGGTCCAGCGCTTGGGCCCAGATCCGTGAGGCGGTGAATCAGCGCCAGTCCGCGATCAATGAACGGGCGGCGCAACGGCCGGACTGGCAACGGCAACTGCAGGCGCTGCAGCAGCAACGCTCGCAGTTGGGGCAGCAACAGCAGCAGCGCCAAGTGCTGGTGGTGGACCTGGTCGCCGAACAGGCCGGCACCGCCGAGCTGGCCTTGCGCTATTTCACGCATCAGGCCGGCTGGAGTAATCAGCTCCAGGCCAACCTGGACAGTGGCGCGGAACAGATCGACCTGAACGCCTACGCCGAGGTCCGCAATAACACCGGTGAGGACTGGCGCGACGTCAAAGCCACCCTGGGGCTGTTGCCGGCCGGCTATCGGCCGGTACCGGAACCGCAGCCGTGGATCATCGGCCTGCTCAACCCCAATCCGCCGAAAGCCATGAAGTCGATGGCACGGGAAGAGGTGGCCTACGAAGCGGCGGATATGTCGATGGCGGGATCAAGCCTTAAAGCCGCCGCACCGGCTCCGACGCCGCAGCCGGTGGCCCACGGGTTTGATATGCGGGTGCCGCTGGACGCGCCCCTGTCCCTGGCCAGCGACGGCAGCACCGCCCGCATCGCCTATCAGGATGCGGTGGTACCGGTGACCCTGAGCCGCGAGAGCTACCTGTGGCAACAACCCGCCGTGCTGCTGGTGGGCGAATGGAAAAACAGCAGTGGCGTGCCCTGGCTGAGCGGCCAGGTGACGGTGCTGCGTGACGGACAAAGGCTGTCCAGCTACGGTCGCGCGGAAGGCATCCAGCTCGGGGAAACGGTGCGGATGAGTTTTGGTGACGACCCCCGGCTGCGGGTGGACGTGGTCACCGAGCCCGCCAGCCGGGGCGAGGCCGGCCTGATCAGCAAGGAGAACACGCTTACGGTGACGCGCAGCATTACCGTTGCCTCGGGCTACGATAAGCCGGTGGACGTGGTGCTGTACGACCGTCAGCCGGTCCCCAATGATGACCGCATCAAGCTGGAAGCCACGGGAGCCCAGCCGGACCAGAGCAATGTCCGCGATATCAAGGGGCTGATGGCCTGGGAGCGCACCGTGTCCGCGGATCAGGAGACGCGCCTGGAGCATGGTTTCCGGCTGCGTTATCCCACCGATATGGATCTGACCGGGGTGGAAGGCCTGCCGCGCTAGCCCTCCGCCGCCGGCCGGGTGCCGATGGTGACGTCGACATCCATGCGGGTGCGGTTGCGGATCACGTTGAGGGTCACCTTGGTGTCCGGAGCGGTGCCGGCGATGCGGTTCATGGCCTCGTAACCGTCCTTCATGGTCTCGCCGTCGATGCCGATCAGCACGTCGCCAGGCTGCAGGCCGCCCTGATTGGCCGGGCTGTCCACCACCACCTGGGTGATCACGCCGCCGGCCACCCGATCCATATCGAAGGTTTCCGCCAGGGAGGGCGTGATGTCCTGCACCGTGACACCGAGGTAGCCACGGATCACCCGGCCGTGTTCGATCAGATCCGACATCACCTCGCGGGCGATGGACGCGGGCGTGGCGAAGCCGATACCCTGCCAGCCGCCAGTGGAGGAAAGAATCGCTGTGTTGATGCCGATCAGGTGACCGCGCGTATCGATCAGCGCGCCACCGGAGTTGCCACGGTTAATGGCGGCGTCGGTCTGGATGAAGTTCTCGAATGTGGCGATGCCCAGATGACTGCGACCGGTGGCGCTGACAATGCCCATGGACACGGTCTGGCCCACGCCCAGCGGATTGCCGATGGCCAGCACCACATCGCCGACGGTGACCTGATCCGGACCGTTCAGCTCGATTTTCGGCAAATCCTCCAGAGCGATTTGCAGCAGCGCCAGGTCGGTCTCCGGATCCGTGCCGACCACCCGGGCGGGGGCGTCCCGGCCGTCGCGCAACGACACCAGGATCTCGTCGGCGTCCCGGATCACGTGATAACTGGTGAGGATATAACCGTCGTCGGCGACAATCACACCGGAACCCAGGCTGGCCAGGGCGCGCTCCCGGCGAGGCTGTTCCATGAAACGGTTGAACAGCGGATCCTGGGTAATGGCGCCGGTGGAGACAATCTGCGTGGTGTAGATATTCACCACCGCCGGAGCCGCCCGGTTGACCGCGCTGGCGTAGCTGTCCGGGCTGGGGGAGCCCTGGCCGCGCGGGGAGCCCGGTCCCTGCTGGTGCCACCAGAGCACGCCGAACCCCACCAGCAGACCGGCGAGCACCGGTAAGGCGAGGAAACGGATCAGTCGAGTTACAGCCCCCATGAAAATGCCTCGTTCTTTGCCTCGGTGCGCGCACCGGTTGTAGAGAAACAGAGAGAAACTTGCCCCGGTCCGGCGAACCGGCTAGTTTGCCGGGCTGAGCGGGCCACCGCGGTGGTTCCATAAAGCGCTCATGGTAGCAGATCAACGGTAGAATGGGCTTGCCGTAAGCTGCCAATCGATTCCGGGAGGGTGCCCTCATGCTGAAACGAGACCGTCTGTTGTCGGTGCTGGACACCGAGCTGCAAAGTCACCGGTTCAAGGACTACTGCCCCAACGGCCTGCAAGTGGAGGGGCGCGAGCAGGTGCGTCATCTGGTCACCGGCGTCACCGCCTGTCAGGCGTTGATTGATGCCGCCATCGTCGAGGAAGCGGACGCGATTCTGGTGCATCACGGCTACTTCTGGAAGAACGAGGACGCCCGGGTGCGCGGCATGAAGAAGCAGCGCCTGCAGAGTCTGTTACGGCATGACATCAGCCTGTTCGCCTATCACTTGCCCCTGGATGCCCACCCCGAGCTGGGCAACAATGCGCAGCTGGCGCGGCGTCTGGGCCTGATGGTGGAAGGTGGGCTGCAGCCGCAGGACAGCTTTCCGATTGGCAACGTGGGGCGTCTGGACGGACCGATGACCGCCGACGAGTTCGCCTCCCATGTGGAATCGGTACTGGGGCGTCAGGTGCTGCATATCGGCGATACCCAGGACGAGATCGAGACCCTGGCCTGGTGCACCGGTGCCGCCCAGGGCTTTATCGATCAGGCCCAGGCGCTGGGCGTGGACGCCTACCTGAGCGGTGAGATTTCCGAACCCACCACCCATTTCGCCCGGGAAACCGGCATTCATTATTTCGCCTGCGGCCATCACGCCACCGAGCGCTACGGCGTGCAGGCGGTGGGGGAATGGCTGGCGGATGAATACGGTCTGGAACACACCTTCATCGACATCGACAACCCGGTTTGAGGCCCCCTTCTGATTCGCCGTGGCGTGCCAGTCACGCCGGGCGCATGCCGTACAGGACAGCATGAACATAACCGTTATTTTCAATCCCACCGCCGGCGGCGGTCGGGACCGCCGGCTGCGGCATTTCATCCGGACCCTGGAGCAGGGCGGCGCTCGCGTCCGCCTCTATCACACCCGCGCTCCCGGGGATGCGATTCGCTATCTGAAAGGCCTGGAAGACCAGGGCAATTGCGTGGTGGCGGCCGGCGGTGACGGCACGGTCAATGAGGTGCTCAACGGGTTGCGGCCCGGTGTGGCGCTGGCGTTGTTCCCGATCGGCACCGCCAATGTGCTGGCCAAGGAACTGGGGCTGCCGCGCCGTCCGGAAGCAGCGGCGAAGGTGGTTCTGTCCGGCCGCTCCCTGCCGGTGACGCCGGCGACGCTCAATGGCCGCCGCTTCATGGTCATGTGCGGGGTGGGCTACGACGCCTGGGTGGTCGATCAAGTGGACCTGATTCTGAAACGGCGGATCGGCAAACTGGCTTACGCCCTCAGCATGATCCGGCAGTTGGCCCGCTACGGCAAAGTGAGCTACCGGGTGTCGGTGGATGGCCGGCCCCTGGACTGTTTCTCCGCGGTGATCACCAATGGCCGTTATTACGGCGGCAGTTTCGTGCTCAGCCGGCAGGCCAACATTGCCCGCGCCAAGTTGCAGGTGCTGCTGTTTCAGCGCTCCGGGGTGTGGTTTCTGTTGGGATGCCTGGTGGCGCTGATGATGGGGCGGCTGGAACGGCGGGACGGCGTGGCCTCGGTGAGCGCGGAGAAAGTCACCGTGGAAGTATCCCGGTATCTGGCCGGCAGTGCAGTCCGACCGGTGGGCGAGGCGGCCTGGCCGAGACCGGGGCCGGAGCCGATCCAGGCGGACGGCGATCCCGCCGGTTGGTTACCGGCGGAAATCGTGCTGGAGAATCAGGCGGTGCCGGTCCGGGTGCCGCAGTAGAGTTGACAATTGACAGTGGACAGTTGACAGCGAAAAGACAAAGCACACAGCTCTTTAGCCGCTGTGGGAGCCCAGCTTGCTGGCGAAGGTCCGTAAGCCTCTTCGCCAGCACGCTGGCTTCCCACAGCTGTCATCATGGTTCATGGCCCCCATAGAATAAGAACCAAACGTAATATTCTTAGTAGCGGTGGAGGATCGCCGCCGCCGGCCGGTATAATCCGCGCCCGTTAATGCCCAAAAAATGACCTCTAGGGAGTGAACATGTCACAACTGGTGAAACCGCATGGCAGCGATACGCTGAAGATCCTGCTGCTGGAAGGCTCCGAGCGGGAGCAGGCGCTGCAAGCCGCTGAGACCCTGCCGAAAATCACCCTCAGCTCGCGGGAGCGGGGTGACCTGATCATGTTCGGCATCGGCGGTTTCACCCCCCTGGACGGGTTCATGGGCAAGGCGGACTGGCAGAGCGTGTGTGACAACATGACGCTGGCGGACGGCGTGTTCTGGCCGATCCCGATCACCCTGTCCACCGACGCGGCCACCGCCGAGGGCCTGAAAGAAGGGCAGGACGTGGCGCTGGTGGACGAGGCCGGTGAGATCATGGGTGTGCTGACGCTGACCGAAAAGTACGGCATCGACAAGGCCCACGAATGCCAGCAGGTGTTCAAGACCACCGATGAAGAGCACCCGGGCGTGAAGATGGTGATGGCCCAGGGCGAGGTCAATCTGGCCGGGCCGGTCAAGGTGTTCAGCCAGGGCGAGTTCCCCAGAAAATACGCCGGCATCTACATGACGCCTACCGAAACCCGCGCCATGTTCGAGGAAAAAGGCTGGAAAACCGTGGCCGCTTTCCAGACCCGGAACCCGATGCACCGCTCCCACGAGCACCTGGCGAAAATCGCCATCGAGATCTGCGATGGTGTCATGGTGCATTCCCTGCTGGGCAACCTGAAACCCGGCGATATCCCCGCCGAGGTGCGCCAGGAAGCCATCGGCACCCTGATCGACAAGTACTTCGTGAAGAACACCGTGGTGCAATCCGGCTACCCGCTGGACATGCGTTATGCCGGACCTCGCGAGGCGCTGCTGCACGCCCTGTTCCGTCAGAACTACGGCTGTTCCCATTTGATCGTCGGTCGTGACCATGCCGGCGTGGGCGATTACTACGGTCCGTTCGACGCCCACCATATCTTCGATGAAATCGCCGATGACGCGCTGATCACCCAGCCGCTGAAAATCGATTGGACTTTCTGGTGCGACAAGTGCGGCACCATGGCATCCATGCGCACCTGTCCGCACGAAGCGGAAGACCGGGTACTGGTTTCCGGCACCAAGCTGCGCAAGCTGCTGAGCGAAGGCGGTGATGTACCGGATAACTTCAGCCGTCCGGAAGTGCTGGAAGTGCTGCGCCGTTACTACGAAGGGCTGCAAGAGCACGAGAAGGTGAAAGTGGAGCTGAAAGGCCACTCCGCCCGCTGATCGGCTGCATGAAGACTATCGCGGTCCTCTTCATACAGGTCCTCATACAGGAGAGGGCTGCGATTGGTTTCAGGCTTTCTTGTCGTCGCTTTCGCTGTCCACGTCCGCGTAATCCCGCGGCGGCTCGACGAAGTTCGCCGGTTTCGCGTTGTCGTCCACGTTGACCGGTTCGAACGGACCGTCCGGATTGGCGCGCAGACCGAAATCCTCGGCCAGAGTGCCCTTGGCCTTGGGCGCGTAATCCAGCGGTTGTGATACCGGCATATTCTGTTCGCCAGCGGCGTCCAGGGATTTGGCGGCGGCCCGCTGACGGCCCGCTTCACTGCACAATTCACTGGCGCCTTCGGACAATTGCTGATGTACCGCGCGATAGGCGTTGGTCAGTTCGTTGACCAACTCGGCGGTACGCAGGAAATGATGATCCACCTGATCCCGATAGTGATTGAGCGCCTGACGGGCGTCATCGCGGTCGCGCAGCACGCGGCTGGACTGGCGGCGCGCGGGCAGCAGCCAATAAAGCAAGCCGGCGCCCAGCACCAGGCCCACGACGAATGAGATCAGATTGGTTGTCAGCATATCCATGTCATACTCCTAGCGACCCTGAACAGGTCCTACTACCCGGATGGCGTACCAGATACCCGGTGGACCGGCTCCGTTCCACACGGCTCGCGCCGCCCACCATTGTCATGCACCATACAACGACGACTGCGCGGTTTGGTGCCGTACCCGGATCAAGCCGTATTGCAGCACAGACATCGCCCGGGCGCCAACTGTAAACGGCCGCCGGCATTTAAAAACATGAGCCGGATCAGCGTCAGGGACCGGCGGAAAAACGCGCGCCACACCAGGAATTCGGGAGGATAATCATGAGCTCGGAACGGCTGTTGCTGGATGGGCCGGAAGGCAAACTCGAGGCCGTACTGGAAGGGACCACCGAAAACCCGCGGATGATCGCCATTATCTGTCATCCCCATCCGTTGTTCGGCGGCACCATGGACAATAAAGTCGTCACCACCCTGAGTCGTGCCGCCCGCGAGGCGGATGCCGCCGTGGTGCGGTTCAACTTTCGCGGTGTCGGCGCCAGCCAGGGCGCTTACAGTGAGGGCATTGGCGAAACCGAGGACCTGGTGGCAGTGCATAACTGGCTGAGTAAGCGTTATCCGGGATTGCCGTTCTGGCTGGCGGGGTTTTCCTTTGGCACTTTCGTGGCCGCCCGTGGCGCCGAGGTTCTGGCCGCCAATGGCAGCGGACCCAAGGCGCTGTTTCTGGTGGCGCCGGCGGTGCACAACTACCCCTTTGACGAGATCGAATCGGTCGGCTGCCCGGTGACGGTGGTTCAGGGAGAAGACGACGAAGTGGTGCCGGTGGACAAGGTGTTCCGCTGGGTCGAGACCACACCCTTGGCGCCGGACCTGATCCGTTTCCCCGAAAGCGGTCATTTTTTCCACGGCCATCTGCTGGAATTGCGCGACGTGGCCGCTTCGCGGCTGCCGTGAATAGCGGTCGGCGGAATCGTGGCTCGTGAGCCGAGATTCCGCGTGTTGCTTGTCTCCTGGCAATGAGAACGCTACATTGAGCCGCCGTCCACTGGCCGTTTGAGTTTGTCCAACCGATGACGCCGCTAGAGAAGTATCAGGCCGATCTGGCCAGCCCGGATTTTGTTCACGATGCTGCCCAGGAAGAGGCTGTGCGGGCCCTGGATTCTCTCTATCACCGGTTGCTTAAGCCGCGCAATGGCGGCGGTTTACTGGACCGGCTGCGCAAGCGCAAGCCAACACCGGAAATGGGCCTGTATATGTGGGGCGGCGTGGGGCGCGGCAAGACCTACCTGATGGATGTGTTCTTCGAGGCGCTGCCGTTCGAGGAGAAGCGGCGCATGCACTTCCACCGCTTCATGCAGCGGATCCACCGGGAAATGCGTGCCCGCCAGGGGGAGAAAAACCCGCTCACCAATATTGCCCGGGAATTCGCCCAACGTTATCGGGTGCTGTGTTTCGACGAGTTTTTCGTCACCGACATTACCGACGCCATGATTCTCGGCACCATCATGGAGACCCTGTTCGACCAGGGGGTGACGCTGGTGGCCACGTCCAATATCGAGCCGGACGGTCTTTACAAGGACGGCCTGCAACGGGCCCGTTTCCTGCCGGCTATCGCCTTGATCAAGCAGTACACCCGGGTGCTCAACGTGGACGGCGGCAAGGATTACCGGTTGCGCTTGCTGGAGCAGGCCGAGTTGTACCATTGCCCGCTGGGGCCGGAAGCGGACCGCTTTATTTGCGAACGTTTCGAGGCGCTTTCCGGTGATCATGGCCGCCGCCGGGAGCAGGGCAATATTCTGGTGGAAGGGCGCAAGATCGCCACCCTGAAGTCCGCCGATGATGTGGTCTGGTTCGAGTTCGAGGCGCTCTGTGACGGCCCGCGCAGCCAGAATGATTACATCGAAATCGCACGGGAATTCCATACCGTGCTGGTGTCCGATGTGGAACGCATGGGTGTGGGCACCGACGATCGCGCCCGCCGTTTCATCAACCTGGTCGACGAATTCTATGACCGCGGGGTCAAGCTGGTGATGACCGCCGAGGTGCCGATCGAGGACCTTTATGCGGGTGGGCGCCTGGAGTTCGAATTCGAGCGCACCCGCAGCCGTTTGCTGGAAATGCAATCGCAGGAATACCTGGCGAGCGAGCATCTGGCCTGATCGTTTTGGTCATTGTCCGCCCGCGCCACTTGTTTCACTCTGGTTGACTGTTTGGCCGGCTGAGCGCCGGTTCTTCCAATAACAACCGGAGAACATCATGATCCCCCGTACCCTGTTCAGTTCCGACCACGAAGCTTTCCGCGATACCGTCCGCCGTTTTCTGGAAAATGAAGCCGTGCCTCACCATGAACAATGGGAAGAGGAGGGGCAGGTACCGCGCGAATTGTGGCGTAAAGCGGGGGAGCAAGGGTTTCTGTGCCCGATGGTCAGCGAAGCCTACGGTGGCATCGGCGCGGATTTCCTGTACAGCGTGGTGGTTAGCGAGGAGGTGTCCCGCGCCGGCCTGACCGGTATCGGCTGGGGGCTGCATACCGAGATCGTCGCTCCCTATATCGAGCACTATGGCTCGGAGGCGCTCAAGCAGAAGTACCTGCCGAAGATGGTGACCGGTGAGCTGATCAGCGCCATCGCCATGAGTGAACCTGGCGCCGGCTCGGACCTGCAAGGGGTCAAGACCAATGCGGTGAAGCAGGGCGATCACTACATCCTGAACGGCTCCAAAACCTTCATCACCAATGGTCAGAACGCCGATATCGTCATCGTGGTGGCCAAGACCGACGCGGAGAAGGGGGCCAAGGGCATCAGTCTGCTGTTGGTGGAAGCGGGTACGCCGGGCTTCGAGAAGGGCAAGAACCTGAAGAAGGTGGGCATGAAGGCCCAGGACACCTCCGAACTGTTCTTCCAGGACGTGAAAGTGCCGGCGGAGAACCTGATCGGCGAGGAGGGCATGGGCTTCATTTACCTGATGCAGGAATTGCCTCAGGAACGTCTGGGCATCGCCATCAACGGCCTGGCCATGGCGGAAAGCGCGTTCGAGCATACCCTCAACTACGTGAAGGAACGCACCGCCTTTGGGCGCCGCGTCGCTGACTTCCAGAACACCCAGTTCAAACTGGCGGAGATGCATACCAAACTGGAAGTGGCCCGCGCCTACGTGGACCGTTGCCTGGAGCTGCACCTGAAGAAGGAACTGGACGTGCCCACCGCCGCCGGTGCCAAGTACTACGTGTCCGATCTGCAGTGCGAGATTGTCGACGAATGCGTGCAGCTGCACGGTGGCTACGGCTATATGTGGGAGTATCCGGTGGCACGCATGTTCGCTGACTCTCGGGTACAGCGTATCTACGGCGGCACCAATGAGATCATGAAGACCATTATCAGCCGGGCTCTGCTCGCCGGTTGACCCGCACCTCCTCTCCTGCTACCCCCACGTACCGGGTGCCTTTGGGTGATCCGGCACGTGGGTGCGGTTTTACAATACAAATCTTCCCCAAATGTATATCTCTGTATAACCTTTGCGCACAAGTGCTCGCTGAGGCGTCCCAAGCCCGTTCCAGTGGGGAAAATAAAAGGAATCCGGGTTCGGGAACGTCAGAGTGACTCCCTGAAGGGGCTGAAAGGTGGTTATTTTGGCCCAATGGGGTGTCTAGGCGGGTGCTTTTATCAGGTGTACTTTCAATAGGTGTAGGATGGGATTTGAGACTCGTTTATGAGTGTCCCCCAAGGACGCCTTTATTCAGCTCGCAGGATGATGGAGAAAATCATGAAAATAAAAGGTGCGATTCTGGCAGGATCGGCGCTGTCACTGGCGGTGAGTTCGGCAATGGGTTCCGGGTTCTCTGTCTCTTATCAATCCGTTTCCGCTCTTGGTACCGCCTACGCGGGATCCGGGGTGCTCAGTGAAGACGCCTCCAATCAATGGTATAACCCGGCGACTCTGGCTGGCCTGAAGCAGGCACAGGTCTCCGTGGCCGGTCATCAGGTCTGGATCGACACCGACTTCAAAGCCGATGGTGTGGGTGGTCCAGGCAACTTCAAGGATGTGGAACCGTTTGTCGGCAGCGCCTTCCTGGCGGTACCGATCAACGACACCATGACCTTTGGTCTGGGGCTGACCGCGCCGTTCGGCACCAAGATCGAGTACCAGAGCGGCTGGGGTAACGCCGTGGCTCCGGGCATTACCTCCGGTGATTTCTACGCGCAGGAATCCGACGTCAAGACCGTGAACATCAACCCGTCCCTGGGCATTCAGGTCACCGACCGATTGAACCTGGGTGTGGGTGTCAGCTATCAGCGCATCGACGCGGATCTGCAAAACGCCGCCACCCGTCTGGAAGGCGACGATGACGCGGTGGGCTGGAATGTCGGCCTGACCTACCAGGCGGACGACAACAACCGCTTTGGTGTGGCCTATCGCTCCAAAATGGAATACACCGTGGACGGTGATATCACCTTCCATCCGGCTGCCACGGGTGCGCCTGTTGACATGAAGTTCGATGGCAAAGCCGACATCGATCTGCCGGCCAGCCTGCAGCTTTCCTACGCCGGTAACATGACCGAGCGTACCCAATTGCTGCTGGGCGTCGAATGGATGGAGTGGAGCGATCTGAGCACACTGGAAGTCAAACACGGTGGCCCGGCTCCGTTGCCGAACCCCGCCGTGGAAAACTTCGACTGGGAGAACACCGTGCGTTACTCCCTGGGTCTGCGCCACACTCTGACCAACGACACCGTGTTGCGCTTCGGCGTGGCCAAGGAAGACGCCACCCAAGGTACCTCCAACCGGTCCGCGGCGTCTCCGGACTCCGATCGCGTCTGGGTTACCCTCGGTGCGGGCTTCAAGCCCACCGACAACATGAGCATCGATGTGGGTTACGCGCATATCTTCGTCAGCGACGCGGATATCAGCCGTCAGGACGGCACCAAGCCGCCCCTGTCCGGCACCTACGAACTGGATGCCAACGTAGTGGGCGCACAGCTCAACTACACCTTCTGATCGCCTTTCGGGACGATCTCGACGGCGCGGCTTCGGCCGCGCCGTTTTCCCTTCCGAACGCCCTCCCGTTAACGTAAACCCTATTGTCCCGCCTCTGCCCCTCCTTCAGTCTGTCGATAACTCGGACCGGGATGGAATCATGTTCAGAGTCGCACTACTGCTGTTTTTTATACCGCTGGTGGCTTGCCGCTCCAGTGGTGGCGAGCCGGTGCCTCAAGATGACGTCACCGAACTGACCCTGTATGGCGACAGCCACGCTCGTATCAATGAAGTGGTGGGCATCGTCGCCGTTTTGCCGGATCGGTACGACCAATACCAATGGACACAGCTGGACGGCACGCCGGTGGCATTACCGGACCGCCACGGTCCGGCGATCAGCTTCCGGGTCAGCGATCCCGGCCTTTATCGATTCCGTTTCCAGGCCGGCTCGGACCAGGGCAGCGTCAGCGATGAGTTTGCCGTCACGGTGGCGGATGATGGCGAGCCGGCCCGGGCCGCTCTGCGTGCGGATCGCTCGGTCAGTGCCGGCGGGCGCACCTCCCTGCGTTTCTGGCTGGATGACGAAGCGCCGGCCTCGGCCCCGCGGTTTCGTCAACTGAGCGGCCCCGCCGCCGCCCTCGCCTACGGTAGTGACCCGGCGCTGCTGTACCTGAGCGCGCCCGATGTGCCGGGCGATCGGGTACTGGTGTTCGAAGCCAGCGTTGATACCGCCGAAGGTACCTTCACTGACCTGGCGCGGGTAGTGATACGCAATCGTCCGCCGGTGACCAGCCCCTACTTCTGTGCCGGCGACGGCGCCAACTGTGCCACCACAGTGCCGCTACAGGAAGTGCGAGCCCATCGGCGGGATTCCGCTTATCGACCGGCTTTGGAACGCTGCGTTTATCACAATCAACTGGATGGCGCCCGGCTATGCCGGGTGTCGGAACTGCCGCCATTGGGAGGGCAGGGAGATTTGCCCACGGTGGAGCGGATCATGGACCGGGTGCTGGTCAGCCACGACTGGATGGGCGAGCGTTTCGAAGCGTTGTTACGCGACCCCGAGTTGCAAGCGGATTTGCGTCATCTGCTGCGGCCGGTGACCGCCGTGGTGATCTCCAGCGACCTGCGCCCCTCGTTTTACTGGGCGCTCACCGGCGCCATCTACCTGGATCCCCGCTACCTGTGGCTCACTCCGGAAGAGCGGGATCTGATCAACGAGCAGCCGGATGCCCGCAGTGGTTTCGGTGAAGACCTGCCGTTCCGGATCGTCAGCCGTTTTCTCTCCGACCACGGGCCGATGCCCGCTTTGCCCGCCGCCGGTGAGCGGGCCGTGATCAGCGAAGATCGCTTGCGCCCCCGACTGGCCAACACCCTCTATCACGAACTGGCCCACGCCAACGATTATCTGCCGCCCTCCGTGCTTCCCTTTCTGGACGATGAACTGCGTATCGTCGACGAGGTCAATCGCCGCACGCCGGTGTCCGCCACCTTGCCCGGCGGCCCACGGGACGCCAACCTCGCCCAACTGGCCCGGGTCCGCTATTACGGCGACCCCATCACCGAAGCGCAGAAACAACTGGACCCGGATCAGGTGGCGGACGGGTTCTTCGCCGACGTCACCAACGACTTCTACGCCTACACCACGCCCCGCGAAGACCTGGCCATGCTGTTCGAAGAGGCCCTGACGGGATTTCGTCTGGGATACCAACGGGATCTCGCCGTCACCGACACCGACTATGTGGTGCGCCAGGGCTGGCGGCATCGCATCGCGCAAACCGGAGTGGCGGAGCGGGCGGGGTATGCGCTGGACCGGATCTATCCCGAACAGGCTCCGGCCATCCGCTCCCACATAGAAAGCCTCACTCCGGAGCCGCTATGCGCGGGGGGGCCGTTCGTATCCAGTGGCCCTGAATGCGCGACGCCAATGGCCTTCCCGGCATCGCCGGGAGCGTACCAATACCAGCCGGAGCCGCACGAGCACTTTTCCCCACCTTCGGTGCGGCGTTAGTTGCGGTGGTCTGTGGTGCCCAGAATAAAAGAGGACGAAATCTGATCAATGGTGCCGGTGGATTTTGATGGGGTGATTTTTCCCTTCTAGATCAATGCTATATATTTAGACTGTTCCCCGCAGACGCGGGGATAAACCGCCCCCAGTTTGGGGGAGGAGGATCTGGCGCGGGCATCTCTGGTGGCGTTCAGTCAGTACCAGCCGCCCCGGCACCCGTTCAGCTCAACGGAGGCGCCGCCTCAGGAGAGTCGTCAGCCCCCAATGTTGTGGTCAATGTCAGCGGAAGCATAGTGGGAGCGACCAAGGAAGACCTGACAGCGATGTTTGGGGAGGCTCTGCGTGACGACATTAATAACGGCGACTTTGTCCTGATTGATGCCAGAAGCCGGAATGGCCGCAAACTGCCCCGGGTGCCCCAGTCGGTATTGAATATTCGGGCCGAAGATATACGCGGCCGGCTATTCAGGACGAAGTGTACAAATAGCCTCATCAAGCCCCCCGCTCCGGCGGGGGCTACTTTATGGCTGTGGTTGATCAGCCAGCGCCCGGATCACATGCTGCGGGTCATTGTGAATGGCTCGAAGCAAGGCCTTGGCTGGGCCAGTTGGTTCTCGGCGGCCCTGTTCCCAGTTGTGCAGGGTGGCCAGTTGAACGTCGATCATGGTTGCCACCATTGTTCGACGATTCGTTTAGCCGGGTCTTTAGTGTGCGTGCCCATCAAAGTGTAGGCTCAGCCCCAAGGCACGGGTGATTTTGAGCATGGTGTCGAACCCAGGCCGGCCATCAGGAGAGAGCGCTTTGTAGAGGCCAGCTCGGGTCATGCCCGTTTCTTTCGCGAGGCGGGACATATTCTGTGCGCGGGCAATGTCGCTCAGCGCTGCCCGGATGAGAGAGCCGTCGCCGGGGTCGTCGTCAATGCAGGCGTTCAGATAGAGGATCATATCTTCCTGGTCCTCCAGGTGATCGGCGGCATCCCATGGTTTCAGTTTGTGGTTGCTCATAGGTCCTCCTGGTATTGCTTCGCAAGCGCCTTGGCCGCTTTGATGTCTTTGCTCTGGGTTTTCTTGTCGCCACCCACGAGCAGGACAATGATTTCCAGGCCGCGAGCCATCAGGTACACGCGATAGCCTGGGCCGTAGTGAATGCGAAGCTCGCTAATCCCACTGCCTACAGGTTCGATGTCGCCCGGGTTGCCCAATGAAAGGCGACGAATGCGGGCATTGATCTTGGCCTTGCCCTGCTTATCGCGGAGGCGCTGCAGCCAATCATCAAACTCTGGGGTGGTGAGGATCGTTTTCATGCATTTAATGTAAACCATGGTATACACATAGGTCAACCCTTATGCCCGCCACTGAGCGGGTTTTTTTATTGGAGAACGATCATGGCAAAAGCTATCTCCGGCCTGGCCAAGGCCGCTCAGGATCCCCAATCCGGCGCCGAGTCTGGTTACTGGGTACTAACCCAATACACGGTGAAGCTGCTCCAGGGCAAGACGCAGGCGGTCCTGCGCGGTTTTGCGTCTGCTGAAGCAGCCGAACAGGGACTTCGGGCCTACGCCAACCTGGTGGTGGAGGTTGAGGGTGCCCCCGCCGGTGACGCCCCGCAGTGGATCTACCAGAACCTGATTGATTCCGAGTCCAGTCCCCTGGCCGGTGCCCCCCCCCCGATAAGCCTTCTTCCCCCTGCCCACCAGCCCGCCTCGTGGGGGCTTTTTTGTATCTGGAGCATCCATGGCGGTGATCACCTACACAGCCAAGCGGAGCCTGATGGACGGGCACGTGGCGGGGCAGAGCTATGAGTTTGAGGTGCTGCTTTCGGACTGGACGCCGGACTCTGACCCGGAAACCAGTTCCAGCACCTCCCTCAGTGGTCGGAAGTTCACGACGCTGCACCGCATCGAGAAGTCGTTTTCAGCCCAAACCATCCCCGTGGACCTGTTCCCCGCAGACGCGGGGATAAACCGGGCGGCGACGCGGCATTCCAGATATTCGTTCTCTGTTCCCCGCACCTGCGGGGAGCAGGAGGTCAACTTCCTGTCCTTCGACCGGGTTTAGGGTTTATCCCCGCACATGCAGGGACAGGAGGGAGTCACTGAATAATATCAGCAAGGGGGGCATGTGCGAGTTTCCCGGCTCAGCACATCAGCGACCCATTGATTGATGCTCTTGTGCGCGAGTTCAGCTCTGACCGCAACCGTTGCGTGCAGCTCTGGCTCCAGTCGCAGGCTGAGCTTGCCGGAGTAGGGTTTTTGCGGCTGGCGATTCAGTTTGGCGCAGGTATCGAGATAGTCATCGACGGCTTCCTCGAAGGCGGCGCGCAATTCCTGAACGGACTCGCCATGAAAGCCCACCACATCACGAATGCCTGCGATGTGTCCCACGAATAGATTGTCTTCGTCACTGTAATTGATGCGGGCTGCATAGCCCTTGTAGGTCATTGCATTCATGGGGTAACTCCTGCTTGCTCAAGGAAGGCCCGTGCGTCACGTACCTGATACGGCTTGGCCTCCTTGTCGGGATGGGGACGGTGAAAAGTGCCGATCACACCATTCAGCTCGAAGCGCACTCTCGAGCCATTCCCTTCGATAGTGTTGGCACCGAGGGCCATAAAGAGCGACTCAATCCGCTTCCACTCCAGCGATTTCGGAGCAGGGCTGGAGTAGATGGCTTTCAGAGTGTTGCGCTGCTTGCTGTTCATGGTATCAAATAGTAATACCATTTCTCTGGTATGACAAACTCAGGGAGGCTCAGCTTGGGTTGTGACGCAGTTCACGAAAGAGTAAAGTCGATTATAAAAGAAAAATGCATAAGGATTTGCCGTGACCCGCCTGGAGCGTTTTTACCGCATCCACGGTTTGTTGCGCAGTGCCCGGCAACCCGTACCCATGCGGCGCCTGATCGAAGAACTGGGGGTAACCCGCAACACCATCACCCGGGATTTCGAATATCTCAGGGATTTCTTTGGCGCGCCCATCGTCTACGACCGGGACCGCAATGGCCATTACTACGACCCGGAAGCGCCGGAGTTCGAGTTGCCCGGCTTCTGGATGAATGCCAGTGAACTCTACGCGTTGCTGGCCTGTGAACAGTTGCTGGAAACGGTACAGCCGGGGCTGATGGCTCAGCGATTGACTCCGATTCGCCAGCGGATCCAGAAATTGCTGGGGGACGCCAGCGAGCATGAAACCCGGCTGGGCCAGAAAGTCCGACTGCTTCCTGTCCTGCAACGACCGGTCGACAACCCTGTCTTCATCGGCATCGCCGATGCCACCCTCGCCAACACTTGCCTGCGCATTCGCTATCGGGCCCGCAGCCATGACAGATCCGGCGAGCGCATGGTGCACCCCCAGCGGCTTCTTCATTATCGCCACAACTGGTATCTGTTGGCCTACTGCGAGCAAGCCGGTGACTTGCGCCTTTTCTCTCTCGATCGAATAGAGATGCCGCAGATGGACGACCGCCCCTGCAAACAGATCGACACTGAATCTCTGGAGGGATTCATCGGCGACAGCTTCGGCCTTTTCTCCGGCGCGCCGTCCCACTGGGCGGAACTGCGTTTTTCCCCACGCGCCGCCCGCTGGGTTGCCGACGAACTCTGGCATCCGGACCAGCGGGGAGAATGGCGGGATGACGGTTACCACCTCCGAGTGCCGTACTCGGACCCCACGGAACTGATCATGGAGGTGCTGCGGCATGGGCCGGACGTGGAGGTGCTGGCGCCGTCTGAACTACGGGCGGTGGTACAGCAGCGTTTGGAGGGGGCGTTGATGGGCTACGTCGGAAAGCAGAGTGAATGACGTGGATACAGGGCGAGCCTCTATATAAGGCGCCCATTATTAGACTGTCTTTATGTTCAGTGGTGCCATTTGGTGAGCAGAGGGAGTGTTAGGGTCACTTAAGGGTTTAAGTAGTCATTGGAGCTATGGAAATTGCAAACCAGACTGTGACGGTGTGAAAAGGCGCCGAGGACAGATTCCTTGGGGGGGGCTATGCACGACATATCGCCGACGGATTTGAAGACAATACTCCATTCGAAACGGGCCAATATTTACTATTTGCAGCACTGCAGAGTGTTGGTAAATGGCGGGCGAGTCGAGTATGTCACCGATGAAGGTCGACAATCATTGTATTGGAATATCCCCATTGCCAATACAACCACGCTGTTGCTTGGCACCGGTACCTCCATCACTCAAGCTGCAATGCGAGAGCTGGCCAAGGCGGGAGTGCTGGTGGGCTTCTGTGGGGGAGGAGGCACGCCGCTTTTCTCGGCCAACGAGGTTGATGTGGATGTGGCCTGGCTGACACCGCAAAGTGAATATCGGCCTACTGAGTATCTGCAGTACTGGGTGCGGTTCTGGTTCGACGACGAACGGCGGCTCGAGGCGGCCCGTGCCTTTCAGTTGTGCCGTTTGGCACGAATTGAAACGCTATGGCTCAGTCGGCCTCTCAAGGACTCTGGTTTCGAAGTAACCGCTGACGTTCTGGGCACGACCCTGGCGCATCATCGGAAAGCGATCGAAGAGGCTACCAATACCACGGATCTGCTCACCCTGGAGGCGAGGCTTACCAAGGCCTTGTTCAAAATGGCCACTCGGGCGGTGGACTATGGTGACTTCACCCGCGCCAAGCGTGGTAGTGGTACCGATCCCGCCAATCGCTTCCTCGATCATGGCAACTATTTGGCCTACGGGCTCGCGGCCACGGCCACTTGGGTACTTGGGATCCCCCACGGTCTGGCCGTACTCCACGGCAAGACAAGGCGAGGTGGGCTGGTTTTCGACGTGGCGGATCTGGTCAAGGATGCGGTGATTCTGCCTCAGGCGTTTCTTTCCGCCATGCGAGGTGACGAAGAGCAGGAATTCCGCCAGGCCTGTATTGAGCGGCTTACCCGGACCGAGTCGCTGGACTTTATGATCGATACCTTGAAGAGCATCGCGCAGGATCTCGGGCAGGGCATCGAATGAACGTGCTGTTTGTTTCCCAATGCAGCAAAAACGCTCTGAGCGAGACGCGCCGGATTCTGGACCAGTTTGCCGAGCGCCGCGGCGACAGAACCTGGCAAACTCCGATTACCCGGGCCGGACTGGATACATTGCGTCGATTATTACGAAAGTCGGCACGTAAAAATACCGCGGTGGCATGTCACTGGATTCGCGGGCACGACCACAGCGAGCTGCTGTGGATCGTTGGGGATGCCAGCCGCTTCAATGCCCAGGGGGCGACACCCACGAATACCACTTCCCGGGATGTCCTGCGCCAGAGCGACGAGAACGACTGGCATACCGGTGAAGACATCCTGCTGTTAGCTGGCTTGGCTGCTCTTATGCATGACCTGGGGAAGGCTTGTCTTGCCTTTCAGAATCGGCTGGTTGGAAAGCTTGAAGGCCGTAACCTCTATCGGCATGAATGGATTTCCCTACGCCTTTTCGCCGCTTTTGTCGGTAATGATGACGATGCCGGTTGGCTGGGAAGGCTGCTTGGGCCCGGTCTGGAGGATGACGATCGATGGCTTCAGCAGTTGCAGAGGGATGGTTTGGACGACAATGGTGCCTCGCCGTTTCGCCACCTACCGCCTTTGGCCGCGGCAGTAGGGTGGCTGATCGTGACACATCACCGGCTGCCGATGAAACCTGGCGAGCCCGATGATTCAGGTAGACGGCCTCGCTGGGGTGTATTGCGCCCCGCGCTGCGGTCGGATCAGCTTCAGGATATACCCACTGTCATTAGCGCGGACTGGAATGAGGTCCACGACACCTGTGTTCGGGAACAGATTGAACCCTATTGGTATTTTGAACACGCTTTACCGGTAACGACATCCAGATGGCGTGAGCGGGCCGGGCATCTGGCCCGGCGTTTGCTCGAGCGCTTGCCGCATTACTCATCCCCTGTGCTGGATAATCCTTATGTCATGCATCTGGCGAGACTGAGTCTGATGCTGGCGGACCATTACTATTCCGGCCTTGAGGAAAGCAGACACCGGGTTCGTGGTGAAAGGGGCTATCCGCTTTACGCCAATACCGATAAAGCCGGTGCCCTGAAACAGCCTCTGGATGAACATCTCTTGGGGGTGGAGAAACACAGCGCAGCAGTGAGTCGGGCGCTGCCCAGCATGACCCGCCACCTTCCCCGTCTTGCTCGCCATAAAGGCTTTAGAAAACGCAGTGATCACCCCCGCTTCCGCTGGCAGGACAAGGCATTCGATCTGGCCCGCTCAATCCGCGAGCGTAGCGAACGGCAAGGTTTCTTCGGCATTAATATGGCCTCCACGGGTTGCGGGAAGACTCTGGCGAACGGCCGCATTCTCTATGCCCTTGCCGATCCGGAGAAAGGGACCCGGTTCAGCGTTGCGTTGGGTCTGCGCACCCTGACTCTGCAGACCGGGCAGGCCTATCGTGAGCGTCTTAATCTCGGTGAAGATGAGCTGGCGGTAAGAGTGGGCGGCAGTGCCAGTCGGGCGTTATTCGAGCACTATGAACAGCAGGGTGAGCGCACAGGGTCGGCTTCCGCCCAGAGCCTGATGGAGGAGGACGGACACGTCACTTTCGATGGCAACTTTGATGCTCACCCTGTTCTGCGGCGGCTGAATCAGGATCCAAATGTTCGCAATCTGATTGCCGCACCCATTCTGGTGTGTACTGTCGATCATCTTATTCCCGCCACCGAAGGAACTCGTGGAGGCCGCCAGATTGCGCCCATGCTGCGTTTGATGAGCAGCGATCTGGTGCTGGACGAGATCGACGATTTTGATATCGATGATTTACCCGCACTTACCCGGTTGGTGCATTGGGCTGGTCTCCTGGGCTCGCGGGTGTTGCTGTCCTCGGCCACCTTGCCGCCTTCGTTGGTACGCGGTCTGTTTGAGGCCTATCGGGATGGACGGGACCAATATCAAAAGAACCGGGGTGAGCCGGGGTGTCCCGTGGAGGTTTGCTGCGCCTGGTTCGACGAACACGACCGTCACCATGAGACCTGCTCGGACGGTGATGGTTTTTCAGCTACGCACCAGCAATTCGCCAAGCGCCGACATCAGCGGCTGGCTAAGGCAGAGGTGCTCCGCCGGTCGGAAATCGGTGATCTGAAGGGGCTAGGGCAAGATGGGGCGTCAATTCGTCAGTCATTGGCGGAGTGTCTGCGGGATCATGCCGAGCGCCTGCATGATCGCCATCATAGCGTCGATCCCTATGGTGGCGGGCGGGTGAGTTTTGGTTTGATCCGCATGGCCAATATCGATCCCATTTTTGATGTGGCCCTGGCGTTGTATCGGCTGGGGGCAAGAGATGGGCGGAGAATCCATCTCTGCGTCTATCACTCCCAGCATCCTCTATTGGTACGGTCTGAGATTGAACGGTGTCTGGATCGTGCTCTGGACCGCCGTGACGCCAAGGCGGTCTTCGAGCTACCTGATATCCGGCGACGACTGGATGCTCATCCGGAGCAGGACCAGCTTTTTATCGTGCTGGGGTCCCCAGTTACTGAGGTGGGGCGCGATCATGATTATGACTGGGCGGTGGTGGAGCCATCATCCATGCGATCGATCATTCAACTGGCGGGCCGGGTGCGGCGGCACCGGGAAGCGGCCTGTGATGCCCCCAATATGGTGCTTCTGGACACCAATCTGAAACACCTGGAGCGCCCGAGCGAGCCGGCCTTCTGCCGGCCTGGCTTCGAGACCGCTGGTGATTGGCGCCTTAATAGTCATTCTCTGCATGATCTGATGCGGCCGGAGGAATGGACGGTCGTGGATGCCCGGCCGCGCATTCTGGAACGGCAGGGGCTTCGGCCCCATGAGAGTCTGGTGGATCTGGAACACGAGCGTTTGCGGGCATCCCTGTTGGAGCCGCTCAGGGGCGCGGGGCCTGATACGTCCTCCGTGGATCCTGCGTCTCTGACGCCGCGTGAACGCAAGCGTCTGCGCAGAGAGCCATCTTCGCCTCCTCTGGGTGCCTATAGCTGGTACCGGATGCCCCGGCTGCATTTATTGGGTGTTCTGCCCCAGTATCAGCCCTTTCGCTATCAAGCGGCTCGTCAGGAAGAACTGGTTTTGCTGCCGGATGAGGGTGGAGAAGACTGGGTGCTACATCTGATCCAGGACGGTCAAAGACGCCACGAGAAGCTCTATGTTCCCGTGGAGAAAAGCAAGCTCGAACGGATTGAGCTTGCCGGGGACAGAGGGCCGGGGATTCAGTCATGGGGAACGCCAGACTACCTGGAGGCACTGGTGGAACTCGCGGACGCCAAAGGAATGGCCTTGGAAAACGCCGCTCGGACCTTCGGTATGGTCACGCTGCCGGAAAGTGATTGGGGGTGGCGGTTTCATCCGGCCTTGGGTTTTGCTAAACGTCGATGAAATATCGTTCATGTGAAATGAACGATGGGGAGGGAAAAGTAAGATGTCTAACTTGGAAAGTGCCGATTTACGGTCGGTTATTAAAGACTTTCTCCAGGAACGGATGGAAGCCAAGCTGTCCTCTAAGATAAAGGATCTGGAAAAGAAACGGAGAAAAGTACTAGATCTGGATGACCCGGAGAGAGAGGATCTCGTTGTTCATGTTTCGGCCCAATATGAATTGGAGACATGGGTGGGCGATGCAGCACGGCGTGTTGGTAAATTGCAATTAGCTACTCATATAGTGAAAGCAGTTCACCCCAGTGCGAAGAAGGCGACCAACCTATATGTGTGGCCAGAAAATCAGCCCCATCATTGTCTAGTGGGCAGCCACCTGCTCTCCAAGGATTTCGATTATGATGTGGCAGTAGAGGATGCGGCAGCTCTAGACGTATATAAATTTCTTAAATTAGAACATGACGGGCTCTCCTTACTGGAGAGGGTATTGGAGGGAGACCCAGCCCTAACGGGTGCCCTGAGCAAGGATCCGGAACAGGCCAGGGAATGGATGACTTCCTTTGCCGCCATCACGGAGCCCCGAGGTGGTGAGGCCTCCCATACCCACGCCAAGCAAGTGTACTGGCTGGTAGGTGACGACCCTGGAGACAATGGAAGCTTTCATCTGCTTGCACCCTTGTACGCCACCTCTTTGGCCCATCGTGTCTATCAAACGATCAATGAGGACCGTTTCGGTGAGGCCACCAAGGCGGCCCGGCAAGCCCGGCGGGACGGCCGCTACTGGGAAGGCGGATATCGGGATTACCCCAATATAGCTGTTCAGACGTTCGGAGGTACCAAACCCCAGAACATCTCCCAGCTCAATAACGAGCGGGGTGGCAGTAACTATTTACTCGCCTCGCTTCCGCCTACCTGGATCGACAGTGATATCAGACCCCCGCATTTTGTCGACTCGGTGTTTCCTCGCTTTGGCCGGCGCAAGGAAGTGCGTGGGTTGGTATCCGGGCTGCGCCGCCTGTTGATGTCGGATGCGGAGCCCAATGCTGAAACTCGGGATCGCCGTGATGAGTATGTGGGCGCCCTGATTGATGAATTGGTGGCCTTCGCCAGCCGTTACTCGGTGCTCGAATCGGGGTGGAGTGCCTCGCCGGATTGTCGTCTGGTGGATGCGGAAGCGCTATGGCTTGACCCTTGGCGTGATGACGAAAGCTTTGCTCAACGCCGGGAGCAGGGCGACTGGGCGCAGGAGGTTCGGCACCGCTTCGCGACTTGGCTGAATAGCCAGTTTGGCAAATCCCTGCCACTCGGGGATGCGGAATTCGCGTTCTGGCAGAAACAATTAGCCAAGAGGCTGAACGCGCTCCAGGAGGACCTGCCCTATGTCTGATGTACGTAACCTTCTGATATTGCCGCATTTGCGCATTCAGAATGCCAATGCGGTTTCCAGCCCGATGACCTGGGGCTTTCCGGCCATGAGTGCCTTCGTGGGGCTGATGCAGGCTCTGGAACGCAAGCTGCCGGAGACTCTGGATCTGGAGTTCGACGCGGTAGGCGTTGTCTGCCACCACTACCAGGCTCAAGCCACAGAAGGCGGCTTCACGCGAGCCTTTCATTTGACTCGCAACCCAGTGGATAAGACGGGAGCCACGGCGGCGATTGTCGAGGAAGGGCGTATCCATCTCGACATTACACTGATCTTCTCGGTTCAAGGGGGTGCCTGTGCCGGCGAAGGGGCGGAGCTGGGTCAAGTAGCGAACGAGATTGCCGGGATAGTGGCGGGTATGCGCGTCGCGGGCGGGAGTGTTATGCCGGCTCTGAGCGGCGGCCGGCCATCCAGATTGAAGCCTGAATTAATACAACTGGATGACAACGCGGAGGCTCGGGCCATGCAATTCAAGCGCTTGCGTCGGCGGTGCCTGCCTGGGTTTGTTTTGGTGTCACGGGATGACCTGCTTCAGCAACATCTTGATGAACTGCGCTCTGTGAACCCGGAGTTTTCCATGCTGGACGCCTGGCTGGACCTGTCTCGTCTGAACCACACCTGCCGGTTGGAAACCACCACCAACAGCCAGGGTGAAAGCCATGACGCCGTGGAGTGGGAGGTACGTCATCGGCCCGGTTGGATCGTGCCCATCCCAGTGGGCTATGGCGCCTTGTCCCGGCTTTACGATCCTGGTGAAGTGGCTCGGACGCGGGATGCGTCGACCCCATTCCGGTTCGTGGAGAGCCTGTATTCCGTTGGTCAATGGGTCAGCCCCCACCGCCTGGAGCGGCCAGAGCAGTTGCTTTGGTATGTGGATAACGACCTGGACTCGGGGCTGTACCGGCTCCGCAATGACTACAGAGATAAACCCATTACCGCTTAACGAGAGGGGATACCCATCATGGCCAAGAACGATAAACTCAAAACCGCATCCGTGCTTGCTTTCGAGCGTAAACTGGACCCGTCCGATGCGCTGTTTTTCGCCGGGCAATGGTCGCGGCGCGACCAGGCTGGCGAATGGCCGGCGGTCACTATCCGGGAAAAGTCGGTTCGGGGGACCATATCTAATCGCTTGAAAGCCAAGGATCAGGATCCGGCCAAGCTGGACGCCCGTATCGAGAGTCCCAACCCGCAAACCGTGGATGTGGCCGCTTTGCCCAGTGAGGCCGATACCCTTATGGCCCGTTTCACGCTGCGGGTACTCAGTGGTGCCGGTAAACCTTCGGCCTGTAATGACGCCGACTACCAGGCCAAGCTGGATCAGGCCGTGCGGGGCTACGTAGCTACGCATGGCTTTGCCGAACTGGCCAGCCGCTATGCCTATAACCTGGCGAATGGCCGTTTCCTGTGGCGAAACCGGGTGGGGGCCGAGCAAGTTGAAGTGCAGGTGCGATTAATGGAGCAAGGTGAGCCGGCCGAAATCTGGACCTTCGATGCACTTTCTCTGTCTCTGCGGGGGTTCGAACCTACGGAGGAGGCAAAAACCTCTCTGCATGCGCTAGCAGGGTGTATCACCGACGGGCTGTCGGGAGGTCGTCATGTGTTACTGGAGGTGGTGGCCTTCGCCCGCCTTGGGGCCGGACAAGAGGTGTTCCCCTCCCAGGAATTGATTCTCGATCGTGGACGTGGTGACAAGAGCAAGACGTTGTATCGGGTCGGCGAAACTGCTGGGATGCACTCCCAGAAGCTGGGTAATGCCATCCGTACCATCGATACCTGGTACCCCAAGGATGAGGACGAGAACTTGGGACCCATCGCGGTGGAACCCTATGGTTCGGTGACGACCCAGGGAAAGGCCTATCGCCAACCTAAGCAAAAAGCTGACTTTTATTCCCTTCTGGATAGCTGGATGCTAAAGGACCAGGCACCCACAGTGGAGCAGCAACACTTCGTGATGGCCATCCTGATTCGTGGCGGGGTGTTTGGAGACGCGGGGTGAGATATGGATCAGTATATTGATATCCGGATACTTCCCGATCCGGAGTTTACGTCGACCATTCTCATGGGGGCGTTGTACGGTAAATTACACCGCGCTTTGGTCAAGCTTCAGTCTGATGACATTGGTATCAGTTTCCCGGAGCACCAGCGGCGGCCGAAATCCCTGGGTGGTGTCTTGCGTCTGCACGGCAGTGCCGCGGCTCTGGATCATTTAATGAGTCAAGATTGTCTGGCCGGCATGCGTGACCATATCCAAATGACAGGGTTGGCTCCGGTGCCAGGCAATGCCAAGCATCGTGTGGTCCGGCGCCGCCAATTCAAGACCAATGCGGAACGTCTCCGGCGTCGCCGGGCGCGGCGTCACGAGGAAACTCTGGAACAGGCTCGGGAGCGAATCCCAGACACGGTGGAGCGCAAGGTTGATTTACCCTACGTGACGCTGCGTAGCCAGAGCACGGGTCAGGACTTCTGCCTGTTTATAGAGCACGGTGACCTGCAGGCACATCCGGTTACGGGCCGCTTCAGCCGCTATGGCCTCAGCCCTACCGCAACGATACCGTGGTTCTGACCCTTTTTTTGATTCCAATTAATACTTTCCGAAAATCAATAACTTACGTCACGCTCCAAAATTTGGGGTGTGGCGCTTCTTTTTAGCCTTGTTCTTTAAAAATCAGGGAGTTAGATTCGTTTGGTTCTAGTTCGCTGCCGCGCAGGCAGCTAAGAAAACCGAAGCCATTGGATGGATGAATGATCCAGAGTTCGCTGCCGCGCAGGCAGCTAAGAAAAGGTAGATGGACTGCATGCCCGGCTCTTTGTTGTTCGCTGCCGCGCAGGCAGCTAAGAAAACACCGGCAGCGTGACTCGCGCCTACGCTGAGGTTCGCTGCCGCGCAGGCAGCTAAGAAATACGAGGTTTCCACCCTGCACCTGGAATGGAGGTTCGCTGCCGCGCAGGCAGCTAAGAAAAAGGCGATCCGGGAAACGGATCTGGAAGAGTCGTTCGCTGCCGCGCAGGCAGCTAAGAAACTGCCCGGTGATCTCAATCCGGTCGCCTGGATGTTCGCTGCCGCGCAGGCAGCTAAGAAAGGTCGTCGCCCAGTGCCATCCAAAGCCCGCCAGTTCGCTGCCGCGCAGGCAGCTAAGAAAATTCAGTGCGTCCAGATTCAGCGTGCATTCCTGTTCGCTGCCGCGCAGGCAGCTAAGAAAGTTGGCTACCTTTGGGAATGTACGCCGATCAAGTTCGCTGCCGCGCAGGCAGCTAAGAAATTGCCCCCGGCGCCCAGTACAGGGCAGGGCATGTTCGCTGCCGCGCAGGCAGCTAAGAAAGACAAGGTCGGCCGACAGGCGACGGGATGGAAGTTCGCTGCCGCGCAGGCAGCTAAGAAATGGTTGGATTCGCCGACCCGTTGCACGGTGAAGTTCGCTGCCGCGCAGGCAGCTAAGAAAAGAGCAATTACAGTTCCACGCGCTCAGGCCTGGTTCGCTGCCGCGCAGGCAGCTAAGAAAAGTTGGTTATCAATCATGTGAAGCACCCGCCAGTTCGCTGCCGCGCAGGCAGCTAAGAAACAATCCGCCGGCCACACCTGCGCACCGGCAGTGTTCGCTGCCGCGCAGGCAGCTAAGAAAAAACATGCGTCGTGGCCTTCGGGCGTATCGTGGTTCGCTGCCGCGCAGGCAGCTAAGAAAACTGAGGATGCTGGCGACCCGGTCGTGCTGAAGTTCGCTGCCGCGCAGGCAGCTAAGAAAACCAGACGCATGCCACGGAACTCGCGGGCCCCGTTCGCTGCCGCGCAGGCAGCTAAGAAAAGCATCTGGACCCGCTGCCCCGTGCAGATGATGTTCGCTGCCGCGCAGGCAGCTAAGAAAAGATTCGACGGTGAGAAAATCAGCAACGGCAAGTTCGCTGCCGCGCAGGCAGCTAAGAAAATAACGTCGTCCAGCAGTCCGGCTTTGTGGAGGTTCGCTGCCGCGCAGGCAGCTAAGAAAAACGACAATGAGCCGCCGCCATCGGGCGACTAGTTCGCTGCCGCGCAGGCAGCTAAGAAAAAATCACATCGGACTCAGTCTGCGCAGCAGCAGTTCGCTGCCGCGCAGGCAGCTAAGAAATCTAGGGGATCGTTCCTTGAATCTATCCTTGTGTTCGCTGCCGCGCAGGCAGCTAAGAAAAGAATTCTATCGCCAGGTACTGGCGTAGCCCTGTTCGCTGCCGCGCAGGCAGCTAAGAAAAAGGAAATGCGCGACCGCCTGCAGCATCACGCGTTCGCTGCCGCGCAGGCAGCTAAGAAAATCCTGCCCCGTGGGCGGCACGTAGATGCCCAGTTCGCTGCCGCGCAGGCAGCTAAGAAAATGGCCGAACGCTCGCCTGAGGTGCCATCCGAGTTCGCTGCCGCGCAGGCAGCTAAGAAAACTGACGACGGATTCTGGAGCGTCATCGAGGGGTTCGCTGCCGCGCAGGCAGCTAAGAAATGGAACACCTGGTCGAACTGGTTCTCGTCCAGGTTCGCTGCCGCGCAGGCAGCTAAGAAAGTACAGCAGGCGCGGTTTCGGGAGCGACTTCTGTTCGCTGCCGCGCAGGCAGCTAAGAAACACCACCGATCCAGTAGGACCGACCAAGGCCCGTTCGCTGCCGCGCAGGCAGCTAAGAAAAGGAGCTGACGGACGATGTGCACCATGATCGTGTTCGCTGCCGCGCAGGCAGCTAAGAAAACCTTGCGGCCCGCCAGCGCGGACCAGTCGGCGTTCGCTGCCGCGCAGGCAGCTAAGAAACACAACGCACTTCACCGTCTCCGACCTATGCCGTTCGCTGCCGCGCAGGCAGCTAAGAAATGGAAGGGGCCTACCTGGAAGGGGCCGACCTGGTTCGCTGCCGCGCAGGCAGCTAAGAAAAGGATATCCGTGCGCGGGTTGCGCGGCACATAGTTCGCTGCCGCGCAGGCAGCTAAGAAATCATTGGGCTCTTGTTCTGCGCCGTGCAGGTCGTTCGCTGCCGCGCAGGCAGCTAAGAAATGAACGATGCCAGCTCCAAATTCTGACCAGGAGTTCGCTGCCGCGCAGGCAGCTAAGAAATGTTCCCGCGACAAAGAAGGGATCTCCTTCAAGTTCGCTGCCGCGCAGGCAGCTAAGAAAGTCGAGCCATGAACCGACGCTCGCACCCCATAGTTCGCTGCCGCGCAGGCAGCTAAGAAAAATGGCGGGCACGCATGGGGCTGAGCCAACGGGTTCGCTGCCGCGCAGGCAGCTAAGAAAGATACAGGAGAGTAAAGTCATCGCCTGTTCCCGTTCGCTGCCGCGCAGGCAGCTAAGAAAACCCGCCCCGGCGGAACCGGGATTCCGAAAGGGTTCGCTGCCGCGCAGGCAGCTAAGAAACCGCGACGGTGGCTTTCGTGCTGGTCGCCGGCTGTTCGCTGCCGCGCAGACAGCTAAGAAAACGGGTACAGGCCCTCTGGCGAAGGGACTTGGGTTCGCTGCCGCGCAGGCAGCTAAGAAATTAAGGTAGACCGAAAGCAGGAAAAGCCCTCTGTTCGCTGCCGCGCAGGCAGCTAAGAAACACTGGTGGAATGGGGTAAGCTGATCGGGGTCGTTCGCTGCCGCGCAGGCAGCTAAGAAAGCCTACTGGCCCGGCACCGTCCGGGCTTTTTTGTTCGCTGCCGCGCAGGCAGCTAAGAAAACTACGTGTCCGGTGTATGGGACGGGCAGGGGGTTCGCTGCCGCGCAGGCAGCTAAGAAATTCTTGATAAAGA
Source organism: Alloalcanivorax dieselolei B5 (assembly GCF_000300005.1). NCBI lineage: Bacteria > Pseudomonadati > Pseudomonadota > Gammaproteobacteria > Oceanospirillales > Alcanivoracaceae > Alloalcanivorax > Alloalcanivorax dieselolei. The sequence goes on along the minus strand of NC_018691.1, from coordinate 3,934,543 downwards.
GTTTCGGCGGCAACGATAAGTTCGCTGCCGCGCAGGCAGCTAAGAAAAGAGCAAGGCGGCATCTATGCCGGCCTCATGCGTTCGCTGCCGCGCAGGCAGCTAAGAAATCGGGGAGAGTCGGCGTTCCCACCCCTATAAGGTTCGCTGCCGCGCAGGCAGCTAAGAAATATCAGCCGATTGTGTTGCTGCGGCGGTCCACGTTCGCTGCCGCGCAGGCAGCTAAGAAAAGCATGTGACGCTCCAGCGCCATCGCTTCAATGTTCGCTGCCGCGCAGGCAGCTAAGAAAAGAAGCCGGACGCACGGCGCGAATTTTTACCTGTTCGCTGCCGCGCAGGCAGCTAAGAAAATCGGCGCCAAGTCGGCGCAAAAGTCCCGTATGTTCGCTGCCGCGCAGGCAGCTAAGAAATCACAGCGCTGACACCAAAGGCCGCCAACAAGGTTCGCTGCCGCGCAGGCAGCTAAGAAAACGCAGGATGACGGTGTCACCCTGGTGGATATGTTCGCTGCCGCGCAGGCAGCTAAGAAAACTCGCTTCGGCCAAGACGCCACCACCAAGTAGTTCGCTGCCGCGCAGGCAGCTAAGAAAAGGGGCCGAGACGATGTTGCAGGCCGTTTTCGGTTCGCTGCCGCGCAGGCAGCTAAGAAAATGTCCGCGCGGCGCGACTTGACGTTCGGCGCGTTCGCTGCCGCGCAGGCAGCTAAGAAACAGCGGTTGATGATCCCGCGCACCGTGTACAGGTTCGCTGCCGCGTAGGCAGCCAAAAAATACTGGATCGAGGGTCGCTTCTGGCATGCCCTTCGCCGCTGAGGCGACCTCCCTCAGCGGCTCGTGGTGCCTTAGCTAACGATACCGCGCCAGTTCCAGCCGTCCTATCTGGTTGCGGTGCACTTCGTCGGGGCCGTCGGCCAGGCGCAGCATGCGGGCGTTGGCGTAGGCTTTGGCGAGGCCGAAGTCGTTGGTGACGCCGCCGCCGCCGTGGGCCTGGATGGCCCAGTCAATGACACGGGCGGCCATGTTGGGGGCGGCCACTTTGATCATGGCGATTTCCTTGCGCGCCACTTTGTTGCCGACGGTGTCCATCATATGGGCGGCGTTGAGCACCAGCAGCCGGGTCTGATCGATGAGGATGCGGGATTCGGCGATGCGTTCCAGGGTCACGGTTTGTTCCGCCACCGGTTTGCCGAAGGCGACCCGCTCCTGGGTGCGTTTGCACATTTTCTCCAGCGCCCGTTCCGCCAGGCCGATCAGACGCATGCAGTGGTGGATACGGCCGGGGCCGAGGCGGCCCTGGGCGATTTCAAAACCACGACCGTCACCCAGCAGCATGTTGCTGGCGGGTACGCGCACGTTTTCGAAACGGACTTCTCCGGTAACGTCCGGCGTGCCGGAAAAGCCGAAGACGGGCAGGGGACGGACCACGGTAATGCCCGGGGTATCCCGGGGCACCAGAATCATGGATTGTTGTTTGTGCCGGTTCGGGTTATCCGGGTCGGTCTTGCCCATGAAGATGAAAATCTTGCAGCGCTCATCCGGCGATCCGGAAGAAAACCATTTGCGCCCGTTGATGACGTAGTCGTCACCGTCACGCACGATGGCGCTTTGGATATTGGTGGCGTCGGAGGAGGCCACGTCCGGTTCGGTCATGGCGAAGCAGGAGCGGATCTCGCCGTCGAGCAGCGGTTGCAGCCATTGTTTTTGCTGCTCCGGGGTGCCGTAGCGGGCCAGCACTTCCATATTGCCGGTGTCCGGTGCCGAGCAGTTGAACACTTCCGGCGCCCACATTACCCGCCCCATGATTTCACACAGAGGAGCGTATTCCAGATTGGTGAGTCCGGCGCCGTGTTCCGATTCCGGCAGGAACAGGTTCCACAGTCCGGCGGCGCGGGCTTTCGGCTTCAATTCCTCAATCACTTCCGGCCAGTAGTTGCCGGCGGCCAGTTCCTCTTCATAGCGGGCTTCGTTGGGATAGATATGCTCGTCCATGAACGCATTGAGCTGGGCGATCAGGGTTTGTGTTTTTTCCGGGTAGGCGAAATCCATGGTGGTTCTCAACAGGGTTCGGTTTCAGGGTGGGCGAGGCGGTCGCGCAAGGTGGTCTTCATCACTTTGCCGTTGGCGTTGCGCGGTAGCGGCTCCCGTTGCAGATGAACAAAATCGAGGACTTTGTAGTCGGCCAGGCGTTCGGCGCAGAAGCGGCGTAGCGTGTCGGCATCGAGGTCGCTGTCCTGACTGCTGATCACCGCCAGAATTTTTTCGCCGAGCACCGGATCCGGCACGCCGATCACCGCGCACTCGGCCACGGCCGGGTGATAGGCGATGGCGTTTTCCACTTCGATGCAGTAGATGTTGTAACCGCCGCGAATAATCATGTCCTTCTTGCGGTCGAAGATGCGTACATAGCCATCGGTGCTGATATCGCCGATGTCGCCGGAGCGCCAGTAGCCGCCGACGAAATTCTGCGCGGTGCGTTCCGCATCCTGCCAGTAGCCGGGAATCACCACCGGCCCGGAGATCCATAACTCACCGGACTCCCCCGCCGGGCACTCCTGGCCCTGTTCGTCCATGATGCGGATGTCCACGCCATCCAGTACCTGTCCGATGCTGTCCAGGTGCTCCAGTTGCGCCGCTGGTGGCATGGCGGTGACCGCGGTGCAGGTTTCCGTGGCGCCGTAGGCATTCATTAACTGCAGGTGCGGCAGCCGCTGACGAAACTCGACGATGGTCGATTCCGGCATGGGGGCGCCGCCGAAAGCACCGACCCGCCAACTGTCGAGATCGAGCGTGTCGAAGTTGGCGCGCATCAGACACAGCTTGTACATGGCTGGAACCATGATGGTGCTGGTGGCGCTTTCATCGGCGACCAGTTGATTGAATTCGGCGGCGTCGAATTGCGGCATGATCAGAGTGCAGCCGGCCATGTGTGCCATGGTGAAGATGATGCCCATCAAACCAGTGACGTGGCTGCCGGGAACCGCCAGGACGGAGCGCTCGGCGAAGCGCAGATCCATGGATTTTTCCCACAGTTTGACGGTATGAGCGATATTGAGGTGGGTCTGCATGGCGCCCTTGGGGCGGCCGGTGGTGCCAGAGGTGTAGAGCAGAACGGCGATGTCTTCCTGGTCCGGGCGGGCCAGCGGCAGCCTGGTGTCGGCGCCTTCAAGCAAAGCCTCGAAGGGGCGGGCTCCTTCGGCGTCGCCCCCTGCCGCGAACAGCGCGACCAGATCTTTGGTGGCGCCGCCGTCGTGCAGCCGTTGCACCAGGTCGGCTTCGGCGATAGCCACTTTGGGCGCGCAATCGGAAAAAATGTAGCCGAGCCCGGCGCCTTGTTCACGGGCGTTCAGGGGAACCGCGATGGCGCCGAGCCAGAGCGCGCCATAAAGGCCGTACATTAACGCCGGGCCGTTGCGCAGCACCAGCGCCACCCGGTCTCCGGGGCGCACGCCAAGTTGGTGGAAGGCGGCGGCGACCCGCGAGGCCCGCCGTGCCAGTTGGCGATAGCTGACACGTTCGCCCTCGACCACGAAGGCATCGCCGTCGGGATTGCGCTCCAGGGCGGATTGCAGCATGGCCTGCACCGAGGCCGGCCGCTGGCGGAAACAGCGGATGACACGGTCGCCGAAGTGCGTTTCGTAATGCATGTCGAAGCGATTGGTGGGATGGTTCACGCTGCTCTCCTCACGCCACTTCCAACCAGTCGCGGCGAATGTCATCCCGCGCCTGCATGTCGGTGGTGGAACCGGTGAAGACGATCTGGCCGTGTCCCATCACCAGTACATGGCTGGCCACGCGCAAGGCCATGGTCATCTTCTGTTCCACCAGCAACACACCCACGCCGCGTTGGTGAATGTCGCGGATCACGTCCATGACCACTTGCACGATCATTGGCGCCAGTCCTTCGGTGGGTTCATCCACCAGCAGCACCAGTGGATTGCCGAGCAGTGAACGGCAGATGGTGAGCATTTGCTGTTCACCGCCGGACAGGTAGCCGGCTTTCTGATTACGGCGTTCACGCAGGCGGGGAAAGTACTGGTACATATCCTCCGCCTGCCAGCGAGGGGCGCCTTCGGCACCGGTCTGCATGCCCATCATCAGGTTTTCCTCCACGGTGAGGTTGGGGAAAACCTGGCGCTCTTCCGGTACGTAACCCAGGCCGCGCCGGGCGATGACATGGGCCGGGCGGCCGGCCAGATCCTCGCCGTTGAGCGCCACCTTGCCCTGGCTGGGGGGCACCAGACCCATCATCGCTTTCAGGGTGGTGGAGCGGCCGGCGCCGTTGCGCCCCAGCAAGGCGACAATCCGGGGTTCCGGCATGGTGAAACGCACGCCATGCAGAATATGGCTCTTGCCGTAATAGGCGTGCAGATGGTCGATGTCCAACAGCATCAGTGTTCCTCCTCCTCGCCCAGGTAAGCGCTTTGCACCTCCTGGTTAGAGCGAATCTCCTCGGGACTGCCGGTGGCGAGAATGCGGCCGTAGACCAGCACCGAGATGCGGTCGCACAGTCCAAACACCACGCTCATGTCGTGCTCCACCATCATCAACGTCTTGCCTTCGGTGACCTGGCGGATCAACTCCACCATGTAGGCGGTTTCGTCCCGGGACATGCCGGCGGTGGGTTCGTCCAGCAAGATTACTTCCGCGCCGGTGGCCAGGGTCATGCCGATCTCCAGCGCCCGTTGCTCCGAGTAGGTAAGGTCCGAAGCCAGGTTGTCGGCACGATGGTCCAGGCGCACTTGTTGCAGCAGAGCATGGGCTTCGTCATTGATGGCGCGCATCGGTTTGATCCGCCGATACAGGTTGAAGCGAATGCCGTGCCGGGCCATGACACCGATGCGGATGTTTTCGAAAGCGCTCATGCGGCTGAACACATTGGTGATCTGAAACGACCGGGTCAGACCGCGACGGCTGATCTGTTCCGGTTTCAGACCGCTGATGCGCTGGCCGCGCAGATAGATTTGCCCGCCGCTGGGGCGGTGCTCGCCGGAGATCAGATTGAACAAGGTGGATTTGCCGGCGCCGTTGGGGCCGACCAGGGCGTGGCGTTCGCCGTGTTTAATAGTGAGGTCCACGCCGCGCATGATTTCCAGGCCGCCGAAGTGTTTTTGCAAGTCGTCGATGACCAGGACGTCGGGCTGCATTGCGGTGTCCATCAGCGTCCTCCTTCCATCAGTTCCTGCGTGGCGGCGGGGATGTCGCCGTTATCATTGTCGTCGTCCTTGTCCCACAACGTCTGGATGCGGGCGAAGGCGCGGCGCAGCAGGTACAGACCGGGCACCAACAACAGCACCGGGAACAGCCACGTGAACGGATGGAACACCTGCCATTCCCGAGCGAACACCGTGTAAGGCGCGTACTCGCCGGTGCGGGCCACCGCCGCCGCGTACTCCCGGGACAGCACGATTTCCAGACTCTGCACCACGAACACGGTGGCACAGGCGACCATCAAGCCGGCCAGAGTGGCGAGCGCGTAGGGGGCGGCCAGCCGCTTCCAGGGCAAGGCATGGCGTTGTTCGATGTGGGCCTGGATGACACCGCCGATGCCCTTGGGCGCGAACAGCATCACCAGCACGAAGATGATGCCCTGATAGAGCATCCACGAGTGGGTGACGCCCGAGACCACGAAGGTGAACAGCGACAGCACGCAGGCGCCGACGATCGGACCAAAGAAGATAGTGGAACCGCCAACGAAGGTATGCAGCACCACCAGGGCCGAGACCTGGGTGCTGAACACACTGTAGTTGGCGGTTTCGTTGGAGATCGCCATCAGGCTGCCGGCGACACCGGAGAACATGGCGGAGATGGCGAACACCACGATCTTGGTGCCGTGGGCGTTGAAGCCCATGAAGCGGATGCGCTGCTCGTTGTCGCGCAATGCCAGGGTGAGCCGTCCGAAAGGCGTGCGGGTGTAGGCGTAGAGCAGGCCGATGCAGATCACCACCCAGGACAGCGTCAGGTAATACACTTCCAGCGTGGAGCCGAAGGTGAAGCCCAGGGAGGGCATGCGCATGGACGACAATCCGGCCTCGCCGCCGAACATTTCGTCCCAGTGCGGTGCCAGGGAGTGCAGCAGCTCCGCCAGAGCCAGGGTCACCAGCGCGAAATAGACGCCGGAACGCATGGTGGCGAAGAAGCCGGCCAGGGCGCCGCACAGCAGACTGACGGCGGCACCGGCCAGCGGCAGCAACACAGTGGGGAAAGGGATATCCCCGTATTCCACCGACTGCATCAGATGGATCACGGTGAAGGCGCCGACGCCGAAGTAGGCGGCGTGACCGAAGGACAACATGCCCCCCTGGCCCACCAGCAGATTGAAGGCGGCGGCGAACAGGGCGGCGATCAAGGCGTTGATCAGCGCGTACTGCCAGCCGGTGCCGAGCAGAGGCGGCGCGATGATCAGCAGCGCCAACAGGGCGAGGATGGCAATCAGGGCGTATCGCATTATAGCCTCCTCAATTCTTCGAGCCCATCAGGCCGGCTGGACGCACCAGCAGCACGATGAGCATCAACAGGAAGGGAACGGTGGCGGAAATCGAGGACAGCGGCATGGTCACCAGGCCCCCCAGACTGTTGGCCCAGTCACCCAGGCCGATCAGGCCGAACAACGAAGCCAGCGACCAGTCCAGGCCCACCGCGAAGGAACTGAATACGCCGATCAGCAACGAAGCGATCAGCGAGCCGGCCAGGGAGCCGAGTCCGCCGACCACCACCACCACGAAAACGATCACGCCCAGCTCCAGGGCCATGTTCGGATTGGTGGGAAAGAACGCGCCGGCCACCGCGCCGGACAGTCCGGCCAGGGCCGCGCCGGCGCCGAACACACCGAGGAACACCATGGGCACGTTATGCCCCAGCGCCCGCGCGGTGTCCGGCAGGCGTTCGGCGGCACGCACCACCATGCCCACGCGGGTGCGGGTCAACAGCACGAACAACACGATGAACATCAACAAGGCCACCAGCCCGATGAACACGCGATAGAACGGATAGTCGGTGCCGAACAGATTGAAAATGGCGAAATTGAGGTAGTCCGGGCGCTGATAATTCACCGGGAAGTCGCCGTAAAACAGCTTGATCAACTCCTCGAAGATGAACACCAGGCCGAAGGTCAGCAGCAGCTCGTGGGCGTGGCCATGGGCATGCACCCGGCGCAGCATGTAGCGCTCGATGAACATGCCGATGATGGCCACCAATAACGGGGCGACGATCAGCCCCACCCAGAAATTGAACAGGCCGGAAAGGGTGTAGGCGAAGTAGGCGCCCAACATGTAGAACGAAGCGTGGGCGAAGTTGAGCACGCCCATCATGCCGAAAATCAACGTCAAACCGGCGGACACCATGAACAGGAGCATGCCGTAGATGACGCCGTTCAGCGTGGAGACGATCAGAAACTCCATGCGTCTCTCCCGATGTTGTTATCAGTATGGCGGCCGGCTCCCGGGGAGACGCGGCCGCGGAATCAAAGCGGGAAGGGTTATTTCGGGCGCCGCATGCGGCAGCTGTCCTGGGCCGGATAGATGGCGTCCTCGCCAGCCACGGTCTTGATCGGCTTGAAGCCCAGCTCGGTGCCGTCCACCGGGTACTTGACGCCGCTGGCCACCTGGGACACCACGATGGGGATCACCGCCTGATGATCCGCCTTGCGGACATGCATACCGCCCAGACCGTTATCGAAGGTGGTGTTTTCCATGGCCAGGGCGATTTCGTTGACGTTGATATCGCCGCCGTCGAAATCCACTTGTTTCAGGGCTTCGGCGAACAGGCCGACGCCATTCAGGGTGGTCGGTTCGATGAACACCGGATAGTGGCCGGTGGCTTTCTTGTAGGCTTCGGGGCCAGCCTCGTCGAGCAGTTCTATGTTGCTGCTGTGCGCCACGTAATGGCCTTCGGCCACATCGCCGGCGTTGGCCACATTGCCGGGCTGATCCATGAAGATGGTGCCGAAGGTGACATCCAGGTTGGCGTCGCCCACCGCCTTCATCAGCAACAACAGGTCATTGGACCAGTTGCCGGTGATCACGGAATCCGGATTTTCCGATTTGATGCGGGCCACGAACGGGGAGAAGTCCTGGATCCGGTTTACTTCGTGGAGCACCTTGTCCACCACCTGGTAGTCGAACCGGTCCGCGTTGTCGACGATGGCGGTTTCCATGTCGCGGCCCCAGGAGTAGTTCTGGTTGATGGAATAAACGCGCTTGCCCAGATCGCCCTGTTCGGACATGACCTGCATCAGCGGGACGGTGCGATAGGGCGCGGTGGTGGTGAAGTGGAAGGCGTGGAAATGACACTTCTTGCCGCGCAGCTCCATGGCCTCGGCACCGACATTGATATAGATGATCGGATTATCGGGGTTGCGGATATTGTGCTTGCGTACGTCCTCGGTGACCTGGCCGCCAATCGCTGAGGACGCGCCCTGAATGATGACGTGGGCGCCGTCGGCCGCCGCTTCGCGGAATTTGGTGGCGGCGCCGGAGGTGTCGCCGGCGTTGTCGTACTCCTTCACCTGGATGGGTTCGCCGTTGAAACCGCCGTTGGTGTTGGCCTGATCGATCACATACTCAGCGGCGGTGGCGATCAGGCGGCCGGTGGAGGTTTGCGGGCCGGACAGGGATTCGATGATGGCGATTTTCAGAGGTTCGGCCTGAACCGCGGGAGCGATGGCGCCCAGGGCGGTGATGGCCGCGGCCGTGGTAATCCAACGTGGCATGGTGTGCCTCCTCAATGCTTGTTGTGTTTATACGCCGGGCCCGGTGGCGCGGCGGGTGGTGAGGTGTTGCGTTTGTCTGAAACTAGCCCATGGATTATTGTGGGTCAATATCGTAGGACAATATTGCTAACATAATTCGAAGATGCGTACCGGGCGAGGCCTCATTAGAATGCGCTGCCAGCCTGCTCCGGCCCCTAAAAACGACGATCAAGGACCGTTTCCCATGCGCAGAGCCGAAGACGCCACCCCACCGGCCACGCCTCCGTTGAGTTCACCGGATGCGGTGATCCAGGCCATTTGCAAAGGCATTGGCAGCGGCCGTTATGTGCCGGGGCAGCGGCTGGTGGAAGCGGATCTGACCCGCGAGCTGGGGGTGAGCCGGGGGCCGGTGCGGGAAGCGTTGAAGCGGCTGGCGGCGGAACGGATCATTACGCTGACCCGGCACAAGGGCGCCTATATCCGCTCGCTGAGCCGGGAAGAAGTGCGCGACCTGCTGCAGAACATCGAGGTGTTGCTGGGGTTGGCGGCGCGATTGGCGGCACAGCGCATCGACCAGGCCGATCATCGCCAGCGTTTTGAAGAGGTGTTTGACGAACTGCTGGCTCACCGCCGACGTGGGCTGAGTTTTGCCTACCTGGAGCAACGGGACCGCTTTTACGGTGTGATGATCGACATCGGCGGCAACCGGGAATTGCCGGGTATGCTACCGGCGACCATGGTGCAGTTGCTGCGCCAGCAGTTTCAGTCCTACGATCAGTTCACCAACCCGCCGCGCCGCTTCCGGGAGTATCAGGTCATGGGGGAGGCGATTCTGGCCGGTAATCCGAAACGGGCGGAGCGTTGCACCCGTCTGCACATCCGCAGCTCCCGGCTGGCGATCCAGAGCCTGCCGGATGCCGCGTTTTACGGAAACGGGGGCTAGGCGTTCAAGGCATGCTGATGTCGTCCGCCACCGTTCGGGCGATAAGCGCATAGCCTTGTTCGGAGGGGTGATAGCCGTCCTCGGCCAGCAGATCCTTGCCTTCCACGGGTGGATAAGCCAAGTGGTGTACACCGGCCAGCGTGCGGGCCAGGTCCTGCTGCACCCGATCCAGCCCCTGTGCCCGCCAACCCAGCAAGTCTCGTAACGGCCGGGGCAGGGCAGTGAAGCGCTGCATCGGAGGCACCGCCAGCAGATAAACCGGAAGCTCGGCTTTGTCCCGTCGTAGTTCGGCGATCAGCGCCGTCAATGCGTGGCGATAGCCGCGGCGCCGGGTCAGGCCGGTGGTGTCATTGACGCCCAGGCTGATTATCGCCACATCCGTCTCCGGCGCCCTGGGCAGGTGCCCGATCAGCGCGGCGGCGCGAATGCCGTTGACGCCCACGGTTCGCCACAACACGGTGCGGCCATGGCGCCGGCTCAATTGCGCGGCCAAATGCGCCGCCAGGCCTTGTTGATGGTCACCAACACCGACGCCGGCGGCGGTGGACTCTCCCACCACCAGCAGTCGTAGCGCCGGGCCGGTGTCTCCGCTGCGGCCGCTCGGTTCGCCGCCCGCCTCCGGCAGGCGCGGCGTGGTCGCCCGAGTGCGTTTCGCCTGCCACAGCAGCCACGGGGACAACAGCAACAGCGCCAGCCAGAAACGAATCATGATTACTCCATGAAGAGTCAGCCCGCGAACATGGTCTTGGCCAACGGCAGGGCGCGCACGCCGCCCACCGAAATGGCGGTGACCAGCCCGGCGATCATGGCCCCGGCGACGCCGCAGGTGAGCACATCCTGGCCGGTGAGATAGAGGCCGGGAATGGTGGTCTTGGGGCGCAGCCATTGTTGCTCGAACCGGTTTGGATCGTGGTTCAGGCCATAAATTTCGCCACTGGGGTAGCGGCAGAAATAAGCGGTGGAAAGCGGAGTGGAGAGCTCGTAGTAATCGAGGTGCTCCCGCAGGTGTGGCATTTTCTCGAACAGTTTTTCCAGTAGCCGCTGGGAGAACGCTTCCTTGACCGCTTCGTAATCTTCGCCCCGTTTGCCCCAGGGAGTGCCGTCCCAGGCCTGGAACCATTCATAGGGGGCGGCGGCGACGATCTCGATGGTGGCGCGGTCCGGATAGCGTTCGCTGAAACTGGGGTCCTTGGCGCTGGGGAAGGAAATATAGGTCAGCGGAATATCATGATCATCGGGGGCCGCCAGGGCTTGCTCCAGTTGCCGCTGATAGTCGCTGTCCGGGTAAATCCAGAAATTGGTTTTCGGCAATCCCAGGCTGGCGGCGTCCGCGTTCAGGCCCACATACAGGCAGGCGCTGGCCATGGAACGTTGCACCCGGGTCAGCCGGTCCAGATAGCCCTGGCGCTGCGGGCAGGTGTCCGGCAACAGGTTCTGGAAGGTGTTGAATACACCGGCGTCGCTGATGATCACCGGCGCGGAAACCACATTGTCGTCCGCCAGCCTCAGACCGGTGGCGCGACCGTTCTCGATGACGATCTCCCGCACGTCGGCGTAGGTAAAGACGTCGCCGCCGCTTTGCTGGATCACCGGAATAATGGTTGTGGCCATGGCCGAAGCGCCGCCCACCGGATAGAAGCCGCCATACAGATAATGGCGGGCGATGATGGCGTGGATCAGAAAACTGGACTGCTCCGGTGGCAGGCCGTTGTCGCCCCACTGGCCGGTGAGCACCGCGATCAACTCGCGATTGTCGGTCAGCTCACCGAGCACTTCGGCGGTGGGCCGGTTCAGCTTGCCGGCCCCGGTGAGACTCAGCCCCTTGGCCAGCAGTTTACCGGCAGTGCCGGGCAGCACCTTGGCGGTGGTCAGCACCTGGATCGCGGTGGCGGCCTTGGCGGTGAGCGCCATATAGCGGTCGATGGCGGCATGGTCGTTGGGGAAAGCCCGTTTCAAGGTCTCGACGAAAGCCTCGGGGCCGGCCATCAGATCGTACTGCCGGTCGCCGATATGGATGCGGTCGTAGCAGGGATCCATCGGCGCCCATTTCAATTGGCCGTCACTGATATGGTCGAACAGCCGTTTCGCCAGGGTATGGTCCTTGCCCACGTCACCGATGTAGTGAACACCCACGTCCCATTCGTAGCCGTTGCGCTCGTAGGCGTGGGTAAAGCCGCCGGCGGTGTAATGCTGCTCGAACACCGCCACTTTCTTGCCGAGCTTGCTCAGACAGGCGGCGGCGCTGAGCCCGCCAATGCCGGAACCGATGACCAGAACATCGTAACGGCCTTGCAGGCGGTTGGCGCGGTAGCGTCGGCCTATTCGCAGAGTGCTGGGGCTGGGCATGAGGGACTCCTCAGGGGGTGTTGTTATGGCGGGAAGACGGGCCGCCGGGCAGTAGCAGCCGGGTGACCAGAGCCGCCAGGCCCGGTGCCTGCTGCTCGTCGGGCAGGTGACCATCAATGGTCAGTTCGGCGAAACCGTGCACCAGGGACCAGGCGGCGGCGGTCAGCGGGCCGGCCGGCTGGCCATTCAGATAGCCGGCGGCGAGAGCGTCATCAATGCTTTGCTGCAGAACGGCGAAGGCGCCGAGGCCGGCGGCGTCCAGGTCCGGATGGGCGCCGCGCGGCAGCAACTGGCCGCCGAACATCAGCCGGTACAGATTGGGCCGTGCCTGAGCGAAGGCGATGTAGGCCTGGCCGATGCCGGTCAGTTGCTCCAGGGCGTCATCCCGCCGCACCGCCAGCAGTTGCCGGCGCAGCTCCCGGAAGCCGTACTCGGCCAGGGCGGCAAGCAGACTGTCGCGATTGCGGAAATGCCGGTACAGCGCTGGGGCGGTCACTTGCAGACGGCGGGCCAGGGCTCGCAGGGTGACCGCCGCCGCGCCTTCCTCATGAAGGAGGGCCAGCGCCTGTTCCAGGGCCTGACGGTACAGATCGCCGTGATGATAGGTGGAAGTCATGTTGATCCCGATGCTGTGTTAACGGCGTTAACATTGCGCTGATAACATTGCACCGATAACAAGGGAGCCGTCAAGAGGGGTCTTGGAAACATGTACCGGGGGTAGCTACGAGGCCGCTGTGGGAGCCAGCCCTGCTGGCGAATGAATCGTTCCCGAATGGTGGGAGAATTCGCCAGCAAGGCTGGCTCCTACAGTACCTTCGTGGTTCTCGCTTTGCGAATTGCCCGAGCGCAGTTAGAGCGTCAGGGCGCCGGATACGGGAAGCGGGTATGAATCGCTTCGATCTCCTTCTCCAATTCGTCGTTCCAGCTCAGATTGACGCTGTCCAGGTTCTCCCGGAGCTGCTCCAGGGTGGTGGCGCCGATGATGTTGCTGGTGACGAAGGGCCGGGTGGTGACGAACTGCAGCGCCAGTTGGGTGGGGCTGAGACCGTGGCGTTCCGCCAGTTGGCAGTAGGCTTCGGTGGCGGCGACGGACTGTTCGTTGGTATAGCGGGCGAAGTGCTTGAACAGTGTCAGCCGGCCTTTTTCCGGCTGCTGGCCGTTACGGTATTTGCCGCTGAGCAGGCCAAAGGCCAGTGGTGAGTAGGCCAGCAGGCCGACGCCTTCACGATGGGCCACCTCGGCCAGACCCACCTCGAAACTGCGGTTGAGCAGGGAATAGGGGTTCTGGATCGATACCGGATGCGCCAGGCCGATCTTTTCCGCCTCGCGGAGGAAGGTCATGGTGCCCCAGGGAGTTTCGTTGGACAGGCCCCAGTGGCGGATCTTGCCGGCGTCCACCAGTGCCTTGAGGCCGGCCACGGTCTCCGCGATGGGCAGCGCCTGGGCGTCCTCGCGGTGCTTGTAACCGAGACGGCCAAAGTAGTTGGTGGGGCGCTCCGGCCAGTGCAGTTGATAGACATCGATAACATCGGTCCGCAGGCGCTTGAGGCTGCCTTCCACCGCCTCTTGCAAGCTTGCCGGGCTCAGGCGCGGCCCGCCGCGGATATGTTTGACGTAATCGCCAGGGCCGGCGGCCTTGGTGGCCAGTACCACCTTGTCGCGGTTACCGGTGCGGGCGAACCATTCGCCGATGATGGTTTCGGTGCGGAAAGAGGTGTCCGGGCTGGCCGGAACCGCGTACATTTCCGCTGTATCGAAGAAATTGACCCCCTGTTCGAGGGCCAGGTCCATCTGCGCGAAGCCGTCCTCGGCGGTGTTCTGGTTGCCCCAGGTCATGGTGCCCAGGCACAGGCTGCTGACTTTCAACTCGGTATGGCCGAGAAAGCGGTATTCCATGGTGGCTCCTTGTCTATCCGGGTCTGTCCGGGCGGCTTTTCAGGTGTCTTTTTAAGTGTCTTTTCAGGTAAGAACGAGTCAGCTGACTATACCCAACAATTTCCCGTTTTCCGTGCTTGTCTTTACCCGGGCGCTTCAGTACAATTCGTGCCCTCTTGCCCGGCGGGCTTAACGTCGGCGGGTTCCTGGAACCCGTAAGCATCTGAATTTAGGGCACAAATTTTTAGGGAAGACTCCCATGAAGACCTTCAGCGCGAAACCGGAAAGCGTAAAGCGCGACTGGTATGTGGTAGACGCCTCCGGCAAAACGCTGGGTCGGCTGGCTACAGAGATCGCCAGTCGTCTGCGCGGTAAACACAAGCCGGAATTCACTCCGCATGTGGACACCGGCGACTATATCGTGGTGATCAACGCCGAGAAAGTGGCGGTTACCGGCAAAAAAGCCAGTAACAAGATGTACTATCGTCATACCGGCTATCCGGGCGGCATCAAGGAAGCCAACTTCGAAACCCTGATCGGCAGCAAGCCGCAACTGGTTATCGAGAAGGCCGTGAAGGGCATGCTGCCGCGTACTCCGCTGGGTCGCGCCATGTTCAGCAAACTCAAAGTCTACGCCGGCGCCGAGCATCCTCATACTGCTCAGCAGCCGCAGCAGCTGGAAATCTAAGGGGTTAGTCGATGGCAACTGCAAACGCCGATTACGGAACCGGTCGTCGTAAAACCGCCGCCGCTCGCGTTTTCCTGCGCCCCGGTAGCGGTAACATCACCGTTAACGGTCGCCCGCTGGATCAGTTCTTCGGTCGCGAGACCAACCGCATGGTGGTGCGTCAGCCGCTGGAACTGGTGGACATGACCGATCGTTTCGACGTCTACGTGACCGTGAAAGGCGGTGGCAACAACGGCCAGGCCGGTGCCATTCGTCACGGCATCACCCGTGCTCTGATGGAGTACGACGGTGAAATGCGCGGCGCCCTGCGTCGTGCCGGCTACGTCACCCGCGACGCCCGTGAAGTCGAGCGTAAGAAAGTGGGTCTGCACAAAGCGCGTAAGCGTCCGCAGTACTCCAAGCGTTAATCGGCACCGCCGAATACCGCTCACGCTTGCGAAAAGCCCGGCAATGCCGGGCTTTTTTGCGTTCAAATCAGGGGTTTACCGGGCGTCTCTCCCCGGAATAACCGGTTGTAAGATGTGGGTTTTTTCTTTACCATTTCGGCCGCCTTACTCCGCCTGAAGCGTGAGCTCTGACCTCTCGTCCCGGTCCGGGACATCTTTGCCTGATCTGGGTCACTCCCGCGCTCCGACGGAGCCCGCTTTCGTTCGATTTGATCCGCTGTTGTCGGCATCATTCGTCCTGCGGGATTTAAATAACAAACCGGTTCGGTGTTGCCGTTTCACACACCCTTGTCCGTCCGGGTCCGGGCCTTCCGCCCCTGCCCGACATCGCATTGGTGTGTGCCATGCCCTGGTGGCGTGGTTGGCGTGGCTCGACATTCCTGGCACGGATCCGGGTGTGGATGTGAAGCCTGGCATCCACCGGAAGAGCAACGCGGCGAACGATGGAAAAGACAGATGAAAACAGGCTCCAGGGGAGAAGATCTCAATGAGCAATGACGGCGTAAATACCAGCCGCCGTACCTTTCTGATTGGCCTGACATCGGCGATCGGAGCAGCAGGTGCGGTGGGGCTGGCGGTTCCTTTCGTGAAATCCTGGCTGCCTAGCGCCAAGGCGGAGAACGCCGGTGCCCCGGTCCAGGTCGATATCAGCAAGTTGGAATTGGGCCAGCGGGTGGTGCAGGAATGGCGCGGGCAGCCGGTGTGGGTAGTGAATCGCACCGACAAGATGCTCGAAGGCCTGGCCCAGATCGAGGGTTCGCTGCGCGACCCCGGTTCCGAGCAAGATCAACAACCGCCGTACGCCAAGAATCAGTGGCGCTCCATCAAGAAAGAATATCTGGTGCTGATTGGCACCTGTACTCACCTCGGTTGCTCCCCCCTGTATGAGCAAGAGCCCACCGTGCAACTGGATCATGGCGGCTTTTTCTGTCCCTGCCACGGTTCCATGTTCGACCTGGCGGGACGTGTTTACCAAGGCGTGCCGGCTCCCACCAACCTGGTGGTTCCGCCGCACTCTTATCTGAGCGAGTCCGTGATCATCGTCGGCTCTGAAGAAGGGGAGACTCAGGCATGAGAGTGGTGAATGGCTTGATCGACTGGGTGGATGCGCGTCTTCCCGTCGTTAACACCTACAAAAAACACATGTCGGAGTACTACGCTCCGAAGAACTTCAACTTCTGGTACTACTTTGGGGTGCTCTCCATGGTGGTGCTGGTGAACCAGCTGCTCACCGGTATCTGGTTGACCATGTTCTTCTCTCCCAGCCAGGGCTTCGAGTCCGTCGAGTACATCATGCGCGACGTGCAGTGGGGCTGGCTGATCCGCTATATGCACGCGGTCGGCGCTTCGGCCTTCTTCGCCGTGGTGTACATCCACATGTTCCGTGGCCTGCTGTACGGCTCCTACAAGCCGCCGCGGGAACTGGTGTGGATCTTCGGCATGTTGATCTACGTGGCACTGATGGCCGAAGGTTTCCTCGGCTACGTGCTGCCCTGGGGTAACATGTCCTACTGGGGCGCCCAGGTGATCATCTCCCTGGCCGGCGCGATTCCGTTCGACGTGATTCCGTTCATCGACGCCAACGACGCCAAGGAAATCGGTGAGGCCCTCACCACCTGGGTGCGTGGCGACTATCTGCTGTCCACCGCCACCGTGAACAAATTCTTCGCCCTGCACGTGGTGGCGATTCCGCTGGTGCTGGTGGCCCTGGTTTTCCTGCACATCCTGGCGCTGCATGAAGTCGGCTCCAACAACCCGGATGGCGTGGAAATCAAGAAGCACAAGGACGAGAACGGGATCCCCAAAGACGGCATCCCGTTCCACCCTTACTACACCGTCAAGGACCTGCCCGGCGTCATCATCTTCATGATGGTGTTCGCGGTGGTGATCTTCTACTTCCCCACCGGCGGCGGCTATTTGATCGAGAAGCCCAACTTCGCGCCGGCGGATCCGCTGAAGACCCCGGATCACATCGCTCCGGTGTGGTACTACGGCCCCTATTACGCGATGCTGCGTGCCACCACCATCGACTGGTTTATCTCGTCCAAGGCCTGGGGGCTGATCGCCATGGGCGGCGCCATTGCCATTCTGTTCCTGCTGCCCTGGCTGGACCGCCATCCGGTCAAGTCCATCCGTTACAAGGGCCTGGTGAGCAAGATCACCCTGGCGCTATTCGTGGTGGACTTCCTGATCCTCGGCTATCTCGGGACCCAGCCGGCCACCGGTCTGGCGAAGACCGTGGCGCAGATCGGCACGGTGTATTACTTCCTGTTCTTCATCGTGATACTGCCATTCGGCCATCGATTCGAAAAATCCAAGCCGGTACCTGAGCGCGTCACGGGGGGTCACTGATGAAGAAGCTTTTTGCCGCCATTTTGTTCAGCTGTTTGCCGGTATTGGCCGTGGCCGCCGGTGGTCATGACGCTGAGTATGAGAAGGCTCCGGTCAATCTGCAGGACAAAGTGAGCCTGCAGAACGGTGCCAAGCTTTATGTCAATTACTGCATGGGTTGTCATAGTCTGGAATATCTGCGTTACGGTCGTATGGGCGACGACCTGGGTATCCCGGATGAGCTGGTACTGAAGTATATGAACTTCACCAGTGATAAGATTGGTGATCCGATGCAGAACGCCATGGATAAGGAAGACGCCAAGAAGTGGTTCGGGACCGCGCCGCCGGATCTGACCCTGGAAGCGCGCCTGCAATCCCCGGATTGGCTGTATTCTTATCTGATCGGCTTCTATGAGGATGAATCCCGTCCGTTCGGTTACAACAACAAGGTGTTCCCGAACGTCGGCATGCCGCATGTGATGGCCGGTATGCAGGAAGCCCTGGATGAAGAGGAATTCAAGGCCGCCATGGGCGATATCACCAACTTCCTCACTTACGCGGCGGAGCCGATTGCGCCCACCCGTGAGCGGATTGGTGTTTACGTGCTCGTGTTCCTTGCTATCCTTCTCGTACCGGCGTACCTGCTGAAGAAGGAATACTGGAAAGACGTTCACTGATCCACGAACGTTGATCCAGCCTGCAACAGGGTAACCGCGCAAGCGGCTACCCTGTTTGTGTTATTAGATGATGCTTGGAGATGACTCGACCATGGGCGTGGTGACCAAACGTTCCTCAATGACTTTCTTCTCTTCCCCGGACGATCACTACAGCCACCGGGTGCGTATTGTCCTGGCGGAGAAGGGCGTAACCGTGGATATCGTGGACGTGGACAGCCGGGACAAACCGGAAGATCTGGCGGCCCTGAATCCGTATAACGAGGTCCCGACCCTGGTGGACCGTGAGCTGACCCTGTATCAGTCCACGGTGATCATGGAGTATCTGGACGAGCGCTTCCCGCATCCGCCGTTGCTGCCGGTGTATCCGGTGGCGCGGGCGCAGAGTCGTCTGCTGGTGCACCGTATCGAGCGTGACTGGTGTGGCCATGTGGACGCCCTGGTGCTGGGCGAGGAGAAAGACGCCGCTTTGAACAAGCGCCGCAAGGAACTGCGCGAAGGAATGATCGCCACCGCGCCGATCTTCAATGAGCTGCCGTTCTTCATGAGCGAGGAATTCACCCTGGTGGACTGCGTGGTGGCGCCGATTTTGTGGCGGTTGCCCGTTCTGGGTGTGGACCTGCCCGCCAAGCAGGCCAAGCCGCTGCTGGATTACGCCGAGCGCCTGTTTGACCGTGACAGCTTCCAGGCCAGCCTGACCGAAGCTGAGCGGGAAATGCGCCTGGCGCTGTGAACTCCGGCCCGTGCCCCCGCGCACGGGCTTTTTTTGCCGCCGGAGCGCGGCCGTATCCATCGGAAAAGCCCTGCTGTTATGTCCGAAATGACTTCCAACCGGCCCTATTTGATCCGCGCCACCCATGAGTGGATATGCGATAACGGTCTCACCCCTCATCTGGCGGTGGACGCGGGCTATCCCGGCACCGAAGTGCCGCAGGAATTCGTCAAGGATGGCCAGATCGTACTGAACGTGGCTCCCCGGGCCGTGACCCAGTTCGTGGCGGGCAACGATGAAATCGTCTTTTCTGCCCGTTTCGGCGGCGTGCCGCATCATCTCAGAGTGCCGGTGGGCGCGGTGATCGCGATTTTCGCCCGCGAGAACGGCCAGGGCATGGCGTTCGAGCCCATAGATCCACCCCCGGATCCCCCCGAAGACGGCCCCGATGACAATGGTCCTGACAAAGGCCCCGACAAGGGCCCGCGTTTACGTGTGGTGAAATAAGCGCCGCCGACCCCGACAACCCGCATCTGATTGTGGAGCCTGTATGCTGTTTTCGCCACGTGTGCGATTGATCCTGAGCCTGGTTGCCGCGTTCTTCCTGGTTTTCGTGGTACTGAGGGGGGCGTTCTTCTGGTTTTTCCTTTCCGGCCTGGAACTGCCTTCGCAAGAACTCTGGCATGCCTTCGGCATTGGTGTCCGCTTCGACTTGCGTTTGGCCCTGCTGATTGTTCTGCCGGTGGCCATTCTCAGCCTGCTGCCGGGCCTGTTCGGTCTGCGCCGCGGACAGCTGGCCCGCAAACTGGCGGTGGCCTGGCTGGCTCTGGCCTCCGCCGTGGCCTGTTTCGTTTACATCGCGGATTTCGCCCACTACAGCTATCTGGAAGAACGCCTGAACAGCTCTGTGTTGCGTTTCCTGACCAACCGTGGGGATTCCCTGCAGATGGTGTGGGAGAGCTACCCGGTGGTCTGGCTGGCGCTGCTGCTGCTGGTGACGCTGGCGGTGGGAGCCTGGTTGGGGCGCAAGCCGATTGCCGCCTTCGCGCGCCGCCCGGCGCCGGGGCGGGGCTGGTTGGGTGGCACCATCGCCGTGGCGTTGGGTATCTATCTGTACGCTCTGGGGATCATGGGGCAAACCGGCACCGTGCCGCTGCGCTGGAGTGACGCCTACTTTTCCAACAATCTGCAGGTGGCGTCCCTGGGGTTGAACCCGGCGATTTTCTTTTACGACACCTACACCACCGGTACCCGGGAACATGACGATGAGCTGCTGGCGCAGCGCTATCAACGGGTGGCGGAATACCTGGGGGTGAGCAATCCGGACCCCGAGACCATGACGTTCGCCCGGTCGGTGCCGGGGCAGGCACCGCAACGGCCACCCAATGTGGTTCTGATTCACCTGGAATCCATGGGCGCCAACCGCATGGGGCTGTTTGGCAACCCCATGGAAGCCACGCCCAATCTGGACCGTCTCGGTAATGAGGGGCTGTTCTTCCCCAATTTCATGGTGCCCTCCAGCGGTACCGCCCGCACCGTGTTTGGTCTGGTGACCGGGATTCCCGACATTACCTGGGGTGGCTCCACCGCATCCCGGGATCCGCAGATCGTCAATCAGTACACCCTGGTCAACGCTTTTAAAGGCTACGAGCGCCTCTATTTCATAGGCGGTTCCGCCGGCTGGGCCAATATCCGTGGCGTATTGAAGAACAACATTCAGGATCTGGAGTTGTGGGAGGCCGGAGACTACGACGCCCCCAACATTGATGTCTGGGGCATCTCGGACCGGGATCTGTTCAAGGCCGCTCACCAGCGCCTGGACCAACTGGATCCGGACAAGCCGTTCATTGCCTTCATCCAGACCGCCGGCAACCATCGGCCGTTCACCATTCCCGATGATGATTCCAACTTCGAGGTGATCAATCCGCCGGAAGACAAAGTGCGCCAGCACAGCTTCCTCGGCAACGATCAGTACAACGCGGTGCGCCTGTTGGACTACAACATCGGTTACTACCTGAATGACCTGGTGGCTAATTCCCATTACGCGGACAACACCATCTTCATTCTGTACGGCGACCATAACGACCGCTCCGAGCCATCCCAACACATGGGTTACAGCGAGTCCCTGCTGCTGGACAAGCATCATGTGCCGTTGATCATCTACGGCCCGGACGTCATTGGTGAGCACCGGGTGATTGAGCGCCCCGCCAGCCTGGTGGATATCATGCCGATGGCGCTGGGGCTGGTCGGGCTGCCGTATGAGAACCGCACCATGGGGCGGGATCTGCTGGATATCGAGGGCCCCTCATACGCGATCACCTTTGGCGGTGACCGTTCCCACCGGCCGTTAATCGGCCTGGTTGGCGAGGATTATCACCTGAGCATGTACTACGACGGTGACAACGCGCGGCTTTACGATCTGAAGGATCCGCGCCTGGAAGCGGATGTCGGCGTGGACCAGCCGGAGGTGTTCCAGGACCGCAAGGAACTGCTGGAAGGGCTGTATCAGGCGGGGCGTTATATGCTCCACCATAATCGGCCTTAGTGCGGCTTGGAGACATAAACTCAAAGGTTGCTACAAGGCCGCTGTAGGAGCTTGCCCTGCAAGCGAATTTCCTTTTGGAAATGGGTGCCCATTCGCTTGCAGGGCAAGCTCCTACAGCGGCTTCGTAGTACCCGCTGTGGGAAGCGATGTGTTTAAGCGGTCTTCAGGACACCGCCACATCAGCCGGGAACCGGCGAATACGCTGAGTCAGAAACAAGCCGACGATCAGCCAGAAGCAGGTAAAGCCGATGGCGAGCGGGAAGCCTCCCGGCGTTTCGATCAGCCAGCCCGCCACCGCCGGGCCGATAAGTTGTCCGCCGGCGAAGAACAGGGTGACATAACTGAACGCGATGGGAATGTAACGCGGTGCCACCTGGTCGGTACTGGCGGCCTGGATCAGGGTGAAGACCCCATTGACCGCGCAGCCCATGAAGAAGAAATGGGCGATGAACAGAGGCAGGCTCTGATCGACCAGTGGCAGTGCCATGGCAACGGTCACCACCGACATGGCCAGGCTCAGGGTATTGCCGCGCCCCCAGCGGTCCGACAGCGAGCCCCATAACGGGCCGCTGAGGACGGAGAGCAACCCCATCATCGCCATCAGCCATCCCGCGATGGTTTCGTCGAAGCCGGATTCCACCACATAACTGACCATGAACAGAGCCTGGGTGATGTACACCATGCCGATGATGCCGTACACCAGCGCCATGATGATGACCCGGGGATTCCGGTAGATCAGCCACTTGTCCGCCGAGGGCGGCCGCGCCGTGTTGGCATCGTCGCTGGCGGGCGGATCACGCACCGCCATCAGAACCAGTAAGCCGACGGCGCCGGCAACGGCGGCGAAAATCCCCCAGGTCACCCGCCAGCCGTTCGCGCCGAAAAGATCGGAGAGCCAGGGTACCAGCAGCCCGATGAAGAAAATCCCCGCGCCGACGCCGGCGGTCATGCAGCCGATCATCATTCCGCGCCGCTCCGGGTACCAGGTGGCCAGCAGAGACACCGTGGGCGCGAAGCAGAACGCGGTGCCGAAGCCGAGCAAGGCCATCAGCACCACGATCAGAATATAGTCGCTGGCGGCGGCCAGCCCGGCGAAGCCGACGGTCACCGCGGCAAGACCGAAAATCACCGTATTGCGGGCGCCCCAGCGGCTGGCCGCGAGACCGCCAAGCAATACGAACAGCAGATAACCCAGGGCGGTGACCGTGCCCAGAGCGCCGGCCTGGCGGTAGCTCAGCCCGAGATCGGCGCGCATGGCCGGCAACAGCAGACCGTAGGCCAGGCGGGCGAAGACAATCACCACCAGCGCCACCAGCATGGCGGACACGGCCATGACGAAAGGGTTGGGCCTGTTATCGGTTCGCGGCATTGGGGCAATCACTCTGGTGGGGCCGGGCCAGCATGGTCGGCGTGATCAGCGAAACAAGCAACCTATCCATCACGCGTTGCGTGCCATCAGACCGCCGTCCACCGGAATCACCGCGCCGGTGAGGTAGGACGCCGCCGGCAGGCACAGGCTGACGGTCATGTGCGCCACTTCTTCCGGGGCGCCATAGCGTCGCAAAGCGGTTCGCCGTCTGGCGAAAATGGCCTTGTGCTCGTCCGCGATCCGCGCGGTCATATCGGTGTCGATGGGGCCGGGGCAGATGCAATTGACGGTGATGCCTTCCTTGCCCAGCTCCACCGCCAGGGCGCGGGTCAGGCCGGTGACGCCGGCCTTGGCCGCGGCATAGGCGCTGTTCTCGGCGGTGGCGCCGAGCGCTTCGGTGGAAGCGATATTGACAATGCGGGGATGGTGCGAGCCCCGCAGGTGGGGCAGCGCGGCCCGCACCAGGCGTTGCTGGGCGGTCAGCAGAATCGACAGGCTGGTGTGCCACGTGGCCTCGTAGTCGTCCGCCAAGGACGAGATGGCGGTGAAGCCGGAGACCCCGGCATTGTTGATGAGAATGTCCAGGCCGCCAAAGGCTTCGGCCACCTCGGCGGTGACCGCTTCGATCGCCGCGGCGTCGCTCACGTCCAGGGTCCAGCTTTGCGCCTGGAAACCCGCGTCGCGAATCTCCATGGCGACCTGCCCGGCGCCGTCACCATCGCGGTCGGTAACGGCAACCCGCGCGCCCTCGCTGGCGAACACCCGGGCGGTGGCTCGTCCCATGCCGCTGGCGCCACCGGTCACCAGGACCCGGGCACCGTTCAGGGAACGGCTCAATTCGGTGAGGCTACTCATGCTTGGACCTCTCTTGCAGGTTCACGATGTTTGCGCCACACGCCAATTCGCTGCCTTGGCAGCGAATACAGCGCGAATTCATATCTCCAAGACCAATAATCAGTCACTGCCGTGGCTTCAGCCTCCAAGCCGGCAGTCTCTAGACAGCAGCCGCCCATTGCTGGCGAAGGGCTTTCTTGTCCAGTTTGCCGTAAGCGGTGAGCGGCAGGCTGTCGAGCAGATGGATCTGTTTGGGGACCTTGTACTTGGACAGCGCGCCTTTGCAGTGGCGCAGCAGGGCTTCCAGGTCCAGCTCGGCGCCGGCATCGGGGACCACGAACGCGGTCACCGCCTCGCCCCAGTCTGGATCGGGCAGGCCGACCACCGCCACCTGGCCGACACCGGGGTACGGCTGGATGGCGTTCTCCACCTCCGAGGTGTACACGTTCATGCCGCCGCTGATGATCATGTCGTTCTTGCGGTCCAGCAGGTACAGATAACCGTCCGCGTCCATCCGTCCGATGTCGCCGGTGTGCAGCCAGCCGTCCACCAGCGTTTCGGCGCTTTTCTCCGGCAGGCCATGATAACCGAGCATGTTGTACGGCGTGCGTGCCGCCACTTCGCCGCTTTCCCCCGCGGGCACCGGTTTCCCGTTGTCATCGACGATACGGACCTGACTCATGGTCGCGGCCTGACCGCAACTGAGCAGCCGCTCCGGATGGGCCGGGTTGTGGTCCTCCCGGCGCAACCGGGTGATAAAGTTGGGCGCTTCCGACTGGCCGTAGAGCTGCATGAACACCGGCCCGAAGGTTTCCAGGCCCTGAGTCAGACGCTCCACCGTGATCGGGGCGGCGCCGTACAGCATGGTGCGCAGCGAACTCAGATCCGGACGGGGCTCCGGATTGGCCTCCAGCCAGTCCAGCAGCCGGTAAATCATGGTGGGTACCATGAAGGTGAGAGTGACCTTGTCCTCGCTGATGCGGCGGATCACGGTGGCGGGATCGAATCCGGGTTCGATGTAATGGGTAGCCCCTTTCAGCAACCCGACCATCAGGATACTCCCAGCGGCATGGGGCAGAGGCGAGGTAAGCAGGAAGCGCTCGTCGTCCTGCAGTGCCAGCTCCATCTGGTGGGAAAGCAGATTCAGATAAATGTTTTGTTGGTTGTGCAGGACGCCCTTGGGCTTGCCCGTGGTGCCGCCGGTGTAGGGAATGAAGGCCAGATCATCCGGTGTCACGTTGACGTCGGTGTACTCCGGCTTGCCGGAGGCGAGAAAATCATCCCAGGGCATCATGTCCGACGGGCAATCCCGCGTCGGTCCGAGTGCGATCACCTGTTCCAGCTCCGGCAGGCGATCGCGGTGACGGGAGAGCAGCTCGAAACGCTGAGCATCGACGATGGCCACCCGGGTGTTGGAGTCCGCCAGAATATAGAGCACCTCATCGTCGCTGAGCATGCTGTTCAAAGCCACCCGGGTGGCGCCGGCCTGAATCACCCCCTGGGCCGCCACCGCGAACTCCAGGCAATTGGCCATGGCGAGCGCCACCCGGGTGCCGGGGGTGACGCCGAGGTCGATGAGGGCGTTGCCGACCTGAAAGCTGCCGCGCTGCAGCTCGGCGTAACTGAGGCTGTGCCCCCCCATGGTCAGCGCGCAGCGGTCCGCGAAACGGGCCAGAGCACCGGTGTACAGGGATTTCAGCGTCATCAGCGGGACGGTCATGGAGGCACCTGATTGTTGTCGTTGTCGGGCGGCAGGCGGAGAGCCGGATGGGTCGGTGTATTACGTTAGCGAGGGCGGCAGCGGGTGAGCATCGTCGGAACCGACGAAGCGGTGGTTTCGAGGGAGGGGAGGCGGCGTCCCCATGAGAACGCCGCGGGGCTGAATCAGCGTAGAGACCGGAGCAGTTCCGGCAGTGCGAGACTGAGTTGAGGGAACAAGGTCACCAGTGCCAGCACCCCCAGCAGGGCCAGCAGGAACGGCCAGATGCTGCGAATGATCTTCTCCACAGGTACCCCGGAAATCTGACTGGACACGAACAGGTTGACCCCCAGCGGCGGTGTCAGGAAGGCGATCTGGATATTGGTCACCAGAATGATGCCGAAGTGCACCGGGTTGATGCCGAAGGCGGTGACCAGCGGCACTAGGATCGGCGCCAGGATGATGATCGCCGACATGGTTTCCATGAAGGTGCCCACCAGGATCAGGAACACGTTGATCCACAGCAGAATCACCAGCGGATTGGTGGAGACACCGGACATGGCCACGGAGATCTGCTGTGGAATGGTTTCCAGGGTGATCACCTTGGCCAGCAGCGCTGAGCAGGCGACCACGATCATCAGCGCGCCGGAGATGCGGTGGGTCTGCTCGAAGGCTTCGTGCAGTGCCCGGGCGTCCAGTTGTCGATACACGAAACGGGCCACCACCAGCGCGTAAAAGACCGCCACCACCGAAGCCTCCACCGGGGTGAACAGGCCCGAGTAGATGCCGCCAAGAATCAGCACCGGCAAAAACAGGGCGAATTTGGCGTGCCAGATCAACGCGCCCAGGCTCTCGTTCTCGTCCTCCTGCTCATGCACCGGATTGACCACGGCACCGGAACGTTTGGCCATCACATAGGCGGTGAATACCAGCACCACGCCCATCAACAGCCCGGGCAGCAGACCGGCGGCGAATACGTCGGCGATCGACACATTGGCGATGATGGCGTAGATGATCATCGGGTTACTGGGGGGAATCAGGATGCCCAGAGTGCCGCCAGTGGCGGTGACCGAGGCCGCGTAGGGTGCCGGGTAGCCGTAACGCACCATGGACGGAATCATGATCGACCCGATCGCCGCCACGGTGCCCGGGCCGGAGCCGGAAATCGCGGCGAAGAACATGCACGACAGAATCGTCACCATGCCGAGGCTGCCGGGGATGTGCCCGAACATGCGCCGGAAGATACGAATGATGTCGTGGGTCAGGCCGCCTTTCTCCATAATGTTGCCGGCCAGGATAAAGGCGGGAATCGCCAGCAGCGCGAAGTTGTCCACGCCGTTGAAAATACTCTGCGCGGCGAACACCAGGTCGGCGCCGAGAAACCAGGCGGCGGCGAAGCCAGTCAGACCGAGCGCCGCGTAGATCGGCACGCCGAGCAGCAGCAGTGCCGGCAGCATAATGATCAGTACCCATTGCACGGTAGTCATGCCAGACCCTCCCCGACCTCGCCACCAGCGTTGCGGCCGAACAGCCGGCCCAGCGCCGATAGCACGAACGCCAGGATCAACACCACGAACAGATAGTTGGTATTGAAACCGAGCACCGGCGACACACTGGGGTATTTAATGCCGTCGATGACGTTGCGATAGCAGTAGATGATCATCAGCACGTCAAACAACAGCAGCAGGGCCGTGGTCATGATTTCCACCGGCCCCCGCCCCAGGCGCCGGCTCAGCCAGTCGGCGAAGACGCCGATGCGCAGGTCCGCTCTGGTCAGCGAGGAGTAACTGGCGCTGATAAAGACGAAGGAGATAAAGGCGAACCGGGACAGTTCCTCGGTCCATTCCAGGCCGGCGTTGAAACTGCGGCCGAAGATCTGCAGCAGCAGCGCCAGCACCATGCCCGACAGCAACGCGTGGCACAGCGCCAATTGGGACTTTCTCAACAGGTTGTACATAAGTTTGTCTCCCGTCGGAACGGCCTGCGCCGTCCTGACCGCGGGCTGAATTGTTTTATTGATTGCTCGCTTTATAGGACTCGAGGATGTCCAGCGCTTTCTTGGTCAGGTCCTCACCGTCCTTGCCGATCAGGGGGTAATAGTGGGGCCAGGCCGCGCGGGCTTTTTCCGCCCAGGGCGTCTCGTTCTTGATGTCGGTGATCTCGACGCCGGCTTCCTCGGCCAGCTTCCACCAGCGGGCCTCGTCCAGTGGCTGCCACCAGCGCACGTATTTCGTGGTTTCGCGACCAGCTCGCAATACTGCTTTCTGCAAGTCCGGCGCCAGGTCCTGGAACCAGCGCTCGGACACCACGATGGGGTGGGTGAGGATGGTGTAGTGCAGCCGTGAAATGCGTCCGATCACTTCGTCGAACTTCATGCCGATAATGTCGCTCACCGGGCTGTCGCCGCCTTCCACCACACCTTGCTGCAGGGCGCTGTAGAGTTCGTTCCAGGCGATCGGCGCCGGCGACGCATTCCAGGATTTATAGGTGCCGAGCATGATCGCGTTGGGCGGCACGCGCATTTTCAGCGGCGCCAGATCCGCCGGGGTTTCGATGGGCTCCGGGGCGTTGTAGAAGAAATGCCGCCAGCCGGTATTTTCCCAGCCGATAATGCGGACACCCGCTTCCTCGATCACCCGCGGTTGCAGCACCGGTGTGATGTGGTCCAGCAGGTAGTTGGATTCCTCGGTGCTCTGGGTGAGATAGGGTAGCAGCAGCACGTTCAGGCTGGGCGCTACCTGGGCCATGTTG
Source organism: Alloalcanivorax dieselolei B5 (assembly GCF_000300005.1). Classification (NCBI taxonomy): domain Bacteria; kingdom Pseudomonadati; phylum Pseudomonadota; class Gammaproteobacteria; order Oceanospirillales; family Alcanivoracaceae; genus Alloalcanivorax; species Alloalcanivorax dieselolei. The sequence continues at coordinate 3,906,648 of NC_018691.1, read as the reverse complement.
TTGGTGGCGGGAATCGTCACCTGGATGACGCCCTGACGGGCCTGCTGCAGCATTTCCTTTTCGCTGCCCAACTGCGAGCCTGGAAAGATCACCGGGCGGATGCGGTTGTCGGTGTAGATGGCGACCAGTTCCGCGAAGCGTTTCAGCGCCACGGTTTGCGAACTCCACTCCATATTCAGGGAGTGGGCCAGCCGCATGGTGATCTGATCACCTTCCTTGGGCACCGACCGGTAGTCGAACGGATTGGGGGTGTCGGCGGCCACCGGGTTGGTCAATAAAACGGTGGCCAGCACAGCCAGTTTGGCGATTGTTCTCATGATTATCACCCTGTTGTTATTTACCAGGCCAGGTAAGCGGCCTGTTCGATGGTGTAGAAGGCGGACGCCGAAGCCCCCACCGAGTAAGCGCCCAGCCCGGAATGCTTCATGCCGCCGAACGGCATGTTCACGTCCGGCACCGTGCCGTTGTTCACGTGCAGCATTCCGTTGCGGCTTTCGTCCAGGAAGCGCTGGATCAGCGCATGGGAATCCGAGAACAGGCTGGAAGTGAGCCCGTATTCGGTGTCGTTGAGAATGGTCAGCGCCTGATCGGCGTCGTCGTAGGGCAGCACCGAGAGCACCGGGCCGAAGATTTCCTGACGGCTGGCGGTGTCGGACACGCCGGCGTTGTCCAGTAGTGTGGGGGCGAAGAAATAGCCGCCCTCGCAGCCGGGCACGGTGGCCGGCTCGCCGCCGGTGACCAGGGTGGCGCCCTCGTCCACGGCGCGGGCGGTGAGCGTTTTGACGCTGTCGAAGTGGGCACCGTTGCACAGCGGGCCCAGGGTGGTGGTAGCGTCCAGGCCATCACCCAGGCGCAGACCCCGGGCCCGTTCGGCGAGGCCCCGAACCACGGCCTGATGCAGATTCCGCTGCACGATCACCCGGCTGAGGCTGGTGCAGCGTTGCCCGCCGGTTTGAAACGCGGCGCCGAACACCTGGTCCAGGCAGCCGTCCAGGTCGGCGCTGTCATTGATGATCACGCCATTCTTGCCGCCCAACTCCAGTTGCGCGGGTACCAGGCCCTCGGCGGCGGCCAGACCGACCTTGCGGCCCACCGCCACCGAGCCGGTGAAGCTGACCCCGTCGAAGCGGCCGGCGGCGGTGAGCTGGCTGGCGAAGGCGCCGCCGCAGGGCAGCACCTGCACCAGGCCGGCAGGGAAGTGTCGCGCGGCGATTTCCGCCAGCAGAAAGGCCGCCGCCGGGGTGAACTGGGACGGTTTGATCACGAGCGCATTGCCGAAGGCGATGGCCGGGCACAGTTTGCGCAGCGGTGTCATCGCCGGGAAGTTCCACGGGCAGATGGCCAGCAGGGTGCCGCGCGGACGGCGCAGGATCAGATTGCGCACCCGTGGGCGGGCGGCGGCGGTGGTCTGCAGTTGCTGACGCGCCGCTTCGCCGGCCATGAAGCGGCCTTCGGCGCAGCCCTTGAGGGTTTCATTGCGTGCTTCATTGAGCGGCTTGCCCTGTTCCAGGGTGATGGCCTCGGCGATGCGGTCCACGTTCGCCACCACCTCATCGAGGAATGCCAGCAGCCGGTCGCCGCGCACCACCGGTGGCACCTCCGCCCACTCGGCCTGGGCGCGGGCGGCCTGGTTGAACACCCGGTCCACGGCGTCCGGGTCGGTCACTTCCGCGTAACCACCCACCACCTGGTCGGGGCGGGCCGGGTTCACGGTATCGAAGGGCGTGCCCCCTCCGAGATGGCTTCGGTAATCAAATTTCATGGTTGGGACTCCGGGTTGGCGTCTTCAAGAATCAGGGCCGCGCCTTTTTCACCGATCATCAGTGAGGGCGCATTGGTATTGGCGGAGGTCACCGTGGGCATCACCGACGCGTCCACCACGCGCAGGCCCCGCACGCCGCGCACGCGCAAGCGTGGATCGACCACGGCGCCGTCGTCGCTGCCCATGCGGCAGGTGCCGACGCAATGGAACACGGTGCCGCCGCGCTGCCGGGCGGACTCCCACAAGGCGTCGTCGCCGTCCACCTGCTCGCCGGGTTCCATCTCCACGTCCCAGAGTTCGCGGAACGCCGGTTGGCGGGCGATGTCACGGAGAATTTTCATGCCTTCGACGATCACCTTGCGGTCGTGTGGATCGGAGAAATAGCGCGGCTCGATCACCGGCGCGGCGTCCGGGTTGGCGGAGGCGATGCGCACCTGGCCACGGGAGCGCGGGTGGCACTGCCACACCGAAGCGGTGAAACCGGGGTAGCGGTGCAACGGCGTGCCCGGCTTGTCCACGGACAGCGGCATCACGTTGAACTGCACATCCGGCCGGCCACCGTCGGCGTAGCGAGTGCAGGCGCTACCGCCCACCTGGCCGGCACCCACGGTGAGGGAGCCGGAGGCGTTCAGCAGCCATTCCAGTCCCATCTTCGCCAGCTTGATTGGGTTGCGCACATCGGTGTTCAGCGACAGCTTTCGCTTCAACCGGTAGATGGCCCGCACCTGATAGTGGTCCTGCAGATTGGCGCCCACCTCCGGTGCGTCATGAATCGGCTTGATACCGTGCCGGCGCAGCAATTCAGCGGGACCGACGCCGGACAACTGCAGCAGTTGTGGCGTCTGGATGGCGCCGGCGCACAGAATCACTTCACGGCTGGCGCCGGCCCGGTGCACGGCGCCGTTCCGGCGCCATTCCACGCCCACCGCCCGGTTGCCTTCGAACAGCACCCGATTGGTGGGTGCCTCGGTGACGATGGTCAGGTTGGGACGGTCCTTGATCGGCGTCAGAAATGCCTTGGCGGAACTGCAGCGCCAGCGGCCCTTGAGGCTCAGTTGGTAGGGGCCCACGCCGCGAGTGTCGGCGCTGTTCATGTCCGGGTTGAAGGGCAGGCCGTATTGCTCGGCGGCGCGCAACCAGGCGCGGCAGGCGGGGTTGTCGGTGCGCATGTCGGAGACCCCCAACTCACCGCGGTCGCCGCGGCTGGCGTCGCCGTGGCCGGTGTAGCGCTCCAGACGGCGGAAGTACGGCAGCACCTCGTCGTAGGACCAGCCGGTGGCACCCTGTTCGGCCCAGCTGTCGAAATCCTCGCGCTGGCCGCGAATAAAGATCAGCCCGTTGATGGAACTGGAACCGCCGATCACCTTGCCCCGCGGCCAGACGATATTGCGCCCGCCACTGCCCTCGGAGGGCTCGGTGTCGAACAGACGCGCCACCCGGGTATCGTAAATCGAGCGGTAATAGCCCACCGGAAAGTGCAGCCAGAAATTGCGGTCCCAGCCGCCCGCTTCCAGCAACAGCACCCGGTTGTCGCGGTTCGCGGACAGCCGGTTCGCGACGATGCAGCCGGCCGAACCGGCGCCCACCACGATGTAGTCGTATTGTTTGTCGGACACCGTGTACTCCTTGGGATGAGAAGTCATGAAGTCCTAATGTTAGGACATCAGTTGATGCGAACGTTTCCACATGCTAGGTTTCGTGTCAAGCATTTGCCGGGAAGGGATGGATGGCTGATCACAACGACGATCGCGGGCTGATGAACGCGAGCCCGATTCCGCTCTACTTGCAGGTGGCGGACATCATCCGCTATCGGATCGGGCGGGGCGTGTGGGCGGAGGGCAGCATGCTGCCGCCCATCGAAGTACTGATGAAGGAGTTTTCGGTGTCCCGGGTGACGGTGCGCCAGGCGCTGCAGTTGCTGGCCCGCTCCGGTCTGATCAAGGTACAGCGTGGCGTCGGCACCCTGGTGCTCAAGGGCGGCGCGGACCAGCACCCGGTGAAGGTGGAAACCACCCTCAACGCCCTGGTGGAGGCTTATCGCGGTGACACACCGGTGGTCACCAACATCTCCGATTCCAGTACACCGCCGAGCCTTACCGACAGTGACGGTGTCCCGGCCGCGCACTACCAGCACCTGCGCCGGGTGCACGCCCGGCAGGGCGTGAAGTATTGCGTGATCTCCATCTATCTCGAAAAGCGCGTGTTCAAGAAGGCGGAGAAGCGTTTCCGTAACGAGATCATTCTGCCGGTGCTGATGTCCCTGGATCTGACCGTGGCGCAGGCCAAGCAGAGCATCACCATTTCCAAGGCCGATCTGGAAGTGGCGCGACTGCTGGACATGCCACTGGGCGACCCGATCGCCAACGTGCGCCGGGTGCTGGTGGACGCCGACAACACCATCATCTATGTCGCCGAGGCCACCTACCGCGGCGATTACATACATCTGGAAATGGATCTGAAAGCATGAACGACCCGGTCGCCATTCGCGCCCTCGATAGCTTTGTCTACCGGTGTCCCCTGGATACCCCGGTGGAAACCTCCTTTGGCACCATGATGGACCGGCCGATGGTGGTGGTACGGGTGACCGACCAGGATGGGCATCAGGGCTGGGGTGAGATCTGGTGCAACTTTCCCATGGTGGGGGCCGAGCACCGTGCCCGGTTGGTGGACAGCGTGTTTCGCGCGCAAATGGTGGATCGGGAATTCGATTCGCCGGCGGCGGCCTACCAGGCGTTGGAAGCCGGCACCCGGGTGCTGGCGCTGCAATCCGCCGAGCCGGGGCCGTTCGCTCAGTGTCTGTCCGGCATCGATCTGGCGCTGTGGGACCTGTGCGCACGCCGTGCCGGTCAGCCACTGTGGCAATATCTGGGCGGCGACACGGATCGAATCCCGGTGTACGCCAGCGGTCTCAACCCCACGGCGCCGGAGCGACTGGCCGTGGAGCGGGCGGCGCAAGGTTACACGCGCTTCAAATTGAAGATCGGCTTTGGCGCGAGGCGGGATCTGGCCAACCTGGCGGCGTTGCGCGAGACCCTGGGCGATCAGGCCTCGCTGATGGTGGATGTGAACCAGGGCTGGACCCTGGACCAGGCCAGGGACCAGTTGCCGGCGCTGAACCGGCTGGGATTGAAGTGGATCGAGGAACCGCTGCTGTGCACCGCGCCCTGGTCGGAGTGGCGGGCGCTGGCGGCGCTCACCGATATTCCGGTGTCCGCCGGCGAGAATCTCATGGGCGAGGCGCGTTTCCGCGAGGCCATCGATAGTGGCGCGCTGTCGATTCTGCAGCCGGATGCCGCCAAGTGGGGGGGTATCAGTCGCCTGCTGCCGCTGGCGCGAGCCATCAACAACGCCGGACTGCGCTACTACCCCCATTATCTGGGTGGCGGTATCGGCCTGCTGGCCTCCGGCCACCTGCTGGCCGCGGCGGGTGGTGAGGGCGCCTTGGAAGTGGACGCCAATCCGAACCCGCTCCGTACTGAATTGTGCGGCCCATTGAACGTGGTGGAAGGGGGATATGCATCATTGGGGCGCGCGCCGGGTATCGGTGACCTCGATGCGCTCGCCGGACTCGAGTGCTATAGGGTTGGGGAATACCTGTAACAGCCCTGACCGGGCGTCATGCTGGCGGTCGGCGTTGTCGAGTCGACTGGACACTAGCGATGTCGGGATGGTGAGGAAGGCGGGGCGGCCAGGCCGCCCCGGATAGGTCAATCTATGTATTCGATAATCTTGACGATCTTCTGCACGCCGCCGACTTTCTGAACTTTTTGCACCGCCAGGTCGGCTTCCTCATGGGTCAGCAGGCCCATCAGATAAACCACGCCGTTTTCGGTGATCACCTTGGTGCGCATACCGGGAGTATCGCCGCTGAGCACGAGGCGGCTTTTCACTTTGGTGGTGAGCCAGGCGTCGTTGGTGCGCGCCATGGCGGAGTTGTTGCCGGCCACACGCAGTTCATTGTGGACGTTGCGCACATGGCGCACTTCGCCGGCGATATTTTCCGCCTGGGCTTTCAGTGATTCACTGGCCACCTGGCCGGCCAACAGCACATTGCCGTTGAAGCTGACCACGACAATGTGGGATTCGTCCAGATCGGCGCTGGTGCGGGCCAGATTGATCTTCACCTTGCGCTCGATGTTGCCGTCCTCGATGAACGCCCCGAAGGTGCGGGAGCCGTGGTCCTGATCCACCGGCTCCTGCGACATGTTCTTGGTCATGGTGGTGCAGCCCGTGGTGAGCAGGGCGGCCAACAACACGATCAAACCGGTGACGCGCATCAGGCTCCTCCGAACAGCTGTTGATCGATAAAATCACACAGGGAGTGAATCACCAGCAGGTGCACTTCCTGGATGCGGGCGGTGGAGTGCGCCGGCACCCGGATCTCGATGTCCTGGGGACCGTACAGGTTCACCATCTCGCCGCCTTCCCGGCCGGTCATCGCCACCACCTTCATATCCCGGTCGTGGGCCGCCTGGATCGCCTGGATCACATTGGCGGAATTACCGCTGGTGGAAATCGCCAGCAGCACGTCGCCGCTGTTGCCAAGCGCGCGCACCTGCTTGGAGAAGATCTCGTTATAGCTGTAATCGTTGGCGATGGAGGTCAGGGTGGAGGAGTCGGTGGTCAGCGCCACCGCCGGCAGCGCCGGGCGCTCCATTTCAAAGCGGTTGAGCAATTCGGAGGAGAAGTGCTGGGCATCGCCAGCGGAACCGCCATTGCCGCAACTGAGAATCTTGCCGCCGTTGAGCAGGCATTCCACCATCACCTGGCCGGCCATGGCGATCACCTCGGGGAGCACTTCCCCGGCCTTTGCCTTGGTCTCCAGACTTTCGGCGAACAATTGCCTGATGCGATCCACACTCATCATTGGTCTCCGTAAAAAGCGTTTTGCACCCATTGGTAACGGACCTCTCCGTCACCATCCGGTTCCAGTCCTAGCACGTCGAAACGGCAGGGATGAGAGCCCCAGCGGGCATTATGAGCTAGAAAATGACGGGCGGCGACGTGCAGCCGCCGTTGTTTGGCGCGGGTCACCGAGGCCAGCGCGCCACCATAGTCGCGACGGCTGCGCCAGCGTACCTCAATGAAGACCAGGGTGTCGTGGTGGGTCATGATCAGGTCCACCTCACCCCGGCGGCAACGATAGTTGCGCGCTACCGGGCGCAGGCCCTGCTCCCGCAACCAGCGCAAGGCCTGCCACTCCGCCCGTTGACCACGCCAGGCGCCGAGCACCGGATCAGGGCGTCAGCAGCGGGCTGGGCAGACCCCCTTTGAAGGTGGCCCACTGCAGTTCGCGCACCACGCGTTTGCCGTCCAGGTGCAGCACGCCGGTGGCGCCGGACAAGGTGCTGCCCGGTGCGCTGTTCAGCAGTGGCAGCCGGGCCTGCAGACGGAAGGCGTCCACGCCCATGGCGAACAGGCGCGTGTAACGACCGTGGCCATCAGGCCAGTTCGCCGTGACCATATCCTTGAGCCGCGGGTCCGGGTTCAACACCCAGGGCATGTCCACGAACTGGACCCGATCCAGATCCTGGTCACGGCGCGGATCAGGGACGCCGCCGTAAATATAGGAGGTGCTGTGCACCGGCAGATAGCGAGCGTAGTGGTAATTCAGCGCCGGTTTGACCTGACGCCCCTGGTCGGCGTTGGCCACCAGGAACACAAACGCCATGTCCTCCGGGCCGCGGGGGCGGAATTCCTTGCCGCCGCTGGAACCGAGATTGCCGCGGGCCTCACCGAGGAAGGCTTTCACCGAGCCGCCGATATCGTCATCGGCGTAGGTGCGGCTGGCCACGATGGAGCCGCCTTGTGACTGCCAGGCATTGCTGAACGCCTCGGCGACACGGTAGCCCCACTCCGAATTGGGGTAGAGCACGCCTGCTCTCACCGCGCCGGCGGCGTAGCCGTCACGGGCCACCTGACGGGCCTCGTCTTCCGGCGCCAGGCCGAACTGATAGAGGCCGTTGCCGCCGTCGTCCAGGTAATTCAGCGCTAAAGTGGGCACCGGCGGGGTGCCGAGTGCGGCGATAGCAGCCACCTGGTCCTTGGCCAGCGGGCCGATCACGAACTGGGCACCATCCATCACCGCCTGCTGGTAAACCTGGGCGGCATCGGCGTCGGCGGTATCGTAGAAGCGCAGCTCGGGGGTGTAGTCGCCGTTGTCACGGGCCAGATAGTAGCCGGCCATCAAGCCGTCATGGAGCGCGTTGCCAGCATAGGAGAGCGGGCCGCTTTCCGGCAGCAGAACCGCGACCCGGGCCGGCCGTTCCTGCGCGGCGCGGCGCATGGCATTGAGGGTTTCGGGCAGCTGTGCCTGGGCCGGGTGTTGCGGCCAGCGCTGCTGCCAGTCGTTCATGCGCGCCACCTGATCATCGAGACCGGCCTGGGCGTCGCGGTAGATGTCCGCCAGTTCCAGCCAGCCGAGCAGATCACCGCTGGCACCCTCGGCTTCCTGCTGCAATTGGCTGCGCGGTACACGCAGCAGCGCCTGCCAGGTCATATCCTGGTTGTAAGCGCGGTCGGAGCGCCCCAGTCGCGGCTGGATGTCGACCCGCTCCTTGAGGCTCTCCATCAGGTTGTCGTTAAGAGCCAGGGCATCCGCGCGCAGCAAAGCCAGGCGTGCCTGCTGATCCGCGGGCAGGGAGCGGATATCCCCCTGGTAACTGTTGAGCAGGTCCAGCGCCTGTTGCGGTTTGTGCTGCCCGAGCAAGGCCTGGGCACTCAACTGCAGCCAGCGGAAACGCTGATCCATGCTCGGGGCGCCGCCGCGCACCAGCTCCAGCACTTCACTGGCTTCCCCGGCCCGGTCGTTAACCAGGTAATAACTTGCCCAGGAGAGGGCGGTATCGGTCCGCGCCGGATCCGCCATATCACCCAGGCGTTGCCTGGCTGATTCCGTGCTGGATGGGGCTTCACGGGCGGGAGCCGTGTCCATGGCGGGGGTGCCGGTGCGCTGGTACGCCCCTGGTGTCTGGACGCAGCCGGTGATGGCGAGGATCACCAGCAACGCGGCCCATTTAACCTGTCTCAATTCCATGACGGTGGGATAACCCTTTGCTACTGCGGGAATGGAGCCGGTATTGTAGGGACTTTCCGACTCGCGAATAACCCCCGGCGGCGCTGCGCGCCCCTTCTCTTGCCCTATCAGTGAGACAGAGCACGTAAAATGACCCGACCCTGCCACGACGCCGAAGCGGGCTGCCTGTACGTAGTCAGCACACCGATCGGTAATCTGGACGATATTTCCCGGCGCGCCATCCAGGTGTTACAGGAGGTGGATTGGGTGGCTGCCGAGGACACCCGGCACAGCCAGGGGTTGATGCAGCAACTGGGGATTTCCCCCCGCCTGATCAGTTGCCACGACCATAATGAGCAGCAGCGGGCTCCGGATCTGGTGGCACGGCTGGCCGATGGCGAGAGTGGCGCATTAATCAGCGATGCTGGCACGCCGCTGGTCAGTGATCCGGGCTACCGTCTGGTGCGGGCCTGCCAGGACGCCGGGGTGACCGTGGTGCCGATCCCCGGGGCCTCGGCGCTGCTGGCGGCGCTGGCGGTGGCCGGCCAGCCCAGCGACCGCTTTTTGTTTGAAGGCTTTCCGCCGGCCAAGGGCGCCGCCCGTGAACGGGTTCTGGAGCGCCTGGCCGCCGCGGACGTGACCACCATCGTTTACGAAGCGCCCCATCGGGTGCTGTCCCTGCTTGAGGCATTGGCACCGAAAGTGGCACCGGAGCGGGAACTGACCCTGTGCCGGGAACTGACCAAGCGCTTCGAAACGGTACGCCGGGGACCGGTCGCGGAGGTGCTGGAATGGGTGCGCGCCGACAAGGACCAGCAGCGCGGGGAACTGGTACTGGTGCTGGGACCGGCGCCGCAAAGCGACCTGCTCAGCGAGCGCGACCGGGCCCTGGCCCGCGCTCTGCTGGAAGAACTACCCCTGTCCCGCGCCGCCCGCGTGCTGGCCGCGCATACCGGGCTCAAGCGGCAGGCGCTGTATAACTACTTAGAAACAGTTGACAGTTGATAGTGGACAGTTGACAGCGAAAAACAAAAACAGGTGATCTTTAGCCGCTGTGGGAAGCTTGCTGGCAAGCGAATGGGGTTCGCTCAGGCGCTTGCCAGCAAGCTTCCCACAGAAAAGGCATGAATCGACTTTGTTGATACGCAAATGAATTTTGCATCTCCGCATTTTTCTTTCCGCTGTCAACTGTCCACTATCAACTGTCAACTACTTCTACCCTATCAACTGTCAACTGAATCCACTATGCTGCGCCCGGGTCGGTCAGGCAGCCGCTGGCGGGAAACCGCTGGAGGAAAGTCCGGGCTCCACAGGGCAGGGTGCCAGGTAACGCCTGGGGGTCACACTGGTGACGGTGTGGCTACGGCCAGTGCCGCAGAAAATAGACCGCCTGTTCCTTCGGGGGCGGGTAAGGGTGAAAAGGTGCGGTAAGAGCGCACCGCGCTGCTGGTAACAGCGGTGGCAGGGTAAACCCCACCCGGAGCAAGACCAAATAGGGATCCAATGGCGTGGCCCGCGCTGGATCCGGGTAGGTCGCTAGAGGTCCCCGGTGACGGGGATCCCAGATGAATGGCTGCCCACGACAGAACCCGGCTTATCGACCGGCCCACCTTATTGCCTCAATGTCGGGACCCGTCCTGGACGGGTCTTGATACAGATCAAGTACCCTCCGTCGCGCCTATGCAAAATACTTGATTTACATCAAGGAGGAGGCGCGATGACACGGGCGGATATTCTGTTCCAGCAGGGCGATCACGTGGTGGCCAGGTTTCATGATCTGGTCCAGGGCGAAGGCGTGCAGGCCAATCAGTTCGCCATTCGCCATGGTGAGCAGGGGGCCCTGATCGACCCCGGCGGCGATCTTACCTATACCCCTCTGACCATCGAATTGAGCCGCCATCTCAACCTGCGTGATCTCACCTACATTCTGGCGTCCCACCAGGACCCGGATATTATCGCCTCGCTGCCCCGCTGGATGTTGCATTCCCACTGCAAGGTGGCGGTGTCCCGGCTATGGTCGCGGTTTCTGCCCCACCTGGCGTCCACTTTCGTCACCTCGCGGGTGGGCGAGCAATGGCAGGAGCGGATTCTGGCGCTGCCGGACAAGGGAGCGGTATTGCCGTTCGCGGATTCGGAACTGTGGGCCTTGCCCGCCCACTTCCTGCATTCAGTGGGTAATTTCAGTTTTTACGATCCGGTAAGCCGTATCCTGTTTTCCGGGGATATCGGCGCCTCTCTGGGTGGGGAGGAAGGCGAGGTAGGCCGTTTCGAGGATCACATTCCGGCCATGGCCGGCTTTCATCGGCGCTACATGGCCGGCAATCGTGCTTGCCGCTATTGGGTGCGCATGGTGCGGGAATTGAATCCGGCAATGATCGTGCCGCAGCACGGAGGTTATTTTGCGTCTCGAGTGACCATTGGGCGCTTTCTGGATTGGTTGGAACGGCTGGAATGTGGCCCCGACTTGATGGGGGTGAAGGATTACCGGCTTCCCGGGAGAGTTGGCGCTCACCCAAAAAGAACGAAATAGAATTTGCAGTATATTTTATATATGCAAATGATCTAACACTTAAAGTGCTTTCTCAGCTCCAGAGCGCAGCTGTCTGATTAGTTTCAGAACCAATTTCCCTTCCTTTATTCCCCTTTCAATGTGACACAGCTAACAAACTGATTTTCAAGGAATTTCTTTTACATTCACCAATGTCGTGAAACTTGACTTGTGAAAAGCGCTGGCCATAGAGTGTCGCAATGTGGTGAAAAGTGGGATGAAGTGGGAAAAAGGCTTCGTCCGGTGTGACGAAGTGGGACGGACCGCCGCTCCCAATGCTTCGACATAAAAGGGCCGACATAGAAGGGGAAGGCCAGTGTTCAATGGGCGTACCGCGCTCAATCTGGATGCAAAAGGTCGGCTGACCGTGCCGACGCGCTACCGTGAGTCGCTGAACAGCGCTTGCGGTGGCCGCGTTGTGCTTACTCAGCACCCCTATGACGCCTGTCTGGTGATGTACCCGTTTCCCGAGTGGCGCGAGATCGCCCGGCAGGTGGCCGCGCAGAGTGACGCCCACGCCCAGGTTCGTGCGTTGAAGCGCCGGTTCCTGGGGCAGGCGGTGGAAATGGACATGGACGGCAATGGCCGTCTACTGGTGCCGCCGGAACTGCGGGACGTGGTCGGGCTGGAGAAGCGCGCCATGTTGGTGGGTCTGCTGCACCGCTTTGAAATCTGGGCCGAAGACACCTGGAACGAACTCGAACAGCAGAACCTGGACCAGGAAGCCATGCCCGAGAGCGTGCAGGCTCTGTCGTTCTGACGCCGCGAGGTCATGGCATGAACAACGGGAAGCAGTACGCGCACCAGCCGGTGATGCTGGAGGAGGTACTGGAAATGTGGTTCACGCGGGACGACGGCTTCTATGTGGACGGCACCTTTGGCCGCGGTGGCCACAGTCGTGCCTTGTTGTCCCTGCTGTCGCCCGCCGGGCGCCTGACGGGCGTGGACCGTGACCCGCAAGCGGTGGCCACCGGTGAGCAACTGGAAGCGGAAGATTCCCGCTTCCGTATTCATGCCGGCCGTTTTGACTGTCTGCCGGAACTGGTGAGTGAGGCCGGGCGGCCGATTGACGGTCTGTTGCTGGATCTGGGTGTGTCCTCGCCGCAACTGGACGACGCCAGCCGCGGGTTCAGTTTTCTGCGCGACGGCCCCCTGGACATGCGCATGGATCCGGGCAGTGGCGAAAGCGTGGCCGACTGGCTGGCCCGCGCCGATGAAAAAGATATCGCCGACGTGTTGTATCGCTTCGGCGAGGAGCGCAAGTCGCGGCGCATTGCCCGTGCCATAGTCGCGCGCCGCCAGGAAACGCCGTTGCGGACCACCCGCCAACTGGCCGATCTGATTGAGTCGGTGCTGGGCAAGGGCGATCCGGGCAAGCATCCGGCGACGCGCAGCTTCCAAGCCCTGCGCATCCACATCAACAGGGAGTTGGAGGCGCTGGAAGCGACTCTGGCACAAACGCTCGAGACGCTCGCCATCGGCGGGCGTCTCGCCGTTATCAGCTTCCATTCTTTGGAAGACCGGCTGGTGAAGCTGTTTATCCGCGACCAGTCCGGCATGGCGCCCCGGGGGCGGGGTGGACTGCCGCTGGGTGAGGAAACACCTCAGCGGCTACGGCCGCTGGGTAAGGCCCGGCGCGCTGGCGAGGAAGAAGTGCGGCATAACCCACGCGCCCGCAGCGCGGTGCTGCGCGTGGCGGAGCGGGTGGCCTGATGGCCCGCTGGCTGCATTGGCCGTTGCTGATCCTGGTAGTGGGGTCGGCATTGGGCGTCAGTTATACGGTGCACGAGGCACGCCGCCTGACCGATGAGAGTCAGCGGCTGCAACGGCGCCAGGCGCAACTGGAAACCCAGTGGGGCCAGTTGCTTTTGGAACACAGCACCTGGGGCAGTTACGCCCGGGTGGAGAGCCTGGCCAGAGAAAAGCTGGGCATGAAAGTCCCGACCACCGATGAGCGAGTGTTGACACGGCCATGAGCGCCAACAAACGCAAAGCGACACGCAAACCGGTCGCCAGCAAACGCTGGACCGGCAGACGCTGGCACCTGGTGCTGGCGTTCTGGCTGGTGTGCGCCGCTGTGCTGGTGGTGCGGGCGGTGGATCTGCAGGTGGTCGAGCACGACTTCCTGGCTCACCAGGGCGATATCCGTAATTTGCGGGTGGAGCCTCTGGCCGCCAATCGGGGTGTGATTCGTGATCGCAATGGCCGGCCGCTGGCGGTCAGTACCCCGGTGGTGACGCTGTGGGTGAACCCCCAGGAAGCGATGGAGAATCAGCAGCAATGGTCCAAGCTGACCGGCAACCCGATTATTGACCGGGCGCATTTCGCCCGGCGCGTGAAAGCGCACCCCAGCCGGGAATTCATCTATCTGGCCCGGGGGTTGGCGCCGGAACAGGCGGAATCCGTACTGTCCCTGGGCGTGCCGGGTATCTATTCGCTGACCGAGTACCGCCGCTATTACCCGGCCGGTGAAGTGACCAGTCATGTGGTCGGGTTCACCAACATTGATGAGCAGGGCCAGGAAGGCGTGGAACTGGCCTTCGACAAGCAGCTCACCGGCGCGCCGGGCCGCAAGAAAGTGGTCCGTGACCTGCTGGGACGGGTGATTCAGGACATCGAACTGATCGAGCCGGCGCGTCCGGGTGAAGATGTCACCCTGAGTCTGGATCTGCGGTTGCAGTATCTGGCGTACAAGGAGCTGATGTCCGCGGTGCAACGTTTCGGTGCCACCGGTGGTTCGGTGGTGGTGCTGGACGTGAAGACCGGCGAGGTGCTGGCCATGGTCAACCAGCCGGGCTACAACCCCAATAACCGCAGCGGCATTAATACCGCCAGCCTGCGCAACCGGGCCGTCACCGACCTGTTCGAGCCTGGCTCCACGGTGAAACCGTTCACCGTGGCCGCGGCCTTGGAGCAGGGCATGGTGACTCCCGCCACCGCCATTAATACCCACCCGGGCTATCTGCGTGTGGGGCCGAAAACCATTCGCGACCATCGTGATTATGGCGTCATCGACGTGACCACGGTGCTGACCAAGAGCTCCAACGTGGGCACCAGCAAACTGGCGCTGTCCATGGACCAACAGGTGCTGCCAGCCATGCTCGAGCGGTTCGGCTTCGGCCAGCCCACCGGCGTGCGCTTTCCCGGCGAGAGCGGCGGGGTGCTGCCGATCCGTGCCAAGTGGCGCGATGTGGAGCGGGCGGCGTTGTCCTACGGCTATGGCGTCAGCGTGACGGCTCTGCAACTGGCACAGGCCTACGCCATTCTCGGTAATCAGGGGCGCCGGGTGCCGCTGTCCATGGTCAAGGTGGATGAAGCGCCCCAGGGCGAGCGGGTGATTGGCACGGATACCGCCCGTGCCATCGTCGATATGCTGGAAACCGTGGTCGGCCAGTTGGGCACCGCCCGCCGTGCCCGTATCCCCGGTTATCAGGTGGCGGGCAAGACCGGCACGGTGCACAAGCTGACCTCCACCGGTTACGCCGAACACCGCTACCAGGGGATTTTCGCTGGCCTGGCGCCGGCCACCGATCCGCGCATCGCCGCCGTGGTGGTGATCGATGATCCGGATCAAAGCGCCTATTACGGCGGTCTGGTGGCGGCGCCGGTATTCTCCACTATTGTCGGCGGCGCCCTGCGCGCCATGCACGTGCCGCCGGACAAGCCGGAAGGGGTCATCGCCGGTGAGCCGGACGGGGAGGGTCGCACATGATCACCCTGGGCCAACTGCTGACCGATCTGGCATTGCCGGCCGACCTGGCCGGCTTGCCGGTTATGGCGCTGCGGCTGGACAGCCGGGCGGTCCGCCCTGGTGACGTGTTCCTGGCGGTGCCCGGATTCCGTGCCGATGGCCGCAGTTACATCGGTGCCGCCGTCGAGGCCGGGGCCGGGGCCATCCTGCAGGAAGGCGATGCCTTTACCGTTAACCAGAGTGGCGCGGTGCCGCGCATCGAGATTCCTGCCCTGGGGCGTGAAGTCGGCACCCTGGCAGCCCGCTTTTACGGCTGTCCCGCCAACCATCTGAACATTGTCGGAGTGACCGGCACCAACGGTAAAACCAGCATTACCTGGTTCCTGCGTGACGCCCTTGACGCCGTCGGCCACCGCTGTGGTCTGGTTGGCACCCTGGGCGTGGGGCTGAAAGGGGACGAAGCGGATACCGGCCACACCACGCCGGACCCGATCACGCTGCAGTCGGCGTTGTACGGTCTGCGGGAAAAAGGCGCCGATTACGTTGCCATGGAAGTGTCCTCCCATGCTCTGGATCAGGGGCGCCTGGGGGACACCCGGGTGCCCTGCGCGGTGTTCAGCAATCTCAGCCGCGACCATCTGGATTACCACGGCAGCATGGACGCCTATCTGAACGCCAAGCGTTCTCTGTTCACCCGTCCGGGGCTGGCCATGGCGGTGATCAACACCGACGACGAGGCCGCTTCCACGCTGGTGGCCAGCCTTGATGATGGTGTGCGTTGCGTGACCTTTGGATCCACCGATGGCGCCACCGTGCGTTGTCTGGAACATCATGCCCTGCCAGAAGGCATGGAAATGGTATTGAGCGTGGGTGGCGAGCCGTTGTCCCTGCGTCTGCCGCTGTACGGCGACTTCAACCTGAGCAATGTGATGGCGGTGGCCGGTGTACTGCACGGATTGGGCTGGAGCAACCAGGCGCTGGGTCAAGGACTGGGCGCGCTGACCTCAGTGCCCGGGCGGATGGAATCCCTGTGCCAGCCGGGGCAGCCGGTGGTGGTGGTGGATTATGCCCATACACCGGACGGTCTGGAGAAAGCCCTGAGCGGCGTGCGCGGTCATTTCCCCGGCCGGCTGTGGTGCCTGGTGGGTTGCGGCGGTGACCGTGACACCGGCAAGCGCCCGCTGATGGGCGCGGTGGCGGAAAAACTGGCCGATCGCGTGGTGCTCACCAGTGATAATCCGCGCAATGAAGCGCCGGAAGGCATCATCGAACAAATCCGCGGTGGCATGAACCGGCCGCAAGATGCGCTATGCCTGAGCGACCGGCCCGAAGCCGTGGCCAGGGCCATCGCCGAGGCCGAGGCCGGTGACGTGGTGCTGATCGCCGGCAAGGGCCACGAACGTTATCAGGAAGTGGCCGGCCATCGTTATCCCATGGACGACCGGGCCTTGGCCCGGGCGGCGCTGGCACGCCGGGGAGGGCAGGCATGATGCGGCTGTCGCGGATCAGCCAGTGGACCGGTGGCGTGCTGCGTGGCGCCGACCGTGATATCAGCGCGGTGTCCACCGATACCCGGCAACTGTCCGCCGGTGCCTTGTTCGTGGCTCTGCGTGGCGAACGCTTCGACGGCCATGCCTTCCTGGAGCAGGCCCGTGACGCTGGCGCCGTGGCCGCGCTGGTGGAAACCGATCAGGACGTTTTCGAGTCCCAGGTGACGGTGGCGGATTCGCGCCGTGGGCTGGGCCTGTTGGCGGCGGGCTACGCCGCCGGGTTCCCGGTTCCCCGGGTGGCGGTGACCGGCAACGCCGGCAAGACCACGGTGAAGGAAATGATCGCCGCGCTGCTGGGCGAAGGGACCCTGGCGACCCAGGGCAATCTCAACAACGACATCGGGGTGCCACTGACCTTGCTGCGGTTCGATGACCAGGTGCGTCAGGCGGTGATCGAACTGGGTGCCAATGCGCCGGGTGAAATTGCCTGGACCAGCTCCCTGGTACGGGCGCGGGTGGTGTTGATCACCAATGTGACCGGCGCTCATCTGGAGGGCTTCGGCACCATGGAAGGCATCGCCCGCGCCAAGGCGGAAATCTTCTCCGGCTGCGCGGCGGGCGCCACCGCGGTGATCAACAACGACGATGGCTTCGCCGACTTCTTCGCCGGGGAAGCCGCCAGGCACGGTTTGAACGTGGTCCGCGTTGGCGGCGCGAATGGCGCGCTGCGGGCCGAAGAGGTGGTTCTGGAGGACGGCGAGGTGCGTTTTCGGCTGATGCCTCAGGGACTGCCGGTGCGGGTACCGCTGGCCGGCGCCCATCAGGTGCAAAATGCGCTGCTGGCCCTGGGCGCGGTCAATGCCCTGGGTGTGGAACTGGCCGATGTGGTCGACCGCTGGCAATCGCTGAGCCCGGTGCCGGGGCGGATGAATCTGAAGACGCTGGGGGGCGGTTTGTTGGTGGATGACACCTACAACGCCAATCCCGGTTCGGTGCGGGCGGCGGTGCGCTGGCTGGCCGGCCGGCCGGCGCCGCGAACTCTGGTGCTGGGGGCTTTGGGGGAATTGGGGCCCGGCGCCGGCGACATCATGCGTTCCCTGGGCGAAGAAGCGTCCCGGGATCTGGATGTTTTGATTGCCATGCCCGGGGCGGAAGCCGCCGCGGCGGGCTTCGGCGAAGGCGCTGTTTTGGCGGCGGATCACGATGACGCCGCCGGGCGCGCCGGTGCGGTTCTCGAGGCCGGCGGCACGGTATTGGTGAAAGGCTCACGCACTGCCCGCATGGAGCTTGTGGTGCACCGGCTTGAAGAACTCAAGGGGGGACACTAAATGCTGCTTTGGCTGGCGGAGAATCTATCGAGCCTGTACAGCGGATTCCTGGTTTTCCAGTACATCACCATGCGCGCCATCATGGCGGTGCTCACCGCGCTGTTCCTGGCGTTCTGGATCGGACCGGTGATGATTCGCAAACTGCAGGAAAAACAGGTCGGCCAGGCGATCCGGGACGATGGCCCGAAGAGCCATCTGAGCAAGGCTGGCACGCCGACCATGGGCGGTGGCTTGATCCTGGTTTCCATCGCCGTGGCGACGCTGCTGTGGGCGGACCTGTCCAATCGCTACGTCTGGGTAACACTGGGCGTGCTGGTGGTGTTCGGCGCCGTCGGCTGGGTGGACGACTGGCGCAAGGTGATCGAAAAGAACCCGCGCGGCCTGCCGGCGCGCTGGAAATACTTCTGGCAGTCGGTGGGGGCGCTGGGCGCGGCGCTGGTGCTGTTCTTCACCGCGCAAAGCCCGGCGGAAACACAGCTGATCGTGCCGTTCTTCAAGAACGTGGCCATCAACCTGAGCTGGTTCTATGTGGTGCTGACCTATTTCGTCATCAACGGCACCTCCAATGCGGTCAACCTGACCGATGGCCTGGACGGGCTGGCGATCATGCCCACCGTGCTGGTGGCCGCGGCGCTGGGTATTTTTGCCTACGCCAGTGGTCACGCCGAGTTCGCCACCTACCTGCAGATCCCCTATATCGCCGGTGCCGGCGAACTGGTGGTGATCGTCGCTGGTCTGTGCGGGGCGGGGCTCGGCTTTCTCTGGTTCAACGCCTACCCGGCCCAGGTGTTCATGGGCGATGTGGGCGCGTTGGCGCTGGGCGCGGTGCTTGGTGTGATGGCGGTGATCGTCCGCCAGGAAATCGTGTTGTTCATCATGGGCGGCGTGTTCGTGATGGAGACCGTGTCGGTGATGTTGCAGGTGGCGTCGTTCAAGCTCACCGGTCGGCGCATCTTCCGTATGGCACCCATTCACCACCACTTTGAACTGAAGGGGTGGCCGGAACCGAAGATCATCGTCCGGTTCTGGATTATTACCGTAATGCTCGTACTGGTGGGTCTGGCGACCCTGAAACTGAGGTAAGGATGACGAAGGACGCGTTTGATCTGGTCATTGGCCTGGGTGTTTCCGGCCGCTCCGTGCTCCGCTATTTGCAGGGGCAGGGTATGGCCGTGCGCGCTCTCGACACCCGTCAGGCTCTGGCGGGCCTGGATGACCTGCACGCGGAATTCCCCAAATTGAAGGTGCATACCGGCGGCTTCAAGAAAGGCTGGATGGAACGGGCCCGCCGTCTGATCGTCAGCCCCGGCGTGGCGATTTCCACCCCGGCCATCGCCGCGCAGATCGCGGAAGGCAAGGAAGTGATCGGCGACATCGAGCTGTTCGCCCGCGCCGCCAGCCGCCCGCTGGTGGCGATCACCGGTTCCAATGCCAAGAGCACCGTCACCACCCTGCTCGGTGAGGTGGCCGAAGCCTGCGGTCGTCAGCCGGGGGTTGGCGGCAACCTGGGAATCCCGGCGCTGGATCTGTTGGCCAGCGACGCCGGTCTGTACGTCCTGGAGCTGTCCAGCTTCCAGCTGGAGACGACCTACAGCCTGAATGCCCAGGTGGCCACTATTCTCAACGTGTCCCAGGACCATCTGGACCGCTACAACCGTTTCAGCGACTACCTGGCCGCCAAGCAGCGCATCTACGACGGCTGCCAGGTGGCGGTATGGAATCGCGATGACGTGGCCACCCGTCCTCAGGTGCCGGTGCCACGGGAAGTGACCTTCGGCAGCCACCCGCAAGCGGACTATCGGCTCGACAGCGATCGCAACGCTCTGCTCTACAAGGGCGAAACCCTGTTGACGCTGGACCAGCTGACGCTCACCGGCCATCACAACGCCATGAACGTGCTGGCGGTGCTGGCCATGGCCGACGCCCTGGGGTTGGAACGGGAGACCGCGCTGGCCACGGTCTGTGCGTTCCAGGGCTTGCCCCATCGCTGCCAGATGGTGGCGGAAGCCGGCGACGTGCGCTGGTTCAACGATTCCAAGGCCACCAATGTGGGCGCCACGCTGGCGGCACTGACCGGCATTGGCGAGGCCATCAATGGCAAGGTGATTCTGATCGCCGGCGGTCAGGGCAAGGGGCAGGATTTCTCTCCGCTGGCGGAGCCGGCCCGGCAATACCTGCGCGCGGCGCTGCTGCTCGGTGAAGACGCGGACAAGGTGGCGGACGGTCTGATCGGCGTGCCGCGTGAACGGGCGGAGACCATGGCCGAGGCGGTGACGCGGGCGCGGCAACTGGCCCAGCCCGGTGACGCGGTGTTGCTGTCGCCGGCTTGCGCGTCCTTCGACATGTACAGCGGCTACACCGAACGCGGCGATGATTTCGCCCATCATGCCCGGGAGGTGAGCCATGGCTAGTGTGCTCATGCGCCCGCGGACCGGGCAGCTCGATCAGGTTTTGATGTGGTCGGCGATCGGCCTGACGCTGGTGGGGCTGGTGATGGTGACGTCCGCCTCGCTGCAGATCGCCGAGACCCGGCTGGATAACCCGTTCTATTACGGCATTCGTCATGGCACCTATTTGCTGATCAGCCTGGGCGTGGGCGCCGCCGTGTACTGCTGCGTGCCGCTGGCACTGCTGGAGCGGCTGCGCTTCGCCATGCTGCCGGTGGCGGTGGTGGCGCTGGTTCTGGTGTTCGTGCCCGGCCTGGGCCGTGAAGTGAACGGCTCCACGCGCTGGATCGCGCTGCCGGGCATGACGATTCAGGCCTCCGAAATCGTCAAGTTGTGTTTCGTGCTTTACCTGGCCGGTTATGTGGCACAGCGCAAGGCGGAACTGGAAACCCAGTGGAAGGCGTTCTTCGTGCCGCTGGGGGTACTGGGACTGCTGACTTTCATGCTGTTGCTGGAACCGGACTTCGGCGCCGTGGTGGTGCTCGGTATCACCACCATGGGCATGTTGTTCCTGGCCGGTGTGCCGACCCTGCGATTCCTGCTGATCGGGCTGGTGGCGGTGGGCCTGGCGGCCTTGGTGGCCGTGGCGGAACCCTATCGGGTGGCGCGGCTGATGAGTTTTCTCGATCCCTGGGCGGATCAATACGGATCCGGCTACCAGTTGACGCAGAGCCTGATCGCTTTTGGCCGCGGTAACTGGTTCGGCGTGGGTCTGGGCAACAGTGTGCAGAAGCTGTTTTACCTGCCGGAAGCGCACACCGATTTTGTTTTCGCGGTGCTGGCCGAGGAGTGGGGGCTGTTCGGTACCCTGCTGCTGATTTTCGGCTTCGGCCTGCTCGGCTGGCGTGTGTTCCGTATCGGTCACACTCTGGAGCAACGGGGTTTTCTTTACCACGCCTATGTGGTTTACGGCATCGCCTTTGTGTTATGTGCCCAGGCGTTCATCAATCTGGGAGTGAATATGGGTGTCCTGCCCACCAAGGGGCTGACGTTGCCTTTTGTCAGCTATGGCGGTTCCTCACTGGTGATTTCCGCGGTGATGGTGGCACTGGTGCTGCGCGCCAGCGCCGAACAGCAGGAACTGCAAGCGCGGGGGAGGGCGAAGCGATGAGCGGGACCATCCTGATCATGGCCGGCGGCACCGGGGGCCACGTTTTCCCCGCCCTGGCGGTGGCCGAGCAATTGCAGGCCGCCGGTTACCGCATCCTCTGGCTGGGTGCCGAGGACGGCATGGAAACGCGGCTGGTGCCGCGTTACGGCTTCCCGGTGGCGACCCTGGGCGTGGGCCGGCTGCGCGGTGGCGGCCTCAAACGCAAATTGATTGGTCCACTGCAGCTGATCCGCGCGGTGTGGCAGGCCCGGTCCGTGATTCGCCGTGAGCGGCCGGTGCTGGTGGTGGGCTTCGGTGGCTTCGTCAGTGCGCCCGGCGGTCTGGCCGCGCGGCTGTGCGGTGTGCCTCTGGTGATCCACGAACAGAACGCGCTGCCGGGCATGACCAATCGGTTGTTGGCCCGGTTCAGCGATCAGGTGCTGGAAGGCTTCGAAGGGGCCATGCCCGGTGCCATCTGGGTGGGTAATCCGGTACGCGAGGAGATCACCGGGTTGAACGATCCGGCCCAGCGCTACGCCAGCCGGCGCGGCCCCCTGCGGGTGCTGGTGCTGGGCGGCAGCCAGGGGGCGCTGGCCTTGAATCAGGATTTGCCGGAACTGTTACTGGCCGCGCTCGGGCCACACCTGGAAGTGCGCCACCAGTGTGGCCGTGGCCGCGCCGAGGAAGCCCGGCCGGTGTACAAGGCATTGGGGCTCAATGCCACGGTGAGCGAATTCATTGATGACATGGCGCAGGCCTACGACTGGGCCGATCTGGTGGTTTGCCGTGCCGGCGCCCTGACCGTGGCGGAAGTGGCCGCCGCCGGTGTGGCGGCGTTGTTCGTGCCGCTGCCGACGGCGGTGGACGATCACCAGACCCTCAACGCCAACTGGCTGGTGGATCGCGGCGCCGCCCTGATGCTGCCGCAGCGGGATATGAACGCCAGCGCCCTGGCGCGCAGCCTGGCCGGCATGACCGAGCGGGACGCGCTGGCGGAACTCGCCTGCCGCGCCCGTCAACTGGCCATCACCGACAGCGCCGAGCGGGTGGCCCGACTTTGTGAGGAGGTGGCCGATGACCGATAACGTCGCCAATGGCAACCAGGCCGCCAACAACCACGCTGCCACCAACCATGTGGTACCAGAGATGCGGCGCATCCGCGGTATCCATTTTGTCGGCATCGGCGGCGCTGGGATGTGCGGTATCGCCGAGGTGCTGGCCAACCAGGGTTATCAGGTCAGCGGCAGTGATATCAAGGAATCGCCGGTGGTGGTGCGTCTGCGCCGGCTGGGTGTGCGCGTGGACATTGGCCATCGCGCCGAGAACATCGAAGACGCCGACGTGGTGGTGACCTCCACCGCGGTGAGCACGGAAAACGTGGAAGTGGCGCGTGCCCACGAGTTGCGTATCCCGGTGGTGCCGAGGGCGCAGATGCTGGCGGAACTGATGCGTTTCCGCCACGGCATCGCGGTGGCCGGCACCCACGGCAAGACCACCACCACGTCCATGGTGGCGGCGATTCTCGGTGAAGCCGGACTGGACCCGACTTTTGTCATCGGCGGCCGTCTCAACAGCGCCGGCACCAACGCCCGGTTGGGTCAAAGCCGTTATCTGGTGGCCGAGGCGGACGAGTCCGATGCCAGCTTCCTGCACCTGCAGCCGATGAGCGCCATCGTCACCAACATCGATGCCGACCACATGCACACTTACGGCGGTGATTTTGCCCGCCTGGAGAATACCTTCATCGAATTTCTCCACAACCTGCCGTTCTACGGCGTGGCGGTGATGTGCATCGATGATCCGGTGGTGCGCCGGCTATTGCCGAGGGTGAACCGGCAGGTGATCCGTTATGGCTTCGACGAGGACGCGGATCTGCGCGCCGAAGCGGTCAGCGCCCACGGCATGAGCACCCGCTTCCGGGTGGTGCGCGCCGAGGGTGAACCGCTGGAGATCACTCTGAACATGCCGGGGCGTCACAACATTCTGAATGCGCTGGCGGCGATTGCCGTGGCCAGCGACGAAGGGGCCCCGGACGAGGCCATCGTGCGTGCCCTGAACGGTTTTGCCGGGGTCGGTCGGCGCTTCGATGTGCTCGGTAAATACCCCTGCCAGGGTGGCGCCGCCACCCTGGTGGACGATTACGGCCACCACCCTCGGGAAGTGGCCGCCACCGTGGCGGCGATCCGCGAGGGCTGGCCGCAACGGCGGCTAGTGATGCTGTTCCAGCCGCACCGTTATACGCGGACTCAGGACCTTTACGAGGATTTCGTCGAGGTGCTGTCGCGGGTGGACGTGCTGCTGATGCTGGAAGTGTACGCCGCCGGCGAGGAGCCGGTGCCCGGCGCTGACGCTCGCGCCTTGTGCCGCAGTATCCGCCAGCGCGGTCAGGTGGAACCGGTGTTCGTCGACGACCCGGCGAAACTGCCCGCCTTGCTGGAGCACCTGCTGCACGACGGTGATCTGCTGGTGACCCAGGGGGCCGGTAACGTGGGAACGATCGCGCGGGATCTGGCCGAGCGGGTGAGAGGAGAACGGTCATGATGATCGATAACGCCATGAAACAACGATTGGCACGCATCGGTCGGGTGGCGGTGCTGGCCGGCGGCAGCTCGGCCGAGCGCCCGGTATCCCTGAAAAGCGGTGCCGAGGTCCATCAGGCCCTGCGCCAATTGGGATTGATCGCCGAGTTGGTGGATCCCTCGGAAGTGGGGGTCGAGACCCTCAAGGGCTTTGACGTGGCCTTCATCGCCTTGCACGGCCGTGGTGGCGAGGACGGCGTGATCCAGGGCGTGCTGGAACATCTCGGTGTGCCGTACACCGGCTCCGGGGTGATGGCCTCGGCCATCGGCATGGACAAGGTGCGCAGCAAATGGCTGTGGAAAGGCGTTGGCCTGCCGACTCCGGCGTTCCATGTGGTGGGCGCGGATGATGACGGCGAGGCGCTGGCCGAATTGGGCTTCCCGCTGATGGTGAAGCCGGCCCATGAGGGTTCCTCCATCGGCATGGCCAAGGTGGAAGACCAGACGCAACTGCGCAAGGCGCTGGATGACGCCCGCCAGTACGACAGCGAAGTGCTGGTGGAGGCCTGGGTCAACGGCCCCGAGTACACCGTGTCCGTGGTCGGCGAGCAGGTGCTGCCGGCGATCCGGCTGAAGACACCGAATCAGTTTTATGACTACCAGGCCAAGTACCAGTCCAACAGCACCGAGTACCTGTGTCCGGCGGGGCTCAGCGACGAGGACGAGAGCGAACTGCGAGCGCTGTCGCTGCGGGCTTTCAAGGTGGTGGGCTGCCAGGGCTGGGGCCGCGTCGATGTGATGCGCGATGAACAAGGGCGCTGGCAGTTGCTGGAAGTGAACACGGTACCCGGCATGACCGACCACAGCTTGGTGCCGATGGCCGCCCGTGCCGCCGGTGACGAGTTCCCGATTCTGGTGGCGCGGATTCTGTTGGACGCGGTGGACCGGTTCCCGCCGCGCAAAGGAGGTAAACGCCGTGGCTAAGGCGCCTCGCCGTCAACAGGGAGTGCAACCGCGTTCCCGTGGTGCTTCCAGCGTCCGGCGCAAGACGCCCCGGGTGCCGCTGCGTGAGCGCCTGGCGGCGGCGGTGCCGGCGGTGCTGGTGGCCCTGGTGGCGGCGGTGCTGGTGGGCGGCGTGATTTACCTGCCACGGGTGTTGGATCACTACCCGGTGCGCAAGGTGGGTGTGGACGGGGTCACCGACGTCCGCCGTCAGCAGCAGGTGCAGACCAAGCTGGCCACCCTGGTGCGTGACGCCAACTACTTTACTGCGCCATTGGACCGGATCTATGACCAGGCGCGGGAATTGAGCTGGGTGGCGGATGTCTCGGTGCGGCGTCAGTGGCCGGATACCGTGGTGCTCACCGTCACCGAGCGGGAACCGGTGGCGGTGTGGAACGAGACCTTGCTGGTCTCCAATACCGGCGAACCGTTCAAGGCGCTGAAGCAGTACGACCTTTCCGGTCTGCCGCGTCTGAACGGACCGGAACAACGGCTCGACGAAGTAATGAGCTACTACCACAGCATGGCCAAACTGCTCAGCGACATTGGCTTGGGGATCGAGCGGATGGAGGTGAACGCGCGTCTCACCGCCCGCCTGACCCTGAATAACAACATGCAGTTGGTGGTGGATCGGGAACAGTACGTGAACAAGCTGCGCCGCTTCGTGCGGTTGTACCGCGGGGTGCTGAGCACCGACAGTCGCGGCGTGGCCCGGGTGGATCTGCGCTACGCCGATGGCGTGGCGGTCACCTGGCGGGATGACCAGGACGCGCAAGCGGCATCCGCCCGCCGGGCGGGCAAAGTATAACGGATCGAGGCAGGCGCTAATGGCGAACGCAATGGACAACATGATCGTGGGACTGGACATCGGTACCTCCAAGGTGGTGGCGATCGTCGGTCAGGTGACCAGCGAAGGCACCGTCGAGGTGGTGGGCCTCGGCTCGCAGCCCTCCCGCGGCATGAAGAAAGGCGTGGTGGTGGATATCGAGGCCACGGTGCGCTCGATCCAGCGGGCGGTGGAGGAAGCGGAACTGATGGCCGGGTGCCAGATCCACTCGGTCTACGCCGGCATCGCCGGATCCCACGTGCGCAGCCTCAACTCCCACGGCATTGTCGCCATCCGTGACCGGGAGGTGATGCAGGCGGATATCGACCGCGTCATCGACGCCGCCCAGGCGGTGGCGATTCCGGCGGACCAGAAGACCCTGCATGTGCTGCCGCAGGAATACGTGGTGGACAACCAGGAAGGGGTGCGCGAGCCGGTGGGCATGAGCGGGGTGCGCCTGGAAGCCAAGGTGCACCTGGTGACCTGCGCCGTGAACGCGGCCCAGAACGTGGAAAAATGCGTGCGCCGCTGCGGTCTCGAAGTGGAGGACATCATCCTCGAGCAACTGGCCAGCGCCTATTCGGTACTGACCGAGGACGAGCGTGAACTGGGCGTGTGCATCGTCGACATCGGCGGCGGCACCACCGATATCGCCATCTTCACCGAAGGGGCGATCCGGCACACCGCCAATATTCCGATTGCCGGTGATCAGGTCACTAACGATATCGCCATGGCGCTGCGCACGCCGAAGCAGCACGCCGACGAGATCAAGATCAAGTACGCCTGCGCGCTGACGCAACTGGCCGGCGCCGACGAAACCATCAAGGTGCCCAGCGTCGGCGACCGGCCACCGCGCACCCTCAGCCGCCAGAATCTGGCCGAGGTGGTGGAGCCGCGTTACGACGAACTGTTCACCCTGATCCAGGCGGAAATCCGCCGCTCCGGGTACGAGGACCTGATCCCCGGCGGCATCGTTCTGACCGGTGGCTCCTCGAAGATCGAAGGCGCGGTGGAACTGGCGGAGGAGATTTTCCACATGCCGGTACGGCTGGGTACGCCGCAGGGCGTGGCCGGGCTCACCGACGTGGTGCGCAACCCGATTTATTCCACTTCCGTGGGCCTGCTGCTCTACGGGCTGCGGATGGAGAAGGAAGGCCTGAGCGCGCGTGCCCAGGCCGGTGGTGGACAAGTGAACTGGGTCGAGCGCTTCAAGCGCTGGTTCCAGGGCAATTTTTGATGAAAACGCTGGCACGCAACACGCCAGCACGCAGCACGCTGAATCGGAGTGGTTTTCGCGTGTTGCGTGAAGCGTGCAAGCGTGGAGCGATTTCAACGGTTTCAAGACGGGCCGGGCAGGTTGGCCCGATTTGGAAAAAGCAGTAACCAGGGAAGCAACAAGCGGGAGATCAATTATGCAATTCAAACTGGAAGATTCCGTACCCCATGGCGCGGTGATCAAAGTGGTGGGCGTTGGTGGTGGCGGCGGCAATGCCGTGGACCACATGGTGCGCTCTAACGTGGAAGGCGTGGATTTCATTTGCGCCAATACCGATGCACAGGCCCTGCGCAATTCCTCGGCCAAGACCGTGATTCAACTGGGCAGCCAGGTGACCAAGGGTCTGGGTGCCGGTGCCAATCCGGAAATCGGCCGGCAGGCGGCGCTGGAGGACCGTGACCGCATCGCCGAGTTGCTCGACGGCGCGGACATGGTGTTCGTCACCGCCGGCATGGGCGGTGGTACCGGTACCGGCGCGGCGCCGGTGGTGGCCGAGATCGCCAAGGAACTGGGTATCCTCACGGTGGCGGTGGTGACCAAACCGTTCCCGTTCGAGGGCAAGAAGCGCATGCGCTCCGCTCAGGAAGGCATCCAGGCCCTGCGCGACCAAGTGCACTCCCTGATCACCATCCCCAACGAGAAGTTGCAGTCGGTGCTGGGCGGTTCCACCACCCTGCTGGACGCGTTCAAAGCGGCCAACGAAGTACTGCAGGGCGCGGTGAAAGGGATCGCCGATCTGATCGTCCGTCCCGGCATGATCAACGTCGACTTCGCCGATGTGCGCACGGTGATGAGTGAACTGGGTACCGCGATGATGGGTACCGGTATCGCCACCGGCGACAACCGGGCTTCCGAAGCCGCTCAGGCCGCCATTTCCAGCCCGCTGCTGGAAGATGTGGATCTGCGTGGCGCCCGTGGCATCCTGATCAACATCACCGCCAACGAGTCCATCGCTCTGGACGAGTTCTCCGAGGTGGGTGACATCGTCAGCGAGCTGGCCAGCGAGGAAGCCAATGTGATCATCGGCACGGCCATCGACCCGGATATGGGCGACAATATCAGCGTGACGGTGGTCGCCACCGGTTTGGGCGCCCAGCAGGAACTGAAAGTGGTGCGTGGCCGTCAGAACTCGTTGGGCGCGGAAGGCCGGGTGGACTACAACGACCTGGAGCGTCCCGCCGTCGAGCGCCGTCGTGCCGTGCAACAAAGCATGGGCGGTTCCGGCCGTGGCGCGGTGAGTACCGCGGAAGATCTGGACTTCATTGATATCCCGACCTTCCTCCGCCGTCAGGCCGACTGACGGCGGCGCGGCTAACGGCGCGATAGGCACGGTCAATGGTGCGGTAAGAGGATTTTGGGTATACTTATCCTCTTATAACGCTTCGAGGATGGCAGTATCCTTATTTTTCAGGATACCGGTAGCTTTGTGACGAATCGATGATCAGACAACGAACACTCAAAAACGTAATCCGCGCCACCGGCGTAGGGTTGCATACTGGTGAGAAAGTCTACCTGACGGTACGTCCGGCGCCGGTGGACACTGGCATCGTGTTCCGCCGCGTGGATCTGGATCCGGTGGTGGAGATCAAGGCGGGTGCCCACAATGTGGGAGAAACCACCTTGTCCACGACCCTGGTGCAGAATGGCGTCAAGGTGGGCACGGTCGAGCATTTGCTCTCCGCCATGGCCGGGCTGGGGGTCGATAACGCCTATGTGGAGTTGTCGGCACCGGAAGTCCCGATCATGGATGGCAGTGCCGGGCCCTTCGTATTCCTGCTGCAGTCCGCGGGTATCCGTGAGCAGGAGGCGGCCAAGAAGTTCATCCGGATCAAGAAGAAGGTGACGGTGAAAGAAGGCGACAAGGTTGCCACTTTCGTGCCTTTTGACGGATTCAAGGTGACTTTCTCGATCGAATTCGACCACCCGGTCTTCGAGGAACGCGATCAACTGGCGAGCATCGATTTCTCCACGACCTCGTTCGTGAAGGAAGTGGCGCGCGCCCGGACCTTCGGGTTCATGCGTGATATCGAGTTCCTGCGCAGCCAGAACCTGGCGTTGGGCGGCAGTGTCGACAATGCCATCGTGGTGGACGAATACCGCATCCTTAACGAGGACGGTCTGCGTTACGACGACGAATTCGTGAAGCACAAGATGCTGGACGCCATCGGCGACCTGTATCAATTGGGCTACAGCCTGATTGGCGAATTCGTGGGCCACAAGTCCGGTCACGCTTTGAACAACGCCCTGCTGCGCGAACTGCTGAGCCAGCCGGAGGCCTACGAAGTGGTGACGTTCGAGGACGCTGACGCGGCGCCGATCTCCTACGCCGGACCTTTGGCCACCGCCGAATAACGGTGTGCTTCCCCGATCCACCCCGGCCACCCTCCCGCGGCCGGGGTGGGCAGTTACGCCTTTCAGATGATCCTTCCCGTCACTTTTTGACCCGGCTGGCCAGTCGGGCCAGGGCCTCACGCAGACCCGGATCGTCCATGTCACGCGCCGCGCGCGCGATATGAGCCGCGCTTTCCGCATCCAGAACCGGTCCCATGGCACGGTATTTGCCTTCATCTGTGGCGTGCGTGGAGGAACCGGAGCCGCTATCAAGCTGGCGCCGGCCGGTCACCACGATTTTGACGCTGGCGGCGCCGGGCAGAGCCCGTTGCAGCCGGGGCAGATGGAAGCGCAACAACTGCGCGGTGGCGCTGTTTTCCACCAGCGCCAGCCAGCGTTGCGATTCTTCCACCAGCATGACCCGGTCACGCAGCGCGGGCGGCAGGCACGCTCGCGGGTCGCCGCCTTGAGAGGGCGCGGGCTGGGCGCGGGCATTGGCCGCCAGCCGTCCCAATCTGGGATGGCGTTTGAGCAGTGCCCCGAGGTTTTGGGGCCGGTTTGTGTTGGCCATGGTATTTCCTTACACTACCCGGCTAATTGTAAAAAAACGATAAGTCTCTCGCCAGCTACTCCGGGCTCGTCGAACCACGGCCAGACCATAACCGGCCGGGTGGCACGAAGGAAACCGGGGAGACCAGCGGGGACGGTGCCGCCCGGCACCACCGGCATTGTCATTTATGAATGGATATTCCGCGGGCCTGCAGACCGCTGGCCTGAAGACTTTTTGGAAGGGGTGTTTCCACACTCATGAACATCATATGGCTTAACAGCAAGGGCGGCCATGCCCGATCGGTGCAGTTATCCCGATCCTGGCTGTATCTGGCGCTTTTGGTAATGGTGGCGCTGCCGGTGGCCCTGGGTACCGGCGCCTACTGGCTGAACTACAAACTGGTGCCGCCGGCATACACCGAAGCCGTGGCCGAGCGGTTCCAGAGCGAACTCAACGAGCAGAAGCGTGAAGTGGCGGACTTGTCCCGTCTCAGCGCTGAGCAGTTCCGCGCCCTGACCCTGCAACTGGCGGACACCGAAGCCCGTCTGGTACGCCTGGACGCGCTCGGGGAACGCCTGGTGGACGTGGCCGGCATCGACGGCCAGGAATTTGATTTCAGCAGCGCCCCGGCCATCGGGGGGCCTGAAGTGGAGGGCAGCAGCAGCTTTACGCCGCCGTCCTTCATGCAGGAACTGGAGCGGGTGACCACCGCCTTGCAGCGGCGCGAGCAGCAGTTGGACATCCTGGAAAAGCTGCTGGCCAACCGTCAGCTCAAGGACGAAACCTTCCTTTCCGGCCGACCGATTCCGCATGGCTGGATGTCCAGCCGTTATGGCCGCCGCACCGATCCGTTCAGCGGCCGGGTGGCGTGGCACAAGGGCGTGGATTTCGCCGCCCGGGACGGATCGCCGATCATTGCCACCGCGTCCGGTGTCGTCACCTTCGCGGGCAAGAAAACCGGCTACGGCCAATTGGTGGAAGTCAATCACGGTAACGGCATCAGCTCCCGCTATGCCCATGCCAAGAGCGTCACCGTGGAAGTCGGGGATATCGTGCGCACCGGCGATACCGTCGCCATCGTTGGCACCAGCGGCCGTTCCACCGGTCCCCACGTGCACTATGAAGTGTTGAAGAACGGCCAACAGGTGGATCCTTCCCCTTATATCGCTCGGGCGCGCCGCTAGCCTGGTCATTCCGGGAGGGGCGGGGTGCTGTCAAGCGCCCCCATTGGCCCGGGACCGTCACCCGGGTCTTGATTCCTCCGCCCAAGGCTTGAATTATGGTCGCCCCTACCCAATCTCGTGAGTAGAATGATCCCTCCTTAGCGCGGGGCGCTCTGCTCCACCCATTGAGAAAAAACGGACGTTTCATGCTGTCTTCCATCGCAAAGAAAGTCTTCGGCACCAAAAATGACCGTGAACTCAAGCGTATGAGCCGCCTGGTCACGGCGATCAACGCGCTTGGTGACGACATGGCCAAACTGGATGACGAGGCGCTGAAAGCCAAGACCGGCGAATTGAGGGGCGCCTTCGCCGAGGGCAAGACGCTGGATGAGCTGTTGCCGGAAGCGTTCGCCGTGGTCCGCGAGGCCGCCACGCGAGTCATGGGCATGCGTCACTTCGATGTGCAGTTATTGGGCGGGATCGCTTTGCACGAAGGGCGTATCGCCGAGATGCGTACCGGTGAAGGTAAAACCCTCACCGCGACCTTGCCGGCCTATCTCAACGCCCTGTCCGGTCTGGGCGTGCACGTGGTGACCGTAAACGAATACCTGGCCGAGCGGGACGCCAACTGGATGCGTCCCCTGTACGAGTTTCTCGGCCTCACCGTCGGCATTATTTACTCCCAGCAGCCGGCGCCGGAAAAACGCGAAGCCTATGGTTCCGACCTTATTTACGGCACCAACAACGAATACGGCTTCGACTATCTGCGTGACAACATGGCCTTCCGGTTGGAAGACCGGGTGCAGCGCAAACTCAACTTCGCCATCGTCGATGAAGTGGATTCCATCCTCATCGATGAAGCCCGTACCCCGCTGATCATTTCCGGTCCCGCCTCCGACTCCTCCGAACTGTATCGCCAGATCAATCTGCTGATGCCACGGCTTCAGCCGCAGCCGGAAGAGGGCGATGAAACCGGTCACTATGTGATCGATGAGAAACAGCGGCAAGTGGAGCTGACCGAGGAAGGCCACCAGCTGATCGAGTCCTTGCTGGTGGAGAACGATCTGCTGGAGCAGGGGGAGAGCCTGTACGCGGCCCATAATCTGACGCTGCTGCATCACGTGCACGCCGCCCTGAAGGCCCACGCCTTGTTCCACCGGGATCGGGAGTACGTGGTGCAGAACGACCAGATCGTTATCGTCGATGAGCACACCGGTCGGACCATGCCGGGCCGGCGCTGGTCCGACGGCATCCACCAGGCGGTGGAAGCCAAGGAAGGGGTGCGCATCCAGCAGGAGAACCAGACGCTCGCCTCGACCACGTTCCAGAACTACTTCCGTCTTTACGACAAACTTTCCGGTATGACCGGCACCGCCGACACCGAAGCGGTGGAGTTTCGTCAGATCTACGGTATGGATGTGGTGGTGGTCCCCACCAACCGTCCGATGGCGCGGATCGACGCCAACGATCTGGTCTATCTGACGCTGAAGGAAAAATTCGAAGCGATTGTCGACGAAGTGAAACAGTGCGTCGAAAAAGGCGCGCCGGTGCTGGTGGGCACCGCCACCATCGAGGCCTCCGAATACCTGTCCAATCGCCTCAATCAGGACAAGATCAAACACGAGGTGCTGAACGCCAAGCAGCACGAGCGTGAAGCCCAGATCATTGCCCAGGCCGGGCGCCCGGGCAGCGTGACCATCGCCACCAACATGGCCGGCCGGGGTACCGACATCGTGCTCGGCGGCAATCCGGAGGAGCAGATCAAGCATCTCGACGATCCGGATGGCGCGGAAGCGCAGAAGATCCGGGACGAATGGCGGGACAACCACGCCCGGGTGCTGGAGGCCGGCGGCTTGCATATCATCGGCTCCGAGCGGCACGAATCCCGCCGTATCGACAACCAGTTGCGTGGCCGTGCCGGCCGTCAGGGCGATCCGGGGTACACCCGCTTTTTCCTGTCCATGGAAGACGACCTGATGCGCATCTTCGCTTCCGACCGGGTACGTAACATGATGCGTTCGCTCGGCCTGAAGGACGGTGAGGCCATCGAGCACCGCTGGGTGACCCGCGCCATCGAGAACGCCCAGCGCAAGGTGGAAGCGCGCAACTTCGATATCCGTAAGAATCTGCTTGAATACGATAACGTGGCCAATGACCAGCGCCGCGTGGTGTACAGCCAGCGCGAGCAGATTCTGGAATCCGAGAGCCTAGCGTCCTCCATCGAAAGCATCCGTCGTGACGTGATGCCGGATGAAATTCACGCCTACATGCCGCCCGGTTCCGTGGAAGATCAATGGGATGTGGATGGACTGGAGCGTACCCTGGCGACCGAGTACAGCTGCCGGGCGCCGGTAAGCCAGTGGCTGCAGGAAGATACCGGGCTGCACATCGACGGGGTGGTGGAAAAGGTCATCGAGACCATGGAAGAGGAATACCGCCGCAAGGAGCAGGAAGTCGGCGAGGAAACTCTGCGCCAGATCGAAAAACACCTGATGTTGCAGATCCTCGACCGTCATTGGAAAGACCACCTGGCCAGCATGGATCATCTGCGCCAGGGCATCCACTTGCGCGGTTACGCGCAGAAGAACCCGAAACAGGAATACAAGAAGGAAGCCTTCGAGTTGTTCCAGGCCATGCTGAACCAGATCCAGCACGAGCTGATCCGCGTACTGCATAATTTCGAGGTGCGACGCGATGACGAAGTGGAACGGCTGGAAGCCCAGCGCCAGGAAGAAGCCCGGATACAGGCGGAGCGGATGAAGGCGCAACAAGAGCAGATGGCCGCGCCCACCGCGTCCGGCGACGGTATCCAGACCCAGGGGCCGCCGCAGGTAGCCCAGCCGGTGGTGCGTGAAGGCCGCAAGGTGGGCCGCAATGAACCCTGTGTTTGCGGTTCCGGCAAAAAGTACAAGCACTGCTGCGGCCGTCTGGAAACGTGATCATTGTGGTCCCCCGCAAGGGGTGAGCACTTTCCCATCCAACCCCGCCATCGGCGGGGTTGGTGCGTTCGGGGCCCTTGCCCCTTTCGGCCAGGAAAGGCCATGCTATTAACCGGGGCCGCGAACAGATGGCCCGAATTATTCCATGACCCTTGGTGAAGGATCGAACATGACGCAGTCGCAGTGGTTTCCGGTGGCCGGGGTGCGC
Source organism: Alloalcanivorax dieselolei B5 (assembly GCF_000300005.1). NCBI lineage: Bacteria > Pseudomonadati > Pseudomonadota > Gammaproteobacteria > Oceanospirillales > Alcanivoracaceae > Alloalcanivorax > Alloalcanivorax dieselolei. The sequence goes on along the minus strand of NC_018691.1, from coordinate 3,872,463 downwards.
CTGGCCGCGGTGGAAGCGGGCATAAAAAAAGCCCAACGTAAGGACCTGGTGGTGATCGAGCTGGCGCAAGGCAGCCGTGCCGCCGGCGTATTCACCCGCAACCGCTTCCAGGCCGCGCCGGTACAGGTGGCACGCCGTAACCTGGCGGAAAAAGCCCCTCGCTACCTGATGATCAACACCGGCTATGCCAATGCCGGTACCGGTGACAAGGGGGTGGCGCTGTGTGAGGAGACCTGCGTGTTGCTGTCGGAACTGGCTCTGTGTCATCCGGCTGAGGTGCTGCCGTTTTCCACCGGCGTGATTGGTGAACCGTTCGCCATGGAGCCGTTCGAAAACGGTTTGCCGGCGGCGCTGGAGACCCTGGATGAGCACGGCTGGGGTCGTGCCGCCGAGGGCATCATGACCACCGATACGGTGCCGAAAGTGGCCAGTCACCGCCTGGAGCTGGACGGCGTACCGGTGAACATCACCGGCATCGCCAAGGGGGCCGGCATGATCAGGCCGAACATGGCGACCATGCTGGGTTACATCGCCACCGACGCGGATATCGCCAAGCCGGTGCTGGATCGCTGGGTGCGCCAACTGGCGGACGCCTCGTTTAATCGCATCACCGTGGATGGTGACACCTCCACCAATGACGCCTGCATTCTGATCGCCACCGGCCAGTCCGGAGCGGCGCCGATCGAGCAGGAGGACAGCGAAGCTGCCCGCCTGGTGTTTCAGGCGTTGGAGCAGGTGTTCGTGGAACTGGCCCAGGCGCTGATCCGCGATGCCGAAGGGGCCTCCAAGTTCGTCGAGATTCAGGTGCAAGGCGCCGCCAGTGACGCTGACGCCCTGGCGGTGGCGGAGACCATTGCCCACTCCCCGTTGGTCAAAACCGCCCTGTTTGCCTCCGACCCCAACTGGGGCCGGATCCTGGCCGCCGTGGGGCGGGCGCCGATCGACACCCTGGATGTGAACCGGGTGGCGATCTGGCTGGATGAGGTTCGTATCGTCAATGAAGGCGGCGTCGACGACGATTACACCGAGGAACGCGGCGCCGCCGTCATGGCACGTGCGGAAATCACCATCCGCGTGGACCTGGCGGCGGGAACGGGTCGAGGGCAAATGTGGACCTGTGATTTCAGCTATGACTACGTGAAAATCAACGCCGAGTACCGTACCTGACCATGTCCGATTCCCATGAGACCGTTCCGGAAATCACGGTGGTGGCGGGCATTATTCGCGACGGAGACGGACGCTTGTGTCTCAGCCGCCGCCCGGAGCACAAGCATCAGGGCGGGCTGTGGGAGTTCCCGGGCGGCAAGGTGGAGCCGGGAGAGGCCCTCGACGTTGCCCTGGCCCGCGAACTGCACGAGGAGCTCGGGCTGGATGTGACCGGATGCGCGCCGTTCATGACTGTGCGCCACCGCTACCCGGACCTCAAGGTCACCCTGCATTTTCGTGAGGTGCGGCGCTACAGCGGCGAGCCCCACGGCCGCGAGGGCCAGCCGGTGGAGTGGGTGCCGCTGGCCGATATCACCGAGCGCGCGTTTCCCGCCGCCAATCGCCCAGTGGCGCTGGCGCTGAGACTGCCGCCGGAGTGGGTGGTGGTGCCCGAGGGGCTCGAGGAGCCAGCCGTGGTCCAGGGGTTGGAGCGGCTGGACCCGCGACGGCAGGGTGTGTATCTGCGTGGCTGGAGTCAGGATCCGGCACTGCCGAGGCTGGCGGCGTGCTGCCGTGAACGGGGCCTGCCTTTCTGGGTCCGGGATGATGCGGCGCTGGCGGCGCGGGAAGGGGCCGCCGGATTGCATCTGAGCCGGCGGGCTCTGATGGCAGCGTCGGCCGCGGAACTGAGCGGGTTTGCCGGCGTGATCTCCGCCGCTTGCCACGATGCTGCCGCCCTGGAGCAGGCTCTGGCGCTGGATATCCCCATGGCGGTGGTGTCACCGGTGGCGGCCACCGCCACGCATCCTGATGTGGCGCCCATGGGATGGGACGGTTTCGCCGCGCTCACCGAGGGGCGGCCCCTGGTGTTTTATGCCCTGGGCGGGTTGTCCCCGGATGATCTGACCACGGCCCGCGAACACGGCGCCTATGGCGTCGCCGGCATCCGCGCCTTCTGGCCCGGGGTGGATTGATTACCGCTCCGGGTCGTCGAGATCGTCCACTGGTGCGTTTGGATCCCCCGGAATCATATGTTGCTCCGAGGCCCAGGCGCCCAGATCGATCATCTTGCAGCGTTCGCTGCAAAACGGCCGCCAGGGATTGTCGTCCCAGCGGGTGGGTTTCTTGCAATGGGGACAGGGGTAGATACGAGTGGTGTTATCCGCCATGACGTCGGGCTAACTCCAGATAACGTTGATGCAGTTGTTCCAGTTGCTGATGAAGCCGTTCCAGGGGACCGTCGTTGGTCACCACATCGTGGGCCAGGGCCAGGCGCTCTTCCCGCGATAGCTGGGCGCGCATGATCGCCTCCACCTGCTCCATGGGGACCTGATCCCGATTGACGGTGCGGGCCACCTGAATTTCACCGGGCACATCGACCACCAGAACGCGATGGGTCATGTCCTTTTGCCGTCCTTCCAGCAGCAAAGGCGAGACCAGCACGGTGTAGTCGCTGTCGCTGTCCTGGATCTGCCGGCGCAACTGGTCGCCGATCGCCGGATGGGTTATCGCTTCCAGCTCCCGCCGCGCCTGATCATTGCTGAAAACGATATCGCGCAGAGCGCGGCGATTGAGCGTGCCGTCCTCCTGCAGTATCCGCTCGCCGAAGCGATCGACGATGGCATGGAGTGCCGGCTGCCCCGGCTCCACCACGATCCGGGATGCCTGATCCGCATCGACGATGGTAATGCCCAGACGGGCCAGGAAATCGGTGGCGGCGGTTTTGCCACTGCCAATACCACCGGTCACACCTACCACATACATGCTTTGTCTCCACCCGGAACTGGTCTGCAAACTACACGGCACAATAACAAAAATCCAGAAGGCGGAGCATGAAAGGGGATAAACGTCGTAGCCCCCTCTCAGAACTGAAACAGACCCAGATAGGCGCCGACGATGGTGTCGCCCCACAACAGCGCGATCCAGCCGGCAATGGCCAGATAGGGCCCGAAGGGGATGCCCTGACCCTTCTTGAGACCGCCACGCGCCATCATGCCAATGGCGAACACCAGACCCACCACCGAGGACAACAGAATCACCAGCGGCAGATACTGCCAGCCCAGCCAAGCACCCAGAGCGGCGAGCAGTTTGAAGTCACCGTAGCCCATGCCTTCCTTGCCGGTGACCAGTTTGAATACCCAATACAGGCTCCACAACGACAGATAACCGGCCATGGCGCCGACGACCGCGTCCGGCAGGGAAACCGGTGAGATGCCCAGCAACGCCGCCAGCAGACCCGCCCACAGCAACGGGAAGGTCATGGCGTCAGGGAGCAGCGTGGTATCCAGATCGATGGCCGCCAATGCCAGCAGGGTAAAGCTGGCGAACAGCACGAACACCAGCCAGCTCCCATAACCAAACTGCCAGGCGCAAACGGCGGCGATCAGGGCGCTGAGCAGCTCGATCAGTGGATAACGGGCACTGATGCCCTGGCCGCAGGCACTGCAGCGTCCTTTCAATAACAGCCAACTGATCACCGGGATGTTTTCATGCCAGCGAATGGCATGATCGCAATGCGGGCAGCGGGAGCGGGGTACTACCAGGTTGTAGGGACTGGTTTCCTCGATGGGCAGTTCCAGCACTTCCTGGGCTTCACGCCGCCAGGTGCGTTCCATCATTCGCGGTACGCGGTGAATCACCACATTGAGAAAGCTGCCCACCAGCAGCCCGAACACGGTACAGAAGATAATGAGCAGTGCGGGCTGGTCGGCGAGAAAGCTAAACACGAATGACGTTATCCTGTTTGTTGTCGGTCAGACCACCTGACCCAGTTGGAAGATCGGCAGATACATGGCGATGATCAGGCCGCCGATCAGCACCCCCAGCACCGACATGATCAGCGGCTCCAGCATGCTGGTCAGACCATCCACGAGATTATCCACCTCATCCTCGTAGTAGGTGGCGACTTTACCAAGCATACCGTCCAGAGCCCCGGATTCCTCGCCGATGGCGGTCATCTGCAAAGCCATCGGTGGGAACACGCCGGTGGAGCGCATGGCGAATTGTAGCTGCTGGCCGGTGGCCACGTCTTCTTTGACCTGTAGTACCGCCTTGCGATAAACCACATTGCCGGTGGCGCCGGCACAGGCGTCCAGGGCGTCGATCAGAGGAACCCCGGCGGCGAAGGTGGTGGACAGGGTTCGGGCGAACCGGGCCACGGTGGCTTTGTGAGTAATGTCGCCAATAATCGGCAAGCGCAGCAATAAGCGATCGACGGCGTCCTTGAACGCTTGGGAACGCTTCCTTCCCTGGATGAAGCCAGCAATGAGTGCGCCACCACCGAGCAGTATGGGGAGAAAATGAGCCTGCAGTCCTTCGGACAGTCCGATAACGAATTGGGTAAAGGCGGGCAACTCGGCCCCGAACCCTTCAAACAATTCCTGAAAGGTCGGCACCACTTTTACCAGCAGGATGCCGGTGACGATGACGGCGATACAGATGACGGCAATGGGGTATTTCACCGCCTTGCGGATCTTGGATTTCAAGGCTTCGCTTTTTTCTTTATAGAGCGCGACACGATCCAGCATGGTCTCCAGCGAGCCGGAAGCCTCGCCGGATTCGATCAGGCTGCAGTACAGATCGTCGAACAGCATAGGGTGCTGTCGCAGGGCTCCGGCGAAGTTGTTGCCGCCTTCCACCTCGGTCTTGATCTTCAGCACGACGTCCTTCATCGATGGATTGTCCAGGCCATCGGCAACGATATCGAAGGATTGCACCAAGGGTACGCCGGCTTTCATCATGGTGGCCATCTGGCGGGTGAACAGGGCGATATCGGCGGGTTTGATCTTCTTTTTGCCACCCAGGGACAGCTCCCTTTTTTTGATGACCTTGCGTGCCTGAATGCCCTGGCGGCGCAGTTCCGCGCGCACCAGCGCCGGGCCCTTGCCGCTGATTTCCCCTTTGACTTTGCTGCCCTTGCGATCAAGGCCTTCGTAGAGAAAAGTGGCGGTTTTCTGCTGCGCCGCTGTCTTAGCCATAGGCGTCCTGTATCCCCCTTAATCGTGTCACGCGCCACGGAAATTCCGCGCACACGTCCCCCATAAACGTTCTAGTGGCCGCTGGTGACCCGGTCCATTTCCTCCAGACTGGTGACCCCCTGCATCACCTTGAGCAGCCCGGAGCGGCGCAGATCGTTGAAGCCTTCCTTGCGGCACTGGTCGGCGATTTCGATGGAATTCCCTTCCTGCATGATGATGCGGGCAATGCCGTCCGTGACCCGCACCACTTCATAGATCCCGACCCGGCCCCTGTAGCCGTTATTGCATTTTTGGCAGCCTTTCGGGCCGAACACAGTAAAGCCACTCTCGACGTCCGGTTCCGTGAAACCCATCGCAAGCAGCGAGGGTTTGGGCACATCCACCGGTTCCTTGCAGTGGCTGCAGAGGCGGCGGGCCAGGCGCTGGGCGATGATCAGACTCACCGAGGTGGCGATATTGAAGGACGGCACCCCCATGTTACGCAGACGGGTCAGGGTTTCCGGAGCGCTGTTGGTGTGCAGGGTCGATAACACCAGGTGGCCGGTCTGGGCCGCCTTCACGGCGATTTCCGCGGTCTCCAGATCGCGGATCTCCCCCACCAGAATAACGTCGGGATCCTGACGCAGGAACGCTCGTAGCGCGGACGAGAAATCCAGCCCCTGCCTGGGATTCACGTTGACCTGATTGATGCCTTCCAGGTTGATTTCCACCGGATCCTCGGCGGTGGAGATGTTGCGCTCCGGCGTGTTGAGAATATTCACACCTGTATAGAGAGACACGGTCTTACCAGAACCGGTGGGGCCGGTGACCAGGATCATGCCCTGGGGCTGGTTCAGGGCTCTCATGTACATGTCTTTTTGCTCGGGCTCATAGCCCAGAGCATCGATGCCCATCTTGGCGCTGTCCGGATCCAGAATCCGCAGCACGATCTTTTCGCCAAACAGAGTGGGGCAGGTGTTGACCCGGAAATCGATGGCGCGATTCTTGGAAATCTTCAGCTTGATGCGACCGTCCTGGGGCACCCGCCGTTCGGAAATATCCAGGCGCGCCATCACCTTGAGCCGGGCGGCGATCTTGCTGGCGCTGTTGATCGGAGGTTTGGACATGGTCTGCAACACACCGTCCTGACGGAAGCGTACGCGGTAGGTCTTTTCGTAGGGCTCGAAGTGCAGGTCCGAGGCGCCGCCCTTGATGGCGTCCAGCAGCAGTTTGTTGACGAAGCGAACGATGGGGGCATCGTCGGCGCCGTTACTTTCATCCTTGGAATCCGCGGCCGGTTCGCCGTTGGCCACGTCCAGATTGTCCAGGCCCTCGTCGAGATCGGCGAACGCCTTGCCCTCCGCCTCCGATTCCAACCGGTCGATCCAACGGGTCAGCTTGTCGTCTTCGACGATCACCGTTTCCACGTTGAGGCCGGTATTGAAGCGGATTTCCTCCAGCGCCGGCAGATTGGTGGGGTCGGAGACGGCGACGAACAAACGACTGCCCCTTTTATACAGGGGCAGGACGGTGTGGCGGGCAATCAGCTTGGTATCCACCAGATCCTTGACCAGGACATCCGGGGAGAACGCATCCAGATCTATGACCGGATCCCCGAACTCCTCGGCGGAGGCCCGTGCCACGGTGGCGGCGGTCAGCAGACCCGAGCCCACCAGACGGCGGACCAGAGGCATCTGCTCTCGACGGGCAGCACCAGCGGCTTCCATCACCTGCTCGGTGGACAGATGGCCTTCGTTGACCAGGCGGCGGGCGAGGCCGCTCAGGGATGATTGAGGACTGCTCATGGGTCGGAAAGAGTAAGTTTGTTAATAGGAAATAATTCTTATGCATCAGAAGATTGGCAGCCTTTCCCCAGGCTGTAAAGAGCCGGTGCCCGGTGGCTGAGAACCGGGTCCCACTTCCTTGCCGGAGAGGGGGTCCTGGAGCGGAGCCGCCACCCGAGCAGGTGCCCAAACCCGTCCATTCCAGGTGACAAAACCGGTCAATGGCTGACGCATAGTGGCAGAGTGCACCGTTCACACTTTGTCTCCGGCCCCCGTGAATCCTGGCTCAGGCAAATTGGCCCGGTAGCTGCATTGAGGAAGGCGCGACGCTCGCCTTGGGGGTGAGCACGGAAAACACAGTTCCCGCTATGGAGACGCAACAATGAAAAACGTGCAAAAGGGTTTTACGCTGATTGAATTGATGATCGTGGTGGCGATCATCGGGATTCTGGCGGCGGTGGCTTTGCCTGCTTATCAGGACTACACCGTGCGCGCAAAAGTATCCGAGGCCATCCTTGCTGGTTCCGCTTGCCGTACTACGGTGACGGAGGTATACCAAAGTGGAAGTGCGTTGCCGGCTGCTGATGCCTGGGGATGTGAAACTAGTGCAGCATTGGGCAATAACACAGCAAAAGTTGATAGTGTTGCCACCAGTGCTGCCGGTGCTATCACGATCACGATTAATACCACTGAGATTCCGCAATTGGCCGGTGCCAACGTGCTGACCCTGGTGCCGCTGACCGACGCTACCACTGCTGCAGGTACCGCTGGTGATCCGATCTTCGGCTGGCGTTGTGGCGATACTGCAGACGGTACCACCGTTACTAGCCAGTATCTTCCCAGTTCTTGCCGGGGCTAATTGCTAGTTGGTAAAAAAGAAAAATAAGGCATATCGGGGTCGGGTCTTGCTTTTTTTCTTTGCAATCGCAGACAAAAAGCGGGGCCCAGCCTCGTAGACTGAAATCCTTGAAAACCTGCTCTTACACCACACCCAATCGCAACCCAAACGGCTTTAACAACTTCTCCGCCGTACTCAATGTCGGGTTGCCCGTCCCATGTTCAATACCGTGAATCACTCTTGGGGAAATGCCGGTGAGCGCGCTGTATTCCTGCAACGTCAGTCTCAGTTCCTTGCGCAGAATTTTGATCACTTCTGAAAGCGATTGGCCGGGGTGCTCGTGAATGGAGCGCAGCACCTGCCGCCGCTGTTCCAACTGCTGATGCGCGTCCAACTGACTGTATCGCTTGTCCATTTACAGCGCTCCCAGGGTCTTGGCGGTTGCCACGGCTTGGGATGAGACTCTCTGAATGATTTCCGGCGCCAGGCCCTGTTCGTGCATAACGGTTTCCAGAGTAGTAAGAGGGTGGGCCATGTCCTTGAGCGCTTGAATCAACGGTTCGACAGCAACACCGCTGGCGTCGGCCGCTTGTTCAGCAGCGCTGCGCCAGTCAGGCTGCCCCCGGTCATGCTCGCGCCAGCGATTGGTTCGGGCAATGCCGTCGGGGTGAAGATACATGGGAGCGAAATCATAGAGGGGCGTAAGCGCTATCAGACCGTTGTTATCCCGGCTGATGGCGGTATTGCGGCTATGATTGTCCTTGTTGCCCATGACGATATTGGCCAGATCCCGTTTCAGGTATTCGATGATCTCCCGTTGCGGATCGGTGACGGCATTGGCAATGGCGACACAAGCCTCGTTGTGGCTGATGCGAACGCCGAAACCGGATCGCTGACATAGGGAAGCGAGGCTTTCCTGGGCGATGCGTTGCACCTGTCCGGACTCGCAGTGGCGATCAAAGCGGGGAATGAACAAAGTGTTCCCATGGTATTCGGGGAGAGCGTGGACACGCAGTCCCAAGTGCCGGGCGCAGGCCATGTATTTCCCTTCCGCTTCCAGGATCAGGTTCAGGTCCTGTGGTCCGGAACGGGTGAACTTAACTAGATAGTGCCGGCGCGCCCGCTGGTCGGGTAGTAAATGGTCCAGATAGAGCAGGCCATCGTCGGCCTCGGTAAGTAGAATTTTGGGCCACTCCCCCTGTACGCCGGATGAGCCGGCGACGAATAATCCATGGGTGGCGAGGTACTCGACGAAGTCCTCATGCCGTTGGGCCACTTCGTTGAAATGAAAACCGGTTTGTTGCGGTGGGCTATGCTGTTGGAGCCAATTCCAGGCTTCTTTTATGCGCAGATTACCAACCGGGTTGCCGGCGCCGGCCAGAAGCAGCGCCCAATCGGAGCTGGGGCCGTCCTTCAAAGATAGCTGTTTGAGTATTTCCTGGCGGCCGAAACCTTGAGGAAGAAGGTCAATCAGAAAAGCCGGCCAGGTCTCCCATTCACTAATTTCCGCACTGACCGGCCAGGTATGGCTGCAGGCGTGCGCGTCCCGGCTGTCCGGCCAGGTAATGACATGGTCCAACGTGTAGCCGCCATAACAGGAAGCCTGCCAGCCTAGCTCCACTGGCCCGGTCAGACCAACAAGGGCGGCATCTTGCCAGGCGCCATTCACGAAAATCTGAATAGTGCATTTTTTGTTCATTTTTGCAGTATAGGGAAAAAAAGAGCACTGTAAAGGGCCTCAGTTTCGCTTTATAAGTAAAAAGTGAACTCTGGTAGGCGCTGAGTGCAAGACGGGCGAGGCCCCCGTCATGCACCTTTGTACGGTTGCCGGCTCTAGACACGGGTCTCGATCGGCGTCGCGGAACCCTCTTTCTTCGCCAACAAAAACAGCGTCACCGTAATCACCGCGCCCAGCACGTCACTCCACAGGCCGGGATAGATCAGTGACAGCGCGCCGGCCAACGCCAGCAGACGCCACACCGCGCTCAGCGGACGCCGCAGGTAGCCTTCCACCGCCACCGCCAACAGCAGTACCCCTACCGTCCCGGTGATGATCACCCAGATGATGTTGCCGACGGTGGCGTCGATCATCAGCATGTTGTGGGCGAACACGAACATGTAAGGCACGACGAAGCCGGCCACCGCCAGTTTCATCGCCTGGAAGCCGGTGGCGTTGGGCGAGCCGCCGCTGATGCCGGCGCCGGCGTAGGCGGCCAGGGCCACCGGTGGCGTCAGATTGGCGAAGATGCCGAAGTAGAAGACGAACATGTGGGCGATGAAGATGGCGGTGTCGTTGTCGCCGGCCAGTTCGCGGAACAAGGGCAGGTTGAGCAGGATCGGCGCCGCCATGGTGCTGGTGATGATGTAGGTGGGGATGCTTGGCAGCCCCATGCCCAGCACGATGGACGCGATCATGGTCAGCATCAGGGTCGCCAGCAGTTGCAGCGTCGGGTAGGGAATGGCCCGTCCCAATTGCACCACCGCGTCGGCGGCTTCCAGCGCGATGCCGGTGAGGGTGGCGATCCCGACGATGATGCCCACGGCGCCGCAGGCCAGGGCCACGGGGATGGAATTGCGCACGCCGTCGGTCATGGCGTCACGGCAGTCGGCCACATCCATCTTCTCCGCCACCAGGCCAAGCCGGGCGCGAACGGCGTTGATCAGCACCGGAATGGCGATGACCGCGAACAGCGTTAAGCGGCTGGTTGGCATGGACGGAATGGAATGGCCAAGAATCAGGGCGCGCAACTGAGGCTCGAATATCAACAGCGTGAGCAGGATCATGGCACCGATCGTCACCCGCCGGGTGCCGCAGATCAGCACGGTGGCGGCGATGGACCAGAACGCGGCGAAGAACGGAGCGCGCCCTTCGAACAGCAGCCACATCAGTACCGCCATCGGCACCAGCAGGTGACCGCGCTTGAGCATCACTTCCTTGATCGGTGTCAGTTGGGAGCGGGGAATCCCTTCCAGGCCGTTGCGCATGGCGCGCAGGTGCACCTGGAACAGCACACCGAGATAGAACAGCAGGGCGGGAATGATGCCGGCCATGATCACCTGGGTGTAGGGCACCGACAGCACCTCCGCCATGATGAAGGCGGCGGCGCCCATGATCGGTGGCAGGATCTGTCCGCCGACGCTGGCGGAGGCTTCAACCGCGCCGGCGAAATTGGGCTTGTAGCCGGTTCGCTTCATCAACGGAATGGTAAAGGCGCCGGTGGTCACCACGTTGGCGATGGCCGAGCCGTTGATGGAACCGAGAAAACCGCTGGCCAGTACCGCCACCTTGGCGGGACCGCCCCGGGTGTGGCCGGCCACGGCCAGGGCGAGATCATTGAACAACTGACCCAGCCCGGATTTCACCAGGAAAGCGCCGAACAGAATGAACAGAATAATGTAGCTGGCGGAGACCGCGATGGCGGTGCCGAGCAGGCCTTCGGTGATGAACACCAGGTGCGACATGATCTGCCGGCCGGTGGCCAGCAGGATGGCCTCGTTGATCTGTGGATAGAAAGACAGTTTGGCGTAGAAGCCGTAGACCAGGAACAGTGAGGCCAAGATCGGTAACCCCCAGCCGGTTACCCTGCGGGTGGCATCTAGCACCAGCAGGATCGCCACCGCGCCCACCGCCATATCGACGTGATTGATGCGGCCGCCCGAGGTGATCACCCGGTCCGTCACCACCAGCATATAAATGCCAATGGCAAAGGCAACGATGACCAGAATGGCATCGAACCAGGGCACCCGGTTGCGGGCGCCTTTTTTGGTGATCGGATAGAGAATGAACGCCAGTGCCAGCAACACATAAAGGTGGATGCTGCGCTGGGCGATATCCACCAGCGGCCCGGAAAAGGACGTGTACAAATGGAAGGACGCCAGCAGGACGCACACAACGGTAATAAAGGCGAGGAGCCAGCGGGGCAGGGCGTCGCGGACCAGACTCTCGCGATCGTATTTTTCCAGCGCTTCCTTGATGGCGGGATCCGTTTCCACCGCTTCCGGTTCCGGTGGACGTGAGGAAGGGGATGAAGCAGATGGGTTCATGGCGCTCTCCACTGCCGCCACCAGGTTGCGAACCGGGCGGGCAGCATCGTCAACAACGGGGCTTCCCGAGTCGTGAATGTCAGAATCGGCGGGACACCGGGATGCGTCAGATCCAGTGTCCTCCCTTGGAAGCGTAGTCGGTAGTGTTCAGCGTCGGCGGCCTGGACATGCAGCGGATCCACCGGGCGGTGGATGCCGCTCATGACCACCCAGCCCTGTTCCAGACGGGTTTCGCGGCCCATGGCGGCGGGGACACCGGCACCGAAGGTCTTGAACCGGGTCTCCACCAGCATCAGGCTGCCATTCGTCTGAATCTGGAACCGTTCTTCCCAGTCTTCTTTTTCCACCGAGTGCGTCCAGCGCAGTACGAAGTCAGAACCGGAGGCGGCGGGGAAGGCGTAACGCAGTGCCTTGCCTTCCTGAATCACCAGCCAGAATCGCGGCCAAAGCAGTGCCGCGAGAACCGCCGCTATGATCAGAACCGCCGCCAACCGCCGGCGGCGCCGGGTTCCGGTCCTCGCTACCACCGTGTCGGCTTATTCGCCGCCGCCGTTGCGGCCATCGTAATAGCTCTTGGCGCCGGGATGCAGGGGAACCACCAGATGCTGGTCCATGGTTTCCGGATCAATGTCCTTGAGGGCGCCAACCGACACCTTGCCGGAGTGCAGATAGTCGTCGAAACGCCGGGTCAATTCCTCCGCCACCTTGTCGTCCATGGCGGCGGGAACGATCAGGATGTTGCGAATCGCCACCGTGGTGACCTCGGCGTCCAGGTTGTAGCGTTCGGGTTTACCGGCGGGAATGGTGTACGTCTCATAGTAGGGATAGGCTTCGAGCAACTTGTCGGCGACCTCGCCGGTGACCGGCACGAACGTCACATCGTTGCTCTGCATCAGCCCGGTAATGCTGGAATTGGGAACGCCGGAGGTGAAGAAGGCCGCGTCCAGGTTGCCGTTGCTCATTTCCGTCACGCTGTCGGCGTAGCCGGTGTGGCTGACCCGGGCCAGATCATCGTAGCTGAGGCCGGTGGCTTCCAGCACGATCTTGGCGCTCTGTTCGACGCCGGAACCGACCTTGCCCACGCCGACCCGCTTGCCGGCCAGATCGTCGACGCTGTCGATACCGCTGTCCGCGGTGGCGACGATCTGTACCACGTTGGGGTAGAGCCCCGCCAGGGTGGTGATGTCGGCCTGGTTGCCTGCGAACTGATTGTTGCCGTTGACCGCGTCGTAGGCCACGTCGCTCATGACGATGGCGATCTGGTTGAGGCCATCCTGAATGTTCTGAATATTCTGTACCGAGGCCCCGGTGGAGACCACCTGTACCCCGCCGATCTGGTCACTGGCCTCGAAGATGGGTTTCAGCGCGCCGCCGATGGGATAGTAGGAACCGGAAGTCCCGCCGGTACCAAAGATCAGATTCACCGGTTTGCTGTCGCTGGTCTGGGTTTGTTCGGAAGTCGCGCCATCGCTGCCGCTTCCGCTCTGTGGCGCGTCCTGGGGCTCGTCGCTGCAACCCGCGAGCAGGGCGCCGGACAACCCCAGCGTGGCGGCAAGGATCAAAGTACGAGGTGTCATGGAGCTTCTCCTGTTGTTATCGCCATGATGAATACGTGGACCCGCACTAGCTTACGAGCCGTATCACTTTGATACCACGTGAAGAGGTTAAGACTAAAGTAGAACGGGGTGGGGGGAGAGGGAGAGGAACAGCCGGGCTACGAAGCCGCTGTGGGAGCTGCCTTGGCAGCGAATTGCACACGTCCAAAGAATTCGCTTGCCAGCGGAGCGCCGCCCGGCAAGCTTCCCACAGTGGCTTCGTAGTAGCTTCTAAAGCGGACCGGGATCAGTTGAGAACCCGGTAGCCGCGTCCGCGCATGCAGTTTCTCATAACCTGGGACTTTTCCTGTTGGGCGTCCCCGGCCTTGCCGGCGCCGCCAAGTACCGCGCCGCCGCCAGCCATGCGACCAGCGGTGCCGGAATCACCGAAGATAGCGCCGAGAATGCCGCCAATCACCGCGCCGCCGACGGCACCCTCGGCGGCGTCCCGGCCAGTGGAAACCTGATCCGCGACCTGCCCGCATTCGGCCAGATCCTGCTGATACTGAGCCTGATCCACGCCCTGCGGGTCCACCACGATCCGTTTGGTCGAGGTGCAGCCGGTCATCAGCAACAGTCCTGCGGTACCGAGGATGATCATTGCACGCATGGTTGCTCTCCTTCGTTTGCCTGCCTTAGGCTGCCTTTTTATGCATTTTCTACATAAGCAACGCTGCGCTCATGGGCCGGCGTTCGCTTACGATTAACTCGATGATACGCGATTTGGCTGCATGGAGGCTGAACAGCAGGGAATTTTACGTTACCTGGTTTTGGGCTTTTCGCTGTCCACTATCAACTGTCAACTCTTCAGGCTGTCCCTTGCAGGCGCAGCGACAAGTCCACGGCCTGACAGTGCTTGGTCAGGGCGCCGGAGGAAAGGTAAAGCGGGCGGCTGTCCGGCAAGGCGGCGACATCATCCAGAGTGCGGTTGCCGGAGATCTCCAGGGCGCTGTGCGGTGCCAACGACATGGCCTCGGCCAGCATCTCCGGGGTGAAATTGTCGAGCATGATCTGATCCGGAGTCAGCGCCGCCGCTTCCCGCAGCTCATCCAGGTTCTCCACCTCGATGATGATTTTCTTGTCGGCGGCGACACGGCGGGCCTGCTCGATGGCGGCGGTGATCGAACCGCAGGCGGTAATGTGGTTTTCCTTGATCAGGAAGGCGTCGTACAAGCCCAGGCGATGGTTCTCGCAGCCACCGCACAGCACCGCGTATTTCTGTGCCGCGCGCAGGCCCGGCAGGGTCTTGCGGGTGTCCAGCACGGTGACTCTGGTGCCGGCCACGGCGTCGGCATAGCGCCGCGCGCTGGTGGCGGTGGCCATCAATGTCTGCAGGAAATTCAGCGCGGTCCGTTCGCCGGTGAGGATGCGGCGGGTATTACCGCTGAGCGTGCAGAACACGGTGCCGGCGGCCAGCCGCTCGCCTTCCCCGGCGTGCCATCGCACGTCCACGCCGCCCAATTGGCGGAATACTTCCTCGGCCCAGGGCGCGCCGCACATGACCGCGTCCTCGCGGGTCAGAATGGTGGCTTGCGCCTGTGCGGACTCGGGGATCAGCTGCGCGGTGATATCACCGTCGCCGATGTCTTCTTGCAAAGCGAAAGCCACGACCCGCGCGATATCGGCGCGGGCGTAGTCGGGCAGGGATCGGGTCGTCATTGTTGATCGAAAAACTCTTTGCTGAGGCGCACCACCACGGGGGCCAGGAATAACAGAGCGATCAGGTTAGGGACCGCCATCAGAATGTTCATGATATCGGCTATCGGCCAGACCAGGCCCAGGTCCATCATCGCGCCCACTGGTACCACCAGCACCCAGACCCAGCGAAACGGCACCAATGCGCGGTCGCCGAACAAATACTGGGTACAACGTTCGCTGTACAGGCTCCAGCCCAGCAGGGTGGTGAACGCGAAGATGGCCAGACCACAGGTCACCACGATTTCGCCATAGGTGCCAAAAGTGCTGGAAAAGGCCAGGGCGGACAGGGGCGCGCCCTTTTCACCGCTGGTCCAGGCACCACTGGCGACGATGGCCAGACCGGTGACGGAGCATACCACGATGGTGTCGATAAAGGTGCCGAGCATGGCGACACTGCCCTGGCGGGCGGGGTGGTCGGTGTTGGCGGACGCATGGGCGATGGGCGCGCTGCCCAGGCCGGCCTCGTTGGAGAAAATGCCCCGGGCGATACCATATTGGATCGCCTCCTTGATCACGGCGCCGGCGAAGCCGCCCGCGGCGGCGGTGCCGCTGAACGCGCTGTCGAAGCACAGAGCAATGGCGGCGGGCAGGGCGGCGGCGTGATCCACCAGTACCGCCAGGCCGGTGAGCAGATACGCCAGGGCCATGAAGGGCACCACGAAGGTGGCCACCCGGGCGATACGCTTGATGCCGCCCAGTACCACCAGACCGACCATGGCCATCAGCACCAGCCCGGTGGTCCAGGTGGGTACGCCAAAACTGGTGTGGAGACCATCGGCCACCGAATGCGTCTGCGTGGTGTTGCCGATGCCGAAACCGGCGCACATGCCGAAGAAGGCGAACAGCACCGCCAGCCAGGCCCAGCGCGACCCCATGCCCTTGCGGATGTAGTACATCGGGCCGCCCACGTATTGCCCGTGATGATCCTGTTCCCGGTAATGCACCGCCAGTACCGCCTCGGCGTATTTGGTGGCCATGCCGACCAGGGCGATCAGCCACATCCACACCAGCGCGCCGGGGCCGCCGGAAGCGATGGCGGTGGCCACACCGACGATGTTACCGGTGCCGATGGTGGCCGACAGCGCCGTGGCCAGAGCGGCGTTGGAGCCGATGGTGCCCTGGCCCGGGGAGGGGCGGAACATCTGCCGAAAGCCGAATCCCAGACGCCGGATGGGCAAGAATCCCAGGCGCAGACTCAGATAAATACCGGTGCCGGCGATCAATATCAGGGCCGGCCAGCCCCACATGAGGTCGCGGACGGCCTCGGTGCGATCAATGATGGTTTCCATCGTTTCCCTTCCAGTCTTTTCACAGGAGAGTAGGGAATTCGGCCTGCCGGGAAAAGCGCGAATCCGGGTTCCGCGGGTTTTCATCGCCTATGGCAGGGGTGCTTATGCGACGAATGTCTTATTTGGGATTTGGTTCAAAATAGTGATTCATGGGGCGTGCTAGCTTAGTTTCTCTGTATCCGTATGGACTTTTCTTGCTGGGACTCCTTTCGGGGTGCCGGGGTAATCAGCCATGACCAACGTCACGCACATCGGTACCGCCTCGGGTCGCCGCGCCGGCACCGCCCCCGCCGAGCCCTTGCCACGCCCGCTGGAACAGGTTCGTGAGTGCACCCGGGAGCGGGCTCTGGCGCTGCTGGCGGGCATGCTCGACGGCGCCGACGACATGCTGTTCAACATGGCGGAAGCCGAAACCGACCGTGAGCGGGACCGTTACTTCGACGCCATGCGTGAACTCCGCCTGCAAAGGCGGGCGCTGGAAACCGGCTTTCATGACGGCATCGTTGCCCTGTTCAATGAGATCGGCCGGGAAAGCAAGCCGGTTCCGGACACGCCCGCCCCCGCCCCCGGCATCGAGTCGCTGACGCTGGTGCAGAATGACGAGCTGGAAATCTCGGTGGCGTTGGATAACCTGGCGCGCCGGGCCCGCAACGGCTGTGAGGAGGCTCTGGCCCTGCTGGGTCACCGCCTGGAGTATCTGTTCGAGGGCAAGGTGGCAATCAGCGAGAAAAACAATCCGCTGGAGCCTCGCCAACTGGCCGCCTGCTTTGCCGACTGCGTATTGCGTTTGTCGCTGGATATCCGCGCCCGCCTGATCGTGTTGAAGCTGTTCGAGCGGGTGGTCATGGATGAGGCGCCGGCCCTGGTGGAGCAGGCCAACCGCACTCTGGTGCAAACCGGCGTGTTGTCGGAACTGGCCAGCGCACCGGTAGCGCGGCGTCCGGCCCGGCGCTCCGGCGGCACCGAATCGCGGCGGATCGATGATAACCAAACCTCCGACACCGACCTCGGCCAACTGGGCGAGTTGCTGGCCTTGCTGCGGGGGCCGGCCAAGGCGGTACCGGAGGCGTCACCGGAACCGTTTGACCTGTCCGGCCTGGCCACCCTGCTGGACGGCGTGGCGCATCGGGATGGCGCGCCGATCACCCTGGATCAACCAGTGCAGGCGGTCAGCCGCGACGATCTGATGCAGGTGTTGTCGCGCCTTCAGCGTCATGGCCAGGGGCAACCCGGGCGGGGAGAACGTCAGGGGCTGCGCGAGTCTCTGGCCCGGGAACTGGACCAACAGCGGGACCAGCAGCAGGATGCCCCGGTGGTGCATGCCCTGGAGCAGGCCGATGATGACCTCATCAATCTGGTGGCCATGCTGTTTGACTTCATCCTGGATGACGAATCGCTGCCCGCTGACGTCAAGGCGTTGATCGGACGGTTGCAGATTCCATTGTTGAAAGTGGCGATCAACGACAACGGTTTTTTCGGTGACGACGGCCATCCGGCCCGGGCGTTGCTCAACACCCTGGCCCGGGCTGGTGCTCAGTGGGATCCGCAGCAAGGTACCGGTGACGAGCTGTATCAGCGTATCCGCAGGGCGGTGTACACGGTCATCGACCACTACGACGAAGACCAGAGCCTGTTCACCCAACTGCAGGCGGAATTCGACGAGTATTTCAGTGAGCAGGACACCCGTGCCCGTCGTCTGGCTCAGCGTTTGCGCGAAAGCGAGGAAGGGCGTGCCCGGGCCGAGCAGGCCATGACGCGGGCGCGGGTGCACCTGGACCAGCGGCTGGCGGGCCGGGCCTTGCCGGAGGCGCTGATCCGCCTGTTGCGTCAGGGCTGGCAACAGGTGCTGTACCTGACCCTGCTGCGTGAAGGAGAAGACAGCGAAGCCTGGCGCCGGCAAAGCAAGATCGCCGATGCGCTGATCTGGTGTCTGCTGCCCCACGCGACGGAAGCCGATCAGCATAAGGCCCGCCAGATGGCGCCCAAACTGAGGGTGGCGGTGGCTCAAGGGCTGGCGGCGATACAGCACGACGAGGTGGAAAGTCAGGCGCTGGTGCGTGGCCTGGCCCTGGCCCAGGAGGCGATGTTCCGGGGGCAGGCGCCGCGGCGGGTGAAAGTGAAAGCGGCGCCGGAGGACGTGGTCGCCTCACCCTTGCCGGAGGACGACGCCTTGCTGGTGCGGGCGCGGGCGCTGCGACCCGGTCAGTGGGTGGAAATCGGAGCCGGCGACGAGGCCCGTCGCGCGCGGCTGGCGGCCAACATCCGCGAGGGCGCCAAACTGGTGTTCATTAACCGCCGGGGCATCAAGGTGGAGGAGTTCGACGCCGCCACGCTGGCCGTTGCCATGCGGGACGGCACTGTTAAACTCATCGATGAGGGAGCGCTGTTCGACCGGGCCCTGGAAGCGGTGATCGGCGATCTGCGCCGGCGGCAAGGCCGCTGAGTGGCGCTCCCCATCATCATTGGGGAGTTTCCGTGTCCGTATCACCGTCGTTGACGCCGACCTGTACCGTGCAGCGGCACTGGGTGGAGCAGGCCCGCAAGGTGCCCTCGCCGAATTTCAATGCCCGTCCCGATCCGGACGACATCGGGCTTATCGTTCTGCACAACATCAGTCTGCCACCGGGCCAGTTTGGCGGCCCGCACATCGAAGCGCTGTTCCAGAACCGCCTTGACCATGAGGCTCACCCCTATTTCGAGGGGTTGAGAGATCTGCGGGTGTCCGCCCATTTCCTGATTCGCCGTGACGGAGAGCTGGTTCAGTTCGTCGCCTGTGACCAGCGTGCCTGGCATGCCGGCGCCTCGTCCTGGCGCGGGCGGGACAACTGCAACGATTATGCGCTCGGCATCGAGCTGGAAGGATGCGATGATCAAGCCTTTGATGAACGTCAATACGCGGCGTTAAAGCCGTTGCTGGCGGCTCTGATCCGCCATTATCCTCGATTGAGCCGCGATACCATCACCGGCCATGAGCACATCGCTCCGGGCCGTAAAACCGATCCGGGGCCCTGTTTTGACTGGGCGCGGATCGGTGCCTGGCAATGACAGCTGGAAATGACTATTGGAAATAACCACTGAAAGTAACCACTGAAAGTAACAACCGAGGGAAACCGCTGGGAGCGCTATGAAACTGCTCGTCTTGCTTTTGGTTCTGGCTTTGCGTCGTCGCGATGGCGGTTGGCCCGGGGTGCTGGCCCGGCCGGATCGGCACCAGCGCTGCCTCGCCACCTTGTCGCCGGTGCGCCACGGTATTCCGGGCTGGTGGCTGAGCGTGGCCCTGCCGGCGATCCTGGCGGCATTGCTGTTCGATTGGCTGGCCGGCGGCTGGGGCAACCTGCTGGTGCTGGTATTGGGGACCGCCCTGATGCTGTGGCTGGTCGGCGTGGAAAGCGAATTCCGACTGGTGGATGAACTGCTGGTGTGCGGACGCTTGAACGACGGCGAAGCGCTGCGGGAGCGAGCCGAACAGGCGCTGCCGATCACCGGCGAAGCCGGTTCCCCGGACTGGTTCCGACAGTTGGAAAGTGGCTTCCTGGAACGGGTCTTTGTCTTGTTCGCCGCGTTGTTCTGGCTGATGACGCTGGGGTTCGGCGCGGTGGTGCTGTTCGTGCTTAACCGGGCCTGGTTGCAGCGTCACCGCGAACACAGTGACTGGTCACAGAGTCTGGACGCGGCGCTGCGCTGGATTCCGGCGCGCCTGACGGTGCTGGCGCTGGCACTGGCGGGACAGTTCGGCGCGGTGACGCGAGCGGCGGCGGGTAAACTCTGGCGCCTGGACGACAGCCGCGAACTGCTCAACGATACCGCCCAGGCGGCGGAACCGGTGGAGGAAATCGCCGAGAAGAGCACCGAGGAGCCGCTGGCGGCGGGAATGGATCGTCTGGAGGCACTGCACGGGGTGCTGCTGCGCGCCCTGGCGGTATGGCTGATCTTCGCCGCGCTCTGGAGCCTGCTGGCCTGATCGACATGAATTCGCCATTCGCTGGCAAGCCAGCTTCCCACAGCGGTTCCGTAGCACCCTGTGGGAGCTGTCTTGCCGCTCCCCTTCCCAGGTAATCGCCGTCACTTCCCCCATAAAAATGAAACGCTATTTCGGTTACGGTTTGCTCGCCATGGAGCGGTGGGGGAATCGTTCGAGGCCTGTTACTATGGCCGGTGACCTCCTGGTCAGGGAACCCTGAATAACGCTCCGGTTCCCTAGCTCCCCGGTGTTGATTGCCCTCGAATCACCGGAGGAGCGAGCTTCCTCGACCTGTCGCGACGACCACACCCGGAACCGTCGACACAGGCACGACATTCGCTGTCGCGGCGATCCCGCGACGGCGTGGCTAACGCGATTAAAAAGGACGCAAGCCCATGCAGAAAAGAAACTTCTTCGATGATATCGATCCGGCGGAAACGCGCGAATGGCTGGACGCGCTGGAATCGGTGATCGAACGGGAGGGGCCGCAACGGGCCGCCTGGCTGTTGGACATATTGACCAACGGAGCCCAGGAACAAGGCGTATTGCGCACCCACCTGAACACCCCGTACATCAACACCATTCCGCCTCGCAAGGAGGCGCCGTTACCCGGTGATTTGTTCATGGAGCGGCGTATTCGCTCCCTGATTCGCTGGAATGCGTTGGTCACGGTGCTGCGGGCCAACAAGAGCGATGACGATCTGGGCGGTCACATCGCCAGCTTCGCCTCTTCCGCTACCCTCTACGACGTCGGCTTCAATCACTTCTTCCACGCGCCTCACGATGACAACCCCGGTGACCTGGTGTTCTTTCAGGGACACTCCGCTCCCGGTGTCTACGCCCGCGCCTATCTGGAAGGACGGATCGACGAGGAACAACTGGATAACTTCCGCCGGGAAGTGGCGGGCAAGGGATTATCCTCCTATCCGCACCCCTGGCTGATGCCGGACTTCTGGCAGTTCCCCACCGTGTCCATGGGGCTGGGGCCGATGCAGGCCATCTACCAGGCCTATGTGATGAAGTACCTGCAGAACCGCGAGCTGGTTGCCGATCATAATCGCAAGGTCTGGGCCTTCCTCGGCGACGGCGAAATGGACGAGCCGGAATCCCTCGGCGCGCTGTCCATGGCCGGGCGGGAGAAACTCGATAACCTGGTGTTCGTGGTCAACTGTAACCTGCAGCGTCTGGATGGCCCGGTGCGCGGCAACGGCAAGATCATCCAGGAACTGGAAAGCTTGTTCCGGGGCGCCGGCTGGAACGTGATCAAGGTAATCTGGGGGCGCTTGTGGGATCCGTTGTTGGAAAAGGACGACGAGGGACTGTTGCGCCGCCGCATGGAAGAGTGCGTGGACGGTGAATATCAGGCCTACAAAAAGAACGGCGGTGCCTACACCCGCGAGCACTTCTTCGGTGCCTATCCGGAACTGAAGAAAATGGTCGAGCACATGAGCGATGAGGACATCTATCGTCTCAACCGTGGCGGCCACGACCCGTTCAAGGTATTTGCCGCCTACAACGAGGCGGTGAACCACTCCGGTCAGCCCACCGTGATTCTGGCGAAAACCGTGAAGGGTTACGCCACCGGTGCCGGGGAAGCGGTCAACAAGACGCACCAGATGAAGAAGATGGATCTGGAAAGCCTGAAGGAATTCCGCGATCGCTTCGACATGCCGTTCACCGACGAAGAACTGGAAACGATTCCCTACTACAAACCGGAAGAAGATTCTCCGGAGCTGCGCTACATGCGCCAGCAGCGGGAGAAACTGGGCGGCTACATGCCGGTGCGCCGTCGTGAAGCCAGCCAGTCCCTGAAAATGCCGGGCCTGGATTTCTTCGCCAACTTTCTGGAAGGCACCGGCGACCGGGAAATTTCCACCACCATGGCGTTCGTGCGCATGCTCAACGCTTTGGTCAAGGACAAGACCCTGGGCGAGCGGGTGGTGCCGATCGTACCCGATGAAGCGCGCACCTTCGGCATGGAAGGCATGTTCCGGCAGTTGGGTATCTATTCTTCCAAGGGCCAGAAATACGAGCCGGAAGATGCCGGCCAGGTGATGTACTACCGCGAGGACAAAAAAGGGCAGATCCTCGAGGAAGGCATCAACGAAGCTGGCGCCATGGCTGCCTGGATCGCCGCGGCCACCAGCTACAGCGTCCACAATTTCACCCTGATTCCCTTCTTTATCTACTACTCCATGTTCGGCTTCCAGCGCACCGGGGATTTCTGGTGGGCCGCCGGCGACAGCCAGGCCCGTGGCTTCCTGCTGGGCGGCACCGCCGGGCGCACCACGCTCAATGGTGAAGGTCTGCAACACCAGGATGGTCACAGCCATGTTCTCACCAGCACGGTGCCGAACTGTGTCAGCTACGATCCCACCTACGCGTACGAAGTGGCGGTGATCCTGCAGGATGGTCTGAAGCGCATGTATGAAGACCACGAGAACATCTTCTACTACCTGACGCTGATGAACGAGAACTACGTGCACGGCGCCATGCCGGAAGGGGCCGAGGAAGGCATTCGTCGCGGCATGTATCTGTTGCACGAAGGCAAGGGTGGTAAGAAGGCATCGAAGGTGCAGCTGTTGGGCTCCGGCACTATTTTGCGCGAAGTGGAAGCCGCGGCGGAACTGCTGCACCAGGACTTTGGTGTCAGCGCTGACGTGTGGAGTGTTACCAGCTTCAATGAGCTGCGCCGGGAAGGCATCCGTGCCGACCGTGATCGCATGCTGGCACCGGAACGCGACAAGCACGAACCGACCTGGGTGGAGCGCTGTCTGGCGGACCGCGCCGGCCCGGTGATCGCCTCCACCGACTACATCCGGGCTTACGCGGATCAGATCCGGCCCTGGGTCAAGGCGCCTTATCGGGTGCTGGGCACCGACGGCTTCGGCCGCAGTGATTCCCGTGCGCAACTGCGCCACTTCTTCGAGGTGGACCGCTACTTCGTGGTGCTGGCGGCATTGACCGCGCTGCGTGACGAAGGCGAGGTCGACGCCGACGTGGTGCAAAAAGCGATGGAAAAATACCGAATCGATCCGGCCAAACCCTATCCGGTGACCCACTAATGATTTTCCACTCTTCTTCCACAAGAAGGAGCAAAGCGTGAGCAAGGAAACTATTCGAGTCCCCGATGTCGGCAGCAGCGATCCTGTTGATGTCATCGAGGTGACGGTGAAAGAGGGCGATACCATTGCCCCGGAAGACACCATCGTGGTGTTGGAATCGGACAAGGCGACGGTGGAAGTGCCGGCGCCAAAAGGCGGCAAAGTGCTGGGTCTGCTGGTCAAGCAGGGTGACAAGGTCAAGGAAGGCGACCCGCTGCTGGAACTGGAGGCGGAGGCCGGTGACGACGACGCCGGACAAGCGGCCGGGGAGGAACAAGCTGACCGGAATGGTGCTGAGGAAGCCGAGCCGGAACAGGAGAGCAAAAGCACGGACGAAGGCGCTGACAGCGAGGATGATGAACAGGAAGCGCCCCAGGGAGGTGGCAGCCAGACCGTGACGGTGCCCGATCTTGGGGATATCGAAGGCGCTGAGATCATCGAGATCTCGGTCCAGGACGGGGATCAGGTGGAGGCCGAGCAAACCCTGGTGGTGCTGGAGTCCGACAAGGCGTCCCTGGACATTCCCTCGCCGGCGGCGGGTACCGTGGCCCGATTGCGGGTCAAGGTGGGTGACAAAGTCGGCACCGGTGATCAACTGATGGATCTGGAAGGGGCCGCCGGCGGCGCCGTGGCGAAGAAAACGTCCGGCGACGACGGTAAAACGGCGGCGAAAGCCGACGGTGACAAGGCCGCGGCCAAAGCGGAAGCCGCTTCAGCGCAAAGTGCCGGTCAGACACAAAAACCGGCCGACCCGACGCCGGCCCGACAGGAGAGCAGCGCCGCTTCCGCGTCCTCAGGTCAGCCGTCCGCCCAGGTCCATGCCGGCCCGGCGGTACGCAAGCTGGCCCGCGACACCGGTGTGGATCTGGCACGGGTCAAAGGGTCCGGTCCCAAGGATCGGATTCTCAAGGAAGATGTCCACGCCTATCTGAAAAGCCGTATGGAAGCGCCGGCCGGGGCGGGCACGGCGGCGCCGGTGGACGATTTGCCGGACATCGATTTCAGCGAATTCGGACCGGTGGAGCGGGTGGAACTGAACAAACTGCGCAAGGTGGCGGCCCGCAACCTGCACCGCAGTTGGATCACCATTCCGCACGTTACCCAGTTCGACGAAGCCGATATCACCGACCTGGAAGCGTTCCGCAAGAGCCAGAACAAGCTGCTGGAGAAGGAAGGCGTCAAGCTCACCATGCTGGCTTTCCTGGTGAAAGCCTGTGCCAATGCGCTGCGCGCTTTCCCGCGTTTCAACAGTTCCCTGGAGAAAGGCGGTGAAGCCTTGATTCAGAAGGACTATGTGCACATTGGCATCGCCGTGGATACCCCCAATGGTCTGGTGGTGCCGGTATTGCGTGACGCCGACAAGAAAGGGCTCAAGGAGATTGCTCTGGAAATGTCGGAACTGGCGGCCAAGGCGCGGGATCGCAAGCTGACACCGGCGGACATGAAGGGCGCCTGCTTCAGCATCTCGTCCCTGGGCGGTATCGGCGGGACCGCCTTCACGCCGATCGTCAACTGGCCGGAGGTGGCGATTCTCGGCGTCAGCCGCTCCGACACCAAACCGGTGTGGGATGGCCAGGCGTTCCAGCCCAGGCTGACGCTGCCGTTGTCACTGTCCTACGATCATCGGGTGATCGACGGCGCTGACGCGGCGCGCTTTACCACCTACCTGAGCAGTCTGCTGGGGGATTTGCGTAGAGTGTTGCTGTAGTAAAAGAAAGATCGCGGCTGTCTCACCCTCTCCCCTCAAGGGAGAGGGGAGACAGACCTTTCTAATCGGTTCCCTCTCCCTTGAGGGGAGAGGGACAGGGAGAGGGTGAAACTTTCTATTCCGCGTTTTTCCGCTCCAGACGCTGCTGCATCCGTTCCATGCGCTCCTTCATCTTTTCCTTGCGCTCTTCCTGCAGTGCCTGCGCTTTGTCCCGCTGTTCCGCGGTCAACACCGCGTCCACTCGCTCGCGGGTTTCATCGTGCAGTGTTTTCATTTTCTCGTGCTGTTCCTCGAAGATCGACTCGATCTCGGTACGTTGAGCGTCGGTCAGCTCCAGGGTTTCCGCCATGCGGTCCATGCGCTGTTCGGGATCGAACTTCATCTTCGGGCCGTGGCCCATGCCGGGGCCGGCGAAGGCGGTGGTGGTGACCAGGGTGAGGGCGATCAGCAGTGCTTTCTTCATGGTGCTTTCTCCGTTGAACTTCGATGTACCCAGTGTCGGAGAAGAATGTGCAGAGAGCGTGCAGGAACCGTGGAACAACCCGCGCTTATTCGTCTTCATCGGTATCGTCTTCGGGCCGGGTCTGAAGACGGTAACCCACACCGTAGACGCTGCCGATCCAGTCATGGTCACCGGGCAGCCCTTCGCCCAGTTTGCGCCGCAGCTTGCGAATATGGCTGTCGATGGTGCGATCGGAGACCACCCGGTGGTCCGGGTAGATCACGTCCATCAATTGATCGCGGCTCCAGATCCGGCCCGGTTGTTTGGCCAGGGTGGCCAACAGCTCGAACTCGATGGCGGTGAGCGCCACCCGGGCACTTTGGCAGACCGCCTCGAAGCGGTGGCGGTCCAGCTCCAGCCCGCTGCCCGCTTCCTGTTCCGTGGCCAGGGAGCGGCGCAACACCGCCTTGACCCGCGCCACCACTTCCCGGGGGCTGAACGGCTTGCAAATGTAGTCGTCGGCGCCGATCTCCAGTCCCAACAACCGATCCACTTCTTCCACCCGGGCGGTGATCATCAGAATCGGTACCTGGGAAAAACGGCGGATGGTTTTGCACAGTTCCATGCCGTCGCCGTCGGGCAGCATCAGATCCAGCAGTACCGCCTGATAACCGCCTGCACGGACGAGCCGTTCCGCCTCCCGCACACTGGCGGTCTGGTCCGCCTGGAAGCGGCTGTGGGTCAGGTAGTCCGCCAGTAGCTGCGCCAGGCGGGGCTCGTCTTCAACGATCAGTACGCGGGGCATGATGATCCTTGGGCAATCGAATGGTGATACGCAGGCCGCCCAGCGGGCTGTGCCCGGCCGTGATGGTGCCGCCATGGGCTTCGACGATGCGCTGGCAGATCGCCAGTCCCAGGCCGGCGCCGCCGGTGCGGCGGTTGCGTGAGCTTTCCACCCGGAACAAGTGATCGAACAGTTTCGGCAGCGCTTCCTCCGGCACACCCGGGGCGGTGTCGTTGATGGTAAGGCGCCAATGGTCCTGCTCGTCGTCCAGAACCAATTGCACTTCGCCGCCCTGATCGGTGTATTTCAGGCTGTTGTGCAGCAGATTGTCGAGCAACTGGCGCAGGCGTACCGGGTCGCCGCTAAGGGTGGCCGGCGGCAGGGTGGTGAGCAGGGTCAACCCCTGGCGCTGCATCGCCGGGCGCACCGCGTCCACGGCGTCCTCGCAGAGGGCGTCCAGGTCCATCCGGGTAAAGTGATAGCGCAGGTTGCCGGCATCGGCCAGGGCCAGATCATGCAGATCGCTGACCAGATGGGTCAGGTGCCGGACCTCGGATTCCAGGGTGCTGATGGTCTCCTTGCTCATCGGCCGTACGTCATCCTGGATCGCTTCCAACTCGCCGCGCAGCACCGCCAATGGTGTGCGCAACTCGTGGGCGATATCAGAGAACCAGCGCTGCCGGGCCTGCTGGCCCTGATTCAGGCGCTGCGCCAGGCTGTCCACATGGCGAATCAGATCGCCCAGTTCATCGCGGCGCTGACTGGTCAGCCGGGCCCCGTAATTCCCTTCGCGTAATTGCCGGGTATGGCGGCTGAGGGCGGTGATCGGTGCCACGAAGTGGCGTGCCAGCAGCCACGACACCAGCAGCGACAGCGCCAGGCCGATCAGCGTCATCCACAACATGAAACGCAGTTGCCGTTCCTGGAAACGGCGATCCATGGAGTCGCGGATCGCTTCCTGGTCCGGATAGACCAGCCAGCCCACTATCTGATCGCCGATACGGATCGCCACCTTGCGACGGAATTTGGGCGCCACCGGTGGGCCCAGCAGAGGGTGCTTGTCGGCCGTCAGCAATTGCAGATGACGATGGGCATCGCGGTCGATTTTACGCGGGTCGGGTTGATTGCGGTCACCGGCGAGCCAGTACAGCCGCCCCAACTGGCGCGGATCACGTAACAGAAAATCCCAACTGCCCCGCTGCGCGTAGAGCACCGCCAGGTGATCGGCCAGGCGCTCCACCTGGGCTTGCTGACGCTCATCCAGGTATTTGGACAGACTCTGTTCGAACGACAGGTAATAGAAGGCGCTGGCCGCCAGGATCAGCAGCAGGAAAGTACCCAGAAAGGTGAGGAACAGCTTGTTACGTATGCCCATGATGCTCGCGGGAGCCGTGGAGAATCGCCCCAGTGTAAGGCCGCCGGGGGTGTCCCCCTAGCGACTTGCACATTCTTTCAAAATGAAATGCTTTCAAACCAGCGCGGCGTCCGGTTAGCGATCTTCGCGCCGTACCCACTGTGACTCCGGCGTTTCGGCGCGCAGATTGATCAGGCGGGCCATGATGAACAGCAGGTCGCCGAGACGATTGAGGATCGCCAGGCTGACCGGGTTGACCTTTTCCTCGGCGGCCAGGGTCACCAGCCGGCGTTCGGCGCGCCGGGCCACGGTACGGCAATGGTGACACCAGGCGGCGTCGGCGTTGCCGCCGGGCAATACAAACTCCTTCAGCGGCGGCAATTCGGCATTGATCAGATCGGCCTGGGATTCGATTTCCACCAGCTCGGCGTCGGTGAGGGTGGCGGTGGCGGGAATGGCCAGCTCGCCGCCGATATCGAACAGCCACTGCTGCAGATTCTCGATCAGCCGGTCCAAATCCTCATCAAGCGGGTGAGCGCGTAATACGCCCAGTGCGCTGTTGAGTTCATCCAGGCTGCCCAGGGCTTCGATACGGGGATGGTCCTTGGCGACCCGGCTGCCATCGGCGAGGCCGGTCTGGCCATCGTCGCCAGTGCGGGTGATGACCCGGTTGATGCGGGTCTTTTCATCCTTGCGGGAAGACATGGCGATTCCTTGTTGATGATGTGGCGTGGAATCCATGAATGTACTCCGGATTCCGTCACGGGTGCAGCCCCGGCCCCGGAGACATGGATTCTTGCCAAGGGAGGAGAGCCGACGGTCAGCGTTCCAGGACACGCTACGAGCACGTCCATGTGGGCTCGGGTTTGGCCTTCCCTGGCCAAACACGGTCCTGGAACGCTGACCGCCGGCTCTCCACGAGCTCTGAAACCGCTCGCTTCTACGAAGCCGCTGTGGGAGCTAGCCTGCTGGCGAATCTTTTTGGCGCCGTGTCTTATTCGCCAAGCAGGGCTAGCTCCTACAGCGGCCTTGTAGCGACCTCTGATTTCATGTCTCCGAGGTCATGGCGGCGACGATGCGCTCATGAGCCGGCAGTGACAACCCCTGGGCAGCGGCCCGGCGCAGTAAATAGCCATTGATGGCATCGATCTCGGTGCGGGCGCCTTTGCGGACGTCGGCGCGCATGGACGAAGTATTGCCCGCGGTGGCGCTTGCCACCGCCATTACCCGGGGCAAAGAGTCGCCGGGCCAGGTCGGATCCAAAGCAGTGAACAACTGGTCGGCCTCCCGGCACAGTTCGGCGGCCTGGCGTTGCAACTCCCGGTCTTCCAGCAGCCGGCCGTTGGGCACATCGTGGAGCGCGGTGAGCGGATTGATCACCGCGTTGGCCACCAGTTTATGCCACTGGCGGTGTTGAAAGTCCGTTGGCCAGCTCAGGTTCGGCCAGTGTGCGCTCAACTGCTCGAACCAGTCCGGAGCGGCATCGCCGCCGCCCATCCAGGTTTCGTTTTCCGCCACCACCTGATGTTGTTCCGGCCCGTCCTGCTTCACCGCCGAAGTGGTGACCACCTCGATCGGCAGCACGCCCTCTGGCAGCAGACCATCAAGGCTGCCGAGACCGTTCTGCAGGCGCAGCACCTGGGTATCGGCGGTCAGCGGCACTTGCCCAAGGGCGGTGGCGCTGTACGGCGCCTTGCAGGCCACGATCAGATGGCGCGGCGGTTCGGTCAGCGCGGCGGGCGAAAGCACCGGCAGGATCAGATCGTATGACGGCCTGCCGTCGGCGAAGGTGAGCCTCCTGCGAAGCGGGCTGGCGGTGTCGCGGCGCAGCAAGGTCACCGGGAAACCGGCCTGGAGCAAGTAGTACGCCGCCAGCAAGCCCATGTTGCCTGCGCCGAGCAGGTACCAGGTGCTCATAGCCGTTGCGCCTCCGGCCGGGCGCCGTGTCGGATCAGCCACAGCAGGATCAATAGCCCGGGAATCGCCATGGCCGCGGTAAGGACGAAAAACACCTCCCAGCGGCCACCGAGAAGATCCACCATCCAACCGCTGCCGGCGGCCAGGGTGGTGCGGCCCAGATTGCCCAGCGATGCCAGCAGAGCATACTGCGTGGCGGTGAACTGCCGGTTACACAGGTCGGAGATATAAGTGACGAAGGCAATGGTGGAAACACCGCCGGTGAAGTTGTCGAGAATCACGCAGGTCAGCAGCACGGTGTCGTTACGCCCGGTCACCGCCAGCCAGGCGTAGAGTAGATTGGTCAGGGCCATGGCGACCCCGGCCACCAGCAAGCCCCGGGAGGCGCCCAATTTGATACTGATGGCGCCGCCGAGAAAGCTGCCAACACCGAGCGCCACCATGCCGGCGGTTTTCACATAGGCGAACACCTCCGCCCATTCGTAGCCGATTTCGTTGTAGAAGCGGATCGACATGGTGCCGAGAAACGCCTCGCCGATCTTGAACAGAAAGATGAACCCCAGCAGCACCACGGCCATCTGCGTGCCGTTGCGGCGGAAGAACTCAATGAACGGCGCGAAGACCGCGCCTTGCAGCCAGCGCGCCATGCGCTCGCCCGGCGGGGCGTCCAGGCGTCCGCCCGCCATGGTTCTGTCCTCGGGTTCCCGTGCCAGCAGGCAGCCGGCTACCCCGAACAGCATGGCGCTGCTCATCACCAGGTAGATCTGGTTCCAGCTGTCGAGCAAGGCGGTCAGCCACAGGGCGATGCCGGCGATCAGCAGATTTCCCAGCAACCACCCCACCACGCCGGCGGAGGCGGCGGCACCCTGCTGGTCCACCGGCACGGACTCGATCCGCAGGGCGTCGATGGCGATGTCCTGGGTGGCGGAAACAAAAGCGATGATCAGACAGATAATGCCCACGGCCAGCAGCTGTTTGCTGGGCGTGAACACGGAGAGCAGGATCAACAGCCCCACCAGTGCGATCTGGCTGAGCAGAATCCAGGCCCGGCGCTTGCCCAGCGCCCGCCCCAGCGGCCCCAGACGGAAACTGTCCACCAGCGGAGCCCACAGAAAATTGAGCGCGTAGGGCAGGGAGACCAGACCGAACAGGCCCAGGCTGGTACGGCTCAGACCCTCGTCGGTGAGCCAGGCGGACAGGGTGGAAACGATCATGCCCTTGGGGAAGCCGCTGGCAATACCCAGCAGAAAGATCACCAGGATGCGGCGATCAAAAAAGGCGTTTTCCAGTTTCATTTACTCTCCGGGGGCGGATTCGGCGGCCTCGGGGCGCCATTGGAAGCGGCGCAATGGCACGCGGTGGCCCAACACCGCCACGCCTTCCTTGTGTAACCGGCGCAGTTGGGTCTCTCCGCTGGGGGTACCGATCAGCGGCAGACCGCCATCGCCCCGGATCACCCGATGCCACGGCAGTTTGCTGCCCTTGGGCAACTGGCTCATCAACCGGCCGACAAAACGGGCGTGGCGCGGGTAACCCGCCATACGGGCCACCTGACCATAGCTGCAGACGGTGCCGACGGGGATGGCCGCCACAATCTGATAGACCGCGTCGCGGAACTCCTGATTCATGCGGCGAGTATGAAAGTGCCGGGGGCACCGCGCAACCGTGGCATGCGCACAACCTGCCAAGCCGCTAAGCCCCAAGCCTGCCGCCAACTTTGGAGATACGAACCCGTAGGTCGCTACAAGGCCGCTGTAGGAGCTTGCCCTGCAAGCGAATTCTTGGACCGTAGTGCAATTCGCTTGCAGGGCAAGCTCCTACAGAGGCTTCGTAGTCCGGCCTGTAGGAAACTGCTTTAGCCGCGAGTACCCACCCTTTGGGCCGTCGCTGACACGACGCCAAAAATCGCTCCCGACGATTTTTTGTGCTCCGCGCTCTTGAAAGGCCGGCTGGCAGCCCCATTAGGTGGTCACCGGCGTGACGGCCTATTGACTGTCATGACGGTCCAATTATGATTAGCACTCTCTGGCATAGAGTGCTAAGCCGGGTCTGGCCATGCCGGTCCGGCCATGATGCTGACTACATTCGTTGATTGCTGAAACCTCAACAGGAGAAGAGAGGCAATGAAAATCCGTCCGTTGCATGATCGCGTACTGGTGCGTCGCGAAGAGGAAGAAACCAAGACCGCCGGCGGTATCGTGCTGCCCGGCTCAGCCGCTGAGAAGCCTTCCCGGGGTGAAGTGATCGCCGTGGGTAATGGCAAGATCCAGGAAAACGGCGATGTGCGTCCTCTGGACGTGAAAGCAGGCGACAAGGTGATCTTCGGCCAATACGCCGGCAACACCGTGAAGGTGGAAGGCGAAGAGCTGCTGATCATGAGCGAGGCTGAAATCCTGGCCGTGATCGAAGGCTGATCCTTATTCTCCACTGCTGTCCTGGATAACCGAATTTCAGAGGAACACGACAATGGCTAAAGAAGTACTGTTTAGTGACGACGCCCGCCAGCGCATGGTGAAAGGCGTGAACATCCTGGCCGACGCGGTGAAAGTCACCCTGGGCCCGAAAGGCCGTAACGTGGTGCTGGAGAAGTCCTTCGGCGCTCCGGCCATCACCAAGGACGGCGTGTCCGTGGCCAAGGAAATCGAGCTGGAAGACCGGTTCGAGAACATGGGCGCGCAAATGGTCAAGGAAGTCGCTTCCAAGGCCAACGACGAAGCCGGTGACGGCACCACCACCGCCACCGTGTTGGCCCAGGCCATCGTCAACGAAGGCCTGAAAGCCGTGGCCGCCGGCATGAACCCGATGGACCTGAAGCGCGGCATCGACAAAGCCGTCATCGCCGTGGTCGAAGAAATCAAGAAACTGTCCACCCCCTGTGACAACACCAAGAGCATCGAGCAGGTGGGCACCATCTCCGCCAACGCCGACAGCTCCGTGGGCGAGATCATCGCTCAGGCCATGGAGAAAGTGGGCAAGGAAGGCGTGATCACCGTTGAGGAAGGCCAGTCCCTGGCCAACGAACTGGAAGTCGTGGAAGGCATGCAGTTCGACCGCGGTTACCTGAGCCCGTACTTCATCAACAACCAGGAAAAAATGCAGGTAGAGCTGGAAGAGCCCTACATCCTGCTGGTGGACAAGAAGATCTCCAATATCCGCGAACTGCTGCCGGTACTGGAGAACGTGGCTAAAGCCGGTCGTCCGCTGATGATCATCGCCGAGGACATCGAAGGCGAAGCCCTGGCCACCCTGGTGGTGAACAACATGCGCGGCATCATCAAATGCGCCGCCGTGAAAGCGCCGGGCTTCGGCGATCGCCGCAAAGCCATGTTGCAGGACATCGCCATCCTCACCGGCGGTACCGTGATCTCCGAGGAAGTGGGCCTGAGCCTGGAGAACGTTTCCCTGGAAGATCTGGGTAACGCCAAGAAAGTGAACATCGACAAGGAAAACACCACCCTGGTCGATGGCGCTGGCCAGCAAGGCGATATCGATGCCCGCGTCGAGCAGATCCGTCGCGAGATCGATAACTCCTCTTCCGACTACGATCGCGAGAAGCTGCAAGAGCGTGTGGCCAAACTGGCCGGCGGCGTGGCCGTGATCAAGATCGGTGCCGCCACCGAAATGGAAATGAAAGAGAAGAAAGCCCGCGTTGACGATGCTCTGCACGCAACCCGTGCCGCCGTGGAAGAAGGCGTGGTCCCGGGTGGTGGCGTGGCGCTGGTACGCGCTCTGGCCAACATGGGTGACCTGAAAGGCGACAACGAAGAGCAGAATGCCGGTATTACCATCGCCATCCGTGCTCTGCAGGCGCCGCTGCGTCAGATCGCCACCAACGCTGGCGCCGAAGCGTCCGTGATCGTGCAGGAAGTTCGCAACGGCAGCGGTAACTACGGTTACAACGCCGCCACCGGCGAATACGGTGACATGCTGGAAATGGGTATCCTGGATCCCGCCAAGGTCACCCGTTCCGCGCTGCAGGCCGCCGCTTCCGTGGCCGGTCTGATGATCACCACCGAAGCCATGGTGGCGGACAAGCCGGAAGAAAAAGGTGCTGCTCCGGATATGGGCGGCATGGGTGGAATGGGTGGCATGGGCGGCATGATGTAATCGCCGCTCCGGCTCCCACCGAAGCCTGAAAAAGCCTCGCCCGCAAGGGCGGGGCTTTTTTATGCAGGTCGTTGGTGCTGGCCTTGGAGACTGAATTCAGAGGTTGCTACATGGCCGTTGTAGGAGCTTGCCCTGCAAGCGAATTGGGCCTGTTTACAAAGAATTCGCTTGCAGGGCAAGCTTGTATGGTTTCCCGGCAAGTCTTAGAAAGAAAAGACTTGTCGGGGTGGAGGGACCAAGCAAGCTTCTGACCCTAGGGTACAGACTGTGGGAGATATGGCCCCACCCCGCACCTTCAAACGCCGATAAGGAATCCATCGGCTGAGCGCACACTCAGACCGACGATACTCTGCAAGCCAGCGTTACGGTGCGCCCCGACAAGCCCATTTAACCTAGCTGACAGGGGTGCCCCATGGCAATGCCGGCAAGCCGCCCGGAGATCGGGATTGATGTGGCCAAAGACGACCTGGTGATTCACCTCCAGGACCTGAACCAAACCGTCACCATCGACAATACCCCCCAGGCCATCCGCCAATGGCTGGCCACCCTCCCCAAGGGCTGCGATATCGCCATTGAGGCGACCAGCACCTATCACCTGGACATTACCGAGCGCGCACACGCCAAGGGCCACCGGGTCTATGTGGTGGACGGCTACCGCCTCAGCAACTACCGCAAAGGCGTTGGAGGGCGGGCCAAGACGGATCTGGCCGATGCCCAGTTGCTGGCCCGCTATCTGCGCAGGGAGAAAGACGAGTTACGCCCATGGAGCCCACCCCCAAAGGCGTACCGGGTGCTGCAGAGCCTGCTGCGTCGCCGCGCCGCCTTGGTTAAGGCCCGCACGGCATTACGCCAGAGCCTGAGCGGAGAACCGGAGCTCAAGGCCCCGCTACAGGCCCTGATCGCCGAAATGGACCGGATTGACACTCTGATCCAGAAACGGCTCAAGAGTGCGGTGAGGGCCGCAGGCTTACAGACCCAGGTCCAACGCTGCGACGCCATCGATGGGGTCGGCGAGCTCACCGCCACCGCCTTGGTCATGGCCTTCCTGAGAGGGGACTTCAAGAACAGCGATGCCTTCGTGGCCTTCCTGGGGCTGGATGTCCGAGTGCGTGACTCTGGTAAACTCACAGGCAAGCGTAAGCTGACCAAGCAAGGGGATACCGAGGTCAGGCGACTGCTGCACTGTGCCGCCATGAGTGCCTCTCGACACCCGGTCTGGCGCGCCTTCTATCAGCGCTATCGGGATCGGGGACTGCACACCACCCAAGCCTTGGTGATCCTGGCCCGGAAGATCGCCCGCACCGCCTTCACCCTGATGAAGCAGCAACAAGAATATTGCCCCGCAAAGCTCTTTTAAGCATTGCAGGACACCATAGAATCTCCTACAGCAGTGATCAGAGGGCAGGGCGTTGTACCGGAGGCTCTTTGCTCAGCGTACTTGCAGCAGTGCCTCCAGGTCGGCCTGTTCTTCCGCCCATTCCTGCCGCGCCTCTTTGAGCTTTTCCCGCCGCTTTTTGATATCGTCCTTGTCGCCTTTCCGGATGGCGGCATCCAGGTCGGCCTGGCGTTCGGCGACTTCCTGCTGCGCTGCGTCGACGGCGCCGCGGGCGTCGTCGATCAGGCCTTGATCGGTGCAGTCGTCCCGCAGCGCGTCCAGAGCCCGCTGCAGCCCCCGGGCTTTGTGATCGTGGCCGTGAGCGCGCGCTTCCGCATGCTGACGTTCAACTTCGGCGATCTTCTTCCCGCACAGGGGCTGGTCGGCGAAAACGGGGGCCGCCAGTGCGGCGTGCAGCAGGACCAGGGTGGCGGGCAAGGTGAAAAGAGATGATTTCGGCATGGGGCAAATCCGTTTGGGTGAGCCTGTAGGGTAAAGGCAACGACACGAGAGGACCAGATGGTCGTTCGGGACCGGAAACTGTGGCGCCATGTGGCGATCTTCGCGCTCGTCGTGTTGGCGCTGGGCGTGGCCCACCAATGGGTCAATCCCTGGCTGCGGTACGATCGCGCTGCTCTGGCGGCGGGCCAGGGGTGGAGGCTGTGGAGCGCCCACATCAGCCACCTGAATCTGTGGCATACGGTGATGAATCTCGCCGGCCTCGG
Source organism: Alloalcanivorax dieselolei B5 (assembly GCF_000300005.1). Classification (NCBI taxonomy): domain Bacteria; kingdom Pseudomonadati; phylum Pseudomonadota; class Gammaproteobacteria; order Oceanospirillales; family Alcanivoracaceae; genus Alloalcanivorax; species Alloalcanivorax dieselolei. Next base: position 3,836,636 of record NC_018691.1, on the reverse strand, counting down.
TCTGATCGTCCACTTCTTCCGTGATTTGCTGGACCGCTACCGGTTCTGGAGCTGGCTGCTGTTTTGCGGGCTGTTTTCCAGCGGCGCGTTATATCTCTTTGATCCGGGGCTGGATTGGTATGTGGGGCTGTCCGGGTTATTGCATGCCTTACTGGTGTTCTGCCTGTTACTCGGCTGGCGTGGCCATCCGTGGTTGCATTCGCTGGTGCTGGCGGTGGTGGCCGGCCGCCTGCTGGTCGAGCAATGGCCCGGCTATGATGTGGATTATTTGCGCGGCTGGATCGGCGGCAGCGTCTACGTGAACGCCCACCTGTACGGGGCGATCAGTGGTGTTTTCTTGATGATGGGAGTGACAGGGTTTGAACGAAGCCGCATCAGACACAAGGAAAGGTAGCAAAGGGCCGGGTTGCCTGCTGAACGGTTTCGCCGCCGTGTTTCTTTTGGCGGGCCTGGCCGCGATGTACTTCATAGCATTGAAGCCATTGTTTCATTACTGGCAGACCGACAGCTGGGAGCGGGTGCCGGCCCAGGTGTTGGACAGCCGTCTGAATCGCAGCACGTCCGACGGTTCCACCACCTACAGTGTCAGTGCGCGCTATCGATACCAGTATCAGGGACGCACCTACACCAGCGAATCGGTGTCGCTGTACGGTGGCAGTGATAACTTCGATGATTTCTGGCAGCGCCTAGCGCGCCGCCTGGAGCGGGCCCGGCTGGCGCAACAGCCGGTGCTGGCCTGGGTGAATCCGGACAAGCCGGAAAAAGCTTATCTGGAACGCGGCCTGCGCAGCGGGTCGCTGGTGTTCGGCTTCGCCTTTGGCGGCGTGTTTGCCCTGGTGGGCGGTGGCTTGCTGTTTTTCTTCAATCGAAGAGCCAGAGCTTCGGGGAATTCCGAGGGCGGCGGCGAACCGGTCTACAACAGCAACCAGAAATCCGGACACGGGTTTCTGATTGTGTTCGGCTTGATTTTTGCTCTGGTGCCGGCGCCGGGTTATTGGCCCGCTGTCAAGGGCGTGCCGCAGGGCGATTACGCCATGCTGTTTATCTTTCTGTTCCCCCTGATCGGGCTGTTGGTGATGGCCGGAGGCTGGGCCGGTCGCCGCCGTTACAAGTTCTTCGGGCCGACACCGCTGACCCTGGATCCGAACCCGGGCTACGCCGGAGGGCAGGTGGGCGGTGAGGTTCTGATCAGCCGGACGGTACCGCATTCGGCCAAATTCACCGTTTCCCTCTCCTGCGTGCATCAGGAGACCCGCGGCAGTGGCGATGACCGCCGCACGGATACCACGGTGCTGTGGCAGAGCGAGCAGGGTGGCTATGTGGAGTCCGGCATGCGCGACAGCCGCGTTCAGTTCTGCTTCGATGTGCCGGGGGATTTGCCGCCCACCTATCAGCGTGGCCGGCAATCGGTGTACTGGCAGGTTTCCATGGAAGGAGAGATGGACGGTCGCGAATTGCATCGTGACTGGTCCATTCCTGTGGTGCAGGGCGACGCTGGCAGCCGCTTTACTCTGCCGGAGTCCCATGTGGAGGAGGATCGCCGCGAGCGCGAGGAAGCGGCACTGGCGTCGGCCAGGGAACAGATCGTGATCAAACGCACCGGCCTGGGGCTGACAGTGACCAGCCGCGCCGGCCGCAATCTGGGCCTGAAATTGGGGCTGCTGCTGTTCGGCGGCATTTTCGCCGCGGTGGGCACCTTCCTGCTGATGCTGGCCCTCGATGAAGGCGGCATGCTGTATTTGATGGCCGGCGTTTTCGGGTTGGTGGGCTACGGCTTGGTCCTTATCACGCTGTATATGCTCGGACGCAGCCTCCAGGTGGTGATTCGTGGCGATGAAGTACGCAGCCGTCGGCGCTGGCTGGGGATTCCGCTGCGACAGCGCCGCATGCGGCTGCGTAACGCCGATCAACTGGTACTCGACAGCGCGCTCAGATCCACCACCAATGGCCGGGTACAGGAATACATGAATCTCTACGCTCAGGACGAGAGCAGGCGGGTGCGGGTGGCGGAGGGCATCGCCGGGCAGCAGGCCGGGGAGCAGCTCCGCGAGGAACTGTTGCGGGAACTGCATCTGGTTTGATACCCCCGGTCCGGGCTGATTTGCTAGAATTGATGAACCCCCATACTTGGCGAGATACGACGATGAACAAAGAGCGCCTGATCATATTCGATACCACCTTGCGTGACGGCGAGCAAAGCCCCGGCGCCACCATGGACCAGGACGAAAAACTGCGCATCGCCAAGGCGCTGGAGCGGATGCGGGTGGATGTCATCGAAGCCGGTTTCGCCATTGCCAGCCAGGGTGATTTCGAGGCGGTGAAGGCGATCGCCGATACCGTGCGCGAATCCACCATCTGTTCGCTGGCGCGGGCCAAGGCGGAGGACATCGACCGCGCCGCGGAAGCGCTGGCCGGGGCCGAGTCCGGCCGCATCCATACCTTTCTCGCCACCAGCCCCATCCATATGGAGCACAAGCTGCGGATGACTCCGGACCAGGTGGTGGAGAACGCGGTGGCGGCGGTCAAGCATGCCCGTAACCGCATCGACGACGTGGAGTTCTCCTGCGAGGACGCGGGCCGTTCCGAACTGGACTTCCTGTGCCGCATCGTCGAGGCGGCCATCGATGCCGGGGCCCGCACCATCAACATCCCCGACACCGTCGGCTATAACATTCCCGAGCAGTTCGCCGACACCATCCGCTCCCTGCTGGAGCGGGTGCCGAACGCCGACAAAGCGGTGTTCTCGGTGCATTGTCATAACGACCTGGGACTGGCGGTGGCCAACTCCCTGGCGGCGGTGCAGGCCGGAGCCCGTCAGGTGGAGTGCACCATCAACGGACTGGGCGAGCGGGCCGGTAACGCCTCCCTGGAAGAGATTGTGATGGCGGTGCGCACCCGCCAGGATCTGTTCCCGGTGGACACCGGCATCAACGCCCGCGAGATCGTGCCGGCGTCAAAACTGGTCTCCACCATCACCGGCTTCCCGGTGCAGCCCAACAAGGCCATCGTCGGCGCCAACGCCTTTGCCCATGAGTCCGGCATTCACCAGGACGGCGTGCTCAAGCATCGCGAGACCTACGAAATCATGTCCGCCGAGGACGTGGGTTGGCACACCAACCGCATGGTGCTCGGCAAACACTCCGGCCGTGCCGCCTTCCGCGCCCGCCTGGAGGAACTGGGGATCCCGTTGGGCTCCGATGCGTCATTGAACATAGCCTTCCAGCGCTTCAAGGATCTGGCCGACAAAAAGCACGAGGTGTTCGACGAGGACCTGCAGGCGCTGGTCAGCGATACCCGGCAGGCGGCGGAACAGGAGCGCTACCAACTGGTGGTGCTGGAGGTGACCGCCTGTACCGGCGAGACGCCGAAGGCGCGTATCGTCATCAATGTGGACGGTGAGGAACGGGAGGCCACCGCTGCCGGCGCCGGCCCGGTGGACGCCACCTTCAAGGCCATCGAATCCCTGGTGCAGAGCAACTGTTCCATGTCTTTGTATTCGGTGAATGCCATCACCTCCGGCACCGACAGCCAGGGCGAGGTGACCGTGCGGTTGGAAAAAGGCGGGCGCATCGTCAACGGCCACGGGGCCGACACCGATATCATCAGCGCTTCGGCGAAGGCGTATCTGAATGCCTTGAATCACTTCGCCTCCGGGCTACAGCGGGCCCATCCGCAGGCGGCGGACGTATGATAGAACCTGACATCGGACTGGCGCGGAGCGCCCTATGAATGAACCGCAGCGGCAAAGCTATCTGAAGGCCCTGGGGCTGACGCCCTGGGTGGCGCGGGTGGTGCTGCCCGGCGCGGCGCCTTCTCCGGAGCTGGCGCCGCCCGAGCCGCCACCGGCCCCGGAGGCCGCGCCAGCGAGCACCGAAGCACCGCGGGTGGCGGTGGAAACGGAGACGCCGAAAGCGCCGCCGTCGTTGTCCAGTGAATTGGAACGGACGCCACCACCGGCGCCGCGACCCGTCGCAAGGGAACCCGCCACGCCGGTCCAGGCCGCTGCGCAGCCCGTTGCCGCCGATCAGGCGTTGGTCTTTACGCTCGAAGCGCACCTGGCCGGGGAAACCTGGCTGCTGTTTCAACAAAGCGATGCCAAGGCGCCGGGATTGGGGCGTCACGACGGTGCCCTGGCGGCATCACTGCTGGCTGTGTTCGCCGCCGTCCCGTCCCGTCCACGCCGGTTCTATTGTCCGCTGACCGACGATCAACCGATGGACCCTAATGCCGCTTCCCAGGCGTTGACGGCGTTTGTTGCCGGTCTGGCGCGGCTGGATGGCGGGCAGCGCGCTCTGTTTTGCCTGAACGAGACACTGGCGAAGCAGGTGCTCGGCACGGAACGCTATCAAGAGTTCAAACTCGGCGAGATGGGCGCGCTGGTGGTGAGCAGTCTGGATGAGATGCTCTCGGAGCCGGCGCGGCACAAGAAACGCAGTTGGCAGGCAATGGTGGAATCGGGCTTCCATGGCTGAAATCACCGATGACGTGCGCCTGCGCACCATGACCAGCGCGGATCTGGAGCGGGTGCTGGCGGTGGAGCAGGATTGTCAGTTGACGCCCTGGTCGATGACCAATTTCCGCAGCTGTCTTGCCAGTGGTTACCACTGCAAGGTGGCGACCCACGAAGGGGAAATCACCGGTTTCATGGTGTTGTCCACGGTGCTGGATGAAGCCCATCTGCTCAATATCGCGGTGGCGCCGGCCTGGCAACGGCGCGGTATCGCTCGCTGGATGCTGGAGCAGGCCATCGCCCGGGCCGTCGATGGGGGCATGTCGGTGATGTATCTGGAGGTGCGGGCTGGCAATCGGGGGGCCAGGAAGCTCTACAAACAGCTCGGCTTCGAGATATGCGGTCGCCGGCCCGGTTACTACCGGGCCGAAGAGGGTTACGAGGACGCGGTGCTGATGACCCTGATGCTGTGATTGAGACCGGTCACGGCCGGTCCCGGTCCGGCTTCGCTCCCAAAGCGCTTTTCATTTGCCAGCCCTGATCGCCTTTGCTGAATACCAGCCGCCGTTCCCGGTTGAAGGTGTCGCCTTCCTCGAACGGGCCGAACTCCACCCGCACCGCGGCCAGGGCCATGGTCATGGCGAAGCGGTCCATCGGCTCGCGTTCGTCATCGCCGCGGATTTCACCAGCGTAGTCGGCCAGACCCTTGCGGGCGCGTAACCGGTAATTCACTTCCACGCTGTAATCCCCCTGGCTGTCTTCTACCGCGCTGAGTTGTTCCACGTCTTCCACTTCCAGCAATTCGTCGAGATGCGCCTGTTCCAGTTCCGCGTTCAGCGCATCGCGAATCACGTTGTCGCCCGGACCGCTGTCGCAGGCGGTGAGCAGGGCGGCCAGGGTCAGCAGGAGTAACAGAGGCAGGGAGCGCGGCACGGTCATGAGATTATCCTTATTGGCGAAAGACCCATGCTAGCAAGGCGGCGGCGCGGAGCCCATTGACCGCACCGCCGTGATCGGGTGTCACAAACTGCCGAGGGCCTGTTGAATCTGCCGGGCCCAGGCCACGCTGTGACGATAGGCCACTTCGTAGAACGAGGTGTCGTTGAGCCAGGTGAGTCGATCGAAGCGGCCGTTTTCGTAGTGTTCCACTTCGTTGAGCAGATCCCCGAGTTTCCCTTCGCGGGCCACCAGAGCGCGTTTCACGTCCTGGCTCAGGGGGACTTGATCCATCAGTTCCGGCATGGCGATGTCGGTGATGACATCCAGTTGCGACAGCAGGCCGACGATGAAATGGTTCACCGGGACCTCTTCGCCGGAGAGCTCCGCCATCACTTCGCACATGCGTCCGCGCACCAGCATATTGCGGACCAGATGCGCGGGCTTGTTGTGGCTGCCGTGCACCAGCAGCAGATTGGCCCAGCGCCGCATCTCGTCCATGCCCAGCAAGGCGATGGCCTGGGACAGGGAACTCACCTCACGGCGCAAACCCAGGGCGGCGGAGTTGACCACGCGCAGAATGCGCCAGGTCAGATGGGCGTCCTGGATGGCAATGGCCTCCAGCGACGACGGCGTTGATTCCGGGTTGTGCAGTTCGGCGAGCAGCCGCAGTAACAACAGCTGATTACCGGCGATCTTGCGGCCTTTTACCGGTACCGCCGTGGCCAGGAAATCACCCTGGTAATAACTGAACCCCAATTCCAGGCAAACACGGAAACGGCGGCGATCACCCAGATGATCGGCAAGCAGATCGGCGCCGTGGGGCCGGAGCCTTTCCACCGTGGCGCGCAGTGTGTCGTCGTCGAAGCGGCGAACGTCCAGTTTGATGATGTGGACCAGATCCAGCAGCGCCGGATCCACTTTGTCAGCCGGTCCGAACCCGTCCAGTGCCAGCCGGTAGCCCTGGCCGGCCCAGCGCCGGGCCTGGTCCAGCAACACGTCTGGCTCGGCCAAGCCGTGGTCGAGGTCGAGGATATACTGCTTTTTGGGCAGATGGGGTAACGACCGGGCCAGCAGCACTTCCGGGGTCACGCGCAGAAAAGTCGGCACGGTGCGGGTGCGGCCGTCCTGATAAACCTGGGAATAGGTGCCCAGAATCACCGGATGGCTGGATTCAATGTCGGACAGCGTGACGCTGTCGCCGCCGCCTTGCAGCAGCAGTTGGAAGGCGGCCAGATCCTGATTTTTGCTGTACACCGGCCGACAGGCCAGCATGACATCCAGTGCGTCGTCGTCGACGACCGCCTGTTTGAGAGTCATTGCCACGTTGTCATTCCTGCTCGCAGAATACGGAAGAAGCGGAAACGAGCCCCCTTATCAAGCGGACGAGGACAGCCGTCCGCTGCGCGGGCCTGGTTGGCCATCGGGGCCGTATAACGGATTGCCGGCCTGTTCGCGCAGGGCGTTGAGCAGCCGCAGATTGTTGGCCGCACGCAGTTCGATCAACTCGCCGTTGACCCGGTTGTCCGCGGCCACGGCCCGGGCACGGGCCTGGATCGCCCGCCACAACGGCAGACAGCCCGCTTCGCGGGCCGCCTGTTCGTCGCCTTGAGGCGTGTCGTCGTAGCCGAGCCGCTGCAGAGCTTCCCGGCGCCGGCCTTCGAAAGTGTCCAGCGTTTCCAGCAGAGCGGCTTTGCGTTGTGCCACGGCGCCCAACTCCGGACCGTCGATGCTGCCCTGAACCAGCAAGCCCCGCTCTTCGGACAGCAACTGTTCCAGCGAGGCCAGATGGTCGTGTTGGCGCTGCAAATGAATGTTCAGGCTCATGAAGGGGCGGACCGCGTTTCCAGCTCTTCCCGAACTCGCTCAATCAAGCCGTCGGCGATGCGGTCGGCGCGGATTTCCAGGCGGCCTTCACTGATGGCCTGGCGGATTTCCGCCACCCGCGCGGTGTCGATGTCGCCGTCGCTGCGGTCGCGATGCAGATGGGTTACCGCCGCCGGGCTGGTCTCCGCGGGCTCGTTGGCGGAACGCTCGACGCTGCGCTCGGCGGCTTTCTCCGGCACCGGGCGGTTGGCGCTGAAGGGGTGCGGATGATCAATTTTCACAGCTGTCTCTCCATTGCGTTCGCGGAGGCACATAGAGCCTGTTCATGAGCCCGTTCAAGCTCTCCTCTCACGCTTCATCGGCCAAAAAGCCGGGCGCTTGAGTCCGGGAACGTCAAAATGTGACCCGGGTCCGGTTTGGCCCGCTGACCACCACCGTCAGCACCTTCCGGTCCGGCAAGCGCACCCGGATCCGTTCACCCAGTGCGCCGTCCTCCAGAGCATGGGCCGCGCGTTCGATACGAAAGCCGGTCCCGATGGCTTCCACCTTCACCGGTTGCCGCCGCCGTACCAGAGGCCGGACGCGTAAAACGCTGTCCTGCAGCACAGTGCCGGCGTTCAGCGGGCGGGTCAGTTCCTTGCCGACAAGCTCATCCAGGCGGGTGACCGCCCGGCGTGGCAGGGCGCTCAGATCCCCCTCCCGCACCCGCAGATCGTCTTTTTCCAGAAGAGTGCCGGCTTCCAGACTGTCCGCCGCCACCCAGTAGCGTCCCCGGGCGCTGACCCTGGCCTGCAGATAACGGACCTGGCCATCACAGCGCACGCCGACGGTCACCGGGCCGAGCAGGGGCCGCTGATGACCGGGCAGAAACGGTGTGGCGTCGTCACAGGGTGGCAACGGCGCGCTCGGGGATTGCATCGTCACTTCGATGTGATCCCCCAGCCCGGCGGCTTCCCGCAACAGAAAGGCCCTGGCCTGTTGCTCCATCGCGGTGGTCGCCGCCGCCAGCGAGGGAATCAACAGCAACAACGCGCTGATTGCCCATGGCCATGCCTTCATGTTTTGTCATCTCTGATTCGGCCCATGCCCATAGTGTACGAAACCCCGCCGATGGCGAATAAACGAAATGGCCATCAAATGCATGGCTGTTTATCCGTTTGCAGACCCGGGGCCCGTTTTAGTCTGGCTGTATCCAAAAGGAGTTTAGCCATGATCGATAAACTGGCTGGTGCCCTGAACTTCTATCAGCAGGCACTGCAACTTCGTCACGAACGTCAGGGGGTATTGGCCGGCAACATCGCCAACGCCGATACCCCGCATTTCAAAGCGCGTGACTTCAACTTCTCCGACGAGCTGGCGCGGGCCGTGGCCGGGGATGAGCAGGAGCGGGCTTTGCATTTGACCACCACGTCCGAGAGACATCTGGCCACCGGAGTGTCCACTGAGGAGGTGGATTTGCTCTACCGGGTGCCGGATCAACCGAGCCTGGACGGCAACACCGTGAACATGGATGTGGAACGGGTGCAGTTCGCCGATAACTCGGTCCGTTACCAGGCCGCGCTCACCATGATCAACAGTCGCATTCAGGGCCTTAAGGGCGCCATGCAGTCGGAATAAACATGCAATCGGAATAAAAGGAAACCGTTATGTTTTCCATCTTTGAAATTTCCGGCTCGGCGATGGTGGCCCAGGCCCAGCGCATGAACGTCACCGCCAGCAATCTGGCCAATGCCGACAGCGTCGCCGGCCCCGACGGCGAAGCCTACCGGGCGCGCCAGGTGATTTTCGAGAGTCGCCAAAATGGCGAAGGCAGTGCCGGCGTGTCGGTGCGGGAAGTGGTGGAAGATCCGGCCCCCCTGCGCCGCGAGTACCGGCCCCATCACCCGCTGGCGGATGAGCAGGGGTACGTGACCATGCCCAATGTGGAACCGGTTCACGAGATGGTCAACATGATCGCCGCTTCCCGTTCCTATGAAGCCAATGTGGAAGTCCTCAATACCAGCAAGCAGTTGATGCTGAAAACCCTGACCGTGGGAGAAAGCTGATGGCGGGCGCCACCCAGAACATTAGTAACTCCGTGCTGAACAGTATGAACGGCACTGGCGCTGGCCGTGACAGTCGCGGCGCCGCCGGCGAGCTGCAGGACAGCTTCATGACCCTGCTGGTGACCCAGTTGAAGAATCAGGATCCGATGAATCCGATGGAAAACGCGGAGATGACCTCGCAACTGGCGCAGATCAATACCGTCAGCGGCATCCAGGAGCTCAACACCCGCCTCGGCGAGATCAACGACCAGATCGATGCTGGCAAGGCACTGCAGGCCACCGCCCTGATTGGCCGTGGCGTGCTGGTGGCCGGTGATCGGGTGCTGGTTGGGGAAGAGGGTGCCACCACGCCGTTTGGCGTGGAGCTGGAGGAGGCGGTCGACAATGTGGTGGTCACCATCACCGATGGTTCCGGGCAGGTGGTGCGCCGCTTTGAACTGGGCGCCCTGGACGCCGGTGTCGAATCCTTTGTCTGGGACGGCAAGCTGGAAGACGACACCCTGGCGCCGGAAGGCGCCTATACGGTTTCCATGACCGCCACCAGCGATGACGAGCCGGTGGATGTCACCACTTTGAATTATGCCCTGGTCAACGGGGTGAAGATGGGAACCGATGGGCTGCCGCGTCTGGATCTTGGCGGCATTTCCGATCCGGTGACGCTGGACGACGTCCGGCAGATTCTCTGAACAGGAGCTGAAAGATGGGTTTTTCTCAGGCATTGAGCGGTCTTAACGCGGCCGCCAGTCAACTGGACGTGGTCGGCAACAATATCGCCAACTCTCAGACCGTGGGGTTCAAGGGGTCCTCGGTGCAGTTCGCCGATGTCTACACCGGCGCCAAGGTGGGGCAGGGCGTGCGTGTTTCGGGTGTGTTGCAGGACTTCTCCAACGGCACTCTGGAGAGCACCGGCCGCAATCTGGATCTGGGTATCAACGGGGCCGGCTTTTTCCGTTTCCTGCAGGGGGAGCAGATTGTCTATTCCCGTAATGGCCAACTGACCCTGACCAAGGAAGGCTACCTGGAGAACGCCCAGGGCGCCCGGCTCACCGGCTTCCCCGCCGGCGTGGGCACCGGCGGCCAGCCACAGGTGTTGCAGGTGCCGGCCGGCGGCATGAGCGCCAGCGCCACCACCGGCGTGGATGCCACCTTCAATCTGGACGCGGAGAGCGACGTCATCACCGACGCCTTCGATCCGGCGGACGACGGTACGTACTCCTACGCCAACACCGCCTCAGTCTATGACTCCCTCGGCGTACAGCACACCATGACGCTGTATTTCGTCAAAACCGGTGAGAATGAATGGGCGGTTCACAGTGCCGTGGACGGCACCGTGGATGCGGCCAACTCCGGTCAGTTGCGTTTCAACAGCAACGGCACTCTGGACCAGGCCAACAGTACTTTTCCGGACTATTCCTTTGCCATGAACAACGGCGCCGATGACGTGACTTTCGGCATCAACTTCGATGGCACCACGCAGTTCGGTGAGGAATTCGACCTGGGTTCGCTGGACCAGAACGGTTACACCGCCGGCAGCCTGGTGGGGGTCACCGTGGATGACGACGGCAACATCATCGGCAATTACGCCAATGAGCAGTCCCAGGTGCTCGGCACTCTGGCGCTGGCCAACTTCCGCAACCCCGAAGGCCTGCAACCGGCCGGCGATAACGCCTGGGTGGAAACCGGTACTTCCGGGCAGCCGCTGCTTGGCCTGGCCGGTACCGGCATGTTCGGCAACGTGGAATCCCAGGCACTGGAAGTGTCCAACGTGGACCTGACGTCCGAACTGGTGGATCTGATCATCGCCCAGCGCAACTACCAGGCCAACACCCAGACCATCAAAGTGCAGGACGAAGTGCTGCAGAACGCGGTGAACCTGCGTTAATCGCCGAGGCCTGAGACATGGACCGCATCCTCTATACCGCCATGGTGGCGGCCAAGCAAAGCCAGGATCAGCAGGCGGTGGTCAGCAACAACCTGGCCAACGCCACCACCTCCGGCTTCCGCGAGCAGATTCACGCGCTGCGAGCGGTGCCGGTGCAGGGTGACGGCGCGCTGCCGACACGGGTGTCGATGATGGCGACCACGCCGGGTACCGATTTCAGTATCGGCCCGATCAACGCCACCGGCCGTGACCTGGACGTGGCCCTGCAGGAAGGCAACTGGCTGGCGGTGCAGGGTGCCGACGGTGCCGAGGCTTACACCCGTCGTGGTGATCTGCAGGTCAATGGCGAAGGCTTGCTGACCAGTGGTGGGCGGCCGGTGATCGGTGATGGCGGCCCGATCGTGGTACCGCTCGGCGCCAGCCTGTCGATTGGCGCCGACGGTACCGTCAGCGCCATTGGCGCCGGGGAACAGCCGGACGCCATCGCCGAGGTTGGGCGTCTGAAGCTGGTCAACGATGCCGCCGGGAACCTGGAGCGTGGCGATGACGGCTTGTTCCGCGCCGGGGCCGGTGCGCTGCCGCGTGATGAACTGGGGCGCCTGCAATCCGGTGCTCTGGAAGGCAGCAACGTCAGCACCATGGAAGCCATGGTGTCGATGATCAACACCGCCCGCCGCTATGAAATGCAACTGCAGGTGATCGAGCATACCGACCAGAATTCACAGCGGGCCAACGCCTTGCTGTCGATGAACGGATAACCGCCGGGCCGGCCCTGATCCGCCGGTTTGACGACGACGACAAGAAGGGGACGTCAGCATGATTCGCTCTTTGTGGACCGCCAAGACCGGTCTGGAATCGCAGCAGGTGAAGATGGACGTGATCGCCAATAACCTGGCCAACGTCAGCACCAATGGGTTCAAGAAATCCCGTGCCGTGTTCGAGGATCTGCTGTATCAGAATCTGCGCCAGCCCGGCGGTCAGAACGATGTGCAGAACCGTCTGCCCTCCGGTTTACAGATCGGTACCGGGGTGCGGCCGGTGGCCACCGAGCGCCTGCATGCCCAGGGGGGGCTGGAACAGACCGGCAACTCGCGGGATCTGGCGATCAACGGCAAGGGGTTTTTCCAGGTGCTGATGCCGGACGGCACCATCGCCTATACCCGTGATGGCAGTTTCCAGCTGGATGAGAACGGCCAGATGGTGACCTCCAGTGGCTATCCGCTGGAGCCGGCGATCCTGATTCCCGACAACGCGCTCAGCGTCACCATCGGTCAGGACGGTATTATTTCCATCACCGAGCCGGGTTCCACCGATGCCCGCGAAGTGGGGCAATTGACCCTTTCTTCCTTCGTCAATGCCGCGGGCCTGGAAAGCATCGGTGAGAATCTCTACCTGGAGACCGCCGCCTCCGGTATGCGTACCGAAAGCATGCCGGGCATGAACGGGGCCGGCCGGATTTACCAATCCTATGTGGAAACCTCCAACGTCAATGTGGTGGAGGAAATGGTCAACATGATCCAGACCCAGCGGGCCTATGAGATCAACAGCAAGGCGGTGCAAACCTCCGATGAAATGCTTGCCCGGCTCACCCAGCTCTGATCCGCGCCTGTGGGGGCTGGCCCTGGGGCTGTCTCTGTTGGCGGGCTGCGCGCAACTGCCACGTCCTTCCGTGGTGGGTGAGCAGGAGCGGGTGGAGATCGCCCAGCCGCCGGCGCCCCAGGCCAACGGATCCATTTTCCAGGCCAGGCGCGGCTATCACCCCTTGTTCGAGGACAACCGGCCGCGCATGGCTGGCGATGTGCTGACCATTGTGTTCGACGAAGAAGTCAGCGCCAGCAAGGTGTCCAGCAGTAACGCCAATCGTACCGGCAACAGCACCTTCACGCCGCAGGTGCTGCCCAAGGGGCTGGAGGATCTGGCCGACTATGGTTTCGACCTGAGCGGTGCAAATACCTTCGAATCGGGCGGCGGTTCCCGGGCCAACAACAGTTTTACCGGCACGCTCACCGTTACCGTTTTGGAAGTATTGCGCAACGGCAATCTGCGCGTGCGGGGAGAAAAGCAGATCGCCATCAACCAGGGAACGGAGTTTATCCGTTTCGCCGGCGTGGTGGACCCCCAGGTGATTCGCGGCGACAACTCGGTACTGTCCACCCGGGTCGCCGACGCGCGCATCGAATACGTCGGCGACGGCTACATCAATGAAGCTCAGCACATGGGGTGGCTGCAGCGGTTTTTCCTGAATATTTCCCCGTTCTGATGACGGCGCCAACCATGAAACAGTTTGCTTTCCCTGGTCCCCGATCGCACCGCCCGAAATGGTTGGTGGCATGGTTACTATTGCTGTTGTCGTGGCCACTGTGCGCCGGCGCCGAAACCCTGCGGGAACTGGCCAGCTTCGCCGGCGTGCGCGACAACACCCTGGTGGGCTACGGCCTGGTGGTGGGACTGGATGGCAGCGGCGACCAGACCATGCAGACGCCATTCACCACCCAGGGGCTGATCAACATGTTTTCGCAACTGGGCATTACCGTGCCGGCGGGGACCAATATGCAGCTGCGTAATGTGGCGGCGGTGATGGTGACCGCCGATCTGCCGGCGTTCGCCCGCCCCGGACAACGCATCGACGTGGTGGTGTCCTCGGTGGGCAATGCGCGCAGCCTGCGGGGGGGCACCCTGTTGATGACGCCCCTGAAAGGCGTGGATGGGCAAACCTATGCGCTGGCCCAGGGTAATCTGCTGGTCGGTGGCGCCGGCGCCGAGGCTGGTGGCAGCAGTACTCAGATCAATCAGCAGGCCGGTGGCCGTATCAGCGGCGGTGCCATGGTGGAACGGGAGGTGCCGTTGCAACTCGGCGGTGACAACGGCGTGTTGGAATTGCAGTTCCATGACGCCGATTTCGATACCACCTGGCGGGCGGTGCAGGCGATCAATGAGGAATTCGGCTCGCCGGTGGCCAGTGCCGTCAACGGCGGCGTCATTCGTCTGGTCGGCCCTCGCGACGATAATCGGCGGGTGGCGTTCATGGCGCGGGTGGAGCGCATTCCACTGAATCCCTCGGACGCTCCGGCCAAGGTGGTGATCAACGCCCGTACCGGCTCGGTGGTGTTGAACGGGCGCGTCACTCTGCGCCCGGCGGCGGTGGCCCACGGCAATCTCTCGGTCACCATCGATACCCGCTTTGGCGTCAGTCAGCCCGCGCCCTTCGGTGAAGGTGAGACCGTGGTGGTGCCGGACAGTGATATCCGTATCGAACAGGAAAGCGGTGCGCTGCAAGTGGTGGAAGGCGCGGATCTGATGGAAGTGGTGGACGCACTGAACGCGCTGGGCGCCACGCCCCAGGACCTGATGTCGATCCTGCAAGCGCTGAAATCAGCCGGTGCGCTGCGCGCGGAGCTGGAGATTCTGTAATGGCGATTGGCGCAAGCGACAACCAGTTCGCCCTTGATTTGCAGGGGTTGCAACGGCTCAAGCAAAAAGCCGCGCTGGACCCGGAGAAACAGCTGGCGCAGGCGGCGCAACAGTTCGAAGCGTTGTTCCTGCAGCAGATGGTCAAGAGCATGCGCGATGCCATCCCGCGCGCGGATTTGCTCGACAGTAATCAGTCCCGCTTTTATCAGTCGCTGGCGGATCAGCAGTTGGCACAGCATGTGGCGGGTCGTGGTGTCGGTCTGGCGGAGCAACTGATCAGCCAGCTGTCGCCACAAATCGGCGGTAGCTCTGATCTCGCCACGGCTTTTGGTGGCGCGCCCCGCACCTTGGGGGCGAGGCAGGCGCTGCCGGTCACCGCCCCGGACACCATAGCCGGAGCGGTGGAGAGACAGGCGGACTGGAATAAGGACGCGTTCCTGCAGCGGCTCTCCGGTCCCGCCAGGGAAGCCAGTGAGCGCAGTGGTTTGCCGCAGGAATTGTTGTTGGCGCAGGCGGCCCTGGAAACCGGTTGGGGGCGCTACCGCATCAGTACCGCCGACGGTGCCGACAGTCATAACCTGTTCGGCATCAAGGCCGGGACGGGCTGGCGTGGCGACACCACCGACATCGTTACGCACGAGTACGTGGATGGCGAGCGAGTGCGTCAGGTGGATCGGTTCCGGGTCTATGATTCGTACGCCGATGCCTTCGCTGACCATGGCCGTTTGCTCACCGAAAATCCGCGCTATGCCGCGGTGGCGGCGGCCCCGGATGGGCAAAACGCCGCCCGTGCCTTGCAGGCGTCAGGTTACGCCACCGATCCGGCCTACGCGGAGAAGTTGATAGCGATTATGGAGGGGTTGCGCGGCACGTTGGTGGCGAGCCATGCAGAAAGGTCAGACGTCCGATCCTGACGATAAATAAAGCCGCCGTTGGGACTCAAGTACCGCCGGCTGCCGCCGATAACCTGACTAGATAACGCAGGGATACCGTCGATGAGCTTGTTTTCCATTGGCCTGAGTGGTTTGAACGCGGCCCAGAATGCGCTGTACGCCACCAGCAACAACATCAGTAACGTCTACACGCCCGGCTACAATCGGGAGCTGGTTTTGCTGGGTGAGCGTGGTGTCGGCAATGGCGTTCGGGTGAATGATATTCAGCGCCAGTTCGATCAGTACGTGGCCGAGCAACTGAACCAGTCCACCAGCAACGCCAGCGCTTTGCAGGCCTATGAGACCCAGGTCAGCCAGATCGACAATCTGCTGGCGGATCAGGAAGCGGGGCTGGCGCCGCTGATCCAGAAATTTTTCTCCTCCCTGGAAGACCTGGCCGGGGCGCCTTCCGACCCTTCTTCCCGGCAGGGCGTGATCGGCAGTGCTGATACACTGTCCGCCCAGTTCCGCTCGTTCCAACAATATCTGGACGACATGCAGAACGGTATCAACGGACAGATCAGTGACGAAATCACTCAGATCAATAACACCGCCGAACAGATCGCCAATCTGAACCGGGAGATCGCCCTGGCCAAAGCCAAGCAGGGCGAAGCGCCGAACGCCTTGCTGAATCAACGGGACCAACTGGTGGCGGAACTGAGCGAACGTATCGACGTCAAGCTGTCGGTACAGGAAAGCGGCACCTACAACGTGAGCATCGGCAATGGTCAGCCATTGGTGGCCGGAACCCGCAGTTTCGAACTGGAAGCGGTGGAATCGGAAACCGATCCCTCCCGCCTGGTGGTGGGCTACCACGATTCCGCCGGCAATCTGGTGGAGCTGAAGAGCAAGAATATCCAGGGCGGTACCCTGGGCGGCTTGTTGAACTTCCGCGAAGAGACTCTGGATAAAACCCAGAACGAGCTGGGCCGGTTGGCCGTGTCCCTGGCCCAGGCCTTCAACGAACAGCATCGCGCCGGTGTGGATCTGAACGGCGACGCCGGCGAGGATTTGTTCGCCATTGGCTCCCCACGGCTGTACAGCCATGCCGACAATACCGGTACGGCCACGCTGTCGGTTGCCTTTGGCGATGCCGAGGGGCTGACCACCAGCGACTACACGGTGACGGTGGTCGATCCCGCCACCGGTGAGTTCGCCATTACCCGCAAGGACAATGGCGAAACCGTCAATGCCATCCTGGATGCCAATAATCAACTCAGCTTCGGTGGCGTTGTCGTCACCATCGATGACCCGACACAGCTGGCCGTCAATGATCGCTTCGATGTTCAGCCCACCCGGTATGCCGCCGGCGGTATGGAAATGTTGATTCGCGATACCGCCGAGATCGCCGCCGGCAGCGACGCCGGCAGTGGCAACAACGAGAATGCGCTGGCGTTGCAGGAGTTGCAGAACCAGTCTCTGGTCAGCGGCAACGCGACGTTCAGCCAGGCTTACGCTTCGCTGGTGGGGGATGTCGGCAACCGCACCAACATCGTCAAGGTGAATCTGGCGGCACAACAGGGTCTGCAAGAGCAGCTCAGCGCCGTGCAGCAATCGGTATCCGGTGTGGACCTTAACGAGGAAGCCACAAACCTGATTCGTTTCCAACAGTATTTCCAGGCCAACGCCAAGGTGATCGAAGTGGGCAGCACCGTGCTCGATTCGATCCTGGGCCTGCGTTAACCGGTTGAGGAGCCATCGTTATGCGCATCAGTACGGTGACCATGTTCGAACAAAGCATGACTTCCATGAATCGCCAGCAGGCCAACCTCATGAAAGTCAGTCAGCAAATCGCTTCCGGGCGCCGCGTGGTCAATCCCTCCGATGATCCCCAGGCCGCCTCCCAGGCCGTGCGTGTGGCGCAATCCCTGGCGCTCACCGAGCAGTATGGTGACGCGCGGGTCGGTGCGCGCAATGCGTTGTCCCAGGAAGAGAGTGTGCTGAACAGCGTCAGCGATTCAATCACTCAGGCCAAGACGCTGATCCTGCAGGCGGTGAACGGCACGCTCAGCGACGCCGATCGCGACTCCGCCGCCAGTGAACTGCGTGGGATCTATGAAACGCTGCTCGGCCAGGCCAACGCCACCGACGGTAATGGCCGTTATCTGTTCGGCGGCTACCAGGACGACAGCCCGCCGTTCGTTAAAAACGGGGGCGGTGTCGATTATGTGGGCGATACCCAGGTTCGCCAGCAGCGTATCGATGCCTCCCGTTTGATGCCGGTGTCCGATAATGGCGAGGATATCTTCCAGAGTGTGCATGCCAGTGCCGGTTATCTGGCCCGCGCAGATGGCGGTAATAGCGGCTCGGTGACGTTCACCGGACCGGACGTGGTCGACGTTGACGATGCGGATTTCGGCGGCGCCTTTACCATCGAGTTCGCTGATGACGGCACGGATATCACCTACAGCGTCAACGGCGGTGCGCCGCAACCGTATCAGGAAGGCGAACCGATCCGCTTTGGCGGTCTCTCCATGACGCTGGAAGGTACGCCGGCGGACGGTGACAGTATTGCGGTGGATAAAGCCGCCGACATGGATCCGGACTTGTTCGCCACCTTTGAGCGGGCTTTGGCGGTGCTGGAGAATCCGGCCTCTACCGACGCGGAGAAGGCGGCGCGTACCAACACCCTCAATAACACGCTGCGTGAACTGGACAACGGCCTGGACAATGTCCTCACCGTGCGGGCCTCGGTGGGCTCCCGCCTCAACGAGCTGGACGTGGTGGATACGGTGGCGGACAACCGCACCCTCAACTACGAGCAGACCATGTCCGATCTGGTTGACCTGGATTACGTGGAGGCGATTTCCGAGTACGTGCTTCGCCAGGTCGGCCTGCAGGCCGCTCAGCAGAGCTTCATGGGGATCAAGGGGCTGTCCCTGTTCGATCGGATGTAGAAGGCCAGCTTCCCATGGCATGAGCTACGAAGCCGCTGTGGGAAGCTTGCTTGCAAGCGAATGAACGCCCCGTCACGTCGCCAAACGCTCCAGCAGATGCTGCAAAACGCCCAACCCTTCTCCAAACAAGCCTTGAAGAAAACGCCCGAGATCGCCCATCAGCACCGTCAACAGGAACAGGCCCAAGGTCAGTGTCAGCGGGAAACCCACCGAAAATACCGTCAGCTGAGGCGCGGACCGGTTAAGGATGCCGAGCGCCAGATTGGTGATCAGCAGGGCGCAGACCAGAGGCAGTGCCAGCATCAGGCCGGATGCGAAGATGGTGCCGCCATAGCGCACCAGCAATTCGAAGGCATCGCTATTGAGGCCGGCCAGCCCTACCGGCAGCGTCTGAAAGCTGCCCGCCAGCGTATCGATCACCATCAGGTGGCCGTTCACCGCGAGAAACATCAGCAGCGTTATCATGTACAGAAAGCGCGATACGATCATGGTGTTGGCGCCGGTATCCGGTGCCACGAAGGTGGCGAAGGCGAGGCCCATTTGCAGCCCGATGAAATCGCCGGCGGCCATTACCACCGCGAACATGACCCGCAACACCAGTCCCATGGACACGCCGATCAATACCTGCTCCACCGACACGCCGAGGCCGGCCCAGGACATCACCGGAATCGCCGGGGGCGTCGGCAGATGAGGCACGATCACGATGGTGATCAGCAGACCCAGGCCAATCTTCATCTGCCGGGGCACGCTGGAGTGGCCGAGCAACGGCGCGGCACTGAAAAACGCCAGAATACGCAGAAAGGGCCACCAGAAGGCGGTCAGCCAGGCATGCAACTGATCGAAGGTGACCTGGATCATGGCTCAGGACAACAGCAAGGGCAGGTTCTGAAACAGCTCGCGGGTAAAGTCGATGATCAAATGCAGCAGCCATGGGCCGGCCAGCACCACCACCGCGAATACGCCGAGGATTTTTGGAATGAACGACAGGGTCATTTCGTTGATCTGGGTGGTGGCCTGAAACAGACTCACCAACAGGCCAATCACCAACGCGGTGATCAGCAGGGGCGCCGCCAGCATCAGCGTTACCATCATGCCCTGATAGGCCAGGCTCATTACCGCTTCCGGGGTCATGGCGTTTCTCCGTTCAGACGAAAAAGCTTTGTGCCAGCGAGCCGATCAGCAATTGCCAACCGTCCACCAGCACGAACAGCATCAGTTTGAAGGGCAATGAAATGGTGGCCGGCGGCACCATCATCATACCCAGCGCCATCAGCACACTGGCCACCACCAGATCAATGATCAGAAACGGAATAAAAATGGTGAAGCCGATCTGAAACGCGGTCTTCAGTTCACTGGTCACGAACGCGGGCAGCAATACGCGAAGCGGCACGTCCTCCGGTCCATTCAGGTTCTCCGTCTTGGCCAGCCGGGCAAACAACGCCAGATCCGGTTCCCGGGTCTGTGCCATCATGAATTCCCGGAACGGCTCGCTGCCCACACTGAGCGCCTGCTCGAAGCCCATTTCATCGTTGGATAAGGGGACCCAGGCTTCCTGGTACACCCGGTTCAACACCGGCGACATAATAAAAAAAGTAAGAAACAGGGTAAGTCCGAGCAGCACCTGGTTGGGCGGAGCCGATTGGGTGCCCATGGCCGTGCGCAGCAGACTGAACACGATAATGATGCGAGTGAAGCAGGTCATCATCAGTAGCAGGGCGGGCAGGAACGCCAGACTGCTGAGCAGTAACAGCGTCTGCAGTTGGATCGACCATTGTTGGCCGCCGTCGGCGGTGGGCTGGCTGGTGAGGCCGGGGATGCTGGCCTGAGCCCAGGCCAGACCGGGCAGCATCAGAGCGGGCAGTAAAAGAGCCGCCAACAACCGCCAGCGCGGGCCGCGCTTCACGATCCGGCCCTGCCGTTTTTGCCGTTGCCGCCGAGCGCCCTGGCGAAGCGCACGGCGAAGCTGACGTCGTTGTTTTCTCCATCAAGCGGCTCGTGCGGTGATGTGGCAGGTGTTGGCGCGGGCATTTCATGAACCTTATTGATGCCGCCGCCGCCAACGCCCAGCACCAGCCAGGTACCTTCCACTTCCACCACCACCAGCCGTTCCTTTGGACCCAGGGCGCGACTGCCGACCACTTTCAATGTCTGACCCTGCCCGGGCAGACCGTTGAGGCGGCGCAGCAGCCAGGCGCACAACAGGATAATGGCGACGATCAGCAGCAGCGCGAATGCGGTTTTACCGATCATCGCCAGCCCGATCCAGCCTTCACCGTGTTGTGCCAGGGTCTCGGTGTCCATGGTTCAGCGATTCAGCTTCTGTACCCGCTCGGACGGGGTGACGATTTCGGTGATGCGGATGCCGTAGCGGTCGTCCACCACCACCACCTCGCCCTGGGCGATCAGGTAACCGTTGATCAGAATGTCCATCGGCTCACCGGCCAGACCATCGAGCTCGATCACCGATCCCTGGGCCAGTTCAAGCAGCTGTTTTATGGTGATGCGGGTGCGCCCCAGCTCCACCGTCAGCTTGACGGGAATGTCCATGATCATTTCCAGATCACGGGGACCGGAGCCGATGCCGGCCTCGCCTTCCAGCGGTTTGAACACCTGGCCGCCGGCATTGCGGGTGGTGTCGCCTCCGTTGTTACCGTTGCCCTGGTCGTTGCCGGGGGCCGCGGACTGCTGTTCGGCCAGGGCTTCGGCCCAGGGATCATCCTCGCCGCCGCTGTTCTGTTCGTTCAACGCTTCGGACCAGAGGTCTTCGTGGTCCGGCTTCTCCGGTTGATCCGGCTGATCGGGTTTGTTGGGATCACTCATCTTCGGATTCCTTGGGTTGCGGCGTGGACGCTTTGACGAACGGGGAGGTCGAAGGCGGGCCGGTGTGATCGATCATGCGTACCACGCGCAACGCCCGTTGGTCTTCACGGCTGCCGTATTCGCACTCCATGACCGGCACACCGTCCACGTGGGCGCGCACGCTGTCCGGTAATTCGATGGGCAATACATCGCCTTGCTTCAAGGCCATCACGTCCGCGATGCGGCTGGCCACGGAAACGAATTCCGCCACCAGTTCCACTTCGGTCTGGCGTAACTCGCCGGCCATCCGCCGGGTCCAGCTTTGATCGCCTTCACGGCCATTGGGCCCCAGATTGGTCAGCACATCGCGCAGCGGCTCGATCATCGAGTAGGGGATGCACACCTGAAAATCGCTGGCCAGATTGCCGACTTCCAGATGGAAGGTGGTATTGACCACGATCTCGTTGGGGGAGTTGGTGATGTTGGCGAACTTGGCCTGTATCTCCGAACGCAGGTACTGGACATCCAGGGCGAAGACCGTGGTCCAGGCTTCCTGGTAAGCGTCGATGGCGAGGCGCAATACCCGGCGAATGATCCGCTGTTCGGTGTTGGTGAATTCCCGGCCCTCGGATCGGGTCAGAAAGCGGCCGTCACCACCGAACAGGTTGTCCACCACCATGAACACCAGCCCCGGGGGGAACACCACCAGGGCGGTGCCGCGCAGCGGCTTCATGGCAATCAGGTTCAGGTTGGTGGGGACCGGCAGATTGCGGGCGAAATCCTTGAAACTCTGATAGCGCACGGAATCCACGGTGATGTCGGCGCTACGCCGGATCAGGTTGAACAGCGCCACGCGGAAATGACGCGCGAAGCGCTCGTTGATGATGTCCAGGCTGTGCAAACGCTCCCGGATCACCCGATGCTGCGAGGCCGGGTCGTACGGTTTGATGCGCGACTCGTCGGCTTTGCCGCTGTCGTCATCGCCGCCGGGGCCATTCAGCAGGGCGTCGATTTCTTCCTGGGACAGCAGATCGTCTTGGGACATGGCGTTATCGTCAAGCAGCTTCGGTGAATATCGGAAGGCGGGTCATTGGACAATGAACTCAGTGAACAGAACGTCGTCCACTCGCAGGGACGGCTGGCCGCTCACCAGTTCCTCTTCGAACAGGGCGAGGATCTTTTCGATCAGTGCCTCTTTCCCTTCCGGCGTCATCATCTCCTCGGCCTTCTGGCCGGAGGTCAGCAGCAGTAGCCGGCTGCGCACCTGGGGCATGAAGTCATTGAGGAAATCCTCGGTGGTGCTGTCGCCTACCTGCAGGGATATTCCCGCATACAGCAGATGGCGCCCACATAGATCGTCACGCAAGTTCACCGTGAAGGGGGCGACTTTGACATAGATCGGCGAACGGGCGGTCTGCGCCACTTTCGACGCAAGTTTGTCGCCGCCGTTCTTATCCATCAGCAAATAGACATTGGCCGCCGCCAGAGAGGTGGTCATCACCAACAACGCGGCGATCAGCCACACCAGTTTCCGTGAACCTTTTTTTTCGGCCATGCTCATCCGCCTGATCAACTACTTCTCACGCCGCCGAGTATGCCGCCGAAGAAGCTTTGACCATGGCCGGAATAGAACGCGCTAATGGGGTTATCTCGAGGTTTTAGCGGTGGGGAGAAGGCTAGTGGTGCATCATTCGCTGCCAAGGCAGGCTCCCACAGCGGCTACGTAGCTCCTCTTCTGTAGGAAGCTGGTCTGTGGGAAGCTGGCTTGCCAGCGAATAACGAGGCGGGAGCCCGGCATCTCAAGCGTACAAATCCACTCCCGGATTCATTGATACGCGAGCAGTCGGCGCGGCGGGCTCGGTGACTTCGGACTCCACGGAAGAGGGGCCGGCAGTATCATGGGTCTGGGCAAACCGGGACGGTTGCTGCTGCCCCGGTTGCTGATCACTAACGCTCGCCTCGCCCAGGTTGATGCCTTGCTGCGCCAGCGCTTCGCGCAATTGCGGCAGTGCCTGCTCCAGGGCCTGGCGGACCAGGCCGTGGGCGGAGAAGAACTGGGCCTGGGCGCCTTGGTCATCCACCTTGAGTGAGACCGACAGCGGTCCCAGCTCCGCCGGATGCAGATGCAATTCCACACGATGTTCACCGCGCTGTTGCCATTGCGCCAATTGCAGACCCAGCTCTTGTCCCCAGCCCGGCTGGCCCACGGTGGTGGTGATGGCGGCGCTGGTGGTACCCGGCGATGCCGGCGCCGGTGCCGTGATGGTGTGAGAACGCTCGGTACCCGGCGTGCTCAGTAGCGGGGTATCAGCGCCGGAGGGAGCCACCGTCGGCCGTGGCAGGTCCGCTGATTCCGTCGCGGCCACGGTTTGTGGCAAGGACGGCGCGGGGCCTTGGTTTTCCGGTTTGATGACCTGGGACTCCGCCGTGACCGGAGAGGGGGAAGTGGCGACCGCCGGCATGCGGGCTTCCCGTGATTCGGCGCCTGACTGGGCGTTATCGCCGGCGGGCGCCGCCGCGATGGCGGTCTGAACCACCGGCGCCAGCAGCGCCGTCGTCGCTGCCGGCTCGTCTCCGGCATCACTGTCCGCGGCGTGCTCCGGCAAGCCTTTCTGTTGAACCTTTGCCTCGCCGAGCAGGGGAGCGCGCAGTGCCTGACTGAGTGCGTCGTCGGTCAGCGGCGCCAGCGCCGTGGTGGCGGCAGCGCTGACCTGAAGCCCGGCCTGTTCTGGCAGGGCGGTATTCTGGCTCAGCAGCCGCAAGGCCGTGGCGAAGTCCGCGCCTTCGGCGGGGGTGGCGTTGGTGGCGGGCTTCAGGCCACTGCCGGGCAAGGTCAACAGAGATTGAATGTCCATGGGGCTCCTCCGACTCTTCAGGTCGCTGTGCCGGGTAACCGGCGTTGGTGCAGGTTGCCGGCGATGTCATCGGTTTGCCGCCGTTCCTGGCGCTGTTCCCGATGTTGCTGCTGCTGTTGCCGCCGCGTCGCCAGGGTGTCGAACGAGGACAGCCGCTGTTGCCGTTGACGCCAATGGTCCTGGCCGGCGTCGACGGCGCGTTGTTGTTCGCGCAAGACCTGCCGCGCCTGTTCGATGGCCTGATCCAGGGAAGCCAGGAAGCGGCGGTAGGTATTCAGCGTCAATGTATCCATGCCCTGGGCCAGGGCGTCCTGTAACCGGCCGGCGTACTCATTGCGGTAATTCTCCAGCGTGGACAACTGCGCCGTGGTGTTTTGCTGGCCGCGCCGGGCTTCGGCCAGGCTGTGCCCGGCCTGGTCACGGGCCTGGCGGGCCTGCTCGATCAAAGTGTCCAGCGGCGACGACGGTGTCATGGCGGATCTCCGATCAGGTGGGTCAAGGCGCCGTGGGCGTCCTGCAGCCCGGCGCATTCGTTGATGTCCTGGCGCAGCAGCGCTTGCAGACGCGGATACAGTTGCACCGCCTGATCCAGCTGCGGATCGTGGCCGGGGCTGTAAGCGCCGACGCCGATCAGATCGCGGTTGCGCTGGTACAGGGAAAAAAGCTGCTTGAAGCGCTGTGCCCGGCGCAGCTGCGCAGTAGGTACCAGTTGCGTCATGGCTCGGCTGATCGAGGCTTCAATATCGATGGCCGGGTAATGGCCGGCTTCGGCCAGGGGGCGCGACAGCACCACGTGGCCGTCGAGAATGGCGCGGGCGGCGTCGGCGATCGGATCCTGTTGGTCGTCACCCTCGGTGAGCACGGTGTAAAACGCCGTGATCGAACCGCTGCCGGGGGCGCCGTTACCGGCCCGTTCCACCAGCCCCGGCAGCTTGGCGAACACCGACGGCGGGTATCCTTTGGTGGCGGGTGGCTCGCCGATGGCCAGCGCGATTTCGCGCTGCGCCATGGCGTAGCGGGTCAGTGAATCCATGATCAGCAAGACGTTATGGCCGGCGTCCCGAAAGCCCTCCGCCAGCCGGGTGGCATAAGCCGCGCCTTGCAGGCGCTGCAACGGCGAGGTATCCGCCGGCGCCGCCACCACCACCGCCCGGCGGCGGCCTTCGGGGCCGAGGATATGCTCGATGAATTCCTTGACCTCGCGGCCCCGTTCGCCGATCAGGCCCACCACGATGACATCGGCGCTGGTGTAGCGGGCCATCATCCCCAGCAGTACCGATTTGCCCACGCCGGAACCGGCGAACAGACCCATGCGCTGCCCCCGGCCGATGGTGAGCAAGGCGTTGATGGCGCGGATGCCGACATCGATGGGCGTGTCGATGGGCGCGCGGTCCATGGGGTTGAGCGGGGCGCTGTCGAGGCCACCGTGGGGGCAGTCGCCGAGCGCCGCGCCGCCATCCAGTGGTACGCCGTTGCCGTCCACCACCCGTCCCAACAAGGTTTCACCGAGCGGGAAACGGCGGGTGCCGCCTTCATCGGCGAGCGGCAGTACCCGGGCGCCGGGTGTCAGCCCGTGCAGTTCCGCCAGGGGCATCAGATACAACCGCTCGCCGGCGAATCCCACCACCTGGGCCTCGGCGAAACCGCGTCCGGCCAGTTCGATACGACAGCCGCTGCCGAGAGGAATACGCAGGCCCACCGCTTCCAGCACCAAACCGGTGGCCCGTACGATGCGGCCGCTTTCCCGGTAGGGGGGCGTGCTGGTCAGGCGCTGACCGACCCGTTGCAGGGTTTCGCGCCAGTGGTCGTGGTGGGCGGCGGCATTCATGTTTCGCTCTCGCGCGGTTGGCGCCGCAGTTTGGCCAGTAGCATGTCCCAGCGGCCGGCGCGGCTGGCATCCCGTTCGCCGGCGTCACCGGTGACCCGGCAGCCGCCTCGTTGCAGGTCCGGGTCGACCCGGGCTTGCCAGCCGGCGGCGGTCAGTTCCATGGCGAGATGCTCCTCCACCAGGGCCAGGTCATCCGGGTGCAGCCACAGGCGTGGATGGGCTCCCAGCTGCGGTTCCTGCTGGAGCAACTCGCGCACTAGGGACAACACCTGCTCCGGCTTGGCCGCAAGGGCCTCGCCGGCCAGTTGCTTGCCCACCGCCAGGGCCAGATCGACAAGGTCGTCGGCGATCTGACGATCCAGGGTCTGGACCGCGTTTTGAAACTGGCCGGCGAGTTCGGCCAGGGGAGCGAGAGCGGCAGCCGCTTGTTCCCGTGCCTGTTGCTCACCGTCGCGACGGCCCTGTTCCAGGCCCTGGCTATAACCCTGTTCCTGGCCGGCCTCGAAACCGGCCTGGTGTCCCTCCTGATAGGCCTGATCGCGAACCTGACGGCGCAAGGTATTCAGTTCGGCGCGGGCGTCGAAGGTCTGATCCGCCGGGCGTTGCGGTTTGGCGGCCCGTTCTCCCGGACGCTCGGACCGTGGGCGTTCCAGGTCGCCCATCCGCCAGCGTTGCCAGGAAGTCTTCGGCGCGGTCGAATCAGACATAGAGGTCGTCCCCGCCGGACAGCACGATGTCGCCGTTGTCGGCGAGACGGCGCACCACCTGCAGAATGGCTTTTTGTTCGTTCTCCACCTGCGATACCCGGATCGGACCGCTGGCCTCCATGTCCTCGCGCAACAGCGAGGCGGCACGCTGGGACATGTTGCGCAGGAATTTCTCGGTGAGCGCTTCCTCGGCGCCTTTGAGGGCCACCATCAGCGACTTGGTATCGATTTCCTTGAGCAGCAGCTGGATGCTGCGGTCGTCCAGCTCCAGCAGATTCTCGAACAGGAACATCTCGTCGATGATGCGCTGGGCCAGATCCTCGTTGTGGGCGCGCACGGTTTTGATCACCGCCTCTTCCTGGCTGGAGTTCATCAGGTTGAGAATCTCGGCGGCGGTGCGCACCCCGCCCATCTTGCTGCGCTTGAGGTTCTGACCATCGAGCATGCCGCCGAGTACCTCGGTGAGTTCCTGCAACGCCGCCGGTTGCACACCGCTGAAAGTGGCGATACGCAGTACCACATCGTTGCGCAATTTCTCGTCGAACTGCTCCAGCACATCGGCGGCCTGGCGCCGTTCCAGATGCACCAGAATGGTGGCGATGATCTGCGGATGTTCGTCGCGAATCATCTCCGCCACCACGTTGGCGTCCATCAGATTGAGCGCGTCGATACCGGAATTGCCGGCGTGCTGTTCGAAAATATCCTCGAGCAGACTGGAGGCCCGCTCCTGTCCCAGCGCCTTGACCAGCACCGAACGGATGTGATCGGTGGAACGCAGGTTGAGGGCGGCGAACTGTTCCTGCTCGTCGTAGAAATCCTCCAGCACCTGGTGCATTTCCTCGTGGGAAATATGCTTCAAGCCAGCCATTTCCTGACTAATGTCCTGCACCTCACGGGCGGACAGGTGACGGAACACCTCCGCGGCACTGTCTTCGTCCAGCGCCAGTAAAAGGATGGCGGCGCGACGGGCTCCGCTGGCGGTACGCGCGCTGCTGTCAGGTCGGCTCATTTCGGTTCATCCAGCTACGCAGAATCATGGCTACCATGGCCGGATCGTCCCGGGCCAGGTCCTGCAGGTCCTGCAAATTGCTTTCGTACATCAGGGTCTTGCGCCGCTGGCGCCGACGTCGGGCCACGGCTTCTTCCGGATCCGGATCATCGTCCTCGTCGTCGCCGACCACGGCGGAGACATTGCCCCCCGTCACCGGCTGGGCAGCGGCGGGGGTGGCGGTATAGCGCTGTATCAGCGGACGCAGGATCAGCCGGTAGAGCAGCAGGGCGGCCAGCGCCACCAGCAGATAACGGCCCAGGCCCAGCGCCAGATCCACCCACTGTGGTGATTGCCACCAGGGTCTTTCCTCGAACGGCTCGGACAAATCGGCGAACGGGCTGTTGACCACTTCCAGGCCGTCGCCGCGCTCCGCCGAGAACCCCATGGCGTGCCGGGTCAGATCGGTGATGCGGTTGAGTTCCTCGTCACTCAGCGGTGCCAGCTGGACGGTGCCGTCCTCGCCGGTTTTTTCCCGGTAGTTGAGCACCACGGCCACGGAAAGGCGTTGAATGCTGCCCTGGTGATGCTGGGTGTGGGTGATGTTGCGATCC
Organism: Alloalcanivorax dieselolei B5; assembly: GCF_000300005.1. Taxonomy (NCBI): domain Bacteria; kingdom Pseudomonadati; phylum Pseudomonadota; class Gammaproteobacteria; order Oceanospirillales; family Alcanivoracaceae; genus Alloalcanivorax; species Alloalcanivorax dieselolei. The sequence continues at coordinate 3,808,465 of NC_018691.1, read as the reverse complement.
AGCTCGTAATTGATCAGGTCGTCCTGGCGGACACGCTGGGGCGGGGCATCTTCTTCATTGCCATTGCCGTCGGCATCGTTGTTGATCGGCGAGGCGGCTTCCCCCGGCGGTGTGTTGCTGAGCGCTCCGGGGATGCCACTGGCGCCGCCGTCCGGGTCTTCATAAACGGCATTGATCCGCTTGCTGCGGATGGCCGCTGAATTGCCGTCCTGGTTCGGGCCGTAGCGTTCCTCGGTTTCCTCGCGGCGGCTGAAGTCGATCTGCGCGGTGACCTGGGAGCGGACATTGCCACGGCCAAGAATCGGCTCCAGGATTTTTTCGATGCGTTGTTGGTAGGCGCGCTCCACTTCCTCGGTATAGCGCAGGCGGGTGCCGTCCAGGTCATGGCCGGGACCGGTCTCCCGGGACAGCAGGCGGCCGCTTTGGTCCACCACGGTGACGTCTTCCGGCGCCAGCTCCGGTACGCTGCTGGCCACCAGATGGACCATGGCATTGACCTGGGCGTCGCCGAGCGCGCGGCCGGGTTGCAATGTCAGTACCACCGAGCCCTTGGCGGGCTGGCGGTCGCGAATGAATACGGAGGGTTTGGCCAGCGCCAGATGCACCCGGGCCCGTTCCACCGGACCCAGTGCTTCGATGGAGCGGGCCAGTTCGCCTTCCAGGCCACGCTGGAAGTTCACCTGTTCGGCGAACTGGCTGACACCGAACGCCTGCTTTTCCATGATGTCCAGGCCCACGTTGCCGCCTTCCGGCAGCCCTTGTTCCGCCAGTTGCAAACGCAGCTTATGCACCTGGTCGCCCGGCACCAGCAGGGCCTGGCCACCTTCACTGAAACGGTATTGCACGCCTTGCTGCTCGAGGGCGGCGATGATTCTTCCGCCGTCCGCTTCGGTGAGGTTGCTGAACAGGACGCGATAAGTCGGCGCGCTCGCCCACATCAATAGCGCGGCGACGATCGCCACCACCGCCGCGCCCGCCACCAGCAATGGAATCAGCGGATTGGCGCGCAGTCTGGCCAGCCAGGGCGTCAGTGGACTGGCCTGGCTGGCCGCCGCGTTGGCATTACCGGTGGACGCCCCGCTCATGACGGCAGGGTTCCCGCTTCAAGGCGGTGCGCGGGGCCGCGCCGGGGACGCTGTCGATGCAGAAAAACGCGATACATGATCACCCTTGCCTAACGTATGGTCTCTTGCCGGAATGGGCTCATGGAGCCTTGGGCTTTGCCATTATGCGTAGAGCGCCGCCACGCAAAGGCGAGAAAAGCCTGTCTTTTTGTCGTCAATTACCGGCATGGCCATCCGCCGCGTCTTGCTAATCTGGGTGCCATCAGGAAAACCGGAGAAAGTGACAATGAGTACGCCGGAGATTCAATCCGTACTGAGCCAGATGCGACAGCTGGCCGCCGACGCCGGCGGTGTGTCCCGTTCCGCCTCCACCGACGGAGGTGGTGGTTTTTCTGGAGAGTTGCGCGCGTCGCTGGAGCGGATCAATGGTCTTCAGCAGGCCGCCGGTGAGCAGGCCCGGGCCTTCCAGGCCGGGGATCCGAACGTGTCGTTGCCGCAGGTGATGGTGGATTCGCAGAAGGCCAGTGTGGCGTTTGAAATGGGCGTGCAGATGCGTAACCGGCTGGTGTCCGCTTATAAAGAAATCATGAATATGCAGGTGTGAGGAAGTGCATCGAGGCCAAAGCCGTCCGTTGGCAAGCCCGCTCCCACGCTACACCTCCAGCCGCAACAGCCGCCCCTTCATTTCTTCCATGCGTTGATAGGCATTGAGCGCTTCCTCCGGGGGAATCTGCCGGATCACCTGACCGCTTTCCCGGTCCACCACCAGAATGATGGTCCGGCCGGAATCATCGCTGAGGTCGAACTGCACGCCGTAAGGGCGCAATACGTCGTTGATCCGTTGTACCGGTTCCACCAGGCTGTCGCGGTCCGGTTCGGGCTGCCGGGCTTGCGAGTCGGTCAGGGGTAACTGGGCCAGCACTCGCTCCACCCTTTGGCGGGCGGATTGAAACGAAAACTGCGACGGCAAAGACGAGGCCAGCGGGTCCACCGGAGCACTCATGGCAATGATCCTTATTGGTTTTCACGGGTAGCGTTTGACGAAATTATCGGCGCGCCATGAAAAAACTTTAGAGGGAAAGGGGCGCCACTGGTGCTTTCCGACGGTACTAAATAGATTGCGACTAGGGAGCTTGCCTTGCAAGCGAATGAGCCTTCGCGCAAAAAGATTCGCCAGCAAGGCTGGCTCCTACAGCGGCTTCGTAGTCCGGTCTGAAGGAAGATGTCCGGGCGGCGCTCCGCTGGGCCGCGAATCGGTGTTCGGATGTTGCCGCAATTGCTGTTCCAGCCATTCCCTCAAGCGCCCCATGGCCGGTGTTTCTTGCCGCGATTTCAGTTTGGTCAGCCAGTAGCGGCCGGTATCCACGGCCAGCTCGAAGGGTTGTTTCACCCGGCCTTGTCCGAGCGCCTGCTGGAACATCGTCACTGGTAACAGGGCCACGCCTTCGCCGCCGGCGGCGGCTTCCAGCAGCAGGGCGGAGGAATCAAACATGCCGCCCCGCGGTGTCGGCGGCACCATGCCGGCGGCCTGGAACCAGCGCTCCCATTCATCGCGGCGAAAGGAACGCAGCAGCGGCACGCCGTGCAAGTCCGCCGGCTGCTTCAGTTGATCCGCCAGGGCCGGGGCGCAGACCGGCGACAGCGGCGCGTCCAGCAGCGGCAAAGCGTCGGTGCCGTGCCAGGCGCCGTCGCCGAAACGAATAAAATAATCCAGCCCCTCGGCAACGATATCCGCCACGTTGTTATTGGTCTTCAAACGCAAGTCTATGGACGGGTGGCGATCGCGGAAGTCGGACAGGCGCGGCAGCAGCCAGCCGATGGCGAAGGTGCCCACCACGCCAAGGGTGACCACTTCCTGAAAGCGCCCTTCCTGCAAACGGGTAACGGCGCCGCTGATGCGCTCAAAGGCGTCGGTCAGCACCGGCAGCAGGGCGTGGCCTTCATCGGTGAGCGCCAGGCCCCGGGGAAGCCGGGTAAAAAGGGTAACGCCAAGTTGGTCTTCCAGTGCCTTGACCTGATGGCTGATGGCGGTCTGGGTGACGTTCAGCTCCTGGCCGGCGCGGGTGAAGTTACACAGCCTGGCGGAGGCTTCGAAGGCGCGCAGGGCGTTCAGGGGCAGTTGCGGGACATCCATGGGCGTGGTCGGATCCTGAGGCCAAGATTTTCTCATATCTGAGTGGAGAATTGATCGTTTGTCAACGCGCCGGCGGCTTCCCATAGTAGCCGTCGCGACCGGACGGAAAGGGCCGAAGGCGCGGTAACGACAAGGAGAACGGGACATGAGCGCGGGACTGTCACGCAGAGGTTTCTTGCTGGGCTCCATGCTGGCGCTGCCGGCCATGGGACTGGCGGCGAAGACCGCCGATCACGGTAAGGTGAGCGATGCGCTGAGTCGCCGCTGCCGGGAGTGGGAGCGGCGGCATGGTGGTCGTGTCGGGGTGGCGGTGTGGCATCTTGCTACCGGCTATCGTGCCGGCCACCGCGTGGATGAGCGTTTTCTCATGTGCAGTACCTTCAAGGCACTGGCGGCGGCGCTGGTGCTGGCGCGGGTGGATCGTGGCGAGGAGAGCCTGGACCGGCGGTTGCTGGTGTCCAGGAAGGATCTGGTGGGCTGGTCGCCGGTTACCGAGAAGCGAACCGGAGAAGGGGGTATGACCGTGGCGCAGCTGTGTGAAGCGGCGGTGGCCTGGAGCGATAACGGCGCCGCCAATCTGCTGATCAAAGGCTTTGGCGGACCCGGGGCGCTGACGGAATTTCTGCGTAAAAGCGGCGATCCGGTGACGCGGCTGGACCGGCTGGAGCCGGAGCTGAACGGTTATGGCGACGCCAATAAGGAAAGCGATACCACTTCTCCGGCGGCGATGCTGGGAACACTGCACCGGCTGCTGTTTGGCGAGGTGCTGTCCGCCCAGGGACGCGCGCAACTGGCGGCGTGGATGATCGCCAACAAAACCGGTGACCGGCGACTGCGCGCCGGCTTTCCGGCTGACTGGCTGGTGGCCGACAAGACCGGTACCAGTGGCGATGAGCTGGGCTACAGCAATGATATTGGTGTGGCCTGGTCGCCGCAGCGGGGGGCGGTACTGGTGACGGTGTACTGCGAGATGCCGAAGGCGGAAGCCGGGGTGCGGGACCGGATCATCGCCGAGGTGGCGGAGATGGTGAGCGGCGAATAGAGATGTAGGCATGCCGGTGTCCGGCCACAAAAAAAGCCCCCGAAAAACGGGGGGCTGATGCGAAGGTGAGCGCAAAAGCGGCACCCGGCGAAGCGCCGGGCGCCGATAAGCATTAACCCAGCAGGGACAGCACGGACTGCGGTACCTGGTTGGCCTGCGCCAGCACGGAAGTACCGGCTTGCTGCAGAATCTGTGCACGGGTCATGTTGGACACTTCCACCGCGTAGTCGGCGTCCTCGATACGGGAGCGGGCGGCGGACAGGTTGGTGGTGGTGGTGCCGAGATTGGTGATGGCGGACTCGAAACGGTTCTGCATGGCACCCAGCTCGGAGCGCAGGGAATCCACGGTATTCAGGGCGGTGTCGAGACCGGCCAGCGGACTGGTGGAACGATCTCCAAGCAGAGTGGCGGAGTCGGAGTCGATGTTAACTTGCATGGTGCCATCATTGGCACCGCCGCCGGCGCCATCGGTAATGGCGAAGTTGCTTTCATCGACGCCGATGGCCACGGTCTCGCCATTGGCATCGGTTCCGGTAACGAACCAATTGCCTTCGGCATCCTGGGTCAACGCACCACCGGTAATTGCGCTGCCGCTATCGTTGATGGTCACGCCGGCGGCCAGAATGTCGTCCCCGGTGCCGTCTTTAAGATCACCATCGGCATAGGCTGTCAGGCTGCTGACTCCGCCTTTGACACCGTTAACATTGAAGGTGTCGAGGCTGAGCGTCTGGGAGGTGATTTCTTTCAGGTTCAGCGTAATGGCTTCGCCGTCGTTGGCGCCAACCTGGATGGTCAGGTCCTGATCGCTGGCCAGCACCTTCACGCCGTTGAAGTCGGTTTCCTTGGAGATGCGGTCGACTTCGGACAGACGCTGGTTGATTTCATCCTGAATGGAGTTCAGGTCGGACTGGGAGTTGGTGCCGTTCTGGGCCTGAACGGTCAGCTCACGAACGCGCTGAAGGTTGTCATTGACCTGGTTCAGGGCGCCTTCCGCGGTTTGTGCCGCGGAGATACCGTCGTTGGCGTTGCGCTGAGCCTGGGACAGGCCGGTGATCTGGGAGCTCATGCGGTTGGCGATGGCCTGGCCGGCGGCATCGTCCTTGGCGCTGTTGATACGCAGGCCGGAAGACAGGCGCTCCATGGAGGTTTGCAGGGCGCTCTGGGAACGGCCCAGGTTCTGCTGGCCGATCAGGGCGGTAATATTGGTGTTGATGACTGACATATCAGTGTCCTTTTGCTGGTGACCAAATCGGTTTAGCTACACCGGCGGCTCCCGTCGGGAGCGCCGCAACGGCGCGGGCCGTTACTCTGTCTTTCGGCGGCTCATCGGGGAGCTTTAGGGAGCAGATAAAAAAAAGCACCTCAGAACCCGAAGAAGCCGCCCATCAACCCTCCTAATCGACGCTTCACTTTTTGCCAGAGACGCTAAAGTCCGCTGCGGTGAGGCCGATAGCCTGAGGTAAGCGGTGAGGATTCGGGAGGCCTCTCGCCGGGGAGGAATCCGTCCCTTTAGTACCTTCCATTTCACTTTCCTGCCAGGAGAAGGAAGCACTATGGCCAGCATCGCATCTTTAGGTATTGGGTCCGGTTTGGACCTGAATGGATTGTTGGATCAACTGGAAGCCGCTGAACGGCAAAAGCTGACTCCGATCACCAATCAGGCGGCCAGCTACAATGCCAAGATCTCCGCCTTCGGCACCCTGGAGAGCGCGCTGGACAAGTTCCGTGACGCCGCGGATAAGCTGGGAGAAGAAGACAGCTTCCGTAGCGTGGCCACCAACCAGACCGGTGAATCGGTCACTTTCTCCACCGGTACGGATGTGGCGCTGGGCAGCTTCGATATCAATGTGACCCAGCGCGCCCGCGCCTCGAGTATCGCCACCCAGGGTGTGGCCGATAAGGACGCGGATCTGGGCGCGGGATCGGTCTCCATTGATCTGGCCGATGGCGAGTCCTTCGAGGTGACGTTGAGTGCGGACAAGAGTTCCCTCAAGGATCTGCGTGATGCCATCAATGACCAGAACAAGGGCGTGCAGGCCTCCATCGTCAACGATGGCAGCGGCACGCCCTACCGGCTGGTGATGACGTCGACGAAGACCGGAACGGAACAGGCGATCAGTGGCGTCAGCTTCTCCGGCGGGTTGGGTTCCGCGCTGTCTCTGGATGGTGCCTCCGAGGTGACCGCCCGCAATGCCGAGTTCACCATCAACGGCATTGCCATGCAGAGTCAGAGCAACAAGGTGGAAGACGCTATCCAGGGCGTGACGTTGAATCTGGTGGAAGAAGGCGAATCCAGCCTGGATATCACCCGGGACACGGATGCGATCAAAAAGGCGGTCAACGATTTCGTCTCCGCCTTTAATAACCTCAAGGAAAGTATCGGAAGCCTGACCAGTTTCGACAGTGAAACCGGAAAAAGTGGCGAGCTGATAGGGAATTCCACGGTGCGTCGTATCGAATCCGAGTTACGCGGAGTGCTGAGCGCCGGTGTGGACGAGGGCGATTACCGGGTGCTGGCGGACCTGGGGGTCTCCTTGCAACGGGATGGCACCTTGAAGGTGGATGACGATGAACTCGACGAAGCCATCAGCAATAATCTGGAGGGGGTGTCCCGTTTCTTTGTTGGTCGTGATGAGGACGATGGCATTATCGGCAAGCTGGACACCGCGCTGGAAGACATGCTTGAGGACGATGGCATGATCGATCGCGTCACCGAGGGTTTTCAGACCAGCATCGACAGTTTGTCGAAACGCTATGACCGCATGGAGCAGAGCATTGCCGACACGGTGGAGCGTTATCGCGTTCAGTTCCAGAAACTGGATAGCATGGTGGCGCAGATGAACGCCACCAGCAGCTATTTGACCCAGCAGTTCGACATGCTCAATGCACAGTTGAAGAAATAAAAGTTGAAGCAGTAAATATGACCCAGGAAGCTGGCGAAGCCGCGGCGTGTGGTGAACGGATAGTGGTTCCTCTGTCCATGCCGGGTTGGCTTTCCATACCAGGTTGGGAGCGCAGATGATGAACAATACCGGTGGCTATTCCGCCTTTGCACGCGGAGCCGGCGCCTACGCCAGAGTGGGAGTGGAGAGCGGCGTGATGTCAGCCAGTCCACACCAATTGATTACCTTGCTCTTCGATGGCGCGCAAAGCGCCATCCGCACCGCCCGCCTGCATTTGCAGGACGGCCGCGCCGCGGAAAAGGGCGCGGCGATCTCCAAGGCGCTGGACATCGTCAACAATGGTCTGAAGGCCGCGCTCGACCAGGAGCGTGGCGGTGAGCTGGCCGAGCGCCTGGCGGCGTTGTATGACTATGTGGCGCGGCTGCTGCTGGCCGCCAACCTGCATAATGATGATGAGCGTCTGCAACAAGCGGCGGAACTGCTGGAGAATATCGGATCCGCCTGGCGTGAAATTGATCCACGACATTCCGCGGAGGGGGTATGAGTAACCAAAACACGGACACCGTGCCGACCCCCCAAGGGGTGTTGGTAAGCTATGAGACCCTGCTTGCCCGGTCCACCCGGATGCTGGACTGTGTTCGACAGAAAGACTGGGACGCGCTGGTGGATGAGCAATCCCGCTATGTATTGGAAGTGGACCGTCTGTCCCGTATCGAGCGGGATTTGTCCTTCAATGTGGAGGAGCAGGAGCGTAAGGCGGCGTTGCTGGAGCGGATCCTCGAACAGGATCTGGAGGTGCGCCGTTGTCTGATGGCGCGCCGCGACGAGCTTGACCAATTGCTCGGCACCAGCCGTCGCCGCCAGGACCTGCATCGTACCTATCAGTCTCATTCCGCCCAGGTGGTGGACGGCCGCGCGCGCTTTCACCGCGACCCGTTACTTAAAGGCACGCCGTGAGCACCATCACGCCGTTGCTCGATACCTTGCTGCACCAGGTGCTCGGACGACGGATGGATGGACCGCCGCCAACGCCGCTCAATCAGCCGGTAACCCCCTTGGTGCCGGGGCAGGCGGTGGAGGCGCTGGGACGCGACGACCGTCTGCCGTTGGCGCCGAAATCGCCGGCGCCGACGTCACCGGGGGTGGAAGGGGCCGGCGCCCGGGATGCCGCCAAAGCCGGGGAGCGGGCGCCCTTGCCCGCGCCGGCATCGGCGCCGGACACCACGCCGGTATCCGCCAGAACCCATTTCAGCGGCGCTGCCCGCGCCATCGCCGACCTGTTGATCCGCTATCCCGCGCCGCCTTCCGGTGTGCGGCCGACGGAGCCGCTATTGCCCGGACCGCCGGTGTCCTCGGCTCCGTTGGCGGCGGCTTTACGGGGCAGCGTGGAGCACAGTGGCCTGTTCTACGAATCCCACCTTGGCGAATGGTTTCGCGGTGAGCGTCCGCTGGCAGCGTTGCGGTCGGAGCCACAGATGCGGCTTGCCCCCGGGGCGGCCTCTGTCACCTCCGAGCCCGCCACGGCGCCGGCGCCACCGCCGACCAGGGGGCAGGAGGGCATGATGAATGCCGGCGGCGGAGAAATGGAAGGGGGGACGGAAGGGGAGCCGCGAGTGGCCGCGGCGGGCGGCCACCGTGGCCCGGCCGGCGTGGAAGAGAGTGTGCAGCCCGTGGTGCGCCATCAGTTGGAGTTGTTGGCGACGCCGGTGTTGCGCTGGGAAGGCGACCTTTGGTCGGGGCTGTTCGCCGCGTTGCTGATCCTGGCCCCGCCACGGGAATCCCGGCCTGACGCCGACGCTGAACACCCGGACCGTTCCGGTGAGGAGGAGGGACCGTGGCAGTCGCAATTGGAGGTGCGTAGCGAAGCGCTGGGTGAGATCCGGGTCCAACTGCGGCTGCACGGCGGCCACCTGAATCTCGAATTGACGGCGCCGCGACCGGACACCATGGCGCGTCTGAGTGAAGGGCAGCCGGTGCTGCGGGATCGCCTCGAGGCTCTGGGGCTGCAGGCCACCATCAAGGTGGTGAATCGTGATCCGGAGCAAGACGTCGATGAGTGAGAGGGGGGATGCGCCGCGCCGCCGGGCGGTGGCTTTGGCCTATCGGGAAGGTGACGGCGCTCCGAGGGTAATGGCCAGGGGCTACGGCGACGTGGCCGAGCGGCTGGTGGAAGAAGCCCGCCGCCACGGCGTCTTCGTTCATGCCGCGCCGGAATTGGTGGCCTTGTTGATGACCGTCAATCTGGACCAGCGTATTCCCGAATCCCTGTACCAGGTGGTGGCGGAGTTGCTGGTCTGGGTGCAACAACTGGAACAGGGTTCTCCGGGCGAGCAAAGATAAAGGCAGCCGGTTCGCTGCCGTTTCCCGCATTCTCCCGTCTCTATCCCGCAAGAAACCGAAAGTTTGAAATAATTCAAAAGTGGTATGTGAAATCTGTCACTATTTTGGTACTTTAGTGTGATGCTCGTCACGCTAAAAGCTTAGTCGTGGCTGTACGTCGCGGCCCAGGAGCCTGCCGGAACAACACTATCACCGGCGCTGACGAGCAGGCTCCCGCCGCCCATCGAAACGATGCCGGCGGGCAAGACTGATGGATCGGGGGATCGGGAGTCCTCGGCCAAAGCCGGTCAGGGACTCTCTCGGTATCGGTACCGAAGGAGCAAGCGCAACAATGAATGTCGACAACGTACTGAACGAAATTCAGGATCTGAATCTGACTTATCTGCTGCTGGCGCAACGCCTGCTGCAAGAAGATTTCGCCACCGCTTTGTTTCGTTTGAAGATCGACGAGTCCATGGCGGAGGTGCTGTTGTCCCTCTCCGCGCGTCAACTCAGCCGCCTGGCACGTACCAACCAGTTTCTGTTTCGTCTCGGGTTGGACGATGCCGGCCAGTTGCAAGCGCTGACCAACCATAAGCGGGAGCAGGGACTGGGACAGACCCATGCCGCCCTGTTGATGACCGCCACCGGCGATGCCGTGGCCGCGCGGCAAGGGTGAGACATGAGTGAAAAGAGTCTGGTTGGGGAGATGCAGCAGGTGCAGCTCGCCATCGAATTGATTGAACTGGGCGCCCGGTTGCAAGTGCTGGAATCCGAGACCGAGCTCAGCCGTGGCCGGCTGATCCGTCTGTACAAGGAGGTGCGGGGCATGTCGCCGCCGAAGGGTATGTTGCCGTTTTCCACGGACTGGTTCATTACCTGGCTGCCGAACATTCACTCGTCGTTGTTCTATGGCTTCTTTCGCCACCTCACCGTGCAGCAGCGATGCGGGCGCATGGAGGGGTTCGTCAAGGCCTACCGGCTGTACCTGGAGCAAATGGCATTGGATGGCGCCGAGCCGGTGCTGGGGCTGACCCGGGCCTGGACCCTGGTGCGCTTCTTCGAAAGCGAGATGTTCGAGTTGTCCGCCTGTACCTGTTGCGGGGGCCGCTTCGTCACTCACGCTCATACCCCGACACAGAATTTCGTTTGCGGTATTTGTCAGCCGCCGTCGCGAGCGGGCAAGACCCGCAAGCGGTCCCGGCGGACGGAACCGCTGCTGGACGACGACGCCATGTCGGCCTCCTACGCCTAGGAGGCCGCCCGGCTGGCAAGCGAATAACCCACCACGCCCGCGCACATTCCCCCTAAAGCCCCGCCCATTCCTGCCGATACAGAAATGAGAGTGTTCGTAAACCGCGCCCCCGGGAAGCGGTGAACTGATCCAGCGGCGTAAGGAATCCGGTTGTGCTGATCCCCATTGGTTTCATCATCGTGGCGTTCTCCGTGTTCGGCGGCTTTTTCCTGGCTGGCGGTCATCTCGGTCCGCTCTATCAACCCAGTGAAATCATGATGATCTGCGGTGCCGCCGTGGGCTCCTTCATCGCCGCCAACAATGGCAAGGCGATCAAGGCCACGCTGCGTTCTTCGTCTCAGCTCAAGCGTACCACCCGTTACGGCAAGGACACCTACATGTCGTTGATGTCGCTGCTGTACACGCTGCTGTCGAAGATGCGCCGTGAAGGGGTACTGGGCATTGAACGGGATATCGAAAACCCGCGGGACAGCGACCTGTTCGCCGACTATCCGGAGCTGCGGGAAGATCCGATGATCATGGGGTTCATCACCGACTACCTGCGGCTGATGATCAGCGGCAGTATGGATCCGCACGAACTCGATGAGCTGATGGTTCATGAAATCGAGGCCTTCGAGGACGAAGCGCATATTCCCGCCGATGCCTTGTCCAAGGTCGGCGATGCCTTGCCGGCGTTCGGTATCGTCGCCGCCGTGCTCGGGGTGGTGAAGGCGCTGGGGGCCGCTGATGCGGGCGTGGACGCCATGGGCTATATGATCGCCCAGGCTCTGGTGGGTACGTTTCTGGGTATTCTGCTGGCTTACGGTTTCGTCAATCCGCTGGCCAGTCGTATCGACCGGCAGGTGCGCGAGGGCGTGAAAATGCTGCAGTGCATTCGCGTCACCCTGCTCGCCAATCTGAATGGCTACGCCCCGCAACTGGCGGTGGAATTCGGTCGCAAAGCGCTGCACACCAGTGAGCGGCCCAGCTTCAGTGAACTGGAGGATCATGTGCGTGGCACCCCGCGTGACGACAAGGGCGTGGGTGTGGGTGAAGCATGAGCGAAGCCGTTCGTCGCATCGTCGTTCGCCGCCGCTCGCATCGCGCCGAAGCGCACCACGGCGGTAGTTGGAAGATCGCGCTGGCCGACTTCATGACGGCATTGATGGCGTTGTTCCTGGTGTTGTGGATGATCTCCACCGCCACGCCGCAGCAATTGCAGGGGCTGGCCGAGTATTTTCGCACGCCGCTGAACGTGGCGATGACCGGCGGAGACCGTAGCACCGCCAGTACCAGTGCAATTCCCGGCGGCGGCGATGATCCCGCCCACGCCAAGGGCGAACAGGCCCGTATTGATCTGCGTGATCAGACCCGGCCGGCGGAAACGCAGCGTCAGTTTCTGGAACTGCAGCGCCGTATCGAGAGCACTATCAGTGCCGATGACAGCCTGCGCGAGTTGCGTCAGCAAATGCGTTTCGACGTCACCCCGGAAGGGCTGCGTATTCAACTTCTGGATACCGATCCTCGTCCCATGTTCCATCTTGGCAGTGACCAGGTGGCGCCGTATATGCGCGAGTTGTTACGCACGCTGGCGCCGCTGCTCAATGACCTGCCCAATCCGCTCAGTATCACCGGTCACACCGACAGCGTGCCTTACGCCAACGGTGAACGCGGCTACAGCAACTGGGAATTGTCCGCCGACCGTGCCAATGCCAGTCGCCGTGAACTGATTACCGGTGGTTTGGCGCCGGAAAAACTGTTGCGCGTGGCCGGTCTCGGCGACCGTGTGCCGATGGCTGGCAGCCACCCCGGTGATCCGGTGAACCGCCGTATTACGCTGCTGGTGTTGAATGAGCAGGCGGCACGCCGCATCCGTGCCGAAGGCGAGCCCGCCGGCCGCGCCCCGCTACAGGAGTAACCATGGATATCAGCGATTTTTACAGCACCTTCTTTGAGGAAGCGGAGGAATTGTTGGGGGACATGGAAGCCCATCTGCTGGCGCTGGATGTCGATAATCCGGACATGGAGCAACTCAACGCCATCTTCCGGGCGGCTCACTCCATCAAGGGCGGTGCCGGTACCTTCGGGTTCGAGGCGCTGCAGCGCACCACCCATTTACTGGAGAACCTGCTCGATTACACCCGTCGCGGCGAACTCACGCTGCGTCGTGACATCGTCGATACCTTTCTGGAAGCGAAAGACATGCTACACGACCAACTGGACGCCTACCGCCAAGGCGTGGAGCCGGACGCGGAGGCGATGGCCCGTATCTGTGAGGTGCTGCAAAAGCTGGCGCTGGAGGAAATTGGTGAGCCGGCGGGCGATGTCGCCCCCGCTACCACGGTGGCCCCCTCCACGCCGCCGCCGGCCAGTGGCGGGACCGGACAATCCCTGAGCGTGGCTCTGCTGGGTGTGTCGGAAAGCGACCGGAAACTGCTCATCGAGGAGTTGGGCCAGCTTGGCGATGTGCTGGAAACGCGAGGTGAAGACGACCGCTACGAAGTGCTGATGAAGTCCACCGCCAGCGCTGACGACATCGAGGCGGTGATGTGTTTCATCGTCGAGCCGGAGCAACTGGACATTCGCAGTATTCCCCCGGAGCAACTGCCGGTGCCGGTGAAAACACCGGAGCCGCAACCCAAGGCCGAAACGAAAAGCGCCGCGCGACCGGCCGTCGACAGCCGTGACGGCGGCGCAAATTCCTCGATCCGGGTGCCGGTGGCCAAGGTCGATCACATCATCAATCTGGTGGGCGAACTGATCATTACCCAGTCGATGCTCAATCAGGTGGTGGAGGATTCCGAGTTCACCGGCGATGCCGGCTTCGCCTCCGGCCTCAGCCTTTTGCAGCGTACCGCCCGGGATCTTCAGGAAGCGGTGATGTCCGTGCGAATGGTGCCGATGGACTATGTGTTCAGCCGTTTCCCGCGTCTGGTGCGCGACCTGGCCGGCAAGCTGGGCAAGGATGTGGAACTGATTACCGAGGGCAAATCCACTGAGCTGGATAAGAGCCTCACTGAACGCATCATCGACCCTCTCACGCACCTGGTGCGCAACAGCCTGGATCATGGCCTGGAAACGCCGGAGCTTCGTGCCGCCGCCGGCAAGCCGGGCACCGGCCGCCTCACGCTCTCCGCCCAGCACCAGGGCGGCAATATTCTCATTGAGGTGAGCGATGACGGTGCCGGCCTGGATCGCGAGCGGATTCTTGCCAAGGCCCGCAGCAATGGACTGCCGGTGTCCGACAACATGAGTGACGAGGAAGTCTGGCAATTGATCTTCGCGCCGGGCTTCTCCACCGCAGAGGCCGTCAGTGACGTCTCCGGCCGTGGGGTCGGAATGGATGTGGTCAAGCGAAATATCCAGGCCATGGGCGGCCATGTGGATGTGATCTCCGAAGCCGGCCAGGGCACCCGCACCCGCATCGTACTGCCGTTGACCCTGGCCATTCTTGACGGCATGTCGGTGCGGGTCGGTGAGGAGACCTTCATTCTCCCGGTCAGCGCGGTGATCGAATCGCTGCAGCCGCGTGCCGATGACCTCTACACCATGGCCGGCGGCGATGTGCTGCTGAAAGTGCGTGAGGACTATCTACCGTTGGTGGCATTGCACCATGCCATGGAGGTGTCCGGCGCGGTGACCGATCCGACCTCGGCCATCGTTGTTATCGTGCAGGGCGAGGGGCGCCGCTATGCCCTGCTGGTGGACGAACTGGTGGGCCAGCAGCAAGTGGTGGTCAAGAATCTGGAAACCAATTACCGCAAGGTTCCCGGGGTGTCCGCCGCAACCATTCTCGGTGACGGCAGCGTCGCGCTGATTCTGGATATCCCCGACCTGCACCGTCTCAGCCAAAGCAAGAAAGCGAGTGACGCGGTCGCTCGAAACTCCACTGTTCTTTCCTCCAAGGAGGTTTCCGCATCATGAGCAACCTGGTTTCCGTCAATCCCGTCAAGAAAGCCGCCGAGATCAGCAGCCGCGAATTCCTGGTGTTCTCCCTGGGTGACGAGGAGTACGCCATCGACATTCTCAAGGTCCAGGAGATCCGGGGTTACGAAAACGTCACCCGCATCGCCAATGCGCCGGATTTCATCAAGGGGGTGGCCAACCTGCGTGGCGTGATCGTGCCGATTGTCGATTTGCGCCTGAAATTCCGTCTGGCCAATGCCGACTATACCCAGCAGACGGTGGTGATCGTGATCAATATCGGTACCCGCGTGGTGGGTATCGTGGTGGATCAGGTGTCGGACGTAATGACCTTGACCGCCGAGCAGATCAAACCGCCGCCGGAGTTCGGTATCAGCCTGCCTCTGGATTACATCCATGGGCTCGGCAATCTGGAGGAACGCATGCTGGTACTGGTGGACATCGAGAGACTGCTCACCAGCGAGGAACTGGCCATCGTCGAGCGCGTTGGTGAATAAGAGCTGTTCAGGGTCTCTACGAGACGAGTGAGATAACCATCGTGAAAGTACTGGATAACATGACGGTCAAAGTAAGTTGGGGGCTGGTTCTGGCGGCGTTCTCGCTGTTGATCCTGATTCTGAGCGCGCAGAGTGTGTACATCCTCAATCAGAGCCATGACGCGATGATCCGGCTGGCGGCGCAATCCGGTGACGCCGGCAGTCAGGCGCTGGCCGCTTTCGATACCTACACCGCCACCATGCGTTGGGGGATAGGCGTGGTGATCGCGGCGTCCGTGGTGCTGGTGGTGATCGTGCTGTGGGGCGTGACCGTCAATGTTATCCGGCCACTGCGCAAGGTAGTGGGGCACTTCGAGCGGATGGCCAAAGGCGATTTGTCGGAGCGGATCGAGGCGCGTGGCGATAACGAAATTGGTCAACTGTACGCGGCCTTGTCGGATATGCAGCAAAGCCTGTCCCGAACCGTCGCCACCGTGCGCGACAGCAGTCAGGGGATCTATCAGGGCGCGGGTGAAATCGCTCAGGGCAACAGTGATTTGTCCTCGCGCACGGAGCACCAGGCCGCCTCGCTGGAGCAGACCGCCGCCAGTATGGAGCAGCTCACCTCGACGGTGGAGCAGAACGCCGACAACGCCCGTCAGGCCAGCCAACTGGCCGCCAGTGCTTCTCAAACCGCGCAGCGGGGCGGAGAAGTGGTGGGCGAGGTGGTGGGCACCATGGCTGAGATCAGCGGCAGCGCGCGCCAGGTGACCGAGATCATCGAGGTGATCGATTCCATTGCCTTCCAAACCAACATTCTGGCGTTGAACGCTTCGGTGGAAGCCGCCCGGGCCGGCGAGCAGGGCCGCGGTTTCGCGGTGGTGGCGGGGGAAGTCCGTGCCCTGGCCGGACGCAGTGGCGAGGCGTCGAAAAAGATTCGTGCATTGATCGAAACGTCGGTGGAACGTATCGACGCCGGTACCCGGCTGGTGGATCAGGCGGGCAGCACCATGACCGACATCGTCGAAGCGGTGCGGCGAGTCACCGACATCATGGATGAGATTGCTTCCGCCTCGCAGGAGCAGAGCAAGGGCATCGGCCAGGTGAATCAGGTCATCACACAAATGGATCAGGTTACCCAGCGCAACGCGGCTTTGGTGGAGGAGGCGGCCTCGGCGGCCAGTGAGCTGGAAGGGGAGGCCGCGCGACTGCGGCAGGCCGTGGCGCTGTTTAAGCTGGCCCAGGTGAAGGACGGTTTCGCCGACGATGGCGCTGCCCTCACTGTCGAGGCAGAGGTGGTGCATGCGTGATAACCAGCCCGTCACTCAACGGGATTACCCGCTGCGCGATGACCACTTTCTGATTTCCCGCACGGATCTGCGTGGCAAGATCACCTACGCCAATCCCGCCTTCATCGAGGTCAGTGGATTCAGCCGGGAGGAGTTACTGGGCGCGCCCCATAACCTGATTCGCCACCCGGATATGCCGTCACTGGCGTTTGAAAACCTCTGGCATACCCTCAAGCAGGGCGGCACCTGGGTCGGCGTGATCAAGAATCGCCGCAAGAACGGCGACCACTATTGGGTCAAGGCGCACGTCACGCCGATCATGGAAGACGATGAAATCAAGGGTTATGTGTCGGTGCGACTGAAGCCGGACGCCGACAGCGTGGCCCGGGCGGAGCAGGAGTATGCCGCCATACGTCAGGGTAACGGACAGCATCTCTTGCTGGAACGGGGAGAGATCCTGCGGAGGGGACCGCTCGGCTGGTGGCGGCGCCTGGGGCAGCGCGGTGGCGTCTTGCGCCTGGGGGGATTGGCGTTACTGGCCGTGGTGTTGTTGGCGATCAGCAGCGCGGTGGGGCTCTATGGCGCAAGTCATTTGCAGTCGGACGATCCCGTGCGCGGCCGGTTGATCCTCGCGCATGGTGTACTGTTGGCCGCCGGTGTACCGATGTTGGTTTTGCTTGGCGTGCTGACCGCTGGCGCCTTGTTGAAGCCGCTGCGCGAGGCGGTGATGTTCACCTTTCAAATCGCCGCCGGCAATCTGGCGGCGCGGCCGCCGAAGGCTACCGTGGGCGAAGCGGGGCGGCTGATGCTGGCTCTGGCGGTGATGCAGCGCTGCCTTGGCAGCATCGTCGGCAACGTCAATGAGGGTATCGCGGCGGTGACGCCGGCTGCTCGCGGCATCGCCGAAGCCAATCGGGATTTGTCCTCCCATACCGAACAGCAGGCCGCTTCCCTGCAGCAAACCGCGTCCAGTATGGAACAGATCACCAGCGCGGTGCGGCAGAACGCGGACAATGCCCGGCAAGCCAGCGGGCTGGCATCGCAGGCGGCCAGCCAGGTGGCGCACAGCGGCGAGGTAATGGGAGAGGTGGTCAATACCATGGATCGCATTACCGCCAGTTCCAGCAAGATGACGGTGATCATCGACAGTATCGACGCCATCGCTTTTCAGACCAATATCCTGGCACTCAATGCCTCGGTGGAGGCTGCCCGGGCCGGTGAGCAGGGGCGCGGCTTCGCGGTGGTGGCCAGTGAAGTTCGTAACCTGGCTGGACGGTCCGCCGCCGCGGCGAAAGAGATTCGCGAGCTGATCGCCAACTCGGGCAGGGAGATTCAGGGTGGCGCCGACCTGGTACACCGGGCGGAGAGCACCATCCGTGAGGTGGTGGCGTCGGTAACCCGGGTCAACGACATCATGGGGGAGATCACCTGTGCATCCGAAGAACAGAGCTCCGGTATCGCCCAGATCAACCAGGCGGTGACACGGATGGACGAGACCATGCGGCACAACGCGCGACGTATTCAGGGCTCCGCCGATGCCGCCGGCGCGCTGCGGGCCGAGGTCGATACACTCGGCCATTCCGTGGCGGTGTTTCGTTTGCGCGACACCGCCCGGGATGAGGCGGGCCGTTCCCTTCAAACCGGGCCCTCGTTGGTGATGGAAGCGGGGAGCTGACTTGAATCCGACGCATGAGATGGCCGCTTCGTCCCTGTTTTCAGAACGTGATCTGCATTTTTCCGCCGGCGATTTTCAAACCATTCGGACACTGATTTATCAGCGCGCCGGCATTGTATTGGCGGAACACAAGAAGGACATGGTCTACAGCCGTGTCGGTCGCCTGGTGCGTGCCCGGGGCCTGACCCGTTTCGCGGATTATCTGGCAAGTCTGGAAGCCAGTGGGGAAGGTGTCGAATGGCAGGCGTTCGTCAACGCGCTCACCACCAACCTGACCTCCTTTTTCCGTGAATCGCACCACTTTCCAGTGCTGGCCGATCATGTCCGTGGCCGTCGTGATCCGGTCCGGGTATGGAGCGCCGCGGCGTCCACCGGCGAAGAGCCGTATTCCATCGTCATGACGTTGCTGGAAACCCTGGGTGAGCACGCCAACGTGGAGGTGCTGGGCACCGATATCGACACCGAGGCCCTGGACCGGGCCCGACGTGCCGTTTACCCGCTGGAACAGGTAGCGCGCCTGGATGACCAGCGCATGCGGCGTTTTTTTCAGAAAGGCAGTGGCGCCCGGGCCGGCTATGCCCGGGTAAAACCCGCCCTGGTAGCGAAAGTGCGTTTTCAGGTGATGAACCTGGTCGCCCGGGACTGGCCCTCCGAGCACCGTTTCGATGCCATCTTCTGCCGCAACGTGATGATTTACTTCGATCGTGAAACCCAGACCCGGGTGCTGGGGCGGCTGGCCGACCGGCTCAAGCCTGACGGCCTGTTGTTCGCCGGCCACTCAGAAAACGTCTCCTACCTGAGCGATCGCTTTCGCTCCCGCGGTCAGACGGTGTACTCGCTGGTATGAACGCGGCGGTGGCGGCCTTTCTTCAATCCGGCCTCAAGCTTGGCGCGTCACGGCCGATAAGCTAACCAGTAGGACTTTTGAACCAACGCCATTGCAATGTTTCCACCGTAACAGGGGCGGGTTTGGGCTATGGAAAAAATTCGGGTGCTGTGCGTCGACGATTCCGCGCTGATTCGTGACTTGATGCGCGAGATCATCAACCACCATCCCGACATGGAAGTGGTGGCGGTGGCGCCGGATCCCATTGTGGCGAGAGACCTGATCAAGCGGCATAACCCGGATGTATTGACGCTGGATGTGGAGATGCCGCGCATGGACGGGCTCGACTTTCTGGAGCGTCTGATGCGCCTGCGGCCGATGCCGGTGCTGATGGTGTCGTCACTGACCCAGGCCGGATCGGAAATCACCTTGCGGGCGCTGGAGCTGGGCGCGGTGGATTTCATCGAAAAGCCGTCGTTGGGGATTCGCTCGGGCATGCTCGATTACAGCGAACTGATCGCGGAAAAAATCCGCGCCACGGCTCGCTCCCGGCCGCGCCGGGCCAATGAGACCCGGATATCGCCGCCGAAGTTGAAGGCCCCGATCATTTCCAGCGAAAAGCTGGTGATTCTGGGGGCTTCCACGGGCGGAACCGAAGCGATTCGGGAAGTGCTGTCTCCGCTGCCGCCAAACAGCCCGGCGATTCTGATCGCGCAACATATGCCCGGTGGATTCACCTTGTCGTTCGCTGAACGACTGAACCGGCTCTGCGCGGTGACGGTAAAGGAGGGGGAACACGGAGAGCGGGTGCTGCCCGGTCACGTGTACATCGCGCCGGGGGACGCGCACATGCTGTTGGCCCGTAGCGGGGCGAACTATGTGATTCACCTTGATCAGGGGCCGCCGGTGAATCGTCATCGGCCCTCCGTGGATGTGCTGTTCCGCTCAGCGGCGCAGCACGCCGGCCGCAACGCCATTGGCGTCTTGCTCACCGGTATGGGCAAGGACGGTGCCGGGGGACTGCTTGCCATGCGTGAAGCCGGTGCCCACACCCTGGCCCAGGATCAGGACACCTCCCTGGTGTTCGGGATGCCCCGTGAGGCCATTGCCCTGGGCGCGGCCACCGAAGTGCTGCCGCTGGATCAGGTGGCGCCGCGTCTGATGGCACTGGCGGCCGCTTCCGGGCGGGCTCAGCGGGTATAGACAGAACAACCTTGAAGAAAGGAAAGGCCGGCTATGATGAAATTCGTGCGAAATATCAATATCAATACGGCGGTGGCCGGGGCGCTGATTTGTTGTGCGCTTTTGATCAGTGGTCTCGCCGCCATCCGCATCCTGACCAACCAGATGGTGGAATCATCGATTACAACCCTGAATCAGGTCAACGTGCAGCAACTGAATCAGGTGGCCCGGGCGACAACCCTGTTGAACCAGGCCCGTATCGAAATGGATCTGGCCGCCGATTATCTGGATAACGGCATGCGCTTGGTGGCGGACAACCAGATTCAGCGCGTAAGTGGCTTTCTGGAACGGGCGGAAAGCCGGTTTCAGGGCTTTCTCGATAGTCCCAAGACCGAGATGGGTGCAGCCCGGGCGGATGAGCTGGCCGGCGCTTACAATGAAGTACTGCGTCTGGTGAAAATGCAGTATGACTATCTGCAGAAAGCGGACTTGCGCACCTACCGCAATCTGCGTCAGGAACTGCTCACCCCCAACGACGATCTCAATGACACCCTGACCAACTTTACCCGCTATGGGGATGAGCACGGTCAGGAGGTGATGGACCATTACCACCAGCAGACCACCTTGTTCTCTTACATCGGTACCGGCATGTTGGTGCTCACCGGTATCATCATGGTGTTGGTGTATCTGATGTTGCGGGGCGTGGTGGTGAAACCGCTGAGCTGGGCGGTGGAGAATCTGCAGCGCATCGCCCGCGCGGATCTGTCCGAGGACATCAAAGTGCCGGGCAACAATGAAATCGGCAAGCTGTTCACCGCCATGGCGGAGATGCAGCACAGTCTCGGCAAGATCGTCACCGAGGTGCGCGAAAGCGGCAACGCCATTTATGTCGGCGCCTCCGAGATCGCCAGCGGCAACGCGGATCTGTCTTCCCGCACGGAACAGCAGGCCGCCTCCCTGGAGGAGACCGCCACCAGCATGGAACAGCTCACCGCCACGGTGAAGCAGAACGCCGATAACGCGCGCCAGGCCAGCGGCCTGGCCAACGACGCCTCCGGCACCGCCGGTCGTGGCGGTGCCGTAATGGAACGGGTGATCGGCACCATGCGCGGCATTTCCGACAGCTCCCGCAAGGTGGCGGAAATCACCAGCATGATCGACTCCATCGCCTTTCAGACCAACATCCTGGCGTTGAACGCCTCGGTGGAGGCGGCGCGCGCCGGTGAACAGGGGCGCGGCTTCGCGGTGGTGGCCGGTGAAGTGCGCAACCTGGCGGGCAACAGTGCCGATGCCGCCCGGCAAATCAAGGAGTTGATCGAGAGCTCCGTCTCCCAGGTGGATGAAGGCTCCCGCCTGGTGGAGGAAGCCGGTGAGACCATGCGGGAAGTGGTGGCCGCGGTGAAACGGGTGACCGACATCATGGATGAGATCTCTTCCGCCTCCCAGGAACAAAGCGGGGGTATCGAGCAGGTCAGCCAGGCGGTAACGCAAATGGACGAAGTGACCCAGCAAAACGCGTCGCTGGTGCAGGAAGCCAGCGCCGCCGCGGCGTCACTGGAAGAACAGGCACGGCGTTTGGAAAAAGCGGTGGCCATCTTCCGCCTGCAACCAGAACAACTGGCCGCCTTGTCGCTTTGGCGCAAGCCGGAGCAGGGCGATGACCCGGAAACCTCCGGGGAGATTGAGGGTGACGACGATCGCATCACCAAGGCGGGAAAGCCGGTACCGGCGGAAGAGAAAATGAAAAAGGTGGTGCCGCGCCGCGAAGCGGTGACCACCGAGGATGACTGGGAAGAGTTCTGACCGGAATCAAGTAGCGGAGAGCACAATCGTGGACAAGAACATGAGTATTCTGGTGGTGGATGATTTTCCCACCATGCGCCGCATCATCCGCAGCCTGCTCAAGGAGCTGGGATACGGCAATGTGGATGAAGCGGAGGACGGTCAGGAGGCCTTGACCAAGTTACGTGGAGGCGGCTTTCAGTTCGTGGTGTCGGACTGGAACATGCCCAACCTGGACGGCCTGGAAATGCTCAAGCAGATTCGCGCCGACGGCGAGCTTAACCACCTGCCGGTGTTGATGGTGACCGCGGAGGCGAAGAAAGAAAACATCATTGCCGCGGCCCAGGCCGGTGCCAACGGTTACATCGTCAAACCCTTTACCGCCGTCACCCTGGAAGAAAAGCTCAACAAGATCTTCGAGAAACTTGGCGCATAACCCGTTACAGGCAGCATCCGGGAATGGTGATGGCACGCCGCCGGCCAGGGCCGGCAGGATGCCAGACATCCCGAGGCAGGAGAAAGCAGCATGAGCAACGAGGCCGGGCATATCAGCGAAGGGGCGGCCGGATCCGACGATCTGGTCCAGCGTATTGGTCAGCTTACCCGCATGTTGCGCGACAGCATGCGCGAACTGGGTCTGGATAAGGAAGTGGTCAAGGCGGCGGAGGCGATTCCCGATGCCCGCGCCCGCTTGGATTACGTGGCCACCATGACCGAACAGGCGGCCGACCGGGCGCTTAATGCTATTGATCGCGCGCAGCCACTGCAGAATCAAATAGCCGACCGTGCCGGTGATCTGGATCAGCGCTGGCAAGCCTGGTTCCAGGAACCGAAGGAGCTGGATCAGGCCCGCGACCTGGTCAACGACACGCGAGCATTTTTCGGCGAAGTGCCGGACCTGGCTCAGGCCACCAACAAGGAGCTGTTGGAAATCATGATGGCCCAGGACTTCCAGGATCTCACCGGCCAGGTGATCAAGAAGATGATGGAGGTGATCCAGGAGGTGGAGCGGCAGTTGCTGCAAGTGCTGCTGGATAACGTTCCGGAAGGCCGTGAGCGTGATGACATGCAGCGCCGCCGCGACGACTCCCTGATCAACGGGCCGCAGATCGACGCCGCCAAGGAAGACGTGGTCAGCAGCCAGGATCAGGTGGATTCCCTGCTGGATGAGCTGGGGTTTTAAGCCCGGCGGTGCGGACATCCGCTTGGCGGTCGCTACAAGGCCGCTGTAGGAGCTTGCCCTGCAAGCGAATAGGGCTCCTGGTTCCCAGGAATTCGCTTGCAGGGCAAGCTCCTACAACGGCTCCGTGGTGGCTTTCGTGGGAAGCCGCCGAATAACCGCCATTCCCTGCCTCTAATCCACCGTTAGCCGTGCCGCCGCTTTGCCGACAATGATGGGCCGAATACCCAGCCCTCCTTGACGGTGCCATGGCGGACGATACCCAGGACCAGGAAAAGACCGAACCGGCCACCCCCCGACGATTGGAACAGGCGCGGGAAGAAGGCCAGGTGCCGCGTTCGCGGGAGCTGGCCACCTTTCTGTTGCTGTTCGCCGGGGTCGGTGGTCTGTGGGTGATGTCCGGCCCGTTGTTCGGCCAGCTCGCTCTGGTGATGGAGCAGTCCTTCCTGTTTGAGCGGCGCCAGGCGCTGGATACCGGCCCGATGCTCGGCCACGCGGCGGATCTGGGGGTACGGACCCTGGTGGCGCTGATGCCGTTATTCCTGACGCTGCTGGTGGTGGCGCTGGTGGCGCCGATGCTCACCGGCGGCTGGTCGATGAGCGCCAAGGCGTTGCAACCGAAATTCTCCAAACTCAATCCAATCGCGGGCCTGAAACGCATGTTTTCCAGCCAGGCGCTGGCGGAGCTGGCCAAGGCGCTGGCCAAGTCAGTGCTGGTGGGCGGCGTGGCGGTGCTTTTCCTGCTGCGCCACAAAGGGGAATTCATGGCGCTGATGGAGCAGCCTTTGCGTCTGGCACTGACCAACGCGCTGACGCTGGCCGCCTCCGCCAGCGGTCTGATGGTGCTGACGCTGCTGGTGGCCGTGCTGATCGATGTGCCTTACCAGCTCTGGAGTCACGCCAAGAAGCTGCGTATGAGCAAGGAAGAGATCAAACGCGAACACAAGGAAAGCGAAGGCGATCCGCAACTCAAGGCGCGTATTCGTTCGCAGCAGCAGAGCGTGGCGCGCCAGCGCATGATGAGCAAAGTCCCCGAGGCGGATGTGATCGTCACCAACCCCAGCCATTTCGCCGTGGCCTTGCGTTACGAAGAAGGCCGCATGTCCGCGCCGCGGGTGGTGGCTAAAGGGGCGGATCAGGTGGCGGCCCGTATTCGTGCCCTCGGCGAGGAACACCGGGTGCCGTTATTGGAAGCGCCGCCGCTGGCGCGAGCCCTGTATCGCCATGTGGATCTGGACCAGGAAATTCCCGCCGCTTTGTACACCGCCGTGGCGGAGGTGCTGGTCTGGGCTTTCCGTCTCAAGAGCGCCCGTGGCAGTGGCGAAGCAGCGCCGGTGCCGCCGCGGGATCTGCCGGTTCCCGATGACCTGGCGGTGCCCGCCGCCGATCAAGGAGGCGCATCATGATGGGATCGCTGCTGGGTGCGGGCTCTTCTTTGTCGATGAAGAACGTGCCGATGAAGATCATGGCCGGACCGGTACTGATCCTGCTGGTCATGTCCATGCTGATCCTGCCGCTGCCGCCGTTCGCGCTGGATCTGTTCTTTACCTTCAATATCGCCCTGGCGGTGATGGTGCTGCTGGTCAGCATGTTCACCCTCAACTCCCTGGACTTCTCCGCCTTTCCGTCGGTGCTGCTGTTCACCACCCTGATGCGGTTGTCGCTGAACGTGGCCTCCACCCGGGTGGTGTTGATGGACGGGCACGAGGGCGGCGACGCCGCCGGTAAGGTGATCGAGGCGTTCGGCCAGTTCCTGGTGGGCGGCAACTTCGCCGTTGGGCTGGTGGTGTTTCTGATCCTGGTGGTGATCAACTTCGTGGTGATCACCAAAGGCGCCGGGCGCATCGCCGAAGTGGGCGCGCGCTTTACCCTCGACGCCATGCCCGGCAAACAAATGGCCATCGATGCCGATCTCAACGCCGGCCTGATCGGCGAGGAAGACGCCCGCCGCCGCCGTGCCGATGTGGCCAAGGAAGCGGATTTCTACGGTTCCATGGACGGCGCCAGCAAGTTCGTTCGCGGCGACGCCGTGGCCGGGCTGGTGATCATGGTGGTGAACGTGCTCGGCGGTTTGTTGATCGGCATGCTGCAGCACGACATGAGCTTCGCCGAAGCGGGCCGCACCTATGCGTTGCTGACCATTGGTGACGGCCTGGTGGCGCAGATTCCGGCGTTGGTGATCTCCACCGCCGCCGGCGTCACCGTGTCGCGGGTCAACACCGACCAGGATATCGGTGAGCAGATCATCGACCAGTTGCTGATCAATCCCAAGGTGATGTTCCTGGCCGCCGGCGTGATGGGGTTGCTGGGGCTGGTACCGGGGATGCCGAATCTGGTGTTCTTGCTGTTCACTCTCGCGTTGGGGGGGATTGCCTGGTATCTGATCCGGCGGCGCGACCAGAATCTGGCGGAACAACACATCGAGGCCGCGGCGGCGCCGGAGCCGGAAGCCCCGGAAGCCACCTGGGACGATGTGCGCCTGATCGATACCTTGGGCCTGGAAGTGGGGCACCGGCTGATTCCGCTGGTGGATCATCGTCAACATGGTGAGTTGCTTGGCCGCATCAAGAGCGTACGCAAGAAATTCGCTCAGGACGTGGGCTTCCTGCCGCCGGTGGTGCACATCCGCGACAACCTGGAGCTGGACGCCAACAGCTATGTGATCACCCTCAAGGGCGCTGAAGTGGGGCGTGGCCAGGCTTTCCCCGGCCAGTGGCTGGCCATCGATCCCGGTCAGGTGTCCGGCACCCTGGAAGGGCGTGCCACCCAAGACCCCGCCTTCGGCCTGCCAGCGGTATGGATCGACGAATCCCAACGGGAACGGGCCCAGGTGTACGGCTACACGGTGGTGGACGCCGGCACCGTGGTGGCCACTCACTTCAATCATCTGTTGCACCGCTATGGCGCGGAAATGCTGGGACGCAAGGAAGTTCAGCAACTGCTGGACAAACTGGGCGAAGAGCAGAAGGCGCTGGTGGAAGAGGTGGTGCCCAAGGCCGTGTCGCTCACCACGCTGCAGCGCATTCTGCAAAACCTGCTGGACGAGGATGTGCCGATCCGCGATCTGAGCACCATCCTCGATGCCCTGGCCGAACCGGGCAATGCCCAGGCCGACGCGGAAGAGCTGACCGCCCGGGTCCGCGTGGCCCTGGGTCGGGCTATCACCGACCGGTGGTTCTCCGCCACCGGCGAGCTGTCGGTGATCGGTCTCGACGCCGGTCTCGAACAGGTGCTGGAACAAGCGCTCAACGGTGGTGGCGCGCTGGAGCCGGGCCTGGCGGATACGCTGATGAATCAGGCCGGCGCCGCCCTGGAGCGGCAGGAAAATGCCGGCTTGCCGCCGGTGCTGGTGGTGGTGCCGGCCCTGCGTGGTCTGCTGGCCCGTTTCCTGCGCCGCCGTCTGCGTCACCTGGTGGTGCTGTCCCAGGCGGAAATCCCCGATGACCGTACCTTGCGCGTCACCGAACTGATCGGAATGCAGCCATGAACGCCGATGAAGGAAGAGGGCCATGAGTGTCCATCGTTTTGTCGCGCCCACGCAGCGTGAGGCCATGCGCCGGGTCCGCGAGGCCCTGGGCGATGACGCCCTGATCGTGGCCAACCGCCCGGTGCCCGGTGGCGTGGAACTGGTCGCCCTGCGCGAAGGGGAAGAGGCCCCCGCGTCCCCGCCTTCCGGCGAAGCCCTGCCGATGGCGGAAGGCGACGCCGATGTCAGCCGGTTATTGCTGAAGGAAGTGGAAACGCTGCGGGCGCTGTTGCGGCGCCGGGAGCGTGGCGAGGGCGCCACCGATTCGCCGTTGGCGACGACGCTCCGTGGCGCCGGTTTCAGCGCCGCCCTGATCACCGATGTGCTGGCGGGGCTGCCGGAAGAAGCCGGTGAGGGCGATGCCGCCCGGGCCTGGGTGGAAGAACAGCTGGCGCGCCGCCTCAACGCCCAGGCGCAGCCCTGGGACAAATTGGCCGAGGGCGGTGTCCTGGCGTTGCTGGGCCCCACCGGCGTGGGCAAAACCACCACCGCCGGCAAGCTGGCGTCGCACTACGCGATGCGCTGGGGGGCGGATCAGGTGGCCCTGGTCAGCGCCGACGGTTACCGGGTGGCGGCCCGGGATCAATTGCGTGTCTACGCGGAACTGCTCGGCGTGGAGCTGCATCTGCTGTCACCGGGGCGCACGCTGGCCTCGCTGGCGGGGGTATTGAATGAAAAGCGTCTGGTGATCATCGACACGGTGGGGCTGGGACAGCGGGATGAGCGTCTGGCGGAGGGGTTTGCGCCCCTGGTGGGTGGCGCCCGCGGCACCCGGGCAGTGCTGTTGCTGAATGCGGCCAGTCAGGCGGAGACCCTGGATGAGGTTAGCACTCACTATCGTCGTGCCGCGCGACAAGCCGGTATGACGCTGGACGATGTCATCATCACCAAGAGTGATGAAGCGGCCCGTCTGGCGCCGTTGCTGGACGTGGTGATCGGTCAGGGACTGCGGCCCTGGTTCCAATGTCACGGCCAACGGGTGCCGGAAGATCTGGCCCCTCTGGACGGCGTCGAGCTGGTCCGGCAGGCGTTGAATCAGGGCGGCAGCCGAACCGGCGGCGCGCTGCCGTTCAATCCATTGGCGCAGACCGGCACCCTGGTGAATACCCTTACCGACCTGCGTCGCGATGTGCCCGGCTTCTCCTGGCTGGAACAGGCGCTGGCGGGGCAATGGCAGAGGCAGCCACCGCTGCCGCCGGGCGACGAGGCCGGTTGGCTGTTCTGGCCGGCGGCGCGGGATCAGGCCGCCCTGGTGCTGGGCAAAGAGGGCGAGGCCTGGCCGCTGTGGCCGCCGAACGAGGCCTCCCAGGTGCGTTGTCTGCAATGGTGCCATCGCCATTACCCGTCACTGATGCCGGTGCTCTCCGGTGTGCCGCGAGCCACGGTCTGGCGGTGGCTGGATCGCCAGGGGATCGACTGGATGGCCAGGGCGCAGGCGCAGGCGCGGGTGCGTTATCGAAGTGACATCCAGCCATTGTGGGCGCTGCGCGAACAGGCGCCGGAACAGGGAGAGGCGCTGTTGCGCCAGAAGGGGCGCACGTTGCGGGTCAGCCTGCGCGCCTTGCCGGTGGCGGCGGCTTCCGGCCGTCGTTATAGCGGGCTGGTCCGCGCCTGGTTCCTGCAAGCGCGGGATCCTGATACCGATCGGGTGCGCGGCTGGCGTTATGCCCTGTTGCCCAATGACTGGGACCTGTCGCGGGCGCGACCGCATTTGCTGGCGTTGTGGCGGGGACAGGCGGTGACCGGGCTCCACCAGCGGGCCTTGCGGGAACTGTCGGAGGGGGTCGCTTCGTCATCGGGCGATTCTTCACCTTCCTTTCCTTCTCATTGTTCGGCTGCTGTCGGACTGGCGGCCCTGGCCTGTCGTCTCGACGAGGAGCAAAGCGACTGGGCGGTGGCGACTCGCGGCCGGGTCCTGGGCCTGCTCGGGCCACGCCGCCGGCGCACGCCGGAGCGGTTGTTGACGGCGCTGCTGCATGTGATCCGCACCCATGACGCCCTGCGTCTGATGAGGGCGTCATGACCGTCATGCCCGGCGCGGATCAGGCCGCCGGCCTGCGGGCCTGGGCCGCCACGCGCGGTCAAAGTGTCGCGCCGACCCTGGTGGTGGTGGGCGATCCGCTACCCGCCCAGGCCGGACGGCGGGCCCGGGCAGTGCTGGAGCATTGGGCCGACTGCGGTTGGCGTTGGGTTGGCGTGGCACAGGACTGGCGCATCGTGCCGCTGTCTCCGGCCCTGCCGGTGCCGGTCAGTGCCCAGCGTGAACCTCGTTGGGCGCTGTGGGTGGAGCCGGACGGCGCCGGTCTGCGCCGGGCCCTGAGCTGTCTGGAATCGGTGCGGCGTCAGCAAGGACCGCGACGCCTGCTGGCGCTGCACCCACCCCGGCTGCAACGGCGTGGTCTGCTGGACAATCTGCAGCAGGCGGCCCGGCGCTTTCTCGATACCGATCTGGTGGTGCTGGCGCCATGACGCTGCTGCGCGGGCTGTTATGGATGAGCCTGCTGTGGCCCTGGCTGGCGCCGGCGGCGCCGGGCAGCTGGAGCGCCGAGGCGCCTTCGGTGCGGGTGGCGGTACCGGGACGGGTCTATCACAGCGAGCCGTTGCTGCCGCCCGGCGACGCCGCTGCGCGGGGCAACTACATCCAGAAAGTTCGCTGGCGTTACAGCACGCCGCCGGGGCGCTCGTTGCGCGCCTGGTTATGTCGGGGCGAACGCTGCCTGCGGCTGTCCGGCAACCGGGGCATCAGCGAAGCGTTACAGGGACCGGCGTGGTCGCCGCTGTCGTTCCGTTTCCAACTGCCCGACGGTGAACGCCGCGCGGTGACGGTCTCCGACATTCAGGTTCTGGTCAATTATTGATCTCAACCCCATCGTGGTCCTTTCCGGTATGGAGAGGGCCAATGCTGTCCCACAGTTCGCCAGCACGCTTACACGCAACACGCAACACGCAACACGCTTGCACGCCAGCACGCTAAGCCTGAAAGCCTGATTATCAGCCTTGGAGACATGAATTCGCGCTGTATTCGCTGGCAAGCCAGCTTCCCACAGCTGCTTCGCAGCGCTCTTTGTGGGAGCGGCCTTGGCCGCGAATCGGGGTGTTAGCGTGCAAGCGTGTTGCGTGTTGCGTGTCAGCCAGCTCCCAGTCTCCGCCAGTCGCCGGAATAACCCCCAACAATACCGTCTTTTCCGGGCATGGCCGTCGCCATGGAAGCGAATAATGGATGGACGCCCGCGATTCGGGGTGATCAGTGCGGACGCCGATGGGCGCTGTTGAGGACAGGGCATGTACACCGCTCAAGGGAAAATCGACCAACAGGCACTGCTGGAGGAACACTTGCCAGCGGTGCGGCGACAGGCGCTGGCCTTGCAGGTCAAGCTGCCTGCCAGCATTGAACTGGACGACCTGATCCAGGCCGGCACCGTCGGCCTGCTGGATGCCCTGCGCCGCTATGATCCCAACGCCGGCGCCAGTTTCTCCACCTTCGCCAGCCAGCGCATTCGCGGTGCCATGATCGATGAATTGCGCTCGCGTGACTGGTTGCCACGCAGTGTGCGCCGCCATGCGCGGGAACTGGACCGGTGCGTGCACCAGCTCGAGCAGCGCCTTGGCCGTGCGCCCCAGGAACGGGAAGTGGCGGCGGAGATGGGCATGAGCCTGGAGGACTACCGGCGGTTGCTCAGCGACACCAACAGCGGCCTGCTGCTGCCGTTCGAGGACATCGTCGCGGAACAGGGGGAACCGGATGCGGGTAGCAATGGCCCGCCGGACCCGTTCAGTGCTCTGGTGGACGGGCAGCAGCGCGACCGCCTGATCGCCGCCATCGAGGCGCTGCCGGATCGGGAAAAACTGTTGATCGGGCTGTATTACCAGGAAGACCTCAACCTCAAGGAAATCGGCGCCGTGCTGGGCGTCACCGAATCCCGCGTTTGTCAGTTGCACAGCCAGGCGGTGAGCCGGTTACGCGGTCGCCTGGGCTGATTCTCGTCCCGGGTAACGCGGCTTCCTACACGAAGCGGCCCGTCAGCGCTACAATGCGCGCCGACGCAGACCGAGATCGCTATGAAGCCCATCGACGAAATCCACAAACGGCGCACTTTCGCCATCATCTCTCACCCGGACGCCGGTAAGACCACCATTACCGAGAAGCTGCTGCTGTACGGCAACCAGATCCAGCTGGCGGGCACGGTGAAGGGGAAGAAATCCGGCCGTCACGCCACCTCCGACTGGATGGAGATGGAGAAGGAGCGGGGGATTTCCGTGACCACCTCGGTGATGCAGTTCCCCTACCAGGGTGCCATGGTCAATCTGCTCGACACGCCGGGGCACGCCGATTTCTCCGAGGACACCTATCGCACCCTGACCGCGGTGGATTCCGCCTTGATGGTGATCGACGCCGCCAAGGGCGTGGAGGAGCGAACCGTCAAGCTGATGGAGGTGTGCCGGCTGCGCGACACACCGATCCTCACTTTCATCAACAAGCTGGACCGCGACGTGCGTGATCCCATCGAGGTGCTGGACGAGATCGAGGACGTTCTCAATATCGAGTGCGCCCCGGTGACCTGGCCGATCGG
The DNA here is from genome assembly GCF_000300005.1 of Alloalcanivorax dieselolei B5. Taxonomy (NCBI): domain Bacteria; kingdom Pseudomonadati; phylum Pseudomonadota; class Gammaproteobacteria; order Oceanospirillales; family Alcanivoracaceae; genus Alloalcanivorax; species Alloalcanivorax dieselolei. Next base: position 3,777,338 of record NC_018691.1, on the reverse strand, counting down.
TATGGGCAAGAGCTTCAAGGGCGTCTACAACCTGCTGCGCGATACCACCGTGCTGTATAAGACCGGCCAGGGCCATACCATCCAGGACGTGCGCGAGATCAAGGGCCTGACTAATCCGGAACTGGATCAGGCGGTGGGGGCGGACTACGCCCAGGAACTGCGTGACATGCTGGAACTGGTGCGCGGCGCCAGCCACGATTTCGATCTGGAGCGGTTCCTGGACGGCCGGCTGACCCCGGTGTTCTTCGGTACCGCCCTGGGCAATTTCGGCGTCGATCACATGCTCGATGGCCTGGTGAAATGGGCGCCGCCGCCGCAGTCGCGGGAAGCGGTGGAACGCCAGGTGGAAGCGGAAGAGCCGAAGATGACCGGCTTTGTGTTCAAGATCCAGGCCAATATGGATCCGCGTCACCGCGACCGGATCGCTTTCATGCGCATCTGTTCCGGCAAATATCAGAAGGGCATCAAGCTCAAGCAGTGCCGTACCGGCAAGGAAGTGCGTATCTCCGATGCGCTGACGTTCCTGGCCGGGGAGCGGGACAATGTGGAAGAAGCCTTTGCCGGCGACATCATCGGCTTGCACAACCACGGTACCATCCAGATCGGTGACACCTTCACCGAGGGCGAGGACCTGCGCTTCACCGGTATTCCGCATTTCGCGCCGGAGCTGTTCCGCCGGGTGGTGTTGAATGATCCGCTGAAGAGCAAGCAGCTCCATAAGGGGCTCACCCAGCTTGCGGAGGAGGGCGCCACCCAGGTGTTCTTCCCGCTGCGTAACAATGACGTGGTGCTGGGCGCGGTGGGGACGCTGCAGTTCGACGTGGTGGCGGCGCGCCTGAAGGCCGAATACGGCGTGGAATGTCGTTACGAGCAGGTCAACGTCACCACCGCCCGCTGGATGGAAGCGGACAGCGAACGCGAGCTGGCGTCTTTCGAACGCAAGGCCTACGACAACCTGGCCCGCGACGGCGCCGGCCATCTGACCTACCTGGCGCCCACACGCGTCAACCTGCAACTCACCGAGGAACGGCACCCGGAAATCCGTTTCCTGGAGACCCGGGAGATTTGACCGCTCGGTCGCGCCGGCCCCCGCCGGCGCGGCGTTCTCGGGCGATTCCGGGCTTTGCCACCATCATTCACCAGAGAAATGTTGGGTATAACCCATATTGATTGTTTTTATGGGTGAGGGCCCCCTAGAATGCGCGCCATCGGTAGCCGGCGTCGGGTAGGGGCCCTTTTCCCTGCATGACCGGCGGCTTCGGTGTTCATTCTTCTATCGACAAGGATTGACCATGTCACAGTACCTCAAAGAGATCGAAGCACTGAGCTCCGTGGTTGGTGCCAATAACACCTGGCACGACATCAACCCGGAATCCGCTGTTCGCATGCGCCTGCAAAACCGCTTCAAAACGCATCTGGACATCGCCAAGTACAACGCCAAGATCATGCGCGAAGACATGGCGGCCTACGATGCGGACACCTCCAAGTACACCCAGTCCCTGGGTTGCTGGCACGGTTTCATTGGTCAGCAGAAGCTGATTTCCATCAAGAAGCACTTTGGCAGCACCAAAGGCCGGTACCTGTACCTGTCCGGCTGGATGGTCGCGGCCCTGCGTTCCGAGTTCGGTCCGCTGCCGGATCAGTCCATGCACGAGAAGACCGTGGTGGCCGACCTGATCCGCGAACTGTACACCTTCCTCAAGCAGGCCGACGCCTGGGAACTGAACCATCTGTTCCGTGCCCTGGACGACGCCAAAGCTGCTGGTGATGAGGCTAAACAGGCCGAGATCATCAGCCAGATCGACAACTTCGAAACCCACGTTGTGCCGATCATCGCCGACATCGATGCTGGCTTCGGTAACCCGGAAGCCACCTACCTGATGGCCAAGCAGCTGATCGAAGCCGGTGCTTGCTGTATCCAGATCGAGAACCAGGTTTCCGACGAGAAGCAGTGTGGTCACCAGGACGGTAAAGTGACCGTTCCCCACGCCGACTTCCTGGCCAAAATCAATGCCGTTCGCTACGCCTTCCTCGAGCTGGGCGTTGACGACGGCGTGATTGTTGCCCGTACCGACTCCCTGGGCGCTGGCCTGACCAAGCAGATCGCCGTGACCAACGAGCCGGGCGACCTGGGCGACCAGTACAACGCCTTCCTGGATGGCGACATCATTGAAAGCGCCGCCGACATCAACAACGGCGACGTGGTGATCAAGTCCAACGGCAAGCTGCTCAAGCCGAAGCGTCTGGCTTCCGGTCTGTTCCAGTTCAAAGCCGGCTCCGGTATTGACCGCGTGGTTCTGGACTGTATCACCAGCCTGCAAAACGGCGCCGATCTGCTGTGGATCGAAACCGAGAAGCCGCACGTGGGCCAGATCGCGGAAATGGTGAACCGTATCCGTGAAGTGGTGCCGGACGCCAAGCTGGTGTACAACAACAGCCCGTCCTTCAACTGGACCCTGAACTTCCGTCAGCAAGTGTTCGACGCTTGGGAGAAGGAAGGCAAGGACGTGTCCGCTTACGACCGCGACCGCCTGATGAGTGCCGACTACGACAGCACCGAGCTGGCTCAGCTGGCCGATGAGTGGACCCGGAACTTCCAGCGCGACGCGTCTCGCGAAGCGGGTATCTTCCACCACCTGATCACGCTGCCGACCTACCACACCGCTGCTCTGTCCACCGATCAGCTGGCCAAGGGTTACTTCGGCGACGAAGGCATGCTGGCCTATGTAGCTGGCGTACAGCGCCGCGAGATCCGCGAAGGCGTTGCCACCGTGAAGCACCAGGACATGGCCGGTTCCAACATCGGTGATGACCACAAAGAGTACTTCTCCGGTGAAGCCGCGCTGAAAGCCGGTGGTAAAGACAACACCATGGGTCAGTTCGAGAACATCTAAGTCTCGATCTTACTCAGGTAAGTCTGGAAAAGGCGGGCCCTCGGGCCCGCCTTTTTTTGTTTGACGGAATTTTCCACAGACCGTGCTACGAAGCCGCTGTGGGAGCTTGCCCTGCAAGCGAATTCTTTGAATGCAGCGCAATTCGCTTGCAAGCAAGCTCCCACAGCAGCCTTGTAGCTACCTCTGAATTCATGTCTCGTGCCTCTGCTCCATGACCGTTTTCGTCAATGGATCTGGCGTGATCCGCGATTGTCCCGGCCCGCTCCCCGGGCGGATGATGCGGAAACCCTCATAAAAGCGTGGGCAAGCGCCCGCCATATCAGAACAACAACACCCGACCCCGGCTGCGGGGCATGAAGAACGGAGAGCCGAGATGCAAGACGCTCACGATGTCGGTCTGACGCTGGGCACGCTCGTCCTGCGTACGCTGGCACGTTATCCGGATCGCACCGCCTTTACCTGGGAAGGCGGGGAGCTCAGCTATCGCGGTGCCGCAGACCTGATCGGCCGCCTGCAGAAGGTCTTTCTGAACCATGGCCTGCAGCGTGGCGACCGGGTCGCCGTGCTCAGCGCCAACCGGGCCGATGGCTGGTGCGCCGGGGTCGCGGCGCAGCTCTGCGGTGCGGCCACCACCGCTTTGCATCCCAAGGGGGCGTTAGCCGATCACCAGTTCCAACTGGAGGACTGTGACGCCGCTTTCCTGGTGGCGGACGCCGAAGCGTTCGGTGACGTCGGCGCGGCGTTGTCGGTCCGGCCGGGGATGACCACGTTTACCCTGACGGCGGCGCAGTACGGCATCGACCTGAGTCGGGCCGTGGCGCAGGCCGGTACGGCGACGGCTCGTGATCTGGCCCACGCCAGTGATATCGCCACCCTGAACTACACCGGCGGCACCACCGGGCGCGCCAAGGGCGCGTTCCGTCGCCATCAGGCGCTGGTGGCTTCCGCCGTGGCGATCCTGGCGGATTTCGAGCTGCCGCGCCGGCCCTATTATCTGGCGGTGGCGCCGGTCAGCCATGTGTCCGGTACCAAGGTGTTGCCGACGCTGATTCGTGGCGGCTGTGTGCATTTGATGCATGGCTTCGATACCGGCGAAGTGCTGGCGGCGATCGAGCGGCGGCGGATCAATTTCACCTTGATGGTGCCGACCATGCTCTACAGCCTGCTGGACGACGCCCGCCTGGCGAAGACTGATCTGTCTGCCCTGGAACTGCTGTTGTACGGCGCCTCGCCCATGTCGCCGACCCGGCTGGCCGAAGGCATGGATCGGATCGGCCCGGTGTTCGCGCAACTGTTCGGCCAGACCGAATGCTACCCGATCACCTATTTGCCAAAGGAAGACCATGACCCCGCCCATCCACAGTGGCTGGCGTCCTGCGGCTTCCCCGTCTCCTCCAACCGTATCGCTCTGCTGGACGACGAGGGCCATGCCGTGCCGCTTGGCGAAGCGGGGGAAATTTGCGTACGCGGTCCGTCGATGATGGAAGGGTACTGGAACCAGCCGGAGCAGACCGAGGAGGCGATGCAGTTCGGCTGGCTGCATACCGGTGATGTGGCGAGGGCGGATGAACAGGGCCGGCTGTATATCGTGGACCGCAAGAAGGACATGATCGTGACCGGTGGTTTCAACGTCTACACCCGCGCGGTGGAGGATGTGCTCAGCGCTCATCCGGCGGTGGCCATGGCGGCGGTGATCGGCGTGCCGGATCCGCGCTGGGGCGAAGCGGTCACCGCCATCGTGGTTTGCCACCCGGGAGAGCAGGTAGCGGCGCGAACCCTGATCCAGCAGGTCAAGGATTTGAAAGGCGCCGCTCACGCACCGAAAAAGCTGGAATTCGTCGATGCCCTGCCACTGACCAGCCTGGGCAAAATCGACAAGAAAGCGCTGCGGGCCCGTTACTGGGCCGGCCAGAGCCGGCAGATAGGATGAGCGGCGTGACGCGGAACAAGACCATGAGATTGCCGCCTGCTCTTGCCCGCCGGCTGCGCTTGCCGCTGATCGCCGCGCCCATGTTCCGGGTCTCCGGGCCGGAACTGGTGATCGCCGCCTGCCGTCAGGGTGTGATCGGTTCGTTTCCCACCGCCAACTGCCGCACGGTGGAAGAGTACGACCGCTGGTTGAGTGAAATCAGCGCCGCGCTGACGCCTGAAGACGCCCCGTTTTGTCCCAACCTGATCATGCGACGGCGGAGCCTGAAGGAAGAGCTGGCCTGCCTGCTGAAACACAAGGTGGAGATGGTGATCACCAGTGTTGGCGCGCCGGAGCCGGTGATCGCGCCGCTGCACGACATCGGCTGTCTGGTGTTCGCCGATGTGGCCAATGTCCGCCACGCGGAGAAGGCCATCGCCGCCGGCGCCGACGGCCTGATTCTGCTCACCGCCGGTGCTGGCGGCCAGACTGGCTGGGCCAATGGCTTCGCTTTCGCGCGGGCGGTGCGGGCCCTGTTCGATGGCCCCATGGTGATGGCCGGAGGCATCAGCGATGGCCAGGCGCTGTGGGCGGCCCAGGCCCTGGGCTGTGATCTGGGCTATATGGGCACCAAGTTCATCGCCACCCGGGAAAGCCTGGCGGCGGACGGCTACAAACAAATGCTGGTGGATTCCCGGCTGGATGACATCATGCTCAGCCGTGCCTTCACTGGTCTGGAAACCAATACGTTGAGGCCGTCGGTGATCGCCGCCGGTCTTGATCCGGATGATCTGCCCACGGATATGACCGAGCAGCGCGCCGCGGCTTTATACGGCGGTGGTTCCGGCCATTCCGGCCCGAAACGCTGGGTGGATGTGTGGAGCGCCGGGCACTCGGTGTCCGGCGTCGGCGGAGTGCCGTCGGTGGCGGAACTGGTGGCGGGCACCGTGCAAGAATACCGGCGGGCGCGGGCGGAAACCCTGGCGTTGCTGCATGCCAACGGTGGTGGATAAGACGCTGATCGCGTTCACGCCTCCCGGGATTGGGCGCAAGTCAGGCACAGGCGCGCCGTCGGGTCGACACGCAGCCGGCGTGGATCGATGTCCCCGCCACAGTCGTCGCAGTAGCCATAGTCATCGTTGTCCAGGTCCCTGAGGGCCCGCTCGATCCGTAGCAACTGATGTTGCTGGCGTCGCCTCGTTTCCTGTGCCATGGCCTGTCCCTGCAGGGCATCCATTCGTGACAGCCGGCCGATGCTGGGTTGGTCCAGGGCCACCGGTTTGCTGGCGTCTTCACTGTGCGCCAGAGTGTCCTCAAGCTCGTGCCGCAGCGCGGTTAGCCGATCCTTCATTTCTTTGCGATCATCCTCGTTCATTCTGGTACCTTGCTCTGATCATGCTTACTGTTGTGGCCGGTTTGTCCCGATTGGTCAATAGTCAGGGCCTGACAGGATTGTTCGATAGTCAAACGGAGTAGTAATGAACGTTGCGGTGTTTTGCGGTTCCAGTTCCGGTGTCGATCCCATCTATGAACAACAGGCGCGGGCGCTGGCCCGGACGCTGGTGGCACAGGGGCATGGCCTGGTCTACGGTGGCGGCCGGGTGGGACTGATGGGCGTGATCGCCGATGCGGTGCTGGAGGCCGGCGGCGAGGTTATCGGGGTGATTCCCCAGGCGCTCAAGGATCGGGAAATTCAGCACACCGGGATTACCGAATTGCACGTGGTGGCGGACATGCACCAACGCAAGGCGATGATGGCGGAACTGGCGGACGGTTTCATCGCCATGCCCGGTGGCGCCGGTACCCTGGAAGAGATCTTCGAGGTGTGGACCTGGGCGCAGCTGGGCTACCATTACAAGCCCTGCGGTTTTTTCAACGTGATTGGCTATTACGACGGCTTGATCGGTTTTCTTGAACACATGGTGGAGCAGGGCTTCATGAAGCCCGCTTACCGGGAAATGCTCACCGTGGACGCGGATCCCGGGGCGCTGGTGGCGGCGTTCGCCGATTACCGGGCGCCGGTGGCGAAATGGGAGAAGGGGTAAGCTGTGCCGGAAACACAACCTGATCAGGAGATGTGCCGATGATGGCGGTGCTCACCGGCGGTTTGATCATCATATGGCTGGCGCTCTCCGCCGGCCGGACCTTGCTGAATTATCTGCAGGTGGAACTGCATCGTCCCGCGGCCATCGCCGCGCCGCTGCTGCTGGCGGTATTGGAATCGGTGCTGTTCCTGTGTCAGGTGCGGGGCACGTCATTGCTGCCGGAATCCGAAGTGCCCCTGGCCTTGTCGCTGCTGCTGGCGCTGACCTGGGGAATTAATGGCCTGGTGGCGGCGAAGGCGGTGCGGGCCGCTTCGCTCAGAACGTCGACCAGCCGGTGAACTCCATGATCCGGTACAGCGCCTTACGCCAATACGAGGTGTCCTCGTAGGCTTCATAGGGCAGGCTGAACCGCATGCCGCCCGGGTTACTCCAACGTTTCTCGAACGTGGCCCGGGCATGGCTGATGACCTCATCACCGGCTCCGGCCACCCATTCCACGCTGGTTTCCAGATTCAGATCATCCAGGTTGCGCCGGGTGTAATTGGCGGAGCCGAGGATCAGCCGCGCCGGACGGTCGCTGTCCGCCGCCGGAAAACGCAACAGCATCTTGGTATGGCATTGTTCCCCGGTGGTGGCGCACCAGCGCACCGCGCCGCCGACGTCGTGCAGCTCCCAGGCCACCTGCCGGTTGGGCACGCCGTTTTTCTCGCGGCCGAAGGCATCCTTGTTCGGATCCAGCAGCAGGCGCACCTGGACGCCCCGCCGTTGCGCCTCGGCCAGGGCTTTCACCAGCGGACGGTGGGAAAGATAAAACACGCCGACATCCAACTGCTCGCCCTGGCGTGCTTCGTTCACGGTGGCCAGCAGGGCATCGCGGATGGCGCCCTCGGTGAGCAGGCGTAAATGGGGCAGGGCGTCGTCGCCGGTTTCGGAGGGTGGCGCCGCTGGCCAGTCCTCGCCCACCGCGGCGCCGGACCAGCGCGCCACCGCCAGTTCCGAGTGCAGGACGTCGAGCGCCGCCGGGCCGCTGAAGCGCAGGGCAATGTTGGAGTGGGCACTGCTGGCGTCGTGGGCGTTGGCCGAGGTGACCAGCGCGGTCCAGTCATCGCCTTCGTCCACCACCAGGGTTTTGCGGTGGTTGGCTTTGAAATTGAGCAGGCTCAGATAGGTTCTCAGCGTCACCTCGTCGCCGCCAGTGGGGTTGGGCAGCCAACCATCGCCGCTGCGGTTGCCGAACCACTGACAACACATCCGCCATAGCGCCGACCAGCTCGGGTTGGAGTCGCGCAGCCGGGTCAGATCGGTGAACACCACGGTAATGCCGGCCTGACGCAGACGCTCCAGTTGCGGCGCCCGGACGCCGCCATAAAGAGTGTTAAAGGGATCGGTAATGACCAGCATGCGCAGCCCGGGCACCGCTGCGTGACGGGCCAGCAGCGCTTCGGTGAGCTGTTCGCTGAGTGGCCGGTGGGCGCTGCCGCTGTCGCCGGCGAAGGTGTTGAACAGGAACATATCCACCACCACCAGCTTCCTGGCCTGGCCGATCAGGCGAAAATACTCGTCGAAAATGGCCTGATCGAAATGGCGGTCACTCTGCTCATCGCTCCAGGTGTCGTCCACCAGCAGCGCCACCTGATGGGCGGAACGTGGCGGCCCGGCTTCGCCAACGCCTTCCGGCAGGGGCTTGTAGCGTTGCCAGATCGCTATCGCGATGAGCAGTACCAGCACCGTGAGCAGTGCTTTTTTCCATGGCTTCATAGTGTGTCCTGTTGCAAGTAGGGAGCAGCCTGACCGGGGCCGACCGCTGATATTCACGGGGAGCGCGGGGGTTGGTCAAGGCGGACGATGTCATTCGATGGTGCAAGGGGTAGCGGCACCGTTGTACATCTTGTGAAAAAAATGACGGTTTGGTTAACGCTCCGGCAACCGCCGGCCAACAGTGTTTTCGCCTCCGTTGGGATAACAATCGGGGACAGCCCGGTATCGGCCGGGACTGAAAACGGAGAATAATAATGAAACGGCTGTCTTTGATCGGACTTTATGGTCTGTGTTTGCTCCTGGCCGCGTGTGGCGGTTCGGGCTCTTCGTCTTCCGGTGATCCTTCGCCTTCCCCCAATCCCGGTGGTCCGGATGAACCGGGGGAAACGGTGTGGGCGGACGGCGAGATTCAGGTGTTGTCCAATCGCGCCGATCTGATCAGCGGCGGTGACGCGTTGATCAACATCGTGGTGGATGACCCCGCCTTGCTGGCAGGCGCCCGCGTCACCGTGGGCGAGCAGGATGCCGGCGCCGGCCTTCATCACACCGGCGATACCCTGAGCGGTTTGATTGCCGGCCTGGCGGAAGGCGGCAACACCGTCACCGTGACGCTGGCGGACGGTTCGCTGTTGCAGCGCACCCTGGTCAACCACCCGATCGGCGGGCCGGTGTTCTCTGGTCCACAAATCCAGCCCTGGACCTGTACCAATGCCGCCGCCGAGGACGCCTTTTGCAACCAGCCGGTGGAATACCGCTTCAAATATGTGCCGGCGGACCGCCTGCAAGCGCTGATCACCGGCTTCGATCCGATGAACCCGGGACTGCCCGGTGCTTTCCAGGATTATGACCCGGACAACCCGCCGCCGGCGGACCAGATCGCAAGCGTCACCACCGACCAGGACGTGGAGGTGCCGTTCATCGTTCGCGTGGAAACCGGCGTGATCAACCGTGACCGCTACCAGATCATGGCGCTGTACCAGCCGGATCAATCCTGGAGCGCGCTGGCACCGCAGCCGCAATGGAACGGCAAATTGTTGATTCATCACGGCGGCAACGTGGGCGTCAGTTATGGCCCCGGCGAACCGCCCAATGGCGACATTGCCGGTACCGCGCCGGAAGGGGCGGAGATGCTGTTGGGTGACAGCATTTCCGTGGCGCTGGGGCGCGGCTTTCTCACCCTGTCCACGGCTCAGGCCAATCTCGGCCACAACGTCAATCTGGTCACCGCCGCCGAGTCGCTGATGATGGCCAAGGAGCGCATTGTCGAGCAGTACGGACCGCTGCGTTACACCATCGGTACCGGCTGTTCCGGTGGCGCCATCGCCCAGCAACACATCGCCAATGCCTATCCGGGTATTTATCAGGGCCTGATCGTGCAGTGCTCCTACCCGGACGTGTGGACCACCGCCAGCCAGTTCGCCGATTACAATCTGCTCAGCCGCTATTTTGGCAATCAGTTGCCGGAAAACCCCACGGACCTGTTGTCGGTGATCACCTCATTGCTGACTTCCGGTGTGATTCCGGCGCTGCAGTGGTCGGCGTTCTACGGGCATTTGCCGATCAACCCGGTGGTCTCCGACCTGGCGTTCTTCCCCTCGGCGTACCCCACCCAGGACCAGTGTCCGGGGCTGGCGGACGGCGTGCCGGTGTACCACCCGGAAGAGCGGCCGGACGGGCTGCGCTGCGGCCTGATCGACTACATGGTGAATCAGTTCGGCACCCGGCCGCCGTCGGTGTGGGGCGCCAACGAACAGGCGCTCGGACGGGGATTCACTGGTATTCCGCTGGATAACGTGGGGGTGCAATACGGTCTGGAAGCGCTGCGTGACGGGACCATCACACCACAGCAGTTTCTCACCGTGAACCGGGAGATCGGCGGCTTCGATGTGGACATTCGTCATCGACCGGAGCGTACCGTCGCCGACCCGGAAGCGCTGCGTAATGCCTACCGTACCGGCGCCATCAACACCGCCGAGCATCTCGCCAATGTGCCGATCATCGATCTGCGCGGTCCGGATCCGGGGCTGGCTCACGACGCCTATCATTCCTGGCAGATGCGCGAGCGGCTGAAACGTACCCAGGGGCATGCCGACAATCACGTGATCTGGTTCGGCGCCTTCCCGCTGGCCGGCGACACGGTCTACACCACCGAGGCGTTGCTGGTAATGGACCGCTGGTTATCCGATATCGAGGCCGATCCCGAGCCGGGGGCTGTCGAGGAAAAGGTGCTGGCGCGCAAGCCGATTCAAGCACGTGACCGTTGCCTGTCGGTGTCGTCGCTGTTGGGCGCCGATGGCCCGATCGTGCCGTTCACCGGCAATCTGTTGTATCCGGATCCGTTGATTCCAGGGCTGGATTTGTCCCTGCTGCCACCGCCGCCGCCGGAACTGGGCGTGGTGGTGGATGCGGTCACCGCCCAGGTGTGCGGTCTGGATCTGAGTGCACTGGGGCTGCCGGGCATCGTCGGTGATCTGCTGTCGCCGATCACCGATATCGTCGCCGGATTACAGCAAACCGTGGTGCAGACCCGCTTCGGCACGCCGCGTACGGTGGCCGGTGACGACATCACCACCCTGGTCAATAAATGCCAGTTGAAACCGGTGGACCCGGCGGACTATCCGTCCGGGCTGCTGTCCGGCATCCCCGATCCGGAAGCCTTCGCCGCGCAGGTGGCGGAGATTTTCCCGGATGGGGTGTGTGACTACAGCCAGCCGGGCGTAGAGCAGGTGCCCACCGAAACCTGGTTGCGGTACGGCACCGCGGAGCAGGTGATCACCGGTGGCGCGCCGCTCACCGGCGGTGCCGGCGGCTCCCGTCAGGGGTGGGCGTCACCGGCATTCGGGGTGGGATTGTAGATCCGCACGGGAGAGCCCCCAGGGCGGGGGCTTCCGAACCCGGGGTCAGTCGGATTCCGGCAGGGCGTAGGTGACGACGTAGTCGCCACTCGGTGTTTCCATGAAATGGTGCCCGGTGGCGACGATCATCAGGTACTGCCGTCCGTCCGCTTCGTACACCAAAGGCGTGGCCTGGCCACCGGCGGGCAGGGCATCCTGCCAGATGGTTTCACCGGTGGTGATGTCGATGGCACGGATCAGATCGTCGGTGGCGGCGGCAATGAAGATCAGACCGCCGGCGGTGACCACCGGGCCCCCGTTGTTGGGCGTACCGATGGTGAATGACAGACCGCTGCGAATGCCCCAGGGCCCGTTGGCGCGGGCGGTACCGAACGGGCGGTCCCAGAGGGTTTCGCCGGTGCTCACGTCGATGGCGCGGATACCGCCGTAGGGCGGCTGTTTGCACAACAGCCCGGTCCAGGGCACCCGCCAGCCGGCGTTGACGTCAATGGCGTAGGGCGTGCCCGCTTGTGGGTCGCCGGCGCCCTCGGCACCACCATGATCCCCGGCGTCTCCCTCGCCGCGTGGCAGCCAGCCGTATTTATTGGCCAGCTCCCGTGGCACCAGTCGATTGTAGTTGGGGGTGATGTTGTAGTTGGCGATCATCACGCCGCGGGACGGGTCCAGCGCCACGCTGCCCCAGTCGGAGCCGCCGTTGTAGCCGGTGAACTCGATCCACGGCCGGTCCGCGTTGGGCGGTGTGTACATGCCCCGGTAATCGGCTTTGTGGAACTGCACCCGGCAATACATCTGATCGAATGGCGTCATGCCCCACATGTCATGCACGGTGAGGTCGGGCTGTTTCAGGCTGTGCCAGGTGGAGAAGGGTTGGGTCTCGCTGCGTTGCTCCGGTTCGGCGCCGCCCTGGGGCACCGGTCTTTCCTCGATGCCGGTGAGCGCTTCGCCGGTGCGCCGGTCGAACACATAGAACTCGCCTTGCTTGGTCGGCAGCAGAATCGCTGGCACCGGTCCCTTGCTGGTGGGGAAGTCCAACAACGACGGTTGCGAACCCAGGTCGTAATCCCAGACGTCCTTGTGCGCGACCTGGAAGTGCCAGACCGGTTTGCCGGTGCTGGCATCCAGCGCCACCAGCGACGCCGCCCATTTGTTTTCCGCTTCGCTGCGCGGTGTGCTCCAGTAATCGGCGGCGGAGTTGGCCATCGGCAGGTACACCATACCCAGAGCGTTGTCGCCTACCGCGGTGGTCCACATATTTGGCGAGCCACGGGTGTAGATCCGGTCGCCGCTGAGGGGCTCGCTATGCTCTGGCCGGCCGGCGTCCCAGGCCCATTTCAATTCGCCGGTGAGGGCGTCGAACCCCTTGATCACGCCGGACGGCGCATCCCGTTTCTGGCCATCCAGTACCTGGTGCCCGGTGATCACCACATCCCGTACGATCACCGGTGCCGAATTGATCGAGACATAGCCGGGCGGGGTGTCGCCCATGTTTTTCTTGATATCCACCTGGCCGCCGTCGCCGAAGTCCTGACAGGGTTCGCCGGTGGCGGCGTCCACGGCGACGATGCGACCGTCCAGGGTGCCGGAAAAAATACGGCGGGCGCAGGCCGGGCCGTTGCCGTCTCCGCTGCTGCCAGGCAGTGTCGCCAGACGCTCTTCCGGTACCTGATAGTAGGTCACCCCGCGGCAGGCGGCGGTATAGGGAATGGCGTCCTCGGATACTTCGGGGTCATAGCGCCAGTTTTCCCCGCCATCGGCGGCGTTCAGCGAAATAATGATGTTGCGGGAGGTACACAGAAACACGTCGTCGCCAACTTTGAGCGGCGTGGTCTCCGCGCCCCAGCGGCGGTCCAGCAGATCGCCGGTACGGTAGACCCAGGTCCTTTCCAGGCTGGCGACGTTGTCGGTGGTGATCTGATCCAGCGATGAGTAGCGTTGCGCGCTATGGCCACCGCCGTAGGCGGGCCAGTCGCCGGGGTGCGGGTTGTCCGCCGGTTGCGCGTCACCCACCGTGGTGGCCAGTTGGGCGCTGTCCGGTCCGGGGACCGGGTTGGGATTGGCCGCGCCGAACGGTAGGAACGCCAGCCCGAGGCCGACCACCATCAGCACCACCAGCGCCCCCGCGACAGAATAAGAGGCACCAGGGGCAAAGCCGTTACGCAATCTGGGAGCGGCCAGCGCCACCGCCACACCGAGCCCGATCACCACGTCCATGCGCGGAATCCAGCCCCAGTAGTTGCCGCCGGCTTCCCACAGCGTCCACAGCAGGGTGCCAATAAACACCAGAACGTAAATGCCGACGCCGGCCCGGCGCCCGGTGATCAGCAACAAACCGGAAACGATCATGGCGAGGCCGGCCAGCAGGTAATACCAGGTGCCACCCACCGACACCAGCCAACCGCCCTCGATGGCGAAGGCAACACCGAACAGGGCAACGACGGCGCCGATCAGGAAGAGCAGGACATCGCGGGAACGTGAGGCGGCCATGGAGAACTCCTTCTCTGCTTATTGTGAGGGAACATCCGTGCACCCCACGGTAACGCAGCGAAGCAGGCCCTCGCCCATTTTGCCGGCCGGGTTCCGCAGATTTTACCAAACTTTAGAATTGCGCCCGCCGGCGGGTCCGGCGGGCGGGAGCGATCTGCTGTCTTTAGCGGTAGTCGTCGAAGCCCGGATCGTCGCGGAAGGTCAGCGCCTGATCCCAGCCGGGCAGGCGAATGGACTGGTCGGTGATGCTCAGGTCATCGCCACTGAGGACGCCGTCGTTGAAGTAGTAATCCGGCGCGGTTTCGCCGGCCAGGGCCCGTCGTTCGTAGTCGGCGGCGGCTTCGCGGGTGTCGGCCACCCGGTCCTGCCAGCTGTCCAGCGTGCTCTGGCCATGACGGCGGCGCAGCAGGTCCAGGGTGACGTCCGGGGACAGCATCACGGCGGTGGCGTTGTTGCCGCCGAACCCTTTCGAGTTGAGCAACGCCGCCGAGGGCCGCAACTCCCGGTGCTCGCGGGAGAACGACAGATGGCTGTCGTGCAGATCGGCGGCGAAATGATCCACCGTGGCGATCCCCGGCAGTAATCCATCCTGGAAAGTCCCCGCCGCGGAAGCCAGTTGATCACCGCCAGCGCTGCCCAGGGAATGGCCCACATAGGCTTTGATCGCGGCCACCGGCCAGTCGCGGATATCGAAGGCCTTGGCCACTTCGTTGAGGACGTGGGATTCGGTGACCCGGTTCTGCGGCGTGCCGGTGCCATGGGCGTGCACCACACTGTTGTTGCGCAGGGCATCCTCGCCCAACAACTGGCGCACCAGGGAGGCGGCACGACCCAGCGTCAGATAGTTGCCAATGCCAGGAGAGGAAATGGACTTCTTGGCGCCATCGGCATGGACGAAGACATCCGGTACCGCCCCCAGAATGTCCGCGCCCAGCTCCAGCGCCAGGCTGTCGTCCATCACCACCGCGAACTGGGCGGACTCCGCCATGGTGAAACCGCAGTTGTCCGAGAACGGCCGGCAGGCACGGCGCAGGTCAGCCTGTTTGGCGCCGTCCAGGGCCGCCAGGGCTTCATCCTCGGCCAGGGCGCCCATGGCACGGTAGCCTTCCAGCACTTCCGGCACCAGTGGGGCTTCGCTGGTGCCCACCACCACCAGCCGGGCGCGGCCGTTGCGGATCGCGTGCACGGCTCTTTCCAGGTTGTAGAGGAAAGTGGCACAGGCGCCGAGCATGCCACCGGTACCACCGGGGCTGCGCAGCACATAGGCGTTGATGAAATCGGCGGTCATCTCGCCGAGGCCCAGCGGACATTGTTTGGAGGTGGTGCGCTGGCCCAGCGACGGGGCGCGCATCATGCCGCCCAGACCGTGGTCGTCCAGTTGCGCCATGGCATTGGAGGCGAACACCGCGACCTCGTCCGGTGCCAGCCGGCCACGTAACTGATCCCAGGGAATACCGAGCATGCCAAAGGCGTCACTGACACCGTAAATGGCCATCTGCAGGGCGCGGGGATGGTTGCGTGAAGCGTACAGAGTGGCGGGGTCGAAACCGCTGGGTAACTGGCCGGCGGCGCTGACCCGCCGGGCGATGGCCGCCGGTGCGCGCAGTTCGGCCCCGGCGGGCACGGTGACCCGGCTGCGATGCCGGTTCAGCTCGGTGGCCTGCCAGCCTTCCGGCAAGGGATGGGGCAGATCCAGATTGCGCATCTCCAGAGTCACCGGCGTGTCGCTGTGGCCGTTGCTCGCCATGGTGATGCGCACCGCTTCCGGCAATTCGCGGATCAAGGTGGCGTTCAGCAGTTGCTGGCGGTCGCTCAGGCCGGTGAGCGCGGACAGGCTGTCCAGAGTCTGTTGTTGTCGTTGGGCATCCAGCGCTTCGAACACCATGCGGCGAAAGCCGTGGTGCATGGAGGTGCGGCCGGCGGCGTTGATGCCGCCCACGGCGGTAATGACGGGCAGGGCGGACATGATACTCCCTAGAATGATGACTAATCGGTCAATTCTAGGCCCCAGGATAGCGTTTGCGTATCAATGCCGCCGCCGGAGTTGCAACGGGATATTACCGCTGGCATGTCTGCACGCTGATCACTTTCCCATCGAGGGCGTTACGAAGCCGCTGTGGGAGCTTGCCTGCAAGCGAATCTTTTGGGGTCGGTACATAATTCGCTTGCAGGCAAGCTCCTACAGTGGCTCCGTGGCCCGGTCTGTGGGGAGCTGCCTGACGCAGCGTTTTTTACAGCAGTTCGACGGCCACCGCGGTGGCTTCGCCGCCGCCGATACACAGGCTGGCCACGCCGCGTTTGCCGCCGGTGCGTTTGAGTGCATGAATCAGCGTCAGGATGATGCGCGAGCCGGTGGAACCGATGGGGTGGCCCAGGGCGCAGGCGCCGCCGTGGATGTTCAGTTTGTCGTGGGGGATGCCCAGATCGATCATCGGCAGCATCGCCACCATGGCGAAGGCTTCGTTGATCTCGAACAGATCCACGTCCGCCACGCTCCAGCCCACTTTCTTCAGCAGTTTCTCGGTGGCGCCGATGGGGGCCACGGTGAACTCGCTGGGGTGACGGCTGTTGGTGGCATGGCCGAGAATGCGTGCCACGGGCCGCAGACCCCTTTCGGCGGCCACCGATTCCCGTGCCAGCACCAGCGCGGACGCGCCGTCGGAAATGGAACTGGCGTTGGCGGCGGTGACGGTGCCGTCCTTCTTGAACGCCGGTTTCAGATTCGGAATCTTGTCGATATTGGCGTTGCCCGGCTGCTCGTCGGTATCCACCACGGTTTCGCCCTTACGGGTGGTCACGGTCACCGGAACGATCTCATCCTTGAACCAGCCCTGCTCGATGGCGGTCTGGGCGCGTTTCAGCGATTCGATGGCGAAAGCGTCCATCTGCTCGCGGGTGATGCCACGCTGGTCCGCCACTTCCTGGGCGAAGGAGCCCATCAGACGGCCGGTCTCCGCGTCTTCCAGACCATCCAGGAACATATGGTCATGGACCTGACCATGGCCCATGCGCAGGCCGGCGCGGGCCTTGTCCAGCACATAGGGGGCGTTGGTCATGGATTCCATGCCGCCGGTGACGACGATGTCATGGCTGCCCGCCTTGATCATGTCGTGGCCGAACATGGTGGCGCGCATGCCGGAGCCGCACAGTTTGTTGACGGTGGTGGCGCCGGTGCTGTCCGGCAGACCGGCCTGGCGCATGGCCTGGCGCGCCGGGCCTTGCTTGAGACCGGCCGGCAGCACGCAGCCCATCACCACGTCCTCGATGTCGGAGGCCTTGAGGCCGGCGCGGGCCACCGCCTCGCGGATGGCGGTGGCGCCCAGAGTGGGCGCGGTCACCGGCGCCAGGCTGCCTTGGAAGCCGCCCATGGGAGTACGGGCGCCGTTAACGATGACAACGGAGTCTTGGGACATGATTTTTCCTCGATCATGGTGGCCGTCCACCACTCCATGGCGGTCAGCCAAGATGTAAAAACCGCCATTATTGTACTTGAGATGGGCCGGATCGTCCCCAAGTGTCAGAGACACCGACGCGGATGACACAGCCGCAGCCAATCGACACGATAGTGCCGGTCTATGTGGTTCCCCGAAAAGCCGCTTGCTATGATGCTCCGGGCCACGGGTGGGAGCGCAACTTCCGCCTGCGGGTGGCTGCGATCATCCGCTTCAATGGCAACACGTCAGATAACAGTCAGGGGAAATGACTATGGCTTTTGAACTTCCGCCGCTTCCGTACGAGAAGAACGCCCTGGAACCGCACATCTCCCAGGAAACCCTCGAATACCATCACGGCAAGCACCACAATGCCTACGTCACCAAGCTCAACGAGTTGACCAAAGGCACGGACGACGAGAACAAGTCCCTGGAGGAGATCATCCAGTCCGCCAAAGGGGGATTGTTCAACCAGGCGGCGCAGGTATGGAACCATACCTTCTATTGGAACAGCCTGAGCCCCAACGGCGGTGGCGCCCCCACCGGTGATCTGGCCGATGCGATCAACAAAGCCTTTGGTTCCTTCGACAAGTTCAAGGAAGAGTTCAACGCCAAAGCGGTTGGCAACTTTGGCTCCGGTTGGACCTGGCTGGTGAAAAACAGCGACGGCAGCCTGGAAATCGTCAACACCGATGACGCCGACACCCCGATCGCCCACGGCAAGGGCCAGACCCCGCTGCTGACCGTGGACGTGTGGGAGCACGCTTACTACATCGATTACCGCAATGCCCGTCCCAAGTATCTGGAAACCGTCTGGAACCTGATCAACTGGGACTTCGCCGCGAAAAACTTCGCCGGCTGATCCAGCCCAGCCTGCCGGCGGCGCCGTAACGCGCCGCTCCAGGCTCACCGCGCCGCCAGACGAGGCCTTCGGCCACGTTGTGGTGGCGGCGGTATCTCCTCTCCCCACCGGCCGTGACGCGATGCCGGACAAGATTCCCCCGACACGGTAATATGGATGCCTTGAACGGCGGCCGTTTCCGCCTGTCTGACAGATTCCCGTTCACTTTATTGTTACCACTTCAGGATGCCCTATGACCCAAGAGCGTGACGTCAAGCTGGGTGATATCGACGATCTTTCCCTGGATGATCCGCCCCATTCCAGCAACCAACGGCCGCCGGCCAGGGAGCCGGCCCGTCGTAGCGGCGGCGGGGGAGGGGGCGGCGGCCGACGCGAGCCACCGGCGCGCGCCAACGGCGGTGGTGGCAGCGGCGGCTGGATCGCCGCCACTCTGGTACTGGCGGTACTGCTGGCGGTGGTCGCGGGCTACTTCTATACCGAAATCGCCCGACTGCAAGCGCAGATGGAAACGCGTATCAGCGAGTCGTCCGAGCAACTCGGCAATCTGCAATCCAAGCTGTCCGAGACCGGCGAATCCGCCATCGAGTCCTACGGCAAACTGCAGGCCAACGTCGGTGATCTGAACAAGATGGTGAAGGAGCACGGTTCCGAAATCCGCAAACTGTGGGACCTGAGCAACAAGGGCAATAAGGATGCCATTGCCGCCAATGACGCCGCGATTAAGAAACAGGCCCAGAGTGTCCAGTCCACCCAGGCCAGCCTGGCGGAACTGAAGAAAACCGTGGCCGGTTACGATGACGCCATCCGCAAGGCCGGCGGTCAGGCGGACGCGGTGCGCAAGCAACTGGATAGCGCGGTGAAATCGGTCAACGACAGCAACGCCCAACTGCGTACCCAGGTTGGCCAGTTGCAAACCCAGGTGGATGTACTGGTGGATTCACTGAAACAACTGGAACAGCAGAGCAAGAACCAGCAAACCGCCATCAGCCGCCTGCAGACCCGCACCAGCGGTCAAAGCGACCAGCGCCTCAAGGAAATCGAGGCCGCCATCCAGGCTTTCGACGCCTACCGCATCCAGGTCAACAACCGCCTGGATCAATTGGAGCGCTGATCGCTTATCGGCCCATACAGCCGGCTGGCTTTTGCCCGGCCGGCTGCTACAATGTGCCCGCCCGCGCCAGTGGTGGAATTGGTAGACACGCCAGATTTAGGTTCTGGTGCCGAGAGGTGTGGGGGTTCAAGTCCCTCCTGGCGCACCACTATCCCCTTGATTTTCCCCGCCCTTCTTCTTTTCGGTCGACCGAGTGTCGAAACGGACTTCCCGCCCCTGACGGCGTACAGCCCCGCTGTATGTCGATGGACGCTCAGTATCGTAGTGTTACCCCAATATAAGTATTCATTGCATCGAGGTGATGGAGACGGTTGGGAAAACCGGTGCTGACTCGTCTATGACTAGCCCATTGTCCCGAGGTTGGTGTGGTTCGTGGCGGTGAGGGTTTACGGCTCTCGGAGCTGGACGCACAAATTGAGAATAAATATCATTATCGGATCTGGAACGCGGATTGGGGACGGATAGTGAGGCAAGTCGCGCTGTTGGAAGCATACCAGCAACACAGGGAGGACTTGTTGGGGTATTTGACCCGCCGTTTGCAGTGCCGTTTCACAGCGGCGGACCTGCTCCAGGATTTGTACTTGCGCTTGGTCCAGGCAGAAGGGCAGGGACCGGTCCTCAATATGAGGGCCTATCTTTATCGAATGGCGGCCAATCTCGCCACCGACCATATTCGGGTGGAAAGCCGCCGCCGTGAGATTCTGGAACAGAATCATCAGCCCGAGGACCTTTTCGAGACCCGCGGACCCGAGCGTAATTGTATGGCCGACGAGACCTTGCGGCGTCTCCAGGACGCGCTGCAGGATTTGCCGGAACGGAGCCGGCGAATTTTCTTTGCCAATAGGTTTGAAGGCAAAACCCAGCAGCAAATCGCGAAAGAGATGGGGGTTTCCACCACCACGGTGGAGAATCATATTCGTCGAGTGTTCGAGCATCTGGCGAGAATCCGGGATCGACGGTGAACGGTAGGCCGGAAATCGGATGAAAAAGTGGGGCAGGCCGGGCGCTGAGTCGTCCTATCGGATATGGGGCCGGACTGCCCGGTATGGCACCGGGCTTGCAAAGATCCTGGATGGTTAATGACTTCGACGGACAACGACACAAACGCCGAGACAATCGCGGAAACCGCTCGCCATTGGGTGATCCGGATCGCTTCGGGAACGATGGAGCAGGGCGAACGGGAGCGACTTGCGCGGTGGCTGGCCACGGATCCTCAACATCGTCAGGCCTTTGAGCACGAGCAACAATTTTGGCGCGACCTGGCTGCATTGGAGGCGGATCTATGTCCCGCGCCGGTGGTAACCGAGTCGCCGATTCGCCGCCGCTTCCTGCCCCTGGCGGCAGCGGCCAGTGTTGTGCTGGTGATGATGGTCCTGGCTTTTCGTCCGCAGGGCGATTTTCACACCGCTACCGGAGAGATACGCACCGTTGCTTTGGAAGATGGGTCCCGTCTGATTCTGGACACGGACTCCGCCGTGGATGTGCACTATGACTCCGGGCTGCGGCGTATCGAATTGCTCCGGGGGCGGGCCTGGTTTCAGGTGGAACCGAATAAGCGGCGACCGTTCGAAGTGCTGTCCCAAGGGGGGGCGGCTCAGGCGGTGGGCACGGCGTATCAGGTGGAAGACCGGGGACGGTCCGTGCGGGTGACGGTGACCCAAGGTGTGGTATCGGTGCGTTCGCCGGAGCGGGGCGGCGAGCATGCGGTAATGGTCCATGCCGGCCAGACGGTTGTCTATGACAGCGGACAACCGCCGTCCGGCGTGTCGGACGCGGACGTCACTGCTGCTCTGCTGTGGACCGAGGGCCGGCTGGAGCTGGATGATCTGCCACTGGATGATGTGCTGACGGCGATTCAACGCTACCACCCCGGCAAGATTCTGCTGTTGGACTCCGGCGTCGGCCGACGTCGTGTATCGGCAATGCTGTCCGTGGCCGAACTCGACAAAGGGCTCGACGCGCTGGCGGAAAGTCAGGGTTTGGCTCTGCGCCGTCTGACACCCTACCTGACCCTGCTTTACTGATTCGCCTCCCAAGGCCTGCTCCCTGCGGATTCGTGTGCGGACGTTTGCGTCCGCCGTGGGCGATGAACAGGGCATGGCTTCTCCAAGGGCGAAATGCAAAAACTTCTTGGGAATGAAACTCATTCGCTCGTCCTAGTGGTCAGTAGCGCGTTTGATCGCGTGGCATGGACAACAGGACGGAGTAAGCAGAGTGTCGGGCTCGAGGTTTTTCGCTTTCCCCCATCGCCGCCATAGCGCGGCGTGTTGGATTCTATCGGTCGTCCTGGCGGGGGGGGTTGCGATGGCGCACGCCGAAGACGAGAACAGCCAGGTCACGGCGGCACAAGCGCGGCTGACGTTCAATATTCCGGCCCAGAGCCTGGAATCGGCATTGAAGCTGTTCGCCCGGCAATCCGGCGGGCAGTTGATATACGGCGGTCTGGATCTGTCGCCGTATCAAGCGCCGACGGTGCGGGGCAGCATGACCTACGTCGAAGCGCTGTCCCGTCTGCTTTCCTCCTCCCGCATCGAGTTTCGTCTGCGCGACGGCAACGTGGCGGTGCTGCGCGAGCGCCCCGACCCGTCCGTTCAGGAGAGCCATACCCTGCAACAGGTGAACGTGGTGGGCACCTTCGAAGAAGAGCGGGAGCGGGTTTACCAGACACCGGGATCCGCCGGAGTTGTAACCCGGGAACAAATTGACCGGCTACCTCCGCGCAACACCTCCGACGTGGTGGAAAACGTGTCCGGCGTCTATACCTCGCAAAGCCGCCAGAACCCGGGCGTGTCGGTGAACGTGCGCGGCATGCAGGATTTCGGCCGTGTCACCGTGATGGTGGACGGCGCCCGTCAGAACTTCCAGAAAAGCGGCCACGGCTCCAATGGCCTGGTCTATGTGGACCCGGAGCTGCTCTCCGGCGTGGACGTGTTCAAGGGGCCGGTGTCCACCGTCGGCGGCGCCGGCAGCATCGCCGGCACGGTCAACTTCAAGACTCTGGACGCGGACGATCTGCTGGAGGAGGGCGAGCGTGCCGGCGGGCGGCTGAATCTGAACAGCGGCGATAACGGCTACCACTTCGCCGGCAGTCTGGCCGCTGCGTTCCGGCCCACCGACAACTTCGACATGACCGCCGCCATCAGCCGCAAGAATCTGGGTGACTATGAGCGCGGTGCCCGTGGCATTCCTGATGACTCCCCCGATTATATGCACGGCGTCAGCCAGTTCACCGGCCAGGAACAATGGTCCGGCCTGTTCAAGACCCGCTGGCGTTTCGCGCCGGATCAGTCCCTGGAATTCAGCTATGTGGGCATGCGCGCCGACTACAGCGAGAGTTACCAGGACACCAGCCTGCAAGACAACCAGCGTGGTGACAATGAGGCACGCACCGACACTCTCACTGCCCATTACCACCAGGGTGGCGGCGAGAATCTGCTGCTCAATCTCAACGCGAGCCTGTACTACACCCTGACGCGCGTCAATGAGAAGCGCTGGGGGTCCAACTATTACGACGATTTCGCCGTCGAGTACGAGACCAACACCGTTGGCGGTACCTTGACGAACCGCTCGGTGTTCCCGTTCAAGCGCTTCGATCTGGCCTTGGACTATGGCACCGAGTTTTATTACGACTGGACCGATCCCCAGGCCCAGTCGCAGTCCGACGATTCGCAAAGTTCCTCGGAGTGGTTCACCGGCGCCACGCCGGAAGGCGAGCGTTGGGTCTCCAGTGTGTTCACGGAAGCCACCTTCCAGCATGACGACTGGCTCAAACTGATCGCCGGCCTGCGCTACGACTGGTACCAGATCAAAGGTGACGGACGCATCTTCAACGGTCTGATCCCCAACCCGGAAGGCGTGCGTCCCCCCTATACCCGCATGTACACCAACTTCGACGTGGAGCGCCACGCCGGCGCCTTCGCGCCCAAGCTGACTCTGTCCCTGTCACCGTATCGCTGGCTGGAGATCTACGCTTCCTACGGCGAGGGGCTGCGCCCACCGGCGATCACCGAATCGCTGCTGTCCGGCGCCCATGTGGGCAACATGTTCTTCTACTACCCGAACCCGGGCCTGGAGGAGGAACGCTCCCGCAACTGGGAAATCGGCACCAATCTGAAATGGGACGGCCTGTTGGCGAGGGGGGACACACTGCGCACCAAGATCGCCTGGTTCGATTCCACCGTGGAAAACTACATGGTGCAGGGCGCCATCATGACCCCGGTGGACGAAAAGCAGCCCAACGGTTTCAGCGGCTTTGCCTTCGTCAATCTGGACGACGACGTGCGCTTTCGTGGCCTGGAGCTGGAAACCGATTACGACGCCGGCTGGGTGTTCGGTGGCGTCTCCTACACCCGCATGTTGATCGACATGGGCAAGGGCGGTTACGACCCCTTTCCCCTGGGCAGTATTTACGGCTACCCGGACACCGTGTTCGGCGACCCGAACGGCTACAACGGCGGCTATGTCTGGTACGTGTTGCCGCCCCGGCATCGCGTGCTGGCCAACCTGGGCGTGCGGCTGTTCAACCGCAAGCTGACCCTGGGCACCCAATTCCGTTATGAACGGCCCACCGACGCCCAGAGCGACGCCGGCTGGGTCTCCGACAGCGCCATTGATTCCTGGCGCACCTGGGATCTGTGGGCCCGCTACGACCTTACCGACAACGCCACCCTGCGGCTGTCGGTGAACAACTTGCGCGACACCTACTACACCGAGATGAACGGCGGCAGCTACCAAGTGGGTACTGGCCGCACCGTCATTGGCGGCATTTCCATTCGATTCTGAACCGATTCAGCAAGAGGGCGGAACCATGAAAGCAAGATGGCAAGCAACGGCGGTACTGGTACTGTGCGGCACCGTGTCCCTGACCCACGCCGCCGAGGGCGATTTCACCCCGCAAGTGATCGTCGATTTCACCGGCGCCAGCGGTGAATTCCGTGGTATGCGCCCGGAAGCACCACCGCTGCTGGCGGACGATGGCCGGCTTTATGGCGTGACCTTCGACAGCGGTGAGCCCGGTGCCGGTGACTATTTCGTCATTACCCAGGGCGTTTATTACAGCCTGGATCCCGATGCCCAGACACCGGATTACCAGTATCAGTTGCTGGGTTCGGACATCGGTTCTCCCTTGAGTACCGTGGTGGCTCGCAGCTCCGGCTCCCTGCTGGTGGGCAGTTCCCGTGCCGTGGATGTGGACGGCATTTCCTCCGACGGTCAGGCCGGTTGGAATGGCATTGGCGCGCTGGCGGAACTCAATGGTGAGCTTGCGCTGCAGGCGGAGCGTATCGTCGTGCCGGCCGGCTTCGAGGACGCCGACCCCGCCGATATGAAAGTGCGTGGGCAGATGACGGTGGACGGTGATGACAATGTCTACTTCTCCAGTGGCGGGCGCCTGTGGCGATTGAGCGCTGACAATACCCTGGATGTATTGACGGAACTGCAAAACGAACGTTTCGAGCGTGAAGGTCCTGGGAATACCGACTATTACGTCCTCGGCCGGGAAGTGGCCGCCCTGGTCTGGAGTGAAAGTGACCAGGCGCTGTACGGCGTGACCAGTGGCGGCAGCGCGGTGTCTGCCGGTGGCGATCCGGCCGAAGTTGACGCCGGTGATCCGTCGGGCACCCTGTTCCGTATCGGCGCTGATCAATTGTCAGGGGGCGACACCACCGATCCCACCTTGTTGTACACCTTCTCCTATTCGCTGCATGGCAACCCTTCGGTCAGCGATCAGGGATTCACCGGGCTGGTGGAGGACGGCGACTGGTTGTACGGCACTACGACTCAGTTGGCGTGGCGGATGAAAAAGGATGACCCGAACAGTTTCACGGTGATCCATCGGTTTGAAAACACCGACGGCACGGCCCCCAGGGGCGCGATGGTACGCGCCGCCGACGGCAATATTTACGGCACCACCGAATTCGATTTCAGCGACGGCGAGGGCAAAGGGCCGGGCACCCTGTATCGCATCGTGATGGGTCAGGCCGAGGACCGCGCCGATGACACCCTGGAGTTTCTGCATACTTTCGATGCGGCCACCGAGGGCAGCGCTCCCATGGGGCTGTCGGCCGGAGATATTCTGACCAAGGAGGATGGCGGTCAGGTACAGCGCCTGTTTGGTGTCACCCAGGGCGGCGCGACCAATGATGAAGGCGGTATCTTCAGCGTGGAAGTGCCGTTGGCGGCGCCGGCCATCACCACGTTCGCCGTGGACCCGGCGAACGTCACCGTGGGCGATGGCCAGGCTCCAGTATTGAGTTGGAGCACCACTGGTCTGGATGGTGACAACGTTTGCACCATCGACGCCGGAGATTCCGCCGACTACGCCGCCCTGACCGGCGAACCCCGTGCCGCCAGTGGCAGCCTGGAACTGGCCGAGCCGGGTCAGTACGGCACCGTCACCTTCACCCTCGAATGCACCGCCGCCGATGGTGAAACCACGGTGGGGGACACCGCTGTATTAACCGTGGCTCAGAACGAGGGTGGTGAAGACGGCGGGGATGACGACAATTCCGGTGGCGGTTCCTCTGGCGGCGGTGGCGGCGGCAGTACCGGTACGCTGGTGCTGGGCCTGTTGGCGGCGGTGGGGCTGGCGCGCCGGCGTTATGTCCGCCGTGCCTGATCGTTCCCATGATTCCGCCATGGGCCGGGTTCACGCCCGGTCCCAGTTCGTTTTTCAGGAAAAGTTTATGAAAGTGCTCCGATTGTTGCCGGCCCTGGCTTCCGGTGTGTTGCTCGCCGCTCCCGTCGGTGCGGCGGAGGAGGTGACCTTCACCACCATCACTTCGCTGCATTACTTCGCCGACGCCACCGGTGAGGGCACCGAGGATCAACCCAAGGGGTGGCCGCCGGCGGAAACCCCGCTGGCCCCGCCGCTGTTCAGTATCACCGAGAACAGTCAGTACCTGCTGTTGCCGGTGGAGCGCGCGCGGGCCGATTCGTACGGCGCTCTGGCGCGCTCTCCGGTGGTGGCCTCCCACTATCAGGTGGAGTCACCGAAAACGGAGATGGGCATTGAGCCGGAAACGGTGACCGTGCAAAGGGTCGATGGCACCAGCTTCCAGGCCAGCGCGAATTACCGGCTATTGGGCAACTATGTCCAGCGTAACAATGGTGATGTGATTGGTGTTCTGGTGCCGCCGATGGGCCGCTTTCAGGAGGCCTCCCCTGCCAACCCCAACAGCGCGTCGTTCTCAACTGAACTGGTCACCAGCGGCGAAGTGCAAGGGGGCGCGCTGTACCGGTTGGACAGTGACGGCAACTACGCGGAGCTGCTGGAAGAGAGTATCGGGGTGCTGTACGCGCCGGTGGGATATCTGCTGCATGACTCCGATTCCGACGTGGTGTACGGCGTCGACGAAGGACCGGACGGCAATGGCCGGATTTTCCGTCTGTGGCCGGATAACCGAGTCGATATTCTTTATACCTTTGCCAATCAGACGGGCCGGGATCAACTACCCAACAGTCTGGTACTCGGTGGCGGCGGCCAGCTGTACGGCCTGCTGGGCTATGATCGTGGCATGCCCTTCAAACCCGGCACCCTGACCGATCCGGAGACCGAGGTGGGCGCGGTCTACCGGCTGGACCTGAATTCGCCTGAAGACGGCATCAAGATCCTGCACACTTTCACTTTGTCGGAAGGGGAAATCAACGTCATCAATCCCGGACGGCACCGCTGGCTGCACGGCAGCGGCTCCTATTTCAAGGCGGACGGCGCCGGTCATGAAAGTCATTCCACGGCCCCGGTCCTGTCCCATCTGGTGGAGGGTCCGGATGGCTGGCTCTACGGCGGCACCGCCGTTGGGCAGTGCGAAGTCTGGGTGGAAAACAGCTATTGGCAGGACGACCGCGCCATGTCGGCGCCCCTGTGTGGCTGGAATATCAGCATGACCAGCAGCCTGGGCTACTACGTGTTTCGCAAGGAAGGCTACGTCGCGCCGTACATCTATAACAGCAACGGCTATCCGAATTATCCGAATGGGGTCACCGAATGGCCCTACGGAATTCAGCATCCCTTCTACGATGGCCCGCGCCCCTACGGCGCCCTCTATCGGGTCAACAAGGACACCGGTGAATTCCAGTTGCTGCATGAGTTCGATTACGACGACGGCGCCTCGCCGCGCGGGCCCATGGCGTTGGGGCCTGATGGCAATATTTATGGCACCACCCTGACCGGTGGCACGCTGCGTGAATTCAAGAAAACCAACGGTCAGATCCATAAATCCCGCAACGGCACCCTGTATCGCATCGACCCCATCGCCATCCAGGTGGACGCCGACGGCAACGTCACCGCCGACGGCTTCGAGCTGCTGCGCGATTTTACCTATAACCAGGAAGGTAACACGCCGATCGGTGTGGTCAGGGGCAGCGACGATCGCCTTTACGGCGCCGCGCTGTACGGCGGCCAGGAATTCGTGCGCGGGGCCAGCAACACCACGGTACCTTACGACGACTACGGCACCCTGTTCGTGGTGGACACTTCCGGCACCGCCGCCAGCGGCTCCATTGTGCTCACGGCCACGCCGCCGGTGATCCAGTTGGGCGAAATCAGCGAACTGACCTGGACGGGCAGCGGTGTGGAAAATTGCCAGGCGAGTTCCTCCCTGGAGGCCTGGTCCGGATCGCTGACGCCGTCCGGCAGCATTGACGTTTCACCGGCGGCGGGCAACTACTACCTGTCCATCGCCTGCGAGGACCAGAGCACCGGCCGTGCCGTGTCCGACACCAGCGTGTTGCGCGTGGATATGGCGTCGGAAACCGAGGACGACAACAACGTCAGCTATGGCAACGGCGGAGGGGCCATCGGTTGGTGGTGGGTTGGTGCGGGAGGGTTGTTGTTCCGGTTCAGGACCTGGAAGACCATAAAAACAGTGAGATGAACGAGTACCCGACCCACCGAGTGGCAAGGCTCCGAAACTTGCCACTCCTCTCCCTTGCAAACCTGCCCAAGCCATCGCGCGAGTCGCTTCAGCGCTCCTGGCCGGCATAGAACGCATCCACGTGATCGGCCAGTTCGGTGATCGGGTTCGAGGCGGAAAAGTATTTTGAATCGAAATCGTGGAACTCAATCAAGCCGATTCTGGTTTCCACGTCGTATTCGCCCAGCGCCTGGTCCAGATATTCGGCGTTGAATTCGCCCGCTCAACGGCATTTTTCCGCAACGCTCCTAGCTTTTGCGATTTCTCACCAACGGCAGAAAGATCTTGTCCACCCATGCCTCTCGTAGCGCCTCCGGCGGCGGCGAGAAGGTCATCAGGACGTGGTGACGAAACAGAACTCCCAGCAGAGTATCCACCGGAGGGGCAAGGTTCTCCTGCACAATCTCACCACGTTCCACGGCTCTGTCCAGTAGCGTTCTGAGCGTTTCCTTGCCGCCCGCCAACAGGGCGGTACGCAGGTCCTGCGGTGTGGTGGACGTGTCTTGAAAATACTCGCTGGAGAACAGTGTGAAGACGGCGGCGATACCTTTGGCGCGGGTGGAAGCCAGCTCCAGGTATTCCAGCAACTCGGTGCGCAGATCACCACGATCCGCCACGGTCATGGGGTGTTTTGTCATCTGATGCCGGATCGCCGCGATGGCCAGTTCCGCTTTGTCGTTCCAGCGTCGGGCCAGAACCGGCCGGCTGGTGCCGGCTCGATTGGCCACGCCCTCCATGGTTAAACCGCCATATCCGCGTTCGGTCAGTTCCGTCCAGGCCGCTTCCAGCAGAGCGGCCTCGAGATCCGCGCCGCGCCGACGTCCTTTCATCATATGAATCCTTTATTAAGATGCATGAATGTATCTTGACTTGCCGGGAAGTCAATCAATAGGATGCGTCAACGCATCTTAATTGACGGGGCATGAAAATGACAGATGGTTATGGGTTGAGACGCTTGGGCGAGGCGGGTTTGAGATGCTCGCTGGGTATGGTGATGCTCGGTATTTCGGCGTCGGCGACGGCGGATTCGGATCTGGAGGCGGGGCCGTCGGAGGAATGGGAGCTTGGCACGGCGGACTCAGGGCAATCCCGCTCCCGTCATTTGGCTCTGGGCCTGGGGGTCGCGGGGCTGCCCCGATACCAGGGCTCCGATGAGTATGAGGCCGAGCCCGTTCCCCTTATTGACGCACGCTACGGTCGCTTCTTCGCCAGCAGCGGCGAAGGCATTGGTATCACCGCTATCGATACCGACGGTTTCACCGCGGGCGTCAGCGCTAACTGGATGAGAGGTTACCAGGATGACGATGTGCCCAAGGGCATCGACGAGGTGGACAGTGCTCTGGGGGCACGGCTGTTTGTCTCGACGACACTTTGGGGCGCGGTGGCTACCCTGGCAGTCACCCGGGCCATTACCGAAGTGGAACGCGGGTTGCTGGTCAAGGCCGCTCTGGCTTATCCCGTTCACGCCACGGAACGGTTGCTGGTGACCCCGAGCCTGGGCGCGACCTGGGCCAATGAGAAATACATGATCAGTTATTTCGGTATTGATGCCACCGAGTCGGCGGCGTCAGGATTGGCCGCGTATCAGCCGGAGGACGGTTTCAAGGATGCCTCGCTCCGTATCAGCGCCAGCTATCGAATAACGGAGAAAGTCAGCGCCTGGGGGGCCGTCGGGGTAACGCGTCTGCTTGGCGACGCGGCGGACAGCCCTCTGGTCGAGGACGACACGCACGCCATCGGGTTGCTCGGATTCGTCTATAGATTCTGAATCAAGGACGGTGTGGCAAGGCTAGTGCATTTCGTTCATGTCGTGGGTCAGGTTACGTTGCAGAGTGTGCTTGAGCATGGCGTTCAGATCCACGTCCAGTTCGGCCAGTGAGCGTGCCGGCCGTTGTTCCCGGGTCGAGAACGGAGTGATACCTGTGGGTGCCGTGACTCGGGGGGCAAGGGTGAATTCATCAAGCAGTATTTCCTCGCCCTCGGGGTACAGGTTGCCGTCCTCGTCGCTGACCGCGTAGCTGCGTGCGCGGATCCGCCGCTCTTCCACATCCACGACGGTGAAGCCATGGCATACCCTGGAAACGGCGGCCCAGTCGGCGGGATCCTCGATCAGGTCGTAGAGGCTTTGCCCGCCGCCTCCCTGGGTGACCTGTACGTAACCATTATCGGATTGCTTGCCGTAGGCCATCGGATGCGAGCGCTCGAAAACATGGTCGTGGCCCACCAGGACCAGGTCCACGTCGTAGCGCAGCAGAATTTGTTCTTCCACCGCCACCAGGGCAAAGTTGGCGGGGTCGCGGCCTTCGCAGTTGGTCCAGAGGGTGTAGTGCTGGACAAAAACGATGAAGTCGATTTCGCCGTCACGCCGGCGGCGCCAGGCTTCGGCCAGGTCTTTTTCCATTGCCGCCAGTTCCACCAGAAGCTCTGTGGTGGAGGACAAATCGGTCAGCAGTGAACCGCCGGTACTGAAAAAGAAATGTACGCGGTTGTAGTCGAAACCGTAATACATTCCTTTGCCCGGCTGGCTGACGCGGCTGCGGTAGCCCTGCCCGCCGCCGTCCTTGTTTTCGTGGTTGCCGGGGCAGGTCATTACCGGCACCCGGGCAGCGAGGGGCTCGAGCATGTCGAAATAGCGGTCCCATACCGGCTGGTCGCCGTTGGCATAAGAGAGATCGCCGGCGACGATGAAAAAATCCGGCGCCAGGGTTTCCACGTTGCTCAGAACACGCTGGCTGGCGTCCTGCAATCCGTGATCGCCGAAGTGGCAAAAACGAAAGCCATCGGTGCGAGTGGGCGCGAATACCCGTGTTGGGCTCCAGCCGCCGTTGTCCGAGCCCACCCGATAACGTACCGCCTGTCCCGCTTTCAGTCCGGTCAGTGTGGCTACGTGAGTGAGAGCCTCCACACCGTAAGTCTCATGGGCCGCGCCGGTGACCTCAAAAGGAAAGGCGGCGGTGGTGAGTGAGCATGAATCCGCATCCCCGGTGATGGGCCCGTATTGAACCCGGGTGCCGGGATCCGTGGTGCCGTCGGTGAACCAGGTCAGGGTGCGGGTGGTGTGAGGATCATCGGTCCAACTGGCGTGAAGCCCTCGCGGCGGTTGCGCACCGGCGGTTTCCTCGGGAGGGCATTCGGGTTCCTCAGGTGTCTCCGGATCGTCCGGTTGGTTCGGGGAGGGGGCGGGGGAAGGTGGAGTGGAAGGTGGCGCGGAGCCGGAGCCCCCGCCGCCGCAGGCGGTGAGGGTCGACGACGCCATTCCCAACAGAATGGCCCGGACGATAGCGCGACGAGTAAAACGGGAATCCACGGTAGGCACCTTCAACGTTGGGTCGATTGCAGCAATAACGGCAAACCCTAGGAGCCTTTGTTGTCGCTAATGTGACGTTCCCGTTTGGGGATACATAAAAAAACAATAATCCGGAA
Source organism: Alloalcanivorax dieselolei B5 (assembly GCF_000300005.1). Taxonomy (NCBI): domain Bacteria; kingdom Pseudomonadati; phylum Pseudomonadota; class Gammaproteobacteria; order Oceanospirillales; family Alcanivoracaceae; genus Alloalcanivorax; species Alloalcanivorax dieselolei. The sequence continues at coordinate 3,745,654 of NC_018691.1, read as the reverse complement.
GGAATAAAAATTGCCGTGCCGGATAAACCCGTCAGGTCTATCCGTTCAGTTTTTTCTGAAAAAACGCCGTGATCGCGTCCAGCACGTCCGCCGGCTTTTCCTTGTGCGGTACATGGCCGCAGTCCGGCACGATCTTCTTCGTCGCCGGCCCGGCGCACAGCGAAGTGATGCGTTCAGGGTGAATCAGCGAGCCGTATTCATCCTGGTCACCATGGATGGCGAGCACCGGACAGCGCACCCGGGGCAGGGTGTCACTGAGCGTCCAGTCCTGGAAGGGCTCGGAAAGCCAGGTGTCGACCCAGGCGCTGAGCACCCATTGCGCTTTGTCGCCGTGGTACTTGCGCAGGCGATCCATTTGTTCTTTTTCGGCGAAGCCGCGGTCGGCGTCACGAATGCCGGCCAGGGTGACATCCTCGACAAAGGTCTGGGCGGATTCCGTGATCAAAGCCTGGCAGCGGTCGGCAAAAACAGCGGCGCAAAACGTGGCCATGCCGCCGCCGACGCTGTGTCCGAACACCACCGCACTTTCCCGTTGCAGCGCCTGGCACAGTTCGGGGAAGGTGTCCTGCGCTTCCTGTCGTACGAAGTCGGGGCCCAGTGTGCCGGGATGGGGATCCGATTGGCCGAAGCCAAGCCGGTCATAGGCGATTACTTCCCGTCCGGTGGCACTGGCAAGCTGTTGTGGGAAGTCACGCCAGAGTGCGACACAACCCAGTGAATCATGGAACAGGATTATCGGCGCCGGCCCGGTGATGTTTTTCGGTATCCAGCGTTTCACGAAAAGGCGCCCCTGGGAGGCGTTGATCCAGGTTTCTTCCACGAAAAGCGAGTGCATGCGGCTTCCTTGATTCAATCGGTTGCGGGCATCCGTCGCGATCATAACAAGGGCGTGTTTTTCATGCCCGCTCCATCCCGGGAATGTCTTTCATCTTCTCAACCAGAAAATCGACCAACAAGCGTACCCGGGCGATGCCGGCGCGTTCCGGCACGATCAGCAGATTGATCGGTACTGGCGGCAACGTATAGTCCGGCAGAATCCGCACAAGGCGGCCCGAGGCCAGCAGGTCATCCACCAGCCAGTGATGGACGGGGCCGAGTCCGCGGCCGGCGGCGAAGGCTTCACGGGCAGCCAGGCCGTGATCGACGCGCAGACGTCCGCCGAACGGCACGGCATGTTGGCGGCCATCCGGTCCTTGCAGGGTCAGGGTATCGCTGCCCGCCACATTGATCATGCGCACGCCCTGATGCCGGGACAGGGCCTCGATGGAGGAGGGTGTACCGTGGAGGGCCAGATATTCCGGTGAGGCCACCAGCAGGCGTTGGGAGCGACCCAGCGGGCGCAGCTTGAGGTTGCTGTCATTGAGCGGACCCAGACGCAGGGCCAGGTCCACGCCTTCGCGGACCAGGTCAATGCGCTCATCGGTGAGATTGAAATCGACGTCGATGTCCGGGTAACGATCCTGGAAGGCGAATACCAGCCGGCTGGCTTGCCGCACGCCAAACGCGGCGGAGCAGGACAAGCGGATGGTGCCGGCTTCGGCGCCACGGGCACTGCGGGCTTCCGCCGCCGCCTGATCCAGCAGGCGCAGAATCTGTACGCATCGGGCGTAATAACGGCGGCCCTCCTCGGTGACGGTAACACGGCGAGTGGTGCGGCTGAGCAGCGGCACCCCCAACGCCTCCTCCAACTCCCGCAGGTGACGGGTCACGGTGGACTGTCCGACGCCCAGTTCCCGTGCCACCGCCGACAGACCACCCCTTTCGACGACGCGGACGAAGCTGCGCAGGCGTTCCAGGCTGATGTTTGATTTATCCATTTTTCGGCTAAATGTTATGTATTGCATTGGTATACCGGATTAACGCCTTCCTGGCTATGGTCCTTTCTCCGAGCAATCAATGGAGAGGATCCATGAAGGTATTATTGGTGTTTGCCCATCCGGAGCCCCGTTCGCTGAATGGCGCCCTGCGTGATGTGGCGGTGAGCGAATTGGAAGCGCAGGGGCATGAGGTGCGAGTCTCGGATCTTCATGCCCAGGGCTGGAAGTCCCAGGTGGATCGCGCTGATTTCCCGGCGTTGCCGGCGCGGTCGCGGCTGAAAGTGCCCGGTGCCTCCAAGGACGCGTTCGTTGCTGATGGTTTGAGCGCGGATGTGGCGATGGAAATTGAGAAACTGCGATGGGCGGATACCTTGATTCTGCAGTTCCCGCTGTGGTGGTTTTCCATGCCGGCGATTTTGAAGGGTTGGGTGGATCGCGTGTTCGCCTATGGTTTCGCCTATGGAGTGGGGGAGCATAGTGATCATCGCTGGGGAGACCGCTATGGCGAGGGCAGCCTGGCGGGAAAGAAAGCCATGCTGATGGTGACCGCCGGTGGTTGGCGGGAGCATTACTCGGCTCGCGGCATCAACGGCCCGATAGGGGATCTGCTGTTCCCGATCCATCACGGCATCCTGTTCTATCCCGGTTATCAGGTGCTGCCGCCGTTCGTGGTGTATCAGGCGGACCGGTTCGGTGAGCGGGACTTTGAGACCGCGGCACAGCGGCTGCGGGAACGGCTGCGCAATCTGGAAACCACCGCACCGATGGCATACCGGCGGCAGAATGCCGGTGATTACACCATCCCCGAATGCGAATTGCGGCCCGGATTGGAGGGCGCCGGTGACAGCGGATTCGCTCTGCACCTGCGCGATGACGGAAAACGGTAACCTGATCAGGGTGTAATTAGCGTAACCGAACGTGCCGAACGTCATCCTGGATGGGTATCATGCTTCCTTCTGGAGTGACGCCCGGCATGGGAGGCGCGCATGAAAAACGGACTGTTCCTGTTGATTGCCATTGTCTCCGAGGTGGCGGCGACGTCGGCGTTGAAAGCCAGTGAAGGCTTCACCCGGCTGTGGCCGTCGCTGGTGGTGGTGTTGGGGTACGGGTTGGCGTTCTACTTCCTGTCGCTGACGTTGCGAGTGATTCCGGTGGGCGTGGCCTACGCCATATGGTCTGGTCTGGGCGTGGTGTTGGTGGCTTTGCTGTCCTGGCTGATCTATGGGCAAAAGCTGGATGCACCGGCGATGTTGGGCATGGCGCTGATCATTAGCGGTGTGGTGGTAATGAATCTGTTCTCCAGTTCCTCGGCTCATTGAGCCGGGCGATCAGACAGCCGAGGTTGAAATTGGCGCTGCTTGTTCTTATTATTTGACTTCGTCAACTACTTGTTGTCCCCGTTCACACCTCAACATCAGGTCTCCTATGTCCCGTCCTTATCCGGTTACCTTGCCTGTCGTATTGGCACTGGCCATGGCGCTGGGGCCTTTATCGGTGGACGCGTATCTGCCGGCGTTTCCCCGCATGGCCGAAGCGTTGGGGGTGGAGATCAGCGAGATCGCCCGCAGCCTGTCGATTTACGTGTTCGGCCTGGCGGTAGGGCAATTGGTGGGCGGGCCGTTGTCCGATGCCATCGGGCGGGCGCGGGTGATGTATCTGGGCTTGGCGATTTTCATGGTCGCCTGCCTTGGTGTCAGCAGTTCGGAATCAGTCTCCGCGCTGCTCGGCTGGCGGGCGCTGCAGGCGTTTGGCGGCGGCTGCGTCGCGGTGCTGGTGCCGGCGTTGGTGCGGGACCGGGTACATGGCGTGGATGCCGCCAAACTGTTCAGTATGATCGGTTTGATCATGGTGGTGGCACCGGGGGTAGCGCCAAGCATCGGCAGCGCCATTCTGGCGGTGGGAAGCTGGCATACCATCTTTCAGTTTCTGTCGGTGTACGCGGTATGTCTGGCGCCACTGACTTACTTTTTCGTGCTGCGGCAGAGTCCACGCAATGGCGGCGGTGCGGCGTCGACCGAATCTCTCTGGCAGCGTTACAAGGCGGTGTTCGCCATCACTCCGGCGTTGCCTTTCCTGTTCCTGCAGGCGTTCGCGTTTTCGGTAATGATGCTGTTCATCACCCATGCGTCCTTTATTTATCAGGAACACTTCGGTCACTCGGAGAGCGTATTCGCGCTGATGTTTGGCGCCAACATCGTGATGATGCTGGTCGCCAACCTCACTAACCGGGTATTGCTGAACCGGTTTTCTTCCCGCCAGATTCTGTGCGGTTTTCTGGTGCTGCAGTTTGTCGGCTGCCTGTTGCTGGCGGTCATGACCGCCATTGAAGCTCCGGTGTGGCTGTTCCTGCCGGCGATGATGCTCACCGTGGGAGCTCAGGGTGGGGTGGTGCCGAACAACCAGGCCTGCTTCATGGAGTACTTCGACCGTCACGGTGGCACCGCCGCGTCGCTGCTGGGCGCCGCTCAATTCGGTATCGCCGGGGCGTTGAGTGCTTTGTCCACGCTGCTGCCGGAAACCCTGTCGTCGGTGATCGCCGCCATGTTCGCTTGCTCGCTGGTGTGCATGGTGATCGTCATGGCGGTGCTCAAACCCTTTTTTAATCCCGCCCGCTAGCTTTTGCCGCTTTCCACATTGGCGGCGATCACCTCGATGACCAGATCCCGGCTCGGATTGGGCTGATCCCGAGGCCAGATGCACAGCGACTGATGATGGGCCGGGGCATCGTCGATCGGCAGGAACACCTCCTGACGGAAGCGCGCTCCGGTCAGCGCCTTGGGCACCAGCGAGACGCCCATGCCGTGGGCCACCAGCGCCATGATGGTCAGCCAGTGCGTCACCTGATGGCGGATCTGCGGCTCCAGCCCGGCCAGGTGGAACTGGGAAATGATGCGATCGTAATAATGGGGTGCCAGATTGCGGCTGAACATGATCAGTGGCTCGCCGGCCAGATCCCGCAGTGTCAGCGAGCGCCGCGAAGCCAGCGGATGGTGCGGAGGCAGGCAGGCCAGGAAAGGGTCATCGGCAATGGGCAGCGAGGCGATACCGTCTGGCAGTGGCATGGCATGGATGAAGGCCAGATCCAGCTGCCTGGCCTGCAGCGCCGCCAGCTGTTCCGCTGAGTTACGTTCGATCAGTTGGACCTCGATGCCGGGATGGGCGTCTTCCAATTGCCTCAGCATCGCCGGCAGCTGGCGAAAAATCATCGCCGGGGTGAATCCCATCCGCACCACGCCGGAGGCGCTGGAAGCGATCCGCTGCACCAGGTTCTGCGAGGCTTCCAGATTTTCCAGCAGCCGCCGGGCTTCGCGCTGAAACACCTCGCCGGCCGGCGTCAGGGCCACGTGCTTACTGCTGCGTTCCAGCAGCTTTACCTCCAGTTCCTCTTCCAACTGACGCAGACTGGCGCTCAGCGGCGGCTGGGAGATGTGCAGACGTTTGGCGGCACGGCCGAAGTGCAGGTCCTCGGCGAGCACCAGGAAGTAGCGTAATTGGCGGAAGGTCAGGGCCATGGTCCGGCTCCCATTAAGAATACTGAAAATGCTATTGATGAATAGAAAAATCGGATTGGAGGTCGGAAAAACCCCTTTATATCATGCGATAAATACTATGAATAAGAGAGGTTTGCCATGGCCAAGGCGATTTATCGCAATATTCCGGACAGCCAGGGGAACAACGCTTACCAACAGGACCCGGATTTCGCCCGTTTGTTGTCGGTGTATCTGCCCGCGGAACTGCGTGATCACCTGGAGCCGGTGTTTCAGGAGCTGGGCGCCCTGACCGGGGACGAACTGGAAAGGCTGGCGCGGGAGGCGGACCGCAATCCTCCGACGCTGCGATTCCGTAATCGGGACGGCAGCGACGCCCAGGTGGTGGAGAAGCATCCCTCCTATCAGCGGCTGGAGTACTACGCTTTTTCCCGCTTCGGCCTGGCCGCCATGTCCCATCGCGGCAATGTTCTGGGCTGGCCGGAAGTGATGCCGCCGTTGGTCAAATATGGACTCACTTATCTGTTCGTGCAGGCGGAGTTCGGCCTGTGCTGTCCGTTGAGCATGACCGATGCGCTGACCCGCACCCTGCGCAAGTTCGGTGACGAGGACCTGATCAATCGGTTCATCGACGATCTCACCTCCCAGGACGAAGATACCCTGTTCCAGGGCGCCATGTTCATGACCGAACAGGACGCCGGCTCCGACGTTGGCGCGATCACCACCGAGGCCCGCTTCGAGGATGGCGCTTGGCGGCTGTACGGTGATAAGTGGTTCTGCTCCAACGCCGACGCGGATCTGGCCATGGTGCTGGCCCGTCCCTCCGGTGGTGACGGCGGCACCAGGGGGCTGACGTTATTCCTGCTGCCCCGCCGGTTGTCCGACGGTAGTCTCAACCGCTATCGCATCATCCGCCTCAAGGACAAACTGGGCACCCGCTCCATGGCCAGCGGCGAAATCGTGCTGGAAGGGGCGGAAGCCTATGTGGTGGGGGAGCCGGGCAACGGCTTCAAGCAGATGACCGACATGATCAACATGTCACGGCTGTCCAATGGCGTGCGTTCCGCCGGCATGATGCGCCGCTCCGTCAATGAGGCCCTGTTCATCGCCCGCAACCGGGTGGCGTTCGGTCGCAAGCTGATTGACCTGCCGCTGCTGAAGCGGCAACTGGTGAAGATGATGGTCACCGCCGAGCAAGGCCGCAGCATGGTGTTCCATACCGCCGAGTGTCTGCGCCGCGCGGACCAGGGTGATGCGGTGGCGGCCAAACTGCTGCGTATCCTCACGCCGTTGATCAAGTTCCGCACCACCCGGGATGCCCGCAAGGTCGCCGCGGATGGCATGGAAGTGCGTGGCGGTTGCGGCTATATCGAAGAGTGGTCCGATGCCCGGGTATTACGCGATGCGCACCTGGGATCGATCTGGGAAGGCACCAGCAACATCGTCGCGCTGGATGTGTTCCGGGCGATCCGGCGGGAACAGACTTTGCCGGTGCTGAGCGAGCATCTTCAACAACTATTGTCGGAAAGCGCCTTGTCCGACAGCGAACGCCAGCGCTTCGAGGCGGTGCTCAAACAAGTGACCGCCGCCGCCGATCAGGTGGCCGGCGACACTACTCTGGAAGCGGACGCGCGCCGCATCGCCAGCGCTCTGTACAACTTCACCTCGGCGGTAGTCCTGGCCTGGGAAGCGGCGCGAATCGGCGATGACCTACGCCGCCTGGCGCTGGCCAAGTTGGTGTTGAGCCATAAACTGCTGCCACGGGATCCGCTCAAGCCGGAGGCCGGCGACGGCGCCTGGCTGGCGGCCCTGCTGGCGGAAACGCCGCTGTTCCGGGATCAGGTGGACGCGGTCTGGGACGATTAGGTATCGCGGCTCACGAGCCGCGATTGGCGTGCCAGCGTGCTGTCCCAAAACTACGGGACAGCACTGGTCCACGGACCACGATTCGCAGGCCAGGTGCCGCCGGTGCCTCTTTATTGCTCCTTTATTCCTTCTTTATTGTTACGTTATAACATGTAAAAATGCGCTCCATTGTTCTGCTTTCAGCCCAAGGAGCCCGCCATGGAGCCAGCCCAACGTTTGCCCGTCACCGTACTGTCCGGTTTTCTCGGTGCCGGTAAGACCACGGTCCTCAACCATATCCTCAATAACCGGCAGAACCGCCGGGTGGCGGTGATCGTCAACGATATGAGCGAGATCAATATCGACGCCGCCCTGGTCAACCAGCAGGTCAGCCTCAACCGCGCCGAGGAAAAGCTGGTGGAGATGAGCAACGGTTGTATCTGCTGTACGTTGCGCGAGGATCTGCTGGTGGAAGTGCAGCGGCTGGCCGGGGAAGGGCGTTTTGATTACCTGGTCATCGAATCCACCGGTATTTCCGAGCCGTTGCCGGTGGCGGAGACCTTTACCTTCGAGGACGAAAGCGGCACCAGCCTGTCCACGGTGGCGCGGCTGGACACCCTGGTAACGGTGGTGGACGGCGCCAATTTCCTGAGTGACTACCGCGAAGCCCGCTCGCTGCAACAGGTGGGGGAAAGCCTGGGAGAGGAGGATCAGCGCAATGTGGCGGATTTGCTGGCCGATCAGATCGAATTCTGTGACGTGCTGCTGGTCAGCAAGACCGATCTGATCGACGAGGACGAACTCAAGCAGGTGGTCGCTTCCCTGCGGGCGCTGAATCCGGAGGCGGAGATCGTGCCGATCCGCCAGGGCCAGGTCGATCTGGACCGGGTGCTGGAGACCGGCCGCTTCGATTTCGAGCGCGCCAGCCAGGCGCCGGGCTGGCTCAAGGAGATGCGCGGCGAGCACACGCCGGAAACCGAGGAGTACGGCATTGCCAGCTTCACCTACAAGGCACGTCGGCCGTTTCACCCCAAGCGCTTTTTCGAGTTTCTCCATCGTGACTGGGAACAGGGCAAACTGTTGCGTTCCAAGGGCTTCTTCTGGCTCGCCTCGCGCCCGCAGTGGGCCGGCAGTTGGAGCCAGGCCGGCGGTATCGCCCACCACGGTCCCGCCGGCTTGTTCTGGAAGGCGGTGCCGCGAAGCCACTGGCCGGAGGATCCGGAGTACCGTGATAATATCCTCGCCAGCTGGGAAGAGCCGTTTGGCGATATGCGTCAGGAACTGGTGTTCATCGGCCAGGATCTGAGTCCGGAGCAGGCCCGCCGCGCGCTTGACGCCTGCCTGCTGGATGATGATGAGCTGCTGGCCGGGCAAGACCACTGGCGCACCCTGGAAGACCCGTTCCCGGACTGGGGTGAGCCGCCGGTGGGGTAAAAGCGGCGGGGGTTGATGTAGAATAAGCGGTTCGCATTCCGCTCTCTGGAGCCCGCATGACGGAAACCGTGGAAAAGCAATTGCGCATCGCCGAGCAGCGCTGCGCTGAACAAGGCCTGCGCCTGACGCCGCAGCGGCGTCAGGTGATGGCGCTGTTGCTGGAACAGGACGGGCCGCGCAGCGCCTATGATCTGCTGGATGCGCTGCAAAACCGGCATCATCCCGGCGCCAAGCCCCCCACCATTTATCGGGCGCTGGACTTTCTGGTGACCGCCGGACTGGCCCACCGCCTGGCGTCCACCAACCGCTACCTCGCCTGCGGTCACTTGGCCTGTGAGCACGGCCATGACGGCACCCTGTTTCTGGTCTGCGACCGTTGCGGCGCGGTGCGTGAGGCGCCGATGGAAGGCCGCTTCAAGCAGGCACTGAACAACAGTCTGGCCCATCAGGATTTCGTCGTCGGCGTGCAGCCGGTGGAAATCCACGGCCAGTGCCGCCAGTGCCAGGACTGATTCCCCTCCCGACCCTCTCCCGTTGAAGCCTCCGCGCGGTGCTTGAAAACGCGCGTGGATGCAGTGGTGCCAACGGTTGTGTTTAGATAAATCCAAATAACACAGCAAATCGGGAGAGACGTATGAAAACAACAATGTCAGGTCTTGGTTCGGGATGGCGCTGTTTGCTAGCCGGCTGTCTGTTGGCTTCGGCCGCGCCGCTGCTGGCGGAAACCGCCATGGAAAGATTGCAAAAGGATGCCCCCAGCAACTGGAGTAAATGGGGCGAGGAGGATCAGGTCGGGGCGCTCAACTATCTCTCGGAAGAGTCCGTACTCACCGGTCTGAAAGCGGTCAGCAAAGGCCGCACCTTTACGTTGCAGATTCCGATGACTTCGGGGAGTGGGCCGGTCTTCCCCGGGCGTATTCCAACCCAGCATTTCATGGCCCAGGACGCCAGTGTCTACTCCGCCGGCAAGGCCGAGGCGCTGGCTGGCGGTGTCAAATTCTCCGATGACGCGGCCTTCATGTATCTGCAGGGCACCACTCACGTGGACAGTCTTGCCCATGCCTGGTACGGAGATCAGGTCTACGGCGGCAAGAGCGATCAAACCACGGTGCACGGCCATTCCCACGCCGATGTGGCGGCGTTGGGAGAAAAGGGTATTGTCGGCCGGGCGGTGTTGCTGGATGTAGGGCGGTATCAGAACAAGAACGCACCCTATCGATTGGCGCCCGACACCTGTATCAGCCTGCGGGACCTGCAGGACACCGCCAAGGCGCAGAAGGTGAAAATCAACAAGAGCGACATTCTGGTGATCCGCACCGGTTCCATCGCCCGCTTCTGGGAAGAAGAGCCCGATGCCGAGTGGGACGCCAATACCGAGCCGGGTCTGTGTTACAGCACGGAGTTGGTGAACTGGGTGGATCAGATGGAAATCCCGATGATTGCCGCCGACAATCTGGCCATCGAAAAAGTAGTCCAGGAAATTGATGGCGAGACCGTGATCATTCCCCTACACGGTGCGTTCATCCGCGACCTGGGGGTGGTGCTCTCGGAGATCTATTGGCTTGATGATCTGGCGGCGGACAGCGCCGAGGACGGCAAGTACGACTTCCTGCTGGTGGCGGCGCCGCTGAAGATGGAAGGCGGCACCGGCGCGCCGGTGAACCCGGTGGCGATCAAATAGCGTAAACTGGGGCTCCAAGCCGAGAACGGAGCCCCCATGCCCCCCGCTCAATTCTGGCGTGACCCGGCGCTGCCGTTCGTGGAGAGCCGCCGGGCCTGTCGCAGTCGCGCCTGCTACCGCGCCCACAGCCATCGCACCTGGTCCATCGGGGTGGTGGATGGCGGACGCAGCCGCTTCACCAGCCTGGGGGTCAGCCGCGTTCTGTTGCCCGGCACCTTGATCAGTATTCCCGATGAACAGGTGCACGCCTGCAATCCGGCCGCAGGCGGAGACTGGAGTTACCAGATGCTCTATCTGGATCCTCGCTGGCTCGGACAGATACTGGGGGAGATCCCACCGCGACGGGTGGAAGTGGGCCGGGACCCGGTGGCCTACGCCGCTTTCTGCAAGCTCAATCGATGTCTGTTCTCGGCGGCCTCGCCGGCGCTCAAGGAGCGTCACCTGACCGGCTTCCTGCGCGCTCAATGGTGGCGCGGCGAACCTCTGGAAGGGGAGCAAACCGGCGAACCCGGAGAGCTGGAGGCCGCGCGCCGGGCATTGCGTGACGCCGACCAGACGATTCCGCTGGACGATCTGGCCGCTGCCAACGGCCTCAGCCGCTATCAACTGATCCGCCGCTTTCGCCGCCATCTGGGCCTCACTCCCCACGCCTATGGGCTGGACCAGCGCATAGACCGTGCCCGGGCCTTGTTGCGGGCCGGGCTGGCGCCAGCGGATGTGGCACAGACATTGGGGTTTACCGACCAGAGCCATTTTCAGCGGGCGTTCAAGGAACGGGTGGCGGCGACACCGGGGCAATACCGACGGGTGGCCGTGGACGGCTGACCGCCGGCTCTCCTCGCAATTTTCTACAATCCCATCCATTCCCGCGCCGCTAGCATGCCCCTCCCTGTCTGTCGGGAGGCAATGCTTTGGAGCAGTTTCTTATGGTGGCCGGCGCCCATTTCCTGGCGTTGCTCAGCCCCGGTCCGGATTTCTTTTTGATTCTGCGTAGTGCCTTGGTGGAGGGCTGGCGCAGTGCCGCCGGTGTGTGCCTGGGAGTGGCCCTGGCCAACGGCGTCTTCATCGCCCTGGCGCTGGCCGGTTTCTCGGTTCTGAGGCCGGGAAGCCCTCTGTTCATGGTGGTGCTGTGGGCCGGATCCGGTTACCTGTTTTACCTCGGCGTTCGCCTTATCCGCTCGGCCGCGCCCCTGAGTCTGCCGGCGGCGCCGCTGCCCGTGGCCGGTACCGGTGGCCGCCTGCGCGGCTTGGGCATGGGCTTCGCTTCGGCCATTCTCAACCCCAAGAACGCCTTGTTCTACGCCAGCCTGTTTTCACTTCTGGCAGCGAATGGCAGTGCGTTAACGATCCAATTGGGCTATGCACTGTGGATGGTGACCGTGGTGCTGGGCTGGGACTTGCTGGTGGCGTGGCTGGCGGCTCAGCCACGCTGGATGAGCGTGTTCGGGCGCCGGCTGGCCTGGGTGGAACGGGGCGCCGGCGCGGCCTTGATTCTGCTGGCCGCGGCGGTGGCGTGGGAGGGTCTGGGCGGCGTGCGGTGACGGGCGCCGGGATTCAGTCGCTACTGCCCACCAGCCCTTTTTCCTGGGCGGCGCGCAGGATCAGGTCGCCGGTGCTCCGCACCGGGCGGGCGAAGGAGCGGTCATAATGGGCCTGGTTGAGGGCGTGGCATTCACGGCTGATCACGTCGTAAAGCTCCCGTGGCGTGAGGCCATCGGCGGTGGGCAACGGTTGCAGCCCGTAATCCTCATATCGGAGCGGCTGTCGACCGGCGGCCTTGAGCAGCTCAGGGACCCAGCCTTCCGGTGACATTTGCCGCTGGTAGCGCAGATTCTGGTAGTCCAGTTGCGCCGCCAGCCGCTCACCGTCCAAGACCTGGAAGTAGTTGCGCACCACCAGCGTGAGCAACTGGTCCAGACGACGCCAGACGATACGTTTTTCATCCTCGCTGTAGGCGTTCCAGTCCACCACCTCATGACTGAAGCGGCGGCAGCCGCGGCATACGGTGTCGCCGAAGACGGTGGAACAAACGCCAATACAGGGGGTACGGATGCGGGAAGTGCTCATGGCCACAGTGTACTCAATCCGCCGCGGTCGGGGCAGGGGCAAAGGGCGCCTTTTACGAATTCCGGGAGGTGTGTTTAACGGGAGCCGAGCGCCAGCGATCCGTCGTCCTGCTCGGTCAGGCGGCGCTTGCTTTGCAGCAGGTTTTTCCAGTCCTGGACATAGTCCGGCAGCACCGGTGAGCGCCGGTTCAGGCCAGTCATTTCCTGGAACGCCTGGGGGCTGATGGGCTTGCCGCCATACAGGTGCGCCAGACGCAGCAGGGCATGGGTATGCAGTTTGCGCTGCGATTCGAAACGTTGATCGTAGTAGGTGTACTTGTCATCCCAGCCGAGGATGCGGGTGTGCACCTGGAAGCGCTGGTAAGGCCGCAGCTCGCGAATATAGGCGATCTCGGTGTTGGCGACGATGGTGTGGGTGCGCGCCTTGATCATGCGATCGAGCAGGCCGGTGACCACGCCATGTTCCAGGCGACAGCGGTCCATGATCTTGACGTATTTGCCGTTGTTCAGATGCAGGTTGATGTCGATGTCCAGCAAGCCGACACGGAAATTCTGGCTGACCACGTCGAACAGTTCATGGGTCGGTGGCCGGCGGCGGCGGCGGGCGGCGCTGATCAACTCAAGCATGGGTGCATTCCAGAAAAGTCATGACCCCAGTATAGCCAGCTTGGCGCGCCACTGTGGAGCCCGTTCATAATCTTTAAGCCCTGCCCGGCCGAAGCGCCGGAAAGCCGTTGAGCTCATGCGGCGCGGGCCAGATGCACACTGAACAGGGCCTCGTCGTCGAGCCAGCAGGACAGCGGCTGGAAGCCGGCGGTGACCAGCTCGCGGCTGAAGTCCTCCACGGAAAACTTGTAGGAGTTCTCGGTGTGGACCCGGGTGCCGGCGCTCAGGGTCAGGGATTCGCCGGCGATTTGCACATGCTGGTCCCGGTGGCAGTGCAGGTGCATTTCCACACGCTGCTGTTCTTCATTGTAGAAGGCCTGATGTTCGAAGGCGTCGAGATCGAAGCCGCAGTCCAGACGGCGGTTGAGATGGGCGAGGATGTTGAGATTGAAGGCGGCGGTATGGCCGGCGCTGTCGTTGTAGGCCTGGTGCAGCCGAGCCGGATTCTTTTGCAGGTCGGCGCCGATCAGCAGGAAGCCGTCATCGCCGGCCAGCTGTCGCAGGTCGGTGAGAAAGGTGCGGCGGGCCACGGGTTCGAAATTGCCGATGGTGGAACCGGGGAAGAACACCAGCCGGGGCAACTCCTGGTGACCGGTGGGCACGGTGAGGGCCTGGGAATAGTCGGCGCAAACCGCCTGGAACTGGACTTGCGGGTACTGAGGCGCCAGCTGCCGGGTGGCATCGAGAAGGCATTCACGGGAAATTTCCAGCGGCATGTAACCGCGCGGCTGCCACTGATCCAGCAGGATCCGCGCCTTCTCGCAGCCTCCGGCGCCCGGCTCCACGATCGTCAGTTCGGTATTCAGGGTGCGGGCCATGGCCTGGGCGTGCTCGCGCAGCAGACCGGTCTCGGTACGGGTGGGGTAATACTCCGGCGTCCGGGTGATGGCGTCGAACAGGGCGGAGCCCTGCTCGTCATAGAAATATTTCGGATCCAGATGCGGGGTCGCCGCGCTGAGCGACGACAGTACCTCTCGGGCGGCGTCCGCGGTCGGTGGATACAAATCCAGAAAGGTCAGATTAGGGAGCAGTTGCCGGGGTTGCATCGCACGCCTCCATGCTTTGGGCCAGCCGCACGCCGCTGAACTGCCAGCGCAAATGAGGATAGAAAAAGTTACGGTAACTGGCACGCAAATGATCGCGGCTGCTGGCACAGGAACCGCCCCGCAGGACCATCTGATTGCACATGAATTTGCCGTTGTACTCGCCCACCGCCCCGGACGCCGGTTGAAAGCCGGGGTAGGGCAGATAGGCGCTGGCGGTCCACTCCCAAACGTCGCCGAACAGCTGCCGTGGTCCCTCTCCGGGAGTGGCGATGGCGGGGTGATAGCGGCGGTTTTCCACGAAACCGCCAGTCACTGGCCGGGACGCCGCCGCGTGTTCCCATTCCACTTCCGTGGGGAGCCGCTTGCCGCACCAGCGGGCGAAGGCGTCCGCCTCGTAGTAATTCAGATGAGTGACCGGTTCCGCCAGATTCAAAGGGCACCGGCCGGCCAGGGTGTAGTGCTCGGCCAGACCGTCGTTCAGAAACCAATACAGTGGCGCTTTTACCTGCTGCTGGCTGCGCCAGGCCCAGCCGTCGGAGAGCCACAGCTCCGGCCGCTGGTAACCGTCGTCCTCGATGAACGCCAGGTATTCACCGCAGGTGGCCGGGCGGCTGGCGAGAGCGAAGGGCTCCAGCCATTGCCGGTGGCGCGGGGTTTCGTTGTCGAAATAAAACGACCCCGGTGACGAAGAGGCGTCGCCGGCGCCGATCGTCACCAGCCCGCCGGCATACTCCAGCCAGCTTAGCGCGGGCGCGCCGCCAGCCTGGTCCTCGTGGGGCTGATATTGAGGGTACAGCGGATTATGAGAGAAATTGAATTTGAGGTCGGTGAGCAGCAACTCCTGATGTTGTTGCTCGTGCTCGATACCCAGCCTCACCAGGGCAGCCAGTTCCGGGGTGACGGAGCGGCTCAGCAAGTCCGCCAGGGCCTCGTCCACCTGCCGGCGCCAGGCCAGCACGGTGGCGGTGTCCGGACGTGACAGCAAATGCCGTTGCGGTCGCGGATATTGTTCGCCGACGCCGTTGTAATAACTGTTGAACAGGTATTCGAAACGGGGATCGAGGGGGCGGTAACCGGGAACATGGGGCTTGAGAATGAACGTCTCGAAAAACCAGGTGGTGTGCGCCAGGTGCCAGCGCGGCGGGCTGACCTCCGGACAGGCCTGCAGGCCCATATCCTCCGGCGTCAAAGGCGCGCACAGCGTTTCGCTGAAAGCACGATTGGCCAACAGCGTTGCGGCCAGGTAGTCCTCCCGGAGCCTGGCTTGGGGATAGCTCATAGGCGCTGCCCTCGTATGGCGAGCGGGTGAAATGAACCGACCCGTACAAGAATGCGTATGTTGACCCGCGGACGCAAGACTGCGGCCCCGTCCCGAGCTGGGTATACTCCCTGTTTCTGAAATCGAGGAGGATGTATGGATATCAAAAACAAAGTGGCGGTGGTGACCGGTGGCGCGTCCGGCCTGGGCCGGGCCACGGTGGAAGCGCTGGCCGCGCGTGGTGCCAAGGTGATGATTCTGGACCGTGACGCCCAGCGGGGAGAGGAAGCCGCCGCCGCCATCGGTGCGTCCGTGGCCTTCACGCAGACCGATGTCACCGATGAAGCCTCGGTGCAGGCGGCCATCGATGCCACCCGGGATGCCTTCGGCGCGATTCATCTCTGCGTCAACTGCGCTGGTGTCGGCTCCGCCATGAAAACCGTGGGACGGGACAACAAGCCTCACGATCTGGGTGTGTTCAACACCGTGGTGCAGATCAATCTGATCGGTACTTTCAATGTGACTCGTCTGGCCGCCGCGGTGATGGCGGAAAACGAGCCGGGTGAGGACAACGAACGGGGACTGATCGTCAACACCGCATCCGTGGCTGCCTTTGATGGCCAGGTGGGGCAGGTGGCTTATTCCGCCACCAAGGGCGCGGTGGTCGGCATGACCCTGCCCATCGCCCGTGATCTGGCGTCCCTGGGCATCCGCTGCAACACCATCGCGCCGGGCATTTTCAATACGCCGCTGATGAACGCCGCGCCGGACAAGGTAAAAATGCCGCTGATCGAAATGACCCAGTTCCCGAAACGCCTGGGTCACCCGGAAGAATACGCGGCCATGGTCTGTCATATGGTGGAGAACCGCTTCCTCAACGGCGAAACCATCCGTCTGGATGGCGGCATCCGCATGCAGCCTCGGTAAAGGAGCGCAGCAAGCACGCGGCACGCCTGCACGCTTGCACGCAGAAGGAGGCGGCCTGGCTGGCCGCACTCTTGATCCGGAAAAGCATTGACAGGAGAGGTTGGTCTGGCAGTGTTTTTGTCAGCGTGTCAGCGTGTCAGCGTGTCAGCGTGTCAGCGTGTCAGCGTGTCAGCGTGTTCCTGCGCCTTGTGCCAGGCGGTCCAGGCGGCGATCAGATGGCATACCCAGCCGAACAGGCCGCCGCTGCCGATCCATAGTCCCGGTGTCACTATCAGCCAGAACAGTGCTCGCCAGATATGGCCGTTGTAGAGCTGGCCGGCGCCCGGGATGACAAAGCTCAGCAGCGCGGCGAGGGTGCTCGGTTTCATGAACCCAGCCGGTAGCAGGGTTGATAATAGCTGCCGGGCAGTTTCATGCGCTGTTGCTCGACGAACGCCTTCAGCAAAGTATCCAGATGGGTCATCAGGCCCGCCTCCGCGTGCAGCTCATAGGGGCCGCGTTCCTCGATGGCACGAATGCCCGCCTCCTTCACATTCCCCGCCACGATGCCGGAGAACGCCCGGCGCAGGTTGGCGGCCAGCTCGTGCACCGGCAGAGAGGTGCTCAAACGCAACTCCGCCATGGCTTCGTGGCTGGGCTCGAACGGTTGCTGGAATTCCAGCGGCACGGTGAGTCGCCAATTGAAGTAAAAGGCATCGTCGTTTTCGCGGCGAAACTGGGTCAGTTCCCGCACGCCCTCGCGCACCGCCAGCGCCACCGCTTCCGGGTCGTCGATGATGATGCGATAGCGGCCGGCCGCTTGTTCGCCCAGGGCGTAGCGGATGAACTGATCCACCTTGTGGAAGTACTCGGCGCTGTCCGCCGGCCCGGTGAAGACCACGGGAACCGGAAGATGCTGGTTGGCCGGATGCAGCAGGACGCCGAGCAGATAAAGAATCTCCTCGGTGGTGCCGACACCGCCGGGAAAAACGATGATGGCGTGGGCGACCCGCACGAACGCCTCCAGACGCTTCTCGATGTCCGGCATGATCACCAGTTCATTGACGATGGGGTTGGGGGCTTCGGCGGCGATAATGCCGGGCTCGGAAATCCCCAGATAGCGGCCATTACGACGGCGCTGTTTGGCGTGGGCCACATGGGCACCCTTCATCGGGCCTTTCATGGCGCCAGGGCCGCAACCGGTGCAGATGTCCAGATGGCGCAGCCCCAATTGATAGCCCACGCTCTTGCTGTAGTCGTACTCTTCCCGGGAGATCGAATGGCCGCCCCAGCACACCACCAGATTGGGGGTCTCGCCGGCGTGCAGCACGCCGGCATTGCGCAGGATATGAAATACCGCGTTGCTGATGCCGTCGGTGCTGTTCAGATCGAAACGGCCGCCGGTGTGAATCTCGTTGGCCACGTAGACAATGTCGCGCAGTACCGCCGAGAGATGCTCGCGGATACCACGGATCATGCGGCCATCGACGAAAGCACCGGCCGGTGCGTTGTCCAGCTTGAGCATCAGGCCGCGGTCTTCCTGCATCACCTGGATATCGAAATCCGCGTAGGTTTCCAGCACCTGGCGGCTGTCGTCGGTGGGAGTGCCGGCGTTGAGCACCGCCAGCGCGCAGCGGCGCAGCAGATCATGCAGCCCCCGTGACGAGGTATCACGCAGACGTTCCACCTCCTGCTGGCTGAGTACTTCCAGGCTGCCTTCCGGGGCGACGATAGTGGACACTGTGGCCGGCCGCGTGGCGGTGGCCGCGTTAATGACGGTCATTCAGGGCGGTTCCTTGCTCCAGGGGTTCAGACCCCTAATCTGAGGGCTGGTGATGGGGGAATCAAGGTTCCTGACCAGCTACAAGTCCACTGTAGGAGCTTGCCCTGCAAGCGAATTGAGCCTTGCTTAAAGAATTCGCTTGCAGGGCAAGCTCCTACAGCGGCGTTGTTACTCTTGGGTGTCGTAGCGTTTCACTGCCGCTTCTCCCGCAACGCCCGTTCCCTCTCCTCCGGGAACAGGTCCGGTTGTTGCGGAGACTTCAGATCACGCAGGCGGGCGCCGATGCCGAGCAGGCGCACCGGGGCCGAATGCCGCTCCCACAGTTGCCGCAGCAAGTGCTCGAACACGGCTTTGTCCAGGGCGGTTTCGGTGTGGTCGGCGCTGACGATGCGGAAGTCGTTGTAACGCACTTTCACCGTCAGGCCCTGCACCAGATAGTGGCTGTCGAGACGGTCCAGGCGCTGCTCCAGACGGGGCATCAGTGCCGCCAGTTCCCGCAGCCAGTCGCTGAAATGGGTCAGGTCCTGGTGGTAGGTCTCCTCCACGCTGACCGATTTGCGCCGCCGGCTGGTCTGCACCGGCCGGTCGTCCTCGCCCCGGCACAGGTGATACAGGCGCTCGCCAAAGCTGCCAAACTGCTGAGCCAGTTCCAGCCGGCTCAGAGGCTGCAGATCGGCGCAGGTGCGGATGCCCTGCAGCGCCATTTTCTCCGCGGTGACCCGGCCGACGCCGAAGATGCGGGTGACCGGCAACGCCGCCACGAACGCCGAGACCTGATCCGGCGCGATCACGAACAGGCCGTCCGGTTTGCGCCAATCGCTGGCCACCTTGGCGAGAAACTTGTTCGGCGCCACGCCGGCGGACACGGTGATGCCGACGTTGTCGCGTACCCGCTGGCGGATGGCCTCGGCGATACGCGTGGCACTGTTGCTGTGCAACGGGCTCTCGCTCACGTCCAGGAAGGCCTCGTCCAGGGACAGCGGCTCGATAATCGGAGTAAAGGTTCGAAAAATGTCCTGAATCTGCGCGGAGACCCGGCGGTATTTGTCAAAGTCCGGGCGCAGTATGACCAGCTCCGGACACAAACGCAGGGCCTGGGCGGAGGACATCGCCGAGCGCACGCCGAAGTCCCGGGCCGGATAATTGCATGTGGCGATAACACCCCGGCGCTGGGGATCGCCGCCCACCGCCACTGGCCGGCCGCGCAGGCGCGGCTCGTCGCGGACTTCCACCGCGGCGTAGAAGCAGTCGCAATCAACGTGGATGATTTTGCGGCTCATGACGCTTCCGGGGGCAGGAATGGGCGGACCGCGACGCGCGGGCGGCCCTGGATGTGATACATTTCGTCGCGGTGCCGGTGGCGGGTTGCACGGGCATCCTCGACGGCGGGGCCGCCGTCGCATCTGTTCCGGGGAGCCGGCCGCGCATGACGGCTTTTCATACACCGATTGTAGCATCGCATTCATGATCACGGGATCACGTCAAGCCAAAGTACTGATCGTCGGCGCCGGCCCCACCGGCCTGACCCTGGGCGTCAATTTGCTGCGCGGCGGCATTCCCTGCCGCATCATCGACCGCCTGCCGCAACGCCGGCCCTGGTCCAGGGCGCTGGGGCTGCACGCCCGCACCCTGGAATTCCTCGACGCCATGGGGGTACTGCAAACCCTGCGTGAACGCAGCCGTCCGATTCGGGCAGTGAATCTCCATGGCGAGAAAGGGCCCCTGCTGCATCTGGATTTCACCGCCCTGGACACGCCGGAGCCGGCCCTGCTCAGCTGCCCGCAGTCACAGGTGGAAGCGGTGCTGGAGGAACGTTTCCGTAGCCTTGGCGGGGAACTGTGGCGCGACGCCGAACTGCTCGACTGCTCACAGGATGGCGCCGGGGTGCGGGCCCGGGTCCGTGTTGGCGAGCAAGTCACCGAAGTGGAAGCAGAGATCCTGGTGGGCGCGGACGGCGCCCATTCCCGGGTGCGGGAATTGCTCGGCCTGCCCTTCGAAGGCATGGATTACGAAGAGACCTTTCTGCTGGCGGACCTGGATATGGAACTGGATCTGCCGGAGGATCAGAGCCACGGCTTCCTGCTCCCCGGCGGTGCCCTGATGGCGATTCCGCTACCGTCCGGCTGGCGTTTGATCACCGTGCTGGAAGAAGACGCGGAACCGGGGCCGGCGGACCCGGAACGGGATCTGGCGCTGTTGAGCGAACGCCTTGTCCAAGTGCTGGATCCGGTGCCGGAACTGCCGGAGCCGATCTGGTTGACGCGCTTTTCGGTGCACCGCCGGCTGGTCAGCCATTATCGGCGCAATCGTATTTTCCTCGCCGGCGACGCCTGCCATATCCAGAGTCCGATGGGCGCCCAGGGTATGAACACCGGGATCGCCGACGCCGTGAATCTGGCCTGGAAACTGGTGCTGTTCCTGCGTGGTTACGGTGGTGGCGCCTTGTTGGACAGCTACCAGCAGGAGCGCCGGCCGGTGGCGGTGGAGATGCTGCGTGAAGTGAATTTACTGTCCCGGACCTCGACGTTACGGCGGCCATTTCTGCGTGGTGCCCGGGATTCATTGTTGAAGCTGACCGGCCAGCGCGGGCCGGCGGAAAACAAAGTAATGCGTCGGGCCAGCCAACTGGACATCCACTATCGCGCCTCGCCGCTGGTGGACGCCGGTCCGGACGCGGATCTGGGGTGGCGGCATCAGGGGCCGCTGCCCGGCGACCGGGTGCCGGATGTGTCCCTGGTGTCGCTGCACGATGGCGGGCCCCGGCATTTGCACGGCCTGCTGCGCCAGCCGGTGCATCACCTGCTGCTGCAACCGGGCGAAGCCCCGGACCATCCCACCCGGGTTATCCTGCATGCGCTGCTTTCCAGGGTGCCGGACGAATACCTCAATGAGCTGCGCATTACCCTGATCCTCAATGAGCCGCCGGAAGGGGCCGCGCCGGACATGGCGCCGGGGCGGGCCCACCTGTGGCATGACAAGGACGGTGATTTCGCCGAGCACTTCGGTAATGGCAGCCGTTTATGGCTGATGCGCCCGGATGGCCACCTGGCTTACCGGGCGCCGTTGTCCGACGCGGACTTCCTGCTGGCTTACCTGGAGCGGTTGTTCCGGCGCGGCGTCTGAGCACGCAGCGCCAGCCCCGCCAGAGCAAGCAACCAGCCGACGCCGAACGAGCCGCCACCGCCCGAGCCGCCGCTGTCGCCATCGCCACTGTCGCTGGCCGCCTTGACGCCGGAGTAGGCCACGGTCAGTTCGTGCTGGTTATTATCCTGGGGAAAGTCTTCGCCATTCTGGTCGGCGGCGGCCAGGGTCAGCGTGCCGCTCTCCGGCGTTCCGCTGGTCAGCGTCAAGGTGAAATCGACACTGGCACCGCGGGCCATGGGCCCTATCCAACACAACGTATCGCACTGGACAGTATCGTCACCGCTGGCGGTGGTGCCGGCGGGCAGGGTCAGCTCCACGCTGGCATCGCTGGCGGCGTTCACGGTGGAGAGATTGCTGACCCGCACCGCGATGGTGGCGATGCCCTGGCCATTGCTGTCCAGATCAGCGGATGTCTGCTCGGCGCTCACGGTGAGGTCCGGCCGGTTGGAGAAGACCACCGTGACCGGGGCCTGATTGTTCTTGATCCGGTATTCATCTTCGTCGCTGCTCACCGCCAGGGTCAGGATGGCGTCGGTTTCGGTGACGCCGTTGTGGCTGACTGCCACCTGCCCGTTGCTGTCGTTGCCGGCGGTCAGGGGGAACGTCAGGGTGCACTGGTCATTGCCCGCCAACGGGCCGCCGTTGTTGTCACAGTCGCTCCACTGCAAAGAAGCGTCGATGCCGGTGGTGTTGGTGGCGGCCTGGATCATCACGTTGCGGGCGCTGTTTCGCAGGCTGCCGTTGGTGACCGTGGCGGGGACCGTGATCTGTCCTCCCAGAGAACCGTAGTAGCGTTGCGGATCGCTGCTGACGCTGACGTCCACCAGGGGGCTGTTGGCTTCCACGAAGTCCACCATGTTCAGCACCCGGTTGAACACGGTGGGGCGGCCGGCCTGGCAATTATCGGTGGAGCCAAAGCTGGTCAGCCCGACGATATAAGGCGCCGGATCGTCGCCCAGAATCAGCGGACCGCCGGAGTCGCCCTGGCAGGTATTCTCGGTCTCGTCATCTTCCGGGTTCAATTCGGTGGCGCAGAGGACGCTGTTCTCGACCGGCGTGAGAAAACCATTCCAGCTCTGATTGCAGGTGGAAAACGGCACATAATCCAGAGCCACCTGCTGTAGGGTGTTGGAGACCGTTGGATTATCCGGATCGGTGACGCCCCAGCCGATGGCGGTGACGGCCTCGTCGTGGCCCATGGCGTCGCGGGCAAGCAATTCTTCGAAATGGGCTTCGTCCACCAGACTGGGCAAGGAAGACACTTCGATGGCCCTGCTCAAGTGGACCAAGGCGATATCGTTGCCAATGGGATTGGCTTCGTTGTCGTAGCCGGAATGCAGACGATACTCATCCGCCTCCCGGGTTGGATTGGTCCCCTTCGGGCCACTGCCGATGTGAACGGTGATGGTGGACACGTCCATTGCCTCGCCGTCGTCGTTAAAAAAGCAATGAGCGGCGGTCAGTACCCATTCCCGGTTAAGCAGGGAACCGGAGCATGAGTTCTCGAAACCGTTTCCCAGATCGAGGGCGACCCGTGTCGCCCAGGGCCAATCACCGGTGGCGTCCTCGCCGCCGACGATATAGGTCTGGAAATCATCCGCCAGGGCGGGGCCGGATAAGGCAAGCGCAAGAAGGGTAAGGCGGTAGACCATAACGTTTCCCCTGTTGTCGGCATGGGGTTGGCCGGGTCTCCCTTCCCGGGTTTCCTGTGTTTTCTTCTTAATCCAGCGGCGGCGCGTAGACCAGCCAGTGGGTGTCATCATCCCGGCTGCGGGGCAGGGCCTGCTGCAAATGATGCAGTACCTGTTCCAGGGCCAGGTTGGAACTGTTCAGGGTCAGCACGGCGGCGCGCAGATCCGGCACCCGCTGGCGCAGGTGCTCGATCACCTGGCTGGCTTCCGCGCCGCCGGTACAGGGCAACAGCAAAGCCAGTTGATGTTCATCGTTGCGGGCCACCACGTCGCTGCGACGCAGCCTTTGGATGATGACGTCCGCCAAACCATTAAGGTCATCGTGTTGCAGCAACACCACGGTCAGTGGCGAGGACAGGCGATCGTGCAGGGGAATCATCCAACCGGCGGTGCTGACCAGCGCGGCGCGGCTGATGAAACCAGTTTGTGGATCGTTCCAGGCCGCTTCCAGGGCGGACCGGCCCAGCACCTGATTGCGCCATATCATCAGCCCGAAATAGATCATGCACACGGTCAGCGCGGCGAGCAGGAACAGGCTGGCGGAAGCCGGTTGCGTGGCGCCTTCCGGCAAATACGCCATGCGGATCGGCAACACGATGGCCAAGACCACTTCGGCGGCCAGCAGCATCACCAGGAAACGCTTGAGACCGTACAGCAGGCCGTTGCTGAGCACCGCCAGGAATAACAGCGCCATGGTGGGCGGCGGCTCGCCGCCATCCAGCAGCATCACCACGCCGAGCACCACCATGTCCAGGGTCGAGGCGAGAATGACCGCGTAATCGGCACGGCTGACCAGCAGCAGCAACTGCAGCCCCAGATAGGCGCCGGCGATCAGCCAGGGGGTGCTTTCCGGCACCGTGACGAAGAACTGCGGGGTGTGATGGAAGTAAATCACCGCCAGCACGGCGAACAGGGCCCGGGCCAGATACTGCAGAATGATGGCGCCCTGTTCGGAGGACACGCGGTTGGTCGAGTTCATTGAGGTTCCGTGGATAACCAGATGCGCCTATGTTGCGGTAGCTGGCCCGGGGAATAAAGACTTGCAATGGGCGTAATGTTGTAAAAAGGTATTTTGCGCGGCCTTTCTTGCCACGGACCATTGTTGCCACGGACCATAGTGCTATTGCCTGTCCCCCCGTTCCCGGTAGCATGAAGGATCTCTATTAACGGAGAGACGTATTGATGGAACAGGATCAGCACGCGCCGTTGCGCGAAGATGTCCGTTGGCTGGGGGAGCTGCTTGGCCACACGTTGCGTGAGCAGGTGGGAGAGAACCTGTATGAAACGGTGGAGAGGATCCGTCTGGCGGCGGTGGAAACCCGCTCCAACGATGAAATGTCGGTGGCGCGTCTGCGGGCCCTGCTCGATCCCCTGGAAGATGATGCCCTGCTGGAAGTGGCACGGGCGTTCAGCCAGTTCCTGAACCTGGCCAACATCGCCGAGCAGCATCATCGCGAACGTCTGCACCGTCAGCATCAGCGCTATCCCGGCGACCCCGACAGCGATCAGGGTTTGCGCAATGTGCTGGAGCGGCTGTCCGCCAGGCAGGTGTCGGCGCAAACCGTGCGCGACACCCTGACGGACCTTTCCGTGGAACTGGTGCTCACCGCTCATCCCACCGAGGTGACCCGGCGCACGTTGATTCGCAAGTACGACCAGATGGCGGACCTGCTCACCGAATCGGATCGCCCGGATCTCACAGGGGAAGAGCGGCAGCGACTCGAACAGCGTTTGCGCGAGCTGATTATCTCCGCCTGGAGTACCGACGAGATTCGTCGCGAGAGACCGACGCCGGTGGACGAAGCCAAATGGGGTTTCGCCACCATCGAACAAAGCCTGTGGCGGGCGGTGCCGGACTTCATGCGGCAGCTCGATGAGGAACTGCAACAGGCCGGTCTGCCATCACCGCCGGCGGACTGGGTGCCGGTCCGCCTGGCCTCCTGGATGGGCGGCGATCGTGATGGCAATCCCAACGTCACTGCCGCGGTCACCCGCGAGGTGCTGTTGCTGGCGCGCTGGATGGCGGCGGACCTGTATTTGCGTGATGTGGAGAATTTGCTGGCGGACTTGTCCATGCATCGGGCCAGCGACGAACTGCTGGCTCGCACCGGGCCCAGCCACGAACCCTACCGCGTGGTACTGCGTGATGTGCGTGACCGCCTCAAGGTGACCCGGCGGCGTATGGAAGCGCTGGTGGAAGAACGGCCGGTGCCGGATGGCGAAGGCTTTCTCAACGGTGCCCAGTTGCGTGACGAATTACGCTTGCTGGACCGTTCCCTGCGCGCCGTCGGTCTTGAGTCCATCGCCAACGGCCAGCTCAAGGACACCCTGCGCCGCCTGAGTTGCTTTGGCATCACGTTATTGTGTCTGGATGTGCGCCAGGAGTCCGGCCGGCACGCCGACACTGTCGATGCCATCACCCGCTACCTGGAACTGGGCTCCTATCTGGAATGGGATGAAGCCGAGCGGCAACGTTTTCTGCTGACCGAGCTGGAGAATCGCCGCCCATTGGTGGATGACCTCTTCTACCAGAGCGAGCTGTGCGACCCGCAGGTGCGTGAGGTGCTGGATACCTGCAAGGTGATCGCCGAACAGGGACCGGAAGGGTTGGGTGCCTATGTCATCTCCATGGCGCACGCCCCCTCGGATGTGCTGGCGGTGATGCTGCTGCAGAAGATCGCCGGGGTGACCCGGCCGATGCGTGTGGTGCCGCTGTTCGAGACCCTGGACGATCTGGACAACGCCGGGGAGACCATGTCCGCGCTGTTGTCGATTCCGTTTTATCGGGAGCGGGTCAAGGGCGGCCAGGAAGTGATGATCGGCTATTCCGATTCCGCCAAGGACGCCGGTTTTCTCGGTGCCGCCTGGGCCCAGTTTCGCGCCCAGGAAAAACTCACCGCGCTGTTTCGTGAGCACGGCATACCGCTGACCCTGTTTCATGGCCGTGGCGGTTCCATTTCCCGTGGCGGCTCGCCCACGCGCATGGCGCTGCTGTCCCAGCCGTCCGGTTCGGTGGCCGGGCGCATCCGTGTCACCGAGCAGGGCGAAGTGATTCGCTTCAAATATGGCCGCCCGTCGGTGGCCGCCTTCAATCTGGAGCAGTACGTCGCCGCCACCCTGGAAGCGACGCTGCTGCCGCCCCGTGAACCGCAGCCGCAATGGCGCGAGCAAATGGAAAAGCTCACCCGGGTATCGGTGGAAGGTTACCGTCAGGTGGTGCGCGATGATCCGGCGCTGGTGCGTTATCTGCGCACGGTGACGCCGGAGACCGAGCTCAGTCGTCTGGCTCTGGGCAGCCGCCCGGCGCGGCGTAAAAGCGACGGCGGTATTGAATCCCTGCGCGCTATTCCCTGGGTGTTCGCCTGGACACAGATCCGTCTGATGCTGCCGGCCTGGCTGGGCACTGGTGCCGCCCTGGAAGCCGCCTTGCAAGATCAGTCCGACACCGACCAGGTACGGGAAATGGCCAGCCATTGGCCGTTTTTCCAGGGCGTGGTGGACATGCTGGAAATGGTGCTGGCGAAAGCGGATTCTCGGGTGGCCGCCTGGTACGAAGAGCGGCTCACCGATGACGCCGACCTGATGCGGCTGGGCGATTCCCTGCGCCAGCGTCTGGCCGGCACCGTGGAGGCGTTGGGCCGGCTCACCGGCCGTGGCGATCTGCTCGACAACAATCCGGTGATGCGCTGGTCGATCCGCGTGCGCGATCCCTACACCGATCCGCTGCACCTGTTGCAGGCGGAACTGATGGCCCGTCTGCGTGACCGCGATTCCGACAGAGTGCTGGAAAGCGCCTTGATGGTCACCATCGCCGGCATCGCCGCCGGCCTGCGCAACACCGGCTGAGCGGTTGTGTCCCAAGAAATTCGCCAGCAAGGCTGGCTCCTACAGACTATGCTACAAGGCCGCTGTAGGAGCTTGCCTTGCAAGCGAATCCGGTCTTCGTGGTCCCTCTTGGCGGGACACCGCCGGGCGATGTTCCGCTTTAGCCATGAAGAGCAGGTTCCGACTCCCGCAATGTTTTCTCGAAAAACGACAACACCCGGCGCCAACTGTCCTCGGCGGCGTCGGGATCGTGCCGGGAGCGCAGCGGTGAGTACCAGCCCAGTCGCTTGAAGGTGAACGTCTGGTGGTCGTTCATATAGGAATGGCCGGCGTGATCGTAGGTGCGTATGTCGTGGGGAACGTCGAGCCGGGTCAGATGGCCGGCCAGCCGGTCACCGTGATTTCCATAAATCAGATCCTTGCGTCCCCAACCGCCCACCACCGGGCAGATGCCGTGGAGTGATTCCGCCTTTTTCGGCACACCGCCATAGAACGGCGCCACCACCTGTATCGGCGCCCGCGCCGCGAACAGCAGGGCAAAACGGCCGCCCATGCAGAAGCCCATGACCCCCACCTTGGTGACCTCGGCGTCGCGTTGTTGCAACAACCATTGACGGCAGGTTTCCAGTTGTTGGAAGGCGAACCCGCGTCCCCGTTCATGATCACGCAGTGTTCTCACCACGCAGGAGGCTTTGCCGCCGGCCTGGTCGTAGAGGTCCGGCGCCAGCACCGGGTAGCCGGCGCTGGCCAGCCTCTCGGCGATCCGTTGCAGATCCGGCGTGAAGCCGAAGATGTCGTGAATGACGATGATGCCAGCGCCGAGGCCGTTGTTCCGGTCCGGAACGATCCAGCGCGCCCGCATCGGATGGCCGTCGGGCAAGGACAGGTTTATCGCTTCAGCGTTCATGGCAGGGTCCTGTCGTGGATGAATGAGCCGGAATCAACCGTTGCCTTTCCGGCAACGTTGTCGTGGTTTTAAACCACCTTTCCGGACCGGTAAAAGCCGGCGCTTTTGGGTATTGTTAAGCCGGCAATATTGCTCATTGCTTGTGGATAACATTCTATGTCTTTGATTCGTATCACCGCCGGCGGCTTTACGTTTATCGCTGAAACCCAGGCCGATGCGCCGAACACGGTGGCGGCGTTCGAGGCGCTGCTGCCTTACCGTCAGCGCCTGATTCATGTGCGTTGGAGCGGTGAGGGCTGTTGGATTCCGCTCGGTGACTGGCAGTTGGGCGTGGCATTCGAGAACCACACCAGCCATCCCTCGGTGGGTGACATCCTGTTCTACCCCGGCGGCTACAGCGAAACCGAGATCATTATGGCCTATGGCAGTTGCTGCTTCTCCAGCCAAATGGGCCAATTGGCCGGAAATCATTTTCTCAGCATTGTCCAGGGCAAGGAGAATTTGCGCGCGCTGGGGCAGAAAGTGCTGTGGGAAGGAGCGCAGGATATCGTTTTCGAGAAAGCGTGACGGTCAGAAAAACGCGGTCGTCACTGGCGACAGCGCGAAATCCGGAAGGGCGCGGCTAGCGTGCCCTCCGACGGCCCCGGATCAGGAGCCGGGCTGGCCGATCCATTTGTTGACGTCCGGCGGAACCCACTGCTCCAGCGCGGCCAGTAACGCCGCCGGCGTATCCGCCACGGCGATGAGATCCAGGTGGGCGGCCGGCATGAACCCTTCGGCCGCGGCATGGCTCAGTAACGCCTGCAATGGCGAATAGAAGCCGCGAATATTCAGCGCGCCACAGGCCTTGCTGGGGCGGTTGACGTGATCACGCAGCTGGCTCAGCGTTGCCGCTTCCAGCAACTCCTCCAGGGTTCCCAGGCCGCCGGGCAGAGCGATGAAGGCGTCGGCCAGTTCCGCCATGCGCGCTTTGCGCTGGCGCATATTGTCCACCACTTCATGGCCTGAGAGCCGGGGATGGAGATGGCCGCGTTCGAACAAGCGGCGATTGATGACACCAAACACCTCTCCGCCGGCGGCGAGGGCGGCGTCCGCCGCCACCCCCATCAGCCCTTTGCTGGTGCCGCCGTAAACCAGGGTAATACCCTGCTCCGCCAGCAGTGTGCCGAGGGCCGCCGCCTGTTCCCGGTAGTCATCGTGGGTGCCAAAATTGGAGCCGCAGAATACGGCGATGCGTTGTAATGTCTGAGTGTTCTGGTTCATGTCATGTTCTCGGTTTTGCGATGGGCCCAGCCGGTAACGCGGTGCTCGACGTAAGCGGAAAGCGCGTACAGCAACACGCCCATTACCGCCAGAATGATCAGCCCGGCGAACACCAGGGCGACGTCGAAGTTGCCGCTGGCGATCATCATGACGTTACCGATGCCCTTGTTGGCGGCCACCGACTCGGACAGAACGGTGCCGACGAAAGCCAGGGTGATGGCGACTTTCAGGGATGCGAACAAGTAGGGCAGTGCCCGCGGCAGACTGACATTCCAGAGAATATCTCTTTTGCTGGCGCCGAGTACCTTGAGCACATCCTCGAATTCCGGCTCGGTGCTGGCCAGACCGGTGGCCACGTTGACCACCACCGGGAAGATACTGATGATCATCGACGTGAGCACCGCCGGGACCGTGCCGGCACCGAACCAGACCACGAAAATCGGCACCACGGCCACCTTGGGAATACTGGAGAATCCCACCAGTAGCGGATACGCCACATTGTAGGCCAGCCGCGAGGAGCCGACCATGACGCCGAGCAGTACGCCGCTGATCACTCCCAGGGCAAAACCCAGCACCGTGGTGTAGAGCGTTTGCACCGTGTGTGGCCAGAGCAGCGGCATTTTTTCAAACAGGACCAGGAAGATTTGTGTCGGCCGTGGCAACACCAGATCGGAAACCTGGAACGCCAGGCAGGCCAGTTCCCAGAACAGAAAAAAACCGATCAGTACCATGACCGACAGCAGCCGCTGGCGTTGTTGGGTATTCAGCGGTTTCATCATGCGCTCTCCTGGGCGGGTTCGTCGGCGCGGGCGTTGGCAATCTGTTTGCGCAGGCTGTGAATCAGACTGACGCACTCCGGTTGGTAAGCCGTTTCCTCGCTGCGTGGGCGAGGAAAGGGCACCGGACAATCTTCCAGGATGCGCCCGGGCCGGGACGACATGACGCAAACCCGGTTGGCCAGATACGCCGCCTCGCGCAGATCGTGGGTAACCAGCAGGACTGTGGAGCCGGTGTCCATCCACAACTGCTGGAGAATGCCCCAGAGTTCCTCCCGGGTGAATGAATCGAGGGCACCAAAGGGCTCGTCGAGCAATAATAATTGCGGCTCGTGGATCAGTGCCCGGCACAGCGAGGCCCGCTGTAACATGCCGCCGGACAGTTCCCAGGGCCGTTTGTCACCGAGGCCGGCCAGCCCGACCCGGGCCAGCATGGCATCGGCTTTTTCCGCGAATTCGCCTTTCTTTTTGCGCGCATACTGGCTGCGGTATGGCTCGACGATTTTCAACGGGATCATGATGTTTTCGCGGATCGTCAGCCAGGGCATCATGGTCGGATTCTGAAACGCCAGACCGATGCCGATGCCTTTGTAGTTGGCTTCGCGGCCGTTCAGCAGCACGCCTCCGGAACTGGCGGTGAGCAATCCCGCCACCAGTTTCAGAATGGTGGATTTGCCACAGCCGCTGGGGCCGACCAGGGCGACAAAGTCGCCGCGGTCGATGCGCAGGCTGGTCTGTGCCAGAGCCAGGGTGCCGCTCTCCGGATCGCCGTAGCGAACGGTAACCTGGGACAGTTCGATCAGCGGTGTATCTTGCATGATGCTCCCCCGGCAGTGGCTCTGGCTTCCCGCTCCGCCGCGCCCGGCTCGGTGATGGCACGGGTGGTGGTGTCCGGGTGAGCGACCCGCGCGGGCGGCATTCGTTGCACCGGTTTTATCGATTGGCCCCAACCCGCGGTGTGTTCCAGCAGCTCACCGTCACGCACCACGAAACGACCGCGCACCATGGTGTGCAGTGGGCAGCCTTTGACTTGCCGGTCGTGCCAGGGGGAAATCTTGCCGATTGACTGCAGGCGGTACTGGGAGAGATTTTCGCTGCGGCCCATGTCCACCAGGACGATATCGGCATGGGCGCCGGGGGCGATCACCCCTTTGATGCCCTGCAAACCCCAGGCCCGGGCCGGGGCTTCGGCACTCCAGCGCACATAGTCGGTGATCGCCGCGCGGCCGCCATTGATTTCGGTGAGCATCAGCGGCATCTGCGTTTCCACGCCGGGAAAGCCGCAGTCGCATTCCCAGATATCGTCGCGGGTTTTCTCCTCCGGCGCATGGGGAGCGTGGTCGGTGGCGATCATGTCGATCACGCCGTCGAGCAGGGCCCGCCATAACGGCTCGTTGTGGCGTGGTTCGCGTACCGGTGGATTGACCCTTAACAGACCGCCCAGATCGAGCATATTGACGGTATTGAGCAACAGATACTGGGGACAGGTTTCGGCGGTAACATCGACGCCGCGCCGTTTCGCTTCACGCAACAGATAAAGGGAATCCGCGGCACTGTGGTGGGCGATGTGGACCCGTGCGCCAGTCCACTCCGCCAGAGTGATGATGCGGCCGATGGCCTCGATTTCAGCAACCGCCGGCCGCGCCGCCAGATGCGCCAGGGGATCGGTACGGCCGGCGTCACGCAGATGTTTCTGGCGCCGTGCCATGATTGAGGAATTTTCCGCGTGCACGGTGGTACGAATACCCAGCGGCGCCAGTGTTTCAAAGCCTTCCAGCAGAGCGCCGTCACTGGGGGCGGGCAGATTGCCGAAGGTGTTGCCGACGAACGCCTTGAAACTGGTGGCGCCGCCGTCGAGCAGGTCGATGAGGGTTGCCACTGTGCTGTCGTCGAACAGCGCGTGGATGCCGAAGTCCACATAGGAACTTTCCGCCGCCTTCAGTTTCATCGCCAGGGCTTCCAACGTGCCGGTGGGCGGGTTGGTGTTGGGCATGTCGAACACCGTGGTGACGCCGCCGCAAGCGGCCGCCGCCGAGCCGGTTTTCCAGGTTTCCTTGTGCGGATACCCTGGATCGCGGAAGTGGACATGGCTGTCGATGGCGCCGGGCAACACATAGAGCCCTTCGGCGGACACCGTTTCCCGTGCGTCGGGCATAACCGCATCATCGCCGACGGCGACGATCAGACCATTATCGATGGCTACGGAGGCTTTCACTATCCGCTGGGACGACACCACGGTGCCGCCGCGAATAACCGTATCTACCGTTTTCATACTCTTCTCCTTATAAGGCGGCCCAGCCGCCATCCACCGGCAGGTCCACTCCGGTGATCTGGCGTGACACCTCGCTGGCCAGGAACAGGCAGGCGTGCGCCACGTCCTGGTCGGTAGTGACACGCCGCAGGGCATAGTCCTCGGCGTGACGCTGCATCGCCTGTTCCAGCGAAATGCCCTGGGCGGCGGCCATGTTGGCGCAGACTTTGTCACGGAAGCGGGGGCCGTCGACCATGCCCGGTGCCACGCAGTTGACGTTGATGTTGTGCGGGCCGGCTTCGATGGCGAAGCTCTTGGTGATGCCGCGCAGTCCCCATTTCGAGGCGGAATAGGCCATACGCCCGGCGCGGCCGTGCATACCGAAGGTGCCGCCGACGTTGACGATCTTGCCGCCGCTGTTGGCGATCATGCCGGGCAGCACCGCGCGCATGGTGTTGAAGCAGCCGGTCATATTGATCCGGACGATGTCGTCGAATTCTTCCTGGGTGGTCTCCCAGCCGGTCTTGCCGATCGGGCCGGAGCCGCCGGCGACATTGATCAGGGCGTCGATGGGGCCGAGTGTTTTTTCCGCTTCAGCGACCATCGTGTTCACTTGCGCACCGATGCTCAGGTCACAGCGCAGTACCGTGGCGGTCACGCCCAGAGCACGGGCTTCCTCGGCGACCGGTTCAATCGCCGCGATGTCCCGGCCGGTAAGCGCCAGATTGGCCCCTTCGGCGGCGAACGCGAGGGTGACGGTCCGGCCCATGCCCTTGGCCGGGCCGGTGATGATGACGTTTTTTCCTTGCAGATTGAGCTTCATGCCGTCCTCATTTCAATTGATGAATACGATCTTCCTCGGCAGGCAGGAAACGGCTGTCGAAGATTTGTTCCACGGTGGGGACGCGCGGCAGGTTTTTCGCTTGCACGTCGATATCGATGCTGCGTTTGAGACGGGCCTGATCCACCGCGCCCAGGCCGATTTTCCCGATTTCCGGGTGGTTCATTTCCCATTGCAGAGTGGCCAGAAGACGGGCTTTCTCCACTTCCCTGTTCAGCAGTGGTTCCTGCTTCAGCACGTAGTCGACGCCGGCGTCCGGATCGGCGATCACTTCCTTGATCGCTTTGTTCAGCGCCCGCACGAAACCGTGCACGACTTCCGGTTTTTCGTTGATGATGTCCTGGGAGAAGAACACCGCGTTGGAATACAGATCCAGACCATGGTCGCTGTAGCGGATGAAGCGCAGGTCCTGGTCCGGGTTCATGCCCACGAGTTTGGCGGAGAAGCGGATCGTATTGAGGTAACCAAAGATGCCGTCGGCACGGTCACGCAGCAGCGTTTGTTCGCGCAGGTTCGGCGCCACGTTGAGAATGTTCACCGAATCGGTGTCCAGGCCGACCTGGCGGGCCAGCGCCGGGAACAGTTTCAGCGCGCCGTCGTTGGCTGGGCCGGCCAGGGTTTTACCAGACAGATCGCCCGGTGTTTTGATGTCACTGCCGCTTTTTACCGCGATCACGAACGGCGGCGTGTTGTAGATCATGTAGACCGCCACCGGGGCGCGATCCGGATGGGTGGCGGCGGCCTCGATGATGGCGTTGGTGTCGCCGAAGCCGACGTCATAGGCGCCGCTGGCGACCTTGCCGATGGACGCGGCGGAGCCTTCGCCCTGGTCGAGCACCACATCGATGCCTTCCTCCTTGAAATAACCTTTTTCCTTGGCCAGGAAGAACCAGGCCTGGGAGCCTTCGTATTTCCAGTTGAGCACCATCTTCAAACGGGTATCAGCGCCGGCCAGGGCGGCGCTGACCAGCAGGCTGGCCATAAGGCAGTAGCGAAGCAGACGGGTAAACGATGTCATGGCAAATCCTTAACGTTGGCGGTTATGGAATGAAAACCGGTGTCACGGTGCGCAGGCGTCGAGCAGATGCGTGGCGCGGCCGACGAAGCCGTGTAATTGGCGAACAAGAAAATAAATGGCGTCGCTGACGTACTGTGGAGAGGGCGTGCCGCACGCGTCTTCGAGCAGCACGCAGTCGTAACCAAGAAAGGCGGCGTCCTGCAGTGTGCTGAACACGCAGCGGTCGGTGTTGATGCCGGCGAACAGCAAAGTGGTGATGCCACGCTGACGCAGCACCGAATCCAGCTCACTGTCCCAGAATCCGCTCAGGCGATGTTTGTGAATCAACAAATCGCCTTCCCGCGGCGGCAGTTCATCGACGTTGCGCGCGCCCCAATCGCCGGCCACCACGGCGCGGCTGTCCTGGCCGGGGAGGGCGTCGCCGTAACCAATACCGTCGGGCAGACGCCGTCCCTTGTGCAATTGGGTGGGGCTGAGATTGGCGCAGTCTGGACGAATCCCCCAATTCAGCCACAGCACCGGGTAGCCCAGTGCGCGCCAGCCGTCCACCAGCGGGATCAGGGTGGTCAGCGGTGAGCGCATCGGTGAAATATCGACTCCCTGGATACCGAACCAGCCTTGCGGGTGGCAGAAATCGTTCTGCATGTCGACCACCACCAACTGGGTACGGTTGAGGTCCAATTCGATGCATTCCGGCTGCGCCTGCATCGTAATGGGGCGGGCCGGCAGGGGAAATCGGATCAGGCTGACGCCCTGTTCGGTGTCATGCCATTGTTGGCTAAGGGGGGGCATCCTGGTGGTCGGGGGCTGGGTCATGTCCGGCATCGCTCTTCACGTTGTATTCAACGCCAGTAACCAAGCACGCCACGTGCCATAGGCTGTTCTCTTTTATTGCTTTTTGGGCGCTTAACTGTTGCGATTTTGGCAACGGTATATGGCACTAAACCTGCTTGCGTGATCGACCATCACAGCAAACGGGCAGGGCTATGAATCACCTTCGGTTTCTTCGTTACGTGGATGAGGTGGCACGGGTGGGATCGGTGCGGCAGGCAGCGGAGCGCTTGCATGTGGCCCCCTCGGCGGTGATTCGCCGGATTCAGGACCTGGAGGACGAACTGGGAGCACCGATCTTCGAACGGCTGCCGCGGGGGATGCGCCTCACCGCCGCCGGGGAGCTGTTCGTCGCCTATATCCGTGATCGCACGGCGGAGCTGGAGCGCGTGCGGTCCAATATCGAGGATCTGTCCGGACTGCGGCGTGGCCTGGTGCGGCTGGTGTGCAGCCAGGCGCTGGCGCCGGTGTTTCTGCCCCATGCGGTGCAGGCGTTTCGTGAAGCGCACCCGGCGGTGGAATTCGAAGTGAACGTTGCTGATCATCTGCACGCGTTGGACGTACTGCGTGACTTCGACAGCGACCTGGCGCTGGTTTTCAACCTGCAGCCGGAGCCGGATCTGCAGATACTCGGTTCCTACGAGCAGAAGCTGGTGGCGTGGATGCACCATACCCATCCGTTGGTGGAGAAACCGTCACTACGGCTCAGGGATTGTGTCGACTGGCCATTGGCTCTGGCGGGAAGGGGCACCGCCGGGCGAGAAATGCTGGATCGCTTTCTGGCCCGCAGCTCGGTGCGTTTCACGCCGGCGGTGCAGAGTAATTCCTTTGAATTTCTGCGTGGCTTTCTGCATCGCGAACAAGCAGTGTCGTTCCAGATTTCAGTGGGCGCACTCACCGACGGCGGTGATCTGGTGGCACGGGAAATTGAAGATCACGGCTTCCCCCGCGGCAAACTGCTGCTGGCACAGCTGCGCGGCCGCCGCTTGCCGGTGGCCGCGTACAGTTTCGCGGAACATCTGAAATGGCACCTGGCCGAGCCGGCGGCACTGTTGGCCTGACCATCTCAGCCACAGCAATGTCCCTGATGGTGATAGAAGGCTTCCAGCTCGCGGCTGAATGTGGTGAGAGTCCGGCGCCATGCCTGTATCCCGGCACTGTCACGGTCAATGGCATGCCGCGCGCGTCGATGTAATTCGTCGGTGAGCGCGGTTTCGTCCACGGTCAGTACCTGGCCCTGGTCGACAATCAGCCGCCCCGAGGCCACTACCTTGTCGATATGGCGGCCACTGGCCCGCGCCAGTATCAACGGCCAGGGGTCGTGGTCGGGCCAGAGTCCGTCGTCGTTGAGAGCGTCCCAGTCCAGCATGATCAGGTCCGCCGGAGCGCCGTCGTCGATCACGCCGCCACCATCCTGTTCGCCGGTGACCGCGCGCCGGCCGTCGACGGCGGCGAATCGCCAGAGGGTGGCGGCGTCCAGCGCCGGCCGGAATTCGCTTCCCCGATGCAGAGCCCAGGTCAGACGTAATTCGCGCCAGGCGTCGTCGTCTTCGTCCAGTGCCAGACCGTCCAGCCCCATGGCCACCCGGCAGCCCTGACGCTGCATCTCCTCAAACGGCGCGATACCGGAGCCCAACAGCAGATTGGAACTGGTGTTGACGGCGATGGTGACCCCCCGTTCCACCAGCAGGGCCAGTTCCTCCGGCCGGCACCAGGTACAGTGCGCCAGGGTCAGCCGGGGAGTGAGCAGTCCCAGTTGGTCCAGATGGTGGACGATGCCGCCGGGGAAGGCGTGATCGGCCCATTGTCTTTGCCGCCTGGTTTCCAGCAAGTGCATGTGCACTGGTCTTTGTTGATCGGAGGACGCCTGCGCCACGCCTTCCAGTAAAGCGTTGGAGCACCACTGCACGCCGGTAGGGCCATACTGCACCGTCATTGGGTAGTCGGCGCAGGCGGCAGCCACTTCCTCGACCAGTGCCAACTGCTCGGCCACGGGCAGCGCCGGGCTGGCGAGTTGGCGACGGATAGCGTCGCGAATCGCGGGGGACAACCGCGCCAGCACGGTGTGGTCCGGAGCATAGGCGAGAGACTGACGATCCCTTAGCGCCAGGGCGAAGCCGATATGCACGCCGACATCGCGGGCGGCACGGCCCACCTCCCGAGCCTCTTCCAGGTAAGGCAGGCCGCCTTGCACGCGGGTGTAATGGACCAGGACGTTGACCACGCCGTGGCGTGCGGACCGGGCAAGGGAAGTGGCCGCGCACAGATAAGGCGGCATTGGCGGCATCCAGCCAAGAAATGGCAACCAGCTTTCCAGGGGTTCGCCGAAGGCGCCAAGGCTGGCGTTGCGAAAGCCGCGGGCATGGTCATGGGCATTGGCCAGTGCCGGCAGCACCAGTCCCCGAGGGGGAACGGGGTCATCGACGGCCCGATTCCGCCACGAGGTCAGGTTGGCGCCGTTCCATTGCAAGCGGGCGCCCCGCCGGGCCGGGCGCTGTCCCGGTGCGGGCAGCAGCCATTCGCAATGCCAACGAGCGGGCGTGTTCATTGTCCGGCCTGACGTTGCGCCCTGGGGGGCAGGAATTCATCGGTAAAAACGCGACTGGCGCTGGGTCTGGCGGGTAGCTCGAATACGTCGGCAACCTGCTCGATAGATCGGGCCAGACGCTCGGGATCCGTTTGGCCCAGGCCGTTGTCACTGACCTCCGGCGTCAGCATCACGGTTTTCAGGGTGTAAAGAAGGCGCTGTTTTTCCAGGGCCTTGTTGATCAGCGGCTCCCGTTTGGCCAATGCTTCGATGGCCGCGTCCGGATCGGCGATGGCATCGCGAATACCGTGGTTGATTGCCCTTACCAGCCCGTGCACGGCCTGCGGATGCTGCTCAATCAGTTCGGGTGAGACCATCACGCCGTTACCGTACAGGGCCACGCCGTGGTCGGCGTAATGAAACCAGCGCACGTCCTGCTCCGGGTCCTTGCCCTGAGCCAGCAGGTTTACATAGCTGGTCACCGAGAATACCGCGGAGGCATCCACCTCGCCGCGTAGCAACATCTGTTCCTGGAGGTTGGGAGCCATGTTGACCCACTCGACGCTGTCGGCGTCCAGGTTGTTGAGACGGGCCAGGGTGTCGAACATGCGCATTGCCGCGCCGCCGGCCGGTGATCCCAGGCGGGCACCCTGCAGGTCCTCGAGCCTGTGAATAGGGCCGTCAGCCAGCGTCATTATGGCGAAGGGCGCCCGGTTATAAACCATGTAGACCATCACCGGTGTGCTTTCCGGGCGCCGGGCCGCGTTCTGGATAATCGCGTTAACGTCACCGAAACCGGCCTGATAGGTTCCCGCCATGATCTTGGTGACGGTGGCGGCGGAGCCATCGCCCTGATCGATGTTCAGTTC
Source organism: Alloalcanivorax dieselolei B5 (assembly GCF_000300005.1). Classification (NCBI taxonomy): domain Bacteria; kingdom Pseudomonadati; phylum Pseudomonadota; class Gammaproteobacteria; order Oceanospirillales; family Alcanivoracaceae; genus Alloalcanivorax; species Alloalcanivorax dieselolei. The sequence continues at coordinate 3,707,721 of NC_018691.1, read as the reverse complement.
GATGTTTTCCCGATCAAAGTAGCCTCGGTCCTCGGCCAGGTAGTACCACGAGTGCACGCCCTGAAGTTTCCAATCGAGAACGAAGGAAATCGGCAGACGGCCGTCCGCCATGGAGGTCAGAGCACAAACAAGGGTGGATATGGCAAGCAGCGCTCTGGCGGTGGTTAAGAACATGTTGGTTTCCCCACTTGATACCGAAAGAGAGCGCCGCGCGCGGCGCCGGTCTGGCCATGAAACACGGATTGTGGCGACCGGATAATTTCTTTTTTGGCGACGGCACGTTGCCGTGGCGGCACCTGTTGATGGCCAGAGAGCGGGTAATTGGTGCGGCGGTCCTGTCGCGGAACTGTCACAAGGCTGTCACGGCGTCGACATGGCGGGCTTACAGACTGCCGGAAAAAGAGCCATGGAGCCCATTATGCTTGCGCAAGCCGCTGGAAAATTGAAAGCCCTGAAGCCGCAATGGCGGGTGGTTTTCCGCCAGCCTGCCCGTGAGCGGGAAGAGGCGAATACCAACAACAGCCGTTTCAGCGCCTACTTTACCCGGTCTCGACGCGAGATCCTGAAAGTGCAGCGCATGCGCTACCGGATTTTCTCCGAGGAATACGGTGCCAGCTTCCATGCTCCATTCGGTCTGGACCGGGATCGCTTCGACCGCCATTGTCTGCATTTGGTGGTGCGCGATAACCAGACCGGAGAATTGGTGGGCTATACCCGGGTGCTGCCTGGTGATCGGGTGGCGCGCACCGGTGGCTTTTACTCCACCGGCGAGTTCCACATGCCCCTGGTGCGGCATCTGGATGGCCAGGTGGCGGAGATTGGCCGCACCTGCATCGACCCGCGCCATCGCGGCGGCGCCGTGATCACCGTGCTGTGGGCACGGCTGGCCCGTTACATGATCGAGCAGAACACCCGTTACCTGATCGGCTGTGCCAGTATCGCTCTGGGCGAGGGTTATAACGTGGCCGCCATAGACCAGCATATTCGCGAGAATCACAGAGCACCGGCGCAATACCGGGTGTCACCGCGGTACCGTCTGGAAAGTCTGCCCGGCGATCCGCTGGAGAACGGCAAGCGCATGCCGCCACTGCTCAAGGCCTACCTGCGCATGGGCGCCAAGGTCTGCGGCGAACCGTGCTGGGATCCGGATTTCAACTGTCTGGACTACTTCATCCTGCTGGCGGTGGACGATCTGCCCAGCCGCTACGTCCAGCATTTCCTGCAACCGGCGCAGGCGGTGTGATGGAACGGCTGGAGACCGCCGCCGCCAATCGCCATGGCACGGGGCTGGCCGCCGCGCTGCGCCGGGCCTGGCGGCTGCCGCTGGTGGTGCTGCATATCCTTGCCGGGGTGCTTGAGGCATTGTGGCTGCGCGCCCGCTATCCGCGGTCTCATCCGGCCATGGTGATGGCCAAACAGCGCTGGTATTTGCGGCTGTTGTCGCTGCTGGGGGTGCGGCTACGGGTGACCGGCGCACCGGCCGGTGGCGCCATGCTGTTGATCAGCAACCACGTTTCCTGGCTGGACATTCCCGTGATCGGCGCGCTGCGGCCCTGCGATATGTTGTCCAAGGCGGAAGTGGCCGAGTGGCCGGTGATCGGCTGGCTGGCCCGCAATGTGGGGACCCTGTTCATTCGTCGCGGCCGCGGCGAAGTCAGCCGCAAGGTCGAGGAAATCCGCGAGCGCCTGGCAGGTGGCCGTTCGGTGCTGGTCTTCCCCGAGGGCACCACCACGGATGGCCGTGCCGTGCGGCGGTTTTTCCCGCAGTTGCTGGCCGCCGCTGATCAGGCGCCGGTGCAGCCGGTGGCGCTGCGTTACCGGGACCATAACGGTGACTTTGATCCGACTCTGGCGTTCATCGGCAACGACGAATTCCACCATCATCTGTGGCGGCTGCTGGGCCGTCCGCGGGTCATTGTCGATCTGACCTTCGGCGCGCCCTTGCCGGCGGACGACGACCCCAAGCGCCTGAGCGAACGCGCCCGGGACTGGATTGCGGAACGCCTGACGCGGGACGCTGGACGCCAGACGCTATAGAACACCGTGTCTCGGAACATTGCGGATATAAACAACCACTTTTCATGCTTGCCAGGGCGTCCGGCGTCACGACTGTAGGACCGTCTTGCCCTCTGGGCTAGAATGGCTGGCGACCATTCAGTGAGGATTGTTTTGTGACCCGCGCCAGCGACCTGAAGAAATCCGATGTGATCGAGCATAACGGCGGCCTCTACGTGATCCGCCAGATCGAAGTGCAATCCCCTTCCGCCCGTGGTGCCGCCACCCTCTACCGGGTCCGCGCCACGGCCGTTGGCGGCGGCTCCAAGTTCGAGGAGCGCTTCAAGGGCGATGACGACGTGCCCACCGTGGATCTGCAACGCCGCCCGGTGCGTTTCTCCTATGTGGACGGCGCCGAGCATATCTTCATGGACGAGGAGGATTTCACCCAATACCCGCTGCGGTCCGAGGACATCGAGGATGAACTGGCGTTCGTTACCGAGGCTACCGGCGGGTTGCTGGCCTTGCGGGTCGGTGATTCGGTGATCGGCCTGGAACTGCCGCAGGCGGTGGAACTGACCATTGAGGAAACGGCGCCGGCGATGAAAGCCGCCTCCGCCAGCGCCCGCACCAAACCCGCCACCCTGGAAACCGGCCTGGTGATCCAGGTGCCGGAGTACATTCAGGAGGGGGAGCGGGTGAAGGTCAATACCCTGGAACGGAAGTTCATGTCCCGCGCATGAGGCGTAAACGGATCTGGCTGTTGGCCGCTGTCATTGTGGTGGCGGTGCTCTCCGGCTGCCAACTGGGCTATTACGGCCAGGCAATAAAGGGGCATTGGTCTCTGATGTCGAAACGGCAGCCGCTGGCCGACGCCCTGGCCGATCCGGCCACGCCGCAGCGGGTGCGGGATAATCTGCGGCTGGCGGAGGAGGTGCTGGACTTCGCCGCCGACCGCATGGGATTGCCCGCTCGCGGTGTCTATCGGCAGTACGTGGCCCTGGAAAGCCGGGCGGTGGTCTGGAATCTCATGGCCGCGCCGGCGTTCTCCTTGACGCCAGAAACCTGGTGCTACCCGTTTGCCGGTTGTGTCAGCTATCGCGGTTATTTCGATCGGCAGGCCGCCTTGCGTGCGGCACATGATCTCGATGAGCAGGGTTTCGACACCTATGTGGGCGGTGCCGCCGCTTACTCCACGCTGGGCTGGTTCAACGACCCGCTCACCACGCCGATGATGAACCGTTCCCGCGCCGACATGGTGGACCTGCTGTTGCACGAACTGGTGCACCGGCGTTTGTATGTGAAGGGCGATACCCGCTTCAATGAGTCCCTGGCCACCATGGTGGCCCGTGAAGGCACCACCCGGTTCATTGCCGGCCATGACCTGACCGTGGACCTGGAGCGCTGGCGCGATGTGGACCGTGCCCGTGCCGCCTTTCTGGCCATGGTGACCGACACCCGCGCGGCCTTGACCCGACTCTACGCCAGTGACATCCCGGGATCGGCGATGGCCGAGAGCAAGGACCGGCTGATTGGCCAGTTGCGCCAGCGCTATCAGTCCGAGCGCCGCCAACTGCCCGCCCTGGACGCCTATCAGGGCTTTTTCCAGGGCCCGCTCAATAATGCCCAACTCAACGGCGTGGGGGATTATTACGGTTTGGTGCCCGCTTTCCAGGCCCTTCTGTTAGGCTGTGGCGGGCATTGGCACTGCTTCTGGGAGCAGGTGGAGCGGCTCGCCGATGACCCACGGGCCCGGCGGCGCTGGCAGCAGGAGATTCCATGATTGAACTGGTTCGCGTGAACAACGCCGCGCTCGCCGCGCGGTTGGTGCATATGCTGGGGCAGCGCGGTATCCGCGCGGAGCTGCGACCGGAGCAGGACGGCCAGGTGGTGTCCGTGGCGGCGGACCGCTTTGAGGAAGCCCGCGAGCTGTGTCAGGCCTTCCTGGCCAGCCCCGATGACCGGCGCTGGCAGGAAGACGCCTGGCACAGCAATGCCCCCGCCGACGTGCCGCGGCAGGCGCTGTTCAGTGGCGGCTGGTTTCGCAGCCTGGGGCTGGTGACCAAGAGCGGGCTGGTGCTCTGTGTTCTGGTGTATCTGTCCCCCTTTTTACTGGGAGACCGGCTTTACGCGGCGCTGATGTTTCCGCCTTCCCTGGACGGACTGGCCGTGCAGCCATGGCGGGTGGTCACCCCGATGCTGCTGCACATGTCGCTTCTGCATATCCTGTTCAATCTGTTGTGGTGGTGCGATCTGGGCCGGGTGATTGAACGGTTCCAGTCCAGTTTTCAACTGCTGTGGATCACCCTGGTTACCGCCGCCGTCAGCAACCTGGCTCAGTTCTACGACACCGGCCCCAATTTCGGCGGTCTGTCCGGTGTGGTGTATGGCCTGCTCGGGTATCTGTGGCTGTACGGCAAGGTCAATCCAGGGGCCGGCTATCAACTGCGCAAGGAAGTGGTGGTGTTGATGCTGGTGTGGCTGGTGATCTGTTATGTCGGGCTCTCCGGCATCGTCGCCAACTCAGCGCATCTGGCCGGATTGCTCAGCGGCATGGCGATTGGCACCGCGGTGGGGCTCTGGCGCCGTCAGCGGCCGGCGTGAGGCAGAGCGTCATGGCCGGTTTCCAACGGTCGTTTGAGTTTGGTCGGTGGCCGCTGCTATAAAGAGTCCCGGAATAGGAGGCAACAACAGCGTGAAACAATGGCGAGCAGTCTGTTCGGTGGTTCTGTTGCTGATTGTGCAGGGCTGCGCGGTGAATCGGATCGGCGACAATCTGGCCAAGGGCATCGAGGACAACAACGATCTGGTCCTGGTGGGTGAGGGACTGCCCAGCTATCTGCTGATGGTGGATGGTCTGATCCTGACCTGGCCGGAGCGTACCAGCCTGTTGCGTGCCGGCGCCGATTTGTATGGCGCCTACGCCGGTTTGTTCGTTGAGGACCCCGATCGCGCCGCGACACTCAACGAGAAGGCCCTGGATTACGCCATGCGCGCCGCTTGCAGCCAGCGGAGCGATTACTGCGATTTGCGCCAGACGCCGGTGCCGGAGTTCGAGGCGTTGCTGGCGGAGGCCGGCGACGAGGATCTGCCCCTGTTGTTTACTCTGGGCAGCGCCTGGGCCGGCTACATCCAGACCCATTCCGACGACTGGAACGCGGTGGCCGAACTGGCCCGGGTGCGTGCGCTGATGGAGCGGGTGGTGACATTGGACGAAGGCTACCAGAACGGTCAGGCGCATATGTACCTGGGAGTGCTCAACAGTCTGCTGCCGGCCTCCCTGGGCGGCCAGCCGGAGCAGGCCAAGGCGCATTTCGAGCAGGCGGTGGCGTTGTCCCAAGGGCGCAACCTGCTGGCGCGGGTGCTGTACGCCGAGCACTATGCCCGTCTGGTGTTTGATCGTGAGCTGCATGATGCCCAGCTTCATAAAGTGCTGGAAGCGGATCCGGAGCAGCCCGGACTGACCTTGCAGAACGTCTACGCACAGCAGCAGGCACAACGTCTGCTGGACAGCGCCGACGCGTATTTCTGAGCGGCATTTTTGAGCAGTATATGTGAGCCGTGTATGTGAGCGATGGAGCGCCCGGCCCCATCGAAGCTGGAGAGGATGATGTTGCGATTCGTGGTGGCCGTCATGGCCCTGTTTCCGGTGCTGGCCTTGGCCACCACCTTCAAGATTTCCACCCTGTATCCGGATGGCACCAGTGTGGTTCGGGCGCTGAAAAAAGCCGGCGCCACCATCGAGGAGCGCACCGAGGGACGAGTGGCCCTGAAGATTTATCCCGGCGGTGTGATGGGGGACGACAGGGCGGTACAGCGCAAGATTCGTATCGGTCAGTTGCACGGCCAGATGGCCCAGGGCGGTGCCTTCGCCGACGCCTATCCGGATGGCCAGATCCTCAACGTGCCGCTCACGTTCAATGATTACGGCGAAGTGGACGCGGTTCGCGAAGAGCTGGATCCGGTCATCCTCAAGGGGCTGGAAGATAACGGCTGGATCAGTTTCGGACTGGTGGACGGCGGCTTTGCCTACATTATGTCGACGCAGCCGGTGGTCAGTCTGGCGGATCTGCAGGCGCGCAAGTTGTGGTTGCCGGCCAGTGACTCGGCTTCCGCCAAGGCGGCCAAGACACTGGGATTGTCTCCGATCGTGCTGAATATCGGCTCGGTGCTGACATCGTTGCAGACCGGCGCCATCGACAGCTTCGCCGCGCCGCCGGTGGCGGCGCTCACTCTGCAATGGTACGCGCGGGTGAAGTACATCACCGACCTGCCGCTGCTGTACACCTACGGCCTGCTGGCCATCGACAAGCGCTATTTCGATCGTCTTTCCGAGGGGGATCAGAAGATCATGCGCGAAGTCCTGGGCAACACCTTCACTCAATTGGATCAGGAAGGCCGCGAGCAGAACCGCGAAGCGTTCAAGGCGGTGCAACAGCAAGGGCTGGAAACGGTGACCCCCAGCGACGAACAACGCACCGAGTGGAAATCCGCCGCTGATAAAGCCACCCAGTCGCTGGTCAGCGACGGCGAGCTGAGCAGTGGCATGCTGGACCGGCTGCATCGGCTGCTCGACGACTACCGGGCCCGTTGATGCGGCGCCTGCTGTCCTGGTTGCACCGGCTGGAGGATGGCCTGATCGTGGCCATCCTGCTGGGCATGGTGCTGTTGGCGGTGGTGCAAATCGGGCTGCGCAACATGGCCGGTGTCAGTCTGATCTGGGTGGAGCCGCTGCTGCGTAACGCGGTGTTGTGGATCGGCCTGCTCGGCGCCATGATCGCCTCCCGCCGGGACGAGCACATCCGCATCGATCTGCTGGGACAGTGGTTGCCCAAATCCTTCCAACCCTGGATCACCGGTGCGGTGGATCTGTTCACCGCCGCCATCTGTACTCTGGTGGCCTGGTACAGTATTGGTTTCGTGATCGAGGAGTATCAGTACGGCGAGATTGCCTTCGCCGGCATCCCGAGCTGGGTGCCGCAGGTGATCATTCCGTTCGGCTTCAGCGTCATGGCGCTGCGTTACCTGGTGCTGTTCGTGCTCGGGTTGGGCGGGCGCCGGCCCTGCATGCGGGAGCCGCTGGGATGATTATCGCCGCCATTGTTCTGTTGATCGTGCTGGCACTGATGGGCGCGCCGCTGTTCGCCATTCTGCTGGCCGCGGCCGCCATCGGCTTCTTCACCCAGGAGACACCGCTGTCGGTGCTCCACATTGATATTTACCAGCTGTCCGATTCGGTGGTGCTGATGGCGCTGCCGCTGTTCACCTTTGCCGGTTTTCTGCTCAGTGAATCGCGTACCGCCGATCGCCTGGTCCGTCTCAGCCAGGCCGCGTTCGGCTGGATGCCCGGCGGCATGGCCTTCGTGGCGCTGGTGGCTTGCGCCTTTTTCACCGCGCTCACCGGCGGCTCCGGTGTCACCATCGTGGCGCTGGGCGCGCTGTTGCTGCCGGCGCTGGTCAAGGCCGGTTATCCGCAGCGTTTCAGCCTCGGGCTGGTGACCTCGTCCGGCAGCCTGGGGTTGCTGCTGGTGCCATCGGTGCCGCTGCTGATCTACGGCATCATCGCCCAGCAGTTGTCGCAGCAACTGACCATGCCGCCGGTGGAAATCGTCGATCTGTACCTGGCCGGGGTGGGACCGGCGCTGCTGATGGTGGTGTTGCTGTACGGCTACTGTGTGTATGTCAATCGCAGCGACCCGCTGCCGCGGCAACCGTTCAACGCGCGGGAGCTGGGGCAGGCGCTGTGGGATGCGCGCTGGGAATTGCCGCTGCCGCTGGTGGTGCTCGGCGGTATCTTCTCCGGCTTCCTGGTGGTGAGCGAGGCGGCGGCGGTCACCGCCCTTTATGTGCTGCTGGCGGAAGTGGTGCTGTACCGGGAGATTCCGTTGCGCCGTCTGCCGGGGCTGACCCGCGAAGCTATGGTCATGGTGGGGGGAATCCTGCTGATTCTGGCGGTGGCCCAGGCCTTCGCCGACTATCTGGTGTATGCCGGCGTGCCTGAGCATTTGTTCGCCTTCATCCAGACCCACGTACAGAGCAAGCTGGCGTTTTTGATTCTGCTCAATATTCTGTTGCTGTTGCTCGGCGCCGTGCTGGATATTTTTGCCGCTCTGGTGATCATGGTGCCGTTGATTCTGCCGGTGGCGCTGCGCTACGGCATCGATCCGGTACATCTGGGCATTATCTTTGTCGCCAACATGCAGATCGGCTACATCACGCCGCCGGTGGGGATGAATCTGTTCATCGCCAGCTACCGGTTCCGCAAGTCGATCACCGAACTGTTCCGGGCCACGCTGCCGTTCATGCTGGTGCTGATCATCGCGCTGCTGCTGATTACCTATGTGCCGGAATTGAGTCTCTGGCTGGTTCGATAGGTGGGGAAGCAACAGGAGAATCGCGGGGCGTGGACCGCGATCACCCGTTCTTGTTCTTCACCCACAGTCCGCCGTTTTCCCCTTTCTTCAGCTCGAAGTGGCCGGTCTGGGCATTGAGCAGCTCGCTCAGTTTGCGGAAGCCGTAGAGCCGGGTGTCGAACTCCGGGCGGCGCTGGCTCAGGTTCTGTCCAAGCACCCCCAGATGGGCCCAGTCGTCTTCTCCGGAGACATCGTCGATGACCCGGGCGATGAACTTCAAAGGCGGCGTGTTGCCGCTGGTTTTGTCCTTGCCGGCTTTGCCGCCCTTGCTGGCGGCGCTGTCATCGCCGGCGCGCAAAATCTCGGTGTAGATGAATTTATCGCAGGCCGCCACCAGCGGTTTGGGGGTCTTTTGTTCACCGAAGCCATACACGGTGAGGCCGGCTTCCCGTAATCGGGCCGCCAGCCGGGTGAAGTCGCTGTCGCTGGAAACCAGACAGAACCCATCCAGCTCCCGGGTGTAGAGCAGATCCATGGCATCGATGATCAGCGAACTGTCGGTGGCGTTCTTGCCGGTGGTGTAGGCGAACTGCTGCACCGGCTGAATCGAATGATCCAGCAGTACTTTCTTCCAGCCACCAAGGTTGGGCTGGGTCCAGTCACCGTAGATGCGCTTGATGGTGGCGGTGCCGTACTTGGCGATCTCCTCGAACAGGCCCTCGACGATGGCCGGTGGTGTGTTGTCCGCGTCGATCAGAACGGCCAGGGTGGGTTGCCGGTTGGACTCGGAGATAGCGGTGGTGTCGGCCATGGTGATTCCTTGCTCAGTGGAGTCTCTACCATAACGTGAATGGCGAGCTCCGGCATGATGGCAGGCAAAAAAGAAGGCCGCCTGTTCAGGAAGGGGAAGGCGGCCAAAGGGGGGATCAGAGCAAGACGAGAGAAGTGTCAGGCTGAATCGGAGGTCACAGTTTCGCGGTCAGGCGGGCCACCTGTTCTCCCTGGTAGCGGGCCAGATTGAGTTCCTTGGTGCTGGGCTGGCGGCTGCCGTCGGGACCGGCGATGGTGCCGGCTCCGTAAGGGGAGGCGCCATGCACTTCACTGATGTCCATTTGTTCCTGACCGGGATCGGCATAGCCCAGTGGCACGATGATGAAGCCGTGGTGGGCCAGGGTCAGCCAGGTGCTGATGATGGTGGTTTCCTTGCCGCCGGCGGTGCCGGTGGAGGTGAACACACTGGCGACTTTGCCGGCCAGGGCACCCTGGGCCCACAGGCCGCCGGTCTGGTCCCAAAAAGTGCGCATCTGGCCACTCATGTTACCGAAGCGGGTGGGGGTGCCGATGATGATGGCATCGTAGTCCTTGAGTTCCGCCGGGCTGGCCACGGGGTAGGCCTGGTCGGTTTTGCCACCGGCGTTCTGGAACGCCTCCGGATCCATGGTCTCGGCCACTCGTTTGATCTCCACTTCCACGCCGTCGACTTTGGCGGCGCCTTCGGCCACGGCCCGGGCCAGGCTTTCGATATGGCCGTACATGGAGTAGTAAAGAACCAGAACGCGCTTCATCGGACTCTCCTGTTGAGGATGGGAGAGCCCAAGATAGCGTTGTGTTACCAGGGGAGGGAGAGGACTGGCTGAAACGGATTGATCAGTTTTTTTGATCTGATTCTGGAGCAGCTTTCAATGACTGGATTTCCTTTTCCAGGGCGTCCAGATAAGCCTGCTGCTGTTCCAACAGCCGTTGTGTGGTGGCCTGCTGGTCGGCCAGGGCCTCGGCCCGCTCATTCAGTTCCTGCTGCTCTCGCAACAGGGCGTCGCGGGTTTCGTCCCGGGCCGCGTCCGCCGCCGTGGCCAGTGGCGCCCACAGCGGCAGAGCGAGTGTAAAAAAAGCGATAAAACGCATGACTTGAATGGCTGTGACTTTGACGCGGGCAGTGTAGCAGATCCCGCCGATCCCGTGAGCCGGACTACTTGATCATGCCGTTGAAGGCCTGACTCATCTGTTGCCGCAGTTCCTCACAGGCGGATTTTTGCTCGGCTTTGGACATGGTGTCCCAGCGCTCATCGGTTTTTTTCTTGCCGGTGTCAAAGGCGGTGTCGAATTCCTGGGCGGTGAGGCCCATTTTGGTCATCTGCTGTTTCTGCTTGGCTTTCATATCCGCCAGTTGGTCCTTGGTGTAACCGCCGCACACCTCGGCGGCGGCGTGCATGCTGCCGCTGAAGGTGGCCACCTGGTTACCCATCTGGGCCATGTTGGGAGCCCCCCCGGAAGTCTGCGCATGCAGTGGGCCGAAGGCGGCGATGGCGATGGACGCCGCCAACAGGCGGGTCAGAATGGATTTCAGCATGGTTTCCTCTCCTTGAAGTGAAATGGGGCAATGAGTGCCGTTCGGATCTAGCGTAACGAGCGATGCAGGGCGACCGCGGCTTCGATGACACGGTCGTTGGTGATACTTTTCAGTTCTTCCACTTTTTGCAAGTACAGGCCGCCGGCGGCGAAGGAAATGTTGACGCTGCCAACCACCACTTGCGGTCCGATCATGCCCAACTGGGCGGAGGGATCGAGTTTGCCGCCCATGTCGACGACATAACCGCCAAGGGCTTCGACGCGGGCATCGTCATACACCATGCCCAGGTCGCGTAGTGTTTTCTCGTCGGAGCTGTGTTGAGGGTCCACGGTGATACCGATCGACAGACTGCCGCCCTTGACCATTTCGAAAGCGTTATCACTTTCCACCCGGGGCGTCAGCCAGGTGCAGTTGACGCCATAGCGGCCGTCTTCCTGATAACGACCTGGCTCGCCTTCATCGTCGGCGGGCGTCAAGCCACTGACCAGGTCCCCGAGGATCGCGGCCATGCCGTCGCAATCGGGGATGCGTTCATAGGCGGGAAGCGTCGCCGTGGCGGCGTTGGCATCGCCGCCGGATTCGTTATCGCCACATCCACTCAAAACGAGCGCGGCAAACAAGAAAAGAGAAGCGGAGTGAAAAAACGGATCCTTGTATCTGTTCATGTCCCTGATTCTTTTAAGTTGAGGGTGGTCGTCACAAACAGGGGCATTATCGATGGCCCCGGAGGGGGCCGATACCCCCCAAAGGGGGGGTAAAGAGGGAATGATCGGTTTCGGCGACTAGAGAGCCCCGCTGAACAGGGCGGCGAAGACCACCGCCAGGGTGGCGAGCCAGAGTATCGCGCCCAGGGCCAGAGGGCGCCATCCGGCGCGGCGTAGCAAATCGAAGTGGGTGCTCAAGCCCAGTGCCGCCATCGCCAGCGCCAGCAGAATGTCGTCCAGGCCGGCCAGGGGAGAGGCCAGGGAATCGGGTACCCAGCCCAGGCCGTTGACCACCAGGGCACCGACGAACCAGAACGTGAAAGCGGGGAGAACCGGCCGTGCCTTGATGCCACTGTTGCCGATGCTGGTGCCGGCGCCAGTGCCGGCGGCGCGGCGCGCGCCCATGCCGAGTATCAGCAGTACCGGCGCCAGCATCATCACCCGCACCATTTTGACCAGCAGGGCGCTGTCCACCAGCGCCGGCGACATGGCCTGGGCGGCGACGATCACCTGGGCCACCTCCTGGACGCTGGCCCCCACCAGCACGGCGAAGTGATTCTGGTCCGGAAACAGTGTTGGCAGATGGTGATACAGCAGTGGCAGCAACAGCATGTTGAGCGTGCCGAACACCACCACCGCCGCCACCGCCATGGCGGTATCCCGGTCGCGGGTCCCCAGCACCGGCTCGGCGGCGAGCACCGCGGCGGCACCGCAGATGCCGTTGCCGGCGCCGATGGAAAGGGCGGCGGCGCGGCTCATGCCCAGCCAGCGCTGCCCCAGCCAGCCGCCGAGTATCAGGCTCAGGGCGATTTGCCCGGCGTTCAGGGCGATCACGCCGAGGCCCAGTTCGCCCACCGCGTCCAGGGGAATGCGCAGTCCGTACAGGACGATGGCGATTTTCAGAATCGGCCCCTTGAACAGCGCCAGGGCGGATCCGCCGGCCTCGCGCAGTGGCGCTGGCAGCGGTTGCGCCACCACCAGGCCAAGCAGCATGGCCAGGGCCAGCGCGCCCAGTCCCCAGTGTTGAGCCAGCCGGCTGTGGGCCAGGCCGATCCCGGCCAGAGCGCAGGCCAGGACCAGCAGCGCCATGGGCCAGTGCGGGCGGGGCAGGGAGAGAGAGAGGGTGCGCATCGGTGGTTCCTGTGATCCTTTGGCAAGGTCAAGCCACTATGCCGAAGCGCCATAAATAATAATATTTGATAATTATAAACTTATAACTAAAATAAATTTATGAATGAAACAACACTCAAACAATGGCGGCTGTTCCTTGCGGTGGCGGAAACCGGTTCGGTGGCGGCGGCGGCGGAACGGGTGGCGCTGACCCAGCCGGCGGTGAGTCAGGGCCTGGCGCAGTTGGAGCAGCGGCTGGACGCGCGGCTGTTCGATCGTGTTGGCCGCGGGCTGGTTCTGAATGACCGGGGGCGGGCGCTGATTCCGGAAGCTCGCGCCTTGCTGACACAGCTCTCCCGTTGCGAGAGGTTGTTCCAGTCGCCCCCGTTGGAGGTGATGCTGGCCGCCACCCACACCTTGGGTAATTACTATCTGCCGCCATTGTTGTCGACATTCAGGCAGCGTCATCCGCGGGCGCGGGTGCGGATGGATGTGGTCAATACCCGCCAGGCGGTGGCATTGCTGCTGGAATTGAAAGTGGACCTGGCGCTGGTGGAGGGGCCGGTGTCCCATGCTCTGCTGCGGGTGCGGCATTGGCGCGACGATGTGCTATTACGAGTGGCGGCACCATCGGTGGTGGAGGCATTGAAGGCGGATCCCGCGTATTGGCCCTGGGTGATGCGTGAGCCCGGTTCGGGCACCCGGGCGGTGATTGAACGCAGTCTGGGGACCGATTTTCCGGAGCCGCAACGGATACTGGAACTGGGGGCCGGCGAGGCGGTGCGCCAGGCGCTGATGGCCGGGGCCGGTGTCGGTTATGTCAGCGAGACCAGTGTGAGCGCGGCGCTGGCCGACGGTCGGCTGTGTCCGGTGCCGGGGCCGCATCAGCGTTTGGTGCGGCCGCTGTACTGGGTACGACACGCCCGGCATGAGCCGGGCGCGGGGGAAACGGCCCTGGGGGCCGTGTTGCGGGAAGCGGTGCCGTGATCAGCGCGCTTTGCCCATGCTTTCCTTCATTTTCTGATCGATCCAGATGCGTGAGTAGATGGCGTTGGGTTTGACCGCGCCGATACGTTGCTCACCGTAGTAGTTTTTCACCCACGGCCACCAGGCGGAGTAGCCCATTTCCGTCGGCAGCCACACGTGCGGCACGGCTTCATCGATGATGAAATCATTCAACTCTTTCAGCATCGCGTTGCGTTTCTCGGTGTCCGGTTCCTTGATGGCGGCGTCGATCTTCCGGTCAAACTCCTCGTTGCTGTACCAGGACGCGTTCCAGGTCTGATCGGTGCGGAAGCTCTTGCGCAGTACCTGGATCGGATTACCGGAGCCGTTGTTCATCAGATAGCCGCCGGCCTGGGTCTTGCCACGCATGTTGGAGCGGAAGGCACCGTACTCCATGGTCTTGATGTTCACTTTCACACCGACCTGCTGATAGTAAGCCTGCAGCATGGGCGCCACATCCATGTGGTAGGGGCTGCAGGAGCAGACCTGGAGATCGAAGCTGAAGCCTTTTGGATAACCGGCTTCGGCCAGCAGCTTTTTCGCTTTCTCCGGGTTGTATTCAAACAGTTCCCGGGCTTCATCGGAGAGCTGGTCCAGCGGGGTATAAAACTCGGTCCAACGCTGTGCGAAGGGATAGTTGAGCAATTCCCCTTCACCATTGAGCAGCGAGGAGAGAATCGCTTTCTGGTCCACCGCGATGTTCAGGGCGCGGCGCACGCGTACATCGTTGAAGGGTTTTTGATCGGTGCGCAGGGCGATATAAGTGCCATTGGTGGACAGGTTCTTGCGGAACTGCAACTCCGGCGCGGTTTTCTTCAACTGATCCACCAACTGCCAGCGGATCGCCTCCATGATATCAATGCGGCCGGAACTGAGCGCCGCCACCGCGCTCGCCTCATCCTTGATGATGTGATAGATCACTTTGTCGTTCAGCGGCAGCGGATATTCCTTGCCGTTGAGGGTCACCGAATCCCAGTAGCCGTCGTTCTTCGCGTACACCTGCTGACGGCCGGTCTCGATCTTTTCGATGCGATAGGGGCCGGTGCCGGCGGCGTTACGCCAGTCCGCCCGTTTGTCCTCGCTGAGATTCTGCCACTCCGGCGGAGAGATGCCGTCGTAGTATCCCCAGGCAATCCGGTACGGCCAGTTGCCGTGGAACTGGTTGAAATAAGCGATCACGGTGTGGTCATCCGGCGCTTCCCAGCGCTCGATGAAATCCCAGAAGGTGGGGATGGCGCGGGGACTCTCGCCACGGCTTTGGAACGAAGTGATGACGTCGTTGGCCACCAGTTCCCGCTTTTTCATCACGCCGGGCACTTCCTGCCACTGGACGCCCTTGCGCAGGTGGAAGATCACCCGCATCGGGTCTTCCTTCACCTCCCAGCTTTCCGCCAGGCTGCCTTCCAGCTGGTTGTAGGGAATATAAGCCTGCTCGACGAACGAGTTTTCATTCTTGCCTCGCGGGCCGTATTGCAGGTCGCCGCGCAGCAGGGATTCCAGTTGCAGATTGTCGTGGTTGCCTTTCCAGGTCCAATTCTGCAAATCCCAGGTGGTGGCATCCAGAGTGCGGTACATGGTGGAGATATTCACGGTACCGCCGAGCTGGGGTGTTGCTTCCTCGGCGGCCTGGATAGCACCGGCGGCGCCGAGCGTGGCCAGAACCAGAGTGGTTCGAAGAGTGCGCAGAGTCATGCGATGTTCCTCGCTTGTTCTTGGTATGAAGGTTCGGAGTGATTCATCTCCGCCACCCGGGACGGGTCGTGAAGATGGCAGGCGACGCTGTGGCCGTCTTCCACGTCGATCGGCCGTGGTGCCTCGCGGCGGCACAGATCGGTGGCGTGGGGACAGCGGGGATGGAACGGGCAGCCCGGAGGCGGATCGATGGGGCTGGGGACTTCGCCGTCGACCGAAGGGTTGAAGCGGGCCTGGACCACCGGATCCGGATCGGCGATGGGAATGGCGCCCAGCAGCGCCCGGGTATAAGGATGGCGTGGTGCCTGATACAACCGCTCCCGATCCGCCACTTCCACCACTCGTCCCAGATACATGACCACGATGCGGTGACAAAGGTGACGCACCACCGCCAGGTCGTGGGCAACGAATAAATAGGTCAGACCGAGATCCCGTTGCAGGTCTTCCAGCAGATTGATGACCTGGGCCTGGATCGATACGTCCAGAGCGGACACCGGTTCGTCGCAGATGATCAGTGACGGATCCGCCGCCAGTGCCCGGGCGATACCGATGCGCTGCCGTTGGCCGCCGGAGAATTCGTGGGGATAGCGGTCGGCCATTTCCGCTTTGAGACCGACCCGGTCGAGCAGGTCCATGACCCGTTCCCGGTATTCCGCCCGGGTGCGGGTGAGCCGGTGCACGCGCAGCGGTTCGCCAATGATATCCAGTACGCGCATGCGGGGGTTGAGCGCCCCGAACGGGTCCTGATACACCATCTGCATCTTGCGCCGCAGCCGCTTCGTGGTGGCCGCGTCCGGATGGCTGATGTCCTCGCCGTCAAAGACGATGCGTCCTTCCGTGAGCGGGGTCATGCGCAGTACCGCCAGACCGGTGGTGGACTTGCCGCAACCGGATTCGCCCACCAGGCCCAGCGTTTCGCCACGACGTACGGTGAAATCGACACCGTCCACCGCCTTGACCATGGCGGCGGGTTTGCCGAACAAACCCGGGCGCAGCGGGAAATGGACTTTCAAGCCGCTGACCTGGAGTAGCGGATCGGTGTCGGCGTGAGAATCAGTGTGTGTCATCGAGATTCACCCAGCAGGCTTTCCAGTGTTCTTCGTCGAGCCGCTCCAGCGGAGGCCGTTCCTGCTTGCAACGGGGCAGGGCGAAGCGGCAGCGGGGATGGAACGCACATCCGGACGGAGGATCGGACAGATCCGGCGGTGAGCCGGGAATCGGCGTCAAACGATTGCCAATGGCGTCGTCGAGCCGTGGCATGGATTCCATCAGGCCCACCGTGTACGGGTGTCGCGGCCGATGAAAAATATCGTGGGCGGTGCCACGCTCGACGATACGGCCGGCGTACATGACGTTGATGCGGTCGGCGTAGCGGGCCACCACGCCGAGGTCGTGGGTGATCAGTATCATCGACGACTGACTGGCGCGGGTGATGTCGCGCAGCAGTTCCAGAATTTGCGCCTGCACCGTGACGTCCAGGGCGGTGGTGGGTTCGTCGGCGATGATCAGCCGGGGCAGGCAGGCCAGTCCCATGGCGATCATGACGCGTTGGCGCATGCCACCGGACAGCTCATGGGGATAGGCGTCGAGGCGTTTTTCCGGGTCACCGATACGCACCTGGCTGAGTAACTCGATGCATCGCTCACGAACCTTGTTCTTGGGCACACTGCCATGAACGCGCAGCGGTTCCGCCAGCTGCCGGCCGATGCGCAGACTCGGATTCAACGAGGTCATCGGTTCCTGGAAGATCATGGAAATGTCGCGGCCCCGGAGCTGACGAATGGCATCGTCGGACAGATCCAGCAGGTCCTGACCGTCAAACAGCACCCGGCCGCCGATGATCTGCCCCGGCGGGCTGGGGATCAAACGCAACAGCGACATGGCGGTGATGCTTTTGCCGGAGCCGCTTTCGCCAACAATAGCGAGCACTTCTCCACGGCGCACATCGAAGCTGACATCGTTGACCGCGTGCACCAGGCTGTCGTCCTTCTCGAACACAGTGTGCAGGTTTTCCACCCGTAGCAGTGTGGGGGCGGGCTTGTTGCGCGGCGCGGCGGCGGCCGTCGCCGTCGAAGTCTCTGTGGACATGGTCTCTCCCTTCCTCGGGCCAGGGGCTGGTCAACTGCCGATGGTGCGTTTGACGCGGGCCAGATAACGACCGCCGCCACCGCGCATTCTCGGGTCGAGCAGGTCACGCAGGGCATCGCCGAACATGTTGATGCCGAACACCGCCACGGTCAGCGCGATGCCGGGCGCGATCGCCAGCCACGGTGCCTGGAACATATAGCTACGTCCGTCCAGGCTGAGCATGCCGCCCCAGCTCGGCTCCGGCGGGGGGATGCCGAGGCCGAGAAAACTGAGCCCGGATTCGGCCAGAATCACCGCCGCCAGACGGGTGGTATAAAGCACGATCAGCGGTGCCATGACGTTGGGCAGAATATGTTTGAGCAGAATACGGGCGCTGGAGGCGCCCATGGATTGCGCGGCGTGAACATAGACGTTCTGTTTGGCACTGAGCACCGCGCCGCGAATGATGCGCGAACCGGAAATGCCAAACAGCAACCCCAGAATAAGGATCACCTGCCAGGTGCCCGGGCCCAGGACCGCCACCGCCACGATCAGCAGAATCAGATCGGGAAAACACATCCAGCCATCCACCAGGCGTTGAATGATCATGTCCAGACGGCCACCGAAATAGCCGCTGAGAATGCCCAGCAGCGCGGAGATCACAATCGACAGCGTGGTGGCGGCGAAGGCCACGATCACCGACAGCTGGGCACCGTGCACGATGCGCGCGAAGACATCGCGGCCCAGTTGATCGGTGCCCAGCCAATGCGTGGCCGAAGGGGCTTGCAGCCGTTCGATGGGGTTAATGGCGTTGAACCCTTCGGGGGCGATGACGTCGGCGAACAGGCCGGTCAACAACAGCACCAGGCAAATCATCGCGCCCAGCGCGCCCAGTGGCCGCTCCTTGCACAGGCGCCGCAGGAAACGCAGTGTTTTGGGGCGGGGACGACGGCGCGGCGGTGTGGCCGGGATGGCGGCCGCGGGGGGCTGTATGGACAGGCTCATGGCGGTCTCCGTCAGCGGTCGTAACGAACTTTGGGGTCAAGATAGCCGTAGCACAGATCAACCAGCAGGTTGACCAGCATCACCACCACGCCGGTGACCAGAAAGACGCCGGTGATGACCGGGTAATCGCGGGTGCTCACCGCTTCCAACAGCAATTGTCCCAGCCCCGGCAGGCGAAAGATCTGCTCGATAATGACGGTGCCGCCGAACAGAATCGGCACCAGGATGCCAACCAGAGTGATCACCGGAATCATGGCGTTCTTCACCGCGTGCATCAGTACCACCCGGCGCTCGCGCAGCCCCTTGGCCCAGGCCGTGCGGATGTAATCCTGACGCAGCACTTCCAGCATCATGGTGCGGGTCATGCGCATGATCACCGCCGATAGCGAGGTGCCCAGAATCAGAGAGGGCAACAGGAAGGTCTTGAGATTTTCCAGCGGGTTTTCAAAGAACGGCACCAGCTCATTGGGCGGGGACCAGCCCCACCACAAGGCCGGCAGAATCACCACCAGGGTGCCAAGCCAGAAATTGGGCATGGCCAGGGCAAGGATGGAAAAGGTGCGGCCAATATGATCGCCCAGAGTCTCCTGCCGGACCGCGGCGAAGATGCCGATGGGCAGCCCGATCGCCAGCGCGATCAGTAGCGCCAGAATGCCCAATTCCAAAGTGACGTC
The DNA here is from genome assembly GCF_000300005.1 of Alloalcanivorax dieselolei B5. NCBI lineage: Bacteria > Pseudomonadati > Pseudomonadota > Gammaproteobacteria > Oceanospirillales > Alcanivoracaceae > Alloalcanivorax > Alloalcanivorax dieselolei. The sequence goes on along the minus strand of NC_018691.1, from coordinate 3,688,769 downwards.
CAGGCGCGCCGCGATTTCCCCGGTGACCGGGGTGTTGCGCCACAGCGATTTCCCCAGATCCCCTTGCAGGGCATCGCCGGCCCAGTGCAGATATTGTTGATAGAGCGGCTTGTCCAGGCCCAGCGCTTGTTCCAACTGGGCCCGGTCTTCCGGCGCGCCGGAAGAGTACACGTTCTCGCTGAGCATCAGGTCGAGAACATCACCGGGAACAAGACGGACCACGGTGAACGCAATGACACTGGCGATGAACAGGGTGGGAATCAGCGCCAGCAAGCGCCGTAATACATAGAAACCCATGTTGACTACCTGCTTCCCGAGCCTGGCCCCGGCGATGTTCCGCTCTTGTCGGGCCATATTGTTGTCGATAGTTGTTGTGAAAAGTTGTCGTGGCTGCTGATTCCCCGCCAGGAGCGAAGCCTGGTGATCCGGCAGAAGTAAACGTCAGAGCATTAAAATAATGCCTGATCTCTCAAATAATGAACTTCAATTTCACTTTAGCCCTCCCCATTTTCGGGTGTCAAGGCGTGCTATGAATGAGGGCGGGAGGAGGAAGCGATAGTGCGGTTCAGGTCTCTCTTCTGATATATAACTTGTTGTTATAAAAAGATTATTTAATTTTTCAAGAAGAAAAAGGAAAGGGCGGGACAGTGGCGAAAAGGAGCAATCAACGGTTTCAAGGCTCGAATGGAAGGCTCTTATGGTCAGGTAAAACTGAGTGTTCTTGTATTAAAGATTAATACAAATACATTATTTTGTTGTGTTGTTACCAAAGAACTCAACCGGCAGGGAAGAAGGGTAACAGAGCCGCCGGATTGGCGGCTCTGTGTTGCCGGGATCAGGTTTCCACCCGATGGCTGATCAGGGTGTCGCGGTTGCGACGAGCCCAGTGTTGATAACGGCGTTTGAGGTCTTCTTCGTCGGGCATTGGTTCGCCGACCCAGCGACAGCGCTGCTCCACCGCCCGGCGGAAAGCGCCATAGCCACCATAGCGACGCATGGAAAACCACTTCTTGCGCCCCCGGTTGGCGGTGACCGAAAAGTTACCCCCCAGGGGTTTGTCGCGAAAGGTGGCGGTGATGCCCACCAGGCCGAAGGGGTTCCGGGTCTCGGACATGCGATCCAATTCGTCGGTGCTGCAAAGGATCAATGGTCGGTGTTTTCCCATGGCGGCGCGTACTTCTGGCCGCTGGATCTGCCGGTCGCGCCAGATCCTTGCCTGATAGAGCGCCGCTTCGGTGCTGCCAAACTTGCTGTCGCGGAAAGTACAGCGTTTCTGGCGGCGCCTTGCCCGCTTATCGATGTAGGGAATCGCACACCACCAGAAATCATCTTCGCGGCTGCGATAGACATATAGAAAAGGATGAATTTTCGGGTTGATTACCGTGGAAATATTCATTCCCTGTCTCTTGCCTCCTTGTGTGATTTTTTGGTCCGTGATGATCAACAGTGGCGGCGTCGCCCGGGGCAGGAGCAACGCCTTGCCGGCTTGCCCCAAATGCTGCCGGCGAACCTATCTTTGCTCTGTTATGCGCCGAACGCAAACTCGTTCCTATAAAAAATGCGTAATCCATAAAAAAGGGGACAGATAGAATGTTTTCCGCTTGGAAAAAACGGCAACTGGCCGGCTCTTTATGCCCCACTTTTGAGGGCAATAAAGACGGTAAAAAAGCGCTTATCGACGTTTTCCGGTAGGCGAAAAAAAGGGGAATGAAAAGACGTGTATGAAAAAGGTAAGGAAGAAAAAAAGAAAGAAGAGCGCCGACCCCGTTTATGCAGGGCCGGCGCGGGAGGGTTACATCATTTGCCGCAGCACATAGTGGAGAATGCCGCCATTCTTGTAATAGGTCACCTCGGCGCCGGTATCCAGACGGCTGATCGCCTTGACGCTGTGCGCCTTGCCGTTGCTCTTGCGGAATACCACCTCGATTTCCTGGCCCGGTTTCAGGTCGTTGTTCAGACCGGGGATATCCACTTCCTCGCTGCCATCCAGGTTAAGCGTTTTGCGGTCCACCCCTTCCGGGAATTGCAGCGGCAACACGCCCATGCCGATCAGGTTCGAGCGGTGGATCCGCTCGAAGCTTTCGGCGATCAGCGCGCGTACCCCAAGCAGACGGGTGCCTTTCGCCGCCCAGTCGCGGCTGGAGCCGGTGCCATATTCCTTGCCGGCCACCACCACACTGGGGACGCCTTCCTTACGGTAACGCATGGCGGCGCCGTAAATCGGCATTTCCTCACCGCCAGGCATGTGCTTGGTGTAGCCGCCCTCGATGTTGGGTGTCATCTCGTTGCGGATACGGATGTTGGCGAAAGTGCCGCGCATCATCACCTCATGGTTACCGCGCCGGGAACCGTAGGAGTTGAAGTTGATCGGCTCCACGCCGTGGCCCTGCAGGTAATGCCCGGCCGGGCTGTCCGCCTTGATCGCCCCGGCCGGCGAGATGTGGTCGGTGGTGATGGAATCGCCGAGCAGAGCCAGCACGCGGGCGTTGCTGACCGGCTGCACGTCTTCCACTTCGGGGGTGAGGCCTTCGAAGAAAGGCGGGTTCTGGATGTAAGTGGATTTGCTGTTCCACTCATAGGTCTTGGAATCCGGTATCGGCAGACTCTTCCAGATTTCATCGCCGTCGAACACGCTGGCGTACTCGCGGGTGAACATGTCGTTGTTGACCATCAGCATGGCATCCTGGATTTCCTTGCTGCTGGGCCAGATGTCCTTCAGATAGACCGGTTTGCCGTCGTTGTCGCGGCCCAGCGGGTCCTTGTCCAGATCGATCCGCACGGTACCGGCCAGGGCGTAGGCCACCACCAGCGGCGGTGATGCCAGCCAGTTGGTGCGCACGCTCTGGTGCACCCTGCCTTCGAAGTTGCGGTTACCGGAGAGCACCGACGCCACCACCAGATCGCCTTCGGTGATACCGTGGTCGATCTCTTCCGGCAAGGGGCCGGAGTTACCGATACAGGTGGTACAGCCGTAGCCCACCAGATCGAATCCCAGTTCGTTCAACGGGTCCTGGAGGCCGGTTTTGTTCAGGTAGTCAGTCACCACCTTGGAGCCCGGTGCCAGCGAGGTTTTTACCCAGGGTTTGCGGATCAGGCCCCTTTCCACCGCCTTTTTTGCCACCAGACCGGCGGCCAGCATGACGCTGGGATTGGAGGTATTGGTGCAGGAGGTGATCGCGGCGATCACCACGGCGCCATGGTCGAGGTGAAAGCGCTCGCCGTTGAGTTCCACTTCCACACCACTGTTGGGTTCGTGGTTGCCCACCGCGGTCTGTCCGCCTTCGCCTTCCAACTTGGAGATCTCGGCGTCATCGAGTTTCAGCTCCTTGGTGAGCAGATCGGCGAAAGTGCGTTTCACTTCCGTCATCGGTACCCGGTCCTGGGGTCGTTTCGGACCGGCCAGGCTGGGGACCACGTCGTCCAGGTCCAGCTCCAGGGTATCAGTGAAGACCGGATCGGGATCGGCGCTGGAGCGCCACAGACCCTGGGCCTTGCAGTAGGCTTCCACCAGATCCACCACTTCCTGGGGACGGGCGGTGAGTCGCAGATATTCGGTGGTCCGTTCGTCGATGGGGAAGAAGCCGCAGGTGGCGCCGTATTCCGGTGCCATGTTGCCGATGGTGGCGCGGTCCGCCAGGCTCAGGTCGGCCAGGCCGTCACCGAAGAATTCGACGAACTTGCCCACCACGCCACGGCGGCGCAACATTTCGGTCACGGTCAGCACCAGGTCGGTGGCGGTAACGCCCTCACGCAGTTTGCCGGTGATCTTGAAGCCGATCACTTCCGGGATCAGCATGGCCACCGGCTGGCCGAGCATGGCCGCTTCCGCTTCGATGCCGCCGACACCCCAGCCCAGTACACCCAGGCCATTGATCATGGTGGTGTGGGAGTCGGTGCCCACCAGCGTGTCCGGATAGGCATAGGTGTTGCCGTCGTCGCTGTCGCCGGACCAGACGCCGCGGGCCAGGTACTCCAGATTGACCTGGTGACAGATACCGGTGCCCGGTGGCACCACGCGGAAATTGTCGAAGGCCTTCTGGCCCCAGCGAAGGAACTGATACCGCTCGCGGTTGCGTTCGTATTCAATCTCCACGTTTTCCGAGAACGCCTGGGGATTGCCGAACTTGTCCACCATCACCGAGTGGTCGATGACCAGATCCACCGGGGCCAGCGGGTTGATGCGGTCCGGGTTGCCGCCGGCCTTGCTGATGGCGTCGCGCATGGCGGCCAGATCCACCACCCCGGGTACACCGGTGAAGTCCTGCATCAATACCCGGGCGGGGCGGTAGTTGATTTCGCGATCAGAAGTGCGTTTCTCCGGCCAGCGGACCAGGGCTTCGATATCGTCCACGGTGACGGTGTCGCCATCTTCATGGCGCAGCAGGTTTTCCAGTAGAACTTTCAGGGAAAAGGGCAGTTTGCTGAGGTCACCCCATCCTTTGTCGGCCACGGTGTTGAGATCGAAGTAATGATAGGTCCGATCGCCGACGTTCAGCGGCTTGGCGCTGTTCAGGGTGTCCTGGCCAATCCTCGTCACTGCGCACCTCCTTTTCATGCAAGTTGTGGGGTTGGGGTCCCTTGATACTACGCCCATATGGCCGGTACATGAACCAGTGGGCGAGAGGGGGGGACTATGGGTAGGATGGGGGGCGGCAATGGCGCTTCAATGGCCGAAAATCGATGCCTGGGGAGCGGGTGAGGCGCTTGGTTCGGCCCCCTAACGCCAGGACTTAACGTTGGTGGCTGGACGAAGGATGATACATGCTTGAGTGGATGACCTCTCCGGAGGCCTGGGTGGCGCTCGCCACGCTGACCGCCCTGGAGATCGTGCTGGGTATCGACAACATTATTTTCCTGTCCATTCTGGTCGACCGGTTACCAGAGCGGCAGCGTCCCAAGGCGCGTTTGATCGGCCTGTCCCTGGCCATGATCATGCGGCTGCTGTTGCTGGCGTCACTGGCCTGGCTGACCAGACTCACCGCGGATTGGTTCACGGTGCTGGGGCAGGGCATTTCCGGTCGCGATCTGGTGTTGATTCTCGGCGGTTTGTTTCTGCTGGCAAAATCGGTGATGGAAATCCATCACTCCATCGATGACGTGGGCGAACAACATCAGTTCACCAAGTCCAGGGGCAGCGCTTCCTTTCTCAGTATTCTGGTGCAGATCGCATTGCTGGATGTGGTGTTCTCGCTGGACTCCGTGATTACCGCTGTCGGCATGGCCAATCATCTGGAGGTGATGGTGATCGCGGTGGTCATCGCGGTGGGCTTCATGATGGTCTTCGCCAATGCCATCGGTAATTTCGTTACCGAACACCCCACCCTGAAGATGCTGGCGCTGGCGTTTCTGGTGCTGGTGGGCACGGCGTTGGTGGCGGACGGCCTCGATTTCCACATACCCAAAGGCTACATCTACTTCGCCATGGCGTTCAGCTTTGGCGTGGAAATGCTCAACTTGCGTATGAGCGCTCGTCGACGCCAGGCGGACAGTGGAGACTAGGTGGTGGAAGGTAAAATAGACATGGCCTCGTTGTTGTGCACATACTCTTTGGTATATACAAAGAGTAAATATTAAAAGCCTTGCTTCGGGAGGCATGAATAACGCTTATCAAAATAACAACGGAGGCTTTATGCGGAGTGCCATTTCTGTTCTATTCGCTGCATTGATGATGATAACGGGACCGCTGTTGGCGGCACCGGTAAAAATTGCGCTGATTGATCCACTGACCGGTCCCATGGCCAGCACCGGCCTGCCGGTATTGGAGCACCTTCGTTTCGATGCGCGACGGCTTAACGCCAACGGTGGGTTCAATGGGGATTCCATCGAAATCATCGGGCTGGATAACAAGATCAATCCCCAGGAAAGTCTGGTGCAGTTGCAGAAAGCCATCGATGAAGGGGCCCGATACATTGTTCAGGGTAACGGCTCGGCGGTGGGCTCGGCTCTGATCGCGGCGGTGGATAAGTATAACCGGCGTAACCCCGGAAAAGAGGTGCTTTATCTGAACCACGGCGCGGTGGAGCCGAGTTTCACCAACGACCGCTGTTCGTTCTGGCACTTCCGCTTCGAAGCCCATTCCGACATGAAGATGAAAGCGCTTACCGACTGGATCGCCAAGCGGGATGACATCAAGAAGATCTACCTGATTAACCAGGACTACAGCTTTGGCCATGCGTTGGCGGAAGCGGCGCGTACCATGCTCAAGGAAAAACGTCCGGACATCGAAATTGTCGGTACGGATTTCCATCCGTTGAGCAAGGTGAAGGATTTCACGCCTTATGTCTCCAAGATCAAGGCATCCGGGGCCGACGCCATCATCACCGGTAACTGGGGGCAGGACATCTCCTTGCTGGTCAAAGCGGCGGCGGAATTCGGTCTGAATGTGCCGTTCCTGACTTATTATGGCGGCAGCCCGGGGGTGGTCAGCCAGTTGGGCGAGCAGGGAGTGGACCGCATTTATGAGATTTATGGCTATTACGGTGATACCGACGACGACGCCATCGGCGAGCGTCAGAAGCAGATGTATAAAGACAAGAAGTGGGATTACTTCCTGTTCTATCCGCGTATCACGGTAATGTTGGAAATGCTGCAAAAGGCGGCGGACAAGGCCGGCAGCAATGATCCGGTGGCCGTGGCCCGGGCGCTGGAAGGGCTGTCATTGGAAACGTCCTATGGCACCGTCACCATGCGTGGCGAGGACCACCAGCTGCAAACACCGTTGTTCGTTTCGGTACTGAAGGACAACATGCCCTATGGTGCCGAAGGAACGGATTTCAATTTCGCCAAACTGGATCGCATCGAACCGGAGGCGGTCACCATGCCGGCCACCGGTTGCCGCATGCGCCGGCCACAATAACAGAAGCGGCGGCGGCCTCTGGTCGCCGCCAGCCTGTTTCCGGGTTCAGGACTGCGTCCGGAATCAGGGCTGCAGGTCCCGCAGCCGGCTGAGCAGATCCATCAACGTCTGGTAGTCGTCTTCGCCGAGTCGCTGCTGGATCTTCTGATACTGTCGATTCATACCTTTGCTCATCTGCGCGAATACCTCATGTCCCTGGTCGGTGAGGGTGACGCACAGGCGCCGTTGATCGGTTTCCGGTTTCCAGCGGCGAACGTGGCCGGCTTTTTCCAAGCGCACCAGCACGCCGGTAAGGCTGGGCCGGAGAATACAGGCCAGGGCGGCCAGATCACGGCTTTCCAGGGTAAAGTCAGGGGCTTGTTTAAGAATACGAATGACGCGCCATTGCTGCTCGGTCAAGTTGTGTTTGTTGAGCAAAGGGCGGAAGTACGCCATCACGGCTTCGCGACCCTGCAACAGGGCCAGGGTGAGGGAGGGTGCGGCTTTGGGCATGCGGGATCGGCGTCCTTACAGTTGGAATGGGCATCAACCGATGCCCAGACACATGTATTTTACTTCCAGATAGTCCTCTATTCCGTAACGGGAGCCTTCGCGGCCCTGACCTGATTCCTTGGTGCCGCCAAAGGGTGCCCGCTGGTTGGAAATAATACCTTCATTAACGCCGACCATGCCATATTCCAGCGCTTCCTCCATTAAGGAAACAGAGCGGCTGCGAACAGCAGCGTCGTGGCGTTAATACACGGGTCAATACACTGCACGGGTCAATACACGGAAGGTGAGGTGGGATTGTCGTCATCGGGTTTAAACTGACCGGCCAGGTTTTTCAGAGCCCCCATTAGCAGGCTGGTGTCCACGCCCACGGCCACGAACAGACAACCCAGATCGAGAAAATGGCGGGCTTTTCCGGTATCGGCGTAGAGAATGCCGGGGGCCTTGCCGGCGGCCAGGATGCGGCGAATGGCATCCTCGATGGCGCTTTGTACTTCTGGATGGCCGGGGTTGCCGCGATGGCCCAGGGCGGCACTGAGGTCCGCCGGACCGATGAAGACACCATCGACGCCATCCACCGCAGCGATGTCGTCCAGATTATCCAGGCCGGCCCGGGACTCTATTTGCACCAGCAGACACATTTCGTGGTTGGCCTTGTCCAGGTAGCCGGGCACGCTGTTCCAGCGTGACGCCCGCGCCAGAGCACTGCCGACACCGCGTACGCCCTCTGGCGGGTAACGCATGTCACGAACCAACTGACGCGCCTGATCCGCTGTCTCCACCATTGGCACCAGCAGTGTCTGCGCGCCCAGATCCAGGTACTGCTTGATCAGGGCGGTGTCGCCCACTGGCGGGCGTACCACCGGTTGCGAGCGATAAGGGGCGATGGCCTGCAATTGCGACAGCAGACTGCGCAGATCGTTGGGCGCGTGCTCTGCGTCCAGTAACAGCCAGTCGAAGTCGGCGTTGGCCGCCAGTTCGGCACTGTAGGCGTGGGCCAGGCCGAGCCACAGGCCGATCTGCGGTTCACCGCGAAGCAGGGCCTGCTTGAAGGTGTTCAGAGGCATGTCCATGACGTCTCTCCATTCAGACGAAGCGGCAGGCAATAGCACCCAGTTCGCCATAGTCCACGTGGAAGGTATCTCCGGGGCGGACCGCCACCGGCCGAGTGAAAGAGCCACCGAGGATCAACTGGCCGGGTTCCAGGCCGATACCGTAGGGGGCCAGCCGGTTGGCGAGCCAGGCCACGCCCTTGGCCGGGTGGTTGAGGACGGCGGCGGCGACACCGGATTCCTCGATCACGCCGTTGCGATAAAGCACCGCCGATACCCGTCTGAGATCCACGTCCATGGGGCGGATGGCGCGGCCGCCCATGACCACGCCGGCGTTGGCGGCGTTGTCGGAGATGGTGTCGAACACCTTGCGGGTGACACCGCTTTCCGCATCCACCTGCTGAATGCGGGCGTCGATGATTTCCAACGCCGGAATGACATACTCGGTGGCATCGTAGACATCGAAGAGGGTGCAGTCTGGTCCTTGCAGCGGCTTGCCGAGCATGAAGGCCAGTTCCACTTCCAGGCGCGGCACGATGAAACGGTCGCAGGGAATGTCACTGCCCTCGTTGAACAGCATGTCATCCAGCAAGGCGCCGTAGTCCGGTTCGTCAATGTTGGATGAAACCTGCATGGCGCGGGAGGTGAGGCCGATTTTATGGCCGATCAGCTTGCGGCCGTCGGCGATCTTCTTCTCCACCCAGGCGCGTTGGATGGCGTACGCGTCCTCGATGGTGATGTCCGGCTGTTCCAGTGACAACTGCCGGATCTGGGTGCGCCGCTGTTCGGCGTCGTCGAGCCGCCGGGCGGCCTGGCGAATGAAAGCCTCGTCGAGCATCAGCTCTCCCCTTTGAGAAAGGCGTGAATGTTGTTGTGTTTGAAGTTCAGGTCCGGGTTCAGCTCGGTCATCTCGAAGGACACCGCCAGCAGTCGCTTTTCCTGCAAGGGCGCGAAGTGCGCCTTGATGGTTTCGAACAGGGTTTCGGCCACCTGTTTGCGCGTCGCCAGATCCCGTCCGCTGCCGACCTTGAGCGTCATGTGCACGAAAGCATAGTCGTGTTGGCCGTCGGCGATGCGCCAGGTGTCATGACGGATCGCCCGGCTGCGGATGCCGCCGAGTGGAAACACGCCGCTGTTACCGAGAACCTTGTGGACGTTGGCGAACAGACCGTCGAAATCCGCTTCGGATTCGAGGTTGCCGCTGTATTCAGCAATGAAATGGGGCATGACCCTTACTCCGTTTGAGTACGTCCGTTTGAGTACGTCCGTGTCAGTGCGCGCGGTTACCAGGGCAGGGGGAACACCGCGTTGATCTGGCCGGTGCCGGAACTGCCGAACGGTTCGGTGAGAATCTCCACCGGCTTGTCGTAGTCGGCGCCGCCGAGCAGCCCCAGCAACATGGCGGTATCGTGCATGCCACCCTCGCCATAGCAGTGTTCGGCGTAGTCCGGCAGCATGGCGCAGAACTCCCTGAAGCGGCCCTGGCGCCACAGTTCCACCACCCGCATGTCCACCTGACGATCGAACTCCCGGGTCCACTTGTGCAGGTTGTTCTCCGCTTCGCGATCGTCGGAGAAGCGGTGGGAAAGCGATCCCGAAGCCAGTACCAGAACTTTGCGATCGCTGGCCTCGATGGCGCGGCGTACGGCGGCGCCGAAGGTGAAGCTGTCCTCCAGCCGGTGCCAGGCGTTCCAGGCGGCGATGGAAATGACACTGAGATGCTGTTCCTCGGGTACGTCCATGTGCATGTAGCGCATGGGCACCAGGGTGCCGTACTCCAGTTCCAGACTGGGAATGTTGTGAGCCAGGGTGCGCACGCCGGCGGCGTTGGCTGCGGCGGCGATGTTTTCTCCCAGCGCGGGGTTGCCGCGATAGCGGTAGCGCATGTCCTTGATGAAGTGTGGCAGCTCGTTGCTGGTGTAGATGCCCTCGAACCGTTCGCCGCAGTTGATATGGAAGCCGCTGTTGACCAGCCAGTGCACGTCGAACACCACGGCGGTGTCGGCGCCGAGCTCACGGGCGCGGCGGCCGATCTCCTTGTGGCCATCAATGGCCGCCTGCCGGCAGCCCTGATGTTTGCCCGGCAACTCCGACAGGTACATGGAGGGCACGTGGGTGATTTTCGCGGCGAGAACGACTTCGCCCATGATTGTTCTCCTTATCGGTGAGGCCTGGGCCTCGGCTCACACGCCCCAGCGGGGAATGTGGTGGCTGCCCATGGAAAGGCAGACGTTCTTGACTTCGGTGAAGGCCTCGAAACTGTATTCACCACCTTCGCGGCCGGTACCGGACTGTTTGACGCCGCCAAACGGCTGACGCAGATCGCGCACGTTCTGGCTGTTGATGAACACCATGCCGGCCTCGATGCCGCGCGCCACCCGGTGCGCCTTGCCCACGTCATTGGTCCAGACATAGGAGGCCAGACCGTATTCCACGCCGTTGGCCAGTTCCAGAGCTTCGCGCTCGTCCTTGAATTTACCCAGACACACCACCGGGCCAAAGATCTCTTCCTGGCAGATGCGCATGCGGTTGTCCACGTCGGCGAACACGGTGGGTTGAATGAACTGACCGTTGGCGACCCGCTCCGGCAGCCCGGCGGGACGCTCCAGGCCGCCGGCCACTAATTTGGCGCCTTCCTCGATACCCAGCCGAATATAGCCGGTGACCTTCTCGTAGTGCTGACGGGTGATCATCGAGCCCACCTGGGTTTCCGCATCGGTGGGGTCGCCCACCTTCAGGCGTTTGGCGCGCTCGGCGAAGGTCTTCACGAACTCGTCGTAAACACTTTCCTGAATGAAGATACGGCTGCCGGCGGTGCAGCGTTCACCGTTCAGAGAGAAAATGGTGAACAGCGCCGCGTCCAGGGCCCGATCCAGGTCGGCATCCTCGAACACCAGCACCGGCGACTTGCCGCCCAGCTCCATGGAGTATTTTTTCATGCCGCCGTTCTGCATGATCTTGCGGCCGGTAGTGGTGCCCCCGGTGAAGGACACCGCACGTACGTCCGGGTGGCGAACCAGGGCGTCACCGGCGGTGGCACCGTAACCCTGGATCACGTTGAACACGCCGTCGGGCAGACCCGCTTCCTGGGCCAGCCGTCCCAGTTCGTTGGCGGTGAGCGGCGACAGTTCCGACATCTTGAGCACGGCGGTGTTGCCCAGAGCCAGGCAGGGCGCGGTTTTCCAGGTGGCGGTCATGAACGGTACATTCCAGGGCGACACCAGCGCGCACACCCCGACCGGCTGGTACAGGGTGTAATTGAGCATCTGGTCGTCCACCGGATAACTGTGCCCGTTCATGCGGGTACACACCTCGGCGAAAAAGTTGAAGTTATGTGACGCGCGCGGGATCAGCACGTTTTTGGTCTGGTGGATCGGCAGCCCGGTATCCAGGGTTTCCAACTCCGCCAGTTTCGGTACGTTCTCATCGATCAGTTCACCGAGCCGGCGCATCAGCCGCGCCCGCTCCTTGGCCGGGGTGGCGGCCCAGCCGGGAAAGGCGGCTTTGGCGGCGGCCACCGCCTGTTGCACTTCCCGGTCGCCGGCGCTGGCCACCTGGCCGATCACTTCGCCGGTGGCCGGGTTGATATTATCGAAGGTCTCGTCGCTGGCCACCTGCTGGCCGTTAATCCAATGCTTGATCACGGGTTACTCCTGATTCTTCCGGAAAAAGTCGCTCTCGCTGACCATGTGGTTGCGCAGCCTGCCGATCCCTTCTATCTCCACGTCCACCACATCACCGGGCTGGACGTCGGCCATGCCCTTGGGGGTGCCGGTGGCGATCATGTCGCCAGGGGACAGGGTCATGAAGCCGGACAGGTACTCGATCAGGAAAGCGACATCGAAAATCATGTCGGCGGTGGTACCTTCCTGGCGCAGCTCACCGTTGATGTAGGTGCGCAGGCGCAGGTCATTGGGGTCGGGCACATCGTCACGGTCGACGATCCACGGGCCCACCGGGGTGGTGCTGTCGCGATTTTTCACCCGCAAATTGGGGCGGTAGTAGTTTTCCAGGTAATCGCGAATGGCGTAGTCGTTACACAGGGTGTAGCCGGCCACAAAGTCGAGGGCGTCGGCGCGCGGCACATTACGCGCGGTCTTGCCGATTACCGCCACCAGCTCGCACTCGTAGTGCATGTACTCGACGTTGTCCGGGCGCCAGCTGCGGCCGTTATGACCGGTGTAGGCATTGGCGGCCTTGACGAACACCAGTGGTTCCTTGGGCGCTGCCTTGAAGGACAGTTCAGCGGCGTGGTCGGCGTAGTTGAGCCCCAGGGCGAACAGGGTACCGGTGGCGGGCGGCAGCCATGTGACCTGTTCCGGGGCCAGCACGGTACCGTCCGCTAATAGCGGATGGCCGTCGTCATTCACGGACACCGCCAGCGTATCGCCGTGGTATTGAATGCGTGCACTTTTCATTATTCCGCCTCCCCGCTGTGGTCGGTGACGATATGATTGCGGAGGGTGCCAATGCCCTCGATGGTGATGTCCACCTGATCCCCTTCGCTGACGTCCACCCGGCCTGGCGGCGTTCCGGTGATCAGCACGTCGCCTTCATTCAAGGTCATGAATTCGCTCAACTCGGCGATCAGGCGGGGAATCGGGCGAATCAGGTCGGCGCTACTGCCGCGCTGCTTTTCGACCCCGTTCACCGTCAGGGTCAGCGTGAGATCATGGGGATTGGCGATATCGTCGCGGTCCACCCACCAGGGACCCAATGCGCAAAAACCATCCCGGCACTTGGCCTTGATCGCCGGCCGGTAGTAGCTGTCTTCCGGCAGGCTGAATTCGTTGACCACGGTGTAGCCGCGCACATGATCGAAGGCGTCCTGCTCGCTGACGCGACTGGCGCGGCGACCGATCACCACGCCCAGGGCGGGGCCCGGTTGCAGCCGTTCCCCCGGAGGCAGGGCCACGGTGCCCTGGTGCGCGTTGCGCGTGTTCGGGGTCTTGATGAACAACACCGGTTTCTCCGGCGGCTTTTGATAGGGCGGCTGATGAAACTCCGGCAGCCGGGCCTCCAGCAGACCCCGATAGTTCAATGCCACGCCGAACAGGGTGCCGCCGCTGGCGGGGAGCCAGCGCAGCGCGGCGGCGTCAAGAACCGCGCCGTCGTCGCTCATGGGGAGGTCGTCCGGACCGACGGTGACCGTCCGGACGCGCCCTTGATATTCCACTTTAGCGTGCCGCATGAAGGCTCCTTTTTTGTTAATAGGTTAATATTTACATTAATATATTAATGAAATCAAGAAGACGTTGCCGGATCCGCTAAAGCGGTGAATGATGCCGGTATCAGGCAGTGGGCAGGACGATGACAACAAGTGACCCCATACCCAACATCAACATCGGTCAGGTGTACGACAAGCGTTACGCCGACGCCGAGGTGCACTACGATGCGCTGGGCCGCATGGCGGACTTCTTCGGACGCAACATGCCGGCGCACCGCCATGTGCGCTTCTTCCAGGTGCATTACGTCAAGTCCGGCATGGTGCGGGTGTACCTGGATGAGCATCAGTACCATCAGCCGGCACCTCTGTTCTTCCTCACGCCTCCCACGGTGACCCACGCCTTCGTCACCGATGCGGACGCCGACGGCCATGTGCTCACCGTGCAGCAGCAATTGGTGTGGTCGCTGCTGGAGGAAAGCGGTGACCTGGGCGATGTCAGTGACATCGCACCGCTGTGCGTGGCGGCCTCCCAACTGCCGGCGCCACAGGCACCGGCGATGGCGGGGCTCGACCGTCTGTTCGATCAGCTGCGCGGGGAAATCCACCGGCCGCGGCCAGGGCAGCCGCAGGCGGTGCGGGCGCTGGCACAGCTGATCTTCATTGATCTGTTCCGGCTGGCACGCAACCGCGTGACGCCGCAGCCGGTACGCCATGAGGACCTCTCCCTGTTTCAGCGTTTTCAGATGCTGATCGAGGACCATTACCCGCATCACTGGACCCTGACCCGCTATGCCGACGAACTGGGCGTTACCGAGAACCGGCTCAACGAGATCTGCCGGCGCACCGCCGGCAAATCCAGCAAGCGGTTGGTGTTCGACCGGCTGATGCAGGAAGCGCGTCGGTTGCTGATCTTCACTACCGCGTCGATCAACGAGATCGGCTACCAGCTGGGCTTTAATGACCCCGCCTATTTCTCACGCTTTTTCACCCGCGAAGCGGGCATGACTCCGGGGCGCTACCGCGCCGACAAGCGGGCGCTCTGAGTCCGGGCTGTCATTGGCCTCGCCGCAGCATGGCCCCATCGAAGAAGGCGGTCAGTTCATCGGTGGCGTGCAGAGCGGTCACCAGGGAAACGTACTGGTCCGGCCGCACCACCACCACCGCGCCTTCCGGGGCAATACCCCGGGCCTCGAAGATGTCGTGCTCCGGGTCGACGGCGTAAACCTTTTCGTAGTCCGTCAATTGGAACGGGCCGACCTTTGGCGTGAACAACGCCGGAATCATCGGGCCGAACTCCACCTCGCCATGGGGCCGCCGATAGATCACCTTGATATCGAAGAGACTGTCGAGATCGGTTCCTGCCGGAGTGTATTTCACCACCGGGGAGTCGGTGCTGTTCAGCATCCAGTCGGCGAAGGTGGTCAACGGGGAGTGCCCGGCGGGAGCGGCCCGGTCGGCGAAGACATAGATCCGCCAGCGGCCGTCAGCAGTGGCGTGATGCCCCAGGTGAACGTCATTGCCATCACACACCCGCATGACCGGGGCGGATTTGAACCGCTTGCCGATCGGGAAGCCGGTGGCCAGATGCTGGTGTGCCCTGCCGCCAGTGATCATCGAGGGTTGATATTCGGTCATGAAGCCCGCCGGGAATTCGGCGGTCTTGACGTAGAATTCCTTCAGCTCTTGCGGGTCGCTGAATTGCTCGGCCGGTTTGGCCATCAGGCTCGACCATTCGCGATCGAAATCAATCAGGTTCTGAGCCACCACCTGACGCTCGCTGGAATAGGTTTCCAGCAGCGATTCCGGGGCGATGCCCGAGAGCACGTGGCCCAGTTTCCAGGCGATGTTCCAACCATCCTGCATGGACACATTCATGCCCTGGCCGGCCTTGGCACTGTGGGTATGGCAGGCATCGCCGGTGATGAAAACGCGGGGCGCGCGGGTGCCGGTAGCCTCGGGGGGCACGTCATCGAACTTGTCGGTTACCCGGTGGCCCACTTCATAGACGGTGTACCAGGCGCAGTCCTTCACTTCCAGGGTGTAGGGATGGAGGATCCGGTTGGCCTTGGCGACGGTGGTTTCCAGCGTGGTTTGGCGTACCCGGCGGTTGTCGTCTCCGGCCACTTCGCCGAGATCGACGTACATGCGGAACAGGTGACCGCCCTCGCGGGGAATGTGCAGAATGCTGCCACCGGAGGCGGACTGGATCGCGCACTTGGTGCGGATGTCCGGGAAATCGGTGGTGGCGAGAACATCCATGACGCCCCAGGCGTGATTGGCGACCTTGCCGATGTGCTTGCGGCCGATGGCTTCGCGCACGCGGCTGTGAGCACCGTCGCAACCGATCACGTACCTGGCTTTCACGGTGCGTTCCAGACCTTCCCGATCGCCGCAGACATGGCGCAACGTCACCGCCACCGGGTAGTCCTCGCCATGATCGATGCGTAAATCCTGGAATTCCAGCCCATAGTCCGGAGTCAGGCGGGCGGGGGCGTTGCGGGCGAACTCGGCGAAATAATCCAGCACCCGAGCCTGGTTGACGATGAGATGAGGAAATTCGCTGATTTCGCCGCTGGCGTCATCGGGGGCCACCGAGGAGCGGACAATGTGGGAGGGGTTGTCCGGGTCCGGTGTCCAGAACGCCATCTCGGTGATCCGGTAGGCTTCGGCGGTGATCCGTTCGGCGAAGCCGAACGCCTGGAAGGTTTCCACACTGCGTGCCTGGATGCCGTCGGCCTGGCCCAGCCGCAGGCGCCCGGGGCGGCGTTCGACGATACGGGTGGTGATATTCGGAAACTTCGCCAACTGGGCGGCGGCGATCATGCCCGCCGGTCCGCTGCCGACAATCAGCACGTCGACCTGGTCCGGCAAGGTGTCGGGGCGATCGATCCCGGTGCCGGTCGCGTCCTCGATTCTCGGGTCATCGGATACATAGCCGTGATGGTGGAACTGC
The DNA here is from genome assembly GCF_000300005.1 of Alloalcanivorax dieselolei B5. Classification (NCBI taxonomy): domain Bacteria; kingdom Pseudomonadati; phylum Pseudomonadota; class Gammaproteobacteria; order Oceanospirillales; family Alcanivoracaceae; genus Alloalcanivorax; species Alloalcanivorax dieselolei. The sequence continues at coordinate 3,672,252 of NC_018691.1, read as the reverse complement.
ACTGTTACCTCTCCTGTTTTCCGGGCTGGCCGGAGGTCTGTGAACATCGAACCGGCCCGCCGCGATTGTTGTTATCGGCGTATGACGTTCCGCATCTTGGCCGAGCCATGAAAGCGAGCCCAGGTGATTTCCGCAGGAAAAATTGCACTTTTCATGGGGGGAAGGACGGCACGGAAGACAACAGAAGAGGGGCAAACGCGGTTTTTCCCAATCCTTCGTTGACCTGACCAGGACGAGGTGTTAGAAATTCATTAATACATTAATGGAATCCGGGCGGGCCAGTGAAAGGAATCGATGGCAAGGATGGATTTCGATGAATAACAATCAGGGTATCAACCCGAGAGGTGTGTATGAATTCCAAAAACATCATGGCCCTTCTGGCGATCGTATGGCTGTCCTTGAGCACCCAGATCCAGGCGGCGGAGCAGGAAAAAGAAAAAGTCACTTTACGTATCATGCATTTCCTGCCGGCGGTGGCGAATGCCCAGAAAAACGTACTGGAACCCTGGTGCGCCGATCTGGCCGAGCAGTCCGGCAACCGCATCGAATGTCAGATTTATCCGTCCATGCAATTGGGCGGTACTCCCGCGCAGCTGGCCGACATGGCGCGCAATGGCGTGGTGGATATTGTCTGGACCGGTCTCGGTTACGCCGCCGGCCGTTTCCCCCGTAGCGAGGCGCTGGAGTTGCCGTTCGTGATGCCTCCCGGCGGCGTTGACGGCAGTGAAGTGGCTTGGGAGTTTTACCAGCGCTATGCCAAGGACGATTTCCGTGATTACCACGTGCTGGCCATTCAGAGCGATGGCGGTGGTACTTTGCACACCGCGCGCAAGAAAGTGGCCTCCCTGGATGACATGAAAGGGCTGCGAGTACGGGCGTCCACCCGGCTGGCTTCCGAGATGCTCACTTCCCTGGGCGCCACTCCGGTGAGCATGCCGCCGGCGCAAATCGCCGACACGCTGGCCAAGGGCGTCATCGACGGGGCCCTGGCGGTGTGGGAAGTGGTGCCGCCGACCAAACTGGACGAAACCACGCACTATCACATGCAAACCGCCGCGGATCAGGCTACCCCCACGGTAACCACGCTGGCGGTGCTGATGAACAAGAAGCGCTATCAGAATCTGCCCGACGATCTGCGCGCGATCGTCGACCGGCTTAGCGGAGAGGCGCTGTCCCGCCGTTTCGGGGAAGCCTGGGATGTGACCATCGATCAGGTGGTGGAGCAGTTGTCCGCCGATCCGGACCACGAGATCGTGACGCTGGATGATGCCACCTATCAGTCCATGCGTGAGGCCTCGCAGAGGGTCACCGATGAGTGGGTGGCCTCCGACAAGGGCGGCATCGACCGCCAGGCACTGTATCAGGGGTTGCAGGATATCGTGCGCGAGCACGCCGCCCGCTAACGCCGCCAATTAGTGCCGCCCGTCAATTCTGCCCTTCAACTCTGATAAAGGCCGAGGTTTCCCATGGTTGAAACGGTATTGCGCCGTCTCAGCATCGCGGTCGCCGTGCTTGGCGGTGCCGTGGTGTTGTCGGTGATCGCCATGTCGCTGGTCTCTCTGCTGGGGCGCAAGTTGTGGTCCGCGCCGATTCCCGGTGACATCGAAATTCTGGAAATGGCCATCGCCGTGGCGGTGGCCTCGTTCATGCCGCTGTGCGAGCTGCGCGATAACCACATCCGCGTGGATCTGATCGCCGGGCTGTTACCGGCGGGAGTGAACCGGGCGTTGTTATCGCTCAGTCATCTGCTGCTGGCGCTGGTGGCGGCGTTGCTGATCTGGCGAACCGGTCTGCTGACCCTGGACAGCCACGAATACGGGTCCACATCCACCATGCTGGCGGTGCCGCTGTGGATTCCGCAGATGCTGATGCTGCCCGGTCTGGCGCTGCTGTGCGCCTGTGCCCTGTATCAGGCGGCGCGGTCGCTGACTGGTAAACCGCTGCAGGTGCCGTCATGAGCGGTATGGAAATCGGACTCTGGGTACTCGGCGGTGTGCTGCTGATTCTGGCGCTGCGCGTGCACGTGGGCGTGGGCATGCTGCTGGGCGGCGTGGCCTGCTATCTGATCGTCAATCACGGTGACACCACGGCGCTGCTGTTCACCATCAACAATCTGGTTTACGCCCGGTTTTCCAATTACGACCTGGCGGTGATTCCACTGTTCGTGTTGATGGGGCAGTTCGCCATTCACGGCGGTCTGTCGCGCGCCCTGTTCAAAGCGGCGGCGGCTTTCATTGGTCATTGGCGCGGTGGTCTGGCGATGTCCGCCGCCGGTGCCTGTGCCGGTTTCGGTGCTATTTGCGGCTCGTCCCTGGCCACCGCCGCCACCATGAGCCAGGTGGCGTTACCGGAGCTGGAGAAACATCACTACCCGCCCAAACTGGCCGCCGGGACGGTGGCGGCCGCTGGTACTCTGGGCATTCTGATTCCGCCGTCGGTACCGTTGATCATCTATGCGGTGCTCACCGAGGAGTCCATCGCCAAGCTGTTCATGGCGGCGGTGATTCCTGGTCTGGTGGCGATGTTCGGTTATCTGGTGGTGATCCGCCTGGTGGCGGTACGTACCATGGCGTCGGTGCCGAGGGTAGACAAGGCCGGCTGGCCTCAACGGTGGCGGGCGTTGCTGGAGGTGTCTCCGGTGCTGTTGATCTTCATCGTGGTGATCTTCGGTATCTACGGAGGCTGGGCCAACCTCACCGAGGCGGCGTCCATCGGCGCCGCCGCCTGCGGGGCGTTCGCGGTGGTACGCGGTGGCTTGCGCTGGAAAGGGTTGTATCAAAGCCTGATCGGCACCGCCGAGGCCACCGCCATGATCTATCTGGTGGTGGTCGGCGCCGATCTGCTCAACAGTGGTCTGGCGCTCAGTCAGATGCCGGCGGAACTGGCGTCCTGGGTCGCCGACAGTGGGCTGGCGCCGTTCGTGGTACTGCTCTCGATTCTGGCCATCTATCTGCTGCTGGGCTGCGTGATGGACTCCCTGTCCATGATTCTGCTCACCGTGCCGATCTTTTATCCGATCGTGGTCAACCTGGAATTCTTCGATCTCACCTATACCGAAAAATCGATCTGGTTCGGTATCCTCGCTCTGATGGTGGTGGAGATCGGTCTGATCACGCCGCCTATGGGCATGAACCTGTTCATCGTGCAGAAGTACAGCGTCAATACATCTCTGGGCACGGTGAGCCGGGGTATTGTCCCGTTCCTGTACGCGGATGTGATTCGTATCGCCATCCTGGTGATGGTCCCGGCCCTGTCGCTGTTTCTGCTTAATCTGCCGGGGAGCGGTTGAGTGCGCTTTCCTCTTCCTGTTCCGGGCGCTGCCATTCCGGCGGCGCCCAGAAATGTTTCAGGCGTTGCCTTAGCGGGCCGGGCCGCAGCGCATCCCGAAACATGTCGCGGGCCTCGTGCACCGTCAATGTGACCGGATTGAAGCTGTCCACCGGACGGGTAATGCCGTACTCCACCGGCGCTGTTTCCTGCTCTTCCACGAAAGTGCCGAACAGCCGGTCATACAGGATCACAATGCCACCATAGTTGCGATCGATGTATTCGGGATTGCGGCCATGGTGGGCGCGGTGATGGCTGGGCGTATTGAACACAAACTCGATGGGGCGCGGCAGCTTGCCAACCCATTGGGTATGGATGAAGTACTGATAAGCCAGATTCACCGTGAGCATGAAGAATACCCACACCGGTTCGAAGCCGAGAAACGCCAGCGGAATATAAAAAATCCAGTTGCCGGCCAGGCTGTACAGGGCGCTTTGCCGCATGGCGGTGGAGAAGTTCATATAGCGGCTGGAATGGTGCGCCACATGGGCCGACCAGAACCAGCGGATGCGATGGCTGGCGCGGTGAAACCAGTAATAAAAGAACTCCAGAAGCACGAACAGCAGCGCTCCGGTGAGCGGGGTCATGCTGACGGTGAACAGCCGGTGCTGGTAGGCCCAGTTGAACAGCAGCGCCACCAGGGTCACGGTGACCAGCGTATCGAACACCATATACAGGGCCCCCAACCCCATACTGGCAGCGGTGTCGCGCAGCAGGAAGCGGCCGCGACCGCGAAAGCGGGTCCACTCCGCCAATAACACAGCGATGAAGATCGGCACCATTGCGGGTAATACCAGGGTGCGCCAGTCCAGATGTTGTAAAGCCTCGAGCATGGGGACCTCGCGAAAAAACGGTCGCCACCACCGCCATGGTGGGCGGCGGGACGGTCCGGGAAGATTGACGGACCTCAAGATTGTTCCCTGATGGCGCAGAAAACGCTTGACGCAGCCGGACTCTTTTTTGACAAATGACGACAAGGGCGCGAGACACGGTCAGAGAGAAGGCACATGGGGTATATAAGCGCCAGCCTGGGCGGTCTGGGACTGTTCTTGCTGGGCATGTGGTTGATCACCGAAGGCTTGCGGGTCGCCGCCGGACCCTCCCTGGAGCGGCTGCTGTCCTCCTGGACCTCGAGCCGGTGGCGCGGCCTGGTGTCGGGCACTTTGCTGACCGTCATGGTGCAATCCTCAAGCGCTGTCACCGTGGCGGCCCTGGGGTTCGTCAATACCGGATTGTTGCGCTTCGAGCGGGCGGTTTGGGTGATTTTCGGCAGTAATCTGGGAACCACTCTGACGGCGTGGCTGGTGGCGATGATCGGCTTCAGCTTCAAGATCGATCTGTTCGCCTTGCCCATCATCGGGGTGGGTGCGCTGCTGCGCGTGTTCGCCCCTTTTGACCGTTACCGCAGCCTTGGCATGGCCTTGGCGGGATTCGGCTTGCTGTTCATGGGTATCCAGGTGCTGTCCTCCGGCTTTGGCCAGATGGGAGAGCGGCTGTCGCTGGGCATGGCGGGCCAGCCGTTGGTGCTGATGGTGGGAATAGGCGTGTTGCTGACCACCTTGATGCAGTCTTCCAGTGCCGCCCTGGCGGTGGTGCTCACCGCCCTGGCCGGTGGCGTGATCGATTTCGACGGCGCCGCGGCGCTGGTGATCGGCGCCAACGTGGGCACCACGTCCACGGCGCTGCTGTCCATCCTCGGTGCCACCGTTCAGGCCCGGCGTTTGGCGGTGGCCCATGTGTTGTTCAATCTGCTGACCGCGCTGGTCGCGTTGGCGTTACTAGGGCCCGGCGTCGATCTGGTTGTGGCTGTCGCCAGTGGTTGGGGGCTGGCGCCGCCGGGGCAGCTGGCTCTGTTTCATACTGCGTTCAATGCCTTGGGCATAGTGCTGATGTGGCCATTGGAGCCGGTGCTGACGCGTTTTTTGCTGACGCGCTTCAAGGAACGTCAACGGGCCACGGCGCAGTTGCAGTTCCTGGATCGTAACGTGGCGGATTTGCCGGACGCGGCAAGGACGGCGCTGGCCAGGGAGATCGAACGGATCCTTGCGCGCTATCCGGATGCGCTCGGTGGCTTGCCGCGGCCTCATGACGAGCGTCTCAAGGGCATCGCCGAGCGGCGCCAGCTGCTGGCGGGATTGGGTGATTTTCTGGCCATGGCCGGTCGGCAACAGCTCACCGAGGAACAGATGAATGGCTTTCGTATCGGCTGGCGGATCCAGTTGAACCTTTCCAACATGGAAGATGCCCTGGCCGGGATGAACGAGCATGGCCGCCAGATGATCCGGCAGCCGGATCATGAGGTCGCCATGGCGGTACTGGCGGCCTGGTTCGAGCAAATGCACCAGCAACTGCGGCGCGGGGGTGATCCCACGGAGCCGTTGCGTTTCGCCTACGAGCAGGTCAAGGACGCTTTGATGCAACGCGCCATGGACGGCGCGCTGACACGCTATACGTTGGATCTGGCCTTGCAGGATTTGAGTTTGTCCCGCCGCTTTCTGGAACAATGGTGGCGGGCCACGGTACATCTCCGTGCTCTGCTCGATGATCCCGAGCCACAGGCACCGATACCATGATCGACGATACGACAATGACGGCTTCCGCCGAAAATTATGTGGCCGCCGCCTATGTGCGGTTGCTTTACGATTACCTGGAAAGCCAGGGGGTGGAGGCCGAGGCGTTGCTGGGCGCGCCGACGGTGCTGGCCGAGGATGGGTTGGAGAAAGTGCCGCTGGCGTTCTGGCGGCACAGTCTTGAGATTGCCAGCCAGCACCTGGATGAGCCGGCCCTGGGGCTGGCGGTGGCGCGTACCATCACCGCCCGGCATTTCGATGTGCTTGGCTATGTGGTGTCCCACTGCGGCACACTGGGCGAAGCGCTGGCGCGGCTGGAGCGGTATCACCGGTTGGTTTATGACGTGAATCCAGCCCGGGTGGCCACGGTGGGCAATAGTCTGGAGGTGCGTTGGGGCGTGGAACGCGGTCGTCCGGGTGCTCTGGTGGATGAGACCGGCGTGGCGGCGGTGGTGCAGTTCATTCGCAACCTGGTGGGTCGGAATTTGCCGGTGGAGGCGGTGCATTTCGTTAACCCCGAGCCGGTGGATCCGGCGCCTTATCGGGCGTTTTTCGGCGCGGAAGTGCGCTTCGATTGCGCATGGACGGTGTTGCGGATACCGCTGACCTATCTGACGCTGCCGCTGGGCGCGCCGGATCCGGGCCTGGTGGATATCCTGGACCGGCAGGCGCAGTCGTTACTGGAACGTCAGCCGCGCGCGGGGTCGCCCTATGACGCCGACCTGGTGCGTTTGATGCGCGAAGGGCGGCCGACGCTGGAAGCTCTGGCGGAACGCCATCATGTCAGTGCACGTACCATGCAACGCCGTCTGGCGGAACAGGGGGAGACGTTCCAGGCCGTGTTGCAGAGGGTGCGTTACCAGATGGCCCGGGAATACCTGGCGGACGGCCGCCTGGAACTGACGGAAGTGGCGGCGCTGCTCGGTTACTCCGAGCACAGCGCTTTTACCCGGGCGTTTCGTCAATGGGCCGGTGTCGGCCCCAAGCGCTGGCGCCGCGAGCATTAGCCGCCGAGCAGTTTTTCCTCGATGGCTTCCACCGCTTCCAAAGGCCCGTAGAGAATGAGAATGTCACCGGCCATCAGCGTCTGATCCGCGGCCGGGTGATGGATGGTCTGTTCCTGCCGGCGCAGGGTCTGCACTTCCACCTTGCGGGCGGGCAGGTCCAGGTCGCCCAGAGTTTTGCCGATACACGCGGCCTGTTCGTCGAGGGTGACCGCGTGCAGAAGCCGATAGGGATTGCCGGCGCTGTCGCTGGTGGGCAGCGACTCACCATGATAGTAGCCGTGCAGCAGCTTGTAGCGTTCGCGACGGCTCTGACGCAGCATGGCCAGCACTTTGCCGAACGGCGTATCCAGCATCATCAGGGCATGGGCCACCAGCATCAGCGAGGCTTCCAGCACTTCCGGCACCACTTCGGCGGCGCCAGCCTGCAGCAACTCATCCAGATGGGTGTCGTCGCGAGTGCGCACCAGAATCCGCAAGTCCGGACACAGCTGATGGGCGGTATGCAGGATACGCTCGGCCTGTCGTGCGTCGTCGAAGGTGACCACCAGCAGGCTGGCGCGATGAATACCGGCCCGTTCCAGGATCTCCTTGCGGGTGGCGTCGCCAAAGATAATGCGTTCGCCGGCCTGGCTGGCTTCCTGAATCCGCACCAGGTCGGTATCGATGGCCACGGCCTGATGATGAAAGCGGTTCAGATAGCGCATCAGGTTCTGACCGACGCGGCCATAACCGCACAGCAATACGTGCCCACTGGTGTTCTCGTCAACCGCCGGGGTGTCCGGTTCCTGTTCCCAGCGCCGGAGCAGGTGACGGGTGAGGGTGCGGCTGTGCTCCAACAGCGCCGGGGTGGCCGCCATGGTCAGCACGGCGATCGATATCAGGATGCCGGCCTGTTCGCTGTTCATCAGGCCGTGTGACACCGCCAGGGTCACCAGCACGAAACCGAATTCGCCGCCCTGCGCCAGCATGATACCGCTGCGCAGGGCCGTTTCCTTACGTTCGCCCAGCAACGTCAATAGCGCCGCTATTAGCACTGATTTGAATACCATTAGAGCGGCGGCGCCGAGCAGGATCCAATACCAGTGTTTGGCGAACAGCTGCGGGGACACCAGCATGCCCACGCCCATGAAAAACAGTCCCAGAAGCAGATCACGGAAGGGCCGGATATCGGCTTCGATCTGATGACGGAAGTGACTTTCGCCAAGCATCATGCCGGCCAGAAAAGCGCCCAGAGCCATGGACAAGCCCAGGGCATGGGTCACCCAGGCGGCCAGCAGCGCCAGCAGCAGAGCCGTCATCACGAACACTTCATCGGAACGGGCGCGGCCGGTTTCCTCCAGGGCGCGGGGCAGTACCCACTTGCCAATCACGTAGATGCCAAAGAACAACAACAGGGCTTTGCCCAATGTCGTCCCGGCGGTGATGAACGGATCGCCGATTTCCGGATGCGCGAGGACCGGCAACAGCACCAGCATGATCACCGCCGCCAGATCCTGGAACAGCAGAATGCCGGTGCTGGCGCGGCCATAGCCGGTGTTGACCGCGCCCCGGGCGATCAGATCGCGGATCACGATGGCGGTGGACGACAGCGCGAAAGCGCCACCGGCGATCAGGGCGATGGCCAGTGGGAAATCCAGCAGCCACATGATCAGCAGTACCGGCAGGCCGGTCAGCAGCACCTGCAGCGGTCCGGCGCCGAATACCACCCGGCGCAGGGCAAGCAGACGCGGTATGGAAAATTCCAGCCCCAGGGAGAACAACAGAAAGACAATGCCGAACTCGGCCAGATACTGCATGCCGGAGGTATCGTCGACCCAGCCCAGCCCCCCCGGTCCGGCCAGAACCCCGGCTCCGAGATACGCCAGGATTGGAGGCAGATGCAGACGCCGGAACAGCACCACGGCGAACACCGCGGTGGCGAGCAGAATCACGACAAGAGTGAGAGCATCGGGCATGGCGCGTCCTGTGAGTACAATCGCTTGAGAATCAGAGTACCGCAGTTCGCGTCATAGAGAAGGCATGAAGATCAAGTCCGTGACGCCCACATCATGGCCCAGCTGGCCATAGGCGGTGGTGATCTGGCCGCGATGGTGGGTCTGGTGGTTGAAAAAATGAGTCAGGCAAAGCCGCAACGGCTGGCTTCGGGATTGGCCGGTGGAGGCGGAGACGTAGCTGAGCTCTCCGTCCAGACGGCTTTCCTCGAGCCCGGCGATATAGTCGAGGATGGCCTGATCGGTATTTTCCCGTTCGCGCCATAATTGATCGAAATCCTCATACAGCTCCTGATCCAGTCTCTGGACATGAAAAGGGCGGTCAAGGAACCGGCCCAGCCACAGCCGGTCGGCGAGCAGAAGATGGTTGAGCGTGCCATGGATGGAGTGAAAGAACAGGCCCCGGTCCGCCTTGCGCTGGGTGTCGTCCAGCCTGTCGCAGAGTTGGTAGTGTTGCTGGTTTTGCCACTGGTTGTAGCGGGCCAGTGTCGAGTAGTGCGATAACCACATCACAACCTCCGGGGATTGGGCCGTTCAGGCAGGGATGTTGGCAGGTAATCCGGGGCTTGCCAATCGTGGTTTGATACCGGGGATGCTCGCTGTTCGCGAGTGAACTCGCTTCCCACAGCGGCTTCGTGGCCCCTGTGTGGGAAGCTGGCTTGCCAGCGAATCGGCCCGCAGGGTGGCCGCCATGGACGGCAGGCCACAAAAAAGAGACGCCCCGGGAGGCGTCTTCAAGGAGTGCGCGATTGTTATTCAAGGTGCCGGTACGGAATCACTCCGCGGCGCCGGATTATGAATCCGTTCGCGCCGCCCGGTGTCGTCAACTCAGACCTTGCTGCTCAACTCGCGGATTTCCTGGTTGAGAATGCGGTCGTTCTGGGAGTAGTCCACCGGCAGGTCGATGACGTGAACGCCGCCAGCCTCGAAGCAGCTCTCCACCAGGGGAACCAGCTGATCGCTGCTTTCCACCCGGTGTCCCTCGGCGCCATAGGCCTTGGCGTAGGCGACGAAATCCGGATTGTGGAAATCCAGGCCGAAATCGTGGAAGTCCATCTGGCTCTGTTTCCACTTGATCATGCCGTAGCCGTCGTCGCGCAGAATCAGCACCACCAGATCCAGCCCCATGCGCACCGCGGTTTCCAGCTCCTGGGAATTCATCATGAAGCCGCCGTCGCCGCAGACCGACAGAACCCGGCGATTGGGATGAACCATCTTCGCCGCCATCGCCGAGGGCAGGCCGGCGCCCATGCTGGCCAGAGCGTTATCCAGCAACACCGTGTTGGGGTGAGTGGCCGGGTAGTTGCGGGCGAACCAGATTTTGTACATGCCGTTGTCCAGGGCGATGACGCCGTCGTCCGGCATCACCTTGCGCACCTCGTGCACCAGCCGCTGGGGCAGCATCGGGAAACGGTCGTCACGGGCGCCTTCGTTGATGTGCTTCTGCAGCGCATCGCGCACCCGGTGGAAGTCGGCGAAGCTCCAATGCTCCTGCGGGTCCAGGCGCTCCTTGAGCTGCCACAGGCTGTTGGCGATATCGCCGACCACTTCGATTTGCGGGAAGTAGACCGGGTCCACCTGGGCGGAGTTGAAGTTGATGTGTACCACTTCCGGCCCGCCGGGGCGCATGAAGAACGGTGGCTTTTCCACCACGTCATGGCCAATGTTGATGATCAGGTCGGCGGCGCTAATGGCGCGGTGCACGAAGTCGCCATCGGACAGCGCGGTATTGCCGAGGAAGTGAGGCCCGGTTTCATCCACCACGCCTTTGCCCATCTGCGTGGTGACCACCGGAATGCCCAGCTTGTCCATGAACTGGCGCAGCATCTTGCTGGTCAGCTTGCGGTTGCCGCCGGCGCCCACCAGGATCAGTGGTTTGCGCGCGTTCTGGATCGCTTCCACGGCGCGGCAGATGGCCTTGTCCTCGGCGATGGGCCGGCGCGTCAGGCTCGGCTCCAATACCGGCATGGTGGAATGTTCGCGGGCGATGTCTTCCGGCAGTTCCAGATGGGTGGCGCCGGGGCGCTCCTCCTGGGACAGACGGAACGCCTCGCGGATGCGGGCGGGAATGGTGTCGCCGCTGACCACCTGCTTGGTGAACTTGGTCAGCGGACGCATCATGTCGACCACGTCGATGATCTGGAACTGACCCTGTTTACTGGACTTGATCGGCTTCTGGCCGGTGATCATCACCATCGGCATGGCGCCGAGCTGGGCGTAGGCGGCGGCGGTGACCAGGTTGGTGGCGCCGGGCCCCAGGGTGGACAGACAGACGCCGGCCTTCCCGGTGAAGCGGCCGTAGGTGGCGGCCATGAAACCGGCGGCTTGCTCGTGGCGGGTAATGACCAGTTTGATTTTCTTGGATCCCCGCAGGGATTCCAGCAGATCCAGGTTCTCTTCCCCGGGGATGGCGAACAGGTATTCGACGCCTTCGGCTTCCAGGGCACGGACAAAGAGATCCGACGCTTTCATGAACAGGGGCTCCCTAACGCAGCAACAACGCAGCAACTTTATATGCAGCAATTCTTACATGGAAAGCAGTGCGGCAACATGTAAAAAGACGGCGCGACCTTCCGGTCAACGCCGTCTCACACTATAACGCCTTGGGCGCCCGGTTGCGCGTGGATTGGCTGATGGATGTCATCGGATTATCCAATCAGCGCCGGTTTAACCAAATTAAGGGCTCAGTGCCAGGTACCGGCCAGGTTTTCACAGCGCTCGAGAAATTCCTCGGCGGTTATTTCCTCGGTATCGTCTTCCAGATGGGTGGCCACCTGCTCCTTGAGCTGGGCCACCACGGTGGTCATCACCGTCAGGGCTTCTTCCACCTGCTCGATGGTGTCGAGCAGTTCCCGCGCTTCCTCTAGGGTATCGTGGTCCTGATCGTGTTGGCTCATGAAGGCCTCCCTGTGTGGATAGGGGAATGGTGCCAAGGAAATGGCACGAGAACAATTGCCGTCATGCCGACAGGCCGGTAAAACAGGCCATGAAAGGCAGCGGGTGCCGTTGGTCCCCGCTGCCTTTCGGCGGACTCAGTCCCAGCTCAGCGCGCCACCGACCTGATACTCGGTGACCCGGGTCTCGAAGAAGTTCTTCTCCTTGCGCAGGTCCATGATCTCGCTCATCCAGGGGAAGGGATTGCTGACGCCCTTGAACTGTTCGGGCAGCCCCAACTGAGTGAGACGACGGTTGGCGATGAACTGCAGATACTCTTCCATCATCGCGGCGTTCATGCCCAATACACCACGGGGCATGGTATCGCGGGCGTACTGAATCTCCAGCTCGGTGCCTTCCAGGATCATCTGGGTGGCCTGGTCACGCATGGCCTGATCCCACAAATGCGGGTTTTCCAGCTTGATCTGGTTGATCACGTCGACGCCGAAGTTCACGTGCATGGACTCGTCACGCAGGATGTACTGGAACTGTTCGGCCACGCCGGTCATCTTGTTGCGACGGCCCATGGACAGAATCTGGGTGAAGCCGCAATAGAAGAAAATACCTTCCAGTACGCAGTAGAACGCAATCAGGTTCTGCAGTAGCGCCTTGTCGGTTTCCTCGGTGCCGGTGGTGAACTTCGGATCGGACAGTTCGCGGGTGTACTCAATGCCCCATTGCGCCTTCTTGGCCACGGAGGGGATTTCCCGGTACATGTTGAAGATCTCGCCTTCATCCATGCCCAGGGATTCGATGCAGTACTGGTAGGCGTGGGTGTGGATCGCCTCCTCGAAGGACTGGCGCAGGATGTACTGGCGGCACTCGGGGTTGGTGATCAGCCGGTACAGAGCCAGTACCAGGTTGTTGGCCACCAGGGAATCGGCGGTGGAGAAGAAGCCCAGGTTGCGCTTGACGATGCGGCGCTCGTCCTCGGTCAGGCCGTCCGTCCGCTTCCACAGCGCCAGGTCCGCGTTCATGTTGATTTCCTGGGGCATCCAGTGGTTGGCGCAGCCGTCCAGGTATTTCTGCCAGGCCCAGTCGTACTTGAAGGGCACCAGCTGGTTGAGGTCGGCGCGGCAGTTGATCATCCGCTTGTCGTCCACTTGCACGCGGCCGGCGGTGCCTTCCAGCTCGGCCACGCCTTCGGCGATGTCCATTTTCTCCACCGCCTGCCGGGCACGGGCCACGGCATCGCTCAGGGCGCGTTCCCGGGCGCTTTCGTTGGCGGCGTCAGCGGCTCTTCCTCGCTCTTTCTGAGGTTCAGCATTCGCTGCACTTCCCGCTGCCGGTGCTTGAGGTGCAGATGCCGCTTTCTCAGCGACCGGCTCAGATTGCGGCGGCGTCGGCTGTGCGACGCGGGGCTGCTTGTTGGCGGGCGTCTCTTGCGCATCAAAATCGTCCCAGCTCAGCATGTGATTTCTCCATTCTTTCAGGGTGGCGCCTTGGCGTCACTGGTGGTGCATTCTTTAAAGAAGCCGCTTACACGCAACACGCTTCACGCTGGCACGCAAAAAGGCGTGGTGCGTGCCAGCGTGTAAGCGTGCTTGCGTCTTTATTGGCACGCCTCGCAGTCCGGGTCGTCGAGGGAGCAGGCCTGCGGCACATCCGCCGCCTTGTCGAACTGGGCCGGCTCCTCCGCCACGGCGGATACCCGGTTGAGCTTGTTGTCGTTGACCGTGGACTTCTCGGTCTGGGTGGCGCCGATGGCACGCAGGTAATAGGTGGTTTTCAGACCCAGCAGCCACGCCATTTTGTAGGTCACATCCAGTTTCTTACCATTGGCCTCGGCGATGTACAGGTTCAGGGACTGGGCCTGATCGATCCACTTCTGGCGGCGGCTGGCGGATTCCACCAGCCAGCGCGGCTCCACCTCGAAGGCGGTACGGAAGCGTTCCTTCAGGTCCGCCGGCACCCGCTCGATCGGCTGCACGGAACCGTCGTAGTACTTGAGGTCGTTGACCATCACGTTGTCCCACAGACCGCGTTCCTTGAGGGCGTTCACCAGATACGGATTGACCACGGTGAATTCGCCGGACAGGTTCGATTTCACGTACAGGTTCTGATACGTGGGCTCGATGGACTGGGACACGCCGGTGATGTTGGCGATGGTGGCGGTGGGCGCGATCGCCATCACGTTGGAATTGCGCATGCCCTGGCGCGCTCTTTCACGAACGCTGTCCCAATCCAGGGTCTGGCTGCGATCCACCGTGCAATAGTCTTCGCCACGCTGTTTCACCAGGATGTCGATGGAGTCGATCGGCAGCACGCCCTGGCTCCACAGGGAACCGTCGAAGGTCTGGTAGGCGCCGCGCTCCTCGGCCAGATCGGCGGAAGCCTGGATCGCGTAGTAGCTGACCGCTTCCATGGACTGGTCGGCGAACGCCACCGCGTCGGCGGAAGCGTAGCTGATGCCCTGCTTATACAGCGCGTCCTGGAAGCCCATGATGCCCAGGCCCACCGGGCGGTGCTTGAGGTTGGAGTTCTCCGCCTGGGGCACGCTGTAGTAGTTGATGTCGATCACGTTATCCAGCATGCGCACGGCGGTTTTCACGGTGCGCGCCAGCTTTTCCCGGTCCAGGCCGTTGTCGCCGATGTGCTGGGCCAGGTTCACGGAACCCAGGTTGCACACCGCGATTTCCTCGCGGTTGGTGTTCAGGGTGATCTCGGTGCACAGGTTGGAGGAGTGCACCACACCCACGTGCTGCTGCGGGCTGCGCAGGTTGCACGGATCCTTGAAGGTGAACCAGGGGTGGCCGGTCTCGAACAGCATGGAGAGCATCTTGCGCCACAGGTTGATCGCTGGCAGTCGCTTGTAGTGCGTGATGCGGCCGTCACGGGTCATTTCCTCGTATTCGTTGTAGCGTTGCTCGAACGCTTCACCGTAGAGATCGTGCAGGTCCGGCGCGTCGTTGGGGCTGAACAGGGTCCACTCCTGCTCGTTCACCACCCGCTTCATGAACAGATCCGGAATCCAGTTGGCGGAGTTCATGTCGTGGGTACGACGGCGGTCATCACCGGTGTTCTTGCGCAGCTCGAGGAATTCCTCGATGTCCATGTGCCAGGTTTCCAGGTAGGCGCAGACCGCGCCCTTGCGCTTGCCGCCCTGGTTCACCGCCACCGCGGTGTCGTTGACCACTTTCAGGAACGGCACCACGCCCTGGGACTTGCCGTTGGTGCCCTTGATGTAGGAGCCCAGCGCCCGCACCGGGGTCCAGTCGTTGCCCAGCCCGCCGGCGAATTTGCTCAGCATGGCGTTGTCGTGGATGGCGCTGTAGATGCCGGACAGGTCATCGGGCACCGTGGTCAGGTAGCAGCTGGAGAGCTGCGGACGCAGGGTGCCGGCGTTGAACAGGGTCGGCGTGGAGCTCATGTAATCGAAGCTGGACAGCAGATTGTAGAACTCGATGGCGCGCTCTTCGCGGTTGTCCTCGCGGATCGCCAGGCCCATGGCCACGCGCATGAAGAAGCACTGCGGCAGCTCGATGCGGGTGTCGTTATGGTGGATGAAATAGCGGTCGTACAGGGTTTGCAGGCCCAGGTAGGAGAACTGCAGGTCGCGTTCGCCCTTGAGCGCGGCACCCAGTTTTTCCAGATCGAAGTCCGCCAGTTCCGGGTTCAGCAGCTCGCACTCGATCCCTTTGTGCACGTAAGCGGCGAAAGTCTGGCTGTACAGCGCTTCCATTTCTTCCTGGTTGGCACGCTCGGCCACGTCCAGGTACTGCAGCGCTTCGGCGCGGATCTTGTCCAGCAGCAGGCGGGCGGTGACCAGGGAGTAGTTCGGTTCCACCTCGATCAGGGTGCGGGCGGTGATCACCATGGAGGTGTTCACGTCCTTGATGGAGACGCCGTCGTACAGGTTCTTGACGGTCTCGGCGATGATCTTGTCGGCGTCCACGTAGTCCAGGCCGCGGCAAGCCTCGCGGATCAGGTGTTCCAGGCGGCCCATGTCCAGCGGCGCGCGGCTGCCGTCTTCCATGGTCACGGCCAGATCCACCTGGTGGGTGGGCTCGGGGAACTGGCTGTCGCGCTCGGCGCGCTTGCGCGCCTGCTGCTCACGGTAGAGGACGTAATCCCGTGCCACTTTGTGTTCGCCACCGCGCATCAGCGCCAGCTCCACCTGATCCTGGATTTCCTCGATGTGGATGGTGCCACCGGAGGGCATGCGGCGCTTGAAGGTGGCACTGACCTGCTCGGTGAGCCGGGCGACGGTGTCGTGGATGCGAGAGGAAGCCGCGGCGGTACCGCCCTCCACGGCCAGGAAGGCCTTGGTTATGGCGACGGTGATTTTGTCGTCATCGTAGGGAACCACCTTGCCGTTGCGTTTGATCACGCGCAGCTGGCCCGGGGCGGTGGTGGATACGCCTGCGTCCTCGATGTCGATCGCATCGCGGTCGTCGCCGGGTTGCGAGTCGCGATTCATCTCCGTTTGCATGATGCCCTCTCCGTAAAAGTGTGGTGCGATGCTGTTTAGTGTCCGGCCCGGTGGTCCGGGGCAGCGTCGTTACGGCGCTGCCGTGGTGTCGGGTTCGTGTTCTGTCCGCGGCCCGGGCGCCGCTTTCACCGTCTTCTCCCGCCTTTTCCGGGACATTCCGGTGTATCCGGACTGTCTGGATGCCACTATATCTTGTGTGCCCGAATGGGGCGGGTACCCAGCTGGAGACGCTGCCGCCGGCCCCGTGGCGCCGGCCCGTCACCGTCTCCAGCTGCCTTCAGCCATGGCCAAATAACCGGGGTGGTGACATTTTACAAAACCCAATATATTGGGTTGCTGGCTCTGATTGGGTACAAGTTATAGTTGAGCGGGCGGATTTGCAAGATGCCGGCCTGGGGAAATCCTGTGGATAATGTGTGAA
The DNA here is from genome assembly GCF_000300005.1 of Alloalcanivorax dieselolei B5. Taxonomy (NCBI): domain Bacteria; kingdom Pseudomonadati; phylum Pseudomonadota; class Gammaproteobacteria; order Oceanospirillales; family Alcanivoracaceae; genus Alloalcanivorax; species Alloalcanivorax dieselolei. The sequence goes on along the minus strand of NC_018691.1, from coordinate 3,655,570 downwards.
CTTCTGTGAGTCTTTTCCGGCGCCGGCAATGACAGTGGTAGTGCGGCGCCGCTATCCCATATATTGTGTCATCTTGCCGCCATCATCATGGTTGCCGCCGCCGGGGTGTATGCGCTAAAAGAAGAATATCGCCACGCCACTGGGGGTGGGGCAGTTTGTACCGGGGCAACCCGGTCCCTTGTGAACAGAAACGGATAAGGATAACGACGGGATGACAACCGTGCAGGATAACCCGCCGACCATCATGATCGTCGAGGACGATGACCGCCTCGCCGATCTGACCCGAGAATACCTGGAATCCAACGGCCTTGCCGTTACCGTGGTGCGCGATGGGGAAGACGCGATCCGCCGGATCCGCGCCGAGCAACCGGATCTGGTGGTACTGGATCTGATGCTGCCGGGGGCGGACGGTCTGACGGTGTGCCGGGAAGTCAGGGGGGCGTACAAAAAGCCGATCCTGATGCTGACCGCGCGCACCGACGACATGGATCAGGTACTGGGGCTGGAGATGGGCGCCGACGACTACGTCGCCAAACCGGTCAAGCCGCGGGTATTGCTGGCGCGGATCCGCGCCCTGCTGCGGCGGGTGGAAACCGACAATGAGCGTGACAATTCACCGGCCCGCCTTGAATTCGGCGCTCTGGTGATCGACAACGCCGCCCGCGAAGTGACGCTGAGAGGCGAATCGGTGGATCTCACCAGCGCTGAATACGATCTGCTCTGGTTGTTGGCTTCCAATGCCGGCACCGTGCTCTCTCGGGAGACCATCTTCGAGAAACTCCGCGGCATTCAGTACGATGGCCAGGACCGTTCTATCGACGTGCGCATATCCCGGATCCGTCCGAAAGTCGGCGACGACCCGGAAAATCCCAAGCGTATCAAGACCGTGCGTTCCAAGGGCTACCTGTTCGTCAAGGAAATGAGTTCCGGTTGAAGACACCGTGCCCGCTTCCCCGCCCGCGCCGTGACCGGTGCCGGCGGCGCGGGCCCGGCTGTCGGCGCCATTTGCCCGGGTTGACCGGAGAGGCCTTTTGAACAGCATTTTCGTGCGCATCTACGGTGGCATCCTGGTGGCCTTGCTGATCATTGGTGCCGCCACCTATGTTGGCGTTGATCTGATCAATCAGTACCGCGCCGATCAGTACCGCGAGCGCATGGCGGAAGGGACCTTCTTTCTGCTCGGGGAGGGGCTGCGGGAGCAATCCGGAGCCGACCGCGCTGAATGGCTGCGGGAGATGAGCCGCCGGCTCGGCGCGTCCTTGCGGATACACCCGGGGGCGGATCTCAGCCTGACCTACCGGGAGCGACTGCATCTGGATGAAGGCCGGGTGGTGATCCGCGAACACCGGGAGTCCGAGCGGATCACCGTGCTCTATCACGTTCCCGGTGGGGACGATTATCTGGTCACCAGCCTCGAACGTCTCTCCGAGCAGCAGGCACGCGCCACCGCCGGCCTGATCCTGGACCGTCTCAAGGTGGTGGCGCCGGAGCAGCGGGCCCAGTCCCTGGCGCGGCTGGTGCCGTACTTCGGATTTCCACTGTCCCTGGCGGAGTGGGGGGAAGTTGGTCTGGACGAGGAGCAGTACCAGCGCCTGGATCGCAACGAGATGGTGCTGCTGCTCACCGACAGCACGCGCCGGGACGCCACCCTCTACCTTTACGTGCCGATCCCGCGGGACCATCGGGTGCTGGTGCTCGGGCCGATGACCCTGTTCGACCCGTTCCCCTGGGAATTACTGGTGGTCGCCAGCCTGCTGGCCTTGTGTATGGTGGCGTTGTCCACCTATCTCCAGGTCCGGCCGCTGCAAACCCGCCTGCGCCATCTCGAGCGCGCGGTGAAACGGCTCGGCGGTGGCGATCTTACCGCCCACGCCGACGTGCGCGGCAGCGATTCCATTGGCCAACTGGCCGCCACCTTCAACGGCATGACCGCTCACATCCGCCGGTTGATCCATGCTCAGCGGGAGATGACCCGGGCGGTCTCCCACGAGCTGCGCACGCCGGTGGCGCGCCTGCGTTTCGGTCTGGAAATGCTGGCCGACAGCGAATCCGCCGAGGCCCGCCGGGAGCGCCTGGACGCTCTGGACCGGGACATTGACCAACTGGATCAGTTGATCGATGAGATCCTCACCTATGCGCGGCTGGAGCAGGGCACGCCGACCATCGATTTCCAACCGGTGTATCTGGTGGAAGTGTGCGAGCAGCTGCGAGGGGAACTGGACACGATTCGCGGGGATATCGTCATCGAGGTGGCAGGGGACCGGACCCTGGCCGTGGATGGCGACCCCCGCTATCTGCACCGTATCCTGCAGAATCTGGTCACCAACGCTCTACGCTACGCACGGGCGCGCATCCTCATGACCATACGCCTGGAAGAAGGCGGCGAACGGGTGGTGGTGGAAGTGGACGACGACGGTTCGGGGATCCCCGAACATCAACGCGAGCGGGTGTTCAAGCCCTTCGCCCGTCTGGACCAGTCCCGGCACCGCGCCAGCGGCGGCTACGGCCTGGGGCTGTCCATCGTCAAGCGCATTGTCGACTGGCACGGCGGCGAAGTAAGGGTGCTGGAAAGCGACTGGGGCGGCGCCCGTTTCCAGGTTATCCTGCCCCGCGAACAGCAGCGCCAACATGTGCTGGGAAGGTAGAAAAGAAAGTTGACAGTTGATAGCGAAAAGCAAAGGCATTGCGGAACCGCAAAGATCGTTTGCGCATCCGCAGGCCATTGTTTTTTATCCAGGAGACTGTCACACCCTATGAGCGCGGCCTCTTTGCTTTGGGGGTAGATAAAAATTTCTCGCGCAGCTGTCAACTGTCCACTATCAACTGTCAACTGATTTCCGGGGTTCTCATGTACATCCTCGCCATCGACCAGGGCACCACCAGTTCCCGCGCCATTGTGTTTGATCGCGATGGGACCGCGGTGGGGCAGGCGCAAAAGGAGTTCAAGCAGCATTTCCCCCAGGACGGCTGGGTCGAGCACGACGCTCAGGAAATCTGGAATGATGTGCTGGCGTTGTGCCGGCAGGCGTTGCGCAACGCCGCGGTGGAGGCGGCGCAGCTGGCGGCCATCGGTATCACCAACCAGCGCGAGACCACGGTGCTGTGGGACCGTGCCACCGGTGAACCGGTGGCGCCCGCCATCGTCTGGCAGGACCGTCGTACCGCCGCCTTGTGCCAGCAATTGAAGGATCAGGGGCATGAGGATACCGTGCGCGAGCGCACCGGCCTGCTGCTGGACCCGTATTTCTCCGCCACCAAGCTGGCCTGGCTGCTGGATACCGTGGACGGCGCACGGGCGCGGGCCGAGGCCGGTGATCTGGCCTTCGGCACCATTGATTGCTGGCTGCTGTGGAAGCTCACCCGCGGCAAGGTGCATGCCACCGACGCCACCAACGCCTCGCGCACGCTGCTGTTCAATATCCATGAGCAGCGCTGGGATGACACCCTGCTGCGCCTGTTCAACATCCCCGCCGCCCTGTTGCCGGAGGTGCGCGACAGTGCCGGCGATTTCGGCAGCACCGCGCCGGAGTTGCTGGGGGCGTCGGTGACGGTGGCGGGAATCGCCGGCGACCAGCAGGCGGCGTTGGTGGGACAGGCCTGTTTCCAACCGGGCATGGTCAAGAGCACCTACGGCACTGGCTGCTTCATGATCATGAACACCGGCGCCGCGGTGATCTCGGAAAACCGTCTGCTGACCACCGTGGGCTATCGCCTTGGCGGCGAAACCACCTACGCGCTGGAAGGCTCCATTTTCGTCGCCGGCGCCGCCATCCAGTGGCTGCGCGATGGCCTCAACCTGATTTCCCACGCCAGTGAAACCGAGGCGCTGGCGCGCCGTGCCGGCTCCTCGCGCGGTGTCTATCTGGTGCCGGCATTCACCGGGCTGGGGGCGCCCTGGTGGGATCCCCATGCCCGCGGTGCCTTGCTGGGGCTGACCCGGGATACCGGCATCGCCGAGGTGGTCACCGCCGGTCTGGAGGCGGTCTGCTACCAGTCCAGGGACCTGTTGGAAGCGATGGCGGCGGACTGCCGGCGGCGGCCCACCACCTTGCGGGTGGATGGTGGCATGGTGGTGAACAACTGGCTCAGTCAGACCCTGGCGGACGTGCTGGGCATCCAGGTGGACCGCCCGGACGTGACCGAAACCACCGCTTTGGGCGCCGCCTACCTGGCTGGGCTCGGTTGCGGCTGGTACAGCGATCTGGCCCATGTGGGTGATCACTGGCGGTGCGAGCGCTCCTTCCTGCCGTCGCTGGCGGAGGAAGAACGCGAACGGCGCTACCAGGGCTGGCAGGCAGCGGTGCGCCGGGTGATGTGACTTTCTTTTACACAGGCGGCATGGGCCGCCTCACCGGGTTTCAGTATCATTTCCGGGCTGCTCTAGGAAAATAGCCTGATGCCTGTTGCCGATACCGCCCCTGCGCGGCTCCGGCAAACCCGGATCCGGCTCCGGAACAGCGTTCGGCGTGTGGTGCATAGGCCCCCGCCTGCCATCATTCGGGGACCCGGCGCATGCAGCAAAGAATCTCGCGGGGATATGACAAACAGGAATTCCGGCGGCTGTCCCTGGCGGCGCTGCTGGGTGCCGGTGCTCACACCCTGGTGTGCTGGCTGGCATTGCAATGGGGTTTTTTCGCGCTGTCCCCGGAGGCGTTCTTCCTCACCTTCCTGGCGCTCTGGTTCGGCCATCTGGTGGTCTGGAGCCTGGCCTGCCTGACCCTTCGCAATGGTGGCGACGTCCGCCGTTTTACCGAGCCGGTGCTGGTGTGGAGCACGGTGGCGCTACTGGTCAGCGCCTTGTTCCTGAGTGACCACCGCCTGCTGGTCATGGTGTTCTTTCTCGCCGTGCTGCAAATCGGAGTGTTCCGTGTCGGTCGCTGGCAATTGCTGCGCCTGGCGTTGCTCGGCGTGGGCGGTTACGCGCTGGTGTTGCTGGAACTGCAAAGCAGTGAGCCGCGCGCCTTCAACGCCATGGTGGAGTGGCAGCACTGGCTGCTGTTCACCCTGGCGGTGGTGCTGATGATGTTGCTGGCGCTGGAGATCGTCGGCATTCGCCGCCGCATCGACGGCCGCAACGAAGCCTTGCAGCAAATGGCGCGCCAGGTTCGTGATCTGGCGATCCGCGATGAGCTGACCGGCCTGTACGGCCGCCGCCACGCCATGGAGCTGCTGACCAAGGCCTGTGGCCAGGCTCGTCGGGGTGCCTATTTGCTGGCGGTGGTGTTCGTCGACCTGGATCATTTCAAAGCCATCAACGACCGATACGGACACCTGATCGGTGACCGTGTCCTGATCCGTTTCGCCGATTTGCTGCGCCGCCATCTGCAACCGCCGGCGTTGGCGGCGCGGATGGGGGGCGAGGAGTTCCTGCTGATTCTGCCGGTCAGTCACCGGGAGCAGGCTCGGGAACTGGTGGAACGGATACTGGCGGAACTGCGCGAACAGGGCTTCGAGGACCAGCCGGACTTGAACGTGACCGCTTCCGCCGGTCTCGCCCTGGCCGGTACCGGGGAAGAGGCGGATCAGGTACTGGCCCGCGCCGACCGGCTGCTGTACCAGGCCAAGCAGGCCGGCCGTGACCGCTTGCTGGAGGACGCGTGATGAAGCCGGACTGGCAGCCGCTGGGTCGCCTGACAGTGAATGAACGCCGCCTGCTGCGGGTGCACGGCCGCTCGGTGGTGGCGGTGGCGCTGTTCTATTCGGCGGTGGCGACGGTACTGTGGAAGCTGGGGCACAACCGTGTCGACGGGGAAGTGCTGGCGTGGGCGCTGGTGTTGCTATGGAGTCTGATGGTGCCTTACCTGGCGATGATCGAGCGTGGTCTGACCCGGGCCTGGCAGGAACCGACGCTGTCGTTTCCGGCCGGGATCATGCTGGCCGCCATGCTGTTGCTGACGGCGGTACACACCACGGACGGGCGTCTCGCCGTGATGTTGCTGTATTTCCCGCTGCTGTTGCTGCTGTCGTTCCGGTTGGAGCCCAGAGCACTGGGGCTGTTGTCGGCGGTGGTCAGCGCGGCTTACGGGCTGGCGTTGCTCGGCCTGTATCAGCACCGGGATGAGCAACTGGAGCTGGCGTCGGCGCTGCTGCAGTGGCTGGCTTTCGTGGCGGTGAGCGCTTGCTTCACCATTACCGGGGGCGGCGTCAACGCCCTGCGCCGCACCCTCGGCCGGCACAATCGGGAACTGGCGCGGATGGTACGGCAAAGCCGGGAACTGGCGATCCGTGACGATCTGACCGGGCTGTTCAACCGCCGTCATATCGTGGAAGTGCTGGATTATCAGAAGAGTCTGGCGGACCGCCATCATTATCCGTTCGCGGTGTGTTATCTGGACATGGACCACTTCAAGGCAATCAACGATCACTACGGCCATCAATGGGGCGACCAGGTGCTGCGTGCCTTCGCCGAACACGCCGCCGCTCTGTTGCGCGAGGGGGACTACCTGGCGCGGCTCGGCGGCGAGGAGTTCCTGATGGTGCTGCCGCAAAGTAACGAGGCTGGCGCCCTGCGCGTGGTGGAGCGCCTGCGCCAGCAGTGGGCCAACGCCGCTTTCGACCATATGGGCGGGCCGGCCACGGTGACGTTGTCCGCCGGCGTCGCCGGTTATCAGCCGGGGGAAACCGTGGAGGCCTTGCTGGCCCGCGCCGATCACGGCCTCTACCTGGCCAAGAGCCATGGCCGTAATCAGGTGCGGACGGGGTAGGCGCGGCGTGCAACATGCTGACGCCAACACGTTAATCGCGGCCATGGCCTTGCTATGAGGCCGCAGTAGAGTTGACAGTTGATAGTGGACAGTTGACAGCGAAACAAACAGCCCATAAATCGCTTACACGCTTACACGCTTACACGCTATTCGCTGCTAAAGCGGAGCGCTGCCCGGGCAAGCGCAAGGTCCTCGCAAGGGCTTTGGGTTTGGCGTGCCGGCGTGTTGCATGTAAGCGTGCCAGCGAATTGGCTACCCTAGTTGTCTTCAAGGGGAAAGGCCACCAGGGCCGTGGGCGCCATGGTCACCGGCATCATCTCGCCGGGGCCCGCCGGCGGTTCCCGGCCGCTGGTCTGGCACAACAAGGTACCGCCGTCCGGCAGCCGTAACCGGTGCAGGACCGTGGGACCGGTGAACAGGCTTTTCTCCACGGTCAGGAGCACGCCCTGGGGATCCGGCAACAGGTCATCCGGTCGCAACAGCACGTCCACCTCGGTGCCGGCCGGCCAGGGCAGGGGGCCGTCACGCAGTTCTCCCAGCACGGTGCTGACGGTGCCTTCGTTGGTGACGGTGCCGCGCAGGAAGGTGCCGTAGCCGGCGAATTCCGCCACGAACCGGCTGCTCGGGGCGTGATAGATGCGATGGGGGCTGTCCCACTGGGCCAGGGTCCCGGCCTGCATGACGCCGACCTGGTCGGCGAGTAGAAACGCCTCTTCCTGATCGTGAGTAACCATCAGCGCCGCCACTTGCTCCTGGCGCAGGATATCACCCAGTTCCTCGGCCAGGGCCCGGCGCAGATCCAGGTCGAGGCTGGCGAAAGGCTCGTCCAGTAACAGCAGGCGTGGACGCGGCGCCAGGGAGCGGGCCAGGGCCACCCGCTGTTGCTGACCGCCGGACAGTTCGTGGGGATAGCGCTGATCCAGCCCTTCCAGGCGTACCCGGCGCAGGCACTGGGCGACCCGTTCGCGGCGTTGCTCCGCCGTCTCCCGGCGCAACGCGAAAGCCACGTTCTCGGCCACCGTCAGATGCGGAAACAGGGCGTGTTCCTGGAACACCATACCCAGCCGCCGGCGTTCCGGAGCCAGTTGATAGCCGGGGCGGGCCACTTCCTCGCCGCCGATATGAATGCGGCCGGCCTGGATCGGTTCCAGCCCGGCCACGGCTCTCAGGGTGGTGGTCTTGCCGCAGCCGCTGGGTCCCAGCAGACAGGCGATCCGGCCTTCCTCCAGGGTGAAACTGACGCCATTCACGGCGCGGTATTCACCATACTGACAGGCCAGGTCGGTAACGGTCAGCAGGGGCTGGGACATGGGCCGCGGTGTTGTCAGTGCTGGCCGTGGAGCAGGAATTCCAACAGCGCCTTCTGCGCGTGCAAGCGGTTTTCCGCTTCGTCCCAGACCACGGAGCGCGGGTCGTCGAGCATGTCGTGGCTGATTTCCTCGCCACGGTGGGCGGGCAGGCAGTGCATGAAGAGCGCCTGCTCGTCGGCCAGGTCCATCAGCGCCGGGGTTACCTGATAAGGGGCGAAATGCCGGGCCCGTTCCTGCTGCTCCTGCTCCTGGCCCATGGAGGCCCACACGTCGGTGGTGACCAGATGGGCACCGGCCACCGCCTCGCGCGGGTCGCGCACCACCGACACCCGCCCGGCGTTGTCCGCCATCAGGGCGGCGTCGGGTTCAAAGCCTTCCGGGCAGGCCACCACCAGTTGGAAATCGAACTGGCGGGCGGCATTGATGTAGCTGTTACACATGTTGTTGCCGTCGCCGACCCAGACCACCTTGCGGCCCTTGATCTCGCCCCGATGCTCCACGTAGGTCTGCATGTCGGCCAGCAACTGGCAGGGGTGGAAATCGTCGGTGAGGGCATTGATCACCGGTACCCGGGAATGTTGCGCGAAGGTTTCCACGGTACCGTGATCAAAAGTACGGATCATCACCGCGTCCACCATGCGCGAGAGCACCCGGGCGGAATCCTCCACCGGTTCGCCACGGCCCAACTGGGTGTCGCGGGAAGACAGGAAAATACTGGCGCCGCCGAACTGGGTCATGGCCACTTCGAAGGACACCCGGGTACGGGTGGAGGACTTTTCAAAGATCATGCCCAGGGTTTTGCCGCGCATCGGCTCATGGAACTGGCCGGTGCGCTGCATGGTTTTCAGCTCCACCGCCCGTTGGAGCAGGTAGCCCAGTTCTTCCGGGGTCAGGTCCAGCAAAGTCAGAAAGTGGCGGGTCATGAGGCCTCCTGCTCATCGGCATGGCGGTGGATCACGGTGCTCAGGGTGTGGACCAGTTGATCGCGCTCCGCGTCGCTGATAATCAACGGCGGCAGCAGCCGGATCACCGAGCCGGCGGTGACATTGATCAACAGCCCGGCTTCGCGGGCCCGGTCCACCAGCTCGCCGCAGGGACGATCCAGTTGAATGCCCACCATCATGCCCCGGCCGCGGACCTCCTGGACCAGGGACAGATCGGACAGCGCCTCGCGCAGTTGCGTGCGCAATGCTTCACCCTTGTCGGCGACCTGTTCCAGTACGCCGTCCTGCAGCGTATCAATCACCGCCAGCGCCACCGCGCAGCCCAGTGGGTTGCCGCCGAAGGTGCTGCCGTGATTGCCGGGCCCGAACAGATCGCTGGCCGCGCCGCTGACCAGGCAGGCGCCGATCGGGAAGCCGTTGCCCAGCCCCTTGGCGGTGGTCAGCACGTCGGGACGGACCTGTTCCGCCTGGCAGGCGAAATAGGTGCCGGTGCGGCCGTTGCCGGTCTGGATCTCGTCCAGCATCAACAGCCAGCCGCGCTGATCGCAGAGTTCGCGCAGCTTTTGCAGATAGCCGGGGCTGGCCGCGTTGACGCCGCCTTCGCCCTGGACCGGTTCCACCAGCACCGCCACGACATTGTCATCGGCGGCTTGGTGAACCGCATCGAGGTCGTCGTAGGGCAAACGGCGGAAACCTTCCAGCAGCGGTCCAAAGCCTTCCTGGACTTTCTGGTTGGCGGTGGCGGACAGTGTTGCCATGGTGCGGCCGTGGAAGCTGCCTTCCATTACCAGCACCACCGGCTTTTCCACGCCGCGGCGGCGGCCATGCAGCCGCGCCAGCTTGATCGCGGCCTCGTTGGCCTCGGCGCCGGAATTGCCGAAGAACACCTTGTCCATGCCGGACAGCTGGCACAGTCGCTCGGCCAGTCGTTCCTGAACGGGAATACGATACAGGTTGGAGGTGTGCATCAGGCGTTCGCTCTGTTCGCGAAGCGCCTGGACCACCGCCGGATGGCAGTGACCGAGATTACACACGGCGACACCGGACACCGCGTCCAGATACGCCTTGCCTTGTTCATCGTACAACCATACCCCCTGGCCGCGAACGAAAGCGATGGGCTGCCGCGCGTAGGTGGGGATCAGGAACTGCTCGCTCATGATATTAGGGTCCGTGAAAATAAAAACGGCAGCCGAGGCTGCCAGTGGACCAACGATAATACTCACGCTTGAAGGGCGGCGCAACGCGCGGGCCCTGGGGCGTCCGGCCTGTGGCATACTGCCTGTCCACTCTCCGCCGACCCGATAATGTCCATGAACCCGGTACAATTGAGTATCTTCGCCAACCGCCTGGCCGGCATCTGTGACGAGATGGGGGCGCTGCTGCGGGCCAGCGCGCTGTCACCGAACATCAAGGATCGCCTGGATCTGTCCTGCGCGCTGTTCGACGCCGCCGGCCAGCTTTGCGCCCAGGCCGCCCACATACCGGTGCATCTGGGTTCCATGGCCTACGCCATGGCCGATCTGGTGGGGCAGCGGGACTGGGCCGCCGGCGACCTGCTGGTGGTCAACGACCCTTACCTGGGCGGCACCCATCTGCCGGACGTCACCGTGGTGGCGCCGGTACTGGTGGCCGATGAACTCATCGGTTTCGCCGTTACCCGTGCTCATCACGCCAACATTGGCGCCCATTCGCCGGGATCCATGCCGGTGTCCCGGACGCTGGAAGAAGAAGGCCTGGTGATCGCGCCGCAGTGGCTGAAACGGCGCGGTGAATGGCAGGTGCCGCTATGCCGGCGACTGGCCGGGCTGGACGGTCCCGGTCCGCTGCCGGTGGATGTGCCCCGGTTCGCCGATTTCGCCGCCCAGGCCAGCAGTTGCCTGGCCGGTGCCCGCCGTCTGGCGGAACTGGCCGGGGAGCGGGGCACGGCGTGGGTGGTGGCGGCGATGGGCGCTCTGAACCGCTATGGCGAGCGGCGTATGCGTCAGCGCCTGGCGGCGCTGCGTGACGGCGTTTATCGCTTCCGTGACTGGATGGACGACGATGGCCAGGGCCACCGCGACATCGCCATTGCCGTGACGTTGACGGTGGACGGCGAACGGGCCCATCTGGATTTCAGTGACAGCGCCGGCCAGGTCGAGGGCAACATCAATTGCCCGCTGTCGGTGGCGGCGGCCGCGGCTTATTACTGCTTCCGCTGCCTGCTGCCGGACGATGCGCCGTCCTGCGCCGGGCTGTTCCGGCCGATCACCCTGGAAGCGCCCGAGGGCAGTCTGGTCAACGCCCGCCGCCCTGGCGCGGTGGCCGCCGGCAATGTGGAAACCAGTTCACGTATCGTTGACGTGGTGCTGGGGGCGCTGGCCCAGGCGGAGCCTGAAGCAATCCCCGCCGCCAGCCAGGGCACCATGAACAACCTGGCCATGGGCGAAGGCGGCGAGCGGCCCTGGGATTATTACGAGACCATGGCCGGCGGCACTGGCGGCCATGCCCTGGGACCGGGGCTGTCGGCGGTGCACAGTCACATGACCAATACCCTGAATACCCCCATCGAAAGCCTGGAAGAACACTATCCGCTGCGCGTCTGGCGGTACCGGCTGCGGCGCGGCAGCGGTGGCGAAGGCCATCACCGTGGCGGCGACGGCATCGAGCGGGAACTGGAGTTCCTGGCGCCAGCCCGCTTTACCCTGCTCACCGAACGCCGCTACCACCCGCCCTGGGGGCTGACCGGTGGCGGCGCCGGGGCGATGGGGGAGAACCGGCTCAACGGTGAGCTGCTGCCGGCCAAGGTGAGTGCCCGCGCCAAACCCGGAGACCGGCTGTTGCTGGCCTCTCCCGGCGGCGGCGGCTACGGCCCGGAGGATGACCACCAGGGACGGCGGTAACAAGAGAGTCACAAAAGGTAAAGTGACTTCGCTGTAAACGCGAATTGTTTTCATTATTCTTCCTGCTTCTTTACAAAACTGACAAAGTTGCGGGAACGATAATATGCAAATTCGTACTCTTTTCTGGGGCGCGGCGCTAACGCCAGCCCTGGTGCTTGCCGAAACCGAGTCCCACCGGCTGCCGGCGGTGGACATCATCGGCTCCTCCGCCGACGCTTTCAGTCTGTCGGGCTCCGCCTACGTGTTGAGCAATGAGGATCTGGAAAAGAAAGAGTACACGGACGTACATCGCATGCTGCAGGGCGCTCCCGGCGTTTACCTGCAAGAGGAAGACGGCTACGGACTGCGCCCGAATATCGGCATTCGCGGTGCCGCCAGCGGCCGTTCCGAACGGGTGTCGCTGATGGAGGACGGTGTGCTGATGGCGCCGGCGCCCTACGCGGCCCCGGCGGCGTATTATTTTCCCAGTGCCGGCCGCTTTCACGGCATCGAGGTGCTGAAAGGGCCGGGCACCTTGCGTTACGGTCCCTTTACCGTGGGCGGGGCGATCAACTTCCTGTCCACGCCGATTCCCGACTCCCCGGCCGGCATGGTGCAACTGGAAACCGGTGAAAACGGCCACCAGCGTGGCCATGCCTGGTATGGCGCCACGCATGGACAATGGGGCTTCCTGCTGGAAACCCATCAGCAAAGCAGCGACGGATTCAAGGACGTGGACCGCTCCGACCGCGATACCGGTTTCGACAAGCGCGATTATATCGCCAAGCTGCGCTGGACCAGCCCGGCGGAGGCGTCGCTGCGGCAGGCGCTGGAACTGAAGCTGTCCCATTCCAGTGAAGTCTCCAACGAAACCTACCTGGGCCTCAGCGATGGCGATTTTCACGCTGATCCCAACCGGCGCTATGGACTCAGTGCCCTGGATCAGATGGACAACGATCACGATGGTATCGCCCTGCGCCATCTTCTGGTGCTCGGCGACCGCACCCAACTGACGTCGGTGATTTACCGCAATGAGTTTCAGCGTGACTGGTTCAAGGTCAGCGGTGCCGGTGGCCGCGGCCTGGGCGGCCTGATCGATGACGCCAACGGCGGCGACGCCGCTGCCCGGGCCATCCTGGACGGCAGCCAGGACGTGTCCGACGTGACGGTGAAACACAATAACCGGGAATACACCGCCAAGGGGGTCCAGAGCGAGCTGGCCCACGCCTTCACCACCGCCGCTCTGGAGCATGAGATGGTGGTGGGGGCGCGTTTCCATCAGGACGAGGTGGATCGCTATCAGCCGGTGGAGGTGTTCTCGCAGACCAACGGCGTGCTGGTGCCCAGCGGCTACGTGGCGCCCACCGGCGGTGATAACCGGGTGGAAGAGGCCGACGCCTGGTCGGCCTGGCTGGTGGACAAGGTTTATATCGGCAAGTTGATTCTGACCGGCTCGCTGCGTTATGAGGATATCCAGTCCAAAGCCCGCCGCTACGGTGATCCGGGGCGCGATACCGTGAGCCGGCGCGACAGCAATGACGTCAGCGAGGTGCTGGCCGGATTGGGCGCCACCTATTTGCTGAGCGATCAATGGTCCTTGCTGGCCGGCGTGCATCAGGGGTTCGCCCCGGCGGGCGCTTCCGCCACCGATGGCACCGACCCGGAAAAAAGCGTGAATTACGAGGCCGGCGCCCGCTACTGGGGCGAGCGTGTGAACGTGGACGCCATCGGTTTCTACAGTGATTACGAGAACACATTGCAGAATTGCTCGCTGGCCTATCCTTGCGATCTGGCCGGCGGCGGCAGCCAGGACTCCGGCTCGGTGAGCTTCGGTGAATCGCGCGTATACGGGATGGAGCTGGCGGTCGGCAGCACACTCTGGCGGGCGGCCAATGGCCTGACCGTGCCGCTGCGGTTGGCTTACACCTACACCCGCGGCAAGATCACCCAATCCTCGGAGTCCAGTGATGCCGCGGTGGAAAGCGGAGACCGCCTGCCTTACCTGCCGGAGCACCAGGCCAGTGTGACCGTGGGGCTGGAGCAGCCGGCCCAGTGGGGCGGTTATCTGACCACCCGGTACGTGGAGGGGATGTGCGTCACCGGCGGCTGCGACAACGGGCTGGAGCGTACCGATGATCTGTTGGTGGTGGACCTGACGGCGTCCTACTATCTGACCAGCGCGGTGGAGGTCTACGGCAAGGTGGACAACCTGTTCGATGAGCAGAAAATCGTCGCCCGCAGCCCGGACGGCGCCCGCCCGAACCTGCCGCGTACCGCCGCGCTCGGCATTCGCGCCCATTTCTGAGCGACCTCCGGCGCCGGGCTTGAAAGGGCCCGGTGCCGTCCCCACCCTCTGCCCACGGCGCCGGAAGTGCTACACTGACCGGTAACTTCAATCAGCCACCCAGCCAGGTAGTCTTTTATGGACGACGTGCTTCAGGTCATCAAAGACCAGATAGCCCAAAACCCGGTGCTGCTCTACATGAAAGGCACCCCGCAATTTCCTCAGTGCGGTTTCTCCGCCCAAGTGGTGGAAGCGATGACCAAGGTGAACAAGCCGTTCGCCTACGTGAACATCCTGGAAGCCCCGGAAATCCGTGAGTCGCTCAAGGAGTACGCCAACTGGCCGACCTATCCGCAATTGTGGGTCAATGGCGAGTTGGTCGGCGGCTGCGACATCATCATGGACATGTTCCGCTCCGGGCAGCTGCAAACGCTGGTCGAGAGCGCCGCGGCGGAAAGCGACGCCGAATAAACGTCGGATGCGACGAGAACGCACCGGCACACCCGCCGTTCACGGCGGGTTTTCCCTTGTGATTTAACTGGAGAGAAAACGAGATGGGCGTATTGGTAGGTAAACCCGCACCCGACTTCACCGTTCCCGCGGTATTGGGCGATGGCAGCATCGTCGACGAGTTCACCCTGTCCGAGGCGATCAAGGGCAAATATGGTCTGGTGTTCTTTTACCCGCTGGACTTCACCTTCGTCTGCCCGTCCGAGCTGATCGCTCTGGATCACCGCATGGATGCGTTCAAGGAGCGCGGCGTGGAAGTGATCGGTGTCTCCATCGACAGCCATTTCACCCACAACGCCTGGCGTAACACCCCGGTGAACGACGGCGGTATTGGCGCGGTGCAATACACCCTGGCCGCCGACATGAATCACCAGATCGCCCAGGCCTACGATGTCGAATCCGAAGGCGGCATGGCGTTCCGTGGTGCCTTCCTGATCGACAACAACGGCGTGGTGCGCAGCCAGATCGTCAACGATCTGCCGCTGGGCCGTAATATCGACGAGCTGGTGCGTCTGGTGGACGCCATCCAGTTCCACGAAGAGCACGGCGAAGTGTGTCCGGCCGGTTGGCAGAAAGGGGACTCGGGCATGAAGGACAGCCCGGAAGGCGTGGCGTCCTATTTGTCCCAGAACGCCGACAAGCTGTAAAAGCGTAGCGCGCCGGACGTTTGGCGCGGGAAGCTGAAACCAGCGCGGCCCGTGGGCCGCTCCTACAATCCGTGGGAGTGGCCCACGGGCCGCGATGGTTTCCGGATGCCGGTACCCTGCCCGGTGTCCCTCAGTCCAGTTCCCGCACCAGGGTCGGCGGCATCTTGGCGGGCGGCGGCGGCGGCCAGCCGCCCAGATCGCGGAAGCGATTGACCATGGAGCAGAACAGCTCGGCGGTGCGGGTGGCGTCGTACAGGGCCGAATGCGCCTCGCGCTGGCTGAAGCGGATGCCAGCCGCCTCGCAGGCTTTGGCCAGCACCGTCTGACCGTAGACCAGACCGGCCAGGGCGGCGGTATCGAAGCTGGAAAACGGGTGGAACGGGTTGCGTTTGACGTCGTTGCGCTCGGAAGCGGCGTTAAGGAACCCCTGGTCGAAGAAGCTGTTGTGTCCCACCAGCACCGCCCGGTTACAGCCGTTCTGCTTCACCGCCTTGCGTACCGGATCGAAGATTCCGCTGAGCGCGATGTCCTCGGCCACCGCGCCGCGCAACGGGTTACTCGGGTCGATGCCGGTGAAATCCAGGGCCGCCTGCTCGATGTTGGCACCGGGGAACGGGTCCACGTGGAAGTGGATGCGGGTGGCTGGACGCAGGTAGCCCCCGGAGTCCATTTCCAGCAAAACCGCCGCGATTTCCAGCAGGGCGTCGTGGCGCGCGTCAAAGCCGCCGGTCTCCACGTCCACCACGACGGGCAAAAAGCCCCGGAAGCGCAAGGCAAGGGAAGGGTGTTTCTCGCTCATGGGGTCTCCGTACAAAGCGTGCCCATGCTACGGGGCCAGATATCCCCGCACAAGGCCGCCGGCCCCGGGCTGAGGCGCCATTCTACACAAAACCGGGCGGCAGGACGTTGCTCTCGGGGACAGGTGACGGCGACGGACGGTGGCGGGTACAATACGCGGTCTTTCGTTCACTGCCATCGTCCGGCCAGGCCGGCGGTGCGCGTCCATCGTGTGGAGCTTTGCATGTCCGGCATCAATAAAGTGGTATTGGCCTATTCCGGTGGCCTGGATACTTCGGTGATCGTCAAATGGTTGCAGGAAACCTACCAGTGTGAGGTGGTGACCTTTACCGCCGATATCGGCCAGGGTGAGGAAGTGGAGCCGGCCCGCGCCAAGGCCCAGGCCATGGGCGTGAAGGAGATCTACATCGAGGATCTGCGCGAGGAGTTCGTGCGTGACTACGTGTTCCCGATGTTCCGCGCCAACACCATCTATGAGGGCGAGTACCTGCTGGGCACCTCCATCGCGCGCCCGCTGATCGCCAAGCGTCTGGTGGAAATCGCCGAGGAAACCGGCGCTGACGCCATCTCTCACGGCGCTACCGGCAAGGGTAACGACCAGGTGCGCTTCGAACTGGGCGCCTACGCGCTCAAGCCCGGCATCCAGGTAATCGCGCCGTGGCGGGAGTGGGAACTGAATTCCCGCGAGAAGTTGATGGCCTTCTGCGAGGACCACGAGATTCCGGTGGATTTCACCAGCAAGAAGAAGAAATCCCCGTACTCCATGGACGCCAACCTGCTGCACATCTCCTATGAAGGCGGCAATCTGGAAGATCCGTGGTGGGAAGCCGAAGAAGACATGTGGCGCTGGAGCGTGAGCCCGGAAAACGCCCCGGATCAGCCCACCTACATCACCCTGACCTACGAGAAGGGTGATATCGTCGCCATCGACGGCGAGCGTCTGAGCCCCGCCGAGGTGCTCACCAAACTGAACAAACTGGGCGGTGACAACGGCATTGGCCGTCTCGACATCGTCGAAAACCGCTATGTCGGCATGAAGTCCCGGGGTTGCTACGAAACCCCCGGCGGCACCATCATGCTGCCGGCCCACCGCGCCATCGAATCCCTGACCCTGGACCGTGAGTCCGCGCATCTGAAGGATTCGGTGATGCCCAAGTACGCCGAACTGCTCTATAACGGCTACTGGTGGAGCCCGGAACGTCTGGCACTGCAGAAGCTGATCGACGCCACCCAGGAACACGTCAATGGGGAAGTGCGGGTCAAACTGTATAAGGGCCATGTGGCCGTGGTCGGCCGCCGCTCCGACAACGACAGCCTGTTTGACGCCTCCATCGCCACCTTCGAGGACGACGCCGGCGCCTACAATCAGAAGGACGCCGAGGGCTTCATCAAGCTCAACGCCTTGCGTTTGCGCATCGCCGCCAAGAACGGTCGCAAGTTGTCGTAACCGGGCCGTCATCAACGGCCTGTAAAAAGCAGATCGCGGCCCGTGGGCCGCTCCTACAGTTGGTGGTCGATGCCAGTGTAGGAGCGGCCCACGGGCCGCGATCGTTTGAGAAGACGTCGCGCGCGCTTCTGTGTAGTCTGCGCAGAGAAGTGGTGAGGGTTCAGGATGAAGAAATCCGTCGTTGGCTGGCGGGAGTGGGCCAGCCTGCCGCAGCTGGGTATTCAGGCGATCAAGGTCAAGGTGGACACCGGGGCGCGCACTTCGGCGTTGCACGCCTTCAGTGTCGAGCACTTTCAGCGTGATGGCGGTGATTGGGTACGTTTTCTCATTCATCCATTCCAGCATTCCGACGATGTTCGTGAGTGCGAAGCGCCGGTGCTGGAGTACAGGGTGGTGTCGGATTCCGGTGGTCACCGTGAACGGCGCCCGGTGATCGTCACCGAAGTGGTGATGGGCGGGCAACGGTGGCCGATCGAGGTGACCCTCACGGATCGTGACACGATGAAATTTCGCATGTTGCTGGGACGCACCGCCATGGGACGCGTCATGGTGGATCCCCGGTCTTCTTTCTTACTCGGTGGTAATGAGCGTCAGCCATGAAAATCGCCATTCTTTCCCGTAACAAGCAGTTGTATTCCACGCACCGTCTGTTGGAGGCGGGCAGGGAAGCCGGCCATGAGATGCACGTCATCGATACGCTGCGCTGCTATATGAGCATGGTCTCGCACAAGCCGGAGATTCATTTCAAAGGTGAAGTGCTGGAAGGCTTTGACGCCGTCGTCCCGCGGATCGGGGCGTCCATCACCCAGTACGGTACCGCGGTGCTGCGTCAGTTCGAGATGATGGGTGTGTTCCCGGTGAACGAATCGGTGGCCATTTCCCGCTCCCGGGACAAGCTGCGTTCCCTGCAGTTGTTATCCCGCAAGGGCGTGGGGTTGCCGGTGACCGGGTTTGCCCACTCCCCGGATGACATTCCCGATCTGATCAGCATGGTCGGCGGCGCGCCGCTGGTGATCAAAATGCTGGAAGGCACCCAGGGCATCGGCGTGGTGTTGGCGGAGACGGTGAAGGCGGCGGAATCGGTGATCGAGGCCTTCATGGGGCTGAACGTTTCGGTGATGGTGCAGGAGTACATCAAGGAAGCCGGCGGTGCCGATATTCGTTGTTTCGTGGTGGGCGGCAAGGTGATCGCGGCGATGAAGCGGCAGGCGAAGGCCGGAGAGTTCCGTTCCAATCTCCATCGTGGCGGCACCGCCAGTCTGATCCGCATTACCCCGGAAGAACGTGCCACCGCGGTCCGTGCCGCCCGCATCATGGGGTTGAACGTGGCCGGCGTGGATATCCTGCGTTCCAATCATGGTCCGCTGGTGATGGAAGTGAACTCCTCGCCGGGCCTGGAAGGTATTGAATCGGCCACCGGCAAGGACGTGGCCGGCATGCTGATTCGTTTCATTGAAAAGGACGCGAGGCCTTTCCGCACCCAGACCAAGGGGGCGAAAGGGTGAAAAGCAGTTGACAGTGGATAGTTGACAGTTGACAGCGAAAGGCAAAATCAAAGGAATTTGTAGGAGCCTGCCTGCAGGCGAACGCCGCTGGCCTCGTCGGTGGTACGATCAGACGCGGGTAATTGATGAAAAACAGTAATACCAAGAACCCTAAAGAACAAAAAGCGGCGCCGTTTCAGTTGAACGGTATCACCGTGGCGCCGGGTACCCGCGCCAAGGTGGAGTTGCCGTTGGCGCAGCTTTATACACAGACGCCGTTGAACGTGCCGATTCATGTCATTCATGGCCGCCATCCCGGGCCGGTGCTGATGGTCAGCGCGGCCATTCACGGTGATGAACTCAACGGCGTGGAAATCATCCGCCGCCTGCTGCGCCATTCCTCCTTGCGCCGGCTTAATGGCACCTTGCTGGCGGTGCCGGTGGTCAATGTGTTTGGCTTCATTCACAAGACCCGTTATTTGCCGGACCGCCGGGATCTCAACCGCTGTTTCCCCGGCTCGGAGACGGGCAGCCTGGGCGCCCGCATGGCCTGGCAGTTCAAGACCCAGGTGCTGGATCGCGCCACCCACGCGGTGGATCTGCACACCGGCGCCATCCATCGTGCCAATTTGCCGCAGATCCGCGCCGACCTGTCCAACCAGGCCACCGCCGAGATGGCCAGCGCGTTCGGTGTGCCGGTGGTGATCAATTCGGTGCTGGGCGAGGGCACTCTGCGGGAAGTGGCGGAGGCCCAGGGTATCCCGGTGGTCACCTACGAAGCCGGCGAGGCGCTGCGCTTCGAGGAAGGCTGTATCCGCGCGGGGGTGCGGGGCGTGCTCAATGTCATGCACCATCTGGGCATGACCGGTTCGCGCAAGACCCGGGCGCCGCTTGAGCCCCATATCGCTCGCTCTTCCAGTTGGGTCCGCGCGGACCGGGACGGCGTGTTCCTGCCGTTGGTGGCGCTCGGCGCCTGGCTGAGGAAAGGCCAACTGATCGGCCGTATCTCCAGCCCGTTCGGTGGCGACGATGTATCGATCCATTCCCCCTGCGCCGGCATTCTGGTGGGCCGCAACAATCTGCCATTGGTGAACGAGGGCGAGGCGCTTTATCACATCGCCCGCTTCGATGAGGTGCAGGAAGTGGCGCAGAATCTGGAGGTGTTTACCTCCGACATCGAACACGGCCCCACCCTGGCGGGGGAGCCGCCCATCGTTTAGCGTTGCCGCTTTCGCTATTCTTTGTCCCACTGATCGTGATGGGGAGACACCATGCCTGTGCCTTCACCCCGGGCCCTGTACCGGGGGCTGCGGAACCTGCTGCGTTTTCTTGCTCGCCCGGTGCGCCGCGCCGAGGGGCGGGGAGCGCGGGTGATTCAATGCTATCGGGGCTATGGCTCGCGCCAGGAGCTGTTTCTCATCGGTCGCGTGTTTCGCCAGCCGGGCCTGGGGTTGGACCTGGCGGAGGGGCCGCTCAACGATCTGGTCAACGTGGGGCGGCGCACGGTGCGTTGGGGCATTGGCGGAGCCCGGGTGCGGGTACGCGCTCTGGGCTCCCGGGACGAAGTGAAAACCGACGGTGACGGCTACTTTACCGTGCGCCTGCCGATTCAGGATACGTTGCCCGCCGAATCGTCCTGGCAGACCGTGCGACTGACGCTGTTGCCGGAGCGGGACAGTGACGAGCCGGCCAACGCGGACGCCAAAGTGTATATCCCGCCCGTGGATGTGGACCTGGCGGTGGTCAGCGATATCGACGATACCGTGATGTTCACCGGCGTCGCCAACAAGCTGTGGATGCTGTACCGGTTGTTCGTGGAAAAAGCCCGTCATCGCACCGCCTTTCCCGGCGTCTCCGCGTTGTACCGCGCCTTGTTTCAAGGCCTCGATGGTGAACGGCGCCGGCCCATGCTGTATGTGTCCCGGGCGCCCTGGACCCTCTATGAAATGCTGTCGGAATTCTTTCACCTCAACCGCATTCCCCATGGCCCGATTCTGTTCCTGCGTGAATGGGGGCTGACGCTGCAACGGCCCTGGCCGCGCCGCGCCAAGGATCACAAGGCGCTGCTGATCCGGCGCATGATGGCGTTGTATCCGCAATTGCCGTTCGTGCTGATTGGCGACAGCGGCCAGCGCGATCCGGAAGTGTATGCTCAGATCGTCGCCGAGCACCCGGGGCGGGTGAAGGCGATCTACATTCGCCATGTCCATCAGAGTCCGTCCCGGGACTGTGAGATTCACCAGCTGGCGCGGCAGGTATCGGCCCAGGGCTGCGAAATGATCCTGGCTCGCGACAGTCTGGAGATGGCCAGCCACGCCCATCGTCTGGGGCTGATCAGCGACGCCGGCCTGCAAGAAGTCCGTGCCGACAGCCAGCGCCGGCAACAGGACTAGGCCGACCAGCCAGCCGGCACGGTGACTCTCCCTCCGTTTGCTACAAGCTCCCACGGATCATGCTACGAAGCCGCTGTGGGAAGCGGCCTTGGCCGCGAATGCCCCCGGGCCGTTGGCCATTCGCTTGCAAGCAAGCTTCCCACAGCAGTCTTGACTCCTTCGCGCAAATATTCAACGCTTGATGAGTTTTTATTCATCGGGTGATGAATAAGGCGGCCGGCCGGGCATCGTGTTGCGCGCCGGTCCGGAAACACCATCGAAAAACAACAACGACAATCAGGAGAACAACAATGACCAGAAGACCAATGCGGTCCCTGATGATCGCGTTCCTGACCCTGACGGCCGCCGCCATCCCGGCGCTGGCCAGCGCCGGTGCCTGGCAGAACAACCTGTCCCTGGGCGGCTTCAACAAGGTTCATCTCTATACCCCGGACGGCGACTCGCCGGTGGGCAACGGCAAGGCGCTGCTGATCGTGCTGCACGGTTGTACCCAATCCATCGACGCCTACAAAACCGCCAATCTGGAAGTGGCCGCGGAAGAGTACGGCATGGTGGTGGCGGTGCCGGATGCCATGAACAAGGCCGGGTTCAGCTGCTGGTCCTACTGGCAGGGTAGCAAGTCCCGTTCCGCTGGCGACTACAAGAACCTGATCAACCTGGCCAATACCCTGTCCAGCGACGCCGCTCGCGGCATTGATCCGAACCAGGTTTATATTGCCGGTTTGTCTTCCGGCGCCAGCTTCGCCAATACCACCGCCTGTCTGGCGCCGGATGTGTTCGCCGGGGTCGGGGTCAGCGCCGGCCCCAGTGTCGGCACCAGCTCCGGCGGTGCTATCGGGACCTGTGAGCAGGCGGACGTGGAAAGCCGCTGCCGCAACCTCGGCGGCAGTTATCAAGGCGCCTTCGACACCCAGATCGCTTCGATCGCCCATGGTGATGCCGATACCACCGTGGACACCTGCTATAACCGGCAAAACGCGGAAGGCATGGCGGCGCTGTACGGTGTCAGCGAGATCCCTGGCAGCACCGTGATCAGCGCCGACGGCGGTAGCGCCGAGGAATTCCTGTGGCAGGATGGCCGCGTCTCCATGCTCTGGTTTCACGGCCTGGATCACTCCTGGTCCGGCGGTCAGGGCGCCTCCGGCAGCTATGTCAGCGGCGCCAGCATCAATTACGCCGGTTATCTCGGTGGCTTCTTCGCCGAACACAATGCGCGGATCGATCGTAACCGGGTGCCGGTATTGGTCCAGGTGGACGTTACCGCCAGCGCGGACCGGATCCAGGTCAGCGGCCAGGCCAGTGACGAGGACGGTGTGGTCAGTGGTGTATCCATCGTCATCGAGGGGGTGAGCGGAGGCGGCACGACCCTGTCCGCCGCCACCGACAATGACGGTTACTTCCAGGCCACCAGCGATCCGCTGGCGGACGGCCTGTACTCCGTGGCGGTGACCGCCGCCGATGACGACGGCGGTGAAAGCGAACCGGCTATCCGTACCGTGCGGGTGGGGCCGGAACCGCCTGCCAGTGCTCCGGTACTCAGTGACATCGCGGTGAGCGTGGATGGGCAGTGCGCGACGATCAGTGGCCAGGTGGTGGACGACAATCAGGATCTGGCCGGGGTGACGGTGACCTTCGCCAGCGGAGCGCAGGCGGCGGAGATCGACGGTATGCGCTATAGCGCCCGGACCTGCGATTTGCCGGGCGGTCCCCAGAACGCCACGGTAACCGCCGAGGACGAAGGCGGGCTGAGCAGCAGCGATCAGATCGACTTCGTTATCGACGCCGGCCAGGTGGCGACCCTGGATCAGCACATCAGCGCCGGACGGCTGGACTACACCAATTACGCCGATTGCTATCTGGAATACGGTGCGCAGGCGTTCAAGCTGACCGAAGCGCCGGTCAGTGGCCAGTGCCAATGGCGGGACGACGACGCCAGCTGTGAGGGACCGGTACAGGCCTGTTCCGGATCCGGCGGTGGCGGCGACCCGCAGCCGCAGCCGGGCGACGAGTGCCAGGCTCAGTCCACTTACAACTACTACCACAAGGTGGCGGGGCGGGCTTACAGCACCGGCAATTACTATGCGCCGGACTACTTCGCCCAGGGCAGTGATGAACCGATGGCCGGCTCCACCTGGGGGGTGAGCGCGTTGTACAGCGAGGATGGCGGTAACGTCTGGCGGCTGGGGGACTGTCCCTGAAGTGAGACTGACGCCGGGAAAAACCGGCGGTTGTTGAAGCCGGGGGGCTTGCGTACTATCCGTCCATGACGACCAAGCCCCCCAAGTCCGCGAAATCCCCGGCCAGGAAGAAAGCCGTGGGCCGGCCGCGTTCCCGCGATGGCGGGGGCAACCGCGACACGCTGATTCTGGACGCCGCCGAGCGTCTGTTCGCCTACCACGGTTATGACGCCGTCACGTTACGGGCGGTGGCCGGCGAAGCCGATGTCGATCTGGCCCTGATCGGCTATTACTTCGGCGCCAAGCAGAAGCTGTTCGATACCGTATTTCAGCGCCGCGCGCGCATTCTCAACGAAGACCGCCTGGCGGCACTGGCTTCGGCCCGTGCCGAATGCGATCCGATACCGCTGGAAAAAATCATCGAGGCGTATCTGCGGCCACTGGAAATGGCCCAGGAAAGCGAGGATCAGGGGTGGCGTAACTATTGCGCGCTGCTGGCCTACGTGAACACCTCGCCGGTGTGGGGACCGGTACTGATGAGCCGCCATTTCGATGGCCCCATGGAAGCGTTCGTGGAGGCGTTGGCGGCGGCCCTGCCACGGGCGGAGCGCGCCGATCTGTATTGGTGCTACCACTTCATGTCCGGTGCCATGTCACTGACGTTCGCCAACACCGGCCGTATCAACGTCATGTCCGGCGGCCTGTGCCGCTCCGACGACTTTCAGACCGCCTACGACCGCATGATCCCGTTCGTGGTGGCGGGATTCGAACGGGTGTGCGGTCCGCTCAAGTGAGCGCCGGATTCAGTCTTTCTTGTCCACCGCGCCGCCGGCTTCGCGCCAGGCCTTGAAGCCGCCTTCGATGTCACACACCGGGCCAAAGCCCATCTCCACCAACTGCTGGGTGGCCAGGGCGGAACGATGGCCCAGGGCGCAAAACAGGACGAAACGCTGGCCGGTATCGAAAGCCTCCTTGTGATAGGGGGAATCCGGGTCGACCCAGAACTCCAGCATGCCGCGCGGGCAGTGCAGGGCGCCGGGCACGGTGCCTTCGCGCTGCAGCTCGCGCACGTCGCGCAGATCAACGAAGCGGGTGCCGGGGTCATCAAGCAGCGCCACCGCGTCCTCCGCCGTCAGGGATTCGATGCGGGCCTTGGCCCGCCGTACCAGTTCGTCACTGCTCAGGGTCAGTGTTGTCATCATTCTCTCCTGATCATAGAACCTGCCCGGGTCGCGCGACTTCGCCCTCACGGATCAGCACATCACTGATCTCGTTGAGAATGGCCGGGTCGTCGATGGTGGGCGGCAGGGGGAAATCCTTACCGTTGACCATCTTACGCAAAGCGGCGCGCAAGGTCTTGCCGGAGCGGGTTTTCGGCAGCCGTGGCACGATCAGCGCACGGCGGAAGCAGGCCACGGCGCCCACCTGGTGGCGGATCAGGGCGATCAGTTCCTGTTCCACCTGTTGCGACGATTGCGCCACGCCGTCCTTGAGTACCACCAGACCCAGCGGCACTTCCCCCCGCAGTTCATCGTGGCGGCCCACCACCGCCGATTCCGCCACCGCCGAATGGGTGGCGATGTGCTCCTCCATGATCCCGGTGGAAAGCCGGTGACCGGCCACGTTGATGACGTCATCGGTGCGGCCCATGATGTGCACGAAACCGTCTTCGTCCAGGTAACCGCCATCGCCGGTGTGGTAATAGCCGGGATAGGTGCGCAAATAGCTTTCCAGATAGCGCGGATGATCGTTCCAAAGCGTTTGCGCGCAGCCCGGCGGCAACGGCAGGCGCAGCACGATATCGCCTTCCTGGTTGGGCGGCAGCGGCTGGCCGTCCTCGCCGAGCACTTCCACCAGATAGCCGGGTACCGCCCGGTTGGTGGAGCCGTTGCGCACTTCCCGTTCGCCCAGGCCGGCGCAGGGGGCGGTCACCGGCCAGCCGGTCTCGGTCTGCCACCAGTGGTCGTACACCGGCCGCCCGGTGAGATCGCTGAGCCATTGGTAAGTGGGGGTATCCAGCTTCTCGCCGGCGACGAACAGGTGCTTGAGCGTGTCGATCCGGTAGCGCTGGAACAACCGGCCTTCGGGATCTTCCTTGCGCATGGCGCGGAACGCGGTGGGCGCGGCGAACAGACCGTTGATGCCGTACTCTTCCACCAGACGCCAGTAGGCGCCGGCGTCCGGCGTCTTCACCGGCTTGCCTTCGAACATCACCGTGGTGCAGCCGCCCAGCAGCGGCGCGTAGACGATGAACGAGTGGCCCACCACCCAGCCCACGTCGGAGCAGCCCCACCAGATTTCCCCGGCTTCCATGCCATAGACATTGCGCAGTGCGTAGAGCAGCGCGACGGCATGGCCGCCGTGGTCGCGGACGATGCCCTTGGGCTTACCGGTGGTACCGGAGGTGTACATGATATAGAGCGGATCGGTGGCGTTGAGCGCCACTGGCGGTGCCGGTTCGCTGCCGGTGACGGTCTCCTCCCAATCCAGAAATCCGAAGCGGGCCAGGTCCGCCGGCGCGTTTTCCCGCTGCAGCACCAGTACCTGATCCACCGGGTGTCGGCACTGTTGCAGCGCGCCGTGAACCAGCGGCGGATATTCGATCACGCGATCGATCTCGATGCCGCAGGAGGCGGTCAGGATCACCTTGGGTTGGGCGTCGTCGATGCGCACCGCCAGTTCGTTGGCGGCGAAACCGCCGAATACCACCGAATGCACCGCGCCAATGCGGGCGCAGGCGAGCATGGCCATGGCCGCTTCCGGCACCATCGGCATATAGATCACCACACCATCGCCGGCGCCGACACCAAGACGGGTGAGCGCACCGGCCAGCTCCGCCACCCGCGCCAACAGCTGATTGTAGGTGAAACGTTGGCGGATGCCGGTGACCGGGGAATCGAAGATCAGCGCATCCTGCTCACCCCGGCCCTGCTCCACCTGATGGTCCAGAGCCAGATGGCAGGTGTTCAGGCGGCCATCGCCGAACCAGCGGTGAGTACCGTCGTCCAGGGTTTCAAGGATGCGCGTGGGCGGCTGGTACCAGGCCACGTTGCGGGCCTGTTCGGCCCAGAAGACTTCCGGTTGTTGGCGGGCCTGCTGAAAGGCATTCCGATAGCTCATTTCCGATTCCTTGCCGTTTGTTGTTTTGTGGCGCGCGGAGGCGACGTCGGCACGCCGTGCTGTTATCCAAGCACCGGAGCTGTCGGGATGCCAGTAGACGATGGTCGGCTTTTTGGGCGGGCTGGACGTGAAAGCATCGCTGGCACGCAACACGCCGGCACGCTAACACGCTCCATTCGCGGCCCAGGCCGCTCCCACAGCGACCCTGTAGCCCTCTTGTGGGAAGCGTGTATACACACGCGAATTGAGCCCGGCGCCCAATCCGCCAAAATGGATCGGGCAGCAGTGCCCACGAACCGCGCATCCGACCGGAATTCATGTCTCGAAAACCGGCTGGCATGCCGGGCGGTTAGCGTGCCAGCGTGTTGCGTGTAAGCGTGTCAGCGAATTATGGGACGAGGGTATAGAGACCTTCCGGTAACCCCGGATTGGTCGTGGGAGCGGCTCACGAGCCGCGGTTGCCCGCCGTGTTGGATCTAGATCACGCCACCATTGGCGCGCAGGACCTGGCCGTTGACCCAGCCGCCATCGGCGCCGACCAGGAACGCCACGGTGCCGGCGATATCCCTTGGCGTGCCGAGCCGTTCCATGGGGCTGAGTTTCGCCAGCCGTTCCACCAGCTCCTCCGATTTGCCATCCAGGAACAGATCGGTGGCGGTGGGGCCCGGGGCCACCGCATTGACGGTGATGTCACGACCGCGCAGTTCCTTGGCGAGAATGCCGGTCAGCGTTTCCACCGCCGCTTTGGTGGCGGCGTAAACGCCGTAGTTTTCCAGCTTCAGGCCCACCACGCTGGTGGAGAAATTGACGATGCGACCACCCTCGCGCAGGCGCCGCGATGCCTGGCGCAACGTATTCAGTGTGCCCTTGAGATTGATGGCGATCTGGCTGTCCACCAGCTCGTCGTCGCCGTCGGCCAGTGACGCCAGCTTGAGAATACCGGCGTTGTTGATCAGCACGTCGACGCCACCGAACGCCGTTTCGGTGGCATCAAACAGGCGCGCCACCGCCTCCGGGTCACTGACATCGGCCTTGACCGGCAGGGCGGTGCCGCCGGCCTGCTCGATTTTCGCCGCCAGGGCTTCCGCCGCCGGGGCGCTGGCGGCGTAGTTGATCACCACGGCATGGCCATCGGCGGCCAGACGTTCGGCAATGGCGGCACCGATACCGCGGGAGGCGCCGGTGACGATGGCAACGTTGTGATGGGGAGCGGACATGCAGGTTCTCCTTGATCGGTTTATGCGGGAAACCGGGACACCATACGCCTGTGTGCAGAGCGAATAATCAGGAGAAATTCGATATCACTGTTCATGATTTTTGAACAGTAGAGGAACAATTAGACCGGATAGTGGATGGTGAGGAGTCGCTCGCGGCGGGGCAAGGCGCCGCGAGCGTGGGTTCGATCAGCCGCGGCTGGCGCGATTGCCGCCGTTGCCGCTGCGTTGGCCACCACCACCGCCACTGCGGCGGCGCCGGCGTGGCGCCGGTTTGCCGTCGGCGCCGCGGGGCGCGGAGCGACGCTGGCCGCCCTTGTTGGGAGAGGCACTGTCGGAACGGGGGCCAGAGCGAGAGCCGG
Organism: Alloalcanivorax dieselolei B5; assembly: GCF_000300005.1. Taxonomy (NCBI): domain Bacteria; kingdom Pseudomonadati; phylum Pseudomonadota; class Gammaproteobacteria; order Oceanospirillales; family Alcanivoracaceae; genus Alloalcanivorax; species Alloalcanivorax dieselolei. The sequence goes on along the minus strand of NC_018691.1, from coordinate 3,627,318 downwards.
AGCGGGAACCATTGGGACGGGAACGCGGCTCCCTCTCATCAGGGATATCGGCCACCGCCGGCGGCTCGAAGTTGTCCACCTGGCGGCGTTCGATGGGCTGCTTGATCAGCCGCTCGATGCCCTTGAGCAGTTTCTGGTCCTCGCCGCTGACCAGGGACACCGCTTCGCCGTCGGCGCCGGCGCGGCCGGTACGGCCGATCCGGTGCACGTAGTCCTCGGCCACGTTGGGCAGGTCGAAGTTCACCACCTGCGGCAACTGGTCGATATCCAGACCACGGGCGGCGATGTCGGTGGCCACCAGGGCGCGCACGTCACCGCTTTTGAATCCGGCCAGGGCGCGGGTACGGGCGTTCTGGCTCTTGTTGCCATGGATCGCGACGGCCTCGATGCCGGCACTTTCCAACTGTTTGGCCAGGCGGTTGGCGCCGTGTTTGGTACGGGTGAACACCAGCACCTGGAACCATTGCTGCTCGCCGATCAGATGGGTGAGCAGTGCCGCCTTGTGCCGTTTGTCCACGGTCACCACCCATTGACGCACCCGCTCGGCGGTGCTGTTGCGCGGGCTGATGTCGATTTCCTTGGGGCTGCGCACCAGGGTTTTCGCCAGCGTCCGGATCTCATTGGAAAAGGTGGCGGAGAACATCAGCGTCTGCCGCTGCTTCGGCAGCAGCCGCAGCACCTTGCGGATGTCGTGGATGAAGCCCATGTCGAGCATCCGGTCCGCTTCATCCAGTACCAGGATTTCCAGTTGATCGAAGGACATCGCCTTTTGCTGATACAGGTCCAGCAACCGTCCGGGGGTGGCCACCAGCACATCCACACCGCCGCGCAGACGGTTGATCTGCGGGTTGATGTTGACGCCGCCGAACACCACGGCGGAGCGCAGCGCTGGCAAATATTTGCCGTACTCGGCCACGCTTTCGCCGACCTGGGCGGCCAGCTCACGGGTGGGCGTCAGCACCAGCGCGCGCACCTGGCGGCTGGCTGCCGGCTTGCCTGGCTCCAGCCGTTGCAGCAGCGGCAGGGTGAAGCCGGCGGTCTTGCCGGTGCCGGTCTGGGCGGCGGCCATCACATCACTGCCACCCAGAACCGCGGGAATGGCCTGGGCCTGAATCGGCGAGGGACGGTCGTAACCCTGTTCGGCCACGGCACGCAAAAGGGGATCGATCAATCCGAGGGAAGCGAAATCCATAGAGGGAGTCTTTAGAGGTTCAGGAGGGTGAGAGGCGGGGAAGGGTACCTGATTGGCGGGGGGTGTACGAGGGTTTTGTTGGGTTTATCGCGGATAGGGGGAAGTTTTTCCTTTCCAGCAGGGGATGTCTTTCTAGGGAGGAGTGTTGCCGGTCAGGGTGCTCCGGAGGTGGGTCTTGCGTGTTCCCCCGGGGGAACACGCAAGACCCTCGGTCACAGCCAACCGAAAGGTTCAACGCCCTGACCGGCAACGCTCCCCCTCTGCAAAGACGAACCGGCCGATATAGCCAGTTCAGCGTTGAAGCAAAGCCAACTCGGCGTCCTGCTGCAGTACCGCCCACCAGCGCCGGCCGTGATCCGCGTCGAAGCCCACCAGGGGGGCGTCGGCGCAGGCCTCGGGGCGGGTTGGCGGGGTATTCACGAAGGCGCCGTCGAACGGTTGTTGCACCACGCAATCGCTGCTGGCGATGGGTTGCCAGCCGTCGGCGGTGCGCCAGCCCAGGATATGGCTGGTGGCGTCCAGGCCCTCGGCGGTGTCGAAGGTGATGGCGTAGGTGTCGGACACGGCGGTGGCCAGATCCCAATCCTTGCTGGCGGTGGCCGGCAGGGTGTGGGGCTGCTTGGCGGTGCCGTCGGGCTGGCTGCCGGGCAGGCCGACCATGCTTTCGATGTCCTTCACCGCACCGTAGGCGCTGGAGTAGGTGCCGGTCTGGTTCTGGGTGCCGCTGACGATCAGGATGTCCGAGGCGGTTTCCCCGTTGCCCTGCTGCCAGCTCATGGTCACCAGCTCTTTCAGATCAATGGTGGTTTCGGGAATCTCCACTTCGGATTCGTTGAGCGGCACCAGACGGTTGTTACCATTGAGATTGGGAGTCCAGTTCTGGTGATACTGGAACAGGAACTGGTAGCCCAGGCGCATCAGGTCGGTGACGGTTTCGGCACGACTGAAGCCAGGGGTCACGCCCATGTCGCGGGTACGGCTTTCGACCCGGTTAAAGGTGTTGTTGGTGCCGGCCACCATGCGCGCCACGCTGCCGTCGTCGCCGGTGCAGTCGTTGCTGATGTAGCTGGCGTCCAGGTACATCACCGGGCGGGTGCCCTCGGGGATGGAGTTGGGGTAGACCAGCCGCTCGCAGCGGTTCTTGGTGCGTGAGAAGCGGTCCATCAGTTTCCATTGCGGGTCGGCCAGTTCTTTGACGCCGTCTTCGTTGCTGCCGATGGTGTGTTCGACGTACCAGGACTCATAGTCGACCCGGTCGCCCTGGAAGGTGAGCACCGAGGCGTTGGCGTCATAGGCCGGGGAGCCGTTGCTGCGAGTGTTCATCTTCTGCTGCACGATGCGCTGCACCAGCTCGCGCTCGCCGTAGCGGAATTCATAGCCTTTATAGGAGGCGTTGCCGGACATGATCTGGGTGTACTGCGGCAGGCGGTAATTGCCGTCGGCGGTGGTCCAGGATGACGGGTCGACCCAGATCGGCGCGGTGACCACGGAGCGCTGATACATGTGTTCGTGGCCCTGTACCCAGAGCACGTCATAGCGGGCGAAGAAGGCACGGATGTCGTCCCACATGTCCATCAGGGCATTATCGCCTTTGGTGCCCTCGACGATCATCTCGCGGGTTTCGCCGTATTTGGCACCGATCAGGCCGTCGTGGCTGGCGATCACCAGATGGTCGAATTTGCCTTCGTTGGCGGCCACTTCCTGCTTGATCCATTCAAAGGCGATCGGCAGGTTGTAGTACTTGAGCAGGATGATCATCACGTTGTCGCGGATCACGTAGTAGTTCAGGTACTGGGCGCCGGCCATGTGCACCGCATCCTCGGGGATGTAGTGCTTCATGTTCTCGATCCATTCCACCGAGTAGGCGTAGCTGTCTTCGTGGTTGCCCATCAGTGGCAGGAACTCAATGCCGGCGTCGCGGTAGCTTTCCGCCACCGAGGTCCATTGCTCGAACTCGCGGGTGGTGCCGTGGTCGGTGAGGTCGCCCACCGGGATCACGATGTCCACGCCCAGTTCCTGCTCTTTGTCGAGCACCGCTTTCATCGGATGCATGGAAACGTTATCGCCACCGCCCTGGGTATCGGGTAACAAGCCAATGCGCAGGGTGGAAACCGGTGTGGGCGTGGGTGTGGGTGTTTCGCCGCCGTCGCCGGGATCGGTGGGTGGCGTGCCGGAATCGGACGAGGACGAAGAACCGCCGCAGGCGGACAACAGGCCGCCGAGCAGCACCGCGTACAGCGGTAGTGCCGTGAATCGCATGATGTGAACCCCCAGATAGGTATTGGTATGCCCGGGTGCACCCCATCACGCGCCTTGCTTCGCGCTTCTCCGTGGAGACGGAGGCTGGGTGTGGAACCCGGGTCGGGAGCGGACTCCCGAAGCGCTGCCTATGCTGGATAAAGGATGTGATGATTTGGCGTCATTGAAATGACGGTTTGATGATCGCCCGTGCTTAACCGGATAGTCCGTTAAGGCGGACCGTCACGAGGCGTAGCGGTGGAACACTTCCAGGAAAGCGTCGCCGTAGGCTTCCAGCTTGCGGTCGCCGACCCCGCTGACACTGGCTATGTCGCGCAGAGAGGTCGGGTGAATCGCCATCATGTCGAGCAGGGTGGCGTCGTGGAAGATCACATAGGGCGGCACGCCGGCTTCTTCGGCCAGTTGCTTGCGGCAGGCGCGCAGGGCTTCCCAAAGCGGGCGCTCGGCGTCCGTCACCGGAACCCGCTCGGCACGGCGGGAGCGGGTCTGGGCACGGGCCACGTCCTTGCGCAGTTGCAGCGATCGTTCACCGCGTAAATACGGACGGCAGGTCTCGGTGAGTTGCAGCGCGCCATAGCCGGCGGCATCCACGGCGAGCAGGCCCAGTGCCACCAGTTGCCGGTAAATGGCCCGCCACTGATTGGCGGAAAGCTCGCCGCCGATGTTCCAGGTGGAGACATGGTCGTGGCCGGCGGAGGCCACCTTGTCGCTGCGATTGCCGGTGAGCACATCGACCAGATGGTTGACGCCGAAGCGCTGGCCGGTGCGGTAAACGCAGCTGAGCGCCTTGCGCGCCACCTCGGTGGCGTCGAATGTCTGCGGCGGATTCAGGCAGGTATCGCAGTTGCCGCAGGGTTGCTCCAGGGTTTCGCCAAAATAATTCAGCAGCGCCTGGCGCCGGCACTGGGTCACTTCACAGAGACCGAGCATGGCCTCCAGCCGCTGATGCTCGTGACGCTTGAACTGTTCGTTGCCTTCCGATTGCGCCAGCATCTGCTTGTGACGGATGGCGTCTTCCAGGCCATAGGCCATCCAGGCGGTGGCGGGGGCGCCATCACGGCCGGCGCGGCCGGTTTCCTGGTAATAGGCCTCAATGCTTTTGGGCAGATCCAGGTGGGCGACGAAACGCACGTCCGGTTTGTCGATGCCCATGCCGAACGCCACCGTGGCCACCATCACCAGGCCATCCTCGCGCAGGAAACGCTGCTGGTGGCGAGCGCGCATCTCGCCGCCGAGACCGGCGTGGTAGGGCAGGGCGGCAATGCCCTGCTGGTTGAGCCAGTCGGCGGTCTGGTCCACTTTATTGCGGGACAGGCAATAAACGATGCCGGCGTCGCCGGCGTGTTCGTTGCGGATCAGCCTTAGCAACTGCTGGCGGGCGCTGTCCTTGCGTTCGATCCGGTACTGGATATTGGGCCGGTCGAAGCTGGAAACGAAGTGGCGGGCACCACCGAGATCGAGCCGCTCGGCGATTTCCTGGCGAGTGCGCGGATCGGCGGTGGCGGTGAGCGCGATGCGTGGCACCTGGGGGAACTCCCGGTGCAGCAGGGACAGTTGCAGATAGTCGCTGCGGAAATCATGGCCCCACTGCGACACGCAATGCGCCTCGTCGATGGCGAACAACGCCAGCGGCGACTGGTGCAGCAGTTCCAGAGTGCGTGCCTGGGTCAGCCGTTCCGGCGCCACGTAGAGCAGGTCGAGAGTGCCGTCGCGGACCTGTTGTTCCAGTTCCCGGGCGCGGCCGGCGTCCAGAGTGGAATTGAGGAAACCGGCGCTGACCCCGAGAGCATTGAGCGCGTCCACTTGATCCTGCATCAGCGCGATCAATGGGCTGACCACCACGCCGACGCCTTCCCGCGCCAGGGCGGGGATCTGGTAACACAGGGATTTGCCGCCGCCGGTGGGCATCAATACCAGGGCATCGCCACCGCTGACCAGGGTGTCGATAATGGCGGCCTGCTGGTTACGGAACTCGTGGTAGCCGAATACGTGCTGGAGAATCGAAAGGGGATCGCGTTGCATGGCGGCAGTATACCTGTCCGTGGACGCGGTGACATCCGCGTGACATGTGCGCCGCGCACAATCCGGCGCGACTGTGACAAAACCGTGACGGGGAACAAAACGACAATGCAGGCATGGCGGGTTTTTCGTGAATTTTTTCTGTTGGGCTGGATCAGCTTCGGTGGTCCGGCGGCGCATGTGGGGTATTTCCACCGCCGTTTCGTCACCTCCCTGGGCTGGCTGGACGAGGACGAGTTCGCCCGTCTGCTGGCGTTGACCCAGTTTCTCCCCGGTCCGGCCTCCAGCCAGTTGGGGTTCGCCATCGGCCGCCATCACGCCGGGCTGGCCGGGGCGGTGGCGGCGTTCCTCGGTTTTACCCTGCCGTCGTTCGTGATCATGGTATTGGTGGCCCTGTTCGCCGCCCAGTGGGCCGGCGACGGGTTGGATGGTGTGGTGCGGGGGCTGAAATGGCTGGCCGTGGTGGTGGTGGCCGACGCGGTCTGGAACATGGGACGCCGCTTTTGTCCCGATACCCTGACCCGGGGACTGGCACTGGCCACGGCGGTGTCGCTGTGGTGGTGGCCGGGCATCGTCACGCAACTGCTGGCCTTGCTGCTGGCGGCGGCGATCGGCGCCGGCCGGCTCAAGCGTACCGTGGAGTCGGTGCTGGAAAGCGGCGCCATCAGGGTGCGCCCGCTGGCGCTGTTCGTCGGGTTCTGGCTGTTGTTCACGCTGGTTGGAGGCCTGTGGCTGCTGCGGGACTTCTACAGTGCCGGCGCCCTGGTGTTCGGCGGCGGCCATGTGGTGTTGCCGTTGCTGCAGGGCTTCGTCGGTGACCGCGTCGGTACCGACGCCTTTCTGACCGGCTACGCCGCCGCCCAGGCGGTACCCGGCCCGATGTTTTCCCTGGCCGCCTATCTGGGCGCGCTGCTGATGCCAGCGGCGCCCTGGTCCGGCGCGGCTTTGGCCACGGTGGCGATTTTCCTGCCCGGCTTTCTGTTGGTATGGGCACTGGCCGACGCCTGGCGCGGTCTGGCCGGCCGCCCGGCCATGGCCGGCGCGATCGCCGGCGTCAACGCCGCCGTGGTGGGACTGCTGCTGGCCGCCCTCTACGACCCGGTTTTTCGCTCGGCGGTGGCCGGTGGAGGAGACTTGGCGATGGTGGTGGTGGGTTTTTTGTTATTACGGTCGGGAAAAGTGCCGTTGCTCTGGTTGGTCGTGGGTATGGCGTTGCTGGGATGGGCTGTCACGGCTTTTTGAGGGCGGCGTTCTGAAAAAAGGGTCGCCAAGCGGTTTCGTTGTTGATCGCGGGAATCGCCTTTTTCAAGGCCGCCAGATCAAGTTGTTTGAACCAGGCCGCCGCTTCCTGGCACTCCGGCAGGCTGTTGGAGTTGACATCGAACAGCAAGCTCAATTCCTGATGTTCGTTTATCCGGGTGATGGGCAAATGGTAACGGCTGTTGCAAGTGCTCCGCCGCGGGTTGATGCGCAGTTTCAAGGCCGGGCCGGCCGTCGCCACCGTCTTGCCATATTCTTCTTCGGCGGGGGCATGGGGCCAGATGTCCTGGAGAGCCGGTGGATTGGCGCTTTCCCAACGTAGAAGAAAGATCTGTATGGACGCCGCCCCCTCTTGATCGAAGGAAAAAAAGTCAAGCCTCCATGGATGATCCGGCGACGTCATACGGTTTGATCTTCCGTGAAATAAATCGGCGTCGGGATTGAAGAAAGGGTCCAGCCGCTGCCCGAGAAAGCCCACGAATTCCGCATAGTCTTTTGGCGTCATAGTGGAGTCCATGGAGGGGATATACTCGCCTGAAAGCAACTGCATGGAGAGATCTTCCGTCCCCAGCTGTTTGATGATCCCGATAAAATCACTGGCTACCTGAGTATCGGGTGTTTCCGCCCTGGCATGGATATAAGTGTCGCCAATATCGCGTTCGGCCTGAATAAAATAGTAGCCGTTTGCCTCTCGGGCGATGTGGATGTCGTGTCCGAGGTTTTGGTGATCGGGGTGAATGGAGAAAAAGTTTTTTGCCACTTTCCGTCGTTGGTATTTATCTTCGTTGGTGGTGGCAAAGAGGGTCATTTGGTGGGCTTTGACATCGGTTCCACGCCGCTGCCAAACCTTGAACGCGATGGCATCGGACGCCGCTTCGGGATACCTGAGAACATAATTCTCTGGCAGCTTCAACGACAGCATGCCCTCGTGGGAGGTCTGCCATGTTGGCGTCACCTTGGCCTGGGCGAGCTGCTGGAATACTTCTTGCGTCCGGTTTCGCGCGTCCCGCCACTCGGCCTGGATGCGCAGGAGTTCGGGGTTGTCTGGCTCGACCGGGACGAGTTTCAGTGCCTGGATACCGTTTATGTCGGTAGCGAGGTTGTCCTTGCTTCGCTCTTTCAGCGCATCGAGGTCACTCTCGTCCTTGATGTCCGGATAGCTATTACCGAATAAGCCTTCTTCCTGAATAAAGCGAACCGAGCCGTCCGTCTCGGCAACATACTCCTTGCCATGACCACGCAGCGGGAGGGCCTCTTTTTTGAACGGCACCATCAAATAGCTGCGCAGTTTGGTCCCGTCCGGCCCATAGAGCCGCATTACCGGCAACAGGCGGTCAACCTCGGCCCAGGTGACCTCGGCATAGGAGTCAAACTTGGAGTTGATGGGCTGAGGGAAGTAGGTCCCCCCGGGCACATCACGGGTGATGGTAAGGGCAAGAACCACAGTGATCGGGATCAGCAACAGGATCGAGGCAAGGACCAAAAGGATGCGTTTCATGGTTGTGGTGATGTCCGACCCGTCTGCTTTTCTTAACTCTACTATAACAATCTGAATGGTATCGAGAGAGGGCGTGTTCCCCCACCCCACCCCCTCCCTTGCCTCAAACCCGGAACCATGATTCAATTCTTTAAAAGTAGGAATCAGGATTCCGATCATGGCATACCGGGAAACCGCTCAGGTGCGGGCGCGTAAGGCGGCGCAGCGGGAGAATTTGCTGCAGACCGCCGAGAGGCTGGTGCGGGAAGGGGGCTTCGCCGCCATGACCATGCAGGCGGTGGCGGAACGCGCCGGCGTTGGCGTCGGCACGCTGTATCGCTATTTCGACAACAAGGCGACCCTGGCGGCGGAAGTGTTCCGTGTCGCCACCGAGCGGGAAGTGGACGCCGTGGCGCGGGCACTGTCCGGGCCGGGCGGCGCCGGCGCCCGTCTGGAGCAGGCGTTGCGGGTGTTCGCCGGCCGTGCCATGGCGGCGCCCAAGCTGGCCTGGGCGCTGATCGCCGAACCGGTGGAGCCGGAGGTGGATGCCGAGCGTCTGCATTATCGGGCCACCTATGCGGCGCTGTATCGGGATGTATTGGATCACGGCGTGGCCAGTGGCGAGCTGCCGCCCCAGGCCACCGCTCCCAGCGCCGCGGCGCTGGTGGGGGCGGTGGCCGAAGCTCTGGTGGGGCCACTGGCGGCGCCGCTGGCGGATGCCGCCCTGCCGGATCAGATGGTGGCCTTCTGCCTGCGGGCGGTGGGCGCCACGCCATCGCAATCGAGACAACCACAACAAAACACCACCACAGGCGCCGTTGGCGCTGGAGGTCAATCATGAATGCTCAACACGATGCTTTGAATGTGGAAGCCCTGGCCGACACCCATGAGGTGTTCAACCAGTCCGGCGATCTGCAGGATTACAACGCCTATGACACCGACAATGCCCTGCGTGAAGCGGTGCGCCGCCACGGGGCGGGCTGGGCGGAACCGGCATTGTCCGCCCACGGTGCCAGGACCGGCAGTGCCGAGGTGATCGAGTGGGGCTTTCTGGCCAACGAAAACAAACCGCAATTCTTCTCTCATGACCGTCACGGTTACCGGGTGGATGAGGTGAAATATCACCCGGCCTATCACAACCTGATGGCGTTAGGGCTGGAGAGCGGCATCCATTCCGCGCCCTGGACCGATCCCAAGCCCGGCGCCCATGTGGCCCGGGCGGCGCGCAGCTACCTGCAGGCCCAGGCGGAAGCGGGCCATGGCTGCCCGCTGACCATGACCTTCGCGGCGGTGCCCTCGATCCGGCTGACCCCGTCCCTGGCGGAGGAATGGCTGCCGAAGATCCTCAACAACGGTTATGACCCGCGCAATGTGCCGCACTATGAAAAGCAATCCCTGACCATCGGCATGGGCATGACCGAGAAGCAGGGCGGTTCCGATGTGCGTGCCAATACCACGCGCGCTTATGCGATCGGCGCTGGCGGCCCCGGCGAGGCCTACGAACTGATTGGCCATAAGTGGTTCACCTCCGCGCCCATGTGCGACGCCTTCCTGGTACTGGCGCAGACGGACGACGGCCTGAGCTGTTTTCTGGTGCCGCGCTGGCGGCCGGACGGCAGCAAGAACCCGATTCAGGTGCAGCGCCTGAAAAACAAGGTGGGGAACGTCTCCAACGCCTCCTCCGAGATCGAGCTGCGCGGAGCCCTGGGCTGGATGGTTGGCGAGGAAGGGCGCGGCGTGCCGGCGATCATTGAGATGGTGGCGATGACCCGCTTCGACTGCATGATCGGCTCTTCGGCGGGGCAGCGTCAGGCGGTGGCGCAGGCGGTCAATCACGCCAGCGGCCGGGCCGCGTTCGGCAAAACGCTGATTGACCAGCCGCTGATGCGCAACGTACTCGCCGACCTGCAATTGGAAGTGGAAGGCTCCCTGGCCATCGCCATGCGCATGGGGGAGGCGCTGGACAACACCGCGTTGGACAGCGACAACGAACATGAACAGCTGCTGTTGCGGTTGGGGCTGCCGGCGGGTAAGTACTGGATCTGCAAGCGCACCCCGTTCCATGCCTACGAGGCCATGGAATGTCTGGGCGGCAACGGCGCCATCGAGGAGTTCATGATGGCGCGTTTGTACCGGGAAGCGCCGATCAACGCGATCTGGGAAGGGTCCGGTAATGTGCAGGCGCTGGATATGCTGCGCGCTCTGGCGAAGACGCCCAAAGTACTGGACGTGTGGTTCACGGAACTGGGCCGGGCGGCCGGCGCCGACAGTCGTCTGGACCAGGCCGTGACCGCGTTGAAAGGTGAGTTCTCCGATATGGCGGATGCGGAATACCGTGCCCGCGACATCGTCGACCGTCTGTCGCTGACCATGCAGGCCAGTCAGTTGGTGGCCGCTGGCAACAGCGCCGTGGCGGAGGCTTTCATCGCCTCCCGTCTGGGTGAGCACGGTGATCGCAACTACGGCACCCTGCCGCGTGGTCTGGATCTGGATACGATCCTGCAACGGGCCGATCCCTGGAACGAATAGGCCGACATTGGAGACATGAAGTCAGATGTGGGTTGGGGGGAGTTCTTTGCCAGGTAAGGAGGGCCGGCGGGCAGCGTTTCAGGACGTGGGAGAAGCACGGTCCTGGAACGCTGCCCGCCGGCCCTCCACGAGCTCTGCAACCGTCCGGTTCGATTTGCCACCTGGCTTTGTTTGACGCCGCCGCAGGAGCTAGCCCTGCTGACCAACCAGGTCCCCCAGCGTTGGGGAATTCGCTTGCAAGGCAAGCTCTTACAGTAGCTTCGCAGCCCCTTCCGTGGGAGGCTGCTTTGCTCCCCGCTCAGAGCTTGATGCGATCCAGCAGTTCGAACCACAGCGCCCGGTAGGCGTGGGCGGCCGGAGTGTGCGGGGCGAATTCCGCCACCGGTGCGCGGTGATCGCCCATCTGCTCCACATGGGTGGAGTAGGGGATCCAGGTCTGCAGGCCGTTACGCATGATCGGCGGCCGCTTCACCAGCAAATCCAGATGCAGGGCCCGGCGCCGGTCCACCATGTTGTAGAACGGGATCAGCTCCAGGTTCTTGAGCTTCTTGCTGTCCAGCCAATCGCGCACCTGTTCCAGCGCGCGCAGGGAAAGGTGCGTCGGGATCACCGGCACCACCAGGTAGTCGGCGGCGGAGAAAATACTCTCGGCCACCGGGCTCAGGGTGGGCGGGCAATCCAGCAGCATTAACTCGTAGCTTTCGCCGAACGGTGCCACCAACTGTCGCAGTTGGCCGCGCCCGGTCTCCGCCAGTTTCAGGTCGGCATTGCGCAGGCTGAGGTCAGAGGGAATGGCTTCCAGCAGCGGCCAGCGGGTTTCCCGCTTCAGGTTGCCCATGGGCTGCTTGCCCTTGAGCACCGCGCCCGCCTTGTAGCCGGCGCCATCGTCGACACCGAGATAGAAACTGGCGGCGCCCTGCGGGTCCAGGTCCCAGAGCAGGGTACGGTGTTTCCAGCGGGCCGCGTGCCAGGCCACATTGATGGCCGTGGTGGTCTTGCCCACCCCTCCTTTCAGATTATAAAAGGCGATGGTTCGCATGATCGGCACAGTTAGTGATGGACGGTGTCCGGCAGGCTAGCACGAACCGGCCGGTGTGTCCCGCCATGACTGTCGTGGGCCTGCTGTTGTGGAGAGGTTCCTTGTCGGGTGTTCGCGCAGGGGCTTTAATCGGTGCTAGGGTCGCCGATACCAGGAGGTACGGTGGGGGTCGGGGCCTTTTGCCGGCTCTCCACGAACTCTGAAACCGTTCGCTTCGAATCACTCTCCGGGTTACGAAGTCGCTGTGGGAGGTTGCTTTAGCAGCGAATGAGCGCGCGTGGGCACAAACGGGCTGCTTACAGCCGTGGGGTGGCAGGGGTTGAGGGGCGATATTGTCAGGGGGCACAGGGAAAGCGATGGGGTCGCAAGGAAACACGCTGATGGAAAAACGCCATCCGGTTTTTCTCAGCACCGGGTATCCGGATCCACTGGGGGTGCGCCAGAAGGTGCTGGCGCCGCTGTTGAATCAGGCGCTGATGCCTTTGGGGATGACGGCGTTGGATGACGGCGCCGATCACATGCCGCTGGCGCAGCGTCTGATCGACGACAGTGACTATGTGGTGTTGGTTCTGGGCGGGCTTTACGGCGCTCTGTCACCGCTGGGGCTGAGCCAGATGCACCGTGAGTTCGTCTATGCCGCCACCAAGCGCAAGCCGGTGCTGGCGTTCATTCACGAAGCGCCGTCGCTGTTGCCGGAAGTGGCCCGGGAAGGGTCCCGTGAGGGGGCCGTGCGGCGTGACGATTTCGCCCGTCTGCTGCAGGGCAAGACCCGTTGCCATACCTGGCGCGAGCCGGCGGATCTGGTGGATCGGTTGGCGCGGGTGTTGCCGGATTGGCTGCGAACCCATCCGGCGGCGGGCTGGGTCCGGCCCGGCACCGCCGGCGGTACCGAGGACGCGGTTCTGCGCCGGCGGCTGGCGGCCCTGGAAGCGGAGCGCGAACGCTGGCTGACGGATCAACGGCCGGCGGCGCTGGCCCGTGGCGGCGATCCGGTGGAACTGGAATACAGTTGCGCGGTGTATCAGGGCGGCGCCTGCAAGTTGGCGCGGGGGCGCAGTCGTTGGCAATGGGACGCGGTATTCGGTTCGCTGGCGCCGAAGATGCTGGAAGGCGCCAGTGAGGCGGTGTTGCGCAAGACGCTGGAACAGGCGCTGGCGCGGCGGGCGCTGGAGGAATTGAAACCCCGTTTCCCGGAGGCCCACGCGGTGCGCAATGTGACGCTGGCGGAGCCGGTGCTGCAGCAGATCAAGGTGCAGTTACGGGCGTTGGGGTTGATCCGTCACGATGAGAGAGGTGCCGGGGCGGGTTGCTGGCGGCTCACCGCCACGGGCGACGCCGCCATGACCCAGCTGCTGGCGCGGCGGCGCGAAGGGGGCTAGGCGCGGTCAACGCCCGGCCAGCTTTTCCTTGAGCACGTCCACCACCTGATCCAGCGGCAGGTCCTCGTTGTCCTCGGCACCCCGGCGTTTGTATTCCAGTACCCCGCGGTCCAGTCCTTTTTCCGCCACCAGGATACGGTGGGGAATGCCGAGCAGTTCGGAGTCGCTGAATTTCACGCCCACCCGTTCTTTCTCGCGGTCGTCGTAAAGTACCTCAATGCCGGCTTCGGTGAGGGTCTGGTAGAGCTGCTCGGCGGTGTCTTTTTCGCGCGGGCTCTTCTTCGGGTTGAGCGGCATCAATACCACCTGGAACGGGGCGATGGCCTCGGGCCAGATGATGCCACGCTCGTCGTGATTCTGCTCAATGGCGGCGGCCACGATGCGGCTGACGCCGATGCCGTAGCAACCCATCGGCATGGTCACCGCCTTGCCGTTTTCGTCCAGCACAGTGGCGTTGAGCGCTTCGGAATATTTGGTGCCGAGCTGGAAGATGTGACCCACTTCGATGCCGCGTTTGATCACCAGGGTCCCCTGGCCATCCGGGCTCGGGTCGCCGGTCACCACATTACGCAGGTCGGCCACTTCCGGCAGCGCCACATCGCGCTCCCAGTTGATATTGAAATAGTGCTTGCCGTCCTGGTTGGCGCCGGCGCCGAAGTCGCTCATCTTCGCCACGGTGCGGTCGACGATGCAGGGAATGGGCAGATTCACCGGACCCAGGGAGCCGGGACCGGCGCCGATGGCGGCGCGGATTTCCGCTTCCTCGGCGAAGGCCAGCGGCGCCGCCACCGCCTCTAGTTTTTCCGCTTTGACATCGTTCAGCTCATGGTCGCCACGGACCAGCAGGGCCACCAGCCCGCCTTCCGACCCTTTCACCACCAGGGTCTTCACGGTCTTCTCGATGGGCAGGTCGAATTGCGCCACCAGTTGCTCGATGGTTTTGGCGTCAGGGGTGTCCACCAATGTCATTTCAGCGCCGGGAGCCGGCCGCTCGCCGGCGGGGGCCAGCGCTTCGGCCAGTTCCACGTTGGCGGCGTAGTCGGAGATGTCGGAGAACGCGATGTCGTCCTCGCCGGAGGCCGCCAGGACATGGAACTCATGGCTGGCGGCGCCGCCGATGGAGCCGGTGTCCGCTTCCACCGGGCGGTAGTCCAGCCCCAGGCGATCGAAGATCGCGCAGTAGGCGCGGTGCATGTGCTGATAGGTCTCGGCCAGCGATTCCATGTTCAGGTGGAAGGAGTAGGCGTCCTTCATGGTGAACTCCCGCGAGCGCATGACGCCGAAGCGCGGGCGGATCTCGTCGCGGAATTTGGTCTGGATCTGATAGAAGTTGAGCGGCAGCTGTTTGTAGCTGTGAATTTCGTTGCGCGCCAGATCGGTGATCACTTCCTCATGAGTGGGGCCCAGGCAGAAGCCGTTGTCGTGGCGGTCGGTGATGCGCAGCAATTCGGGGCCGTAGGCGCTGTCGCGGCCGGATTCCTGCCACAGCTCGATCGGCTGCACCACCGGCATCAGTACTTCCTGGGCGCCGGCCCGTTCCATTTCCTCGCGCACGATCCGTTCCACCTTGCGCAGCACGCGCAGGCCGCTGGGCAGCCAGGTGTAGAGGCCGGACGCCAGCTTGCGGATTATGCCCGCGCGCAGCATCAACTGGTGACTGATGACCACCGCGTCGGCGGGGGTTTCCTTGACGGTGGCAAGCAAATAACGGGAGGTACGCATAATTTGTACGAATCCGGATCCAATGAAAGGCGATTGACGGTGCCGAAGCGTTAAGTGGGCTATTCTACATAGTCGGCCCGGCGCTGACACCGGTACGCTTCCCGTCAAAGCGGGCCTCTGGCACTATCTACCCCTCTATTCATCTGCCAATCGCCTACTGAAGAAAGAAGGAAAACAACCGTGCTGAGCGCGCAGGAAGTACAGACCATCATGTACAACGGCTTGCCTTCGGCGGCCGATACCGCTTTGCAGGTGGAGTGGGTGGAAGGGAACCGGGCGCGGGTGCGTTACCCGTTCCAGCCGTCCATGATCCGCCCCGGCGGCACCATTTCCGGCCCGACCATGATGGGGCTGGCGGATTCCGCCATGTACGCGGTGATTCTGGGCCGGCTCGGGGCGCTGGAAATGGCGGTGACGCAAAACCTGAATATCAACTTTCTCAGCAAGCCGGCGCCGGTGGACATGATTGCCGACGCCGAGATCATCCGGCTGGGACGGCGCTCGGCGGTACTGGAAGTGCGTCTCTACAGCGTCGACAGCGATGACATGGTGGCCCATGTCACCGGCATCTACGCACTGCCGGCGCCTACCTGAACTCCTTCTCCCAGATCAGATCGAGGGCCTGGTTCTTGCTGCTGGACTGGGCTTCCAGGTGCAGTTGCCGGGTCAGGGTGTAGCGCAGCATCACCGTGGAGATGGCATCGAAGATACCCACGGCGTAGGTCAGGTACAGGCGCTCGGAGATTTGTTTGCCGAGCATCAGCGCGGCGTCCTCGGCGCCACCCCAGTCGCTGCCGATAGTGACTTCATCCAGACCGAGGGTTTCACTGAGCTTGCGTGTCACGCCACTGCCCTGCAGGCCGTAGATCGCCAGTGCCTGGGCCACCATGGCGGCATCGCTTTGATTGGCGTTGCTGAGCCCGCGGCCGGTGAGCAGGTAGGACATCGCCTCGCTCTCCTCCAGGGTCGGATTGGAAAAGATCAGCGCTTTCGGCTGCTGCAGGGTGCCGCTGAGACGTACCCCCACCACCAGGTTTTCACTGGGAATCTTGCGGATGGCGAGGATATCCAGACCCGGATTCTCCGGCGGTCCCTGGAACATCAGACGGCCGTTGTCGATGGCCAGATTCTGGCCGTAGGCGCGGTAACGGCCCTCCTTGATGGTCAGGTTGCCGTTGAGCTGGGCCGGCTGATCCACCTGCTGACTCACTCGCAGATCGCCGCCCAGGGTGGCGGTGAGGCCGAAGCCCTCGAAGCTGACCTTGTCGCCCAACACCACGTCCACCGACATGGCGAAGGGCAGCGGCGCGCGGTCCTCGGTTTCGGCGTCGATAATCACCTGGTCGGCGCTGACCGACACCGCGCTCTCCGGTAGCTCGCGGGGTTCCAGGTGGGCCTCGGGCACGGTCAGGGTACCGTCCAGGGTAAGGTCCTGGCCGTTGCCCTGGAGTCGCAGGGCCGGACTGACCCAGACCTTGGCATCCGGGCGGTTGGCCACCTGCAGGCGTTCGCCGTCGATGTTGAGCGTGACCGCCAGCGGCGATACCTGCGGACGCCACTCGCCGTCCAGGGTGAGGGTGCCTTCGCCGAACCGGGCGCGCCCATCCAGGCGCAGCCCGGCGGCATCGCCGGCGGCGGTAAAGGTGATCTCCTCCATGGCGATCCCCAGTTCCGGCACACTGGCGCGGCCGCCGGTGAGATCGATCTGGCCGTTTAGCCGTGGCGTGTCCTGCGTGCCACTGAGGTTCAATTGGCCACGGACGGCGCCGTTCAACTCGCCGATTTGCGGGATCAAGGCGGCGAAGTCATCGAGTTTGGGAATATCCAGACGCAGCCGGCCGTCAATCGGCGCCGCCGCGCTCAGGCGAGTATTCAGCTCCGCGTCCAGGGAGCCGTGTCCGGCCACCACCAGGGCCAGTTGGCTGGCCAGATGCCCTTGTTCGAGGGTGCCGTCGAGACGGGCGGTATCCAGGTCGAAGACATGGTCCTGTCCCACATCGCGTACGGTCAGCCGGGTGTGGTCGGCGCTCAGGGTCCATTCCCCGTTGGCGGCGGCCAGGGTGCCGGAGAAACGGCTGTCCAGGTTGACCTCTCCGGCCAGGCTGAGTTGATCGCCGAGCCAGGGATTCAACAGCGTCAGCGGCAAGCGGGCGAGCCAGGCTTCGGCGTTGAAGCGGCCACCGTCGCCATGCTCACCGCCTAGGCAAAGACGGCCCTCGCCACTTTGGCGCTGCAGGCACAGTGTTTCCAATTGCTGCCGGGCGGCGCTGACGCTGAAGGGCGTCGGCGTATCCAGCGCCCAGTGGCCGGCACGTGGTTCACCGAGCCGCCACTGTTCGACCCGGCCGTGCCAGCGCCAGTCCTGACTTAGCGCCGCCTGCAGAGCGAGTTCCATCTCGGCGGCATCCTGGTGGGCGGCGAGTGTCACCCGGTGATTCGAACGGGTGCCCTGAACCGCCAGCGTCAATTGCTCCAGGCGCTGGTCCGCGCCCTGACTCACCGGGCCCAGGGTCATGGTCAGGCTTTGCTGGCCGTTGCCGGGCGTGAGGTTGTTGAAGCGGGCATCGAGACGGGGCAGGCGCCAATCCTCCCAGGCCAGTTGCTGGCCGCCCAGTTCACCGCTGAGCAGCGGGTTTTCCAGCGTGCCGGCCAGCCGCCAGCGCAGATCGAGGGCGCCGCGGGCCTGACCCTGCCACGCTGACAAATCCGCCACCGCGGCGGTTCCCGCCAGCGCCAACTGTTCCCCCACCTTGCCTTCGGCGGTGATCCGGTCCCGGCCCCAGCGGCCATTCAGCGTCAGGCTCAGATCGCCGCCGGCGGGCTGGCTGGCCTTGCCGGTCAGCGCCACCGGTTTCTTTTGCAGGGTGCCGGTGAGTGACAAGGGTTCGACGCTGACGCGCCAATCGTCATCACGCCAATGCCCTTTGCTTTGGGCTCGCAGGGTCAGATTGCCGGGCCAGTCCGGTGCCACCAGCGCCGGGTTGAGGGCGTCGCCGTTAACGTTGAGGTCCCAGGCCAGCCCGTCCTGATAGGACAGACTGCCGGTGGCGCTGACGCGCTGGCCGGCGCCTTCCAGATGCAGCTGCTTCAAGGCCAGGGATTGGGTGCTGGCGGTGGCGTCCAGATTCAGCGTGAGCGGATGGCCGTCCGCTTCCAGGTCGGCATCGCCTTGGATGTGGAGGGCGTCGAGGGTGCCCACGGTGGTCAGTTTGCCGGCGCCCAGTTGCACTGGTACCGGAGTGTCCACGGGTAGCGCCTGGGCCGGCCATTCATGGATCAGATCCAGACTCAGGGTCTGGTCCCGCCAGGCGAGGCTGCCGTTACTGCTCAACGTCAGCGGCGCGCTGAGGTCGTGGCTGATGTTCAGTTTGTTCAGGTCGCCACGAAAAATCAGGCGGCCACCCAGTTGCGGCGTGACCTCGTCTCCCGCGGCGGGGCGGCGCCAGAGCAGATCGCCCTGGGCCGGAAAGGGCGCGTGCAGGTTACCGGAGAGGCTGGCGTCCAGACGGGTGTCGGCCACGGTGAGCGCGATTCGGGGCAGGTTCAGGCGTTGCCAGGCGGCCCACTGCTGCCCTTCCAGATCTTGCAGTTGCAGGTCGGTGGCGCCTTCCAGAATCAGCTCGTTCAGCGAGAAGGTATCGATGCGCACACCCAGGGGCAGGGCAATGCTTTCGGGCAGGGTGAACGGTGTGTTATCCGGTGCCTGATCCGGCGGCGATGGCGGCACATACACCCGCACCCGGTCGGCATGCAGTTCGCCCAGGTACAGCCAGCCGCGCAGCGCCTCCAGCGGCACCAGCGAGAGGCGCAACTGGTGAAGGTCCACCACCAGCTCATCCTGGCGGTACTGCAAATGCGCCACTTGCGCGCCGCCGAGCAGGTTACCTTGCCAGTCCTCAATAGTGAGTTCGCCGGGCAATACCGGTTTGACCCGTTCCAGCACCCACAGATTTCCGGCGCGGGAAGCAAGCAGCCCGTAGACGCCGGCGATCAACAACAGCGGCAGCAGGATCACAACCAGAAGAGCCATTCTTAACCAGCGCCAGCGCTTCACAGGTCCGGCCCCATGCTCAGGTGCAACCGCCAGGTGTCGCCGCCGCCGAGGCCGCGGGCCAGGTCCAGACGGATCGGTCCCAGCGGCGAGCGCCAGCGCGCGCCGAAGCCGGCGCTGCGTTCCACGTCGTAGTCGTTGAAGTCATTAAAGGCGTTGCCGGCGTCGGAGAACACCGCCAGGCTCCATTGCCGGCTGATCGGGTGATCGTATTCGACACTGGTCACCAGCAGGTGGCGACCACCGATGATCTCGTCATCATCATTGGTGGGCCCCAGGGATTCGTAGGCGAAGCCGCGTACGCTGGAGTCACCACCGGCGAAAAACCGCAACGAGGCGGGCAGGTTGCGGACGTTGTCGATCTCGGTGTAACCCACCTCGGCACGGGTCAGGATGCGGCCCTTGCCCAGCGGCAGGACCAACTTGGCCCAGCTGTCCGCCTGTACGAAGCTGGACGACGACGCCATCGACTCATGGGCGCCGCGCACCTTGACCCCCAGCCGCCAGCCCCAGCGCGGGTAGATCGGATCATCGGCGTGGACGCGGCTGAGCTGGATGCCGGGCATGATCAGTTCAATGTGCTCGGCCTGGTCGGCTACGTCGAAGTTCTCTTGCAGGTATTCCAGCGAGGTGGTGACCACCCACTTCGACGGTAACTCACGAATGTAGTCGACCCCGGTGCTGAGGGTTTCGCTTTCGCGGGTGTCGGTGATTTCGTTCAGGTAGCGGGTGTGCAGATCCAGCCGTTCGGTATTGGGATCGCGCATGGGGATCTGATAGCTGGCGCCGATCCCCTGACGCAGGTCGGACAGTTCGGTTTCCGCCCGGGCGCGATGACCGGCGCTGTTGACGCGCCGATTCTCGATCCCCAATCGCAGTCGCGGGCCGGTATCGGTGCTGACCCCGACACCGGTGAGCAGCGCCCAGCGGTTGCGCACGGTCAGATTGATACCGACATCGATGGTTTTGCTGTCGGCGTTGACCTGGCTGCGCTCCAACCGTGCGGCGCTGAAATAACTGGTGCCCATATAAGCCTGCTGGGTTGCCAGCAAACGCTCGTTATTGAATGGCTCGCCGCTGGCGAAACGCAGGTAGGCGTTGACCAGGCGCGAGTCCAGCGGGACCTCGTTGATGGTGACCTCACCCACGCTGTAGCGCGGGCCGCTGTCCACCACCATGACCACCTTGGCCCGATGCCGGGCGCGGTCCACTTCCAGGCGATGGGTGGACAGGCTGCCCTCGGCGTAGCCGCGATCAATCAGCAATTGCTGCAGCCGCCGTTTCAGTGCCTCGTAGCGGTCATGGCGCAATGGATCGCCGGGGGACAGGCTGGCCTTGTCGATGGCGTTCTGAAAGGCGGGATCCTGCTGCGCCTCGCCATTGAAAGTGATCGACAGGGTTTCCACCGTGGTGTGAGGCCCGGGGGTGACGGTGAGTGTAACGCCGAAGCAGGCGTCGTCGGTGGCGTCCTGCCATTGCGGCACGATGTCCGGCTGGTAATACCCCAGGGCCTGCATCGCTTCTTCTGACCGGTTGCGAACCTGGCGCAGAATCAACGCCTTCTGGCCGGGGCCCGGCTGGCAGGCGGCATCGTCCAGACCCACCAGCACGCGCACATTGTCGCGCACCTCATCATGCAGATCGCCCTTGATGGTCAGCACCGGCTCTTTGTCCGCCGCCCGTGCCTGAGCGTTGACGGTAACAGCCAGCACCAGGGGCAGTCCGGAGAGCAGGGCGCGGAGCGCCAGGGGCCGGCGGCGGCGTTCGGTCCTCATAGCACAATGACAACTCGGCGGTCAGACAACGGGCAACCGGTTTGGCCGTGGTTGGGGCAAGGCGTGCGCGTAACGGCATCCCGGTGGTGGAAAGCTCTATCCCTGATCATGACGATGCGACTTCGGTTTCGCCCCTTGCTTGGCCTGGGGAATGGGACCAGACCCTGACTCTGGAAAGACTACTGGAGGAGTTTAGCGGAAAGCCAGTGGAAGCAGGATTGTTTCACATTTCAGGAGTTGGGTCCGCCCTCAGGAGGGCGCACAACTTCGTGGCGGGAGATGCCGGATCGAGTCCGGCATGGCGTTTTTTAGAGGTTCCTTAGTTCTTGCCTGGCCGTTCCCGTTCGAATTGCACCGGGCTGGGACGTTTCTTCAGGCGTCGCTGCAGGGTGCGCCGGTGGATGCCGAGAGCGGCGGCGGCGTGGGAGATATTGCCGCCGTGGGCGTCCAGTACCCGCTGGATATGTTCCCATTCCAGCCGTTGCAACGATGGCGGCGAGTCTGGCAGGGACTCCATTTGCGCCGGGTCGAGTCGCAGCGCGTCGAGAATGTCGCCGGCTCCGGCGGGCTTGGTCAGATAATTATGGGCGCCGCGGCGGGTGGCGGCGACGGCGGCGGCAATGCTGCCATAGCCGGTCAACACCAGAATCCGGCATTGGGGGAAATGCGTCAGTAGCGGGGCGATCAGATCAAGCCCGTTGTCGGCACCCAGATTCTGATCCAGCACCGCCGCGTCCAGGGTGGGCAGGGAGGCCATGCACTGGCGCGCCTGCCCGGCGTCGGCGGCCAGGGTCACGCTCAGGCCGTGGCGTTCCAGCGCCCGGCGTGTCTGGGTCGCCAGTAGCTCGTCGTCTTCCACCAGCAGCAGGGTTTCAAGCGCCATAACCACTCCAACGGATGCGGGCCTGGGTCCATTGCCGGCTGAATTCCATCTCCAGCCGTGCGTCCAGGTTTTCCAGGGTACTCTCCACCAGCGCCAGGCCGATGCCCATCCCCTCGCGGCCGGGGCGTTCCGGATGATCCGGACCATCATCACTGATCTGCAGGCGCCACTCCTCCGGCGCCGTGCTCAATTGAATCGCCAGCGTGCCGGCGCCGGCATCGATGGCGTTGTAGCCGAGATTGGCAAGCACCCGGAACCAGTCGCTGGCCTGTTTGAGCACGGCGTGGTCGGGGCCCTGATGGCGGATCTCCAGGGTGGGTTGCAGATGTCTGAGGTGCAGGCGCAAGCGGTCGATCAGGGCGGCGAAATCGATGTCCTCGGGGACGTCATGGTGATCGGCCCGGCGCAGCTTGCCGGCGACCTGCCGGGCCAGTGCGTGGATTTGTTCCAGATCGGCGCGCGTGGTGCCGGACAGCCCGGGCTCCTGCAAGGCGTTATCGCTGATCATCACCAGACTGCTCAACGGGGTGTTGAGTTCGTGGGCCTGGTGGGCCAGTGTCGCCGCCACCTGGTACATGCGCTCGCGGCGCCCGGCCAGTTCCATGGCCTTGTCCTGCTGACGCTGCTGTTGCCGGGTCAAGGCCTGGATCACCTGACCGAGGATGGAAAGCGTCACCGCCAGCGCGGCGAAAGCCACCGCCATGCCGATATTGTGCAGGGCGCTCAGTTCCCGGGTCAGAGCGTGCAGAGCGGTATGGGGGGCGGGCATGTGGTGCCACTGGCTCACCGTCATATAACCGGTCAGGGCGAGAATCAGCACCAGGCCATTGGTCATGGGGGGCAGGGTCATGCCGGCCATCAATACCGGTACCAGCAGGTAAAAGGTCATCGGGTTGCTGGCGCCGCCGAACAGTTGCACCACGGCGAGAAACAGCAGCACGTCCATGGCCAGCTCCACCGCCAGCAGACGTTGCTGAGGGCGGGGATCCAGATTCAATGTCAGCAGGGTCAACAGATTGGGCAGCAGTAGCGCGCCCAGCCACAGCAGTGGCGTGAGTGATAGCGGCACCAGCGCTGAAAACTGGCGCAGCACCAGCAGCGCCAGGGCGAGGGCGATCACCAGCACCGCCCGCAGCCAGAGCATGCGGCGGCGCCAGACTACGTAGGGAGGCAATCCGGTCATGGGCGCGATTGTACCTGGGCCAGCGCGGACAAGGTGCGGCTTTTTGCCACCGCCATCCCTGGCGGTGGCCCTGCGGGCCGTCGTTGGTACGACGTCGTGAATCGCTCCCGGCGATTCTTTTTGCCACCGCCATCCTTGGCGGCGGCCCTGCGGGCCGTCGCTGACGCGACGTCGTGAATCGTTCCGGACGATTCTTTTTGCCACCGCCATGAAACAGGGTGCCTCTTGCCAAGGGAGGAGAGCCGGCGGGCAGTGTTCCAGGACACGGGAGAAGCACGGTCCTGGAACACTGCCCGCCGGCTCTCCAGGAGCTTTGAAGTCACTCGCCTCGAATCAACCCTGCTACGAAGCCGCTGTAGGAGCTTGCCCTGCAAGCGAATTCCTTGGACGCAGCGGCCCGCTGCCCGGACAAGCTCCCACAGCGGCCTTGTGGCGACCTCAGGATTGATGTTTCCTCAGCCGCCGGCCTGTTCCAGCACGGCGATGTAGTCGTCGTTCTTGCCGTGGCCGCGCATCACCTCGATCAGGGTCCGGCCCTTGTCGTCCCGGGCGCGCAGGTCACCGTCCTGTTCGATGAAGAAGGCCAGGAAACGCTCGAAATCCTCCACGCGCAGGGCGCGATAGGCGCGAATCAGCACATGAAAATCGGCGTTCTCACCTTCCTCGGGAGGCAGGTCCAGAAACAGTTTGATTTGTTCGTCGGTCATCGGCTCGCCGATGACTTTGCGTTTGTCCTTGCGTTCAGCCATGTCGTGTCACCTTGGGAATGCCGGTACGGAGACCTTAAGGCTCCAGGGGCGGGGGATTATAGGGGGTTGGGCGGCGACTCGCATCTGTTGCGCGGGATGGAAGGGGAAGGGGAGGAAAGCCTGGCCGCGAGGAGCTCCCGGCCAGGCCAGCGGATCAGCCCGCCATATCCTTGAGCTTTTTCAACGGACGGATTTTTACCATGGTGCGGGCCGGTTTGGCCGCGAAGGTGGTTTCCTGACCGGTGAAAGGGTTGATGCCCTTGCGGGCCTTGGTCGCCGGTTTCTTCTGGGTGACGACTTTGATCAGACCCGGCAGGGTGAACTGGCCGGCGCCACGTTTCTTCAGATGACCTTCCATCACCACGGCCAGCTCATCAAAGACGGCATTGACGTCTTTTTTGGTGAGACCGGTGGTTTCACTGATCTGAGTAACGATTTGGGTTTTGGTCATCGGCTCGGCGATGGCTTTCACGGCTCGGGCCTTGGGAGTGGAGCTGGCGGTTTTCTTCACCGCTTTTTTCTTTGCAGCCATAGGATCGTTTACCCCTGTGTTTGATGACTTCCTGGAGAAGGTTGTTTAGTTGCTTCCCTGTCAGGGTACCCCTGGACTGCCTGACTCAGAGGCACGACTGAGCTGGTGCGCAGTCAGTTATATGCCAACGTTTCCCGACGTACAAGGCGTCCGGCACCTATTTTTTGCGGTGTTTGGCGTGCTTTGTCGGCTTTTTACAGATTCGCGGCAAGACCGGCACTGAAAATGGGCGATAACGAAGAGGGCGCCCCGCCTTCCGGCAACCCCGCCCAATGCTCCCTCGCGCGCCGGATGGCATGGCCCGGCCGCCCCTGAATCGCTATACTAGGCCGCCTTTTTCGGGCCCTGCCGGTGATGGGCCGGGACCGGCCAAAACGAACTCAAGACTGGACTGTGGACATGCGAAGCCATTATTGCGGTGATTTGCGGGCCTCCCATGATGGGGAGACGGTGGAACTGTGCGGTTGGGTACATCGCCGCCGCGATCACGGCGGGGTTATTTTCCTGGACGTGCGTGACCGCACTGGTCTGGTGCAGGTGGTGTTCGATCCCGATACGGTGGACGCCTTTGCCCTGGCCGACAAGGTTCGTGGCGAATACGTGCTGAAAATCACCGGCCGGGTGCGGCTGCGTGACGAGGCGGTGCGTAATGCGCGCATGGCCACCGGCGATATCGAAGTGCTGGGCAAGGCGCTGACCATTCTCAACGAAGCACAGACGCCGCCGTTCGAGCTGGACGAGTATTCCGCCGCCGGTGAGGAAGTGCGGTTGAAGTACCGCTATCTGGACCTGCGTCGACCGGAAGCTCTGCAGCGCTTCCAGTTCCGTTCCCGGCTCACCCATGCGGTACGCGCCTTCCTGGAGCAGGAAGGTTTCATGGACGTGGAAACCCCGGTACTGACCCGGGCCACGCCGGAAGGGGCACGGGATTATCTGGTGCCCAGCCGTACCCACGCCGGCAGCTTCTTCGCGCTGCCGCAATCTCCGCAGTTGTTCAAGCAGTTGCTGATGGTGGCCGGTTTCGATCGCTACTATCAGATCGCCAAGTGCTTCCGCGACGAGGACCTGCGCGCTGACCGTCAGCCGGAATTCACCCAGATCGACCTGGAAGCGTCTTTTGTCGAGGAAGAGGACATCATGGGCGTGGCCGAGCGTATGGCCCGTACCCTGTTCCGCGAGTTGCTGGATGTGGAGCTGCCGGAGTTTCCACGCATGACGTTCGCCGAGGCGATGAACCGCTACGGTTCCGACAAGCCGGATCTGCGCGTGCCGATGGAACTGGTGGACATCGCTGATCTGATGGATGGCGTGGAATTCAAGGTGTTCGCCGGCCCGGCCAAGGATCCCAAGGGGCGGGTGGTGGCGCTGAAAGTGCCCGGCGGCGCCGATCTGTCCCGCAAGGAAATCGATGAATACACCAAGTTCGTCGGTATCTACGGCGCCAAGGGGCTGGCCTATGTGAAGGTCAACGACCTGGCCGCTGGCGCCGAAGGGCTGCAATCCCCGATTCTCAAATTCCTCACCGAGGACGCCATCAAGGGCATCCTGGAACGGACCGGGGCCGCCACCGGCGATCTGATCTTCTTCGGTGCCGACAAGGCCAAAGTCGTCAATGAAGCGATCGGCGCGTTGCGGGTCAAGGTCGGCCATGAGCGTGGTCTGGCCGAGGGCGACTGGAAGCCGCTGTGGGTGGTGGACTTCCCCATGTTCGAGGAAGAAGACGGCCGCTATTATGCGCTGCACCATCCGTTCACCATGCCCAAGTGCGACCCCGAGGAACTGAAGAGCAACCCGGAAGGCGCGCTGTCGCGGGCCTACGATATGGTGCTCAATGGCACCGAACTGGGCGGCGGTTCCATCCGTATTCATCGCCCGGACATGCAGCAGACCGTGTTCGAGGCACTTGGCATTGACGAACAGGAAGCGCGCGAGAAATTCGGTTTCCTGCTCGACGCACTGAAATACGGTGCACCGCCCCACGGCGGTCTGGCCTTCGGCCTGGACCGCATGGTGATGCTGATGACCGGCAGCGACTCGATTCGTGAAGTGATTGCTTTCCCGAAAACCCAGACCGCGGCTTGCCTGATGACCAACGCGCCTTCGCCGGTGGACAATCAGCAGCTGCGCGAAGTGGGCATCAGCGTTCGCAAGGAAAATAACTAAAGCGCTGACACGCTTGCACGCAACACGCGGGTACGCTAAAAACGCGGGCCTCGCGTAACGGCGTGCCAGCGTGCCGGCGTGTTGCGTGCAAGCGGAGGTTTTTCATGGCAGGTCATAGTAAATGGGCCAATATCAAACACCGCAAGGCGGCCCAGGACGCCAAGCGCGGTAAGATCTTCACCAAGCTGATCCGCGAGATCACCGTGTCCGCCCGCATGGGCGGCGGCGAGATCAACGATAACCCGCGTCTGCGGGCGGCGGTGGACAAGGCGCTGACCAACAATATGACCCGGGACACCATCGACCGGGCGATCAAACGTGGCGCCGGCGGTGACGACAGCGCCAACATGGAAGAGATCACCTACGAAGGTTACGGCAAGGGTGGCGTGGCGGTGCTGGTGGAAACCATGACCGACAACGTCAATCGCACCGTGGCCGAAGTGCGTCATGCCTTCTCCAAGTTTGGTGGCAATCTTGGTACCAGCGGTTCGGTGGCGTTTCTGTTCACAAAGCGGGGTGAAATCTTCTTCGAGCCCGGCGTGGACGAAGAAAAGCTGATGGAATTGGCCCTGGAAGCCGGCGCCGAGGACGTGGAAGAAAACGACGACGGCAGCTTCCTGGTGGTGACCGCCCCGGATCGCAGCTTCGGTGACGTGGTCGATGCGCTCAAGGCGGGCGGCTTGGAGCCGGCGGATGCCGAGGTCACCATGCATCCATCCACCAGCGCGGAGATGGACGCCGACACCGCCGAGACCGTGGGCAAGATGGTCGACCATCTGGAAGATCTGGACGACGTGCAGAACGTCTACACCAACGCCGAGTGGTCGGAGCAATAACAGACGGCATTCACGCCTGCACGCAACACGCTTGCACGCCATGCTTGCCGGCCCAGTAGCGAGACGGGAAGGGCTGATTGCTCGGCAAGTCAGTCATCGCCGGTACGCTATTGCTTAGGGTTTTGCGTGCAAGCGTGTTGCGTGCAAGCGTGCTGGCGCCCATACGCTTGTACTGGACATAAGAACAGCGGAAAGGTTATATGAGGCAGGTAACGGCTACCTGCCTTTTTATTATGAGAATCGGCTGGACTCTATGACCATTTTGCTCGGTATCGACCCTGGCTCCCGGCACACCGGTTACGGTGTCATCGAGCAGCAGGGTAATCGCAGCCGCGCTTTGACCTTCGGCACCATCAGTACCCGCGGTGAGGACATGGCGCCACGCCTGGGGCAGATTTTCACCGGGCTGACCGAGCTGCTGACGCGCTTTCAGCCGGCGGAAATCAGTATCGAAAAGGTGTTCATGGCACGCAACGCGGATTCCGCGCTGAAGCTGGGTCAGGCCCGGGGCGCCGCGTTGGCGGCGCTGGTGCAAAGTGGCGCGCCGATATTTGAGTACTCCGCCCGCCAGGTGAAACAGGCGGTGGTGGGGAGCGGCGGCGCCGAGAAGGTTCAGGTGGCGGAAATGGTCCGGCATTTGCTGGGTTTGGACAAACGCCCGCAGGCGGATGCCGCCGATGCTCTGGCCATCGCCCTGTGTCATGCGCACATGCGCGTATCGCTGGCACGCATCGCCGGCGCCAGCGCGGTAAGACGAAGACGGATACGATGATCGGACAACTCAAAGGACAACTGCTGGACAAACGGCCGCCCTGGCTGCTGCTGGATGTGGGTGGTGTTGGCTACGAAGTGGAAGCGCCGATGACGGTGTTCTATGACATGCCGGAAGTCGGGGCGTCGTTGACACTGCATACCCATTTCGTGGTTCGCGAGGATGCCCAACTGCTGTACGGCTTCAACAGCCGTTATGAGCGCGAGCTGTTCCGCAGCCTGATCAAGGTCAACGGTGTCGGCCCGAAAATGGCGCTGGCGATTCTCTCCGGCATCGAAGCGGATCGGCTGGCCGCCTGTATCCGTGATCAGGACACCAGCTCCCTGGTGAAGGTGCCGGGTATCGGCAAGAAAACCGCCGAGCGTCTGGTTATCGAGATGTCCGATCGCCTGGACAAGCTGGAAGGCGCGCCGGCGATGCCGTCGGGGCTGGTGTCCCAGGCCGGCGCCAATGGCGTTCGTGACGACGCGGTGGCGGCGCTGGAAGCTCTGGGCTATCGCAATAAGGACGCGGTGGCGGCGGTGGCCCGCGCGGCGGAGGCCGGGGAGGAGACCAGCGAAGGTCTTATTCGCCGGGCTCTGCGTGGTCTGGCAAAGTGATGTCCTGTAAAGAGTGATGCCCCCGCACCATAAAGGGTGCTGCTCTGGCTCTATTGCTCTATTAGAGAAGGTGTAATGTCACCATGGACAATGATCGCCTGATTTCCTCCGGCGCTTCGGATCCCCGGGAAGAACAGCATGACCGGGCGATCCGGCCCGCCAATCTGGCCGATTACAACGGGCAACCCAAGGTCCGGGAGCGGCTGGAAATTTTCATCGACGCCGCCCGCGGGCGTGGCGAGACTCTTGATCACACCCTGATTTTCGGACCGCCGGGGCTGGGGAAGACCACGCTGGCCCATATCATCGCCCGGGAAATGGGGTCCGAATTGAAGTCCACCTCCGGTCCGGTGCTGGAAAAAGCCGGAGACCTGGCCGCCATCCTCACCAATCTGGAAGAGGGCGATGTGCTGTTCGTGGATGAGATCCACCGGCTGTCACCGGTGGTGGAAGAGATCCTCTATCCGGCCATGGAAGACTTCCAACTGGACATCATGATCGGCGAAGGGCCGGCGGCCCGTTCCATCAAACTGGATCTGCCGCCGTTCACCCTGGTTGGTGCCACCACTCGCGCCGGTTTGCTCACCGCGCCGTTACGTGACCGCTTCGGTATCGTGCAACGGCTGGAATTCTATAACGTCGACGACTTGTCGCGTATCGTCGCCCGTTCCTGCGACATCCTTGCCATTCCAGTGGATGAAAATGGCGCCCGGGAAGTGGCGCGCCGCGCCCGGGGTACGCCGCGGATCGCCAACCGGCTGCTGCGCCGGGTGCGGGACTATGCCGAAGTGAAAAGTGACGGTCGCATCGTCGGACCGGTGGCGGAGGCGGCGCTGGATATGCTGGAGGTGGACAGCCACGGTCTGGATGGCACCGACCGGCGGTTGCTGAACATGATGATGCATAAGTTCGACGGCGGTCCGGTGGGGCTGGACTCGTTGGCGGCGGCCCTTAACGAGGACGCCGGAACCCTGGAGGAAGTGGTGGAACCCTATCTGATTCAACAGGGTTTCATACAGCGCACGTCGCGGGGCCGGCAAGTGACCAACCACGCCTGGCGCCACTTCGGACTGCGCCGCCCGGGGAGTGATGGGGATTTGTTTAATGACTGAAAAATCTTCGACGGATCAGGACTTTGTCCTACCGGTGCGGGTCTATATCGAAGACACTGACGCCGGCGGTATCGTCTATTACGTGAACTATTTGAAATTCATGGAACGGGCCCGTACCGAATACCTGCGCTCCCTGGGCTACCAGCATTATGGGTTGTCCGAGGAGAATTATCAGTTCGTGGTGCATTCCTGCCAAGTGCGCTACCACAGTCCCGCGCGTATCGATGACGCCCTCGGTGTCAGCGCCGGACTGCGCCATCTGGGCAAGGCGACGTTGCTGTTCGCCCAACAGGTGCGCCGCGGAGATCAGCTTCTATGTGAAGCGGAAATCAAAATAGCCTGCGTCAGTGCCGACGGTATTCGCCCGAAAGCGTTGCCGGCGCCGCTGTACCAAAGATTCAAGGCCGAATATCGAGGAGAACGGGCCAATGATTGAAGCCTCCGACATGTCCATTGCTTCCCTGGTGCTGCATGCCGGGCCGGTGGTGAAGGCGGTAATGCTGGTGCTGCTGTTCGCCTCCCTGTTCTCCTGGTATGTGATCGTTACCCGCTACCGGGTATTGAGCCGGGCGCGCAAGGCGGGGCAGGCGTTCGAGGAAAAATTCTGGTCCGGCGGTGATCTGGCCAGCCTGTATAACCAGGTGCGCAAGAAATCCAATCCGGATTCCGGTACCGAGGCGATTTTCCGCGCCGGGTTCCAGGAATTCGTGCGGTTGTCGAAGACCTCCCGGGACAGTGACGCGGTGATGGACGGTGCCCAGCGGGCCATGCGCGTGGCGCTGCAGCGGGAAGAGGCGAGGCTGTCCCGCTACCTGCCGTTCCTGGCGTCGGTGGGCTCCACCAGTCCTTACATCGGCCTGTTCGGCACGGTATGGGGCATCATGCATTCGTTCCGCGCCCTGGCCAATGTGACCCAGGCCACGCTCAGCGTGGTGGCCCCGGGTATCGCCGAGGCGCTGGTGGCCACCGCCATCGGCCTGTTCGCGGCGATTCCGGCGGTGATGGCCTACAACCGCTACGCTTCTCTGTCCGATTCCCTGGTGGGCAACTGCGAAATGTTCGCCGAGGAGTTTTCCGCCGTTCTCCACCGCCAGGCCCATAGCCGGGAGGAGTAGATCGTGGCCCGATACCGACCTTCTTCAGGTATGCGCAGGCATACTCCGCGGAAGCTGGCCGCGGAGATGAACGTGGTGCCTTACATCGACGTGATGCTGGTGCTGCTGGTGATCTTCATGGCCACCGCGCCGATGATGACCCAGGGGGTCTCCGTGGATCTGCCCCAGGCCAATAGCGCGCCGCTGCCGACGGAAAATGACGAGCCGGTGATGATCGCGGTGGCCGCCGATGGCGGCTACTACATTAATGTCGGCGACGACAGTGAAGCCGCCACCGATCTGGAAGCATTGACCCAGCGGGTCACCGCCATTCACAGCGAGAAACCGGAAACCCTGTTCCTGGTGCGCGGTGATCAGAACGTGCCCTATGGCAAAGTAGTGGTACTGATGTCGGAGCTGCAGAGCGCCGGCGTCACCAAGCTGGGCCTGGTGACCGACCCGGCGGAGTTGCCATGAGTGACCGTGGGGTAGGCGCGGGGCTGTCCCTGTTCCTGCACCTGTTGGTGTTGGGAATGGTGCTGTTTACCTGGACCTCCGAGCCGGAACTGCGCCGTCCCCCGAAGATTCCTCCTCATGTGATGGCGGTGGTTACCGACCAGACCGAGCGGGCGGCGGCGCCCACCCGTCCCGAGCCCAAGCAAGAGACGCCGCAGCCCAAACCAGAGCCCAAGCCGAAACCTAAACCGGAGCCTAAGCCGGAACCGAAGCCGGAACCGAAGCCCAAGCCTGAGCCGAAGCCGGAACCCAAACCGAAACCCGAGCCTAAGCCAGAGCTGAAACCGAAGCCCGAACCCAAACCGGAACCCAAAAAACCGGAACCGAAACCGAAACCGAAACCGGAGCCACCGCTCAAGTTCGAGCAGCCGGACATGGAGGAACTGCTGGCTCAGGAACGGCTGGAGATGGCGCGTCAGGGTAAGAAGCAGGACCAGGAGAATCCCGGCAGCGGTGACCCGGACAGCAAGGTGGAACAGGAAACCGCCAGCTATATTGACGCCATCTCCTCGGCGGTGGCCCAACGCTGGCGCATTCCCGGCAACTACCGTAACCGGAACGACATCCGTACCCGGGTACGTATCCGGATGGTTCCCGGCGGTGACGTGGTCAATGTGGATGTGGTGAAGTCCAGCGGTTATCCGGACTTCGATGATTCCGTGGTCAAGGGCGTACAACTGGCCAGCCCCCTGCCGGTGCCGAAAGGCGACGGTTTTGAAGAGTTCCGAACGCTTGTGCTCGAATTTGAACCTGGAGATGCCAAATGAAGCGACTGATATTGGCCCTGGTCCTGGCGACACTGACGGTGGCCGCGCGGGCCGAGCTGTTGATCAAGGTCACCGAAGGACGGGTGGACGCGGTGCCGATCGCCATCGTGCCGTTTGACGGCGACAACCAGGCGCCGGAGCAGGTGTCCTCCATTGTCGAGGCGGACCTGCACCGCAGTGGTCAGTTCAAACCGCTACCGGCCAAGAACATGCTCAGCCGGCCGCACACCAAGGACGCGATCATTTACCGGGATTTCCGTGTGCTCGGCCAGGAGTATCTGGTGATCGGCCATACCAAGCCGCGGGACGATGGCCGCTATGAAGTGACCTATGGCTTGTATGACGTGGGTCGCCAGCGTGAACTGTTCAGCGAAAGCTACAGTCCCACCAAAGCTCAATTGCGGGATGTGGCCCACGCCATTTCCGATCGCATCTATGAAGAGCTCACCGGCATTCCCGGTGCCTTTTCCACCAAGATCCTTTATGTCACCCATAACCGTGGCGCCAAGCTGCCTTATCAACTGCAGTACGCCGATGCCGACGGCCATCGGGTGAAGACCATTCTGTCCAGTGCCGAGCCGATCATGAGCCCGTCCTGGTCACCGGATGGCAGCAAGATCGCCTATGTCTCCTTCGAGAACAACGGCAAGCCGAACATCTACGTGCACAATCTGGCGTCCGGACAGCGCTCGGTGGTGAGCCGGGAGCGGGGTATCAACGGCGCTCCGTCCTGGTCACCGGACGGTCAGCGTCTGGTGATCACCCTGTCCAAGGATGGTAATCCGGAGCTGTATATGGTGAATGTGAACGGCGGCGGGTTGACCCGGCTGACGGACAACTACGGTATCGATACCGAGGCGCGCTGGATGCCGGACGGCGAGCACGTGGTGTTCACGTCCAGCCGTTCCGGTGGCCCGCAGATCTACATGCTCAACATCAACGACAAATCGGCCCGGCGGGTTTCCTTCGAGGGCAATTACAACGCCCGTCCGGATGTCACCCCGGACGGCCGGTATCTGGTTTATGTGCACCGTCGCAACGGCAGTTTCAACGTCGGCGTGCAGGACCTGCAGCGGGGTACGTTCGATATTGTGACTCAGACCAATATGGATGAGTCGCCCAGTGTTGCGCCTAATGGAAGTATGGTAATTTACGGTACGCAACGTCGCGGCACGGGGGTCCTGGAGGCCGTATCCATTGATGGCAGAGTCAAGGTAGAGCTGCCGTCGAAGGAAGGGGAAGTCAGGGAACCGGCCTGGTCGCCGTTTCTGTAGATGCTGACTCGCATCTCAGGTGTCTGGCCCAGGATGAGCCACGCGTCAGCGTTGTCACTGACGGGCCGGGGACGGATGCGGAGGTTTCTCCATAAACGGGTCTCAGTGTTCGAAATTACAGGAAATTAATCAGGAGTTTTGTCATGCGTTCATTCGTCAATCCTTTGTTTGCCGTTATTCTGGCCGGTGTTCTTGCCGCCTGTTCCAGCACGCCCACCGAGCAGGACACGTCCGCCACGGACACCTCCGGCATGGACTCCCAGACCGGCACCACTCAGCCGGTTCAGCGTCCCGAGTCCACCCGTCCTGACACCAGCAGTGTTCCGCTGACCGCGGATAACTTCCACAACCACCCGTCCAACTACGACGGCACCACCGATACTCGTGTGATCTACTTCGCATTCGACAGCAACACCGTTCCGGCGGCCGCTTTCGAAACCCTGCGTGCCCATGCGACCTACCTGAAGAACAACGCCAACGCCAAGCTGCGCCTGGAAGGCCATGCCGACGAGCGCGGTACCCGTGAGTACAACGTGGCTCTGTCCGAGCGTCGTGCTCAGGCGGTACAGAAGTTCCTGCGCGTTCAGGGCGTATCCTCTTCCCAACTGGAAGTGGTGTCCTACGGTGAAGAGAAGCCCGCCGCTTTCGGTCACAGCGAAATGGACTGGGCGAAAAACCGTCGCGTTGAATTGAACTACGTGGCAGGTCGTCCGTAAGCCATGATGTTGAAGCAGGCCATCAATAGACTCGCAACACATGGGTTCATCGGTGCCCTGCTTGCGGGGGCCGTGATTACTGCGCAGGCGCAGACCGGCCCTCTGTCCGTGGAGGACCGTAGCGGTTCCCGGGGTGGTGCTCGCACCGTCGCTGCGGAACCCGCTGGCGGTAACGACGGCGTGATCATGCTGATGCAGCAAATGCAGCAGTATGAGGAACAGCTCCAGGATTTACAGGGACAGATCGAACGTCTGCGCCATGAAGTGGACCGGCTCAAGGCCGCCGAGCGTGAGCGTTATCTGGACCTGGATACCCGAATCAATGCTCTGGTGGAGAGTACCGCGCCGGCTCCGGCCGACAGCGAGAACGCCACCGGGGATGGAGAGGAAGGCGGCGAGCCGGCGGCGGATCCGCAAGCCGATCGCCAAGCCTATAATGATGCCCAGCGTAAATTGCTGGACCGCGACTTCGAAGGCGCCGTACCGGCCCTGGAAACCTATCTGGAAGAGTATCCGAACGGCCGGTATCGTCCGCAGGCCCACTTCTGGCTGGGTGAAGCCTATTCCAACCTGAAATCACCGCAACTGACCAAGGCCCGGGAACAGTTCTCCAAGGTGGTGGACGATTACCCGGATCACAGCCGGGCGCCCACCAGCCTGTACAAACTGGCCAGCCTGCAGGCGCGGGGCGGCAGTACCGTCCAGGCTCGCGACACTCTGAACCGTCTGGTCAAACAGTATCCGGACTCCTCCGAGGCGGAGCTGGCCAAGGCCATGCTCAAGCAACTGGGCAACTGAACCGCCAGCCCGGCGCCGGGGAGTCCCCGGCGCTTTCCCTGTGTTAGAATGCACGCCATTCCGGGGCTCGATTCCGACCCTGAATGATTCCGCCCTGTTCCGGGCGGTCATCCGTATCCACCATCACATCCGCATTCGCCGCCGGTCAGGAGCCACAGTGGAACTGCGTATCACCGAGATTTTTCACTCTCTGCAGGGCGAAGCCCGCAGCGTGGGACGGCCCACCGTCTTCGTGCGGCTGACCGGCTGCCCCCAGCGTTGCGTCTGGTGTGATACGGAATATGCCTTTCAGGGCGGGCAAAAATGGTCCCTGGACGATATTCTCGAGACCGTGGACGGCTACGGAGCAGGCTATGTCACGGTGACCGGCGGCGAACCGCTGGCGCAACCCAACTGCCTGCCCCTACTGACGCTTTTGTGTGACCGGGGCTATGAGGTGAGTCTGGAAACCGGGGGCGCCATGGACATCGCCGCCGTGGACGAGCGCGTCTCGGTGGTGATGGATCTGAAGGCGCCGGGCTCCGGTGAGCAGCACAATAATCGGCTGGAAAACATTCCACTGCTGCGGCCGAACCATCAGGTGAAGTTCGTGCTGGCGGACCGTCGCGACTACGACTGGGCCCGCTTCATGCTTGATCAGCACCAATTGGCACGGCGGGTGTCCGATGTGCTGTTCTCGCCGGTGCAGGGGCAGCTAGCACCGACCGACCTGGCGGATTGGATCGTGCGGGACCGCTTGCCGGTACGCTTCCAGATCCAGCTGCATAAATTACTGTGGAACGATGCTCAGGGGCGCTGAAGCCCTGGGGCTGTGATGACGGAGAACATAACATGAGCACCGCCGTGGTACTGCTGTCCGGGGGCCTGGATTCCGCCACCTGTCTGGCCATGGCGCGGGCCGAAGGGCACCGCTGTCATACCATCGCCTTCGACTATGGCCAGCGCACCCGCTCGGAACTGAAAGCCGCCGAACGCGTTTCCCGCGCGCTGGGCGCGGAGTCCCATCGGGTGATCGAACTGGGTCTCGGAAACATCGGCGGTTCCGCGCTCACTGACCACGACATCGCGGTGCCGGAAAACGTACCTGAAGAAGAGAGCGACGGCATTCCGGTGACCTATGTGCCGGCGCGCAACACCGTGTTTCTGTCACTGGCGCTGGGATTGGCGGAGGTGCTGGAGGCCGATGTCATTTATATCGGTGTCAACGCGGTGGATTATTCCGGTTACCCGGATTGCCGGCCGGCGTTCATCGAAGCGTTTCAGAACATGGCCAACCTGGCCACCAAAGCCGGGGTGGAAGGACACCCGATCCGTATCGCCACGCCACTGATGAATTTGTCCAAGGCGGACATCATTCGGGAAGGGACGCGGCTGGGGCTGGATTATGGCCTCACTGTGTCCTGCTATCAGGCCGACGAAGAGGGGCAGGCCTGTGGGCGCTGCGACAGTTGCCGGCTGCGCCGCCAGGGCTTCGAGGAAGCATTGGTTAAAGATCCGACAAAGTATCAGGGGGCGTGAAAAAAATCCCGGTTTCCCCCTTGTCATGCGGAAATAAATCCGTATTATTTGCGCCTCGTTCGACGGGTCGTTAGCTCAGTTGGTAGAGCAGTTGGCTTTTAACCAATTGGTCGTAGGTTCGAATCCTACACGACCCACCAATTTCCAAGAGGGCTGCCGCCAGGCAGCCCTTTTTTTTATGACCGCCGTCCATGGCGGCCACACCCTGCGGGCCGTCGCCCATCCTGCCTAGGGGGCGGCATTTTAGCCTTATTTTATATGCATAAAATGCTTTATTCTGAGCCCGAAAGACAATGAATCCGGGGCTTGTGGCGTTTTACTCCATACTCTTGACGGCACCCGCCGTGACCCCCTCTTTGGCTGTGGTATGATTCGCCCCCCCGGTGGCATCAACATCCTTGATTGTCACCGGGACAGCGACGAGGGTCCGATCCGGACCGATTGTCGGCTTTCCGATCCTCACACGGGGCGGCGATGCGATATGAGTGCTCAGGCTAAAGAACTGGTCCGCGCCCATCTGGCCCATGCCGGTGGCGAGCAGGAGATGACCCTGGAACAGCGGGAATTCTACCGCGAGCGGATTAAAGAGAAGTTACAGGCCCGCGACGCGGTGATGGTGGCGCACTATTACACTGATCCGGAGATCCAGGCTCTGGCCGAGGAAACCGGCGGTTGCGTGGCGGATTCCCTGGAAATGGCCCGCTTCGGCAAGGAGCATCCGGCCAGTACCCTGATCGTGGCCGGTGTGCGTTTCATGGGCGAGACGGCGAAGATTCTCAGCCCGGAAAAGCGGGTGTTCATGCCCACTCTGGAAGCCACCTGCTCCCTGGATATCGGCTGTCCGGAGGATGAGTTCGCCGCCTTCTGCGAACAGCATCCGGACCGTACCGTGGTGGTTTACGCCAATACCTCCGCGGCGGTGAAAGCCCGGGCTGACTGGGTGGTGACGTCGTCCATCGCGGTGGAACTGATCGAGTATCTGGACCAGCGCGGCGAGAAGATTCTATGGGCGCCGGATCAGCATCTGGGAGCCTATGTGCGCGACAAGACCGGTGCCGATGTGCTCTGTTGGGACGGCGCCTGTATCGTCCACGAGGAGTTCAAGGCGCGCGGCGTGGAAGAGCTGAAAGCCGTCCATCCCGGTGCCGCGGTACTGGTGCACCCGGAGTCACCGGCCTCGGTGGTGGCCATCGCTGACGTGGTGGGTTCCACCTCGCAGTTGATCAAAGCGGCCACCGAGATGCCCAACGACACCTTCATCGTCGCCACCGACAAGGGCATCTTCTACAAGATGCAGCAACTGGCGCCGGAGAAGACCTTCATCGAAGCGCCCACCGCCGGCAGCGGCGCCACGTGCCGCAGTTGTGCCCATTGCCCGTGGATGGCCATGAACGGCCTGGAGAACACCCTGGCGGTGCTGCAGGACGACAACGGTTGCGGGCAGGAAATCTTTGTCGATCCGGACCTGGCCCGCCGCGCCATGGTGCCTCTGGACCGCATGCTGGATTTTGGCAAGAGCCTGAAACGCTGATCGATTGGGCGGCGGTTCGGGGATGCGTCCCGGGCCGCCGTCAAAACTCCTCTTCGGAAAGCCGCTCCATTTCCTTGAGACGCGCATTCAGAGCGCTGCGTAGGGCGAACTGTCCGCTGGCTTCCTTCAGAGCAAACTGCATTTGTTGTTTGGCCTCGCGGTCCCGGCCGCGCAGGAACGCGTATTCGGCCCGGCCCCGATGAGCGCGCGCCAGTTCCCCGCTGTTGCCCCAGGCATCCGCCGCCATGGACCACAGCATGGGATCATCCGGGCGCTGCCGTAGCAGCGGTTCCAGGATCGGCACCGCTTTTTTCGGCTGCTTGGAATACAGATACGCCCGTGCCAGCAGTACCGAGCTGGGGTAGCCTTCCGGGTTGATCTTCTGCACCCACTGGGCCATTTCGATGGCACGGGGATAATCGCCTTCCGCCAGCGCCACTTCCGCCAGGCCCAGCGGATACCACAGTTCGGTGCGGTCCTGTTGGCGTAACTGCTCCAGCCGACGCCGGGCCAGATCGTACTTTTTGTCGTACAGGGCCGACATGGCGAGGCCATAGCGGGCCGCTTCCTGCTGCCTGGCGTCGCCGTTTTTCAGCCGTTTCTGGAAGTAGGCTTCGGCGCGTTGATAATCGTCGAAGAAGGACGCCTGGATACGGGAGCGTACCAGCTCGAAGGGCAGCGAGGTTTCCTGTTTCGGGTGAGGAAGGTTACGGGCTCGGGCGCGGCTGTCCGCCACCCGGCTTTCGGTGACCGGGTGAGTGAGCAGAAACTCTGGCGGATCGCCGGCGAATTGTTGCTGTTCCACCAGCCGTTCAAAAAAACGGGGCATGGCATTCGGGTCCAGGCCCGCCGAGACCAGAGTCTGCATGCCAACCCGATCCGCCTCCCGTTCGTGGTGGCGGGAGTAGGCCAGTTGAGACTGGATCACACCGGCCTGGGTGGCGGCCATGCCGGCCATGCCGGCTTGAGCGTCGCCCGCCACCGCCACCGCGATGCTGGCCAGCATGGCCGCCAGCATGGCGATGTTGGTGCGCTGGGAATCCACGTAGCGACGGGTAAAATGGCGTTGACTGACGTGGGCGATTTCGTGGGCCACCACACTGGCCACTTCATCCATGGATCCGGCGTTGAGAAACAGGCCGGCGTTGAGGCCGATGACGCCACCGGGTACCGCGAAAGCATTGATGGCATGGCTGTTGATCACCACGATGGAGAGATTGGGTTCGTGCAGGTCGCTGAACGAAGCCAATCGATAAACCAGGCTTTCCACGTAGTCTTGTACCAGTGGATCGGTCATGATCGGTGTCTTGCCGCGCAGACTGCGCAGCCAACTACGGCCCAGCCGGTACTCCTGGTCCGTGGACAGCAACGCCGCCGCCGGATCACCGAGATCGGGCAGATCCTGGGCGCGGCCGGGCGGCGCGGCGAGCACCACCACCAGGCTGAGTATCAGAGCGTGCATGGCACGGATCACAAAGTAACTCCTGATATAAGGATGGCACCCTTTGATGGATGGCACCCGACACAATTCCGAGGATCCGATGACAGTTCATCAGACCCTGGACGCCAGGGGGCTTCAATGCCCCTTGCCGTTACTGAAAACCCGCCAGGCCCTGCGACATCTGGCGCCGGGGCAGATGTTGCGGGTACTGGCCTCCGATGCCGGTTCGGCAAGGGATATTCCCGCCTATCTTCGACAATCACCTCATGATCTGGTTCGCGATGGCGAAACGGAGGGCGAGTACGAGTTTCTGATACGCTGTGGGGCCGCCGACGACGGCGCATAGAGACTGTGTAAATTACACGGAACTATCAACCCCTCCGAGAGTTCTTTACGCCGTGGCGGCGTAAAGGTTATGAACAGGCTCTGATAATCCGATACCCGGTTTTAATAAGGAAGGCACTCGATGTTCAAAGTGTTCAAGGGCTGGATGGAACGCTGGTTCGCTGATGAAGAGGCGGTCTATCTGCTGGTGGCCCTGGTGGGGGGGCTGGCCGTCATCCTGCTGTTTGGCAACATCCTGGCGCCGGTGCTGGCGGCACTGGTGCTGGCCTATCTGATGCAGGGGCTGGTCAGTGCCCTGGAACGGCGTGGTTTGCCCTCTCTGTTGGCGGTGACGTTGGTGTTCCTGCTGTTCCTTGGCGGCCTGGTGGCCACGCTGGTGGTGCTGTTGCCGATGGTGTGGCAGCAAACGGCCATGCTGGTGCGGGATCAACTGCCCCACGTGCTCAAGAACAGCGAGCAATGGTTGCGGGAATTGCCTCAGCAATATCCGGAAGTGATTTCCATCGAGCAGGTGAACATCCTGGTCAACTCCGCCCAGCGGGAACTGGCCCAATTCGGACAGGCGGTGCTGTCGTTGTCGCTGTCATCGATTCCCAACTTGTTGGAAATTTTGGTGTTTCTGGTGCTGGTGCCGCTGCTGGTGTTCTTTTTCCTCAAGGACCGGCAGGCACTGGTGTCCTGGCTGCTCGGGCTGCTGCCTTCCCGGCGCAACGTGCTGGGCCGGGTTTGGCAGGAGATGGACGGCCAGATCGCCAACTATGTGCGTGGCAAGGCCATCGAAATCCTGGTGGTGGGAACGGCAAGTTTCGTGGCGTTCCTGTTACTGGATCTCAATTACGCGCTATTGCTGGCGGTGATGGTGGGCTTGTCGGTCATCGTCCCCTATGTGGGGGCGACCCTGGTGACCTTGCCGGTGGCGGCGGTGGGCTACGCCCAGTTTGGCTGGAGCGGAGACTTCGCCCTGGTGATGGTGATATACGGGGTGATTCAGTTCCTGGACGGCAACATCCTGGTACCGTTGCTGTTTTCCGAAGCGGTGAATCTGCACCCGGTGGCGATCATCATCGCGATTCTGTTCTTCGGCGGGATCTGGGGGCTGTGGGGTGTGTTCTTCGCCATTCCCCTGGCCACTCTGCTGAAAGCGGTGCTCAACGCCTGGCCGCGGGAAGAGAAGGAAAAGCCCCAGGAACTACCCGCAGCCGAGTAAAGGGGGGCGGCTCGTGAGCCGCGCCCCCTCCCGGGCTCAGAGCGCTTGGGCCGCTTCCAGCACCTCGTCCACGTGGTCCTTGACCTTGACCTTGCGCCATTCCTTGCGCAGTACGCCCTTGGCGTCGATCAGGAAGGTGCTGCGTTCGATGCCTTCGAATTCCTTGCCGTACATCTTCTTCAGCTTGATCACATCGAACAGACGGCAGACGGTCTCGTCCTCGTCGCTGATCAACTCGAAGGGAAATGCCTGCTTGGCCTTGAAGTTCTCGTGCCGGCGCAGGGAATCCTTGGAGATGCCGAACACCTCGCAGCCGGCTTTCTGGAAGGCGCCGTACTGATCGCGGAAGTTCTGGCCCTCGGTGGTGCAGCCGGGGGTGCTGTCTTTCGGGTAGAAGTACAGCACCAGATTCCGGCCCTGCCAGTCACTGAGAGTGAAGGTGGTGTCGCTGGTGGCCGGAGCGGAAAAGTCGGGGACCGGCTTGTCCAGTTCTACGGTCATGGGGTGTCCTTATCGTTTATCGTTTCGGGGTCATGGTGGCGTCCAGGTTGCGGCCTTCGCAGAAATCCAGGAAGGCCTCGCGCAGGCGCGCCACCGAGTGTTCGGTGGGAATGCTCAGTGCCAGATGCAGGCGGAACATGGCGGTGCCGGTATGGGGCGCGGCGTAGGTGCCGGTGGTCAGGTCGGCGATGTTGATGCCGCGTCCGGAGAAGAACTCGGCGATTTCATGGACGATGCCCGGGTGGTCCATGGCCACCACCTCGACTTCGTAGGGCAGCGCCTGCTGCGCGGTATCGCCGCTGCGGGTGCGTTTCAGCGTCAACGCCAGATCCAGCTTGCCTTCCAGGGTGGTGCGGTCCTGTTCCAGACGCGCCAGGGCGTCTTCTTCCGCCGCCACCAGCATCAGCACGGCGAACTCGCCGCCCAGCAGGGTCATGCGCGAGTCCAGAATGTTGCCGCCATACTCCAGCACGGTCCTGGACAGGGCATGAACGATGCCCGGCCGGTCGGAGCCAAGGGCGGAAATGACGATCAGTGACTCAGTGGCCATGATGGGATCCTCGCAAGCGTAAAAACTTGCTAACGTCGGTGGAACGTCGGCAAGCGGGAAGGCAGTAGCTTAACGCTACTGGTCGGGGACCGAAACCTCGCTCCGATGTTCCGGGAATGCGCCGCGAATGCCCCGTGCCGATGCCTTTTCCGGCGAATTGATATTGTTCAGGCCAAGCGCGGAGGGGTACCATACGCGGTTTGGGGAACCGCGGTTCCCAAGCGTCTGTGCGCTAAAACGAACCGGCTCTCAACGGGCCAGGCAGGAGATGACGGCATGATTCGCGGCAGTATTGTGGCGCTGGTCACCCCGATGCGGGAAGACGGCTCGGTGGACTGGGAGCGGTTGCGGAACCTGGTCGACTGGCACGTCGAGCAAGGTACCCACGCCATCGTGGCGGTGGGCACCACCGGTGAATCCGCTACCCTCGGCTTCGAGGAGCACGACAGCGTGGTCCGTGAAGTGGTGGCCGTGGCCAATAAACGGATTCCGGTGATCGCCGGTACCGGGGCCAACAATACCGAGGAAGCCATTCGCCTGACCCGTGACGCCAAACGCGACGGCGCCGATGCCTGTCTGCTGGTGACCCCGTACTACAACAAGCCGCCCCAGGAAGGTCTGTATCAGCACTTTCTGGCCGTGGCGCGGGCGGTGGATATTCCCCAGATCCTGTATAACGTGCCCGGGCGTACCTCCTGTGATCTGCTGCCGGAGACGGTGGAGCGCCTATGCCGGGTGCCGAACATCGTCGGCATCAAGGAGGCCACCGGTAATCTGGAGCGGG
Organism: Alloalcanivorax dieselolei B5; assembly: GCF_000300005.1. Taxonomy (NCBI): domain Bacteria; kingdom Pseudomonadati; phylum Pseudomonadota; class Gammaproteobacteria; order Oceanospirillales; family Alcanivoracaceae; genus Alloalcanivorax; species Alloalcanivorax dieselolei. The sequence continues at coordinate 3,584,745 of NC_018691.1, read as the reverse complement.
CGCGGGAGATCCGTGAACGCTGCGGCGCGGATTTCATGGTCTATTCCGGTGACGACGCCACCGCTTGCGAGCTGATGCTGGCCGGCGGTGATGGCAACATTTCCGTCACCGCCAACGTGGCGCCGGCGAAGATGGCGCGGCTCTGTGATGCGGCGCTCAGTGGCGATGCCGATGGTGCCCGTGCATTGAATGCGGAACTCGAGCCCCTGAATCGTGATCTGTTTATCGAAGCGAACCCGATCCCGGTGAAATGGGCGCTTTATGAGATGGGGATGATCGACCGGGGAATCCGGTTGCCCCTGGTTACATTGTCGGAGGCCGCACAACCGCGCTTGCGTGAAACGCTGCGTCGTAGCGGGCTCCTGGAGGCATGATGCAGCGCTGGCTTACTGTTGTCGCGCTGGCTACCACGAGTATGGTGGCCGGCTGTGGTTTGATTCCGAATCAAAGTCTGAAGTATCGCGAAGCCGAGGTGGTGGAGCCGATGACCGTGCCGGACGGCTGGGTATTCATCGGACAATCCCCGCTCTATGAGGTGCCGGACGCGGATCAGCGGCTGACCGCCGCAGACGGCGAACGGAGCTTCCAGGCGCCGAAACCGCCGGATCTGGTCGGCGCGGTGCCGGAAGACGGCGACCAGACGCCGGTGCCGGCGTCGCCGGCCGGCGCCAAGGCGGTGCTGGCGAAGGACGGTACCGGTTATCCCATCATCATGATGCCGGACCGCTATGCACAAGCCTGGGAAAGCGTGGGGCAGGCACTGACGCAGACCGACCTGCGCGTCACCGACCGTAACCGCGACCAGGGTGTGTTCTTCCTCACCACGCCGGAACGCTATCAACTCCAGCCGGCGGAGGCTCAGCTCAAGCTCAGCCATACCACCAACGGCATTCAGGTGGCCCTGATGAACGCCGAAGGCACCGCGCTGGCGGATAAAGCCTCGAGCCTGGCGGTGCTGGAAAGTCTGTACGGCGAGCTGCAACGTATCGGCTCGGGTATCCGGCGCTAGGCGCCGGCGGAAGGCCGCGGTGCGCCTGGCTTCCCTGGGCAGTGGCAGTAAAGGCAACGGCACCCTGGTGTCCGCTGGCGACTGCCTGGTGCTGGTGGATTGCGGCTTTTCCGTCAAGGAAACCGAGCGGCGTCTGGCCGGGCGCGGTCTTGGCGGCGATGATCTCGGCGCCATTCTGGTCACCCACGAGCACGGCGACCACATTCGTGGCGTGGGCGCTTTGGCCCGTCGGTACCGGATCCCGGTTTACAGTACCTTTGGCACCGCCCGGGCGGTAACCGGGAAGGCGGCGGGCCTCCATCGCTGTGACTGGCACGAAGTGCGCCCCGGACGGCCTTTCCAGATAGGGGCGCTGGCGGTGACGCCGGTGACCGTGCCGCACGACGCCCGTGAACCGTGCCAATACCGGTTCTCCTGGCGGCAACGGGAGGTGGGCGTGCTCACCGACCTGGGCTCGGTAACCCCTCACGTGCTGCAGGCCTATGCGGAATGCGACGCGCTGGTGCTGGAATGCAACCATGAGCCGGAATTGCTCGCCAATGGCCCTTACCCGCTGTCGCTGAAGCGCCGGGTCGGGGGGCATCTGGGGCACTTGAGCAATCAGCAGGCGGCGGCGATGCTGGCACAGTGCAACGTGGATCGCTTGCAACATCTCGTGCTGTCGCACTTGAGCGAGCAAAATAACACTTCCGACCATGCCCTGTGGGAGATCCATCAGGTCATGGAGCAGGGCCGGGAGCGAATTCAGGTGGCCAGCCAGACCGGTGGGTTTGACTGGCTGGATGTTTCCTAGCGCAGGATCACGAGGTCAAAGCAGGTACCCCATGGAAAAACGTGACGAACTCTACGCCGGCAAGGCCAAGTCCGTATACACCACCGACGACGCCGACAAGCTGGTGATCGTGTTTCGCAACGACACCTCTGCTTTTGACGGCAAGAAGAAAGAGGCGCTGGACCGTAAGGGCGCGGTGAACAATCAGTTCAACGCCGCCATCATGGAAAAGCTCCAGGCCGCCGGTATTCCCACTCATTTCGAGAAGCTGCTGTCCAACACCGAATGCGTGGTGAAGAAGCTGGAGATGATCCCGCTGGAATGCGTGGTGCGTAACATCGCCGCCGGGTCCATCGTGCGCCGCCTGGGCGTGGAGGAGGGCAAGGCACTGAATTCGCCCACCTTCGAGCTGTTCCTCAAGGACGATGCCCTCGGCGATCCGATGATCAACGAATACCACGTTCGCAGCTTCGGCTGGGCCGAACCCGAGCACCTGGAAAAAATGAAGGAACTGACCTTCAAGGTGAACGACGTGCTCAAACAGCTGTTCCTGGATGCCAACATGCTGCTGGTGGACTACAAACTGGAGTTTGGTCTGTTCCACGGCGAGGTGGTGCTGGGCGACGAGTTTTCCCCGGATGGCTGCCGCCTGTGGGACAAGGACACCCGCGAGAAAATGGACAAGGACCGTTTTCGCCAGGGGCTGGGCAATGTGGTGGAGGCCTATGAAGAAGTCGGCCACCGCCTTGGTATCACCTTCCAGTACGACTGATCCGACCTGAGCTCTACCGCGGTCCTTTTCTGATACCTTTCTGACACCGGAAAGGACCGCGATTGTTGCCCGTTCCCGCCTTCCCGCTCCCTCCTTCCGCCCACCCCCGGGGCCCGCTTCCGGCGCCATATCGGTGCGTTCAGCGTTACGGTTTTGCACAAGGTAACGAAAATTTCACAATGCGCTGAAGCTGCTTGGCGCAAGTCGTTGTTTTTTCTTGGATCGATATTTAACTTATTGATTTAAAAGGAATTTAATTTTATGGATACTTTTTCGTCATTCTGTCGAAATGTCAGGGTAAATGGGGCCTGGCGACAGTTGATGACAGTCTGTGCACAGAGTTATCCACAGATTCTGTGAGTAACTCGCCGGTGGATAAACCCTGATCAATTTCAGCCGCCGTGCAGGCCCAGGGCGTTCATGAACAGACGCATCAGTCCGGCGGCGAAACCGAGCGCCAGCACGCTGGCACTCCAGATCAGCGCCATCCATCCCAGCCGTTTCGGCCAGGAGGGCGGCGGGGTGGCTTGGGTCGTTTGAGGGTGTTCCATCTGCCGGGGTGCCATCAGTGGTAACCGTCCTCCGGCCGGACTTTGCCACGGAACACGTAGTAAGCCAGGGCCGTGTACATCAGGATGAAGGGGATAATGAACAGGGCCCCCACCAGGGTGAAGCCGAGGCTTTGCGGTGGCGCGGCCGCCTCCCACAGTGTCACGTCCGGAGGCAGGATGTGCGGCCAGCCGCTCACCGCCAGGCCACTGTAGCCGAGGAAGATCAGTATCAGGGTGTAAATGAACGGCGCAACCTGGGCGCCCTGTTTCAGCCCCTTGAGCATGAGCGTGGCGCAGAACACCACCAGCAATGGTATCGGCGAGAACCAGAAAATATTGGGAAAGCTGAACCAGCGCGCGGCGATTTGCGGGTGCGCGATTGGCGTCCACACGCTGATAATGGCGATCAATGCCAGCATTATCCAGGTCAGCGGATGGGTCAGGCGGCGCATACGGTCCTGAAGGGGGCCTTCCGTTTTCATCAGCAGCCAGGTGCTGCCCAGCAGGGCGTAGGCGAACACCAGACCGACCCCGGTGAACAGCGGGAAGGGCGCGAACCAACCGAAAGCGCCGCCGGTGTAGACACCGTTTTCCATCGGCAGACCGCTGATGAAGGCGCCCAGCACCACACCCTGAAAGAAGGTGGCGGCCAGCGAACCGCCGATGAACGCCTTGTCCCATATCGGCCGCTCGTGCTCGCGGGCCTTGAAGCGGAACTCAAAAGCGATGCCGCGGAAGATCAGCCCCAGCAGCATGAAAATCAACGGCAGGTAGAGCGCGGTGAGGACCACCGAATAGACCATCGGGAAGGCGGCGAACAGGCCGGCGCCGCCGAGCACCAACCAGGTCTCGTTGCCATCCCAGACCGGCGCCACCGTGTTCATGGCCACGTCCCGATCCTGTTTGTCCGGCAGAAACGGATAGAGGATGCCGATGCCGAGATCGAAGCCGTCCATGATCACATACATCATCACCCCGAAGCCGATGATGAGCGCCCACAGCAAAGGAAGATCGATACCCATGGTTCAGCTCCTGGTGTGCGGTTGTGGATGCCCGGCATCGTTCTCGTCGTCCTCCACGGCGGACAACGGGCGCATGGGCTGGCGATATTGGCCGGGGCCGCCGTGGGCTTCCCGTTCTCCTTCGCTGATCACCGGCCCCTTGCGCACCAATCGCAGCATGTAGGCGATGCCGGCGCCGAACACGAACAGATAGACCAGCACGAACAGCGACAAGGACAGCGCCAGTTGTCCCGGAGGGTGGGGCGATACCGCGTCGGCGGTGCGTAACAGCCCATATATCACCCAGGGCTGGCGGCCCACTTCGGTGGTGTACCACCCGGCGAGAATAGCGATCAGACCGGCGGGGCCCATCACCAGCGCGAAGCGCAGCAGCAAAGGGTGGTCATAGAGGCGCCCGCGCCAGCGTTGCCACAGGGCGTAGGCACCGAGCGTGATCATCAGCAAACCAAGGCCGACCATCACCCGGAACGACCAGAACACCACCGGCACATTGGGACGATCCTCCGCGGGGAAGTCCTTCAACCCGGCGATGGTGCCGTCCCAGCTGTGTGTCAGGATCAGGCTGGCGAGCCGCGGAATCTCCACGGCGAAACGGGTGGTTTCCGCTTCCATATCCGGCCAGCCGAACAGGATCATCGGCACGCCTTCGCCGGCCGCGTGTTCGTCGCCACCCCAATGGCCCTCCATGGCGGCCACCTTGGCCGGCTGATGTTCCAGTGTGTTCAAGCCATGGGCATCGCCGATCAGCGCCTGGATCGGCGCCACCACGATCAGCATCCACATGGCCATGGAGAACATCTTTTTCACCGCCGGGTTATCGCGCCGCCGCAGCAGGTGCCAGGCGGCGGATGCGCCGACGAACAGGGCGGTGGCAAGGAAGGCGGCCACACTCATGTGCAGCAGGCGGTAGGGGAAGGAGGGGTTGAAGATCACTTCGAACCAATTCACCGGCACCACCACGCCGTCGATGATCTCGTGCCCCTGGGGGGTTTGCATCCAGCTGTTGGAAGCCAGGATCCAGAACGTGGAAATCAGAGTGCCGATCGCCACCACCACGGTGGAGCAGAAATGCAGGCCGGGGCCCACCCGGTTCCAGCCGAACAGCATGATGCCGAGAAAGCCCGCCTCCAGAAAAAAGGCGGTCAACACCTCGTAGGTCAACAGCGGGCCGGTGATGCTGCCGGCGAACTCGGAAAAGAAGCTCCAGTTGGTGCCGAACTGGTAAGCCATGACCAGGCCGGAGACCACGCCCATGCCGAAATTGACAGCGAACACCTTGCTCCAGAAATGGTAAAGATCGCGGTAGACCGTGTTCTTTCGATACAGCCAGAGCCCTTCGAGCACCGCCAGATAGCTGGCCAGACCAATGGTGATGGCGGGAAAGATAATATGGAACGAGATAGTGAAGGCGAACTGCAGACGGGCAAGGTCCAGCGCCAGGGCGTCAGACATGGGCGTACTCCTTCCGGCGGCAATGGGGCTCGCGCCCCGGCCCAACGGGCAAAGGATCGGGTGGCGTCGCCGCCCCCGTTCAAGAATCCTTTAAAGGCTAGCAAGAAGGGCGGATGCCGGAACCTGGGCAGAGTGTCCTTGGGCATTGTGTCCTTGGACCGAATGTCCCAGGGGCCTCTGTGCAGGTAAGGAGAATCGCCGGTCAGAGTTCCAGGACACGCGACAAGCACATCCGTGATAAGGAAGAAGGGGCAGTGAAAGCTATCGCCGCAGCATCGGCAGAGGGCGCCAGGGCTCGGTGGCCATCTGACGCAGGAACAGCGTCAGCAGCCGGCGGTGGAAGCCGGCGTTGGGGAAGCGGCGCAGCACCGCGCGCAGAGCCGGGCGCGGCACGGTAAAGTGCAGCAGTCCCCGGGACAGATCGATCCAGTCGGCGCGGCGGAAGGCCTCCACCAGCGCTGTCTTGCCGGGCTCGCAGGCGCTGAGTTTATGGTGATCCAGGATCATGTCCTGAACTTCCGTGCTCCAGGCTCCGCGACCGTTTTCGTGGAGATAGTGGCAGGCCAGGCGGGCGGAAGGGCTCAGGTAATTGAAGGTGCCGGCCAGCCAGATGCCGGCGTCATGGAAGAAGGCCGCGACTTGCAGCTTCTCCAGGGTGTCTTCCGTCAGCGGCTGCTGCAGCGCCACCAGATTGACCAGGCGATAGACATGGTTGCGGTAGGCGGTCTGGTCACGGCCAAAGCGCTCCGCGTACTGGTCGAACAGGGCGTCCACCAGCGGTAATTCAGTAATCAGAGCCTGATGCATTGACACGGTGTCCACGGACCCGTCCTCCTTTGTGTCCCTGTTTGGTCGGGAGCTTATCCTTGAGCTAACCAGACCGGGGTGAGCTTGTCACCGGGCAGAATGCCGATAATTGCAAACCGTTACGTAAACAGGGCGCTGTGTTGCTTGATCTCCTGTTGTATAGTCCGACAATGCTTCCAAATTGTTAAACAATGCGACGATCGTGACCTTTAAAGCCAGCCAAAGCCTTGCCGAACAGATCGCCGGACACCTGGCCGGCCAGATCATCCGTGGGGAAATGCTGGCGGGAGACCGGATTCAGGAACTGCGGGTAGCCGGTGAGCTGGAAGTGAGCCGGGGATCGGTGCGCGAGGCGTTGCTGATCCTGGAGCGCCGTCATCTGATCGAGATCCTGCCGCGGCGGGGCGCGGTGGTGCGGGAACTGACGGAGGCCCAGGTACAGGGTCTGTATGAGCTGGTGCAGGTGCTGCTCGGGCTGGTGATCCGCAAGGCCATCAAGTCCCTGCGCGAGGAGGACCTGGACCCGTTCATCGAGTTGATTCACGAGCTGCAACTGGCCGCCGGCGAGCGCAACGTGGAGCGCTTTTTTACCCTGTGCTTCCGTTTTCTGGAACTGGCCTATCCGTTCGCCCGCAACAGCTATGTGGAATCGGTGCTGGGTAACCTGCAACCGGCGCTGCAGCGTACCTGGTTCATGGCGCTGCATCTGGATCACGACGAAATGAAGGAATGCCTGTCTTTCTTCAAGGCGCTGGTAGAGACCATCTTCCGCCGTGACGTGCGCTCCGCGCTGGAAATCATCCGTGAGTTCGCCGAGCACCAGAGCGCTCTGGTGCAGGACTCCATCATCCGCGCCCGCCAGATCGAGGCCGCCTGGAGCGCCCGCCGCCGCTGATCGCGCCGATTAGCCCTCTATAACAACCAGGCGGTGAGCAGGCCGGCGCCCAGGGACACCGCCATCGGGACCAGCACCGAGCGGCCCAGGGCTCGGTCGCCGATGGTCAGGGCCATGCCGGTTTTCACCAGATTATTCACCACCGTTGCCAGCACGATGGCCAGCACGGCGGTATCGGTGGTCAGCCCCTGGCGGGAAAGCCGGGTCAGCGACAAGGTAATGGCGTCGACATCGGTGATGCCGGACGTGGCGGCGAGAAGGTAGATGCCGGTATCACCCAGCCACTCCTGGAGCAGGGCGCCCAAGGCCATGATGATCAGCAACAGTAAGCCGAAAAACAGGGCCGATTTCAGATCCAGCGGGTTTTGCTTCAAGGCCGGCTGCTCGACGCTGGTTTCAGTGCGGTGGCGTAACCAGATGACCAGGGCCGGCAGATAAAGCAGCAGGGCCATCACCAGCACTGGCGGCGCCAGCGCCGGCAGCAGCTGCCGATTGATCAGTAGGCAGTAGATCAGGATGCGCGGAAACATGGTGCCGCAGGCCAGCAGGATACCCGCCGCCAGCAGCGGCGAAAGCGCTGGCGACTTCCGTGACAGGCGGGCGAAGTGCAGGGTCAGCGCGGTGGAGGAACTGAGGCCGGCAAAGACGCTGGTGAACAGCAGACCCCGTTCGGTTCCTCCCACCCGTACCGCAAAGTAGCCAACGAAGGAGATGGAGGCGATCAACACCACCATCCACCAGATCTCGTAGGGATTGATCATTTCGCCCGGGCCGTAGCCCTGGTTGGGCAGAAGAGGCAGGACCACCACCGAGATCAGCAGCAGTTTGAGGCCGGCGTCCAGTTCCTGCTCGTGCAGTTTGCGCAGTAATTCGTGCGCCTCCTTCTTGTTGTCCAGCACGATGGTGGTGATCACGGCCACGGCGGCGGCGATCTCCGGGGCTTGCAGTATGGCCAGAGCGCCCACGGTGAAGGTAAGCAGCAGCCCGATCAGCCCGGTGATGCTGTAATCACTCACGCGATAGGAGCGTATTGCGAAAGCGAAAGCCCCCACCAGCGCCACGGTGGCGAAGCCCGCGACCAGAATCAGGCCGCCGGTATGGTCCGTGAGCGCCGCGCAGACACCGCCCAGCAGTCCCACCAGAGCATGGGTGCGCACTCCGGCCACCCGCTGGCCCGGTGGCTGATCACGGTCCCGCCAGCCCCGCTGAATGCCCACCAGCAAGCCGAGAAGCAGTGCCAGTCCCAGCTTGATCAACAAGGTGTCTTCCCAGGCGAGGTCGCTCATGGTGTCGGATTCCGGTGTTGGCGAGCGGTGAATCGTCCCGGCCGGGTCCTCTTGGTGGGGGCTGTTTCGCCGGGAATACTATTCAATGGGCTCTGGCAGTATAGCGGCAAGGCACCCCCGGCCGGGATGGCGAATGCCCTTATTGCCATGGTTCGGTCAATAAAGCCGCCACCAGGGCTTGCCAGGGCGCGCGCGTATCCCTAAAATTGCGCCCCTCTTCAGGCACGTAGCTCAGTTGGTTAGAGCACCACCTTGACATGGTGGGGGTCGTTGGTTCGAATCCAATCGTGCCTACCAAAAATACTATGTAAATCAACGGCTTGCCCGGTTTCCCGAGCAGGCCGTTTTTATATTCGGGGAAAATTCGGGGTATTTTCGGGGAATGAGCGGTCAGCGCTTGAACAGCGTCTCGACCACGAAATCGATGAAGACACGCAGCTTGGGGGCCAGCTGTTTGCTCGATGGCCACAGCAACCGAAAGGTGCCTTGATGTTCGACACAGTCATCCAGCACCGCAACCAACTCGCCCCGCTCAATGGCCTGTCGCACCATGAAGTCCGGCAGGCAGGCGATGCCAAGACCGGCCAGGGCCACGTCCATCAAGGCGGCGGACGTATTGCACACCATGGTGACCGGTAACTCCCATTCCGGTGCTCTTTCGGCGCGCTGCAATGGCCACGGTTCAAGCTTCCCGGTGGAAGGGAACTTGTGCTGTAAACAGGCGTGACTCGCCAGATCCGCGGGAACCCCGGGCGTTCCGTGGGCCGCCAGGTAATCCGGGGAGGCGACCAGTTGCAGCCGATAGTTACCGAGCGGGCGGGACATCAGACGCGAGTCGGTGGGTTCGCCGGTGCGCATCACCACATCGAAGCCTTCTTCAATCACGTTCACCAGGCGATCCGAGAAATCCACGTCCAGCTCGATGGCCGGATAACGACGCATGAAGGCGGTCAGCGCGGGCATGATCAGCATACCGACCAGGGGCAGGCTGATGCGTAGCCGGCCCCGTGGCGCTTGGCGCGTTTCAGATAGTTCCAACTCAGCCGCTTCGACTTCGCACAGGATGCGCCGGCAGCGTTCCAGAAACAACGCGCCTTCGGTGGTCAGAGTGATGCTGCGCGTACTGCGATGAAGCAGGCGCACTCCCAGGCGCTGTTCCAGCCGGGACACACTTTTGCCCACGGCTGACGAGGACACGCCGAGGATGCGCCCGGCCTCGGTAAAGCTGCGGGTTTCCGCCGCTTGCACGAAGAACGCAATGCCGTTGAGCGATTCCATTATTGGGCCTTTTTAGGAATATTTGTCCGATATGATTTGAATATTAGCATTATTGTCTTGCATTGAAATCCCTCCAACAATGGCCGCCTGAGTTCAATTCATGCCGATTCCGCGCCATTTGCACGCGCTCCCGGCACTCAAAAAAAGGCCAAACCATGCCAAGTTCAACAGCAACGGCTCTCGGTGGTGACACGGATCAACGGGCTGCACGTCTTCCAATCGCATCGCTGCTGGCCCTGTCGCTGGCGGGGTTCGTCACGATCCTGACCGAAGCCTTGCCGGCGGGCCTGTTGCCACAGATCAGCGCCGGCCTGGGGATTCCCGAGGCGCTGGCCGGGCAGCTCGTCACCCTCTACGCTATCGGGTCGCTGGTTGCCGCGATTCCTTTGGTTGCCGCTACGCAAGGTGTGCGCCGCCGGCCGTTGCTGCTGGCAGCCCTTGCCGGCTTTGTCGTCGCCAATACAGTCACGACATTTTCCAGCAGCTATGTCCTGACGATGGTGGCGCGCTTCCTGGCGGGCGTCTCGGCGGGACTGCTTTGGGCGCTGCTGGCGGGCTATGCCGCGCGCATGGTCCCCGAGCAGCAAAAGGGTCGGGCCATCGCGATTGCTATGGTGGGGACACCTCTGGCGCTGTCGCTCGGCGTGCCGGCGGGCACGCTTCTGGGCAATCTGGTGGGCTGGCGGATGTGCTTCGGCATCATGAGCCTGCTGGCGTTGCTGCTGATGGTGTGGGTGCGCGTCAAGGTGCCGGACTTCGCCGGGCAGGCGGCGGGCAAGCGGCTGTCGCTGGGGCAGGTGTTCACCATGCCGGGGGTGCGCCCGGTGCTGTTCGTGGTGCTGGCCTTCGTGTTGGCGCACAACATCCTTTATACCTACATCGCGCCGTTCTTGGCGACGGCTGGCCTGGCCGAGCGGACGGACCTGGTGCTGCTGGTGTTCGGCGTCACGTCTTTGCTGGGAATCTGGATCATCGGTGTTCTGATCGATCGCCATCTGCGTGTGCTGACGCTCGCCAGCACGGCCCTGTTTGGCCTGTCCGCTCTGATGCTCGGCGTCGCCGGAGAAGCGCCTGCCGTGGTTTATGTGGCGGCCGCAGTCTGGGGGTTGGCCTTCGGCGGTGCGGCCACGCTGTTCCAGACCGCCATTGCCAAGACGGCCGGGAAGGCGGCCGACGTTGCGCAGTCCATGCTGGTCACGGCCTGGAATATGGCGATTGCCGGTGGTGGCATCATTGGCGGCATGTTGTTGCATCGTCTTGGCGTGGCGGCATTCCCACCAGCAATGCTGGTGCTGCTGGCGGCAACGCTGGTCGTCGTGTGGGTGGCCAGATATGGCGGGTTTCCGGCTCCGCGGGGGTAACGAGGAAAGGGCTTTGGCAAAATGACCCCGTTGTCCCACCACGGTCATATTGCCCTGCCACAATGGCGCTGGCGCAGATGGGCCGCGATTTGACCCAATCCATGCCTCCCGGGCAGCCAGGTACCAGACGGCGACGGTCCATGCGTATCTCGCTACTTGAAAATGGCTGGTTTTCCGTTATCATACGCGGCCTTATTGGCACAGCATTGGCACAGGCCCCGGTCTTGGGATCGCGGAGGGCCTTGGTTCGAATCCAATCGTGCCTAGCAAACATTCCCGTTTTGAGATTCGATGCCCGGCGTCGGGGTTGTCCGGGTGTCGCTGCGTGGCATACAATGTCGCGCTACCCGTCAAAACGGGCGAGGTTCGCCTCATTTCGATTCACTAAGTGGAGGTTCACGACATTAAGCGTGGAGGCAAGGGACGCGAGCAGCGTGCCAACATCAATCAGCAAATCCAGGCCCGCGAAGTGCGGCTGATCGACGAAGACGGTGAGCAGCTTGGTATCGTTTCCCTAGAGGAAGCGTTACAAACGGCCACCGGAAAGCAGCTGGATCTGGTGGAAATCTCCCCTGGTGCGGAACCGCCCGTTTGCCGGATCATGGATTACGGCAAGCATCTGTTTGAGCAAAAACAGAAGGCCAAGGAGTCTCGCAAGAAACAGCGTCAGACTCAGGTCAAGGAAATCAAATTCCGGCCTGGCACCGATTCCGGCGACTACGAGGTGAAGCTGCGTAATCTGAAGCGCTTCCTCGAAACCGGCGATAAAGCCAAGGTCACTGTCCGTTTCCGGGGTCGGGAAATGGCGCACCAGGAGCTCGGTCGTGAGCTGCTGGCACGGATTGAAGAGGATTTGGCGGAATACGGTTCCGTCGAGCAACGCCCGAACATGGAAGGGCGCCAGATGATCATGGTGCTCGGCCCGGGCAAAAAGAAGAAGTGATCCGGATTCGGGTTGCTTAAGGTAATCAAGCACTCAGCAACGAGAAGGTAACCATGCCTAAAATCAAGACAAACCGCGGGGCTGCAAAGCGTTTCAAGAAAACCGCCTCCGGTTTCAAGCGCAAGCAGGCATTCAAAAACCACATTCTGACGAAGAAGTCCTCCAAGCGGATTCGTCAGCTGCGTCCGAAGCAGGAAGTCCACGAAAGTGATGTGGCCCTGGTTAAACGCATGATGCCCTATAGCTGAGCCAGCAGCTCAGTATCGCAATTGGTTTTTGGAGATCTGAATAATGGCTCGAGTTAAACGTGGTGTGCAGGCCCGTCGCCGGCACAAGAAAATCCTTAAGCAAGCCAAAGGTTACTATGGCGCGCGCAGCCGGGTGTTCCGCGTAGCGGTACAGGCGGTAACCAAAGCGGGTCAGTACGCTTATCGCGACCGTAAAGTTCGCAAGCGTCAGTTCCGTCGTCTGTGGATCGTGCGTATCAACGCCGCGGCCCGTGTCAGCGGCCTGTCCTACAGCCGTTTGATCGATGGCCTGAAGAAGGCGTCCATCGACATCGACCGTAAAGTGCTGGCCGATCTGGCCGTGCGTGATCTGGGCGCGTTTGGTGCTTTGGCTGAGAAAGCCAAAGCGAGCCTCGCCGCCTGAGCACCTGTGACGTTACTCTTGTAATCAGAAGCGTAACGACAAGGCACTCTCGACGGGGGAAGAGCTCGCGCTCTTCCCCCGTTTTCGTTTGCGCGGCCGCCAGGCCGCGCCGGGATCGACCCGCGGGCCAGGGGCGTGGCGGGGGAAATCAGCAACCACTGGTGGATATGGCTTTATGATGGAGAACCTGGAAACCCTGGTCAGCGAAGCGTTGGCGCAGGTGGCCGAGGCCGGCGACGCCCGTGTTCTGGACGAGGTGCGGGTCCGCTATCTGGGCAAGAAAGGGGAAATCAGTGCTCTGCTCAAGAGCCTGGGGGGGTTGGGGCCGGAAGAGCGCCCCAAGGCCGGGGCTTTGATCAACGAGGGCAAGCAACGGGTCCAGGACGCCATCGAAGAGCGCAAGTCGCTGCTGCAGGAGCAGGTACTCAATGCCCGTCTCGCCGAGGAAGCGCTGGATGTGACCCTGCCGGGCCGTGGCGAAATGCCCGGCGCCCTGCATCCGGTGACCCGCATGCGCCGGCGCATGGAGGATTTCTTCCTGCGGCTCGGTTTCGACATCGCCGAGGGCCCGGAAGTGGAGGACGACTACCACAATTTCGAGGCGCTCAATATTCCCGATCATCACCCGGCCCGGGCCATGCATGACACCTTCTACTTCGGTGACGGACGTCTGCTGCGCACCCATACCTCACCGGTACAGGTACGGGTGATGAAGGCCGGCAAGCCGCCGTTCCGGATCATCGCCCCGGGCCGTGTTTATCGCTGCGACTCCGACCTCACCCACACCCCCATGTTCCACCAGGTGGAAGGGTTGCTGGTGGACGAGGGCATCACTTTCGCCGATCTCAAGGGCACGGTGGCGGAGTTCCTCAAATTCGTGTTTGAAGTGGATGATCTGCCGGTGCGCTTCCGCCCCAGCTATTTCCCCTTCACCGAGCCCAGCGCCGAAGTGGACGTGGGCTGCGTGAGCTGCGGCGGTAAAGGCTGCCGGGTGTGTTCTCACAGCGGCTGGCTGGAAATCATGGGCTGCGGCATGGTGCACCCGAAAGTGCTGGAGCACGGTGGCGTGGACCCCGAGCGCTACACCGGCTTCGCCTTCGGCATGGGGATCGAACGCCTGACCATGTTGCGCTATGGCGTCAACGATCTGCGTCTGTTCTTCGAAAACGATGTGCGTGTGCTCTCGCAGTTCGCCTGAGCGCGTCACCACCGGATACCGCAGCGTAGGCCGAGCGGCCGCGAACCGAATTTAAGGAACACCGAGAATGCGTTTCAACGAAGCCTGGTTACGGGAATGGGCTAATCCCGACATCGATACCGACACGCTGGTGCACCAACTGACCATGGCGGGTCTGGAAGTGGACGCCGTGGAAGCGGTGGTGCCGGCCTTCAGCGGAGTAGTGGTGGGCCGCATCAAAAGCTGCCAGCCGCACCCGGATGCCGACAAGCTGCGTCTGTGCGAAGTGGACGATGGCACCGAGGTGTTCCCAGTGGTGTGCGGCGCCCCCAATGCCCGCGAAGGGCTGAAGGCGCCGTTCGCCCGTATCGGCGCGGTGTTGCCCGGCGACTTCAAGATCAAGAAGGCCAAGCTGCGCGGCCAGCCTTCCGAGGGCATGCTCTGCGGTGCTTCGGAACTGGGCATGGAAGACCTCATCGACGGCCTGCTGGAATTGCCGGAAGACGCGCCGGTGGGCACCGATATCCGTGACTATCTCGGGCTCAACGACACCATCATCGAAGTGGACCTGACCCCCAACCGGGCGGATTGCCTGAGCCTGCGCGGTGTGGCCCGGGAAGTGGGCGTGCTCAACCGGGTGCCGCTGAATGAACCGGTCATCGAGCCAGTGGCGCCCCGGATCGACGACGTTTTCCCGGTGTCCGTGGAAGACGCCGAAGCCTGCCCCCGTTATCTGGGCCGGGTGATCCGGGACGTCAACGTTTCCGCGCCGACGCCGTTGTGGATGGTGGAACGGTTGCGCCGGGCTGGCCTGCGCTCCATTGATCCGGTGGTGGACGTCACCAACTACGTCCTGCTGGAACTGGGGCAGCCGTTGCACGCGTTTGATCTGAACCGTCTCAGCGACGGCATCCGTGTACGCCGGGCACAAGCCGGTGAACGGCTGGAGACCTTGGACGAGCAGACTCTGGAACTGCGTGACGATACCCTGGTGATCGCCGATGGGCAGGGGCCACTGGCCTTGGCCGGCATCATGGGCGGCCGCCCCAGCGCGGTGTCCACCGATACCCGTGATCTGTTCCTGGAATGCGCTTTCTTCAGTCCGCTGGCTGTTGTTGGCAAGGCCCGTTCCTACGGCCTGCACACCGATTCTTCCCACCGCTTCGAGCGTGGCGTGGATCCGGCGCTGCAGGTCCGGGCCATCGAGCGCGCCACTGCCCTGATCCTGGAGATCGCCGGTGGCCGCCCCGGCCCGGTGAGTGGCAGCGAGGACACGGCGTCCTTGCCGACCCCGGCAGCCATCGAACTGTATGCCGACCACGCCACCCGATTGCTGGGCAGTCCCCTGCGGAACGACGAAATCGTCGATATTCTGCAACGGCTCGGCATGGACGTGAGTGAGCAGGGTGAGGGGCACTGGCGGGTAACCGCGCCGAGCTGGCGTTTCGACATGGCCATCGAGCAGGACCTGATCGAGGAACTGGCGCGGATTCACGGTTACGACCGTCTGCCCAACCGGGTACCGGCGGGCACGCCCGCGGGCAACACGCAATACGAACACAAGGTGCCGCTGCGCCGGCTGTCCGATGCGCTGCGCGATCGCGGCTATATGGAAGCGATCACCTACAGTTTCGTGGCGCCGGAAATCCTGGCCCAGGTGGATCCGGACCACCCACCTCTGGCGTTGCTGAACCCGATTTCCGCCGATCTGGGGGTGATGCGCACCACCTTGATGGCGGGTTTGCTGACCACCGCCCAGCGTAACCTGAACCGGCAGATCGACCGTCTGCGCCTGTTCGAAACCGGGCTGCGTTTCGTGCCCGGTGAGCAGGAACTCACTCAGCAGCCGATGGTGGCGGGGCTGCTCTACGGCAGCGCGGCGCCGGCCCATTGGCAGAGCAAACCGCGGGCAGTGGATTTCTATGACCTGAAAGGGGACGTGGAATCTCTGCTGGCGCTGTCCGCCAGCGGGAACTTCCGCTTTGTCGCCGCCACCCACCCGGCATTGCATCCGGGACAGTGCGCGCGGCTGGAGCGCGACGGCGAGACAGTGGGTTATCTGGGGCGTATTCATCCGCGTCTGGCCGCTCAACTGGATCTGCCCACCGACCTTTACCTGTTCGAGCTGATCCTGGAACCGCTGGTGACTGGGCGTTTGCCACGGTTCCAGCCGGTGTCTGAATTCCCGCGCGTGCAGCGGGATCTGGCTTTCGTGGTGGACACCGAGGTGGCGGCTGGGGACATGCTGGAACTGGTGCGGGAAACCTGCGACGAACGTCTGCGTGACGTGCAGGTATTCGATGTCTACCAGGGCGAGCACATTGACCACGGTTACAAAAGCCTGGCCATGACCTTGACCTTCCAGGACGCTTCCAGCACTCTTAGGGACGATCAGGTCAATGCCCTGGTCGAAGCAGTAGTATCCCAGTTAAAACAACGATTTAACGCCAATCTCAGGGTCTAAACCGAGGCAGATATGAGCGCGCTGACCAAGGCCGGCATGGCGGAGCGACTGCACGAAGAATTGGGACTGAACAAGCGGGAAGCCAAGGAATTGGTGGAGATGTTTTTCCAGGAACTGCGTGAAGCGCTGGAAAATAATCGCCCGGTGAAACTGTCCGGCTTCGGCAACTTCGAACTGCGTGATAAAAGTGAACGGCCCGGTCGCAATCCCAAGACCGGTGAGGAAATTCCCATTACCGCGCGTCGGGTGGTGACCTTCCGGCCTGGACAGAAACTCAAGCAGCGGGTGGAAGATTACCATGCTGGAACCCAGTAATAACGACGAGCTTCCCGCCATCCCCGGCAAACGCTACTTCACCATTGGTGAGGTCAGCGAGCTGTGCGATGTGAAGCCGCATGTGCTGCGTTACTGGGAGCAGGAGTTTCCGCAACTGAAACCGGTGAAGCGGCGCGGCAACCGCCGCTATTACCAGCGTCAGGATGTGCTCACCATCCGCCAGATCCGTAGCCTGCTGTATGAGCAGGGTTTCACCATCGGCGGTGCCCGTCAGCAGCTCTCCGGCGACGCCAACTCCGAAAGCGCCACTCGCTACCATCAGCTGATCCGGCAAATGAGGGTGGAGCTGGAGGAAGTGCTGGACGCGCTGAAGGCCTGACGAGGGGCTGGCCAATTCCCACCCAACCAACGCCGGGCGGCGGTTTTTCGGGTTCCATCCGCGTCATGAATCCGTTATGATTCCCGCCGCTTCGACGCAGAGCCCTCTCTGCCGAGCAAGCAACCACTCTCGGGGCGTAGCGCAGTCTGGTAGCGCACTTGCATGGGGTGCAAGGGGTCGGAGGTTCGAATCCTCCCGTCCCGACCAAACAAAACAAGGGGTTAGGCGATTCACAGCCTAACCCCTTTTTTGTTGCCTGCATTTTTGCCCCACTTTTTGCCCCACCGAATAATTGCTCGGCCCCGGCGATGACGCTTGCCCGGGCCCGAGTGAACCCGTCGGACAGAAGGCCCTGCGCGCCAGCGGCGTCTGTCCCAAAGCGGAGTGTACCCGCGAACGGCAGGAACAGGCCGGCAGCTTCACCATCGCTGATCTGGTGGAGCTGTATCTGTCTGAGAGTCGGGTGGTTGTCGATTCCCAGGTGAGCGTAAGTGCATCCCTGGCAGGCGCAAGCTCAAAGCCCAAGCAATCGGCCCGCCGTACCCTCTTCAACACCCTGCGCGCCGCCTGAGGCGCTCCGTGCGCACTGGCTTGGCATGGCTGCGCTGCCCCAGTGATGTCGCCGAAGTGATCGGGGCCCTCCTGGCATCGAGGGGGCCTATAACTTGCGCGGTTATGAGGAAGAATGCCGGGAGTGGCTGCAGCGTTGGGCGGACCACCTGGATACGCTTCGATAGACTTTCAGCTTCAGAGCGTCTCGTTGTCCGGTGCTGGGGAAGTACGCGATACCATTGGCCGGGGGCGTCCAGGTGGTCTTGGGGTTCGTGACAGTTCCGCCAGGTATTGCTGGTCCATGTCTTGGATCTGCTTATCGCGAAAAATAAATAAAACCTTATAAAACAATGGGTTGCTTATTTTTAACAGTGGATTATTGCGTGTTGCCCACCGTATTGTCCACCAGTTAGCCGAGGGTTACTCGAAGGGCTTGGATTTCACTGCTTGTGAGAGCAGGTCTTCGATGATGCGATTCTTTGACTGTTTTCGGGCTTTTTCGAGCTGTTCAAGGTGGCGCCTAGCCTCGTCGCTTAACGAGAAGTATACCTGCTTCTTCGCCTTCTCGGACTCCCGATATTTCTTCTGGGACCAAGTCTTGCGCATTTTGATTGTGAAAAGCTCTTGGGAGTCCTTGCCCAACCTATATAAGTGGTCGAGAAAGCCAAGTATATACGTATATTTCTCTTTGGGGTCGGAGGAGTGCCGACATGAGAAAAGCAGATCGTGCTGCTTCCAGAGCATGGACTTATTGATGTACTCAATAGCCCAGTTTAGCTGGCTGATATCTCTTTTATTAAGCCACTTTATCTGACTCCAGGTTATCTGACATTGATCCCAATATTGTCTCATTTTATCAAGGACCTCTCTCTTTTGGTCCAAACGAATGGCCCAGGCGTCAATTGTTGCAATGACGGAGTGATATCTTCGTTCAGAGGGTATGGTTGCTGGGTCAGGAGGTTGGAGCAATATCTGAACTTGGAGAAAGAGAGAAGGGGGAGGATCTCGAACAATTATATTTGGAATGGCAATGTTTAGTTCATTGAGTAGCCAAATTAACTGCCTGTCATTATCGGCTGATATCCAACTCAGTTCATTGTTGGGCAGAAAATAAGCCTCCTTCCATGTCCTAATGTGAGAGGACATGTAATGTCTGTTCCAGTTGTCGGCCAAATCCTCAACGATCGACTCGACACTTTTGATCTTCTCAGAGCTTCCTGGGTAAACCCAATCCGAATTGTAGGATAAGTGCAGGCGTAACCAATACTTCTCTCGTTTACTGAGGTGGGGGAGGGGCGGTGTTTCTGTGAAAGGGGAGTACATGATCATATGGCATCTACATGTAGAGTTTTGAGTGTAATTAAAAGAAGGGTTTAGTGTAATGTTTAACTTAGGATTAAATGTATGTCAAGTAAACCGCAACACTAAAGAATACATCGTATGTATAAAGTGGAAGATAAAGAAGAAAAGGATTTTGAAAAAATTAAGAGCGAGAGGTTGAGCGATGGAGCATCTCTCAAAAGGCACGAATTAGGATGAGGGTTGGCAGCGTTCTCAAATCATGAGAGTCAAGGGATGATCTAAAGCGGAAGCGTAGATAACTATCTTGGCGCAGTGTTTGTGCGCAGAAATGGTTATTTTCTGAACGGTATATAGTTATGATTATAATGATTTTTTATCATTAACAGGGGCTTTTGGCTTATTCTTAGATAGGTTCTTCGGCATGAAAATGTCAAATTCTCTTGTGGCTGATGGAAAATAAAGAATATAGCAGGGTGTAATTGGTGTTGCTGGAGTTGCAGAGCTTAAAAAAATAAATGGCGGCTTGTTCCTATGAACACTACTGTTCTGAGGAGCAAAAAATGCGAAAACGTAATCACGATAATACCAATCTCTCCCTTCATCACTCAGGCCCTTGGCAAGGCTACGATGTTCAGCTTCAACGAGGACCTCTCTTTATCCCCTATTTAGAGCGAATTCACGAAACGATGACACGGGCTATCCACAGCCAGCCAAGAACTATGGCTGTGCGGGTGGATCTTGCTCTGCCGGTAAATGGGTATTATCGCCGAGGGGATCTAATAGAACGGTTTATACAGTCATTGCGAGCTCAACTAGAGGCTGAGCTGATGAAACGTAAGCGGGATGGAAGGACAGCACCTCGGTGTCGACTCGAATATGTTTGCGTGAGAGAGCAAGGCGTGTCTCATCAGCACCACTTTCATGTGTGCTTGTTTCTGAACGGGGATTGCTACCGAGGCCTTGGCGAAATGCCGCGAGCAAATGGGACGGGCGAGTTCGATCCTGATATCCCGGCGGACCCTCGCATTGAACGTCCAGATGGTCTGGCAAAACGTATTGTCGCGGCTTGGGCCCGTGCGTTGGGGTGGACTACGGAGCAAGCGGTGGGGTTGGTGCATTTTCCGGAAGGAGGTGTCTACCGGATAAAGCGGCATTCGGCAGTGTGTGATAGCCAGATAGCAGGATTATTCAATCGACTGAGCTATTTGGCCAAAGAAGAGACAAAGCAGTTTGGAGATGGTTTTCGGAACCTTCGGTGCAGTCGAGGGGGAGGTCGTTACGGTTATATTTTACAGCCAGGCCCTATCGCATGAGACGAATGCCGAGGTGTTAATCATCATGAGAATCATGCGTTTGAAAGAAGTTATGGATACCACCGGTCTGAAGCGGTCAGCCATTTATAAAGCGATCTCTGAAGGACGCTTTCCCAAACAGGTCAGTTTGGGTGCACGTGCAGCAGGCTGGGTCGCTGATGAAATAGAGTCTTGGATTATGGAGCGGATAGAGGAGAGGGATGGGGAGGAGGAGCAAAGCACAAGAAATTAAGGATGTATTTTGGTTGGATTGTGAATTGTATCGGTTTTTATAAGATTAATTATTTGGGCTGCTAGAGTAGGCTATTATAAAAGTGAGAAAAGAGATTATAAGATAAACAATGTATTTGTTGTCTGGTGAAGAAAAGAAGGCCACACCAACAGCTATTACGGCCCACTCTATAAAAGGAGCTCCTCTCCTTCTGAAAACTTCACTTATTGATATTATTGAGTATATAAACGCGGTGCTTGCCATGAAGGCAGATGGGACCTTTCCGTTAAAGGATGCAAAGAATCTTTCTGTAGCCATGACTGAGATAAGAGGCGTGTTTGCCCTTACATAAATCCCCATTGCAGACGTTTCTTTGAATAATGTGAGAGGTAATGATATAATTCCAATTAACAGGATAACTGCAATAACTATTCCCATAACGGTGCCTTCCAGTAATGGTAATGCTGTTATTCATCGTGTTGAGAGTAGTAGTCGACTTTGTCGTAGTGCTGCCAGAGCTCATTCATGACTTCATCGAACTTCATCCCATGTAGGTTTTTAAGGTCTTCTGTAACGATCTCGCCATTGATGTCTTCGTATGGTTGTAGGTATGCGACATAGAGATCAAAAAAATACTCCTTCTGATCATTTGGGGCATTCGATGCCAGTTTTATAAAGCTATCAATCTGAGTGCTCTTGTCTTTGGCGTTATAGCTTGGTTCTGAGCAGGCAAAAAGGGATAAAAAAAGAAAGCAGAGTATAATATTTCTCATTAGTATTTCCTATGAAGTTGAGACGGCCTCTCAGATGGAAAGAAGCCGTTGGTAACTTGGGTGGCGGTGTTTTAGAATAACCCTAGTGCTTCTTTGTAGTAGAAGTAATGGCTTGGTACGTTCTGGTAGATTAAGTCAAGAGCTAGGTCAATATCCTGGTTGGGTATTTCTCTAAATTCGCTCTGCCCAAGTTCCACTTCATGAAGACTCCCCCCAATAACCATAAAGGTTCCATCCTCGATCACAACCCAGTCGATGGTTTCATAGGCGCCGGTGCCTTTGTAGTTGTTAAGGATGTATTCGCCGGTTTTTCTGTTTTTCTTGTCTAGTATATCCTCTTCTTTTATGAGTTTTTTGTTCTGCTCTATCTTCTTTGTTAATTGGCGCTCTCTCATTATTTGGTTTGCTCTTGCAATATTCAGGTTTCCTATCTCGTCTCTTTGACGCCAATATTCATTAAAATCTTTTCCTAGTAGTCCGGAACCATCAAGGGCTTCTCGATCATTTTTCATTTTTTCGAATTTTTCTTTGTTTGTCTTTATTTCTTTTTCCATTTTTTGAATTTCTGATCTAAGCTGATTTTGCACAGATTTGTCTTCCGATCTTGATATCAAATCGTTAGCCATGTCGAGATTATATTTCTCGATGCCTTTCATTTCGCATTTGTAACGAACGATCTTTCGGCCTCGGCTGTCGGTAAAGGTAGTCCAGCTGGTGTCTTCGCATATATCTCTATTTTCTAATGCTTGAGACACAGTATACTCAGGAAACTCCTGTAGACGACCCTTTCTTACCGTGTCGACATCTGATGAACAGCCGATAATTAATAATGATAAAAGTAATATGGTTGTTACTTTGGGTAGCAGCATGGTTTGTTCCTTGTCGATATAAATTATAAATGAGGCTAGGGAGCTTAAGGGTTGCGTTCTTCGGGGCTGGTGTGTTTACCCTCGGTTCGGTCGGAGTGAGGCGGGTCCAAAGGCGGTTGTCGCCATAGCTGTGAGGCGCCGATGATCCCCAGGATCAGTGCGCCGGAAGCTGCAAGTTTGCCGATCTTCTCGTCGGTTGCTCCGAAGAGCAGGGCAACAAGTAAAGCGGCCACTCCCAGCCCCACAATCACGATTGCGAGGGCGCTCTCCCGTCTCGGGTTGCGATGGGGTTTCACTCAGTATTCCTTTTCCGAGTTTTTGGGGGATCGATGGCCAAGCTGGGAGACGGTGGTTCGCGCTGACCAGCCCATCGTCATGCTCGGGGCCCTGATGCACAGCCAGGCCCCCGAGCAAGACGCGAGTGTCGGTTTATCGCAGCGTTATGGTCTCCGTAGCCGTGAATCGATCACCCGTTTCGTCCACCTCGAACGAGAATTGGACGGTAACGTTGGATACCCGCACGTAGGACACGTCCAAAGTGAAGCCAACGGTGGTGCCGTCCGCGATGACCTGGTCGGAACTCAGGCCTGTGATACGCGGATTGAGGCCAGTACCGGCGCCACTGATGATGACCGCCTGAACATTTTTCACGGTGTAGTTCCGGCCCACGGCCGTCAGTCGGAAGGTGCTCAGCGTATACCGGTCTCCACAGGAGCCGACACAGCTTCGGGAGGATGAGCGGCTGGTCGTATAGGGAAGGCCAACTGAACTCCAGCCGGTTGGATTGCCCAAGACATCCGTTTCCTGCTTTTCCATTCGAAGCTTGGGATTGGCGGCCTGGATCTTAACGGAGGCTGTATTACTGCTGCTTTCCCCGTCACTCACCGTCAGGTTCACCACATAGTCACCCGCCACATCCGGCGTGAAGGACGGGGCGACGGTACCGGCATCCACCAACTCTGCGGAGGAACCGGCCGGACCGGACTGAAGGGTCCAGGTGTAGGTCAGTGGATCCCCGTCCGCATCCGAGCTGCCGCTGCCGTCCAGGGTGACCGTGCTGCCCACATAGACGGATTGATCCGGCCCCGCGTTGGCCACCGGAACGCTGTTTGCGGTAGTGGCGGTGATGGTGACCTGGCTTGCCGGGCTTTCCTGTTCGCCATCACTGACTTTCAGTTCGGCCACGTAGGTGCCATCAAAATCCGGCGTGAAAGACGGCGTGGACGTTGTGGCATCGACTAAAGCCGCCGCACTACCCGCCGGCGAGGAGACCAGCCGCCATTGATACGTCAGCGAGTCACCGTCCGCATCATGGCTGCCGGAGCCATCCAAGGTGACCAATGTGCCGGTATAGACGTTTTGGTCATGCCCGGCGTCCGCGACCGGTGCCGTGTTGAGACGTTCCGCGGTGATGGTCACGTTGTCGCTGGCGCTGTCGGCCTCGCCGTCGTTTACCACCAGGCTGAGAACGTAGTTCCCTTCCACATCAGCCACGAAGGTGGGGGACACGACCTGGGTATCCGACAACGTCGCGGTGCTGCCCGCAGGTTTCGACACAAAGCCCCATTGGTAGTTCAGAGGATCGCCATCGGCATCCCGGCTGTTGCGACCGTCCAGAACAACGATGTCATCCACCAGTACGCTCTGGTTGGCACCCGCATCGGCGACAGGGATGGAGTTAGCTTTGCTGACCGTGATCATTACCGTGTCCGCGTCGCTCACGCCGCCGGCCTCATCGGTCACGACCAGTCGCACGACGTACTGCCCCTCGACATCGGCGCCGAATTGGGGCTTGGCACTGTTGGGCTGATCGAGCGCCGCAGCGCTGCCGTCAGGCCGGGATACGAACGACCATTGATAACTCAAGGGGTCGCCATCGGCGTCGCTGCTGGCGGAGCCGTTCAAGGTAACGGTGGCGCCTTCGGTGACGTTCTGGTCCGGCCCGGCATCGGCCACGGGCAAGGTGTTTTCCCGTTCGGCGGTAATGGTGATCCGGTCACCAGCGCTGGCGGTCTCGCCGTCGTTGACCACCAGCTCCAGCACATAGGTGCCCGCCAGATCCGCGATGAACGTCGGGGTGACTTTGGTGGCGTCGGAAAGGGCCGCCGCGCTGCCATCGGGCTTGGCAACGAAGGTCCATTGATACGTCAGGGAATCCCCATCCGCGTCGCTGCTGGCGGAGCCGTCCAGTGAGACAGTGATGCCCGCGATGACGTTCTGATCACGGCCGGCGTCGGCCACCGGTGGAACATTGGCCTGTTCCGCCGTGACGGACACGCTGGTCGGCTCGCTGTCGATCTGGCCGTCGTTGACGATCAACTCGATCACGAAAGTACCAGCGACATCCGCGACGAAGGTGGGCGCCACGGTATCCGCACTGGCGAGCGTAGCGGTACTGCCGTCAGGGCGGGATACGAACGACCATTGATAACTCAAGGGGTCGCCATCGGCGTCGCTGCTGCCGGAGCCGTTCAAGGTAACGGTGGCGCCTTCGGTGACGCTCTGATCGTTACCCGCGTGAGACACGGGGGCGCTGTTCGGGGTTGAGGCGGTGACGGTGATCGTGGCGGAGGCACTATCGATGAGGCCGTCATTGACCACCAATGCGATCTCATAGACGCCATCCACATCCGGTACAAAGCGCGGCTTGGCGGTGTCGCTGGCTTCCAACTCCGCCATGCTCCCTTCAGGGCGGGTGACGAAGGACCATTGATGGCTTAGGAGGTCGCCATCCGCGTCGCTGCTGGCGGAGCCATCCAAGGTAACAGTGGCTCCGGTTTTCACCGATTGATCGGGACCAGCGTCCGCAACCGGGGCGCTGTTGTCGTGGTCGGCGGTAATGGTGACGCGGTCGGCTTTGCTATCGGCCTTGCCGTCGTTCACGGATAAACTGACGACGTACTCGCCGTCCAGGTCGGGGACGAAAGTGGGCTTGACGGTGTCCGCACCCTGCAACTCAGCGGCGCTGCCATCAGGACGGGATTCCAGTTCCCATCGATAGGTGAGGGGATCGCCGTCTTCGTCGCGGCTTTTGGTGCCATCGAGGGTAACGGTATCCCCCACCTTGACGTTCTGATCCGGTCCGGCATCCGCCTTGGGAGACACGTTAATGGTGCCGGGCGGCGGTCCATTGTCGTCTCCGCCGTCGTCGGGATTCGTTGGTGGGGTGCCGCCGTTATTACCAGGGTGGCTGCCGCCACCGCTGCCACCACAGGCGGTGAGAATCAAGCAGGCCAGGATAAGACTGAGGCCGGTCCATCGTTTGATCATGATGACTCCTTTAGGTATTGAAGCTGCCAATCGGCAAAAGGGACCCGAACCGGGTGCAGGGGGAGGTCCTCTGTGTGCTCTTCCGTGTCGTATCACCGCTTATGTGGCTTTGCCGTTTCCCCCCAAAAGGCGGTCAGCCGGGCAATGACGCCAGAGCGGTGTTTTGAGTTATTTCAAGTTCGGAAAGTGAGGGCTGGTTCACGGATTCCGTACTAATTAAGTATGGTATAAATATACTTTTGAGGTCTATTTATGCCATACGACAAAAGTATGGATATTCCATAGTGTGCTAGGGGTCATCCATGCTGAGGCCCCCTAATGTCAGGCTTTCACACGCGTCTGAAGTCAGCCCGGCGACGCCTGGGAATGACCCAGGAACAATTGGCCTTTGAGCTGGAGGTGACCAAAGCCTCCGTGTCTGCCTGGGAAAATGACCGGGAAAAGCCGGGCTTTCGTTTACTGCACAGGCTGAGCATGGTGCTCGGCGTCTCGTTGGACGAGCTGGTCTACGGCGAGGGGGAGGGCGGTCTGCCGGAAACCCCGAAGGCCTTGTCGGCACGCAATGATGCGGAGGAAGCGTTGTTGCGCTCCTTCCGCCGCATGCCAGTCAAGCGACGCCAGGCCCTCCTGGCCTTGATGGAGACGCTGGATTAGCGTCGGAGGGATGAGCCAGTCCCAGCTTCTGGCGCAGCCCCGAGGGCGGGGTCTCGTCCGACTTGGGACCGTCCCTGTGCGGTTCGGAGCCAGGGGCTTCCGGCGGGAACTCTTCCACCACCTCCAGCCCTTCATCCTCACTGTATTCAAAGGCTCCATTGGCCAGTCCGGCTTGAGCGGCGGCATCCAGGGCGGCCTGATCGAACCCGCGGGCCGCCAGGGTCTCAGCTAGATCGCGAGCCTCGACCAGGGCCACGTCCAGGGGCTGCTCCTCACGCAGAGTCAAATCCACATAGTAGATCGCGGTGCCGTGACTTTGCCGGGTGCTCTTGCCGCGCAGTTTCAGACACAGCGGCAGAGTGGCGAGGTGCCCACCGGACAGGGCGTGGTAGTAGCTCAGCCGGGCGGTGAGGGTACGAATGCTGTTGTAGCTGGTGGTCCGGAACAGAAACACACCGACATCATCGTCATCGCCAATCCGGACGCTCAACCGGGCGTAGGGTTTGCAAGCGCCCTCGCCGGCCAGCGGGCAGGCCTCCGGGCCGGGACAGGGTAAGGACTGAACACCGTCCTCGGTCCGCCGCCGACAGGTTTCCCCATCCCCCACACACAGAGGGCGTCCCGTGTTGCGATCGAAACGGGTGTAATTGGCTCTCAGGTTGAGATCCGGATCGTTGAACAACAGCCGCACCGGCAGGCTCCGTAGCTTGCCGCCGGGGGCGTCCTGACGCAGCTGCCCGTCCAGGGGGTGGGTGACCCAGCCCTGACGGGTCTGGATCTGGGTAGTGAGCGTGAACTGATCGTCTCTCTCCGGTCGGCGTTTCCCGTCTTTCTCGACGATGCGACCGATGCTGATCCGACCGATCACGGGCGGCGTGATGGCAAGCTGCTTGAGCATGGTGAACTCCCGTAGATGAGGCAGTGGTGATAGCGGTGGTGAGGTGTCAGGTGCGTACTAAAAAACGGCGTGTACCCGGTTTGACTTTCCCGTAGCGCTTGAGCAATCCGGGATGGACCTGGAGCAGTCGCTCGCTGTCCAGCACGGTACTGTCCGCACTGCGTTTCCAGGACACCTCGCCGTTACCAAAAAGGGCGCCGGATGCGTGGCCCATGGCCTGTTGGAGGCGTTGCTTGAGCCGGGATTCCCGCGCCTGTAGCCGGGCCAGGCGCTCGCGCAGATCCAGCAGCTCGTCGAAATCGCCGCACAGTCCGGCGTCGTCGGTGAAATCCAGCACCGCCCCGTCGTCGTGGGGGTAGAGCGCCCGCAGGGCCCGGTCCGAGGAGGCGCTGCCATCCACGGGGGGCGGCGTGTCGTTCTCGACGTGGCGCCAGAACGTCCGCTCCCGTTCGATCAATCGCTCGATCACGGCGTCGTCCCGTGGGATGCGGAAGATTTTCATCTCATGGCCGCAGAGCAGCACGCAGACATCGGCCGCCTGTTTGCCGGTGACGGCCAGCTGGTGTTGGACCTGGCATTGGACGTAGTCCGGTACCCCGTCCCGCCAGAGGCGGGCGCCGTACTCTCCGGCGGTCTTGCACTCCAGGATCTGGACGTCGGGATGCCCGACCACGGTGTAGTCCAGATTGGCGAGCATCCAGGCCTTGTCCGAATCCGGATGTTGCAGGACCGCGTGGACGCGGCGCACCTTGCGGCCGGTGTGACGGGCGTAGGCGTCGGCCACGATGGGTTCCAGCACGGTGCCCCAATACAGGGGGGAGGCGAGGTCGTCCTGAGGCGCGGTGGGCAACGCGTCCTCTCTCCCGGTTTTGATCATCCACAACTCCAGGGGAGACTGATAGGGATTGAGGCCGATGGCGCTGGCGGCGTCGCTGCCGCCCAGGCCCTGTTTGCGGACTTCGAGCCAGTCTGCTCGGCTGAGACGTTTGGTGGAGACCAGGCGCAGAGCCGGGCGGCGCCGTTGTGGGCGATGAGGGTGAGGGTTCATGGGGCGTACTCCATAACCGGGCCGCGCGGCAGCCGCTCGGCTGTCGCAGGGCTTGGATCGAGAAGGGAGAGAGAAGACGAGATCGGGGAAGAGTGGGCTACGCGGGCGCGGAAGGCCCCGACGGATACCGATTAAAAAACGCGGTGACAAGATCGTGGATGACCGCTTCCGCTTCAGTGTCCGAGGGCCACTGACCCTGGTGCAGAACCAGGTGGTAACCGAGCAGCTCGCCGAAGGGGCGCACCACGTCCGCTTCAAAGGCCCCGTCCGCCGGTGCACCCGGTGGCCAGAAGCGCCGGCAACAGGTCCAGAGCGGCGCCAGATAGCGGGTGCTGGCGCAGATCAGATCAATCCACTCGCCGTGCCCGCACGGCCGAAGACGCTGGTCAT
This sequence comes from Alloalcanivorax dieselolei B5, assembly GCF_000300005.1. NCBI lineage: Bacteria > Pseudomonadati > Pseudomonadota > Gammaproteobacteria > Oceanospirillales > Alcanivoracaceae > Alloalcanivorax > Alloalcanivorax dieselolei. Next base: position 3,556,370 of record NC_018691.1, on the reverse strand, counting down.
GACCGGGCGCTCCGGGTGAGCCCATCAAGCCGTCGAACAGGGCGGCTCCCCAAACGGCCGCTACCCCCGTGGGTAAGGTCTCACTGACCCGGTCCGCCGCCTGTCCACAAGGGCGGAAATACAGTGGGGTCGTTTTCATTATCGATTATCCTCCATAACAACGCCCACCAGAGCCTACCGCTCTGGTGGGGGTATGGCATGTCGTGGGCAAAGGGCGTCATGCCGTCAGCCGCAGTGCCTGGTCCAGCGCCTTGCGTTTGAGGGTGGCGCCCTGGCCGAACCAGGCGGAGTCCAGGCGATGATCGGCGGTGCGGCTGCGCCGTTCGTGATCGACGAACTCGGTGACCGCGTTTAACAGGCCATAAGCGGTGCGGTGCGAGGAGGGCAAATGAGCGCCCCGGCCCCGGCCGTCGTACAGGGCCCTGACCGTTTCCATGGCGCGTTCGTTGACGGGCGTGATCGTCGCCTTGGTCCGTTGGGCGGTTTCGTCCTGAAAGACGCTGCGGAGGAAGGTCTGTACCTCGGTGTCCTTGACCTGGCGCTCGCTCAGCCGCTTGAGGCGGTACATGAACTCGTCCCAGGCGGACACGGAAATCCCCAGCTGGCGCTTGACCGCGTCCGGATCGAACACCGATCGGTGGGAGACCTTCACCGCCTGGCTCTGGCCGTTCAGCGCCACCGCCAGCGTGTTGTTGCAGACCACCCGAACGCTGGTGAACTGGGCCGTGGTGGCCATGGTGCCGTCACAGGCGGTGGCCAGCAGGACGTAGGCGTCGGTGCGGTCGTTGCCCTTGAGCACGCCGGTCTGGCCGGTGCGGGCCAGCGCCCAGATCTTGCGGCCACCCCTGAGGACTCCGGCGGTCTCCAGCTCGAAGCCGGACACCTCGGTCAGATCCCGGTAGAACTCCAATATGGCCTCCGGCTGCACCACCTTGTAACGCTGGCTGACCACGGAAAGCGGTGCGCGGCTGTCGGAGCGATAGAGCACCTTGTGATCCTCGAAGGACAGGATCTCCCCGAGGCCGCCGCGCGGGCTGTCGATAAAACGGACCGGGGCTTCTTCGATGTGCCAGTCCAGGCCGGCCTGGTGGCGCCAGACCTCAAGCGGTTGATGCGGGGTTAAACGATTGCCCAGGCCGTGCCAGGGCGTTTGGCCGACATAGGCCATGTTTTCAACAAGATGCGCCATGATGATTTTCCTTAAAAATGGCAATAGGGATTACCGTCGGATGACGGGCAAGTAAGAAAGTGAAGAAACGAGCGCGGGCCGGGCCGTCAGACAGGCGGGTGGGGCACGGGGCGACGCCCGTTCAAATCCGCTTAAAGAAACCCGAGACGGCCGAGACTGGTCCATTCGGTGGGCGTCACGATCAGATGATCCAGGACCCGGATGTCCACCAGCTCCAACGCCTGCGTCATCCGGCGGGTACTGGTGCGATCCGCCGTCGAGGGCTGGGAACAACCGGACGGATGATTGTGGGCCAGGATCACCGCCGCCGCGTTCAGCGCCAACGCCCGTTGGGCGATCACTCGGGGATGGATGGTGGTGGTGTCGATGGACCCCTGAAAAAGGTGCTCATAGGCGATCACCCGGTTCTTGTTGGTCAGGAACAGCACGCCGAAGTGCTCGGTGGGGTGCTGCGCCAGGGTCAGCTTGAGGAAGGCCACCGCCTCCTCGGGATCGGACAGGCGGTCCTGACTGACCAGATCTTCCAGCAACAGTGCCGAGGCGGCGTTAATCAGTTCGTCGCGGGACAGATAACACGGCACGCGGTGAAGTACGCTGTCCTCGCACGTGGAAGGGACATCTTTGGCCATAGCGGTCTCCAGACATAAAAAAGCCCGCAAGCGCGGGCTGAACAAGACAAGAGGGGAAAGGGGAAGATCAGTCCCTGGAAGGCGGAGGTTGGGTCGGAGCCGGAAAACGATGACCGCACTCCAGACACTCCTGGCTGTCGAGCACCAGATCATCGAGCATGTCGCCGACCACGGCACCGGCGGAACCGCCGGCAAAACCGCCGGCGAGCGCCCCGACCAGGGCCCCCGCCAGACCGCCCACCGCCGGGCCGAATCCTGCCGCCAGGGTACCCACGACCATGCCGGCGCGGGCGCCGGACAGCGCGGCGGAAAAACCACCGGCGGCACCGGCCGCCGAGCCCAGAGCGCCGCAGACCTTGCGGCCCTCGTGATGCCGGAGGGTTCGGGAAGAGCCACATTTGGGGCAAATGGGGAGCATACCGTCTCCATATTGGGGGATGAGGGAAAGAGCAGGACAAGAAGTCACACCGAGAGGCTCCGTCATGACGGTGGTATGTATCTGAAATTTGCTTGAGTAGCGGCACTTTGCGCGTAAATCCCCAGCCTATGGCGCTGTGCTTGTGATGCGTGACGCCTCTACGCACATCAAGGTAGAGAAGGACCATTATTAGGCACCAACGGGGTATTTGTGCCTTGTAGCTCGAATCGGCCGCTGGAAGGCGGTATAGACACATGGTCATCATTGAGCGCCTGGAACCAGCACCGAATCTGTTGGAGTGTTGTCCGCATCATGGGGCGGACGGTAGCTCTGTTGTGGGGGCATAAGGAGGGGAAATAGGGACGGGGTGTGTTGGGATTGTGGGTTGAGGCGTGCGTTGATTGCGGATCTCCAACGCGAAATAGAGACGGTGATGTCACCAGGGTGGGCTGTACTTACGTTACACAGAAGGCTTGGATGAACTTTTTGTAATGAATCCGAATCGCGTTGAGCCAAGGGTGGGGAGCTGATAAATCTACCCCTGTCTGCGGCGGTAGATGACCATTGTAGTGAACCGATCCCACTATCAGCCGGCGGCGAATCGAGAGTGAACGGAATCCTTATAACGTGATGCAGAGGACTTTCTCATGTGGAAGAACGCAATGAAAGGAGGCGCGCTGGCCGCTCTGGCTTGGCTTATTTCCGGAACAGTAATGGCTAATGACATGACGTCAAAGACATTCGAGTTGGGGCTGAGAGCGGAAGCGGCCCAATTTTCAAAGGTCTACAATATTAGCGAAGACGATGCACTGCAGCGTCTGAAATGGCAAGCTGCGGCGGCAGATGTGGTCTCGCAATTGCGAGATCAATACCAAAACCGTCTAGCCGGCTTGTACATTGAACATACCCCAATGGATCGGGTTGTTGTTCGATTAAAAGGAAATGAGCTGATCGCCTCGAGAACCTTCAATGTATCCAACGAACAGGTGGCTGTGGAGTTTGTTAGTGGTGCGACACATACGCAGGCAGAACTCCAGCAGGCGATTGGCACGAACCTGGATACCCTCAAAGCGAATTTTTCAGGTCTCCAAGGGACTCATACCGATCCGAGAACGGGAGAAGTGGTTCTGACTATTTTGGGGAGGGACGAAGAATCACGCCAGGTGAGGTCGCAAGTAGCGTCTGCTACTCGGCAACTCGGCGTGCCTGTTCGGGTTCGGGTCATCCCTGTTCCTCTGGAGAGGCAAGCGGTTCGGGGAAGTGGCAGCCTGGATATGGGGTGTACTACTGCGTTCGTGGTCAAACGAACCACGGGAACGACAACGGGCGTCACCACGGCTGCCCACTGTGGGCCCGGAAGTGCCAACTATACCGGGGTTGACGGCGCCTCCGCGACTCTCACTTATCAGGCCCGGTCATTTACGGCCAGTAATGATGAACAGTGGTATACCTCGGCCGCTACGGAAGAGCCCAAGTTTTATGCAAACTCCACGACAACGCCGCGAACTTTGACAGGGCGACGCACCCAAGCCAGCACAGCGGTGGGGAATAACTTCTGCCACTATGGATCGACGACAGGTTATAGCTGTGGTGACGTGGATGCGACTGACTTTCAGCCGACCTCCTACACCTGCGGTCCAGCCTCGAATCCGGTGCCTTGTGATGCCACTTGGATCTCGATGGTACCGCCGAGCTCTGGAACCGGCTTGGCCTGTGCGGGAGGTGACAGCGGAGGCCCCTGGTTTGTGAGCACGGTGGCAACGGGCATTCACTCCGCCGGCGCCTCAACGGGGACCGGGATTGGGGATTGTCTTCTGGCGGTGTATCAAAGCACTGATCGACTATCATCCCTGGGGCTCCAGTTACTGTATGGTCCCTGAAATGGGTGTTACTCTCGGAGTTCTCAGCGCTTTTTTACGCTGGGAGCCCCGAGAGCCGTCGATTTTAGATGCGGTGAAGGTTGAATGAAAACGTCTTCTTCATTATTAAAAATAGGCGCTGTCATCGCTACGGTTGCGATCCTGATCGCCGTGGGTAGAACAATGTCTAATGAGATTGCCCCTGTTCACGATGCCGTCGAACTCAGAAAAGTCATCGATCTTCATGAAGAGGCACTGCGACAGCTCTTTCCGGCATTGCAGGGTATGGCGACCGACGCAGAGCAGGGCGGGGTGGTTCTTACTGTTCGATCGGAAAGCGGAATCATGAATGAGGCAGCAATGAAAGAAGAAGCGGAAGCGCTTTTGGGGGTTCCGGTGAAAGTGCGACTCCTTCCTGTCGAACTGCGCCGGCAGTCCCCAGTTCAGTAGACCTTACACTCGTCAGATCAGCCCCTCTTCCTCACGCGTTCCGGTCCGTTGTCTCGGGGGCATCGCTCATCTGGATTCGTGTTAAACCACCTGAATGAAGGTCGTTAAGGTGTGGTCGGTGTTATCGGGCATACCATTTTCACGTTGATTAAGGAACACGGTAGGGGGCAGAAAGCCACGATTGCTATATTGGTAATTGCTTAAATACGCAGTGCCCAGATCAACATATTGAAACATGAGCCGTATAAGATCGGGGTTTTCAGGACTGCCGGGTGCAAGGATGAAAACACCAATCCGACTTTTAAAAACGCTTTTGGGCCTGACCGTGTTGCTATGTGGTTTGGTTAATGCGGCGACCTATTCCTATGACGCCTTGGGGCGCGTCACCGCCATCCAATATGAGAACGGAACCCAGGTGACTTATCAGTATGACGCGATGGGTAATCGCACTGAGGTCGCCGTCGTGCAGGGTGACGATGAACCTGAAGAGCAAGTCTTCGAAGCCACGATTACCGTCCCCGGCAAAGTGGGCCGGCCTGCCATCAATTTACGGGCCTTGGCCAATCAAAACGGCTACGACGGCACCCAGAAGGCCCGAATTACATTCACGGTACCGGCGTCCGCCACGGTGATGGGTACGGGAGGAGCAGCAAGTGCCAAGGCGGGCGGTGTTGCTATCGATACTGGTACTTGGCCGAAGAGTTTGGGTAATGAACTGACGCTGAGGGTGTTGGGCAAGGTCTATGGCGGTGGAGGTGCCGGTGGCAATGCGGTGATGAGAGATGCTAACCCCCTTAGTGGAGGAAAAGGGGGAGCGGCAATCAATCTGCGGGCGGATATCAAGCTGATCATCGAGAGCGGTGGCCAGGTGAAGGCTGGCGGTGGTGGTGGCGGTTCGGGGGCGAGTTCCAAGGGGGGCGACCGACCTTTTTCAGACGCCTGGAACAACTCGCACTTTGGTGGTGCTGGTGGTGGGGGCTTCCCCAATGGGGCCGGTGGCGGCGTGGAGAATGTCAATTTCGCTACCTCAGGCGGCGCCGGCACGGTGTCTGGTGGTGGAGGGCTGGGTAGTAGCGCCCTAAAAACAGGGAGGCAGCCCACCCCTTATGGCCGTGGTGGTAATGGTGGTGGAGCAGGTCAAGCTGGCGCCCGGGGGCAAACCTCTTGGGATGGCCGAACCGGTGGAGCAGGCGGCGCACCTGGTGCGGCGCTGGTCTCCAACGGCAACAACTACACCCTCACCAACCGGGGGGTACTGGTTGGGGCGCGTCGCTAGGACGCTAAGGACAGTACTGCAAAGGGATTCGATATGAAATGCTCTCAAAAAAATCCGTTACGTGGCCTGCTCGGCGTTCTGGCGGTGTTTATTGGTCTGGGTTCGATGCCGGGCTACTCATTGGCCGATATTCCCGGTTTCCCGCCTTCCATTTACACGCTGAACGATAAAGGCGTGGACTTGCGGACCGGCGCCTTTGTTTACCAGAGCGAGGATGCCGGCATCGGCGGGGACGATGGCCGCCTGAACCTGAAGCGCCAGTTCAATAGTGAGTTCATGGATTACAAGGGGCCGTTTGGCTACGGCACCTCCCATAACTTCGATATCAAGATCTCCATCGGAGAATACGAAGGCAAAGACGTCGCGGTGGTGACCCAGGGGTTTGTCAGCGACATTCTGGACAAACAGTCGGACCACTACTACGTGTCGCAAAAGGATCCGGGGGTCACGCTCAGGACGATTGGGGGAACCGGGTCCAATGAAGAACGAGTGGCGATCTATACGCTTAAGGACGGCACGGAATACCGCTTTGAAAAGGTGAAAGAGCTCCATGTCATGGCGTGGGGATTGATTGCCTGCGGTGAAACGGATTGTGGCTATCTTGCCAGTATCACCAAGCCCAATGGGGAAACCCTCCACTTTGAGTATGACCATTTTACCCGGGCCGATACCGATAACCCCTACGGTTTTGGCTTTCGACGCCTGAAAAGAGTTACCAGCACACGTGGCTTTGAACTGTTTTTCCAGTACACATGTGACCCCTCTGATCCCGGGATCTGTGTTCCAGGAGGCTCCCGTGCCGTTCTAATTACCCGTGCTCATGTCTATAACTGGGGGCAGGGCAGCAATTGCTACATGACCGCCCAGTGTTCCCCTCAGGGGCGTCCTTTGTGGGATGGGGAAGTAAAGTATACCTATAGCCTGGATGCACCCACCCTTGTGCACTACACGGTGGATAATGTCCGCCGGAGCTATACGTACGATGGACGGAATCGCATAACCGCGGTCAAAGCGGCCGGTCAGAATGCCCCTTCGTTATGGAGCATTGCGTATTCCGGTGACAAAGTCGCCCGCGTTTCCGACGGCGAATCCCGAGCCTGGTCCTATGCCTTTTCAGGCGGCACCTCGACGGAGACGGACCCCTCTGGCGCGACGGTGTCCATGGTGTTCGAGGACAAGAAGCGCCCGGTGTCCCAAACGGATCAGCGGGGCAATACCACCGAGTACAGCTACGATGAGCATGATCGCCTGACCGGTATCGTTTCTCCCGAGGGGAATCAAAAGCGCTTTACCTATGATGCCCGCAGTAACGTCACCAAGGTGGAAACGCTGCCCAGACCGGGCGCCGGAGGGGACACGCTGACCGAGACGGCGGCCTATCCCGCCAGTTGCACGGACGCCAACCGGAAGATCTGCAATAAACCCACCTGGACCGAGAACGCTAAAGGTGCCAGGACCAACTACACCTACGCCAACGCCCATGGTGGCGTGGTGACAATCACCGCCCCCGCGGATGCCTCCGGCACTCGCCCCCGGGTGACCCATCAATACGCTGCCCGGTCCGCCACCGGCTATGACAGTGGCACCAAATCGGTTTCCCCCCTACCGCCGATCTATCGCGTGATCAAGAAGACGGAAACCGTCGGTAGCGGTCAGTCCCGGGTCACGACCTATGAATACGACGGTGGCGCCGGGTTCTGGAAAAATCTGAACCTGACCGCGGTGACCGTCAGTGGCGGTGGCGTCAGCAGTAAACGCCAATTCACCTACGACTACCACGGCAACCGCCTCACCGAGGACGGTCCGTTGGCCGGTAGCGGCGACACTTCCTACTACCAATACGATGCGGAAGGGCGGGTTCTCTTGGAGGTGGGGCCGGCCAACGCCTCGGGTAGCCGGAGTGCGCAACAGTATCAGTACAACGCGGACGGCTGGTTATTGGAACACCGTTTGGAGATGGCCTCGGCTGACGGTAACGGATTCAGTGCCCTGATGGCCGCCACGTTCTCCTATAACGGTGCCGGTGATCTGATCTCCGAAGAGGGGTTTAACGGCAACACCGACTACAGCCATGACAATGCCGGGCGGCTGCAGTGCAAGGCCCTGCGCACCACCTCTGCCGGCGGCAACGCCTGTGTGGCTTCCGTATCTTCCGTGGTCAGTGACCAGGTCTCCCGATATCAGTACGACGCAGCGGGGAACCTGGTCGCCGAGCGCCGTGGCGTTTCCGTGTCCGGAGTGGAACAGGAATATGTGCGCTACACCTACAATAAAAACAACGAAACCACCTCAATCCGTGACGCGGCGGGTAACCGGTCCGTCTATAAGCGGGATGGTTTCGGACGGCTGGCCCGGATCACCTTCCCCGGTCCGAATCAGCCCGGGCAAACCAATGCCTCGGACTATATCGCCTACACCTATGACGCCTTGGGGCAAGTGGTTACCGAGCGGCGCCGGGACGGCTCCACTGTTACCTATCAGTACGATGCCCTTGGGCGGCGTATCGCCAAGTCCTATTCCTCGGATTCGGGCTTCAATGTTCGCTATGCGTATAACCACCTGGGCGATGTGACCGAGGCCTATTTCGCCAACGACACCAGCCGCAAGATCACCTATACCTATGACGGACTGGGGCGGCTGACCGCCACTTCGGACTGGATCGGCAGTGTCAATTACGCCTATGACCCGGCGGGCAACCGCACCCGCATGGCCATCAGTGGCGCCGATGCCTTTGATTTCCTGTATGACGCGGCTTCGAACCTGACTTCGGTACGCTCAGCCAGCTCGGAACTGGTGGGCATTGATCACGACGGGCTAAATCGCCGCCGCGAGATCACCCGGAAGAACGGCATCTACACCGGCTTTGAATACAACACTGCCGGTAACCTGTCGTTTCTGGAGCAGGGCGGCTTCGCCGAAGCCGATAACAACGTTGCTCAATCCTTCAGCTACTACCGTCTTGGGCAACTACAGAAGGAAACCCTGTCCAACCCCGCCTATGAATGGCCGGGGCCAGGGGCGTCCGGTACCGAAACCTTCCAGTACAACGGCCTGAACCAGCAGGTGTCTCAGGGCGTGGAATACGACGCCCGCGGTAACGTCAAGAAAGCGGCCGGTGCCACTTATCTCTATACCCCGGACAATCAACTGGCGTCGATCAATGCGGGAACCACGTCCAAGATTGAACTGGTCTACGGACCTTTGGGGCAACTGCGGGAAATCAACAGTGACGATCAGAGCCGCCGCTTTCTCTACGACGGCCCGGATCTGATCGCGGAATGGGACGGGCAGGGGGCCTTGCTGAACACCTATGCCCACGGTGAAGGCTATGATAATCCACTGGTGACCTGTCTGGGGGGCGTTTGTGACTTCCCCGAATGGTTTCACGCCGACCGCCTGGGCAGCGTGGTGGGGATATCCGACGACTGCGGTTATGCCGACCTGTACCCGTATGGCCCTTACGGTGAATCCAGCGTCTTCACGGAAGAGAATGGCCCCCGATTTGGCTATACCGGTCAGATCGTGCTCAGAGAGGCGGGGCTGTATCACTACAAGAGCCGGGTTTACTCACCGACGCTGGGGCGGTTCCTGCAGCCGGATACGATTGGATATGAGGGTGGGCTCAATCTTTACTCGTATGTTGGCTCAGATCCTATTAATAAGACGGATCCTACCGGTGAAATCCCATTAGAGACGGTGTGGGACATTGCTAATATCGGTTTAGGAATCACATCGTTTACGGACAATCTGTTTAATGGAAATTACCTTGGTGCTCTATTGGATGGTGGTGGCATCATTGTAGATACTGCCGCTGCTGCTCTTCCTTACGTTCCAGGCGGGGCAGCAACGCTAATACAAGGGGGAAGGAAAGGGGCTGCTAACTTTGATATAGTTGGAGGTGGCGCAGATGAGGTTGCAGAGGGTGCTTTCAGTTGGATTAATAAAGAAAGATATACAACCAATCCAAAATTAAGAAAGGACTGGGAGCAGCAAATGGGGCAGCCTTGGCCAAAGGATGCGAGAACTGGTCGAAACCAGGATGTTTCTCACGAAATTCCGCTAGCAGATGGTGGCCCGGATCATGTTACTAATGTTAAGCCGCGCCCACGTAGTGAGCACATGCAGCGCCATCGAGACGCCGGCGATTTTTCAAGGTGGTCCAAACGACGGAAAAGATAATGAATAACTCACCAGACTTGTCAAAAGTAGAGAAATGGTCTGATTACCTATTGATGCAGCGTAATGATACTGATGAGAATAAATCGATGTATCGTGAGGCAAGGGAGTATCTGGAGTTTTATGATTGGTGCTTGGGGATTACGGAGTCCTATGTTGGGATGCTCTATTCAGGAATCGTCGCCGTTTTTCTATTTCAAATCATCCCAGGCAGAGAAGACGTGGATGAATGGATATGGGTGATTGTTGGTGACTTACCTGCGACTTACTTAACTGTGGAGGAATGCCCAAATCCGGCTACGGCTCTGGATGGTTACATTGGTGCAATGCTTGAATGGGTAGAGGCAGCACAAAAAGGAAATTCAGTCGCGGAACTTGTGCCTGTCAACGTTCCTGCAACCAAGAAGAATGGGGATATGCTGAAATCTCGATTGGATTTTATAGATGAAAGAATTTTGTCCGAGTACCAAGAAGATCTAAAGGTATAGATCATCCTGGCTATTCGAGGGATTGGGCCGGTTCTGGTTATAGTATTAGAGCGTGGTTTAGATGATCCTGAACGGTGGGATGCATTGCCACGGATATGGCAGTCTCTATGTGGTTTGTGTATGTACTGCTACAAAGAAGGATGTTACGACTGAATGACCTGATTCTTTTAGGAAGCTTGCCCTCCGCAAGTTTGGGGCCACGTCTTGCTTTTTGCTCTTTGTGAGGTGGGGACGAGGGGCAAAAGGTAAGACTTGACCCGAATGGCACTTTTGAGATTCAGCCAGTCAAGTTCGGCGGTTCTCCTGTGGACGTGAATAATAAGATGATCATAGATAGAGGGCTGCATCGGAAGCAGGTTACTCCCTGGTGGAGTAAGCTTCAGAAAGACGTTGGAGGTTGATCTGGAATATGACCATATACAGTGCACTTTGGAGCGAGTTCACAAAAGAAAAAGGCGCTTCTCAAGATAAGATAACTAGACTGGAAAATAGGATTGGGATTGATTTTCCCGAGGATTATTTAGAGTTTCTAAGGGTGTCGAACGGAGGAGGAGTGATGCTGGGCGCGCCGGAGCCAACCTTGCTAAGTAAGGTGGCCGGTGTAGGTGCTATTAGCTTTGGAACAGCAACTGTTGCGAAATATTCCACTGATTTCGGGCTGAATTATAGAAACTTTGTTAGCGCGTTGAAGGATCAAGAAAGTGGTGTGCCTTCGAGTGCTTTTGAGCTAGGAGCGGAGATCCTCTTTCCCGGAAATCAGGACGCCCAACTGGCGGCGGTGAGTGGTAACCTTATGTTTGACTTGGCCAGCGGGCGAGTTCCGGTTGGACGTATTCCTGATGTTGTAACTGCTGGTAGCGCCATGGCAAGGACAAAATTTGCCAATATTACGGAGATGGCCGATTATACTGTGGCTAAAAACGCAATAGGAGAGCTGCCGGTCAACATAGGATCTTACAGTACTTCTCTTGCTTCTGCCTCATTGCAGGCTTTACAGGGAGGGGCTGTTGTGCAAACGATATTTAATAATGCCGACACAGTATACGATAGCCTCCTCTCTAGTGGAGCTGGTGGGGGGTTCGTTCTGTATCCCGGGAAGCCAAACACAAATTTAATGCAGTCGGCTTATGATAAATGATTGCAGATGGGTTGTGTGGTTAATGCTGTTTTGTTTTGGGTCTATTATTTTTTTGGGGGCGGTAGAAAATGAGATTGGTTGGTGCTTTTGTTTTGACTCTGAATCTTCTGATGGTTTTTGGCCTGGCTGCCTTATCTGGTTTTTGGTGGGTATGGATGGAGGGGGGACGAGACTTTGAAATTTTTAGGCCGGCGCTTTTTCTGTTTGTTCTCGGGGCATATGTATATGAGGCAGGATATAAGAAGAAATCAAGGAAGGAGATTGGGAGGTTCTATTTTGTCGTGGTCTTTCTTGTGCCGGCACTTGGTGCATTATTGGGTTTTCTTTATGGGGTTTTCAGTGAGTGATAAAAATGCTTTTATTTAGGATATTTTTTTGTAAATAGAATTTTGTTCCTCTTTAGGAAATGATGGTGGGAGGTTGAGAGGCGCCAGAAAATTTTTTAGAATCCGCCGTAAATACTTTGTAAGGGAATCTCTGAAAAACGCTCTAACTTTGGCATAATTGTGGTTCCGATCACGAGCCCAGTAAATAGACGATGAGCCAACTGACGTTTGCCGAAGCCGAGTACGAACAGAAGAAGCGCAAGACTCGGCGAGAGGTCTTTCTGGAGAAGTTGGACAAGTTGTTACCGTGGAGCTCGCTGGAAACAGCGATAGCCAAGTATTATGCCTCAAATCGCACGGGACGTCCGGCGTATCCGTTGTCGGCGATGCTGCGGATTCACATCATGCAGGTGATCTACAACCTGAGTGATCCGGCAATGGAGGATGCCCTTTATGAGATTGAGTCGATGCGCCGCTTTGCGGGTATTTGCCTTGCCCAGGTGCCGGATGAGACGACCATTTTGAATTTCCGGCATCTTCTTGAGCGTCATGGCCTCGGTAAGAAGCTGTTCAAGAAGATTAACCGGAAGCTGGATCAGCATGGCCTGATTGTTCGTGAAGGGAGCATCATCGACGCCACCATTGTCGAGGCGCCAAGCTCGACAAAGAACAAGGCCAAGCAGCGCGATCCGGAGATGCACCAGACGAAGAAGGGGAACCAATGGCACTTTGGCATGAAGTGTCACATTGGTGTTGATGACACGGTAGGTTTGATCCATAGGCTGGCCACCAGTGCCGCCAACGAGCATGACTTGAATATGGCGGACAGATTACTTCACGGTGAGTAAAAGCGGATCTGGGCGGATGCGGGTTACTGCGGAATCCAGAAACGGGAAGAACATAAAGATCGCCATGCCCAGTGGTTCATTGCGGAGCGCCCTGGCAGACGCAGCATCATGTCGGACATCGGGCTGGAGAGCGAGAGGCTCAAAGCCAGCGTGCGGGCCAAGGTTGAGCACCCGTTCCGAATCTTCAAAGGCCTGTTCGGTTACGGCAAGGTTCGGTATCGAGGGCTGGCGAAAAACGAAAACCGCTTTTATGTGATGGCGGGTATTGCGAACCTTCTTCGGGTGAAGAAGATGTTGCTGTCATAGGGCAAGTGTGCCCGATTGTCGCCAAATAGCGGCAATCGGGCGGGAAAATGAGCCATCAAGACCGACTTACGGATGAAATGTCCGTGTACTTGGCCCTGATCTGATCTCGCAGGCAATGAAACGGCGTTATTCAGAGGTTCCTAAGCATTCAGGAAAAGGAGCTCAGAAGGTTTTGTTTATTGTATGTGCCAATCGGAAGGCCTGTATATAAAGACCTTTCCTAAGGTCAGATTCTCGAATTTTTGGGACTGGCAGAAGTCCTCAAAGGCTGAGTTGGAGGTGAGATATTTTAAAATCTATAGGCCTTCCGGTGAGATATATGTTCGTGAGAATGGCGCTGACATGGCCGCTGAGTATGTCGCTAGTCTCCAATCGGAAAGAAGGAGGGGGAGGCGGAAAGTGGTAGTATGGCGAGCAACTATCGTTGTTTTGGGCATAGTTTTAGGTGTTTTTATATCGATGTTAACAAGGGTGTTGGGGCTTAAGGCATAGAGGGCGTGATACGCTGGATGTATGAAAAATGATTGGATGGAAATATTGGGTAACTCATTTGATGCGACAGGTTTTTTGGTCCTTGGGGGAGGGCTACTCTTTTTAGGTCTGATGCTTTTTTTGTTGCCGCAGGCTGGAGAGCTTCAGTTTAATTTTCGACTTCAGGAGCATATTCTCAGGGGTCAAAAGGCGTATCGCGCTGCTGATAACGTTAGGAATAAAAGAGAGAGGATGGAAAAGAGACTTCCATTATACGGGAAGAGTATGATGGTTATAGGATCTGTCTTATTCTTGATCGGTCTTTCTTGGAGCCTTTATTGATGCTCTTAAGCGGTAGATTGGTAAGCGTCCGGTAATCCCACCTTGTCAGGCGGAGGTCGGCGCCCAGTTTTGCGGCAGGAGTTCGTCGATGGCGTTGTTCTTGTGCGTCGGCAGCCGAGCCAGCACATCCTTCAGATACGCATAAGGATCGTGGCCGTTCAGCTTCGCCGACTGGATCAGGCTCATGACGGCGGCCGCACGTTGACCACTGCGCAGAGAGCCCGCGAACAGCCAGTTATTGCGCCCCAGCGCCCAGGGGCGGATCTGGTTTTCCACCCGGTTGTTGTCGATCGGCACCGCGCCATCGTCCAGGTAGCGCGTCAGCGCCGCCCAGCGTTTCAGGCTGTAGTCCAGGGCTTTGGCCGTACCCGAGCCGTCCGGGACTTTTTGCCGTCGGGAGATCATCCATTGGTGCAGGGCGTCGGCGATGGGCCGGGCTTTTTCGTTGCGCAAGCGCTGGCGGTCTTTATCCGGCAGATCCTTCGCCTCTCGCTCGATCCCGTACAGCGCACCGATGGACTCCAGCGCTTGGGCGGCCAGCTCACTCTTGTTGGCCACGTGCAGGTCGTGGAACTTGCGACGGGCGTGCGCCAGGCAACCGATCTCGGTAATGCCCTCGCCGAAGCCCGCCTTATAGCCAGCGTAGTCGTCACACACCAGCTTGCCATGCCAGTCCCCCAGGAAGGCGCGGGCGTGTGCGCCCGCCCGGCTGGGCGCGAAGTCGTAGACCGTGGCCTTCAGTTCAGAGAACGAGGTGCTGCAGTAAGCCCACACATAGGCCCGGTGGGTTTTCTTCTTGCCCGGTGCCAGCATCGCTACCGGCGTTTCATCCGCGTGCAGCACCGGCTGGGCTAGCAACTGGGCTCTGAGCGCATCCACCAGTGGCTGCAACCACACACCGCAGGTGCCCACCCACTCGGCCAGGGTGGAACGGGGGATCGCCAGACCGGCCCGGCCGAAGATGCGCTCCTGGCGGTACAGGGGCAGATGATCGGCGTACTTGGCCACCAGCACCTGGGCCAGCAGCCCAGACGTCGGGATGCCTTTGTCGATGACTTGCCTCGGCACCGGCGCCTGGATCAAGGTCTCGCATTGCTCGCAGGCCCACTTGCCCCGGATATGGCGCTCCACCGTGAACTCGCCCGGCACGTAGTCCAGCTTCTCGCTGATGTCCTCGCCGACGCGCTTGAGCGCACACCCACAGCGGCATTGCGTATCCTCGGGTTCATGGTGGATCAGGGTGCGGGGCAGTTGGGGCGGTAGCGGGGCGCGCTTGGGCTGTTGCTTGGCAGCGGCGGGGGGCGCCTGCGTTGGAAGTAACTCGGCCAGCTCCGCCTCCATGGCGGCCAGGTCGGCGTCGATCAGTTCGTCAAGCAACTGGCCCTGCACGCCCTTGAACTGCTCGCTGCGCCGGGCGAACTTGTGGCGCTTGAGCAGCGCCAGTTCGTGGGCCTGTTTCTCGATCACCGCGTCGCGGTGACGGATCGCTTTTTCTTGTTGGCTGAGGGTCCGGTCATTTTGGGCGAGGACCCGATCCTTGCTCTCCAAGTGATCGAACAACTCGGTGGCCAGGGCACGGAGTTGGTCGGGAGAGAGGGCGTTGAGGTCAGGGCGCGAGGTCATGCGGACAGTATGCCAAGCCAGCGCCCGGTGGGCGATTGGAGGTTGGGCGTATAGCCAACGGGAACGAGGTGTGGTTACAGCACCGAGATCACGGCCTCGTCGCCCAGTCGCTGCCAGGGCAGGCCCTGCACCAGGGCGGCCAGTTGTTCTTCATTCAGGCGCAACTGATCGCCGCGCCAAGCGTCACCCCAGTGGAACTTGCCCCGATGGAGCCGGCGGGCGCACAGCCAGATACCGAAGCCGTCGTGGATCAGCACTTTCATGCGGTTGCCCCGGCGGTTGGCGAACAGGTAAGCCTGATGTGGCTTCGCCGCACCGAACACCTGGATCACCCGGGCCAGGGCCTTGTCCGGTCCGGCGCGCATGTCCAGTGGCGCGGTGGCCAGCCAGATCTCGTCGATGCGGATCATCGCAGCAGCTCGCGTAACAGGGCCAGGCACTGATGGGCTTGCTCGGCGGGCCATTCCACGATGACCGGTCCGCCGGAGCGGGGCACTTCAATGCGGATGCGGTTACCCGACTCCTTGGCGCAAGACCGGTCAGGAGGGCTCGACGCCACCGGTACCGCCAAGGGCATAAACGCGGGTGACGTTATTGTCTGGCCGGCTTGCTCGGCTTCACGGATCCAGCGGCGGACCAGGTTGGCGTTGAGTTGGTTGTCCAGGGCGATCCGGGAGACGGACACGCCCGGTTCCTGACAGGCGGCCACGATGTGCGCCTTGAACTCACGGGAGAAGTGACGGCGACGTCGTGGTTGAGGTTGGGGCTGAGATACGCTTAACGGGTCCATCGATAGTGTCCACTAAGAAATAAGTGGACACTATCGTGAAGGCCGCAACCGTCGACTCAAGATGGGGTCGCCGGACGCTTACGTAGATTGTAGTAATGGCGCGAGTGATGATTAAACCTGTTTTTCTGGTCTTGCAGGTGATTGTTGTCTACTTTTCGGCTATTCGATCGGGTGCTTGGTGGGTCTGGGTCGGCCCGGATCGAGTCCTAGATATTTCCAGTGCATTCTTTTTCCTTTTGATTTTGGGAGCGTTCTTTTATGACGCGGGCTATAAGCGCTATTCAAAGGGGGAGATGGGAAGGCATACCTTTTTATGGGTTTATGCCATTCCCGGCGTTTTGGCGCTGATTGGGTTCGTGTTTGGACTGATCTTTGTCGAGCGGTTCTACTAGAGGGACTTGCCCACGCTCGTAGGTAGCCGTATAGCGGATGAGGCGGGCTGAGAGCAGGATGCTAATGGAGGCAGAAGGGGTTACACCTGCCTGAAAGCCGCGTTGCCGCAATGAGTAGCTCGCGTTCACCGAAACGTCATATTTCTTGTCCACCCTTCACCTGCGTGCACCTGATATTCAACTTACCCCTGCCTACCTAGTGGGTAAAAAGATAATGAGACTGAGCATCGCGGTGGCCATGGTGCTGATAGGGGTGGCCAGCTCGGCCTCTTTTCAAGCCCGCGCTGAGCCTCTCGCACCGCAGCCCTCCTACTTTTTTGATATTCCCGCCATGGATTTGGGGCAGGCCATCAAACGATACAGTGAGGATACCGGCCTTACGGTGTTGGTGGACGCGGCACTGGTCCGCAATCGGCGTTCCTTTCCTGTGATCGGTGACTACACACCGAAAGAGGCGTTACAGCGGCTGTTGGGGCCGCATGAGTTGGAGGTGCGGTACCAGGCTGAGAAAGCCCTGACGCTGGTGCCGTATCGGCGGTCCGAGGGTATGCCCGGGCGAACCGGTTCCGGTGCGGGCTTGTCCCAGCCGGGTTTGGGGGGACATCGCGTGGCCGCGGCCATTCAGGAGCGCCTTCATCGGCGACTGTGTTCGAATCGGCTCACCCGTCCAGGGCATTATCGTGCCGCCATGCGTTTATGGACCGATCAAAGGGGGGACGTGAGCAAAGTGGAACTTTTGGACAGCAGCGGTGATGGAGAGCGCGATCACGCTTTACGGTCAGTGATTCGAGGTATACATGTCGAACCGGGATTGGCGGCAAAGCTACCCCAGCCGTTAACGGTGCTGGTGGTGCCCTCGACCGGGACGCCTTGTCCGAACGAAGCAGAGCCAAGCGCTGCCATAGGGAGGGAATAGGAGGTGCGTGACGAATTTCTGGCCTGCTATGCCGAACTGCGGCGACGCTTGAGGTTCAGCCTGGGCAACGAAGACTTGGCCGACGACGTCCTGCATGAGACCTGGTTGCGCGTTGACCGATTGGGTAAGGGGGAGGAAATACATAACCCGGGGGCTTACTTTTATCGGGTGGCGATGAATGTCGCCCATGATCATCGTAATAAGTCCGCCCGCCTGTTGTACTCCGATGAAATCGAGGCGCTGCTGGATGAGGGGGAGGGCACGGATAATCCCGCGGATCGGGCGCAGGAGTGGTATGAACTGGAGGCCTTGAAAGCCGCCATAGAGGCGCTGCCGCCTCGTCGACGGGACATTCTGGTGGCATCACGGATGGAGGCCATACCCCATAAGGAGATCGCCCGGCAGTTCGGGATTTCCGTTCGCATGGTGGAAAAGGAACTTAAGGCGGCATTGGCGTTCTGTGGCGAAAGGGTGGACCGACGGGTGATCCGCCGGTTCGGTCCCGGTGCCGGTAAGGCGTCATAGCATTGAGGCGCCTTGAGAATGCGGATGATGAGCAAACCTGGAAGGCGGTGACGGAAACCTCATGAACGAGCAGGAACATCCGGAGCAGGATGTGTTGGTTTTAAGAAAGGAAGCGCAAGCGTGGCTGGTGCGCCTCAAGTCGGGGGACGCCACAACCGAGGACGCGGAGGCGTTCCGGGCCTGGTGTGCCCGCAGTCCCCGTCATCAGGAAGCGCTCGCCCAGGCCCGTCAGCTATGGACTTTGCTGGAACCGGCGCTGGCGGAGGTGGAGCACGGTGATGGCAGCGTCCAGGGCCGCTCCAACGCCCCGCCGGCGAAGCCTGCTCGAGGTCAAAGTATGGGGCGCCGGGCCTTTATCGGACTGGCTGCCACAGCGGTTGGGTACATTGCTGTTTCCTCCGTGTGGGACGGATTGAATGGACAGGGTGATTTTCACACCGAGGTTGGTGAACAAAAACGCCTGGCCTTGAACGACGGCGTCCAGCTGGAAATGAACACTCGGACCCGTGTGAATCAGCGTCTTTCTTCCGACGGGGCCTTGGCGTTGGAAGTGCTTGGCGGAGAAGTGGGGGTGCAGGTGGCGCAGACCGGCGCTCCGTTAACCGTCTTTGTGGGGAAGGGAACCATCACCTCCAAGGCGGCGCGCTTCAATGTTCGCCATTGGGATGGCGAGACCTGCGTAACGTGTATCGAAGGGCGTCTTTCGGTTGAGACCGTTCACGGCCTGCGACAACTGTCCGCGAAGCAACAACTCCTCTATGACGATCAGGGCGTGGCGTCCGTCATCACGGCCGACATTGAAAAAGTCACGGGTTGGCAAAATCGCATGCTGATCTTCGATGACGAGTCGCTGGCTCAGATGATCACCGAAATCAATCGGTATCGCGAAGGCAGGATCATTCTTCTCAATGAGCAGTTGGCTCAGCGCCGTGTGCAGGCTCGTATCGGATTGGATCAACTGGACTCCGTCATCGCGCTGATTCGCGATTCCTACGGCGCTCACTCCACCTTCCTGCCTGGCGGTGTCGTGATACTGAGTTGATGCCGCCGGCACTGCTTTGTTTCCCAAGGCGGTGAATTTTTCATGACAGGGATTCGGTCCTCGAGCAATCGCCCGGTCATCCATTCAGCATGCCATGCTTGTCCGAATGCGCGTCCCTCGTGGGGCTCATTGGCACAAGGTGGTTCCCTGGAACTGAATGGATGACGTTACCATGCCGTCGAATACCGCGCCCCGCGCTCGCGCCCTCAAGTCCGCCGTTGTAACCAAAGACCGTAATAAAAAAACGGCGGCGGTGATGACCCGCAAGCCGTTGGTCCAGGCCATCGCTCTGATTCTGGCGGTGGGCGCCGGGCAGTCTGAGGCGGGTCAACGTCCGTTCAGTGCGGAATGGTTCGATAGCATGAGAGCGGGCCGTGCCGAGCGTGCCCAGCGTCCTTCCGGCCATCCACATCGGCCACCGCCCTTGGCACAGCAGAAGCGTAACCGGGAAGCGCAGCGATCTTTCGAGCGCATGACACGGACGGCGGCGTCCATCGCGGCACAGCAGGCCGCGGCCCGTGCCGCGGCCAAGGCCTCCGCCAACGTGCCCAACGGTCTGGTGGACGGCGGTCTGAAAGTGGACACCAATGCCTTGACCGCCGGCTGGCATAACGCCGAGGCCCCGCGGCAAAGCCGGGACGGAGACCGTACTGAGGTCACCATCAAGCAGACGGACAAGAAAGCGATCCTGAACTGGGAGACGTTCAACGTTGGCAGCAAGACCACGGTGAACTTCGATCAGAGCGCCGGCACTGACGCCAAGACCGGGGGCAACGACTGGTCGGCCCTGAATCGTGTCAACGACCCCAACGGTCGACCCAGTGAGATTGCCGGTCGCATCAAGGCCGAGGGCGGGGTGTATCTGATCAATCGCAACGGCATCGTGTTTAACGGCAGCAGCCAGGTCAACGTGCGCAACCTGGTGGCCGCCAGTCTGAAACTGAGCGATGAGCAGTTCAAGGCGGGGATCAACGTCCGGCTGGGCACGGAACGGGACGATCTGGGCTGGGTCAACGGCGGCTCGCATCACGGCCTGCCGACCTTCGGGGAGAACCCGACCGAGATGTCGAACCGGGAGTCCATTGACACGGCGGGCCAGCCGGATGGACAAGTGGCGGCCTTTGAGCCGGGTGAGGCGCCGGGTGATGTGGAGGTGCAGGCCGGCGCACTGATCGAGGGTAAGGATGGCCACGTGATGCTGTTCGCCCCGAAAGTCCGCAACCACGGAGAGATCCGCACTCCTGGCGGGCAGACGCTGATGGCGGCGGGGGAAAACGTATGGCTGGAGGCCGACGAGACGAACCCCACGGTGAGAGGCTTCGACGCGGTGGTGTCCGCGGTGCGGCCCTGGACCTTCAATTACGGGCCGGCCATCGGCGACAGAACCTACAGCACCTTTGAGCGGGAGATTGTCTCAAAGGTGTTACCGATGATGGAGCAGCGTGCCGCCGAGGTGGGCTACAGCGTCACCAACACCGGCCTGGTGCAGGCCGATTATGGTGACATCACCCTGGTTTCGCGGGAGATCAACCAGAACGGCATCCTGCAGGCCAGCACGGCGCTGAACAACCGCGACGGCTCGATCCGGTTGCGTGCCTGGGGCCAGGGGATGTATGGGCATGGCTCTTCCTTTGAAGGAAACGGCGATTTTGATCATCTGGTGGCTTGGTCCGGTGGTACCGTCACGTTGGGCGAGAACAGCGTCACCCAGGTGGTCAATGACTGGGAGGATGCCACCGAGATCGAGATCAGCGCACTCCCGGATCGCTACCGGCCGGGCCGCATCGAACTCTACGGCAAAGAGATCGACATTCGTCCCCGCGCCAGCGTGACGGCGGCGGCGGGCAATATTGATCTGCAAGCGGCGACCAACCCCTATCACTTCATCAATGGCAACCGGCGTAACGAAAGCGCGGGCGACGGCAGTCGCATCCTGATCGGCGAAGACGCTTATATCAGCACGGCGGGATTGCTGGAGATGCCGGTGGACATGGCGCGCAACTTCGTTGAGGTGGATTTGCGCATCAACGAACTGAAGGATTCCTTTCTGCAGCACGCTACCTGGCTCTACGGCAAGAAAGTCATTGTGGATCGGCGTGTGTCGGGGCAGTTCACGGACGGCCCGATGGCGGGCGTGGAATGGCTTACGGACAGCTCCGGCAACGCCATCAAGGGCGCCTGGGTTGGCACACCACTGGCGGATGTGACCGGCTGGGTGGGCACGAGCCTGATCGACCTGGCCGAACTGGCGTCGGCGGGCGGGAACATCACCGTTCAGGCCGGCGGCGCGGTGATCACACGGCCCGGCTCGATCCTGGATGTCTCCGGTGGTTCGGTGCGCTATAGCGACGGCTGGAATACCACGACACAACTGCTCGGAGCCGATGGGCGCATCCACAACATCTCCTCGGCGCCCACGGACATGACCTACGTCGGTCTGGCGGGGGTTTATGAGCGCTCGCACGATCGTTGGGGCGTGACGGACACTTATACCAACCCGTTGATCTCACGCCCGCGGTATGAATCCAGTTATGTGGAAGGGCGGGATGCCGGTTCGATCACGGTCCGGGCCGGTGAGGCGATGATTCTGGAAGGCAAGCTCCATGGCGGGGTGGAGCCCGGGGACCGGGCTCAGGAACTGTCCGATCTTGCCCAGGCCGGCAGCTTGACGCTGGGTGGTGCGGGCAACGATGACCGTCCGTGGACGCCGGGGCGGGTGATCATCAGCCACACGCCGGTGCTGTTGCGTAAGGACTTCAGTATCGATTCGCAAATTGACGGCGTTTTCCTGGCCGGACAGGAGGAGGAAGACGAGTCGCCGCTTTCGGGCTCCACCACCTGGTTGTCCGACAGGGCGTTGTCGGATTCGGGGTTGGGCGAGATCACCTTGAATGTGACCGACGGCTTCACGCTGGAAGCCGGTGCCTCCGTGGATCTGATGCCAGGCACCGAGTTCAGCGCGCGGATCAATTCAAGCAACCCCGAAGCCGTCGAAATGGACATCCTGGGTAGTATCCGGACGCCGGGAGGCCGTATTGCTTTGGGCTCCTTGGGCACGGTGAATCTTGGCGGATCCAGTGTGCTGGATGTTGGCGGCCAATGGGTCAACGACTATGCCGACCGCTCTTTGACACTGGGCCGCGCCATTCACGGCGGCAGCGTTGTGCTGGGACGGTTGGGCGCTGTCGAGCAGGGGGCGATGGTGAACCTGACCGGCGGGGGCTGGCTGGGCTGGGACGGTCGAGACAGGGAAGCGGTGCTGGAAGCCGGCGATGCCGGCTCGCTGACGCTGTCCGGCTTCGATACGGCCAAGCTCGATGCGTTGGACTTGCGCGCCTGGTCGGGCGCGGATGCCGCCCAACTGCGGATCAATCTGACAGGGGATGTGCAGATTGGTGGTACGCGACCGGATGCGGCTCGGGAGGACGCGCCGGTCTGGCTGCCGGGCACGCTACTGGGCGAATACGGCTTTGGCGCGGTGACGATCTATACGGACCCGGGTGACATCGAGGTGCCGGAGGGCGCACAGGTCAGTGTACTGCCGTTGGGCTGGAATCTGACCCTGGCGGGGGAAACATTGGCGGAGCTGGACAGCGGCGCGTCGCTGTCGGAGGTGCTGGCCGCGCATCGGGTGGAGGACCGGTTCCGGTGGGGCCGGGCTGAGGGCGGGCTGAGTCTGGACACAGCGGACGGAGATATCCGCCTGGGCGTGGGTTCCAGCATCGAAACCGAGCCCGGCGGGACGGTGACCTTGACGGCCGGAAGAGATAACACGGGGGCATCAGCGGACAACGGGAACATGGTCATCGAGGGCCGCGTGCTGGCGCCGGCGGGAGATTTCAGTGCCCAGGCGGCCGGCGATCTGACACTGGCCCGGGGCGCGCAATTGCTGCTGCCCGGCGCGGCGCAAATTTTTCGCGATCCCACAACACAGCTTCGTCAGGGCGAGGTGCTGGTCGGCGGCACGGTCACGCTGCGGGCAGCGGGCAGACTGAACGCCCAGGACGGCGCGCTGATCGACGTGTCGGGTGCGCGCGGTACGGTGGAATACCGGACCGGGAGCCCCTTTGCTTCGGGGGCGCTAGCCTTGCGGTCTACCGAACTGGAGTTGGGCAGCGATGGGGGCGGCATTGAGTTTGAATTCGGTGCAGAAGGCGGCGTGTTGGATTCGGTCCTGTTGGCGAAAGCTGGCAGCGATGACGCGGCCGGCGGGCGCCTGAGTATCGAAGACAGAAGTGTCGGAGGCGCCTCGGAAGAGATGCTTTTGTCCGAGAGGTTGGGCTCTGCTCTATGGTATGAATCTTCTCCCGGCACCTTTACGCGGATACGCACCAGCAGCGGCAATCTGAATGTGTTCGGAGATTATGGCGATGAAGAGATTACGCTGGATTTCGTGATGCTCGATGCGCTGAATACGTTGCCGGAGAGTTCATCGACCACCAAGGGCCTGGTGGTGGTCGAAGGCTCTGCGCAAGCCGCCGCGGATGATTTGACCGGCACCACGGAAGTGACGGCTTGGGAGTACGACCCTGCCATCGACCGCAGAGTGATTGACCTGCTGAACCAGTATTTCCACTTCGGTTCTTCAAGGGAAGCGGGCGAAAAAATCCAGATCAATCCCATCAATAGGGTATCCAAGGCCGGTACGGTGGTGGCGGCTTCTTCGATACACGAAGGTGGTTTTGCCGATGTGGCGTTGGCCTCGCAACAGACGGGTATCCGGTTGGGCAGCGGGGTGGATTTGAATGTGGATGGACGTTTGGCACTTGCCGCGCCGGTAATCAGAAGCGATGGGCAAGGCGGACTGGCACGTTTGCAGGCTAACCATGTGGTCTTGAACGCCACCCAGAACCATGCCATCGACACCAACCTCGCGGGTACTTTGCACCTGTCAGCACGCCAGGTCATGGATATCATGGGCGGTCAGAGTGCGGCGACGATCCGTGGCTTCGAACGCACCGTACTGGAGACGGGGGATTTGCGCCTGTTGGCCAGTACTCCCGATGACGACGGCTATCTGAGTGCCACGCTGGACGTGGACGGTGCGCTGGAGATCGCTGCCGCGCAGGTCTATCCGGGCACGGCGGTGCGGGGGCGGATCCAGTCGGGCGAAGCCATCACCGTGCGCGGTAACGGCCAGGCCGGTGCGCCGCTGTCGGCGGGGGGCAGTCTGACGCTGTCGGCCCCGGTGATCGAGCAGCAGGGTGTGCTCCGCGCGCCCTTTGGCGACATCGTGCTGGACGCCAGTGATCGGCTGGTGCTGGGCGCGGGCAGTCTGACCTCGGTTTCCGGCGCGGGTCTCATCGTGCCCTACGGCAATCTGGGCAACAATGAATACTGGCTGGACCCGGCCAACCCGCAAGGACGGGACCGCGACAACCCAAGGGGCGAGCATACCGAGGAGAACCGCTACCTGTCGGCGCCACCCGAGAAGCGGGTGACGCTGCAGGCGCCGGATGTGGTGATGGGCGATGGCGCGGTGGTGGACGTCGCCGGCGGTGGTGACCTGTACGCCTGGGAGCACGTGCCGGGGCCGGGTGGTTCGCACGACGTGCTGACACTGCCGGGCATGTACGCGGTGCGGCCGGGTTACCAGGGGCTGTCGCCCGAGGCGGGCGAGGGTGCGGGCCGGCAGGTGTGGCTGGCCGGCGGCGATGGCCTGGAGGCCGGCTGGTACACCCTGTTGCCGGCGCACCATGCGCTGTTGCCGGGCGCCTTTGCGGTGCAGGCGACGGGAGCGATCTGGCGGGACAGCGCGGCGACGGGCCCGTCGGCGACGCTGCGCGACGGCAGCCTGTTGATGCAAGGGCGTGAGCGGGACGACATCAGTGGGGCTCAGGATCCGGTGTCTTCGGCCTGGCGGGTAATGTCCGGCGATCTGGTGCGTCGCTATAGCGAATACAATGAAGCCTTCGGCAACGACTTCTTCTCCTCGGAGGCGTTCAAGCTGAGCCAGTACCGCCTGACCGGTCAGGACGTAGTGACGCCGCGTCTGGCCCGCGACGGCGGTTCTGTTGTGTTCAAGGCGGGACAGACGCTGACGCTGGACGGCCAACTGCGCTCGCAGGCCGATCGTGATGGCCGTGGCGGCCTGGTGGACATCGCCGCCGAAAAGGTGGCCATCGTGGGGGCGGGCCGCGACGGCAGCGATTTGCAGGCCGAAGGATTCCTGATCGTGGATGCCGGAACGCTGTCGCGCTTTGGCGCCGGCAGCCTGTTGGTGGGCGGCACACGCTCCGGCGATGCGTTGGGTCTGAAGGTGGATGTGACGGCCAGCGATATCGTACTGCGCAATGACGTGGATTCGGCGCTGAGCGGCCCCGAGATCATCCTGGCGGCCTCGGAGCAGGTGACGGCCGAGGCCGGCAGCGTGCTGCGCTCCGCCGGCCAGGCCAGCGGGGAAGAGGCGGACCTGGTGATGGCGCCCCAGGTAGCAGAAGTCCGGAACGACAACAACACGCCCACCAATCCCGATGATGACTACCTGGAAACGCCGTCCAGCGACTGGGGCGCCCTGGTGCGGGTGAGTAGTGGTCGGGCGGTGCGGGTGTTGCGCGAGAACGTGGATACCACGTCCGGTGGGCGGGTGCGCATCAGTGATGGCGTGGTGCTGGATGGCGGTGCGGCGCTGCTGATTGACGCCACCAACACGACGGAGATGGCGGCAGGGGCGCGGCTTTCGGGTACGGCGTTGTCAGTGTCGTCAGGCCGGATCGGTATCGGCGGGGGCAGTGGTCTGGTACTGGACGAGGCGGCACTGGCACAACTGTCCCAAACCCGGACGTTGACGTTGCACAGTTATAGCAGTCTGGACTTCCACCGCTCGCTGGATCTGAGTGGGCTGGATCAAGTAGTGCTCGATGCCGCGGGGTTGCAAGGTCATGGCGCCGATACCGTGAAGGTGCAGGCGACGAAGCTGACCTTGCAGAACACAGGCGCGCCCTCGGTCGAGGCCGGCACGGGCCATGGCCGTCTGGAACTGCTGGCGGACGAGCTGGTGTTGGGCGTGGGAGACAAGACGGTCAGCGGGTTTGCTCATGTGATGCTGTCGGGGGACGAGGGCATCATGGCCGACGGCAGCGGCAACCTGGATGCGGGGAGCGCGGCGTTGTCGCTGCGTGCGCCGGTACTGCAAGGACTTTCCGGTTCGAACCAGGCAGTGGTGACGCAAGGGCAATTGACGCTTGAGCAGAGCGGTGACGGTCTGGATGCGGCGGCGCTGGCGGAACGAGGGCGCGACAGCCTGGGCGCGAGGTTGCGTCTCTCGGGCCAGGGCACCACGGTGGCGCTACCGGTGTTGGCGCTGGGTGGCAGCATCGCGGTGGCGTCCGGCGCGGGCGATCTGACGCTGACGGAATCGGGCAGCCTGCGGGCCGGCGGTCTGGTTCGATCCTTCTTCGATGTGGATGAATACGCGGATGGCGGTCAGATCAGTCTGTCGAGCCAAGGGGGCTTGATCGATCTGGCCGCGGGCAGCCTGCTGGATGTGGCCGCGCAGGAAGCGGGCGGCGACGCCGGCAGTCTGACCATCGACGCCAGCGAAGGGGGCCGGGTGAACTTCGCCGGTACGCTGCAGGCGCAGTCCGGTGCCGGCGGTCGCGGCGGCCATTTCGTGCTGGCCATCGACGAACTGGCTGATTTTGGCGCGTTGGCGCAGACGCTCAATGCGACGGGCTTTGACCAGTCACGGCAGTTCCATATCCGCCAGGGGGATGTCACGGTGGCGGGCGTGACCCGTGTGGCGGCGTTTGAGTTGATCACCGACCAGGGCGTGATCACGATCGACGGCACCGCCGACATTGATACCGGCGCACAGTACGGTGGCCGCATTCGGATGGTCGGCGGCCAGGGGTTGACGATGCAATCCGGTGCGGTACTGCGGGCACGCGCCACGGATACGGAGGACGGCCTGGGCAGCGGGCGCATCACGTTGGAGGCGGCGGGCGGCAATCTGCATCTGGCCGGCGGTACCTTGGACGTGAGCGGCGGCGAAGGGGGCAAGGTCCGGCTGCGGGCACAGCGCACGGCGGACAATGACGGACTGCAGGTGACGGCACTGAACGCCACGGTGCAGGGCGCGCGTTCGGCGGTGCTGGAAGGGATGCGGGGTTACACAAGCGTGGATGGCACGGTGGAATCGGTCAAGGACCAGGCGATCGGCGAGGCCAATGCCTTTGCGGGTAACGGCGGTATTCTATCCGGCCTGGGCGACAACGCGGCGGCCTACACTCTGGTGGCGGGCATCGGGATCACCAGCGACAGCGATCTGACGCTGGGCAGCGACTGGAACCTGTCCGACAGCTTTGGCGCGGACCATCGCGAAGGCACCCTGACGCTGCGCGCCGGCGGCAATCTGAACATCGATGGCAACCTGAGCGACGGCTTTGATGTGGCCGGCCGCCACAATGAGGAGGGCGAGGCGGCGCGCTTGCAGCAGGCCGCTTCGTGGGATCTGCGTCTGGTTTCGGGAGCGGACCTGGACTCAGTGGATGCGTTGGCCACGCAGACGTCGAATGCGCTCGCCGCCGATAGCGGCACGACCCGCGTGGGCACGGCGGACAGCACCGTCGGCGCCAATGATGGCGCCGGCAAGCTGGTGCGCACCGGCACCGGCGACCTGACGCTGCGGGCCGGGCGTGACCTGGTGCTGGCGCACAAGGAATCGGTGCTGTACACGGCGGGTCGTGCCGACGCCGACCCGACGCTGGGTGGCGGCTTTGATACCGGCAGCGTGGACGCACAGTACGGCATTGGGGGCGGGCACGTGGACATTGCCGCTCGGGGCAGCGTTCGGGCCCCCACCGAACAGGGTTCCCGCTCGGAGCAGATCATCACCGAGTGGCTGCTCCGTCAGGGGCGTCTGGGCGGGAGCAGCACCGATCCCAGCGAGTTTTACGACGGCTTCCAGATCGGACAGGAGCCGTATCAGCAGTTGCCCGACGGCTCATGGGGCAATCCGCCCATTATGTCGGAAAAGGGACAGCAACCGAGTTGGTGGGTCAGCCATGCCGACTTTGAGCAGGGGCTGGGCGCGCTGGGCGGTGGCAATGTGAGCCTGTCGGCTGGCGGTGATCTGGTTAACCTGGTGGTGGCACAGCCGAGCAACATGCGGGTCAGCGGCGGGCGTTCGGCCACGGATGCGGTGCCGGTGACCCATATCCGTAACGGCGGGCGGTTCCAGGTAGACGCGGGCGGCGCGATCCGCGCGGGGCAATACTACGTGGGCCGGGGTGCCGGTGAGATCCGGGCGGGTGAAACCGCCACCGGCTACCATCTCGAAGGTACGGTGGGGAGCACCTCCTACGCATATGACATTGCACCGGTCCTGGCATTGTCGGATGCGTCCCTCAACGTGCAAAGCGCGGGCGACTTGGTGCTGCAGACCGCCATCGATCCGCTGCTGATCCGCCGCAGTCTGATCGATGCCGAGGACGCGGCTCTGGCGCAAAATTATCGCGGCTCGGCCGACATGATCAGCCAGACCGCACGCACCGCGCTGTCGCTGGTATCGGTGGGGGGGGACGTGCGGCTGGAGAACCAGGCGGACCACATCACCTTGCAGACCGCGCAGGTGCCGGGTATGACGAACGGCATCAACAGTACGCCCTTTATTGGGCTGTTTCCGGCGCATACGCGGGTGGCGGCATTCGATGGCGACATCGCGTTGCTGGGGCTGATGCCGATGATGACCGGCGATACCACCGACCTGTCGCTGTTGGCGGCGCGGGATCTGAAGTTCCTGAGTGGCGATGGCCCAGGGCAAAGGGGTGTCGGCAGTGTGGTGATGGCCATGTCCACGCTGGGCGCCCCCAGCGCCTCGAGCATCCTGGTGCCGGGCAAGAGACTCCTGCAAGGTCCGATCGAGGATGGCCTGGGCTGGTCAAACGTCTTTTTAACCAACCGCGGGTATGGTGGGTTCGAGGACAACCCCGAAGTGCTGCCTCTGCAACAGCATGACTTCGAACCCAGCCGTCTGTATGCGGTGGACGGGTCGATCACCGGGCTGGACCTGGTCGCTTCGGAAGCGGTGCAGGTGCGGGCCGGCACCGACATCCGGAGCTTTACCCTGAACGCACGTAACCTGCGCGCTACTGATGTCACCCTGCTGGAGGCGGGCAACGACATCCTGGCGATGACTGCAAGGCGGATACGCCGAAACAACATTATGCCCGGGGAGTACGCCAACCGGGTGATCATCCAGGGGCCGGGCGAACTGGTATTGGCCGCCGGGCGCGACATCCAGGCCGGCAGTTTGCAGTTGTTCTCGGACGGCAATCGGCTGTGGAATTATGCCACTGCCACGCCGGCCGGCAGTACCGGCGTGGGCGGTAGTCTTTACGCCCCGATGCAAGCGCTGCCCGAGGACGGGGCCAACATCACGCTGATGGCGGGCATGAACGGGACGGCTCGCTACGATCTGTTCGAGCAGGCGTATCTGGATCCGGCCAACGTGGCCGCCATGCCGGACTACCTGAAAACCACTCTGGCGGATGGCACGGTGGTGCCGCTGTATCTGACTGATGGGGTGGAGCCGCGCGGTGATCTGGACAAGCTTACGCGGCGTGGGCTGGTATCGTTCGTGCAACGGATGCTCGGCGCCGAGCGGGTGGCCGACCTGACGGGGGCCGGGGACGGTACGCTGACGCCGACGCAGGCCTGGGAGCAGTACCAGGCGCTGCCAGAACTGGTGCGGCAGCAGTTTCTGCGTCAGGTGTTTATCTACGAACTACGCGAAGGCGGACGCGACCAGAACCAGGTCGATGCGCAGGACAAGCCGGTCAATGGCGGCTACCGGCGTGGCTACGCGGCCATCGACACTCTGTTCCGAGCCCCTGATGAGGCGACGCTGCCGGCGCGCTACGCGTTGGACCTGCCGGATGACTGGCAAAGCGGCTGGAGGGGGCAGGGCAACATCGCGGCCAACCGCATGGCGGTGCGCACTCACCAAGGTGGGGACATCAATGCGTTCACCCCCGGCGGTGGGCTGCAGGTGGCGGCGTTGGGGGCGACGGTGCCTGACGGCTACGGTCTGGCGACGCTGGCCTCACCAGGGCAGATCAACCTGTTCACCGATCAGGATATCGTGGTCAACCGCTCACGCATTCTCTCTTTCGTGTCACGGGCCGACCCGTTGGGCAGTGACCAGGTGCTGTGGGCGACGCTGGGCGACATCGATGCGGGCCGTGGCGCCAAGACGGTACGAGTGGGGCAGCCACCGGACATCACGGCGGATGAGGACGGCAATGTGACGGTGCAGGAGAAACTGGACCTGAGCGGCAGCGGTATCGGAACGGTGGGCGAGGGTGATGTGGACCTGATCGCGCCCAAAGGCACGGTTAACGCCGGGGACGCGGGGATTCGCGTGGCCGGTAACTTCAACGTGGCCGCCTACCAGGTGGTCAATGTGGACAACATCGACGTGGGGGGTGAGTCCAGTGGGTTGCCTCCCGTGATCGCGGTTAACGTCGGCGCCCTGACCTCCGCCAGTCAGGCGGCGAGCAGCGCGCAAAAGGCGGCGGAGGAGGTCACCCGCCGCACGCCCCGCCGGCAACCCTCCATCATCAGTGTGGAAATCCTTGGCTATGGCGATGAGCGCCTGGGTGGTCAGGGCGGTGATCGTCCGCGGTCGGAGCCGTTAAGTTACAACCCGGATGGCGCGGTACGGATACTCGGGGCAGGAGAATTGAGTCAGGAGGCCCGCAGCCGGTTGACGTCTCGGGAACGGCGCAATTTATGAGAGGTGCCGGGTTACCGATGAGGTAATGACTTGGTTATGGGTATGACACGGAAAAAAATGGCCCCATCAGGGGCCACCGTATAAAACGAGAGAAATCGTAGCAATTTGGATGACGCCTATCCCATCAGAAGCCTGTGAAGGTTTTATGAAATGCTTCGGTTGTCCACGTTTCATTTCGTCTAAAAAGCAGGAAAGGGTATTGTCGGAGCTGGTCAGTTGTAACGGGCCGCGGCGCTACGGTTTGTTGGAAAGAACCTTTGTGATGAGAGAACCGAATCCAAAGCTGGAATGCGCCGGGTTGATGCACTATTGGGAAGTGGAAGCGGATCTGTCCTTGCCGGTGGACCTGTGGCGCGAGTGGTCCAACTCCCGGCGGTTGATGTCTGGTCATTTACGGGCGAACCGATTCGGTTGTTGCCGGGGGCGGGGGATTGGCTTCCCCGAATTTCCCGAACCTCCGTTACTGACGGTGTCAAGGCAGGAAGATGTCCCGGTGCCCATGACCCGTTTAGGGCCCCACCTGCTGGTGACGCGCGCGGCCCGGGATGTTCTGACGGGTGTCGACCCCGGTGCGTTTCAGTTCGTGGAAACCCTGACCCACTATCCGGGCCGCGATCCGCAAGGCGGAATCTACTGGATTGGTGATGTGACCAGATGTTGTCGGGCGTGTATTGATATGAGTCAGTCGGTGGCGACGCTGATTGAGCAGGTTGATTTTCCGGCGTCCCCGTGGCCGGACGGCAAGTGGCGGACGTTGACGATGCCCGAGTCGGTTTCGTTCATTCCGGAGAAAGTTCACGGGTATCACGCCTTTCGCAGTGATTGGATGCCCAGCCGTATTTTTGTGTCGGATACCATGAAGGCCGCTCTTGAGCAGGCCGGATGCTGGGGTGTGGTATATCGGGATCAGTACACCTTGAACGGGCCGTACCATGCCTGCCGTCATCGGTCGTGATGGCGCTGCGCGGTGTCGCCGGAGGAGCGCGTTGGCCCTGTCGGCTTTGTTGTGGGGCCTGGTCGTTGGGCCGGCATGGGCGGGGCTCCCGACTCAGGGCACGGGCGTCTTTATCAACGAAGGGGGCGATGTCGTCACCGCCCGCCATGTGATCACCGATTGTGAACGGCTCTTCGTCGTCAAGGACGGCCGTGTGGTCCGAGGCCGCGTGGTGGCGGAGAGTGCGGATTACGACCTGGCCGTGGTGAGCACGCCGTTGACGCCCTATCTCAGCGCCATACTGGCTACCTCTCCCCATCCAGGCAGCCAACCGGTTTTCACGGAAAGTTATGACGTTTTGCAATCCATGGAAAACCGTTCGGTGCAGGTGTTCAACGCCATACTGGTGCCCGGCCGGGACAGGTTGACGATGATGTCGTCGGTTCGACCGGGCGCCAGTGGCGCGGCGGTGCTGGGGGAAGGCGGATTGTTGCTGGGCCTGGTTCAGGAACGGACGGCGAAAGGGGCTTTGGGGCCGATACTTCTATCGCGGTCGCGACAGCCTGTGGGGCAGGGCGCGACGGTGCGGGTCAGGGCTGCGCCGGCAGCGGACATCAAGGCGTTCCTGACCGAACATCATATTGCGTTCATGGAGAGTACCCGGCCGCAACTGGGCCCGGCTCAGGCCCGGGCGCCGCGGGCGGCGACACTGTCGGTGGGCTTGATCTGTGATGCAAGGGATTAGTCGGGGATTTGGAGAGCAATGATGAGCATAAGGTCGGAGAAAAGGCGCGGTAACCCGCGGTGGAAAGAGAGATTACGGCGCGGCTGGGGGAGGCTCTTGAGGTCCCTGTTCCTGGGACTCGGAGGGTTGGTGCTGAGTCAGACTGGAACGGCCCAACAGAACGTGCCATCGCATTGGGCCAGCTATGCGCGGCTGGTTAGTAATCAGTTTCAGGCCTGGCTCAGCGACGACAGTCAGCCTGACGGCGAGCGCCTGCTGAACTGGGTGGGGGCGGGCTTCGCGCCGCCGTCGATCGTGGTTCGGGTGTGGATCGCCGCGGATGGGCGGATCCAGAAGATCGAGTCCGAGTCCCTGGGCGATCCGGTAATGGACGACACACTGCAGCAGGTGCTGAGCGCTCGACCTCTGGCCGAACCGCCGCCCCGGGATATGCGACAGCCTTTGATATTGCGGCTGGGATTGGAGGCGTTGGACGAGCCGGCGGGAGAGCAGGATTAGGCCTCAAAGCCGCTCTGCTCGTTGGTCGGACATGCCGTCTTGAAAAGACGCTTGCCGAACGAACCGAGCGCCATCATTGCCTTGTTTGTCCAGGCAAGACACAAAACATTCATATTGGATTGCTAGGGTTCACGGCGTGTCCCGGAAGGGCAAAGCTGTGAGTCGTCGTGCCATCTTTGACCGGCAATGGCCGTGTCCGTCCTGTGTCCTGGTCATCCTGGTGATCGTGTTTTGGGGGGCCGAGGGATGGGCCGGGCAACCTGATACCGAACCGTCATTTTCCCCGCGTTTCCATTTGACGATTCCGGCGCAACCTTTGGGACAGGCCCTGGAGGCGTTTAGTGAGAGCACCGGATTGGCCGTCCTGTTCGATAGTGCCTACGCGGCCTTTTCCGCGCCGGAACTGTCCGGCGAGTACTCCGCGAAGGCGGCTCTGAATCGGCTTCTCATGGGCTCCGGGCTGGAGGCGCACTGGTACCAGAGCAGTCAGGCGTATGCCATTGCCCCGCGCGTCAATCACGACCATGGCCACAAAGAAACGAAAAGACCGTCCAAGCCCCCTCGCTGGAGTGCGCGCTACCGAGCCTATGCCGGTTATATACAGGACCGCGTATGGCAATCGTTGTGTGAGCAGGCGCGGACACGGCCGGGTGATTACCGTTTGGCGATGCAACTGTGGATTGGTGACGGGGGGAATGTGGATCGCATCGTGTTATTGACGTCCTCGGGGGATCGACATCGGGATGCGGCTATCGTGGAGCGGCTTGAGCGGCTGTCCTTGGCGGCGGTTTCGGGAAGACTGCCTCAACCAGTGACCATGGTGCTGATGCCGGATCCCATGACCGAATGTGCCGGTTGACCCATCATCAGTTGGAACCGCCTGAGCATGTCTGAAACCAACAGAAAGCGACTGCGCGAATTACTCACCACCCGGTATGCCGAATTGCGCCGGCGTATCGAGTATCGGCTTGGCTCCTCCGAAGGGGCGGAAGATGCTCTGCAGGAAACCTGGCTGCGGGTGGATTCCATGGATATGAATGCGATCAAGCCAATACGGCATCCGGCGTCGTACCTGGTGCAAATGGCGGTGAACATTTCCATTGATCAGCATCGCCGGGAACGTCGCTATGCCGCCGAGCCGGATAGCGATGAACTGGCGGCCAGGGAGGATGAGCTGAGTGACCCGGTGCGGCGGGTAGCGGGGGAACGCGAGGTGGAGACCCTGGAGACGGCGCTCATGGGATTGAGTCCGCGCCGCCGGGCCATCGTGTTGGCGGTGCGTCTGGAGGGGACGCCGCACCGTGAGTTGGCGGAACGGTTCGGTATTTCCGAGCGCATGGTGGCCAAGGAACTGCGTGCCGCCCTCGATCAGTGTGCCGCGCAACTGAAACAGGGAAGGGACGCGGTGAAGGTTGACCGGAAGGGGAAACGTCATGGCTGAGCGGGACGAAATGACGGTCGGCGAACCGCCGGCGGCGGATATCGATGCGCTGGAACAGGCGGCCCGGGACTGGTTGATCCTTCTCAATTCCGGCAAGGCCTCGGCGAGGGACATCGAGGCATGTCGGCGCTGGCGAGCCCGCAGTGCCGCCCACGCCCGGGCCTATGATGACGCTCGCTATCTCTGGTCCGCACTGCACGTCGCCGCTGAAAAGGTGGCGGCGAAGACTCCGCGGCATGATATGGCGTCGGGTGGTCTCCCCCGGGCAGGACGGATGACGCGGCGAGCGTTGTTGGGCGGAGGAATGGCCGCGGCCGCCGCCGCCGGCATGATGTTCTACCCGCCGCTGGGTTTGTGGTCCTCCCTGGGCGCGCTGTCGGCGGACTTTCACACCGTCAAGGGCGAACAGAAGCGAATCGCGCTGGGCGATGGCATCGAGATGCGGCTCAACACCCGGACCTCGCTGAATCGTCTGACCTCCGTGGCGCGAGGTGATGGCGTCAAGGTGCTGGAAGGGGAGGTGAGTTTCCTTAATCGTTCCGCCGGGCCGTTGACGGTGATCGCGGGCAGCGGAGAGCTGCGCGCCAGCGAAGCACGATTCACGGTACGCCATACTGGGCAGGACGTGTGCGTGACCTGCGTGGAGGGACGCTTGGCGTTACACCATGCCCAGGGGGATTATGCGCTGCACGGGGCACAACAGGCTCGCTATAACCGGATGTCCGTGGTGCTCACGGAAGAGGTGGATCTCGAGACGGAACTGGCGTGGCAAAACGGCTGGTTGGTTTTTCACGACAGACCGTTGTCGGAAGTGATCGATGAGGTGAACCGTTATCGGGACGGGCATATCTGGATTCAGAATGAGTCGTTGTCACAACGGCGGTTTCAGGGACGGTTTCCGATAGGGCAATTGGCGGACATTCCGGAAATGATTCGTGACAGCTATGGGGCACGCCTCACCCGGTTGCCAGGAGGCGTGGCGATTCTGGGGTAATGGCGTTGTTCTCCCCCGGAGATGAAATTTTTGTTGCGCCGTACAGTTTCGATGTCTGGCGCTCGTCCAGTGGATAGACCGGCCCATCGGTGCGCTCGAGGCGTCCCGAGGGTACGCATTGGCGGGACAGGACATAACGATATGCGCACAACCAAACGTCATTCCCTGGCGGGCAAGCGGAGCCGACAACCGCACCTCTCTCAAGAAAAAGGCACCCGATTAGTCCGGGCTCGATTAACCCCATTGGCTCAAGCGATTGCCTTGAGTGCGCTCATGGTGGGGCAGGCCGACGCCGGTTCACGCCCGTTCAGTGCCGAATGGTTCAGTGCCATGCGTTCCGGCACCGCGCAACCGCGCCCGGGTAACGGCGTGGGGACACCGCCGCCGCTGTCACAGCAGCAGCGCGCCCGCGAACAACTGCAACACTCGATCAACAACCTCGGCCGCACCGCCGCTGCCGTGGCCGCCCAGAGAGCGGCTCAGGAAGCGGCTCGCAGGGCCGCCCAACAGGCCGCGTCGAACATTCCCAACGGCCTCGGTGAAGGTGGCCTCAAGGTCGATGTGAACCCGGACACCGCCGATTGGCGGGGCGCCAAGGACCCGACCCAGACCACCAAGGACGGCCACACCACCGTCAGCATCGAACAAACCGCCGACAAGGCCATCCTCAACTGGGAGACCTTCAACGTCGGCCGCGACACCACCGTGGACTTCGATCAGCAGGCCAACTGGGCGGCGCTGAACCGGGTCAACGACCCGAACGCTCGCCCCAGCCAGATCCAGGGCCGGATCCAGGGCGACGGCACGGTGATGATCGTCAACCGCAACGGTGTGGTGTTCAGCGGCTCAAGTCAGGTCAACGTACGCAACCTGGTGGCCGCCGCCGCCGACATCAGCGACGAACAATTCACCGAACGCGGCCTGTACATCGACACCAACGGCTCCCAGCCCACCTTCACCGACGCCGCCGGCAACGTGACGGTGGACGCCGGCGCCCGCATCACCACCCACGAACCGGAATCGGTGACCCAGGGCGGCGGCTATGTGCTGCTGATGGGCCGGGAGGTGAACAACGCCGGGGAAATCACTACCCGCCGGGGCCAGACCACCCTGGCCGCCGGTGAGGATTTCTACATCCGCAAGGGCGCGGGCACCGAAGCCAACCAGGCCTCCACCACCCGTGGCAACGAAGTGGCCAGCACCTGGGAAGCCGGCAGCGACGCCGGCACCGTCACCAATGAAGGCCTGATCGTGGCGCGGGAAGGGGACATCACCCTCACCGGTCATGACGTGCGCCAACAGGGCGTGGCCATGGCCACCACCACGGTGAACACCCGGGGTACCGTTCATCTGCTCAACTCGGCCAGCGACGCCGAAGGCAAGGTGACCCTGGGCAACGGCGCAGTGACCACGGTGGTGATTGAGGACGATGGCGAGACCGCCCTGGACAATCAGCGCGACACCCTGATCAGGCAGTCCGCCGAGATGGACGCCTTGCGCGATGACATGATCACCGGCGCCTTTGACAACATCGGCCTGATGTCCGACCGCCGCGACCAGTCCCGGGTGGAAATCGTCTCCGGCGGCGACGTGGTGTTCGAGCAGGATTCCCTGACCCTGGCCACCGGCGGCCAGATCGCCGTGGACGCCGGCCGCCGCACCCACCTGAACGCGGGATCGGAGCTGGATGTGTCTGGTTCCGTGGGCGTGAAAGTGGCGATGGAATCCAACAACGTCCTGATCAACGTGCAGGGCAATGATCAACGGGACTCGCCGGACAACCGCGATAACGGCGGGCTTAATAACGGTGATGTCTGGGTCGACCGCCGCAACCTGATCTTCGTGCCCGCCGGTACCGGCGGCTATACGGAGGACCGCTGGTACACCGCCGGCGGCCTGCTGGAAGTGAGCGGCTACCTGGATACCCAGGGCCACGGTATCGGGGAATGGTCGGCGGCGGGCGGCACCGTGCTGCTCGGCGGCAGTGAAGTGGTTACCCAGACCGGCTCGTCGGTGAACCTGTCCGGCGGTACCCTTGATGTGCAGACCGGCTACGTCGCCAAAACCTGGCTTAAAGGCGCCGACGGCAAACTTTACGACGCCTCCAACGCCCCGGCGAGCATGCTCTACACCGGCCTGTACCAAGGCTATGAACGGGTCAGCGAGCGCTGGGGCCAGACCGACGCCTGGCGCAGCCCGCTGATCGCGCCGCCACGTCAGTTGGAAAACGGCTACACCGTGGGCCGTGACGCCGGCACCCTGATCATCAACGCCCCCACCGCCGTGCTGGAGGGCGACATCGTTGCCGAAGTGTTCCAGGGCGAGCGCCAGAACCAGGCCCAGGACGCCGGGCGGGACAGCTACCAGCAAGCGCAGAACCGGGTGGCCCGCCGCGGCCGCCTGGCGGTGGGG
This sequence comes from Alloalcanivorax dieselolei B5, assembly GCF_000300005.1. Taxonomy (NCBI): domain Bacteria; kingdom Pseudomonadati; phylum Pseudomonadota; class Gammaproteobacteria; order Oceanospirillales; family Alcanivoracaceae; genus Alloalcanivorax; species Alloalcanivorax dieselolei. The sequence continues at coordinate 3,518,405 of NC_018691.1, read as the reverse complement.
CAATATGGCCAGTACGGCCTGGAAAACGCCTACGACAGCGACATTCGCATCGGCGATTTCGACGACATCAGCGAACAGCTCACCCTGGAATCCGACCTCAGCGAACGGCTCAACACCGTTTGGCTGGACGCCGGTCGTTTGAATGAGCAACGCCTCGGTGGCCTGGATCTGGTGTCCGGCGGCAGCATCTCGGTGGAGAATGATTTGACGCTGGCCGAGGGTGGCCGGTTGCGTCTGGTGTCCGGACAGGTGGCGGTGGATGCCGCCGTCACCGCCCGGGGCGGGGACATCACGTTGACCAACATGCTGACGCCGGAAGGCGTCAACTCAGCGACCCGAATCGCTTTCACGGATGAGGATGGAAACAGCGAATTACGTCTGACCGAAAACGGCCAGCTGGACGCCCGTGGTCTGTGGAACAACGCGCTGATTGAGGAAAGTCAGAACTGGAAGCAGGCCTATGTGGATGGCGGCGATGTCACCATCGAAGGCACCCAGGATGTGACGCTGGCGGAAGGCAGCCTGGTTGATGTGTCTTCCGGGGCCGCCTTGAAGGCGGATGGAGAACTTCTGGGAGGGCGTGGCGGTGATATCACGCTTGGGGCGAATGTACCCCTCACCACGAGTTCCGGTTCAGCCAGCCCCGGTGGCGGCACACTGGCCCTGGATGGAGAACTGCGCAGCTATGGGGTTGCTGGCGGTGGCGAGCTGATATTGGAGACCGGCCAGGCCGTGGTGATTGGCGACGGGGGCCTGGAGACCAATGGTGTACTACAGGCCGGCGAAACCGCGCCCGTGGACCTGACGCTGATAGAGGACCTGGTGGTCCGGGAAGGGCAGCCACTGCCTCTGGATTATAGTTACGAGAGGACATCGGCGGCGCCGGGAGAGCCGGTCGGAGATGGTGAGCTTGGGGTGTCCATGTCGGATCCTCTCGTCACCGGGGCGGATTGGGTCGTTCCCGACGCGGAACACGGTACTTTCTATGTTACCTACCAATCTCCTACGGGAGGGTATCAGGTGGCATACTCTGGGGCTATCGTGCCGGCGGGCTCTTCGATTATCGCCAAAACCCCATCAAATCTTGGGGCGTGGGCTGCGGATTACGTGGTACCGGCGGACGTGTTCCCCAATGGTGTACCGCTGGTGCCCAGTGCATCGGTGGTTGACGCCGGATCGCCTGCGCCGTTTGACATCACTATTGAGGCTGGTTCCGTCCTGGCGCGTGGTACGAGCTTGCCCTCAAATGTCCGGGTAAAGGAAGTGCTGGTGCTGAACGAAGCCGATTTCCAGCGTGGCTTCTCCAGCTACGATATCAACGGGCATCAAGGGGTGTTGGTTAGCGAAGAGACCGAGATTGACGTCACCATGCTGGTGTTGCGTCTGGCCGAGGGCGCTTTCCAGACCTCCGCCTATGACGAGGCGTTGGAAACCTGGCAGCCGGAGCTGTTCCTGGAACGCCCTCTGGACGGAGAGCTGGAACAACGCGGCGGCGCCAGCCTTGCCCTGCGCTCCGATCTCAATGGCCTGGGCGGGGCCATCACGGTGGCAGAGGGCGCTCGCCTGGAGGTGGACCCGGGCCAGTCGCTGTTGCTTTCCGGCCGTAATCGGCTGACTGTGGACGGAATACTGCGGGCACAAAGCGGTATCATCCAGGTGGTCTCTTCCTTCCTGACCATTGGACCTGCGAGCGGACCAGAAGATCGGATCGAGATCGGTGAGAACGCGGTGTTGGATGCCTCTGGCTTGGCTTATACGGCTACGGATGCCCGGGATCGCAACTATGGAGTCGTGCTGGATGGCGGCGAGGTGGTACTGGGGGCGGGGGCGCCCGAGGACTTCGGCGATGCCAATCTGTACGATACCAACAATCTCTTCGTGGTGGTGCGTGAAGGCGCATTGATCGATGTGTCCGGCGCCAGTGCCGGCCTGGATCTGGGACAGGGCGCCCCTACCATGGTGGCCAGCGACGGCGGCTCCCTGGCCATGCGCTCCAATTCCGGGATCTATTTCGATGGTGAACTGCGGGCCGAAGCCGGTGGCGCGAACGCATCGGGGGGCGGTCTGGAGGTGCTGCTGGAAGGTACGCTGACCACCGCCTCTCAAGCCACCGAAGAGGCTTCGGTGCTGCGCAATATCACCCTCACCCAGGCGGATACCGGCTCTGGTTACGACGATGAAAATCTGGCCTATGGCCAGGCCCGCTTCTCCGTTGACGCTTTGCAGGATTCGGGCATCGACCATCTAAGCCTGTGGGCCCGGGACGCTATTTTGTTCGATGGCGACGTGGACTTGGCACTGGGCGGCAGCCTGTCGCTCACCGCCGTCACCCTGGCCACCCCCGATCATACCGCCAGGCAAGTGCGGTTGGCCGCCGCCCATGTGCATCTGGCGGGGCAGGTGAGTCTCCCTCGCTCTGGAAGCGGTGATGATCCCGGTGTCAATCCTTATCTCCGATTCGACAACAACGCGCCGCTCGCGGAGGGCGACAGCCAACTGAGCGTGGAGGCGGCGCTGATTGATCTCGGTGAAGGGGTACTGACCTTCGGCGCCCGGGGCAGCCATGACACCCCCAATGGCGCCGCCCCGGTGGAATTGCCGGGCTTCGCCGATATCACCCTGACCAGCACCGGGGATATCCGCCTCACCGGTGCCGATCTAATGGCGACGGAAGCGCTGACCTTCATCAGCCAACGCCTGTACCCCACCACCCATAGTGGTAACCGCATCCGGGTGGGGCTTGGTGATGCCGGCATCAACGGTGGCCCGCTGGAGGATGCGGTACTGCGTTTCCGCTACTACGACGAGGCGCGGGCGAGGGAGCAGGGGTCGCCGCTTTCCGTCTATGGCTACCTGTCCATGGAGGCCCCCATCATCGATCAGGGGGGCGCGCTGTACGCTCCGCTGGGAGGCATCGCATTCTCGCACCCTCACGCGAACCAGGGCGGCTTTACAAATTACCCCACGGACCTTTATGGAGGCATAACGCCCCAATTCATTAGTAATCTGGAAATGAACGTGCTGTTACGTCAAGGCAGCCTGACTTCGGTGAGCGCGGCTGGTCTGGTGCTGCCCTACGGCTATCTGGAAGGGGAGAGTTATTATTACAATGGCACCGAAGTTCGCTATGACCAAGTGGGGCTCAGGGGAACCGAACAGAATCAGCGCACCGCCACGGGCATCCATTTCGCCACCGCTACTTTCGAAGCCGAGGACGGCGCGGTGATCGATGTCAGCGCCGGCGGCGAGCTGCGCGGCGTGGGGTTCACCACGGGGCGCGGCGGTTCCGTGGATATCCTCAATACCGCCCTGGCCAATGCCGCCCCCTGGCATGCCGGTGACGCCGATGCCCAGGTCTACGCCATCGTACCCGGCTTGAGCGACAGCCAGGCGCCTCTCGACCCGGCGTTGGCAAGCCATTCCAAAGTCGGGCAACGGATCACCATCGGTGACGGCGTGCCCGGCCTGCCGGCGGGCACCTATACCCTGTTGCCGGCGGAATACGCCCTGATGCCTGGCGGTTACCGGGTGGAGTTGGGCGGCGACACGGCCCGGTATGATACGGGCATCGTGGCCAGCCCGGCAGCGGGTCTGTATCGCGCTCCGGTGAACACGGTCAACGGCCTGAGCGGGGTCTCGGATTCGGCGCCTCTGTGGGCCACGGTCATGTCCGGCGACACCGTGCGCCGCTATGGGGACTACAACGAAACCACCTTGAGCGAATGGGTGACGAACACGCTGGCGCAATTCGGCGACACCCGGCTAATGACTCCCTTGTTGCCGGAAGATGTGCGGCCGCTCAGCTTTGATTTTCGTTATGCCGCCAGCGGCGATGACCGGGTGTTCTCCTTCAACGGGGAATTGCGCAACACCCAGGTGGAAGATGGTCGTGGCGGTATGGTGGCGCTGTATGGCAAGGATCTGGAAGTGGTGGCCGCCACAAGCGAGCGTGACGAGGAGGACAGCGGTTACATCACCTTTCTGGACGAGGATCTGAACCATCTCGGCGCCACTGTGCTGGGGGTTGGTGTTAATAGGGATGCAAGCGGGCTAAGCGCCTCCGGCAAGACGGTGATTCGTTCCGGCGCCACCTTGCGGGCCGGTTCCTTGCTGATTGGCGGGTCGGGACAGGGTGCCGTGGTGGTGGAGTCCGGCGCGGTGCTCGACAGCCGTGGTCAGGGCCAGGCCGGCTGGAGCGCCGACAACGGTTTTCTTATTTCCCCGGTCGCCGATGTCGCTCTGTTGACGGTGAGCAACGACCGGATGCAGTTCGGCGCCGCCAGCGGCAGCGGCACCATCCGTATCGAGGACGGCGCCGGCTTGTACGGCGAGGGCACCTTGGCCCTATCCGCCCCGGGTGGCCTGGAGATCGGCGATATCAGCCTGGCCGCCAGCGATCTGCTGCTGTCCATGGAGGACGTCAATATCGGCGAGGCCGCCGCCCTGGCGGCGGCTGAGGCCCAGGGGGTGCTCTCCGGTGGATGGCAATTGAACCAGAGCACGCTGGATGGCCTTTTGGCGCTGGGTGAGCTAGACAGTCTCAGCCTGCAGGCTTCCGATTCCATCAATTTCATTGGTTCGGTCTCCCTGGACACCTACGATGACAGTGGTGAGTCCCAGGCCAATCTGCGCTTTATCGGACCGGCCATTTACGGCCTTGGCGATGCCGATGACACGGTGACCATTCGCACCGATCAGTTTATCTGGAGTGGGCTGGGTTACTCATCGGGCCGGGAAGGGACACCGGATTGGGAAATGGGCTCAGTGGCCCCCGGCGACGTGATCGCCGGGGGGGCGGGTACAGGCAATGGTGCTTTCCGGGTGGACGCCAACGAGGTGCTGTTCGGCTTCAACGGTTTGGCCGGTGATCAAACCGCCAACGCCACCCTGGAACGCCTGATGCTGGGCTTTGGCGACGTCACCTTCCAGGCCAATGAGCGCATCACCAGTGAACTGTACGGTGAGTTATCCGTTTATCAGCAGCAAAACGGCGATGTATTTAGCGGCGGCAACCTGACCCTGAGCGCCCCGGTGCTCACCGGCCAGGCCGGCTCCGAAATGGCCTACCGTACCGGCGGTAATCTGCTGGTGAGCCGACCCGACAATGCCGCCGCTGTGGACTCGGTGGATCTGGATTTGGGCGCGCAACTGACCTTGGAAGGCAACAGTGTCCGTGTCGAGGGCAGCATTATCGCCCCCAGCGGCAAGGTGGCCATCGAGTCCACTGACGATCTGCTGCTGGCCGATGGCAGCCTGATCAACGTGGCCGGCCGGGCGGTGGACTTCTTCGATGTCACCCGATACAGCTTCGGCGGCGCGGTCAGCCTGGAAAGCGCTGAAGGCAATATTCAGCAGGCCGCCGGCTCCCGTATTGATGTGTCCGCACCATACAGCGATGCCGGCAAGCTGGAAGCCACCGCCGCCAACGGGACCGTGGACCTGGCTGGTGAGCTGGTCGCCCGTAACCCCGAGGAGGATCCGGAAGGGGAGGGCGAAGGCGGCACCATCCGCATCAAGGCCAATACCCTGCCCGGTTTCGTCGCCCTCAACCAACGCCTCACCGACGGCGGCTTCGACTACCTGCGCGGCTTCGAGACCAACGAGGGTGATCTGACCCTGGGCGAGGAAGTCCGCGCACAACATATCGAGGCCACGGCCAACGGCGGCGACCTGATCGTCGACGGCAATCTGCGCGCCGGTGGCGACTACGCCGGCAGTATCTACCTGGCCGCCGCCAATGATCTACGGGTGGAGGACGGCGCGACCCTGGACGCCAGTGGCGAGCAACTCAAACTGGATAGCTATGGCGATCCCATCGAGGGCAGCAACCGGGCCATTATCAACCTGACCAGCCGGGATGGCCGTCTGGTGCTGGGTGATAACGTGACGTTGGATGTGAGCGCGGGCGGTGAAGCCCGTGGCACCATCGATCTGAATGCCCGCCGCCTGGGCGATCCCTCTGAAACATCGGCAACGGGTAATGACGTAGCGGTGGATGCCGGTGACAACCTGACGGTGAACGGTGCCAAGCGGGTGTCGGTGAACGGATTCTGGACCTACGATGACGCCCCGGATGATCCTGAGAACAAAAACACCCAGGTTGTCGACCAGGATTGGTTGGATAAAACGAAAGAGAGGGTGCCTGAAGGTGAGGAAGAAAATCCGCATTGGGATGGTCTTGATGGTGTCCATGAGCATAGCAAGGACTTCATCAACGCGGCCCTGGCCAACGACGAGTTGCAACAGCGCTTGGCAAGCCTGAAAGACGCCGCTGGTGAGGCGTTCTCCCTGCGTCCCGGTGTGGAGATCGTCTCCGCCACCGAGGACGGCAATCTGCGTATCGATGGTGATCTGGACTTCTCCGGCTATCGCTATGGGCCGGATGTGGATGAGGCCGTGCACGGCAGCGGTACCGCTGGTGTGTTCGTGATGCGCGCCGGGGGCAATCTGGAGGTGAATGGCAGTGTCACCGATGGCTTCAAGCTGCCACCTAATACCCCCGACAGCAGTTATACATTGGATTTTGAGTTGGATCCGGGGTTGTTGAATGGTGCTGGGCAGTTGACGCAAGACTTTGAGCTTGAGGAAAACCTAACGCTGAGATCGGGATGGAGTCTGGGCAGTGTTCATAGTTCAGGGAGTCCATATCTGTTGCCTTTCGATCTGACGGAAACGTTGATCCAGGTCTCTCCAGGCGTTTCGATACCGTTCGACGGTGAATTATCGAGTCCTGTATCTCTGCCTTTTGGCGCGACACTTCCCGCGGATATCATATTGCCTGTACAGATCAATGATCTTGCACGACCAGGGACAACTTATGGACCCGGGCTTGTTCCGGCCGGCACCACCGTCGGGTTCGTATCACTTCCAGCCGGCACAACGATATTCCAAGGCAGTGCGTTTAACGTAGCAATGAGTTTTAGGCCCTCACTCATACCAGCAGGAACAGATCTTCGAGGCATTAACGTAATAGATGCAAAGGAATATGGGGAAGATCTCCAGTTGGAGACGGGTTTCGTACTGCCGAAGGGCTTCGGCATTTCCAGCTTTAAAGGTGAGGAGTTCGAACAGCCGATCTGGCCCATGGCATCCGCCATGAATGAGGGCTCGGAAAGCTGGGATCTGCGGCTTGTCTCCGGTGCCGATCTGGCCTCCGCCAGCAGTCGCTCAACCCAGGTTTTGACAGCCGGAGGGGATCTGATCCTCGACAATGACTATAAGGTCGTTACCTATAAAGGGCTGGATGCGGATGTAGTTCGGGAGGGGCTGAGTGTGATCCGCACCGGCACGGGCGATCTGGAACTGATCGCCAGTCGCGACTACCTCCAGAATTCCCGGTTCAGCATTTACACGGGGGGTACGGCGGTGGAAGGGGCGCCGGCGCTTGGGGCTGAGCGTACCGAGGACGGTACCGTCCTCAACACCGATTATGCCTTGTATGAGGATGCCGCGGCGGCGGCCACCGCGCTGATCAATACCGGCGGCGGTAATGTTCTGCTGCAAGTGGGCCGTGATATCCAGGGGTATGAATCCAATGGTGAGACCGATCACTGGCTATGGGCTGCCTCGAACACTGAAACCGGAAACCAGCAAGTATGGGGCATCAACCCCGGTAACTATGGCTTGGCCGGTTCTGGCAGCAATCGATATCTGGACCTGATGGGCTTCGACGGCATCGGCACCCTGGGGGGCGGCAACCTGACGGTGACCGCTGGCGGTGATGTCGGTGCCCACACCCGTACCTCCGACGGTCAAGTCCTGGGCGGTGTCTTCCTGATGGTCGGCGGCGCCGGCTGGGTGGATGGCGAGGGGCAACGCCATACCTACGGCGGTGGCGACCTTAAGCTGGATGTGACCGGCACCCTAGATCCGGTCTTCCTCGCCTCTTCCCTGGATCAGGGCGGCATAGCCAACCTACGTGGTGACGTCCAGGTGCGGGCCCAGGCCCTGGGGGATCTATGGCAAACCTATAAGGTGGCCGAGACCAACACTGATCCACGTCCGGATGATGAACTGCTGCTGGTGAACAAACGGACCTTTGGTGGCCTGAGGCTGGTGCTGGGCGATGCCCAGGCTACCCTCCATACGCAAGGAGATGCTCTGGTCAATGTGCAGGATCCCTCTACCAATGGGGTGGTGCTGCGGACCGATCACACCGAAGCGCTTGTGTTCAGTACGGGCGGTGATATTGGCGTCGGTGGCGGCTCGGGGTCCGGTAGCCTGCCTGCCCGTTTCAGCGCGGTGGCCGCCGGCGGTTCTGTATACGGCAACGGCAATTCGCCCAACCAGGTCAACTTGACCACGGACGTGTCGTCCAACGGCTGGCTGGAAATTCTGGCCCGGGAGTCCATCTACACGCTGGGCTTGTCTACGGTCTATGATGCGTCGCTATCCGGCTTGGAGGTGGCCCCGGCCCGCTTTTACGCGCTGGAAGGCGATATTTATCAGCTGTATTACGGCTATTATGGTGTGGTTGGTACCTCTGGCTCTCTGCAAAATCGGGCCGGTCGCCCCGCGCATGTGCGCGCTGGTCGGGATATCGTTGAGTACGGCGGTGGGGGCGCAGGGCTGGCAAACTCCGCTCTGGGACATTACAGCCCGACGGATGTCTCCATCATCGAGGCTGGCCGTGATCTGATTCATATCAATACTCAGGTAGTAGGCCCGGGCACCCTGGAACTCACCGCCGGTCGCAACGTCTACCAAGCCGACCGGGGCTGGGTGCGTAGCGTGGGTCCCTTTAGCGACGGAACGCGTGATGCTAACAACGGTGGCGCTGATATCGTGGTGAACGCGGGCATGGGCGAGTCCGGCCCGGATTACCAGGCGCTCATCGACACTTATCTGGACCCTGCCAATCTGGCCGATCCGGATCAACCGCTTGGTGATCAACCAGATAAGGTGGCCAAAACCTACGAGGAAGAGCTGGAAACCTGGCTGTTGTCCCGATACGGCGAAGCGGTGCTCAATGACACCGATGCTTTGAGCTACTTCCAGTCCCTGGCGCCAGAGCAGCAGCGCATCTTCCTGAGGGAGGTGTACTACGCCGAGTTACGCGAAGGCGGTCGGGAATTCAATGAGGCGGATGGTCCCCGCTACGGCAGTTATCTGCGTGGCCGCCGCATGATCGAGACGCTGTTGCCGGAGATGGACAGCGAGGCCGGCACCTCGGGCTATGACGGCGACTTCACCATGTTCACTACTCAGGAAACGGACGCTATTAACGGAAACGTTATCGAGCGCTCTGGTCTCCTGCGCACCGAGGGTGGTGGGACCATCCAAATGTTGGTACCGGGCGGCGACTTGATCATTGGCTCGGAAGCGGTGCGTCCCCTGGAAGGAGACAACGGCATCCTAACCCAGGGCAGTGGGGATATTCAGCTGTTCAGCCAGGGCGATATCGCGCTGGGCCTCTCCCGCATCATGACCACCTACGGCGGCGACATCTTCGCCTGGTCCAACGCCGGCGACATCAACGCCGGCCGCGGTGCCAAGACCACGTTGGTTTACACACCGCCGCGCCGTACTTATGACGATCTGGGTAATGTGACGTTGTCACCATCCGTGCCCAGCACCGGCGCGGGGATCGCCACCCTGGCACCGATTCCGGAAGTGCCGCCAGGAGACATTGATCTGATTGCACCGCTGGGCGTGATTGACGCTGGCGAGGCAGGCATCCGTGTCTCCGGTAACGTCAATATCGCCGCGCTGCAGGTGGTGAACGCGGAGAACATCCAGGTGCAAGGGGATTCCACCGGCTTGCCGGCGGTGGCGGCGGTGAACGTGGGCGCCCTGACCAGCGCCAGCAACGCCGCCTCCAGCGCGGTGCAGGCGGCGGAGCAGGTGGGGCGGCGCCAGCGGCAACGGCAGCCCTCGATTATTAATGTGGAAATCCTTGGCTATGGCGATGAAGGTTTGGCGCCGGCAACAGGAGCCGCAAGGGCGCCTGCTTCGCGGCAGGACTACGACGACGCCAGCCCTCTGCAGGTGATTGGTGTTGGTAAGTTGAGTACGGCGCAAAAGCGGCGGCTGACGAAAGACGAGCAGGCACGGTTGGACGACGATCAGCAATCCCTTTGATGGGAACATGGCGTCCGCCTGGCTGGTCTTGTTTATAATAGGGAGTAAATCCTGTACGGAGTGAAGGGGCCGTAATGCCGTGCGAACGGTCTACGGTCGCCCAGGTCAGGCCTATCATTTCGTTATGACGTCTTTATTGTTAATTTTTTATGAATCGGGTTCGGTGTCACCAAACTGAAATCGTCTATATCTTGTCAATCGACGCAATATCTCCTATCAAAAGAGCGATTGGCAATCAGGCTGGTCACTGCCCGACCGGGCAGTGGCCTTTTTTCCTGATAAAGGTAGTGGAAGCGATTGGGATCTATCTGTACATATCCGCCCTTGTTCGCTCGAATTCAACAAATAAGTATTGGGCTAAGTGTAGGTTTTTGGGCCTATATAAATAAATGCCCTGTAAATCATGCCTAACACACCGCTGCATCAAGAGTTCCCAAAAAGAAAAGGTCGTATATCTTTGGCATTTGCTACCACTATAGGGCGGGCGCGACCTGAGCAGGCGGCCTCATTGTCTACAATTTCCGCATTTAATGACTGCAGGACGTAGTGACACATGGATTGCCGAGGTCGTATGAGCAGGACCCCGTTGGTCATCCCGTACTCGGCTTCCACCATCGTTTTCTCTTCAGTTGAAAGCTTCGGGTTGGCAATCAGTTTAATCGTTGCTCGGGTATTCCAGTAGAGGTCTTTATCTCCGCTGACGTAGGCGACTCCTCGTACTGTATCCAGAGCAATTATACGGTTCAGGTTGAAGTCCCGGTAAGACTGAGTTCTTTTATCGAAGGCGCGGGCATGCCAGCGCAGGCCGGAAAAGGCGATCGCATGTGGGTGAATCCGACGTTCAATTCCCGCCGGGTGATTCCAGGAGCGGTAGGTAATGTCGATTGGGACCCGATTCAGGATCGCCGCCACAACATCCTGAATGACGGGCTCGCGAACGGGAATGGGGCTTGCGGTGGCAAAGTCGAAAATGCCGTCGTGACGCTTGTGCCGTGCGCACAAAGCCACATATTCGTCCAGGCTGCCGTCACTGAAGTGGCAACGAAACGAGCAGCTGGCGCGGTACTGCCGTCGGGAGGCGTCATATTCGATTCCCCCGAAGCGGGCCCGGTAGTCGCGGAAGTCCCTGCCCGCATTGGTGCGATCCAGGCTGAAGAGTTCTCCCAAGGTAGTGGCATTGCACCCGCCTTCCCAGCGAATCAGGAGTTCCAGGGCTTGATGGCGGGTCTCGCGCCGGTAGTCGTGATGGCTCATGGCAGACGCTCTACCGGTACCAGCTCCAGAGTCCTGCCGGCCCCATTTCGCCCGTTGATGCTGGTGTGTCCAGAGACCGCCACCTCCGTGGCTCGGCCAGGCATGTAGCTGTCGACCAGGATGATGCGGGCTAGGCCCCTGTCCATGGCGGTCTCCTTGAATGCTGTAAAACACATCAGGTGATTAGAGGTCAGCATATAGAAAACACCACCCTGTTCAAGGGGTGGCCAAAAGGACAGTGTCGGGTTTCCGCGCAAGAGTCCTAACTTATACGGGAGTGACGACTTATTTGGGTTCGCGATTTTTCGTGGGATTTCATAAGATGCTGATATTGTTGAATATTATGTTTTCATTGTGTGTGTTATAGTGTCGTATAATTGTATGTTGCTGCTGTATTGGCAGGAGTGGAACATGGCGCTTAACTCATTGAAGTCGAAGGTAAAGTACAGGATAAGCCGGAATGCTGGCGTGGTCTTTGTGCCCGCTGACTTTAGTGATCTGTCTGATCGGGACCAGGTTGGTCGAGCCCTGCGTGAGCTGGTGCGGGAGGAGGTGTTGATCAAGTTCGGGCGAGGCCTTTATGCCAAAGCCAGGCGTTCCTCGCTCAGTAACAAGCTTGTTCCGGTAAAGCCGTTGCCAGAGCTGGCTCGTGAGGCCCTGACCCAGAAGCTGGGTGTTGAAGTGGTCTCGTCTAAAGAGCAGACGAGCTATAACAGCAGGCGCTCTACGCAGGTGCCCACCGGGCGGCTGATTGCTGTGAAGGGGCGTGTTTCAAGGAAGATGGCCTACGATGGCAAGTCAATCAAGTATCAGTATGTCTCCTGATCCCGACGTTATTGAGGAAATTGCGGCGGAGATGGGTATCGGTTCTGCCTTTGTCGAGAAAGACTGGTATTCAGTTCAAGCCTTGAAGGCTATTGCTGAGTATGAGAGTGATGGATTTCAGGGGATTTTTTCTGGGGGTACCAGTCTTTCCAAGGGGTATGGGCTAATACAGCGCTTTTCCGAAGACTTGGATTTCCGTTGTTTGGCGTTGCAGTCGGGAAGTGCGGGGCAAATGAGGAAGCTTCGCAGTGCGTACCGTGAAGGTATTCTGGGCGCGGTTGAGAGTGTTGATGTTTTGATGCTGGATAGAGACCAAGTTGCTGTTGCCAGTAATTACGTGAAATTCGAGCTTGGCTATCCGCAAAATCATGATACCAGTGCCGCGCTACGAGCAGGCTTGCAGATTGAATTCAGTTTTACCCAGCCTCGGCTGGAAGCGGAGGTCAGGCAGGTTCAGTCTTTCGTTTCGTACTACACAGAGACTGAACCTGAAGTCGAAATCTTGTGCCTGCCGCCGATTGAGACAGCAGCCGACAAGTTAAGTGCGTTGACATGGCGTGTGCTGAAGCGTGATCGATCAGCTCACGGTGATGATCCCGCGATGATTCGCCATCTTCACGATATTGCTGCGCTGATCTCTGTGATTAGGGAAGATCAGGAGCTGTTTGTGGATGTCGCAGAATCCTCATTCGAAGGCGATCGGCAGACAGGAAAGCGCGATACTCAGGCCCCGTTTACAGAGTCGATTCAGGAGGCCATTGAGTGCCTGGATAACGATAAGGAGTATCGCGAAGAGTACACACAGTTTGTGGATGCGATGTCGTACGCTGACGATGATGAAAGTATGGATTTTGATTCGGCTGTAGAGGTCCTGAGGGAAGTCGCCGCCCTGTTCGAGTAGGTAGAGCCCCAGCTGCCCGCTCAGCATGGAGCGGACCAACGCTTACAATAGCGCTTCTATGTGCTCTCCTAGTAGCTTCCATGCCTCCGCTTTCTCTTTGGCGTAGTCATGGCGCAGGTAATGCCGCCGGACTTTCGAGCCGCCCAGGAGATGATTCTGGCAGCGATCTATGATGTCGAGCGGTACGCCGATCGCTTGCATCATTGTCGCACCCGTGCGGCGCATGTCGTGTGGGCTCCATGCGCCATTTCGACCATTTGCCAGGACCAAGCTGTCATCATTATGTCGGCCGGCCAGAGGTTTGCTGCGATTCTTGAAGCGGCACTGCCGGTCACCGATCAGTTTGCTGACAGTCTTCGTGTTGACGTGGCTGTCTCCAACTCTGTTTGGGAATAGGAAGGGGGTGTGCCCGGTTTCCTGGTGTAGCCGTTTGAACTGTGACAATGCAAAAGGCGATAGAAAGACATGGTGGTCTTGCCGCTTTCCGCGATGCCCCTTGGTGTTCTGCGCGGGGATGAACCAGTGACCGGTGGCAAAGTCGACATGCTTCCATTCCGCTTGAAGCAGCTCGCCGATGCGGCATAGGGTCGCCAGGCAGATCCAGATGGCGCATTGCACGCGCGGGTTTACCGGGCGGATGCCGCTGTATTTCTGGCCCGCCGGCAGGGCAGCGTAATCCGCTTCCAGTTTCTCGAAGACGTCTCGCAGCTCTCGAATCTCTTCGGCGGAGAGTACCCGCTCCCGTTCTTCCTGATAGTCGCTATCCAGTAGGGGCTTGACATCCACCAGATCGGCAGGGTTCCCGTCAGCCATCAAGGTGCGCCAGGGTTTCCGTTTCTCTGCCCAGCGCAGCATTTGACCCAAGTCGTTGTTCAGAATAACGACGGAGCGGTTCAGGCCGCGAGCCTTTACCGTTCTGAGCACAGAGAGGAGGTCCTTATCGGTCAAGGCACGCAGCGGCGTCTTGCCAATCAAGGGGAGCACGTCTTTGCCAAAACTTCTGCGGAGTTCGGCATTGTTATCTTGCCGCGATACGCCATCGTCGAGCCAAGCTTCAAATAGCTCGTTCACCGTCCTGTTTTCCGACGCTTGGCGCTCGGCTTCGGCGATGGTTGAGGCAATGGCGGCTTGGGCTTCAATCCTGGCTGCCTTCTGGGCAGCGGTGGGGTCGATACCTTTGGTAACTGAGGCTTTGGCTTCGTCACGGTTGGCCCGAATCTGGGCCAGTGTTTTCTTGGGCCAACTGCCGAGGCGGTAATCACGCTTGACCCCATCCAGTTTGAACTCATAGCGAAACAGTACCGTGACGCCTCGCACGCCGGCGCGGACCTTGGCGACCAGGCCGTTATCCTCGCGCAGTGTCTTGCCGTCATCCATTGCGGTGAGGGCTTCCAGTTGCTTAACCGTCAGTTTGGCCATGTTCTACTCCCTGCATAATCTGCGGTTTGATAATTTTGCCCCACTTTTGCCCCACCGGATCGTCTGGCTGTCGGCGGATGTCAGCGGACTTGTGTAGACACAAGAACAGGCTGAAAGCCGCGTATTTTCTATCATAGAGGCCTCTCTGAAAGTTCGCCAGGGTCCGTGCTCATCCATATAGAAATTGCATGGGGTGCAAGGGGTCGGAGGTTCGAATCCTCCCGTCCCGACCAAACGAGAGAGAAAGAGCCCTGGTGATTTTCACCGGGGCTTTTTTATGGTTCATCGCGGTTTAGAGGGAAACGGCCTTACCCTCCATCAGGGACAGCAGAGCCGTGTTACACCTTTGCGGGAACGTCGTGAAGCAGGTTCCGCAAAGGCGTAACACGGCTCTGCTTCGAGGTGCCAGACGGCCGTTTCTGGAAAGGTCCGTCGTCGTTGGAGTCCGGAACGCGGCGGTTCACTCGAAACGGGTCTGCACGGAGGCCTTCCGGGACCCTGTTTGACAGGGACGTCAAACCGGGAGCTTACAGGGATGTATTTACAGCGATCCCGGAAGGCCTCCGTGCAGACCCGTGCCCCGATGGAGACACTCATTCCCGTCATTCCGCGATGAACCTTTTTTATGCCCTCCATCAGGGATAGCGGAGAGACTCATTCCCGTTATTCCATGACGAGTGCCCACCCCATCGCCCATGGCACTTTTGCCTCGGTTTGACCTCTATATTTCCTGACAAGGACACGCCATGCTTGGCGTGGGATACATTCGTTTCCGACAAGGATCTCCATGGCAGCTTGGTCGCGGCGTCGAATCGGGGTGGTGGCAACACTGGTGGTTCTGGTGTTGTTGCTGCTGTTACCGTTCGTGGTCGCCTGGAGTCTGGGCTGGCGCTGGCAGGGGATCGGCTGGCGCCAAGGGCTGGTAGTCACCGGATTGTGGCAGCGGCAGGGCGAATGTCGCCCCTTGTCTCTGCGGGGATTGCGTCTTTCCTCGCTGCGTCCCATCACCGTCACTGCCGACAGCGTGTCGATTCGCCATTGTGATTCCGATACCGCTTCCGAGCCGCTTTCCGAATTACCCGACCTGCCGGCGTTGGATGTCAGGGTGTGGGCATTTCAGTGGCAGGATTATCCGCCGTTATCCCTTGAGCTGACGCAGAAAAACGGTCACTGGCAGGGGCGGGCCGGATTCCGCAATGGCGAGGTGTTCGGTGATTACCGGCAGGACAGCGGGGCATGGCAGGTGCATGGGCAAATCCCGGTGTCGGATCTGGACAGCCGCGCCATCGGCGCGGTGGAATTCAGCGGCTCGGGGCAATGGCTTCCTGGAAAGCTGGTCCGGGCCGAATTGGCGCTGACCGGCAGCGAACTGGGTATGGCCGATGAGGATTACCGGGCCAATCTGAGTGGTACGGTCACCGTGGAGCAACCCCGCTGGCAGGCGTCACTGACGCTTTCCGATCCGTTGGCGCTGCCGGCGGGATGGCGGTTATTGCCGGGGGAAGGGCTGACCGCCAGTGGGACTTTTGATGGCGTGATTGAGCAGGCCAGGGGGCGGTTGGAGGCTCGGGGGCCACAGGGGCAAGCGCTGCTGACCCTGGCCAGCGACGATCAGAGGCTGGGAGCGGGGCAGGGGCGTTTGACGCTGTCCGAAGGGTTGGATGGCGCGGTCGCTTTTCAGTGGCGGAGAGAGCAGTTGCTGGTGGCGCCGTTTGAGCTGACTCTGCCGGAACAGATGCGGCTGAGTCTGCGGGAGTCGGTGACGGTGCCGTTGGCCGCCGACGGAGAAGTGACGCTGCCACTGTCCGTGCGTTATCAGGAGGCCACCCTGACCACCAGTAACAGCCAGTTGCTGTGGAGCCCGGACGGCGTGCATTGGCAAGGGGCGTTGTCCCTGGCCGGGCAATGGCAAGGGTATCGTCTGGGCGGCGGCTGGCGCGGCCGGGCGGGCGCGGACGGCGTCAGTGGGGAGCCGCTCAAGGTACATCTCGAAAACGCGGATCTGAGCGTGGAGGCCACGGCGCCGGTGGCGGAACTGAAGCCGCCATACTGGCCGGTGCGGGCCTCTCTCAAGGGTCGTTATCAGCGTCTGCCGTTCCAGGCCCGAATGAGTGGGCGGAGGGACGATCATGGCGTTTGGGCCGGCCGTCTGGATGCCGATGTGGACGCGGCTGATTACCTGGACCAGGGCGGCGCGGCGCACCTTGATGGTCGCTGGCAGTGGCACGATGGCGTGTTCACTCTGGCCAGGGGCGCGGCGATTTCCGTGGCGCAGGCGGTGCAGGGAAAGACCCTATTGAAGCCGTTGTCGCTGACCGCTCGGACGCCGTTGCGTTATCAGGATGGCGGTATCCACGGGCAACTGGCTCTGCGGGGAGAAGGGCTGCTGGCGGAGCGTTGGGAACTGCCGGTGCTCACCGGCACGGTGAATCTGAACGGACAGCGTGCCCGCGCGGAACTGGCGGTGAAGGATTGGGAGGCGTCGCTGGCGGTCAGTGCCCGTCCCTTTGGCACCGGTTATGCCGGTGATCTGTCGTTGTCTTCGGCGTTGCGTCCTGAACTGAGCCGGGGGCTTGGCTTTACCCTGCAGTCCGGGCAGTTGGTCGCGGACGGCGACTGGTTGTGGGACCAGGTGGTCTCTTTCGGGGTTAAAGCCAATGTCTCCGGGGCGGACCTGGACTGGGGCAGTGTGCTGGCGTGCGGACTGAACGCACGATTGGCGCTGGACTGGCAGGATGGTGAGGCCGACCTGAGAACACGGGAGCCGATTTCCCTGGCGTCGGTGGATGTGGGTACGCCGATCACCAATATTCGTTTGAGCGGTCACTCGGACCTGGAGGTCTGGCGTTTCAGCGATATCCGTGCCGAGGTGCTCGGCGGTGAGGTGCTGGCGCCGAAGTTGCAGTGGCCGTCGGATCAGTGGCAGACAGTGGTGGTGACCGGTATTGACCTGAACCAGGTGGCGGCGTTGCAGAATGAGCCGGTGGTATCGCTGTCCGGTACGGTGGGCGGCTATCTGCCGCTGCGTTTGTCGCGCAACAGCGTGGCGGTGCGGGGTGGACGGTTATCCAACGAAGGCCCTTTGTCCCTGGAAGTTCCAATGACCTCGGCGGTCCAGGCCATGGCGCAATCCAACCAGGCGGTGGGCCTGGCACTGGATTCATTGAATCCACTGTTGATCAGTCGCTTTTTTGCACAGCTGGATATGGAGGACAGCGGCTGGCTGGACGCGGCGGTCACCATTGAGGGCATCAACCCGCAACAAAATCGCCTGCCCGTGGTCTTTAATTACACGCACAAGGAAAATGTCAGGGACCTGTTGCGCAGCTTGCGCATCGGTGATCAGATCACCGATGAGATCATGAAACGGACGCCGATGGAGAGCACACAATGAAAATCAATCGGGGAGGGCGAGGCCTGTTGCTGACGGCTCTGCTGTTGCCGCTGATGGCCTGTACGCCCCGGGTGGCACTGGAAGCGCCCAAGGAACCGATCACCATCAACCTGAATGTGAAAATTGATCATGAAATCCGGTTGAAGGTGGAAAAAGACATCGATGCGTTGTTCGAACAGAACGACGATCTGTTCTAACACTTGCCAACAAGAGATTGCCGTTTAAGGAGGCAAGGCATGATGAAGATAATCAAAATCGCGCTGATGGTAGCGACGCTGACGATGGCGGGGACCGCCTTTGCATTGGAGCTGGACCAGGCAAAAACCCAGGGGTTGGTGGGTGAACAACCCAATGGCTATCTGGGGGTGGTGAAGGCAACGCCGGAAGCCGTGCAACTGGTATCGGATGTCAATGAAAAACGACGCCAAGCCTACGAACGTATCGCCCGTCAGAATGGCATTACGTTGGAGCAGGTGGCCAATCTGGCCGGTCAGAAGGCTATCGAGAAAACCTCTGGGGGGGAATACGTTAAAACTCCGGACGGGCAGTGGATTAAAAAATAATTCATAGGTCGTTATAATTAGTTTTTTGTTTTTTCTAGTAATAAATGACCTTCTCCCTGGAAGGTCATTTGAAACTGAACGCTTAGGGAATGTTAGATGAGGTAAAAAAAGTTCCACTTTTCCACAATATTTACGTTTGTCTATCCTCATCAGACGATGGCGGCTCTACATTGATTCCATTGTGGATCGATTTGTACCGATAGGAGCTTGCCATGAAAGAAAGATTGCTCGCAGCGGCGTTCATCTCCCCGATGATGGTTGCCGCCCCTGCCTTTGCCGAAAACGTACCGGATACTTATGGGTACATCGGCGCTAACGCCAGCCATTATTTCTTTTACGACAACGAAGCCTTCGGTGAAGATATCGATGGCGGCGAAGACAACTGGTTTTACGGCGGCCAGCTTGGCTGGCGTTTCAACCCCAACTGGTCCATCCAGGCCTGGTACGAAGAATCTGATGGTGACGTGGAAAGCGATTACAATTCCGGTGCCCGCTGGGATGTACAAAGCTATTTCGCCAGCCTGCGTTACCACATGAACGGCACCAGCTTCCTGGGTTTTGAACCCTATGCCGGTTTCAACATGGGTGACCTGGTACTGGAAAGCCTTAACGACAACGTCACCGGCGATAAAGGCGACAAGCAACATGCCTTCATGACCGGTGTGGAAGTCGGTATTCAGCGCGCCTTCGCTGATCGCATCCTGCTGGATCTCGGGACCCGCCAAGCCTACGCGGCGGATCGGGATTTCTGGACCGGCCAGGTCTACGCCGCGGTCAACGTCTTGTTCGGTGTGAGCACCGCTCACGCGGCGCCGGAACCGGAGCCGGCACCGGTGATTGGCGACCAGGATGGCGACGGCGTGCCGGATGATCGTGATGCCTGCCCGGATACCCCGGCCGGTGCCGTGGTGGATGAGCGCGGTTGTCAGAAGTACGACACGGTCAGCGATCAAAGCATGAACGTGATCTACTTCGGCTTCGATAAAGCGGACATCAGCGCCCAGTTCAATGATGAAGTGCGTCAGGCCGCGGACAACCTGAACAAAGGCGAAAGCGGTGCCATCCGCGTGGAAGGCCATGCCGACAGCACCGGCCCGGCGGAATACAACCAGGGCCTGTCCGAACGTCGTGCCCAGGCGGTGAAGGATCGCCTGATCCAGGACTACAAAGTGGATGGCGGCAAGATCACCACCAAAGGCTTTGGTGAAACCCGTCCGGCGGAATCCAATGACACCCGCGAAGGCCGGGCGAAGAATCGTCGCGCGGAAATCTTCGTCGACACCGAGCAGGCTGAACCGCAGTTCAAGGAATAACGGTTCGTGGTAACTGAATAGGGGCAGCTTGAGCTGTCCCCGAGAAACGACAAAGCCCTGGCTGATTGGCCGGGGCTTTGTCGTTATTGCCGGGAGGCGTGAGTCCGGTTTGATATGGATCAAGAACGAAGGTAAAGCGGCTCGCTTTCCTGATCGCCCATGCTACGGTGTAGACGTCGTCCCCGAGGAGGTCTGACACATGTTCAACGGCCTGACACCGGACCAGTGGATCACCGCGTTTGTGATCTTTCTCTGTATCGTCGCCACCATCACCTTCGTTGTCTTTCTGTTCAGCGGCAAGAGTCGTCGTCATCGGTGATGACCTGCCGTTCGGTGCGGTTCAGTCGTTGCCATAACCCCGATGCGCGCCAGGTGCGGCGGGCGACCGCCTGGTTCAGCACCGTGCCCGGGCCGCACTCGAGCAGGGTGAAGGTCTCCCGCGCCCGGGTCACCGCGGTATAGATCAGCTCCCGGGTTAGCAGCGGATGCGGCCGGTCTGGAAGGATCAGCAGGGTGTGTCGGAACTCCGAGCCCTGGGATTTGTGCACGGTCATCGCGTAGACCGTTTCCACGCCGCCCAGCCGGCTCGGCAATACCCACTTGATGCGGCCATCCGGTAACGGAAATGCCACTCTCAGGCCATCCGGGTGGGCCAGGGTCAGGCCAACGTCGCCGTTCATCAGACCAAGCTGATAATCGTTGTGAGTAAGCATCACCGGACGGCCCGGATACCATTCGTGCTCGTCCGCCAGGCCCTGCCGGTGCAGTTGCCGGGTCAGTTGCTGATTCAGCTCGGTGACGCCGAAAGGGCCGCCGCGCAAGCCGCTCAACAACTGCCGCTCGGTTAACCGGAGCAGCAGCCGGGCGGCCCAGCTATCCAGTTCGTCCCTGTCCGGTGTGTTGGCCGCTTCGAGCAGCAGCGCTTTCAACCCCGGATGCGAGGCCGTGCCGTCGATCAGGAAACGGTGCAGATAGTGGGGATCGCGGCGCAGGTCCAGGCGCTGTAGTTGATCCGTATGTTGTCGGAAGACGCTGGTGACACTCCGGTTATCACCTTGATTCACCGCCCGGGCCAGTGCGCCGATGCCGGGGCTGTCGCGGAAGCGCCAGTTGCGTCGCAGCATGGCGGTCTGTTGCGCCAAGGGGCCGCCGTCGCCGCGCCAGGCGGTCAGGTCGGCGCCGCAGTTTTGTTGAATGAAGTCCACCGTGGTCTCGTCGTAGCCGCCCCGATCGGCGTCGCGGCAAAGGTCACCGAGGACCGCGCCGGCTTCCACGCTGGCCAGTTGGTCCTTGTCGCCCAGCAGCACCAGCCGGGTATTGGCATCCAGGGCGTCGAGCAGACTGGCCATCATTTCCATGTCGATCATGCTGGCTTCGTCCACCACCACCAGATCCGCGTGCAGCGGGTTATGCCGGTGATGACGGAAGCGGCGGCTGTCAGGGCGGGTGCCGAGCAGGCGGTGCAGAGTGCTGACCTCGGTGGGAATGGCCGAGCGCACGGTTTGCGGCAACGGCAGCCGCGCCACCTGATCGCCGATGGACTGCGTCAGCCGGGTGGCGGCCTTGCCGGTGGGGGCGGCCAGACGTATACGCAGGGTGCGTCCCTGTTCCAGTGCCAGGCTTTGCAGCAGACCCAGCAGGCGCACCACGGTGGTGGTCTTGCCGGTGCCGGGGCCGCCGGTGATCACCGTCAAGCGGGCACGGGTGGCCAGGGCGCAGGCCACCTGCTGCCAGTCCACCTCGTCATCGCCGTCGACGAACAGCTTTGCCAGAGTGTCGCCCGGAGGGGCGGAAGTCTCGTGCCGCAGTCGCGCCAGCAGTAAGTCGGCGACCTTGACCTCCTGGGTCCAGTTGCGCTGCAGGTAGAGACGGGAACCGTCCAGCACCAGGGGCTGACCGGAGCCCTCGCCAACCAGCTCACTGGCTCGCAGCGGTGCGTGCCACTGTTGCGGGTCCGGCGGCAATAACGGCACCAGACTCTCCGGTATGCCCGCCGGCCATAGCCGTTGGGCCAACTCCGGTTCCTCCAGGTCCAGACACAGATGCCCCGCCGCCAGTTGCGCGCTGGTGAGCGCGGCGATCACCAGGACCACCGGATCGGTGTCCGGTGCCTGCTGGTGCAGAAACCGCGCCACCGCCACGTCCAGATCCCGTAACTGCCCCTGATCGCGCACTTGCTCCAGGGCACTTTGCCAGTCGACGGCGGCGAACAGATCGCCTTGTCCATCACTTCGCATGGGCGTCTCCCAGGAACAGCCGGTCCAGAGCCTCCACCAGCGCGGTCGGCGCGGCGCTGAAAACGGTGCCGGCGGAGGGCGCGCCGAGGCCGCGAAGAAAGACGTAAACGGCGCCTCCCAGATGGGTATCCGGATGATAGTCGTCACCGAGGCGGCTGCGCAGTAAGCGGTGCAGTGCCAGCAGGTACAGCGCGTACTGTACTTCGTAACGATGCTCCAGAAACGCTTTGATCAGCGCTTCATCGCCGTAGGCGTCATCGTCCGGACCGAGCCAGTTGGATTTATAGTCCAGCACGTAATAGCGGCCCCGGTGCTCGAACACCAGATCCATGAAGCCCTTGAGCATGCCATTCAGAGTATCGGCTTCCAGGCGCGGTCGTGGCTGCCCCGGATAGAGATACTCACGGATCAGCGCATCCAGCCGTGTCACCGACACCTGTTCGGCGGGCAGCAGAAATTCCATTTCCGCCACGGGCCGATCCAGGTCCGCCAAACATATCCGCTCCTGCTGTAGCGGCAGGGGCGTCGTCAAAGTCTGGCGCCACCACTGCTTCACGGTGGTGTGGTGATCCTGCCAGTGGCGGGCTTCCTGTTGCTGGCCGACCCTTTTGTCCATCTCTTCCGGGGCGTCCAGACAGGCCCGGAACCCCTGGTTGGCGGCATGCTCCAGCAAATCATGCAGCAAGGTGCCGGGCAGGGCGCCGCGAGGAAACGCGTGCACCCCCGCGGCGGCGGTTTCCATCATCGGTTTCTGCACGGGTTCCGGCTCGGCTTCCGCCAGTTGATCGGCGCGGGCGTCGGCGGGAGCGAGCGGTTCCTCCACCTGCCGCAGGGCGCTGTAGCTGGCGATCCACCAGGGTGTGCGCGGACGTCTGGGAAAGGTTATCTGTTGGCGCAGGCGGGACGCCGTGTTGACCGGCTGATAGACCTCGTCATTGCTTGGCGGCGCGGGCGTTACCGTGATGGCGTCGTCGCTCAAGGGCCCCAGCGCGGACAGCAATTGATCATTGGCCACGCCCTGGGGGCCGAACAACAGCCGGCCGATGGCGCTGCGTGGCAGTTGATTTTGTTGGGCGCGGCCCTTGGCATAGGGCGCCAGGCCCAGGGTGCAGCTGTGGCAGGCCCGGGTCAGTGCCACGTAGAGCAGGCGCATGTCTTCGGCCAGACGCTCGTGATCGGCGAGACGTTCGATGTCGTCGTCCGGTTCCAGCGAGACGACGAGATGGGCGTCGTCCGGTCCCTTACGGTGATAACGCAGGGGCGGCTTGCTCTTTTCCGCCGCGCGGAAACTGCAAATGAAGGGCAGATAGACCACCGGGTATTCCAGGCCCTTGGATTTGTGAATGGTGATCACCTTGACCCGGTCATCGTCGCTTTCCAGACGCAGAATATTGTCGTTGTTGCTGCCGCGCTGGTCGTTGACAGCGTCTTCCAGATAACGGATCAGAGCCTGCTCGCCGTCCAGTTGCGTGGCGGCCTGTTGCAGCAGCTCGGCAAGGTGCAACAGGTTGGTGAAGGCGCGCTCCCCGTCGAGACTGCGCTGCAGTCGTGCCGGCACCGAGAAGTCCATGAGCAGGCCCCGGAACATCGGCAGCACACCCTGTTGCCGCCATTGTGCGCGATAGCCGTGGAAGCGATTGACCGTGGCTTCCCAGCGCACCTCGTCCCGATTGATCCGGTCCAGTTCCTGGTAGGGCAGGGACAGCGTGCCGGAGGCCAGGGCACTGCGCACGCGCACGTCGGATTCCGGGCTGGCGCAGGCGCGCAGGATCAGCAAAAGATCCTGCGCTTCCGGTTGCGCGAACACGGAGTCCTGGTCGGACAGGTAAACGCTGCGCACGCCCCGGGCGAGCAGAGCGTCGCGGATCGCCTTGGCCTCGGTACGATCGCGCACCAGCACGGCCACATCACGGGGGCGCAAAAGCGTGAAGTGCTGGTCCTCGCGGAAGCCGGTGACACCCTGTTCGGCGCCGCTGAGCAGGTGGGCGATCTCGGTGGCGCAACGGGCTGCCTGGTGTTGTCGATAAACGCCGGAGGAAATGGCTTTGTCGCTGTCTTCCACCCAGAGCGTGACGCCGGATTTGGTTTCGCCGTCCACCAGCAGCGTATCCTTGCGCCCTTGGGCCTCCACCGCTTTGAAAGGAATGGCGTTGTCCATCATGAAGACATCGCCGTGGCTGTCCTGGCTGTATTCGAACAAGCGGTTCACCGCCGCCACCATCGGCGTCGCCGAACGGAAATTCCGGCCCAGGGTATAGTGATGCCCCTCGGTGGCACGCCGGGCTTGCAGATAGGTGAACACGTCGGCGCCGCGGAAGGCGTAGATCGCCTGTTTGGGGTCGCCGATCATGAACCAGCCGGTGTCGTCCCGGTGCTCATACAGCGCTGAAAAAATCCCGTACTGGGTGGGATCGGTGTCCTGGAATTCGTCGATCAGCGCCACCGGGAACTGATCACGGATCACTTGCGCCAGCCGGGGCCCGTTGTCGCCGTGCAGGGCGCCGTGGAGACGGCTCAGCATATCGTCAAACCCCATGGTGGCGGTTTGCCGGCGCATTCGGTCCACTCGTTTACCGATCCAGGCGGCGGCGTGGGCAAGCAGGTCGGTGCGCGGCAGCGCCGTTTGTTCCCGCTGCTCCAAGACCTGGTCCAACTGATCACAGAAGGCGAAGCCGGGGCGATGTTCCTCGCCTTTCTTGGTCAGCTTCATACCCGCTGTGGAGAAGCGTGAGAGGGTGTCGTAGTCCTTGTCGTTCAGTACCTCGCCGGCGGCGTAGCGTTCCAGCGTCAGCAGCATGCCCGGCAGGCTGCTGGCGCGGTAACTGTTGCCGTTGAGCCATTTGTTGTCACGCGCGCTGTGCACCCATTCGAGCAGGGCCGGCAACTCGGCGGTGAGGGTGTCGCGAGCGTTTTGCTCCAGTGCCGCTTGCGGGCCGCTATCATCGAGCCAGCGTTGCACGCTTTCCGGCAGCGTGTCCGGGTCGGTGCCACCGAGCCCCAGCAGTGGCCGGCATTGCGCCAGCAGGGCTTCCGGGTGGCCCAGCTTGTTGGCTTGCAGTGCATTGGCGGCGCTTACCGGGAACCGTGTTATGACGTTACGCCAGTAGTCGCAAGCGGCGAGCTGCTGTTCGTCACTGGCGTCTTCCTGCAGTTCCAGGCTGAACAGACTGCCGGAATCGAACGCATGTTGTTTGAGCATGCGGTTGCAGAAACCATGAATGGTGTAGATGGCGGCTTCATCCATCCACTGGGCGGCGGCGTTCAGCCGTTGCGCGCAATGGCGGCGTTGCTCGTCGTCGGCGTAGTCGTCCAGCAAACCTTGGAGAATGAGATCCGGCTTGTGGGCCTGGGGATCGGCGAACACCCGCGCCGCTTCCGCCAACCGGTCGCGGATCCGCTCCCGCAATTCCTCGGTGGCGGCTTCGGTGAAGGTCACCACCAGAATTTCCGGCGGCAGCAGGGGCTGGCGGAACGCGGCCCGGCCGCCGTGCCCCAGCACCAGCCGCAGGTACAGGGCCGCCAGGGTAAAGGTCTTGCCGGTACCGGCACTGGCTTCGATCAGGCGCGTGCCGTGCAATGGGAAAGTCAGTGGCAGAGGGCGTGGCTGGCTCATGCGACCCGCCCTCCCTGTTCGGTCCATTGCGCCTGTTGATAGAGCGGTGCATAGAGCTGTTCGGTCCAGTGACAGAAGGCCGGCTTGTCGTCATGCCGCATCGCCAGCATGGCATCGAAACCGGACCAGGCGCGGGCGATGGCCGGCTCCCGAAATTGCTCTCCGTCGCTGTTGAAACCGGGCTCGAAGACCTTGCGGGCTTCGGCCTCGCCTTTGTCTTTTTCCTCTCCGGCCAGCCAGGCGAAGGCGGTGGCACAGGCGATGGGGAGCGGCTCGCACAGAGCTTGTTGCCAGGCCCGGCCGATGGCGTCGAGCCGTTCCCGCGCGGTGGCCGGGTCCATTGGCGCGAGGCTGTACAGGCCGTCCTGTCCCTGAATTTGCGTGGTCAGGGCGTGGCCGCTGGCGCAGGCGGCAAGGTGTATGACCCAGTCGGTGGTCAGCTTCTCCAGAGAGCCTTGCAGACGGCTGGTTTTCAGTACCAGCCGTCGCGGCCGGGAGGCCTCGCCGCGCAGGTCCACCAGCCAGTCTTCCAGCGGCAGGCCGCCGGCATCGAGTTGGATTTCCTGTTGTGGTTGCAGCGCGCCACTTTGTGCCAGCAGCAGGAAGTACTGCTGCAAAGGGCGGCGCAACGGCATCAACAAGGTGGCGCGGCTGCCCTCGGTGAAGGGCGCCAACGGCAACGCGCCGCTGCCGGCCAGGCGTTCCAGAGTAGTGTGCATGGCCTCGCTGGCCTGGTCCGGCCCGGCGCGCAGTGCCTCGCCCAGCAACTGGTCCTGCAACTGCCAGCGCTCCAGCCCCTGCACACTGAACGGTTCGGTGTCGTCGAGGTTATGGCTGTCCTGCCGGAGCTGGGCTTTCAATCTTTGCTCGAAGAAATGCGCCACTGGCTGCTTGAGAAAACGCCCGAGAGCGGCGCAACTGACCGGCTCATTATTTTCCAGCGGCGGCAGCGGCAAGGGATTGTCTTCCTCTGTCGTCTCGTCGTGGACGTGCAGGGGCCGCCATTCATCGGCGTAGGTGGTCAGATCGTCGTCGGCATCGAAGTAACGGCGGCTGAAAGGTTGCAGCGGATGCTGCACGGTCAGATGGTCGGCCACATCACGACCATTGTCGGCGCTCTTATCGACACTCTTATCGACGATCTGCCAACGCTGATTGAGATAGTCGCGCAACTGCGCCACCAGCACCGAAGGCGGCCGTTCGCTGTTGTCGCGGACATTGCGACCGGTCCAGCTTATGTACAGGCCGTCGCGGGCGCTGAGCAGAGCCTCCAGAAACAGATAGCGATCATCGTCGCGGCGCGAGCGGTCGCCGGGACGGTAGCGGCCCCATTGCCGCATCAGATCAAAGTCCATCGGTTGTTGCTGGCGGGGGTAGTCACCGTCCTTCATGCCCAGCAGGCAGACATGCCGGAAGGGGATGGCGCGCATCGGCATCAGCGTGCAGAAATTGATGCGCCCGGCCATGAAACGCTGTGACAGGCTCTCGGCGTTAAGCGCATCCAGCAGCGGCCGGCGCGCCACCGTCAGCGGCAAGGTGCCGGCGAAGTCCGCTTCCTCACAGGCCGCCAGCCAGTCACTGAGGGCGTCGCGCAGGCCGGCATCCAGGGCCTGATCCTCGGCACCGTCCGGTGCGAACAGATCGTCCAACAGGGCAGTGAAACGGGCCTGCCATTGTTGAACGTCGGCCGGTTCGCGCACCGCCCGCCAATGCCGTTGCAAGGTGTCCAGCAGGCGCGCCAGCCGCCCGGCCAGTTCCGCGCCCAGGCCTGCCACTTCGTCAAGCGGCTCGATGCCGCGCCAGGCAGGGGCGTCGCCGAGCAGATAGCCGGCCAGCATCCGTTTCAAACCAAACGCCCAGCTGTTTTGTTCAAAGCCGGGAACGTCCAGGCTGTGTCGCTGCTCCGCGTCCAGCCCCCAGCGAATGCGGGCCTGTTCGATCCATTGCGTCAGTTGCGGCAAAGCGCTTTCTTCAATGCCGAATCGGCGGCGCACCGCCGGCACGTCGAGCAGGTCGAGAATATCGGAGGCGGTGAAGCGCCATTGCGGCAGGTGCAGTACCGTTTCCACCGCCTGGGCCAGGGGCGAGGCGGCGCCGGCGCTGCGGTCGCTGAGCGTGTAGGGCAGGTAGCGGGGATCGCCGGGATCCAGCCGGCCAAACACGGCATCGATGTGCGGCGCGTAGGCCTCGATGTCCGGCACCATGACGATGACGTCGCGCGGCTTGAGGTCCGGGTTATCGGCAAACCGTTCCAGCAGCGCGTCCTGAAGAATCTCCACTTCCCGTTGGGCGCTGTGGGCGATGCGAAATTGCAGCGAGTCATCCACCCGCAGAGCAGGGCGCCGGTCGCGTTCGGGCAGCGGTTCCAGTTCGAGAATGTCATGCTGCAACTGTTGCAGCAGCGTCTCCGGCTCGCGGTCTTCGAACAGATCGATTTGATTGTGGAAGGCAGCGCGGTAGCTGTCCGGATCGTCGTGGTCGTAGAGCAAACCGATAAAGTCCCGGCCCTGTTTGCCCCAGGCGGCGAGCAGCGGGTTGACGCGGTTTTCCGGCAGGGCGGTCAGGTGCCGTTTGCGCTGCTCCAACTGCCGGCGCAGCAGATGCCGGTCCTCGACGATATCCGCCCAGTAATGGCGGCAGGGGTTCTGTATCAGCATCAGGATTTGACAATGGCCGCTGAGGGCCGCCAGTGCCTCCAACCCTTGTTGCGGCAGGGCGCTGATACCGAAAATCACCAGCCGGCGCGGCAACCCCGGGGGAGACTCGCCGTTGCGCAGGGCGGAAACAAAGGCGTTGTGGATGGCGCTGCGGCTGAGGGCGGTTTGCGTCTCGTCCATGTCCGCCAGTACGGCTCGCCACAGATGTGCCTGCCAGCGTTGGCTTTCCGGAAAGTCATCGAACAGCGCCCGCTCATCGGAACGCCGCAATCGATCCTCCCCTTGTTCCCAGTCCGCCAGCCAGTCCGCCCGGTAGACCTGATAAGCGTCGTACAGGTCGGCCAATCGTTCCGCTAACTGGTGGCGTTTGCGGCCGTCGGTGTCGTCGGCGAGAAAGTGACGCAGCGGGCCGAAGCGATCATCGTCCAGCAGCATCGGCAACAGCCGGTAGAGCCGCCACAGCAGTCTCGACTTGTCGAACGGTGAGGTGCGCGGCACCCGGTCTTCGCCGAGCACGGTGCGGTAGGCGTTCCAAAGAAAGCGGGCGGGCATTTGAAAGCGGGTACCGGCGGCGATGCCGAGGGCGTCGGGCGCGGCCAGCTTGAGCTTGAGCCATTGCGCCATGCCGTTGGATTGCACCAGCACCGTTTCCGTTTCCAGCGGCGCCAGCGGATAGCGTCCCAGCCACTCGATAAGCAGGTCGGTAAGCGTTTCCAGACGGTTGCCGTGCAGCACCATCAGGCCGTTTTGCATGCCAGGATCCCAGGACTGATTCGACGATCCGGCCAGTGTACGTCAGGTGGCGGGCCTTGGCATCACGACATGAAAGTGGGGTAGAGCGACAGCAACAGCAAGGCCGCCATGGCGAGATTGAAGCGGCCCAGTCTTCGCCCATGTTGCAGCCAGCCCTGTAAGGCCACACCAACGAGATTCCACAGCGAAATCAGCGGCAGTCCGAGAAAGAAGAAACACAATGCCACCAATGTCAGGCTGGCGGAGAAATGCAGCGGATCGGTATAGGTGGCCACGGCGGTGACCATCATCATCCAGGCTTTGGGGTTGACCCACTGGAACAGGGCGGCCTGCCAGAACGTCAGGGGGGCGCCGCGGTGATCGCCACGCAATGGCGTATGTCGGTGCCGTACCAACTGCCAGGCCAGATAGAGCAGAAACAGCAGGCCGAGAACGCGCAGCGTCAGCGACAGTTGCGGAAAACGGACCAGCAGTTGCCCCAGTCCCAGTGCCACGCACAACAGCAGAATCTGACAGCCCACCAGAATGCCCATGATATGCGGCAGCGAGCGGCGGAATCCGGCGTTGGCGCCGGAGGCCATCAGCATCAGATTGTTGGGGCCGGGGGTGCCCGTCATCACCGTCACGAATCCGGCCAGCGGCAGCAGTGTTTCCCAATATCCCATGTGACCTTCTTAAACAGGTTCTAAGAAAGGTCAGATTAAGCTTGCACGGGGTAGGGATACAGATATAAAAACGTCAATTTGAACCGGTACAGTTTTGGTCTAGACCATCTCTGCTTGTGGTGCGCGCCGCCTGATTACGCCGTCTGAAATGGAGAACGTTGGCATGACCCTTTATCACCAACTGGCCGACCAGTTGCAGGCGCTGATTGAAAAGCGGGTCTACGACGTCGGGCAGCGCCTCCCCGGGGTGCGCAGATTGAGTCACCAGCACAATGTCAGCGTGGCCACGGCGGTGAGCGCCTGCCGTGAACTGGAACAGCGTGGTGTGCTGGAGGCGCGTCCCCGGTCCGGCTATTACGTGTCGCGGCCGCCGGCCCGTTTCGATGCGCCGCGAATGCGTCGCGCCAGTACCCGGCCTCGGGCGGTGAGCGGTCAGGACCGGGTGCTGGAACTGATTCAGGCGGTCAACGATCCGTCGCTGGTGAATTTCGGGGCGGCGGTGCCGGATCCGGATTTCATGCCGGTGGCGGCGATCGAGCGGGCCTTCCATTCGGTACTGCGGGAGCAGCGGCGCCGTTGTGTCGGGTATGAATTTCCTCCGGGCGCCCTGGAACTGCGTCAGGCCATTGCCCGTCGTCTGGTGGCGCTGCAATGTCCGGTGTCGCCGGACCAGGTGCTGATCACCAACAGCTGCCAGGAGGCGGTAACCATTGCGCTCAAGCTGTTGACCAAACCCGGTGATACCGTGGTGGTGGAATCGCCCACCTATTACGGACTGTTGCAGGTGCTGGAATCGCTGGGACTGAAAGCACTCGAGATTCCTTCCGACCCGCAGCAGGGGATTTCTCTGGAGGCGTTGGCATTGGCACTGCAACGCTGGCCGGTGAAAGCCTGTGTGCTGGTCACCAACTTCGCCAATCCGTTGGGGTCGTGTCTTTCCGATCAGGACAAGCAAGCGTTGCTGTCATTGCTGAGCCAACATCGCGTGCCTCTGGTGGAAGATGATATCTACGGTGACTTGCCGCTGTTAGGGCCGCGCCCGCGGCCGGTGAAAAGCTGGGACCGGGACGGGCTGGTTTACTATTGCGCGTCGTCATCGAAGACACTGTCCGCGGGACTGCGGGTGGGCTGGCTGGTGCCCGGTAGTCAGCAGCGGCGCGCCGAGTATCTGCAGTTCATCAATACGGTATCGGTGGCGACGGCCTCGCAACTGGCGATGGCGCGCTATCTGGAGCGGGGCCATTACGACCGCTTCCTGCGGCAGTTGCGCGGCGAACACGCCAAGGCGGTGGCGCGAATGACGTCGCGGGTGGAGCAGTTATTTCCGGAAGGAACCCGGATCAGCCGTCCGGCGGGTGGTTTTGTATTGTGGGTAGAACTGCCGGGGCAGACCGATACCACGGAGCTGGCGGAACGGGCCTTGCAGGAGGGGGTGAGCTTCGCGCCGGGGTCGTTGTTTTCCACCGGCAATAAGTTCTCGTCCTGTCTGCGCTTAAACTGCGCGGTTCGCTGGGATAACCGGGTGGAGAAGGGACTGGCGCGGCTGGCGGCGTTGTTGTGACAGGCGAATCCCGCTAAACCCCGAGTCTGCCGTCGGCCGCGCAGACATGAAATCAGAGGTCGCTACAAGGCCGCTGTAGGAGCCAGCCCTGCTGGCGAATCCAGGCGGAGGGCCGCCCCGACGGGCTCCTACAGCGGCTTCGTACGCGGGTCTGTGAGAAGTCGCTCAGCCCCCCATCGCCGCCAGCTCATCCTCGAAGAAGAATTTGTCTTCGCCGAAGGCCGGTTCCAGGTGGTTCAGCCAGGTGGCCTCATCGTTGTATTTGGCGAAGAACGGCCGTTGCACCCAGTCCGGGTTGCGGCCCTGGATGAAACGTAGCACAAACACTTTTTCGCCGTGGATTTCCGTTATCCCCTGGATCTCCACTTTGCCTGGATGGCTGGACATGCTCGGTCCACGGGCGGTGCGGGCCAGGCCGGACACCTGTTTCATGGCGTCCCGGTAAATGTGCCAGGCTTTGGCCAGCGGTACTTCAAAGTAATGACGAGCACCGGTGTCACGTTCCACGAACATGTAGTAGGGCACCACGCCCAGTTCCACCTGGCTCTGCCACAGGCGCGCCCAGTCATCGGCGTTGTCATTGATGTGTGCCAGCAGCGGGCCTTGGGCCCGGATCTGGGCACCGGTGGCACGAACCCGGCGGATCGCTTCCCGGGCGATGGACGGCTCCAGTTCCTTCCAGTGGTTATAGTGTGCCATCAACGCCAGGTGCTTGCCGGCCGCCGTCACCTCACGGAACAGGTCCAGCAGGTCGGCGGCGTCGTTATCGGAGACGAACCGGTATGGCCAGAACGTCAGCGCCTTGGAGCCGATACGGATGGTGCGCAGTTGCTCCAGTTCCAGCAGCGGTTCGATGTGGGCGCGCAGGTTCTTGGTCTTCATCACCAGCGGATCGCCGCCAGTGATCAGCACATCGGTGATCTCCGGATGCGCCTGGATGTACTTCTTCAGTTGCCCGGCTTCCTTGGCCGCGATCTTCAGATCGTTGTCGCCGATGAACTGGGCCCAGCGGAAGCAGAAGGTGCAGTAGCTGTGGCACACCTGACCCTGGCTGGGGAAGAACAGCACGGTTTCATCGTACTTGTGCTGCAGGCCGTTGATGCGTTCGCCGTCCACTTGCGGAATATTGTGTTCCATTTGTCCGGCGGGGTGCGGATTGAGCGCCTCGCGGACTTCAGCGATGGCCTGGTTCAAAGTGTCCTTATCGCCACTGCGCATGGCGTCCGCCACCCGCTCGAAGTGTTCCGGCGCGAGCATGCCCTTCTGCGGGAAAGTGAGCTGATAGATCGGGTCGTCGGGTACTTTGTCCCAATCAATCAGTTCCTCGATGACATACTCATTCACCCGGAAGGGCAGGACGCTGGCGACCACGTCCATGGCGAAACGGGCTTCCTCGTCCAGCCGCTGGAGCGGTTCGATCTTGTCCAGCTGGCGGGCGGTATACACCTTGAAGCGACGAGGTTCGCCGAAGTCGGTGTCGTGATGCTCGCGCAGCGGTATCACGGTGTTGGTTTCTTGCATGCTTGTGTTCCTCATGCCGTGCCGACGCCGCAAACGCGTCGGTACACTGGTCAAGGGACCAGCAGGTTTCTGCTTTCAGAGTGACCGGCGCGGCCGATCCTGGAATTTGCCGATGATCGCAGGTACGGATGACCGGGCGATGATGGCACTTCAAATGGGTGGAAGATTCCGACCCGGTGCGCCTGTTGGACGCGGAGGGTGAAAAACGAACGGCGATTGTAAGTTATTGAAAATAAAAGAGCAAAATCACGACTGCAAGCCCCGGGCCGGCCAATATGCTATGTTTCCCCGGGATTGCGGCCCCGGCACCGGGTAATTATGAGCGAGGCGATGACGTGAGCGACTTTTTACATACGGCTTTGCTGTGGCTGGAGCAGGCCTCCGCTTGGCTGGAGGCGTTCTGGCTGGCGATCGTCGCGCCGGTGGGCGTGGGGCTGGCGGTGTGGGTGACCGTGCATGTGGCCCAGCACAAGCGGGATGCCCGGGCCGCCGCGGCCTGGACCGGCCTGGTCTGGCTGGTGCCGTTTCTGGGCGCTCTGCTGTATCTGTTGCTCGGGGTCAATCGTATCCAGCGCCGTGCCCGGCAGCTTACCGGCGGCGGTATCGATACGCTGGAAAGCACGGAATCGGTTGCCGAGGACACGGTGCAGGCGCCGCAATTGCGTGTATTGTCGCGGCTGGTGGGGCGCTTGACACGATTGCCGCTGACCGCCGGCAATCGCGTCACCATGCATGAGGCCCGCGAGGCCCTGCATTTGATGGCACAGGCGGTGGATGAAGCACAGCACAGCGTCTTCATGGCCACCTATATCTTCGGCAACGATGCGGCCGGCAAGCCCTTGGTGGAGGCACTGACACGGGCCGCCGCCCGTGGCGTGCAGGTGAGAGTCTTGCTG
This sequence comes from Alloalcanivorax dieselolei B5, assembly GCF_000300005.1. Taxonomy (NCBI): domain Bacteria; kingdom Pseudomonadati; phylum Pseudomonadota; class Gammaproteobacteria; order Oceanospirillales; family Alcanivoracaceae; genus Alloalcanivorax; species Alloalcanivorax dieselolei. The sequence goes on along the minus strand of NC_018691.1, from coordinate 3,484,753 downwards.
GATGGCGTCGGCGCTTTGTACTCCTTGCCCTCGGTGACCCGCCGTTTACGCAAGGGCGGAGTACGGGTGGAGCGGTTCCTGCACTCGGTGGCGCCGTGGCGCATGCCTTACATGAACCTGCGCAATCACCGTAAATTGATGATCGTCGATCATACCCTGGGCTTTACCGGCGGCATGAACGTGCGTGCCGGCTATGTGCGGGAACCGGCCCGGACCCACGACCTGCATGCCCGTCTGGAAGGGCCGGTGGTGGCGCATCTGCTGCGTACCTTCGCGGCGGATTGGATGTTCACCTGTGGCGAGAATCTGACGGCGGAATACCAGGGACAGCAGGCGCCGGGAACGGTGCGCGCCCGTGGCATCAGCGCCGGGCCGGACGCCGATTTCGACAAGCGTCGCCTGACTCTGTTCGCCGCCATCGGCTCGGCGGAACGGGAGATCCGTATCGTCACGCCTTATTTCGTACCCGATCAGACCTTGATGGCGGCCCTGCAACTGGCACTGCTCAAAGGCGTCAAGGTGGAGATGGTGGTGCCGCGCAAGAACAATCTGCGCCTGGTGCAGTGGGCCAGTATTCACGCGCTGAAATGGCTGGTGCACGGTGGCGCGCATCTGTATCTTTCCGCTCCGCCATTCGATCACAGCAAGGTGATGACCGTCGATGGCCATTGGGTACAGCTTGGCTCGGGGAATTGGGATGCACGCAGTTTGCGGCTGAACTTCGAGTTCGATCTGGAATGCTACGATGGCCCCCTGGCGGAACAGGTGAACACTCTGATCGACGGCCGGATCGCCGGCGCCAGGCGCATGGACGATGCCGACTTTCAGGCCATGGCAGGCTGGCGCAATGTGCGCAATGCCCTGGCCCATATGCTGGAACCCTATCTCTGAGAGCACTGAGAGGAGCCCCCATGCGTCTGCCCCGGGATGCGGAATTGCCCGCCCATCTGGTTACCCTGATTCGTCTGCAATTCCTGCATGGGCTGGTGGTGGTGGCGGTTGCCACCGGGATCTGGCTGCCGGCACCGGCGGTGGCGCACGGCTGGTTACCGCTGGTGCCCTTGCTGGTGGCGATTTTCCTGCTGCTGCCCCCGGGATTGTATCTGGGAGCGGAGGTTCAAAGAGGAGAAGCGACGCTGACGCCGGCGGTCTTGCTGTTGTGGTTGCTGGCCAGCGCCACGCCGTTCGTGCCGGCGCTGATCGCCGCGCTACTGATGATCGTCGCGGTGATGTTGCTGTTTCTGATGGAGAAGGTGACCGCCATCCGCGAACACTGGCCGGAAGCCTGGTTACGGGGACGGCGGCAGCACATGCAGTTCCAGATGGTGTCTCTGGCCAGCGTGGTGTTCTGGCTGTTCAGCCGTGACAATCAACTGCTGCTTAACCTGGGGTTGGGGGGCTGATCCCGGGCCGGTTACTTTTTCACCGGAGAGCCCGGTCCCAGCAGGGCCCAGAGAATCAGGCCAAGCACCGGGACGATAACCACCAGCGCGATCCACAACGCCTTTTGTGGTACCTCGGCGCCGGATTGCAGGATTTTCACGATGGCAAAAATATCCAGGATCAGAATGATGATGCTGAGTGCTTTCATGGGTGAATCCTTTCCTTGATCGGTTTTATTGACCCTAGAATCGCCCACCGTGTGAGGTAAAGGCAACAAAGGTAAAACGTCCCCTGGTAGCAGGAGGTGGTCATGGCTAGGGCAGGATCAGGACCCCCAGCCGGGCGGCGAGAAACAGGCCGATACCGAATACGGTGTGATTGATCAGGCTGCGAAGACGCGCCTGGTTCGGGTTCGGTGTTTTCGACGCCGCCACACCGGCGCCCATGCCTGGCTGCAGAATCAACAGAGGCGCCGCCACGGACAACACACCGAACAGCAGCGCCGGCCATAAGGACGGCTCCCTGGCCCAGGATAAGCCCGCCAGTGCCAGCAGCAGACCGGCGAAACCGATGCCTATGAGATAGTGGGTGAACCACCCCAGCCCGGTCTCGCCAGTGATGGCCGGGGCCTTGGCGATGCTGTCATGGATCCATCGACCGCGGGGCAGATGCCCCACCCAACGTCCCACCAGCGCCCAGTTTGGCGCCGGAATACCCAGTACACGCCGGGCGGCGAGAGCATAGCCATCCGTTATCGCCGTGGCCCCGATGCCGATCAGCAGAGTGCGGACGACGAATTCGAAAATCTCGGTCATGGCAGTGATTCCTGCGTGGTGAAAATAATATTCAATTGATTTATTGAATATTTGATGAGACGGCACGGGATGTCAATGGCTGACTTCCCGGATTCGCTGCCCGGGCAAGCGCCTTCACAGAGAGTCTTGCTCCCAGCGACTGGCGCTGTCGTTTCAGGTCGGTACAATGCCTTCTTCCTTCTGCCCCGGTAGCTCAGTTGGATAGAGCAAGCGCCTCCTAAGCGCTAGGTCGGACGTTCAAATCGTCTCCGGGGCGCCATTTCCCCCTCTTTCTTGTCGAATTCGCCTTTGCCGTGGCTTTTGACGTAACGTTTTCCTTATCCGTGCGTCCATTACAATAGAACAACGGAGAGGAGCTGATCATGAGAGACAGTCGCGCGTTACTGGTACGCAGCGGCACCGATTTTCCCCCGCTACGTCGGCGGCCAACCACCATTTTGCAGGTGAATCTGGGCTATCGGTGCAATCTGAGCTGCGTGCATTGCCACGTGAACGCGGGCCCCACGCGCACGGAGATGATGTCCGCGGAGACCGCGGACCTGGTGATCGAGGTGCTGCGACGGGGGCAGATCGAGACCCTGGATCTGACCGGCGGCGCACCGGAAATGAGCCCTCACTTCCGTCGATTGGTCCGGGAAGCACGGGCGCTGGGTGTCACCGTGATCGACCGCTGCAATCTGACCATCCTGCTGGAACCGGGCTATGAGGATCTGCCGGCTTTCCTGGCGGACCAAGGCGTGCAGGTGGTGGCGTCCTTGCCCTGCTATCTGGAAGAGAACGTCAACAAGCAACGGGGCAAGGGCGTCTATGCAGCCAGCATCGAGGCGATTCGTCGACTCAATCGGGTGGGCTATGGCGGCGAGTCCCTGATTCTGGACCTGGTGTACAACCCGGTGGGCGCGCACCTGCCGCCGCCGCAGGCCGGTTTGCAGGAGGACTACAAGCGTGAGCTGGCGGCCCGTTTCGATATCCACTTCAACCGCCTGCTGACCATCACCAACATGCCGATCAGCCGGTTCGGCGCGGTGCTGCTGGCCCACCACCAGTTCGATGATTACATGCAACTGCTGCGCAACAACCACAATCCGGCCAACCTGGACGACGTGATGTGCCGGAATACCCTGAGCGTGGATTATCAGGGCTACCTGTACGACTGCGATTTCAACCAGATGCTGGGGCTGGCTCAGGGAGGCGCGGGGCGTCATCCGCATCTGCGGGAAATGTTACAGGGCGACAAGGACGGAGAGCCGGTATACGTGGCGGACCATTGTTTTGGTTGCACCGCCGGTGCCGGCAGCAGTTGCGGTGGAGCGCTGGCGTGACGCGGCGTTTGAGCGTGGTGATTCCGGTGCTCAATGAAGCCCCCCGTTTACGGCGGCTGCTGCCGAAGCTGCGCCGCCATCTGTGGGATCAGGATGAGATCATCGTGGTGGACGGCGCCAGCACTGACGATACCGTGTCGGTGGCGGAGGAAGGCGCGGACAAGGTTCTGCACTGCGACCGTGGCCGGGCCCGTCAGATGAACTTCGGCGCTGAACGGGCCTGCGGTGATCTGCTCTGGTTCCTGCACGCTGACAGCGGTCTGCGTCGGGAGCAACCGGCGGCATTGCGCTATCTGCCAGAGGGGCCGCTGTGGGGGCGATTCGATGTCCGCCTTAAAGGCCACCACCCGCTCTTTCCGATCATCGGCGGGGCGATGAATCTGCGCTCGCGCTGGACCGGCATCGCCACCGGCGATCAGGGTATCTTCGTGGATCGCCTTATGTTTCTCGATGTGGGCGGCTTTCCATTACAGCCGTTAATGGAGGACGTGGCGTTGAGTGCCTGCCTGCGTCGTCATGGCAAGCCATTGTGTTTGCGTCCCAGGATGGTGGTGGACAGTCGTCGCTGGCAACAACACGGCGTGCTGCGAACGGTGTTGCTGATGTGGCGATTGCGCTGGCGCTATTGGCGCGGCGCCGACCCGGCTGAACTGCACCGAATCTATTATCGTGACCATTTTCGCGACCAGGGTGACGGTGAAGCCGCTCCGGAGCGGGAGGGCGGGCGTGACCCGGGATAAGCAGGCGGACACGTTACTGTTGGTCTTCGCCAAGGCGCCGGAGCCGGGGCGGGTGAAAACTCGGCTGGCGGCTTCCTTGGGAGAAGCCGCCGCGCTGGCGGCTCATCAGGCGCTGCTGGAACGTACCCTGTGTTTGGCGGTGGTGTTTCCCGGCCCGGCGGTGTTGATGCTGGATCGAGCCGAGGCCGCGACCGAGCGCCGGGCGCGGGATCTCGGGCTGGATATCGACTATCAGCAGGGTGCGGATCTGGGCGAGCGCATGGAGCGCGCCATGGCCTGGGGATTGGCGCGGGCGGAGCGAGTGTTGCTGGTGGGCAGTGACTGTCCGGCGATGAGCCGGGAATACCTGCGGGAAGCCGCGGACACCTTGCGGCAAGCGCCGGTGGTACTTGGTCCCAGCGAGGATGGCGGGTTCGTCTTGCTGGGCGGCAGTGATGCCACGCTCTGGCGTCAGCGGCTGTTCCGCCACGTGGCGATGAGCACCGACCACACCCTGGCCGATACTGTGGCGGCGCTGTCCGTCCATTGCCAGCCACGATTATTGCCGACGCTCTGGGACGTGGATTACCCGAAGGATCTGGACCGGGCCCGGCGTCTGGGCCTGTTGTCCTGATCCTGTCCACGGCCGCATCACTTTCAGGGTCACGGCGCCCCTTTGCCCGGTGCGGTAGCCGCTTGTTTTCTCATCCATTCCGCTGAAGTCTGTGCGATATTATGGCGCTATTATTGGCGTTACGATCGCGTTGACGCGGGGCTCAGCTGGAGTGATTGATGAGCAGGCAGGAAGCAGTGGACCTGGCGGTTATCCAGGAACTGAAAGAAGTGATGGGGGCGGATTTTCCCCGCCTGGTGGTGTCGTTCGTCAAGGATGGCGAGCAGCGTTTGCGCGCGATTCAGGGTGGTCTGGTCGCCGCCGATGTGGAAGTGGTACGCCAGCAGGCACATAGCTTCAAGGGCAGTAGTGGCAACCTTGGTGCGGTACGGGTGTCGGCGTTGTGTCTGGAGATGGAAAGCGCGGCCCGGGACGGTGATCTGGCGGTGGCGGCATCCTTGTTCGACCCCTTGAGGGAGGCCTTTGAATCGGCGCGTATGCGGCTGGAGTCGCTCTGACGCGGCAGGAGGGGAATCGCGCCATGACGGCAGACAAAAAAAACCCCTCTTCCAAAGGGGGGGGGGTGGAAGAGGGGGGGTTGTGAGCGCTATTTCTAGCGCCTTGGGGGGATACCTTTTCCGTTGGCTCGGCCTAATGCCCTAGCCAATCGAGATACTGTATATCCTACAGGGAGAGCCTTCCCCCTGCTGTAAAATGCGGTGAGAGAATGTAAAAACTTCCTAGCTTGTTTGGGTACACCGTATCCGGGGTGCAAATGGCAGGCTTGTGAAGTGAGGATCAACCGCGATCTTGTAAGCCATAGCTTACAACGGTGTAAGCATTTTTACCAATATTGTGTCCGCCATCTGCTCTTTCTTTCGATCTGAAAGTTCTTACTTTACTGATTTTAAAGGATTTTCTGTTTTTCTGAAGATAAGATCCATTTGCTTTTTAAAGATCTTTAACCCTCGAGCGTCAGGGCGCTTGCTATAGTACTTCTCGTGTTCAGGGACATGAGCACAGGGAACTGCTAAGGATGGCGGACAAGGATGTCCAGGTGAGCGCAAATCGGGTAAGGACGACTCGACGCAAAAAGGGCGGCAGGATGCCGCCCTTCTCATTTTTGTGGCCACCTTCCATGGCGATGCCAGCCCGCCACTCTCACTACCATTCCCGAATCAACTGCTCGCGCTTGTTGGCCACGCCATCCCAGTCCGCGGCGTCGTCGGGAGCGTCCTTCATCTCCGTGATATTCGGCCACTTCTCCGCCAGTTCGGCATTGATTTCCAGGAATTCCTGCTGATCGTCGGGCAACTCGTCTTCCGAGAAGATCGCGTTCACGGGGCACTCCGGCTCGCACAGCGCACAGTCGATGCACTCATCCGGGTGAATCACCAGAAAATTCGGACCTTCATAAAAGCAGTCCACCGGACATACTTCCACACAGTCCGTGTGTTTACACTTGATGCAGTTTTCACCTACTACGAACGTCATTAGCCTGTCCTCGCCAGGTGTGTTCTCTTCCACGACCGGTCCGCTCGCTATAAAAGTCTAGCAGAGCACCGGTTTGGGGGTCTCGGGGCCGCGCTAGTCTAGCTTCAAGGTCCCGGGCAGGCAAACCGGCTTACCCGGTTAGGCTAAGCTCTTCAGCCGATAAAGCAGATCCAGCGCCTGACGGGGCGTCAGTTGATCGGGATCAACTTCGGCGATGGCCTCCTTGAGCGGGTCCGGCGCCGCGAACAACTCGCTTTGCATCGGTGCCGCCGGCCGCGCGGGAGCGGCCGCCGGCGCGGGGGTGCCGATTTCCAGCTCCTGCAGTTTCTCCGTGGCCCGCTGGATCACCGGCGCCGGCACCCCGGCCAGTTGTGCCACCTGCAGACCGTAACTGCGACTGGCGGGCCCTTCCTGCACGCGATGCAGGAACACGATGCGATTGTCGTGCTCGCTGGCGGTGAGGTGGGCGTTGTAGACCGTGTCCAGAGTCTCCGGCAACTGCGTCAACTCGAAATAATGGGTGGCGAACAGGGTGAAGGCGCGCAGCCGCGTGGCCAGATGCTCCGCCGCCGCCCAGGCCAGGCTGAGCCCGTCGAAGGTGCTGGTACCGCGGCCGATCTCATCCATCAACACCAGACTTTCCGGTGTGGCGTTATTGAGGATGTTGGCGGTTTCCGACATCTCCACCATAAAAGTGGAGCGGCCGCCGGCCAGATCGTCGGAGGAGCCGATGCGGGTGAAGATCCGGTCCAATGGCCCGATGCGGGCGCTGGCGGCGGGCACCGCGCTGCCGATGTGAGCGAGCAGCGCGATCAACGCGGTCTGACGCATATAGGTGGATTTACCGCCCATGTTCGGACCGGTGATGACGACCATGCGGCGGCGATCATCCAGGTGCAGACTGTTGGGTACGAACGCCTCTTCCAGCACCTGTTCCACCACCGGATGGCGGCCGTCGACGATTTCCAGTAGTGGTGTCTCCAGCAATTGCGGCCGTACCCAGCCCAGCGCCTCGGCGCGTTCGGCCAGGGTCGCCAGCACGTCCAGTTCGGCCACCGCCGAGGCGCACACCTGCAACGGACCCAGATGTGCCGCCACCGTTTCGATCAACGCCTCGTAGAGCCGTTTTTCCAGCGTCAGTGCCTTGCTGGACGCGGACAGTGCTTTGTCCTCGAAGGTCTTCAACTCCGGCGTAATGAAGCGCTCGGCGTTTTTCAGGGTCTGCCGGCGTTGATAGTCCACCGGCGCCTGCTCCGCCTCGCGGCGGGACAGCTCAATATAGTAGCCGTGGACCTTGTTGTACTTGACCCGCAGAGTGGCAAAGCCGGTGCGCTCGCGCTCGCGCTTTTCAATATCCACCAGCACCGCGCCGGCGTTCTCACTGATGGCGCGCAGCTCATCCAGATCCTCGCTGTAACCGGGGGCGATGACGCCACCGTCGCGGATCAGCATGGGCGGATTCTCGATCACGGCCCGAGTCAGCAATTCGCACTGTTCCGGGAACGCGCCCAGGCGCTCATGGGCTTCGGCGAAGGCGTTGGATTCCGGCAAGGCCGCGTGCAAGGCCGGCAGCGCTTCCAGGCTGGCGCGCAGGCGGGTCAGATCACGGGGGCGGGCGGAGCGCAGCGCCACCCGGCCGAGGATCCGTTCCATATCGCCAATCCGGTCCAGCACCTGGCGCAGCGCCTCGAAACGCCAGCCGTCACGCAAGGCATCGATACGATCCTGACGGCCATTGAGCACGGCGCGATCACGCAATGGCTGATGCACCCAGCGCTTCAGCAGGCGCGCGCCCATGGCGGTGGTGGTGTTGTCCAGAACCCAGGCCAGGGAATGCTGTTCGCGGCCATCCAGCGTTTTGGTCAGTTCCAGATTGCGGCGGGTGGCGGCGTCCATCGCCACGCTGTCGTCGAACGACTCCACCGCCAGGCCAATGACGTGGGGCAGGGCGCTGCGCTGGGTATCGCGGGCGTACTGCAACAGCGCGCCGGCGGCGGCCACCGCGGCGCCCGGCGGCTGCCCGAACCCGGACAGGTCCTGCACCTGGAACTGCTTGCACAACTGGCGCCGCGCCGCTTCCTCATCGAATTCCCACACCGGCCGGACCCGGCTGCCGGGGCGTTCCGTCAATGCCGCCGGGAAACCATGCGCTTCGCTCAGCAGCAATTCCGCTGGCTGCCAGCGCTCCAACAACGCCTGCAACTGCTCCTGGCCTTCCACCTGGGTCACCACGAAACGGCCGGCGGCCACATCCAGCGCCGCCGCGCCCACACGGGGGCCGTCCTCGCACAAAGCGCAGAGCAGGTTGTCGCGGCGCTCTTCCATCAAGGCTTCGTCACTCACCGTCCCCGGCGTGACGATGCGTACCACCTTGCGTTCCACCGGACCCTTGCTGGTGGCCGGATCACCGATCTGCTCGCAGATCACCACCGACTCACCGAGCTTCACCAACCGTGCCAGATACCCTTCCGCCGCGTGATACGGAATCCCCGCCATCGGAATCGGCTTGCCCGCGCTTTGCCCGCGCTGGGTCAGTGTGATGTCCAGCAACCGGGCCGCCTTCTGCGCGTCGCCGAAGAACAGCTCATAGAAATCCCCCATGCGGTAGAACACCAACTGGTCCGGGTGCTCGGCCTTGATGCCCAGGTATTGCTGCATCATCGGGGTGTGGCCGGATAGATCTTCCTTTGCCATATCTGCGTTTGATCCTCGATTTCTGGCGTTTTGAGCCATGCCATGCCGTTCAAGACTCAGGTGAGCTTGCTTGAAGCAGGGGCGTTCGTGTCGGAGCGAAGCGAACGATGAAGCATAACAAACGGAACACCGGGTCTCTATTGGCGATGTGGCGACGAGGACGCGCTGACCGACAATCGATACTATCAGGTGGCGGCCGGATGAAGCATAGAGGGGAGGGAAGATGGCAAAATCGCCATCTTCCCTAGTGATGATCAACAACGAGGCGTTTCTACGCCTGCTCAAGCCCCAGATCGGCCAGTGCCGCGGCCGCGAATTCCCGTTGCTTGCTTGTCGGCTTCTGCTTCCAGTACAAAACCACCTGTCTGGCACCATTGTCCTGACAGGTCACTTTCTCCAAGGTATCGATGGAAGAGAGGGCGCGACCAACCTGATGCTCGGTGGCCATTTGCTTGAGTTTATAGCGGGCGATTTTCCCGACGGGAGTGAGTGGCATTTCCTCAAGGATAAAGGCGTGCTTTGGCCGGGCCGGTGGTTCGGCGATGCGTTCACCCGTATGCGCGATGAGCTCCTCGGGACTGACTTGCGCTCCTGGTGTCAGAGCGACATACAGAACCGGGAGTTCCCCCGCATAGGCATCGGGCATGGCGACCGCGGCAGCTTGCGCCACGGCCGGGTGCGCCATGGCTACTTCTTCGATCAGCAGCGGGTCGATATTGTGCCCGCTACGGATGATGATTTCCTTGCTGCGGCCGACCAACCGCAGATCGCCATCGTCGGTGACTTCGCCAAGATCCCCGGTGCTGATCCAGCCATCGGCCGGGCCGCCCTGAATACCGTCGTTGGTGCGATAGCCGAGAAAGACATTCGGACCGGACACGAACACTTCACCGGTGTCGCCGGGTTGGAAGCTGCCGTTCGGGCCGCCAATCGCCACCTTCATCATGGGGATGGGCCTGCCGCCGAGGATCGGGTGATAACTTCCATCAGCGCTTTGAGCGGTGGTGATGCCGGCGGTTTCAGTCTGGCCATAAAGCTGGCACACCGGTTTGCCGCTGACTTCTTCCACCTTCCGCTTCAATTCGGCGGGCAGTGGCGAGCCGCCGGTAACGAATCCTCGTAGTGTACTCAGTGTCGAGTCGGCACGTGGACTGGATGCCATCGCCGAGAGCATGGTCGGTACCCCGCCGACAAGGGTCGCCCGGGTCTCGTCCACCAAAGGCCAGAAGCGGCTGATGACTTCTGGATTGCGCAGGCCCAGGGCGGTGGGAAACATCAGGGTGACGCCGGCCGCGATGCCGGAAAGCAGCATGTCGACGGAACCGCCAACGTGAAACAGGGGCAGCCCGGTAAGAATGCGGTCGTTCTCCCGCCATCCGAGCGCCGAGGCGGCCATGATAGCGCCGGCCGCCAGATTGCGCTGCGTCAGCTCGGCAAGTTTGGGGGCGCCGGTGGTGCCGCCAGTATGAACCAGCGCTGCCGGTGCCTCGGGAAAATCCTCAACAGGCGAATCAGTATTGCCGTCTGCAAGCAGTTGTGCCCAGGAAAACGAAGCTGAAGTCGGCTCGCCCAGAGCCACCTCGACCAGGTTGATCTCGCTATCCAGTAACTCGATGGCGGCGCCGACCCGCTCGCGGACATCCAGGGCGGAGTGAGGCCCCATGACAATGACCTCCCTGGCCCGGGCCAGTTTGAACTGGGCGGCCATCGCTTCCGGAGACAGCAACAGATTCACCGGGAAGGCGACGCCCACGGTCAGGGCGGCAATCAGGCTGGATACCGCTTGAGGAACCAGCGGCAGCAGTATGGGGATTCCGTCATCCTGACTGACGCCTCGTGCTTTCAGTGCCCGGCAAAGGGTTTCCACTTCCTCGAGTAACTGACCATAAGTGAGTGTCACGGGGTGTGGGTCGTTGGCATCGCGCAGATAGATCAGCGCGGGATGATCCGGACGCCGGGCAGCGGTTCGGCGCAGCAAGGCCAGCGGGCTGGGAGCCTGTTCAAGCAGTTTGGCGGCCTCAATGTCGTCATGAGGAATAGCCTGGCTCATCGGTTCGTCTCCTGTTTCTTTGTTTTCAAATGAGGATGGATTGCCAACCAGCCCGAACTGAGACAAAAAGAGCCTTCGGTGATGGTGTTCAGGTTTCCAGTGATTTTTTGATCACTTCAACCCATAACGAAATCATTCGCCATCGGTATTCGGGCCGCTTTCTCAGGATGTCGGAAAAGGCCACGCCTCTGAGGAACTCCACGCTCAGATCCGCCAGAAACTGATAATTCTCGTGCTTCTTCCAGCATTCAAGGAGCTTCCCGACCACCCGGTCCAGGTCAAAGCGGGCGGCTTTTTCCGCCTGGTAGAGGGCGTCGCGTAATTCCTGATCGTTGCGTGAGATCGCCCACAGCTCCATTTCGGCCAGATACGAGGGGCGGGCCATGTTGTCGCTCAACGCGATCAGCGCTTTTTCCACATCCTCGGCCGGGTCCGAGCAACTCAGAAAGGATTCATTGATCTGCTGCTCGTTCATCCGGACCAGCCTCTCGATGGTGGAGGCGAGTAATTCCGCTCTGCTCGGGAAGTGATAAAGCAGAGCCCCGCGACTCACGTTCGCCCGTTTCTGAACCGCCACTGTTGTGGTTCTTGCCACGCCTTCATCGATCAGCAATGCCACCGCCGCGTCGGTAATCCGATCCTTCAAGGAAGGGGAAGGCCGTGCTTTGGACGTTGAGGTCTTCATTGAGTTTGCACTCCGAAATCCAGGGTGATACTTTGCAGTCAGTCATGACTGACTGTCAAGAAGTCGAAAACCCCCTTATTGGAGAGAATCATGCTGGAATTGACAACTGTCCGGATTTCCCAGGATGAGAGAAACCCGAGAATCGCTAGGCTGCTCCTCAATCGTCCGGAAAGACTCAATGCCATCATCGATGAAACCGGTGACGATATTCGGCGCGCGGTAAGGTGGGCGGAAGAGAACGACCAGGTCCACGTGATTGTCGTTGAAGGCGCCGGCAAAGGGTTTTGCGGCGGTTACGATCTGACCTACTACGCGGAATCACAAAGAGAGAATCCTTGTCAGCAGGAAGCCACTCCCTGGGATCCCATGGTCGACTACGCCCATATGAAGCGGAACACCGAGGATTTCATGAGTCTTTGGCGGTCCCGTAAACCCACCATCGCCAAGATTCATGGCGCCGCCGCCGCTGGCGGAAGTGATATTGCCTTGTGTTGTGACTTGATGATCATGGCCGATAACGCCCGTATCGGTTACATGCCCACCCGGGTTTGGGGATGCCCGACGACCGCCATGTGGACCTATCGGCTCGGGCCGATCCGGGCCAAGCAGATGATGTTCACCGGGGATCTGATTTCCGGCAAGCAGGCCGGCGAATGGGGCCTGGCCAACTATGTGGTGCCGGAAGAGGAACTGGACGCCAAGACCATGGAAGTGGCGGGGCGCATTGCCGGGGTACCAAGCAGTCATCTGAGCATGCACAAGCTGGTGGTGAATCAGGTCATGTTGACCATGGGCTTGGAGCAGACCCAGATGCTGGCCACGGTGTTCGATGGCATTACCCGCCACAATCCGGAAGGTCTCTGGTTCCGTCGTTATGCTCAGACGGAAGGATTCAAAGCGGCCATCGAATGGCGCGACAGCGGCCGCGACATTCCCGAAGGCGACGACGCGCGCCGCAAGATCGCCGAGCTGGAACAAAAGTTGAAGGAACTCAAGGGAGAGTGAGTCTCTCTGTCTGGCCTCTTCCCAGGTCGAACGAAGGGGACGGCCGCGGCCATAGCCTTCGTCTTGTCCGCCGGCAGCAGCTGTTGCTGCCGGTTGAAGGAAGGACTCAGACGCCTGCCCAAAGCGCGCCGAGAGCCAGGATGGCCGGCAGGGTCTGGATGAACAGGATCTTCCTGCTGGCGGTGGCCGCGCCGAAAACACCGGCCACGGCGATACAGATGAGAAAGAAGAGTTTGAAATCCAACCCGGCCGTTTGATGCAGCAATCCGACCACCAGGCCCGCCGCGAGAAAGCCGTTATAGAGCCCCTGATTGGCGGCCAGTGCGCGGGTCTGTCGTGCGAAATCCGGGGAGAGACCAAAGGCTCGCCTCGCTGCGGGGGTTTCCCAGAGCGCCATTTCCAGAACGGCGATATAGACGTGCAGAATAGCGATCAGCGCTATCAGAATATTGGCGATCATCGGTCTCTCCCTGGGATCAAGGTTTCAGCAGCACTTTGCCGGTTTTGCCCGGCGCCAGCGAGGCGGTGACCGCGTCGGATACTTGCGCCAGATCGAAGGTCGCTTCGGCGGGCAGCTGCAGTTCCCCGGCGGCGACCAGGCGCAGCAGCTCACCGATCAACCGCGCCTTGGTTTCGGCGGCCATATTGGCGCTGACCTTGGCGCCCCAGAAACCTTTCACCGTCGCCTGTTTGAAGATCACATCCCCCGAAGGCAGTTGCATGGCTTCCCCGGTCATGGTGCCGAAGGAAACCAGCACGCCGTTCTCGCCGAGCAGTGATAACAGGGCAGCACTGGCTTCCCCGCCGATTGAATCCACCGCCGCGCGGATCGGGGCATCACCAACGATTTCACGCACCTTATGCCGCCAGCCTTCATGGGCGGTGGAGACCACATTGCTGATGCCCAGCGCGGTCATTTCGTCGACGCCGGCGTCGCGGCGCACCAGGTTGATCACGTTCACTCCGCGTGCGGCGGCCAGCATGGCAACGGTCTTGCCCACCGCGCCATTGGCGGTGTTCTGAACCATCCAGTCGCCACTCTCCAGATCGAGAAATTCAAGCAGGGAGATGGCGCTGAAGGGCATGGCGATAAGCTGGGCGGCGGCCTCGTCGGCAATCACTTCCGGCACTGGAATGAGGCCGGCCGCGGGGGCAAGGAAGTACTCCGCCCAGGTGCCATGGACTGACGCCACGGCAATGCGTTGACCGGGGCTGATACCGCTGACGCCTTCGCCAAGCGCATCGACGATGCCCACGGCTTCGGAACCGCCAATGGCGGGCAGGTCGGGTTTGTAGCCGTAGCTGCCGCGCACGGTCCACAAATCATGGTTGTGGATCGGTGAGAGAAGGGTCTTGATCCGTACCTGGCCGGGGCCGGGCTGCGGAACGGGGCTGTCGCCGAGGGCAAGAACCTCGGCGGGCTCGCCGAACTGGGTGTGGATCGCGCTGCGCATGATGGTGTCCTTAAGAAGTGATGACAGGAAAAGTCGGCCCGGCCTCCGTGGCGCAGGCCAGCAATTGTTCAGTGGCGGCTAGCGCGCGCTCCATTGGCGCCCGGCTCCGATCCAGCTTGGCCAATAGCGCGGCACCAAGCCACATTTGATAGAGCACTTGAGCCAGGGCCATGGGGTCGGGACCGGCCGGTAAAGAGCCGTCGGCGCGCGCTTCGGTGATCATGACGGCGATCCGGTCGAGCAGGCGGGCAATGCCCTTGCTGAGAATCTGGCGCATCGTCTCGGAGAGGTCCGCGACTTCGGCGGAGAGCTTCACCGCGAGGCAGTCCTCGGCCCAGCCACCTCCGGCCGGGTCCTCTTCTCCCGGATCGTCGAGCCAGGCCCGCCAATAGCGCATCAGCCGTTCACGCCCGCTTATGGCGTCGCCCGCCAGCAAGGCATCAAGTCGGGCGCCATAAGCCTGGGCATAGTCCTGCAAGAGCGTGCAACCGAACGCTTCCTTGGAAGGAAAGTAATGATAAAACGAGCCCTTTGGCACGCCGGAGGCCTTGAGGATTTCCTGCAGTCCAACCCCGACGAAGCCTTTTCTCAGCACCAGGTCGTGGCCGTTATCGAGGATGTTCTGACGTGTCGCTTCCGCTTTGGATGTTCGAGTCATGAGGGCAATATAAGGAAAAATAGACCGGTCGTCTAGTTTCTATTTAAAGCGGCGTGAAGAGAGTAAGGTACAAGGAGGCGGGAGAATCCATAATGCCCGTTGCAACCGCCCCGCCGGATACTTAGGCTTTGCGGTCTGTTTCACCGGGAGATCCGAAAATGGCATTCAAGGTTTATGTGGACGGTCAGGAAGGCACCACCGGTCTGCGTCTGTTCGAGTACCTGGAAGGGCGCGCGGACATCGAGCTGCTGCGCATCGACAGCGCGCTGCGCAAGGACCCTGACGAGCGTGCCCGGCTGCTGAACGCCGCCGACGTGGCCTTTCTGTGCCTGCCGGACGCGGCCTCGCGGGAAGCGGCGGCCATGGTGGATAACCCGGACACCTGTCTGATCGACGCCAGCACCGCGTTCCGGGTGGCCGATGACTGGGTCTACGGCCTGCCGGAACTGGAAGCCGGGCAGCGCGAGCGCATCCGCGCCAGCAAGCGCATCGCCAACGTGGGTTGCCACGCCAGTGCGTTCATCCTGGCGGTGCGTCCCTTGGTGGATGCCGGATTGCTGCCGGCGGATTACCCGGTCAGTGCCACCTCCCTGACCGGCTACAGCGGTGGCGGCAAGAGCATGATCGCCGACTACCAAGCCGATACCGAGGGCCGCCTGCAGGCGCCGCGCGCCTACGCGCTCGGCCTGGAGCACAAGCACCTGCCGGAAATGCAGCGCTACACCGGCCTGACCCGGGCACCGATCTTCGTCCCCACCGTGGGCCCCTTCCTCAAAGGCCTGGCGGTGACCGTGCCGCTGCAAATGTCCCACCTGAAACCGGGCACCGACGTTGGCGCGCTCTACGAGGCCTTGCGTCAGCGGTACGCCGGTGAGCCGTTCATTCGCGTGCACGCGCCGGACGATCCCGCCGGCCTTGACGGTGGTTTCTTCGACGTTCAGGGCAGTAACGACACCAATCGGGTGGACCTGTTCCTGTTCGGCAACGGCGAGCGCCAGTGCGTGATCGCGCGGCTGGACAACCTGGGCAAGGGTGCGGCCGGCGCCGCCGTGCAGAACATGAACGTCCATCTCGGCATCGACGAAACCACGGGACTTACCGCGGGCTGACCGTCGGGGACGGGCCCGGGCGGGCTCAGCGCTTCATGATTCGCAGAATTACATCTTTACAACAATAAATGCCCGCCACTGGTCACGGATGAAACCGTGCTGTCAACCGCACTCAATATCCTGCTTGCCACCTCCAATCCGTCCAGTGGTGAAGCATGGCTATTTCGCGAAGAACCTTATTGCAAATGATGTTCGTCGGAGGCGGCGCGGCGGCGTTGGCCGCCTGTGGTGGGGGTTCTTCCGGTTCCGCTCCAGAGCAGGGGGGCGGAGGTGGCGACCCGGTCGATCCCGGCCCTGGCGAGCCTTCTCCACCGAGTCCGCCCCCGCAGCCGCCCGCCCGGGAATTGCCTTTGAAGGCGGGGCCATTGGCGAACATCGGCCCGCTGGTGGATTCCGGCGTGGATGGCATCCTGATTCCCGAGGCCTTTTCGTTAAGACTGGTCGCCACTGCGGGCCGGCAACCGGTGGCGGGGGGCTTGGGATACCTGTGGCATTGGCTCCCGGACGGCGGTGCGGTGTTCCCGGTGGAAGACGACGGCGGCTGGGTCTATGTCTCCAACAGTGAGTTCCTGCCCGGTGGCGTCGGCGCTTTGCGCTTCGCCGCCAATGGCGACCTGTTGGACGCCTATCCTATTTTGCAAAACACACGAGTGAATTGCGCCGGTGGTGCCACCCCCTGGGGGACCTGGTTGTCCTGCGAGGAAATCCAGGACGGCAAAGTGTACGAATGCGATCCTCGAGGGACGCCGCGTCTGGCCCAATCCCACCCGGCAATGGGGCTGTTCAAGCACGAGGCCGCAGCCGTGGACATGGCCACCTCGACGGTGATCATGACCGAGGACGAAGGGGATGGCCGGCTTTATCGGTTCGTGTCCGTCGGGAAAGTGAGCGCCGTTAATGGCCGGGAAGGCCTGGATCTGGACAACGGTACCTTGCAAGTCTTGGAGGTGGAGGGCTACCCCAACGGCGCCTATATCGAGGACCTGGACGTTGCCCGCCATATCCAGCGGGTGAGCTGGGTGGATGCGCTGTCTCCCGAAAAGCCCCAGAGCAAGGTGCGTGAGGATCATCAGAACAGCACCGGCGAAGGCGCACCGGGAACCCGTTTCAAGGGGGGCGAGGGCATCTGGATTCAATACTGGCCGGAAGGTGAACAGGAGCAGGTCAGCGGTTTCGAGCACCCTCTGCGGGCGGTGGTGTTCTTCGCCACCAAAGGGGATAACCGGGTGTGGGCGCTGGACCTGGATAATGAGCTGATCGAAGTGGTGTTCGATAATGAGCAACTGACCGTCTCGGGCGAAGCCAAATTCGACGACGTCGACAACCTGGTGGTCAGCCCCGCCGGAGACGTGGTGGTCGCGGAAGATGGCGACGAGATGCGCTTGATGGTCATGGTGCCCAATCAGCCCGCCAGGATTTTGCTGCGGATACCCGGCGGCGGCAGCGAACTGACCGGTCCGGCTTTTACCGCCGACGGCTCAAGGCTGTACTTCAGTTCCCAGCGTGCCAGCGCCGGCCTGACCGGGTTGCTGCCGGTGGGCAAGACCTACGAACTGACGGTGCCGGAAGCGTTTCGCATGGGGTGATCGGCGGAAATCGCTTACACGCAACACGCCGGCACGCCGCCCCGCTCAAAAGTCGTAACGGGCTTGCAACGCGATGGAGCGGCCCGGCTCCAACAACGGACTCACATCGAGGAATTCCTGGCCATAGCTGGCCCGGTCCACGTAGTCCTCGTCATTGAGGTTGTCCACCGACAGGCGCAGGGTCAACGGCGGTACCGGCCGGTATTCCGCGTAGATGTCCACCACGGTGTAGCCCTGCTGCTTGGCGCCGCTGCTCTCCACATCGTCGTTGTCGAGGGCGATTTCCGCGCTGGCGCCCAGTTCCAGGGGCCAGCGCGGCATCGCGAACACGCCGCTGACGGTGATCAACTCGCCCAGCGGCGCGGTGAAATAGTTGCCGTCGTAGGAGGTGGCTGGGTCGCCGTCTTTCTCCGAATCGATGTTGGCGTATTTCACTGACACTTCGCCCAGGCGCCCCATGTAGCCCACCGCCAGGTCGTAGCCATCGATGTCGAAATCCGCCACCGCGGCCGGATCGCCGCTGTAGGATGGCACCCGGGCGTTGGCGATGGCGGTGCGGAAGCGATTGGCCTCGGCGAAGAAGCCGCCACGATGCACGTGCAATCCGACGGTGCGGTTGTGGGCGCGCACCGGTTCCAGATTGGCGTAGTCCCAGGCGCCGTTGAGGATGTAGTTCTCGGCCAGGGCGGTGCCCGCCCAGACGTCGGTGTAGCCGGCGTTCAGTGACAGATGATCGTTGACGTGGAACTCGCCGAACACGTTGCTGCTGACGCCCTCGTCGTCGTGGTGGGAATCGTCGGTACCAGTGAAGGTCTGGTCGTCGTAGCGGGCGCCATAGGAGAGTTCCAGCCGTTCCCACAGATCCTGGCGAAACTGCACGAAGACCCCGGTATTGCGGGCGGCTTCCTCCAGGTCCGCGCTGCCGGCCTCACGAAATATCGCGCTGTCATCGTAATGGTCGAGGCCGAAGGTGATATTGGCGAAGCGGGTGTGCGCCACGTTCTTGAGGGTGGCGGACACGCTTTCGGTGATGCCTGTGTAGACCACCTGGGTATCCGGCGCGGACAGCGGCACTTCGCGGGTGTCCAGTTCGGTTTCGTTATGAGCCAGCGTTACCGCCGGGTTCCAGTAGCCCTGGCCGGTGTCGCGCTGGTAATTGAAGACGGTATTGCGGCGGGTCAGATCGTAGACCCGGGAATCGGGCACCGGCCGGCCGCCGTCCAGACCGGCGAAGTTGGCCCGGTAGGGGCGGGCGGCATCGTCGTTGACCACTTCGTGACTGAGCTCGAAGCGGCCCGCTCCGGCATCCTCGTAGGCCACCTTGACCAGGCCGCTGATTAGTCCGGGGGCGGTGAAACGGGCGGTGTCGCCGTTGCCGTCTTCGTAGTCATTGCCGTCGGTATGCTTGATGTAACCCAGCCCCTCGAAGCCGCCGGCCCGGCCAAAGGCGGCACCGGCAACGGACCGGGTATCGCCGTTGGAGGCATAGCGTCCGTCCAGGAAAGCGCCCGCATTGTCGTCCGGCGCCAGCAGATCGGCCGCGTCCACGGTCTCGTAGGCGAGACTGCCGCCCAGTGCGCCGGGGCCGGCGTCGGCCGCCGCTACACCGGCGGAGGCGCGCGCGGCTTTGAGCAGGGACGGGTCGATCAGATTGGTGGCGTTGTGGTGGAACACCTTGTTGTTCTGCCGGGCGCCATCCACGGTGACCACCATGGCGGTTTCCTCGACACCGCGCACGTAGACTTTCTGGTTCATGGCGATGGGGCCGCCCACCGCCACCGACGCCTCCTTCTTGAACAGATCCTTGATGTCCTGCGGACGCTGCGCCTCGATGGTCGCGCGGTCGTAGTCGAGGGTGCGCGGCCGCCCGCGCTGGTGAGTCGGCGCTGTGACCGTCACCGGGGCGAGCCGGGTGCTGGTGCTGGCGGCCTTGAGCGTATAGCTGCCGTCATCTTGACGTTCGGCCATCAGTCCGCTGCCGGCCAGGATGCGATCGAGCGCCTCCTCGCGGCTGAAGCGGCCGCGCAGGCCGTCGCTGTGCTTGTCCGCCGTCAGCCGGAGGTCGCCGGCAATAAAGGTGCCGGAGCGTTCGGCGAAGCGCGTCAGCACCGTGTTCAGCGGCCCGGGAGGGATGTCGTACTGCTGTTGCTCGCTGCCGGGCGGGGTGGTTTGGGCGGTGGCGCCGGTGAACGGTACGCCGCCCAGACCCAGGGCCACGCCAAGGGCCAGGGCGCGCAGCCGGCGGCGCGTCGGTGCTGAATGTGACACGGTATCTCCTGTTGTCGTCGGTGCCCGACAGTGCGGGCTTACCAATACATCGAACAGGTAGGCTGAAAGCGGAAAATTATTTTTCTTCTGCCCGGAAGCCGGGGCCAGGGCCGATCTCCGTCCACCAGGGCAGAGGGCGTTGGATACGGATCGGCAGGGCCGCCTCCAGCATGGTCAGTGCCCGTTCCGGTTGCGCCAGCGGATAACCGCCGAAGACCCGCAGACCGGCCACTTCCGGCGCCACGTTGATGAAGCCGTGTTGGTAGTGCCCCAGCTCCTTCACCAATTCGTCGAGGCGGATGTCGTCGGCCAGCAGGATGCCCCGATGCCAGGCCTCGCGCGCCGGGTCCGCCCGGGCCGGTGTCTCGATGTCCGTTGCGGAAAAGCGGGTCTGAAAACCGGCCGGTAGCCGCGCCTGCTGGTGGCCGCGGGTGGTGATTGCCACCTCGCCTGCGTAGACCGCCAGGAAAGTGCGCTCCTGTTCCAGACGGACGGTGAAGCGGGTACCCAACGGGCGGGCGACGCCTGCTGGTGTGGCCACTTCCAATGGCCGTGGGTCGGGGCCGGTTTCCAGCAGGATCTCGCCGCGCAGTAATTGAAAGTGGCGCTGGGGTCCGGTCAGGTCGGTGTTCAGCGCGGTGTCCGTGTTCAACCACACCCGGGTGCCGTCCGCCAGTTCCAGGGCGCGGATCTCGCCGACGCCGGTGCGGTGGCTGGCCCGCCAGGCGGCGATCCGCTCGCCGGCGCCGGTGACCTGCCAGCCGGACCAACCGAGGCCGCCGCTGGCAAGCAGCAGCGCCAATCCCTTGATCACGCCCCGACGCCGCAGCCGATCATGGCGTGCGCGCTCCAGAGTGGCTTCGGTGTGATGTGGATGGTCTCCAGTGGCGGCTTCGAAGCGCTGCTCCACCTGTTCCACCAGGCGCCAGCCCTGTTGATGGTCCGGGTGCCGGGCCAGCCATTGCCGCCAGCGCTCGGTGTCCGACTCCGAGGCCTGGCCGGAACGCAGTAGCGCGAACCAGTCGGCGGCGTCACTGAGGATCCGGGGATCGAGCGGCGCGGATCGTGTCACGAGTGGGGCTCCGGGGCGCCATCCAAACGTGCGTGCAAACGCAGACAGGCGAGCATCGCCCGCGACAGATGGTTGCGCACGGTGCGGTCGGTTATCCCCAGACGCTGGGCGATTTGCTTGCCGTTCAGGCCGTGCACCATGGACAGCACGAAAGTGCGCGCCACCATCGGCGGCAGCCGTTTCAACATGCCGTCCACCGCCACCAGCGCTTCCAGGGCGGCGGCGCTTTGCTCGGCGGATGGCGCCTCGGCCTGCGGATGGTGGGCCAGGGTTTCCAGCCAGGCCCGTTCGATTTCCCGGCGGCGCCACAGATCCACGCACAACCCCCGGGCCATGCGGCTCAAATAGGGGCGGGCGCTGCCATGATCCAGCGGCCGGGGCCGCGTCAGCAGACGTAGGAAAGCATCATGAGCCAGGTCGGCGGCATCGTCGGCATCACCCAAACGGCGCTGCAGCACCCGGTGCAACCAGCCGTGATATTCACTGTACAAGGCGTGGACCGTAAGGGGGTCCCGTGTGGCGCCGGACATTTGCCGCCCCCGACATTTTTATAAGGTTAGGGATGACGGCGAGTCTATGTGAGAATGGATATCATTACAATGGTGTTCGGGGGGAGGACAGAACCGGGAGGAAGCCTTCCTGATCCAGAAAACGCCGGCAGTCGCGGAGGGCGGGCAGCAACTGTTGGTCCGCATAGGGGCAGCCGGTGTTGCCGGGATCATTCTGACGCGCCTTGCCGGCCTGTTCGGCGCCATGGCCCTGGCCATCCTTCAGCGCCAGGAGCATGGGCTCATAGCCCGGGCGCCAGGCCGTCAGTTGCGGCAGGCTGTGTCGCAGCGCGGCGAGAATACCCAGGCCGGCGAAATCCAGATCGCCCCAGAAGAACGCGGGCAAGGTGTCACTGAGCCAGCGCGCCTGGAAATCAGCGCCGTCGCTGCCGGACAGAAAGGCGAAACGGGTGTGGGGGCTGGTGAGGCGTTGAGCGCTGGCGCGGAAACCGCCACTGTAGAGCAGGGCATGGCCGGCGGGCGCTTGTTCCACCAGACGCAGGAAGCTGTCCTGGTTTTCCACGATCAGTAATCGGTCGAAACCGGCTGGCGCCCAGGCAGTGAGCAGCAAAGGACGTGGCCGGAGGCGTTGGGCGCGCTCGCCGAACAGGCGGGCGAGCAGGTCCTGGCGGCCATCGAGAAACTTGGAGTCGCCGCGAAAGCAGCGGGCCGAAAGCTCGCGCAGCGTGAGGTCGCTGTCCAGCAAATTAGCGGCAAGGACGAATTGGCCGACCATGTCTTCCGGTGATTCACCGGCCAGTGCCGGTTGGGCATCGAGCAGAGCCGCGCCGTCATCCTGGAAATGTGCTTCATGGCCGCTCAGAGCGTTCTGCCAGGCTCGTCTCCGTGGATCCACGCGGGGACGATCGAGCCAATCGCGTAGTAGTGCCTCGCAGATGGGATCAAGACGCAGTTGGGCGTTCTCGTAGTGTTCCTGAAAAGGATCCAGCCGGGAGTCGTAATGGATGCTGAAGACCCGGTATTCCTGTGCCAGCCGTTCCACCAACTGCCAGCGATAGCGGGTGTCCTCGCTGAAGCGGAACAATTCCGGCACCGTGGTTTTTTTGACCCGGCGGGTGATGGCCTGGGTGCGCGGGTGCTCCAGCCGGTCCAGGAACCAGCTCAGTAACCGCCGCAACCAGGGCTCTTCCTCCAGCCAGGGCGGCGCGCTCATGACTTCCCTTCTATCATGAGAGTCCTTCCATCACCAGAGCCCTTCCATCACCAGAGCCCTTCTCATCACGAAATCCCTTCCATGAAGTCCAGCGCGCCTTGCTGGCGGATCACGCGCCGGTGTTGATCCCACAGCTCGGCGATGCGTTCCTGGTTGAGTTGCTGGCGGTCCACCAGCACGCGGGTATTGAGTTCGCCCACCGGCACCGGACTGGGCACCTTGCTGAACACGAACTGGTTGCTGACCAGGTCCAGGAAGGGGCCGGCTTTGCTGGTGGGCATGATGAAGATCAGTTGCAGGCCCAGGGTTTCGGTGAGGTAACGAATCACCTGGCGTGAGCGGGTTTCGTCCATGTGCATGAACGCCTCGTCGACGATTACCATGCGCAGGTGGCTGTCGCCTTCGTTGAAGCGGAAAGCGCTGGTGATGGCGGCGGCGCGGATAATGTAGGCGGGCGTTTCCAACTGGCCGCCGGAGCCGGTGCCATACTGGCTGAGACGGATCGGCGCCTTGCCTTCCGGGTGTTTGAGGATGTCGTAGCGGCGATAGCGCCGGTAGTCGCTGATCCGCTCCAGTTCGCGCAGCGCCTGCTGTTCGTCGCCGTCCAACAGCAATGCGAGCAGCCGGTCGCGCACCTCCGTGGCCTTGTCGGAGAGAGTACTCTCGAACAGGCTGGCGCCATCGCCCAGGTTGGGAATCTCGGTGACGTCGCGGAAGAAGTCCCAGTATTCCTTGTATTCCCTCACCCATTCCCAGTCGAAGGAGAACCGCTCCCGGTCGGCGCCGAAGTAATGGTGCTCCAGTTCCTTGTTCAGATTCTTGAGAGTACGTTCGCCGTCCTTGATGGCTTGCTGGATCTGGTTGCACAGATCACTGACGAAGGTGGTGTTGAAGGTGTCGCGCAGACCGCCCAGTTGCTCCAGTTTGCTCAGCAGGACATTGTTGCGCAGCCGGTTGTGCAGGTTGTCCAGCTGTTGATGCAGGTGATGCACATGGCCGAAGAACGGGGCGCTGTGCAGCTCCTCGGCGGTTTCGATAAGGATCTGATCCGCCGGTTGGGCCTGCTGATTGTAGTCGCCGACAAGCCGTTCCAGGGTGAGGACGGCGAGGTTCAGAGCTTTGCTCTGTGTCTGCTCTTCAACGCTGAAATCAATATCGTCCTGGGCGGCCTGTAAGCGCCGGTCCATGGCTTCGATACGGGGCAGCACATCCAAATCCGGCCAGTAGCGGGTGCAGGCGTGCAAGTGCGCCTCGGCGTCTTCCTGATCCTGCTGCAGTTGCTCACTCTGATCGGCGAGGGCGCTGATGGCACGCTCGCAGGCGTGTTGTTGCTCGCCGAGCTTGCCGTTCTCTTCCTTCAATTCGCCCTGCCGTTGGCTCAGCTGCTTGTGCCGCTGACGGGCGTCCTGCTGTTGCCGTTCCAGCTCTTCATGGTCACTGAGGTCGAGATTGGCCAGGGCCTGCTCGGTGTCGGACAGCTGGCGCTGGCATTGCAGCAGGTGAGTGACGGTGGCCACCCAGTCCAGCGGCTTGAACTCGAGCACCTGCTGTTGCAGTTGCCGCACCGCCTGATAGTCATCGCTGGCGTGGCGGTAGCTTTCCTGTACGTCCATCAGGGCGTTGCGCTGCGCATACAGGTTGCGCTCGCGGGCGGTCTCGCCGAACACCAACTGGCTGTCGTCCAGATCGCAGCGGAACAGTGCGTAGTTGCCGGAGCCGAGACCGTCGCTGGTGATACCACGCCGGGTGCGGCGCAGGGTTTCGGCGTCGTCCACCCGCACCACATTGCCGTAGGACGCCTTCAGATAATGCTCCGCGGTGCGATGGGAAAAACGCAGCACGTGGAAGATGGACTCCGCCGGCAGCGCGGCTTTCTCCGCGTCCCGCCGCGCCTGCTCGCCCTGGATTACCCGGGCCTTGTTGCGCTGGCGGCCGGCCAGCCGGCGTACCACGCGGATCGCCTCGGCTTCGTAATCCGGCTCCACCAGAATGCCGAAGCGGGCGCCGCCCAGGTAACCCTCGATGGCCATTTGCCATTCCGGATCCTGTACTTCCACGTGATCGCAAAGCACGCGCGGGTCGGCCTGGGGGCACTGCTCGCGGATCGCCTGCAGCGCTTCTTCCACATCACGGGGATAGTTCACCCGTTTCGATTCCAGCGTGCTGATACGGTGCTGAATCTGCCTTTGCTGTTCGTCCAGTTTTTCCAGCGCCTGCGCTCTTTGCGTCACCAGACGATCCAGCCGCTGCGCCAGCGACAAAGCGTCCTGATTGGTGCCGCTTTCCGCCGGCCCGTGCAACTGCTCCGCCAGATAGTTGTGCAGCTGCTGCTCGGCGCGAGCCTGTTCCAGGCCACTTTCCAGCGGCGACAAATCGATCCAGTCCCGCGCCAGCATCTGATTCAGGTCCGGTATCGGACGTTGCTCCAGGGCCAGCAGTTCCTTGCTGGTGGCACGCCAGCCCTTGCTGGCGAACAACGGCAGTTCCAGCTCGATGCTGTGACGGTTGAGCAGATCACGCAGATTGCGTAATGCGGTGAAGTTACGGCTGCGCTGCTGATCCTGCTCCAGCAGGGGGCGGGCGCCTTGCTGCAACTGTTGGGTCAGGCTTTCCAGCTGTGCCTGCAGTTGCTGTTTATCACGCAGCGCGGGGATGCCCTGTATGCGTGCTTCCAGCCCCACCAGTTCGTCGTGGGCCTGCTCCAGGCGCTGTTCCACCTGTTCCGCTTCTTCGCGCAACGCCTGTTGTTGCTGGCGGAGTTGGGACTGTTCCTCTTTTTTCTCCAGATACTGGCGCTGGTTGCGGCGGTAACGTTGCGCGGCGGCGCCGTAGGCGAGGGCGGTGCGCTCCAGCCAGGTCTCTTGATACTGCCCGGCCAGGCCGCGGGCCTGCTCCAGATAGTCCACGCTGGCGCGCAGTTGCCGGGCCTCCTGCTCCATGCCATGGATGGTGCGCAGCATGTCGCGGATGCGGCGTAGCGTGTCGCCCATGTCCTGGGCTTCCAGCACTTCGCCGGCGACGAACTGATCAATGGAGTCCACCGGTTTGTACGCCATGAAACGGGCGAAGGTGCGGGCGGCGTTCTTGGCTTCCTGCTGGGACACCGCGTCGCGGCGGCCGCGCAGGGCGCCGTACAGTCGGGCCAGATAAGCGCCTTTCTTCTCGTAGGTTTCCACGTTCTTTTTACCGAACGTGCGGCGCAGCGCATTGGGCAGCTCGGTGATTTCCACCACCTGGCGTTCGGCGCCTTCGCCGTGGACGAAGTGCGACAGGCTCAGCATCTCGCCGGGCACGATCATCAGCAGCAGTTCATTTTGCCGCGCCTGGGCGGTGACGCCGGCGCGGTCCAGATGCGCGCGCACGCCAATCACCGCCGTGAACGGCTCGGCGGTCTCGCCCTTGGTGGGATGAAACACGCCGGCCAGGTAACCGTCGCTGTCATAGGGGCGGGCGAAGGCGCCGTCGTCGCAGCCGAGAATATAGGAGGCCAGAGTACGCACCTGCTTGCCGCCCCGGCCGCGCTGGGTGGTTTCGTCCTGGCCCGGGTTGTAGTTGAACAGATTGTCGTGGGCGGCGGTCATCAACGTCTGCAGGGCATCGGCGGCGGTGGTCTTGCCGGAGCCGTTACCGCCGGAGAACAGATTGATGGGGCCGTATTCCAGCTCCTCGGCGGGCAGGTTGCCCCAATTGACGGTGATGGAACGTTTCAAAAACATGGGCGGCTCGGATCAACAAAGGCGAACGTGAAATAACCGATCATGATGGCAGCTCTTCCGATGAAGGGGCTTCGGCGTCCGGCCCGTCGCCGGTGAGCTGGCTGAGTACCGCGTCGGTGACCAGGCTGGTGATGTCCGGACGGATGGTCAGCCAGGTCTCGGCGTCTTCCAGACCGTCGTCGCTGGCGGTGCGGATCAGCCGTAACTGACGCAGCCGGCGGAACAGGGCGCGCCGTTCGGTGAGCGCCTCCGGCAGCGGCCGGCCAAGCAGATTCTTGCTGGCCAGATTGAACGCTTCCAGCGGCAGCATCACCTGGCCGTGTTCGTCGATCTGGCCTTCGCGCAACGCTTTGTCGTACTCCGCGCGCAACACCAGAATGGCGGCCACTTCCTGTTGGCTGAGGCGCTCGCGCAGGCCCTGGTTGAAGCCGTCCTCGCTGTCGGCCAGGCCGGGCACCTCGGCGCCGGGTGGAAACAGCCGCAGTGAATGAAAACGCCGTTCGTGCAGCAGGCGAATGCGTAGCACGCTCAAATAATCCTCCACCAGATCGGCCACTTGCAGGTAGCGATCGTAGAGCTCCGTTTCCTTTTTGCTTTCGTCGCGGCACAGCACGCCCCGGTCCAGCAGCCGGATCATCAGTTCGGAGAACTGATCCGGGCCGACGCCGCGGGCCTCCAGAGCCTCGGCCAAAGCGTCACGTATCGTCATCGTGTTCCAGTTCCAGCAAGAAACCATCACGGCGGGCGAAATAAGGTTCGCCGATGATGGGGTCGGTGGGTTCGATGCGCAGCCGGAAACCGCTGGCCCGATGGTCGGCGCTGCCCAGCTCGATCACATGGCTGAGCGCCAGCAGATCGGTGGCGTTGTTCACCGGCAGGTCGCGGTTGTCGATGCGGCGGCTGGCGCCCAGGGCCTGGCGCAAATAGTCACGCAGACCTTCGCCGTGGATGCTGAACGCCTTCTCCAGCAACTGTTGAATCGCCAGATCGCGCAGGGTGGCCGGGTCCGGCGCGTCCAAGTGCGCCATGCGGCTTTGCACCTGCCGTTTCTCCCGCTGCTCGCGCAGCCGGTTCTGGGCCGGATCCACCAGCCCCAGACGCAAATGGGCCATGGCTTGCCCGGCGGCTTCCAGACGCTTGGCGGCGGTGGTGTCATCCAGCTCGGACAGCTCCCGGCACAGGCCGACAATGTCGCTGTGCTGCTGGCTGTGCAGATAGCTGAGCTGGCGGATGATAATGTCCGCCCGCCGGGTAAAGCCCTGCAGGGTCCGGCGCAGGGCCGGCAGCATGATCTCGGCGGCGCTGCGCATGCGGGTTTCGATGCTGTCCAGCAACTGCCACAGCACCGAGCCTTCCGGGTTGATCACCAGATCCGGCGCCAGCCGCCGCAGCTCCAGTTCCGCGTTACGCTTCCATGCCTTGGGCTTGCGGCGGATGCGCTCGATGGTGTTCTGGATGCGGTCGCGGTGTTTCTCCACGCTGTCGGCGGACATGCGGATCGCCACGTCCGGCTGGAAGCGCTTCTCCATGAACTCGAAGAACTGGTCGCTGGCCTGCTGCACCAGTTGCTGGGCCTCCACTTCCTTGACCAGTTCCCGCTTGCGCTCTTCCAGCTCGGCGATGATGTCGGTGAAATCAGCGATGATGCGCTCGGAATGCTCGTGGGCGTCGAGCAGATCATAAACCTCGCCGCGATCCAGAAACGCGGCCAGCGCATTGAGCGTATTGCGGGTATTGCGATGGCGGGTGCGGATGCCGCGGCCGTCCACCTCCGCCAGAGTCTGCGTAAACAGGCGCCCGGTGCGGCTGAACGGATAGGTGGACTGAAACGACGCCTCGTCCTTGTCCCGCTTCAGCCAGCCGTGCTCCACCAGCGTATTGAGAATCCAGGCGGCCTGCTCCCGATTGTTGCGGAAGCGGCCGCCGTCTTCATCGCCGCCCTCCAGCAAGGGCGCCCGCTCCAGTGCCTCACTGAACACATCCAGCACCTGCTCGCGCTTGAGCGACTCGCCGTAATCGGCCTGGGCGCTGTACAGACGCTCGTGCAACAGCCGCAGACACTCGGCCACCTGCTCGCGGTACTTGCCGGTCAGCGGCTTGAAGAATTGATGGCGGTCTTCCGTGAAAAACATGGCGTCAGCTAAAGGGTTGCAATAAAGCGTTGGAATAAGGGCCGATGATACCGGCAATCGGCGGCGGTTGCCTGCCCCCGGGCAGGCATTGTGAAACCGGGCCGGTGTCTGGTTCGCCGAGGCGTTCAGAGCTATGTTGGCACCCGAGGATTCCTCGGTAGTTCGCCGTGAAGGGAACGGTAGCGGGCATTGATCAAAAATAAGCGCAAGACTCGGAATTGAGTGGGGAGGCTGGCCGCGGCCTGATAGGCATGGTCTCCCGCTACACATAGTCCTCAGCAATCCGGCAATGGCTTCAACCCGAAGCCGCTGTGGGAGCCCAGCTTGCTGGCGAATGAAATTACTCTCCACCTCCACCTCAGCCACCTCCACCATCCCCCCACAACCAAGCCGCCACCGCCTCCCGATTCCCCAACGCAATCTGCTGCGCCTCCGGCGCTCGGTTATCCGCCACGTCCAAATGCAGCAGCTGCACCACGTAATTCACCAGCGCGGCACGGCAGGGAATCAGCAAACGGCCGTCCTCCATGGCGTAATCCCGGGCGATCATTGCCTGCTGGCGGGCGTCCAGACGCGGGTCCGGCACCACTTCCAGGGTCAGCCGGGTCTGCCAGTCCTCGTCCTCGTCGGCGCCCTGCCACCCCTCGGTAACCGGCTCCGGATCATCCTCGATCCGGCTCAACACGAAATCCCGGTACGCAGAGTTCTTCTCGCACCAGGCGCGCACATGCCAGCGCAGGCCGCTGTGCACCACTGTATGCGGCTGAATCACCCGCTCCTCCGGCACCGGATTACGCAGGGACGCATAACGAATCTCCACCCGCAGCCCCTCCCGACAGGCCTGCAGAATAGGGCGCAACACCGCCGGGCGCAGATCCCGCCGGGGCGGCAACAACACCTCCGTATTCAGCTCCCGCACGTCCAACGCCTCGAAGGCGCAGCTCAAATCCTCCCGGGCGTGCATCATCTGCAAATACTCGTCCGCCACCCCGCGCGTAAACCGGGGCTCGAAGTCAGGGGAGGGCTTGTAACCCTTCAAGGAACGGTCATAGACCAGATTCTCCGGCGCGTGCTCGGATAAATACTGATTGATGTCCTTGCTGGCCTGCTGCCGCCCGATCCCGAACGCCCGCTGCAGATGATTGGTGGTCAACCGCCCCTCCCAAAGAGCGATCACCTCGATCAACCGATACCGCAGTAACAAATCCCAACGCAGAGGCCACTTCCCGGCGTTCTGCCCAGTAGTGCGCGCCATCTTCCCGCCTCCCCAAAGTGCGCCAAAAAGCGATATAACCCAAAAGACGACATGTTCATGTAGTCAGTATTGGCATGACGATAATAAAGTCATAGGTTGATTGTCCAGAGAGCGACGTCGCTTTGATATCAGGGGGGGGGGGCTTGCTGTGGGAGCACGAGGAAGTAATAAGAAAGTGGGAGCCGCCGGACTGGCTCAGACCAACGTATGTGATAAAGTTCACACTCGTACAACGAAAAGCCCCGCGCCAGAAAGGCGCCGCCAGGCCGCGATTGGGGACGGCATGGCAAGAAGGGACCGCAACATGGAAAGCCGACACCACAACCTGAAAACCCGACAGCGCCGGGAGCGTCACGGCTACCCGGACAACCTGTCCCTGCGTGTCCACCGGGCCTTGAGCTGGCTTGACCGCGCCGAGCAGGAAGCCGACCCGGACAGCCGCTTCATTTTCCTGTGGATCGCCTTCAACGCTGCTTACGCCACCGAAATTGACGACCGGCACGGGCTCAACGAGCAAACCACCTTCAACGGCTTCCTGCAGAAACTCTGGGACCTGGACCGCCAAAGGCGCCTGGACGAACTGGTATGGAGCGCCTACTCCGGCGCCATCCGCGTCCTCCTGGACAACCCCTACGTCTTCCGCTGCTTCTGGGAACACCAAAAGGGCAACCTGACAGAAGACCACTGGAAGCAGAGCTTCGAACGCGCCAAGAAAGCCGCCAACACCGCCCTGGCCAAACAGAACACCCCCACCGTCCTCGCCATAGTCTTCAGCCGTATCTACACCCTGCGCAACCAGATCATCCACGGCGGCGCTACCTGGGGTGGCAGCGTCAACCGCCAACAGATCCGCGACTGTGTCGCCATCCTCAATGACCTGGTGCCGACGGTGATCGAGATCATGATGGATAATCCGGGGGCGTTGTGGGGGGAGGCGAGTTATCCGGTGGTCTGAGCGATGCAAAACAAGTGCTACTATTCCCCTTTGGGGATGGATCTGAACAGGAACCCTTATGGCCAGTTCCCTTAATCAAACACCGGAACAGCGGGCTCGGGATCGGATTGATCGCAAGCTGATCGCCGCGGGCTGGGTGGTTCAGGACAAGACGGCGATCAACCTCAATGCGGGGCCGGGGGTTGCCGTACGCGAATATCAGACCGATGTCGGTCCGGCGGACTATGTGTTGTTCGTAGAGCGCCAGGCCGTGGGGGTGATCGAAGCCAAGCCCGAAGATTGGGGCCACAAGATCACCACGGTGGAGGATCAGGCAGACGGATACGCGAACGCGAAACTCAAATGGATCAAGAATGAGGAACCTCTGCCGTTCGTCTACCAGAGCACGGGCACCATCACCCGGTTCACCAATGGGCGTGACCCGGCCCCACGTTCGCGGGAAATCTTCCACTTCCCCCGCCCGCAAGAACTGGCCCGCTGGCGCGAGCGCCTGAATGACAACCAGGGCACCTTGCGTGAACGCCTGAGAAAGCTGCCGCCACTCAATACCGCCGGCCTGCGCGACTGCCAGATCACCGCCATTACCAATCTGGAGAACTCCTTCAAACAGGGCAGGCCCCGTGCCCTGGTGCAAATGGCCACGGGGTCCGGCAAAACCTATACCGCCATCACCGCCGCCTATCGTCTGCTCAAGTACGCCAAGGCCAAGCGCATTCTGTTTCTGGTGGACACCAAGAACCTCGGCGAACAGGCCGAACAGGAGTTCATGGCTTACCTGCCCAATGACGACAACCGTAAATTCACGGAGCTGTATACCGTACAGCGGTTGAAGTCCTCTTACGTCGCCAGCGACAGCCAGGTCTGTATCAGCACCATCCAGCGTATGTACTCCCTGCTCAAGGGTGAAGAGCTGGACGAAGCCACCGAAGAGGACAACCCGGCGGAAAAGAAGAGCCTGAAGAAAGAACCTTTGCCGGTGGTCTACAACGACAGGATTCCGCCGGAATTCTTTGACTTCATCATCATCGACGAATGCCACCGTTCCATCTACAACCTGTGGCGGCAGGTGATCGAATACTTCGATGCCTACCTGATCGGCCTCACCGCCACCCCGGACAAGCGCACCTACGGCTTCTTCAGAAAAAACGTGGTCAGTGAATACGACCATGAGAAAGCCGTGGCGGATGGCGTCAATGTCGGCAACGAGGTCTATTTGATCGAAACAAAGAAAACCAAAAGCGGCGGTGTCATCGAGGCCAGACAGCAGGTAGAGAAGCGTGAACGTCTGACGCGCCAGCATCGCTGGGAAACCCAGGACGAAGACGAAGCCTACAGCGCCAAACAATTGGACCGCGATATCGTCAACCCGGACCAGATTCGCACCGTGATCCGCACCTTCAGGGACAAGCTGCCGGATATTTTTCCTGGGCGGGAAGAAGTGCCCAAAACCTTGATCTTCGCCAAAACCGACAGCCACGCCGACGACATTATCCAGACCGTGCGTGAAGAGTTTGGCGAGAGCAACGCCTTCTGCAAGAAGATCACTCACAATGCGGACGACCCCAAATCGGTGCTTAACCAGTTCCGCAACGACTACTACCCGCGTATTGCCGTCACCGTGGACATGATCGCCACCGGCACCGACGTGCGTCCGCTGGAATGCCTGCTATTCATGCGCGACGTGAAGAGTAAGAACTACTTTGAGCAGATGAAGGGGCGCGGTACTCGTACTTTGGATGCCGATGGCCTGAAGAAAGTCACCCCCTCCGCCAACAGCGCCAAGACCCATTACGTTATCGTCGACGCCATCGGCGTTACCCAATCCCTGAAAACCGCCAGCCAACCCTTGATTACCAAA
Organism: Alloalcanivorax dieselolei B5; assembly: GCF_000300005.1. NCBI lineage: Bacteria > Pseudomonadati > Pseudomonadota > Gammaproteobacteria > Oceanospirillales > Alcanivoracaceae > Alloalcanivorax > Alloalcanivorax dieselolei. The sequence goes on along the minus strand of NC_018691.1, from coordinate 3,452,188 downwards.
CCCGGCGTCTCCCTGAAGGAACTGGCCATGGGCGTGATGATGGGCGCCGCCCGCGATGAAGACAGCGTAAGCTCACTGGCAGGCCGCCTCGCCCGGCTCGACAAGCAATTGAACGACAAAGACCGAGCCCGCATCGCCGAAAAAGCCGACGGGACGCCGCTTACCCTGATCGTGGGCGAACTCCTCAACGCCATCAACCCGGATGTGGTGGAACGGAAAGCCTGCGAAATTGCTCAGGTGCCCGCAAGCAGCAACCCTGGTGATGACGCCCGGGACAAGGCCCGCGACCAACTGGTAGGGCAGGCCGCCAAAGTCTTCAACGGCGAACTGATCGAACTGATCGACACCATCCGCCGCGAAAAGGAACAGACAATCGTCCACGAAGACCTGGACGAAGTGCTGAAAGCGGAATGGGCCGGTGAAACCCGGGCCAACGCTGAAGCCCTGGTACAGGACTTTGCCGACTACCTCAACCAGCACCGCGATCAGATCGAAGCCCTGGCCATCTACTTCCAGACCCCGGCCCGCCGCAGCGAAGTCACCTACGACATGATCAAAACCTTGCTGGATGCATTGCAACAGGACAGGCCCAAACTGGCCCCCCTGCGCGTCTGGCAGGCCTACGCCCACCTAGACAACTATCGCGGCGACAACCCCATCAGCGACCTCACCGCACTGGTCGCCCTGATCCGCCGCGTCACCGGCATCGACCCGACCATCACCCCCTTCGCCGCCACCGTAAAGGAAAACTTCAAGCGCTGGATCTTCCAACGCCACAGCGGCGCCGGCGAAAAATTCAACGAGGAACAAATGACTTGGCTCACCCTGATCCGCGACCACATCGCCAGCTCCTTCCACCTGGAGCGCGACGACCTGGAAATGGCGCCCTTCGACGGCAAGGGTGGGCTGGGCCGGATGTATCAGTTGTTTGGGGATCAGGTGGATGGGGTGATTGAGGATATGAATCGGGAGTTGGTGGCGTGAACGCACCGGTAGTAACTACTATGCCGCTCAGTAGCATGGCCGAGCGCAAAGAAAAGGCAGATCCTCAAGGTTATCCCGATATGCCATATGTCGGGCTTGATGATGTTGAACCCCATACGATGAGGCTTATCGGGTGGAAAAGTGCGGCTGAACTTAAAAGTTCAGCAAAGAAATTCTATAAGTGGGACGTCTTGTATTCGAGACTTCGACCTTATCTGAACAAGGTATGGGTGGCAGATAGAGATGGATTGTGCTCATCAGAGTTCATTGTTCTCCCTAAACAGGAAGATATAGATCCTAAATTTCTGGCTTACCGCATCAATGCCCGGGATTTTGTTACGTTTGCCAATTCATTGAATTCCGGGGATAGGCCGAGGGTGAACTTTAAGCAAATATCATCGTTCGGCATTCCTGCTTTTGATGTAGATGAGCAGCGATTGGTCGTGGATAAAATCGAAACCCTATTCTCAGAACTCGACAAAGGCATCGAGTCCCTGAAAACCGCCCGGCAACAACTCAAAGCCTACCGCCAGGCCGTCCTCAAACACGCCTTCGAAGGCAAACTCACCGAACAATGGCGCCAGCAAAACCCCGACAAACTGGAATCCCCTGAACAACTTCTCACCCGCATTCAGCAGGAGCGTGAACAGCGCTACCAGCAGCAGCTTGAAGACTGGAAACAGGCTGTTAAAGCGTGGGAAGAGAACGGCAAGGAAGGGAAGAAGCCGAGTAAACCAAAGCGACTACCCCCAGCTACGCTAGAGGAAAATGCAAGTTCAAATCTCCCAGATTGCTGGGGATGGACTAAGTTAGGTGCTATTATTTCTTATGGTCCATCAAACGGGTGGTCTCCAAAAGCCGTTAATTACGAGACGCCAATAAAGGCCATTACTTTGACTGCAACCACTTCCGGAAAATTTGATGGTGCCCACTTCAAATACCTGGATACCCATGTCCCGAAGAAATCAGAGCTTTGGATAAAGAAAGGCGATATTCTCGTGCAACGAGGAAACACCATTGAATATGTTGGGGTTCCCGCATTATACAAAGGCGCTGATAATAGGTTTGTTTACCCTGATCTGATAATGAAAATACAGTCTGTGCCATCGATTAACAGGCAGTATCTGGTTTATGCGATGAGCGAGCATCGAGCCCGCTCCTGGCTAAGGGATAACGCTGTTGGTGCAGCAGGAAGCATGCCAAAAATAAGTCAATCAACCTTGACTAACTTGATTGTTCCAATTTGTTCAAAGAATGAGCAAAAGGAGATAGAAGCCCTGCTAGATTCGAGAATATCAGCAGCTGATGCACTAGACGCTGAAATAAGTTTTCAGATTGAGAAGGCCGAAATCCTCCGCCAATCCATCCTGGAAAAAGCCTTCTCTGGCCAGCTTATCAGCCAAGTCCGTGACAAGGCGGGCGCGGGCCGGGTGCCCTCCGTGGAGATGGTAGAGTAGGAACATGAGCCATGCGCCTGCTACTTGATACGAATATTATTATTCCTTTACAGGACTCTTATGTCGTTTTGAAAGGAAGCCTTCAGAACTTCATTCGTTTATCAGGAAAGGGCGGCCATCAGCTTATTTATCATCCGGCTTCACGGGCAGATATAGAAAGAGACCGTGATGTTAATCGACGGAATAGAACTCTGTCACGGCTAGAGCAGTATGAAAGGCTTGAAGGTGTCCCTGACTGCCCTTGGAATACGGATGAGACTGAGCCCAATGATGCTTGCGATAATGAAATCTTGTACGCGCTACAGTGCAATGCCGCGCATGCACTGATCACAGAAGATAAGGGCATTCACGCCAAGGCCCGAGAACACGGGCTCAGTGATCGCGTTTATAACATTCAGACGGCGGAGGACTGGCTTCGTCGTTTGCATGAGCCCATGGAGGTTCATCTCCCAAATATTGAAGATGTACAGCTTCATACTCTTTCGCCAGAATTGAACGGGGAATTCTTCAATAGCCTTAGAGACGACTATCCGGGTTTCAATGATTGGTTTGGAAACAAAGCCCAAGAAGGAAGGCATGCATGGATATGCCGGGACGATCAAGGAAGCCTTGGTGCTCTCTGTATATATGCCGAGCAAGTCGATCAGAAGATAACTGATTCAGGTGATGTGCTATCAGGAAGGGCGCTGAAAATTTGTACTTTTAAGGTCGGAGAATCTGTGAGGGGTAGGAAAATTGGAGAGCTATTTCTGAAAGCCGCTTTTCGTTATGCAACCGAAAATCAGTGCCAACATATATTTATTCACGGCAACGAGAAAAAACAACACTATCTGGCATTGTTGCTGGAAGATTTCGGCTTTACAGGGCACTCGGGAAATTATGGGGGTGATACGGTCTGGATAAAGAAACACCCTGTATCTGTTCCGAATGATAACGTTGATGCAAAAGCATTTGTCCGTCTTTATTATCCGCACTACCGTCAGGATGAAAAGGTTTCCAAATATCTTGTTCCGATTCTTCCCGATTACCACGATGTTCTATTTCCAGACTACTTTAGCCAGAGAAGTGCACAACTTCGGCTCTTTGAAAGCCCTCAAAGGCATGTTGGAAATGCGATAAAGTTGGCCTATTTGTGTGGTTCTCAAACGAAAAGTATTGTTCCTGGTGACATACTTCTCTTTTATCGATCCCGAGACGAGAAGGCGGTCACCACCATTGGAGTGGTTGATGATTTCTCAGTATCGGCCGATCCGGCCGAGATTTCGGCGCAAGTCAGCAGGCGTACAGTTTATTCATTCGAGCAAATTAAGGAAATGGCGGAAAATGAAGTAAAAGTCATCCTTTTTAGGATGATCAAGCACCTTCAATCGCCAGTTCCATTTAAGGAGTTAAAAGAACGTGGAATATTATCAGGGTCAGCCCAGTCCATCGTTAAGATTGATGAATCAAAATATCGAAGTTTTCTCGATGCAGCACGAGTCTAGAGCCGTGCTGATTTCTGTTCACCCCAAGTATGTTTCGAAAATACTGAGCGGAAAAAAAAGAGTGGAGTTTCGCAGGGTGTGGGCTGCCCAGAGAGTAACGCACCTAGTTATTTATTCCACATCGCCGGAAATGAAAGTTAAAGCCACCGTCGGGGTAGAAGACGTGTTCACGGGTAGCAAGGCGGCCTTATGGGAAGTCGCCAAGGAGTATGGGGGAGGATTGACCAGGAATGAGCTGCGAACTTATTTCGATGGTGTATCAAAGGGGCACGCTATTATCCTGAGCAAAATAAATCGGCTCAAGGCGTCTCTCTCATTGGCTGAAGCGATTCCAGGCATGCGTGCGCCGCAATCTTATGTTTATCTGACAAATGAACAGTTTGAATCCATCCAATCGATGACTCTATGAAAGGGGCGACACATGGTTATCTTCCTCGCCGGGACACACGGAGTAGGCAAGACCTTTCTGGGAAAGCCCGCCGCGGAGTCTACGGGATGCAGATATGCGACGGCGAGTTCCCTTATTCGTGACGAGCTTGGAGGCATGCAAAACTGGGAAGATAACAAGCGCACAAAGAATGTAAATGGTAATCAAGAAGCTCTGGTGGCCGCTGTTTTTAGAATCGTTGAAAATGATGATGTCACATTAGTTTTGGATGGCCATTTCGTTTTGAGGAACGAGTCAGGGGGGGTGGTTTCTCTGCCTTCAGATATTTATAGGCGCCTTGGTTTGTCCTCTGTCATTTTGATTGAATCTCCTGCGCCTGTTGTGGCGTCCAGATTGAAGGAAAGAGGTACACCACAATCGATAGAGGATATTTCTGAGCTAGCAGAAGCAGAGTTGCGCAGGGCAGAATGTGTTTGCAAGGAAATAGGCATCCCGTTGACAAAGCTAGTCTCTCCTTCAAAGGAACAGTTATTATCGGCGCTGCAAGAAGCCGGTGGACCACGGAATTGGTAAACATGACCCCCAAACTCCCCATCAACCTCGACTCCCTACTCCGCCACCGCACCATAGAAAGCGAACGGGTGGAATACAAGGCGGGCTGGAACCCGGAAGCGGTGTTGCACAGCATCTGCGTCTTCGCCAATGATTTTCACAATCTGGGCGGCGGCTATGTGGTGGTGGGGGTGGAAGAGCAGAATGGCCAACCTCTGTTGCCGCCAGTGGGTTTGCAGCCAGAACAGATCGACCGCATCCAGAAGGAGTTGCTGAACCTGGGCAATGCGGCCATGCAACCAACATATCATCCGTTGACCGCCACTTATGAAGTCCAGGGCAAGCTGATTCTGGTGCTGTGGGTGCCGGGCGGGGAAACCCGGCCTTACAAGGCCAGAACCCGCCTGGGCGACAAGAAAGCGGATTGGGCGTATTACCTGCGTAAGCACACCAGTACGGTGCGCGCCAAAGGGGCGGATGAGCGGGAGTTGTTGTCGCTGGCTGCGACGGTGCCGTTTGATGACCGTTACCGGCAAGGGGCCAGCCTTACGGATTTATCGGCTCACCTTATGCGTGAGTTCCTGCAGGAGATCGGCAGTGAGCTGGCGGCTGAGGCCGCAGTTCTGGATGCCGAGGCGCTGGGGCGGCGGATGAATGTGGTCGGCGGTCCGGCGGAGATGGCGTTCCCCAAGAATGTTGGACTGCTGTTTTTTAACGAGCATCCGGAGCAGTTCTTCCCGGCCACCCAGATTGACGTGGTGTATTTCCCCGATGGGCCGGGCGGGGACCGTTTCGAGGAAAAGGAGTTTCGTGGCCCGTTGGGGCGCATTACCCGTGATGCGGTGGATTACATCGCCCGCAATTACCTGAAAGAAACCGTTGTCAAACACCCGGACCGGCCCCAGGTCGAGCGTTTCTGGAACTATCCTCTGGCGGCCATTGAAGAGGCGGTGGTGAATGCGGTATACCACCGCTCCTATGAAATCCGCGAACCGATAGAGGTGCGTATCACCCCTGAGGAATTGGTGGTGTTAAGCTTTCCCGGCCCGGATAGATCGATTCGCATGGAGGACTTGCGGGCAGGCCGCGCCGTCAGTCGCCGCTACCGTAACCGCCGTATTGGCGAGTTTCTGAAGGAGCTGGACCTCACCGAGGGCCGCTCCACCGGTATTCCCAAGATTCTGCGGGTGATGCAGGCGAACGGGTCGCCTGTGCCTGTCTTTGAAACGGACGAGGAGCGCAGTTCGTTTCTGATTCGCTTGCCGGTGCATGAAGGGTTTGCCGGAGACGGCACACAGCAAGTAACCGAACAAGTAACCGAACAAGTAACCGAACAAGTAAGGCGCCTGCTGATCGCTCTGGAGGCCGCCCCCCTGGGTACCAAAGACCTGTTGGGCATCCTGAAGCTGAGCCACCGACCAACCTTTATACAAAATTATCTGCAACCTGCGCTGGAGGTGGGACTGGTGGAAATGACCCAGCCCGATTCCCCACGCAGCCCCACTCAGAAATACCGATTAACCGACAAGGGCAGGCAGTGGCTTGCCCGCGAGCAGTAAGGACCCTGAATGAGCCCCGCGAGTGCCCCGATCATTTCCAAAGTCTGGAGTTTCTGCACCACCTTGCGCGACGACGGCGTCGGGTACGGCGACTATTTGGAGCAGCTCACCTATCTGATCTTCCTGAAGATGGCGGATGAGTACGCCAAGCCGCCCTATAACCGAGAGGTGGGTATTCCGAAGAAGTATTCATGGACAACCCTGAAGAACAAAAAGGGCGCTGAGCTGGAAGTGCATTATGTCGAGCTTCTGATGGCGTTGGGCAAGAAGAAAGGGTTGCTGGGGCAGGTATTCACCAAGGCGCAGAACAAGATACAGGACCCGGCCAAGCTGGCGCGGCTGATCGAGATGATTGACAGCGTGCAGTGGGTGGTGATGGGAGCCGATATCAAAGGTGATATCTACGAAGGCCTGTTGGAACGCAATGCGGAGGATACTAAGTCCGGCGCCGGGCAGTACTTCACGCCCCGCGCCTTGATCCGCACTATGGTGGAGTGTGTGCGTCCAGAGCCGGGCAAGACCATTGCCGATCCGGCCTGTGGTACCGGCGGCTTCTTTCTGGCGGCTTATGATTTCCTGGTGCGGAACCACAAGCTGGACAAGAAGCAGAAAGCCTTTCTCAAGCACGACACCTTTGCCGGTAACGAGATTGTCGCCAATACCCGTCGTCTATGCCTGATGAACATGTTCCTGCACAACATCGGCGAAATCGATGGCGAAGGCGCGGTGTCGCCGAACGACGCCCTGGTGGCCGCTCCATCCAGTGCGGTGGACTATGTGCTGGCCAACCCGCCTTTCGGCAAGAAGAGCTCCATGAGCTTTACTAATGAGGAGGGTGAGCAGGAAACCGACGACCTTACCTATAACCGTCAGGATTTCTGGGCCACCACTTCCAACAAGCAGCTTAACTTCGTGCAGCATATTCGCTCCATGCTGAAAACCACCGGCAGGGCCGCGGTGGTGGTACCGGACAATGTACTGTTCGAGGGCGGCGCTGGCGAAACCATTCGCCGTAAGTTGCTGGAAACCACGGACCTGCACACGATTCTGCGCTTGCCGACGGGCATCTTCTACGCCCAGGGGGTGAAAGCAAACGTATTGTTCTTCGATAACCGTGAAGCCAGCCCCAAGCCCTGGACCAAGGAGGTCTGGTACTACGATTACCGGACTAACATCCACCACACGTTGAAGAAGAAACCATTACGCTTCGAGGACCTGGCCGAGTTTATCGAGTGCTACAACCCAAAAAATCCCCGAAAACGGAAAGCCACCTGGGATGCCGAGAGCAACCCTGAAGGGCGCTGGCGATCATTTACCTATGAAGAGCTCATTGCGCGTGATAAGACCAGTCTGGACGTGTTCTGGCTGAAGGATAAAAGCCTTACCGACCTGGATAACCTGCCCGAACCGGATGAGCTGGCGGAGGAAATTATCGAAAATCTCGAGGCCGGTCTGGCGAGTTTTCGTGCGGTGTTGAGTGAGCTCAAGTGATGGTGTTGTGAATTTTGGGGAAGATTTATGAGTGATATCAAGCTCTTCACTATCACCAACGGGAACGCCGCCGAGTTGCCGGGCAAAGCCGCGTCTCTGGAAAAGGACCTCCAGCAGCATGTGGAAGCCAACATGGAGACCTTGCTGGGTGTGCGTTTTCTGGCCACGGAATACGATACTGGCAAGACTCATAAGGGACGCATCGACTCCCTGGGGCTGGATGAAAGCGGCTGTCCGGTGATTGTGGAGTACAAGCGCCACAGCAACGAGAATGTGATCAATCAGGGGCTGTTCTATCTGGACTGGCTGCTGGATCACCAGGCGGAGTTCCGATGGCTTGTAATGGAGAGGTTGGGGAAAGAGGCTTCCGAGACCATTGAGTGGGGTGGTACACGGTTGATTTGTATCGCGTCTGATTTCAATAAGTACGATGAGCATGCGGTTCAGCAGATTAACCGTAATATCGAGTTGATGCGGTATCGCTACTTTGGCGACGGCTTGCTACTGCTGGAACTGGTCAACGCTCAAACCGCCAGTCGGGCCCTCAGCGGCCTTCCTTCCAGTACGGATCGGACCAGCTCGGGAAAGGATAAAACACAATCAGAGCGGTTGGCGGAAGCTCCCGCTGATCTGAAGGCACTGTTTGACACCGTGTGTGATTATGCTGAACAGCTCGGGGATGAGGTTCAGCGAAAGGAGTTGAAACTGTATACGGTGTTCAAACGAATCCGGAACTTTATGTCCGTGGTGATCATGCCGGGCAAGGCGGATCCGAAATTGCTGATTTATCTGAAGCTGCCGGGTGATCTGGCTGAGGAGGATTTCAGCCGCGATGTCACCCAGATTGGCCATTGGGGGACAGGGAACCTTGAGTTGACGGTGCGTAGTCCCGAGGATTGGTTGAAAGCGAAAGCTCTGGTGGAGCAGAGCTATCAGGAGAGTTGAGTCCTCGAACTGAGCCTGTCCGGACAAGAGGTTTTCAGTGGAGAGCAGGATGCGGGACTTGCCATAAGTTTGTCATTTTGATGCTGGATATTCGCCTTTGGGGACACCGGAGCGAATACCATCGATCACGCATCCTATCAGCATTTCATTGAACGATTTTCGGGCGATCTTGTACGGATCTCTCGTCAAACCCGAGGTGAGCATACTGCTGAAGACATCCAGGGCGAGATCTGGATAACTGCCTATGATTTGCAGGAGAAAAAGGGTATTGAGGTCAACTTCAATGACCCGGAACATCAGCAGTTGATTCTTTCTTTTACTCGTCAACGTTTGGTCGTATATACAGAAAAGCGCCTGCGTTATGCCTCCAGTCTCGATCATGGTGCCTATGAGGATGATACCTTTGGGCCTCTGGATCGAATGGCCGGTGAGGCGGAGACTGATCCGGTTGATCAACTGCATCGGAAGGAGCAGGAGGCGAGGGATAAAGAAGCTCTGGCCGCTCAAGGAATGTCCGTGGCGGCGGCCTGGTTGCTGGTATGGGATCGTTGCGGTAGGCGTATGGTGCATGTGGCTCGCTTTCTCAGAATATCCCGATCACACGCTTATCGTTGTTATGACAAGGTGCAAAATCTGGCCAGAGCGCAAACTGTCCTTGGGCTGGGCATGGAAGGAGAATCCTATCGCCAGGTCGCTCCTTGGCGGCCTTTCCGTCTTTATCGAGAGCCTGAGCAGCTGTGGTTTGATTTCGATCCGGAGCTGGAGCTTGATTGAGTCCGGTACTACAGTACGGCGATAGTCCGGTGGCTGCGGCTACCTGTCCTTGATTTTCAATGCCTATCCGAATAACCCGAAACCACCAAGGTGCCCCTCGTGATCCACCTCCACTGCACCAAAAAACTCATCGCCAAGCTGCCGTTGGACCAGAACGGTCTGCTGAAGGATCCACAACGTGAGCATCCTGCCCTGCACGAGGTCAGTGAAGCCAATCTGCTGGATAATTGGCATGCGAATCTGGTTGTGTTGCAGGGGCGTCAGTGTTTGATGTTCGTGCATGACGCTACTCGTTTCCCTTTGTTTATTCCGGCGGTGAAGAAGGCGGATTTGGCTGGGTTGGATGGGCTGTTCGCGGATGCTTTGATCAGTGTGCTGGGCAAGGTGGGGGCGGCGGAGGGGCAGTTGGATCGGGCGGTGCATTTGCTGGGGCCTTTGGTGTGTGACAGCGAATCGGATCGGTCTGTGCAGGGTTCTTCCACTGAGTATGGGAAGATGATTCGGTTTGGGGTGTTGGACGGTGGCGGTTCGGTGATGGATCTGGCGCCTTACAGCACGTCTGTTTGGTTGGCGGATACGCCTATGGGGATCAAGGGGCGGGGGTATATTCGGCCGATCAAGGAGATGTTGGGGTTGTTGGGGGAAAGATGAATTTGCCTGGCGGCATCGTTGTAGTTGGCAACGATGCCGCAGTGGTTAGAGAGAGAACGGAAGATTCGCTTGCAAGGCAAGCTCCTACAGCGGCTTCGAATCGGAAGTCGTGCGGTGCGTAGGTAAACTGTGGTGCCTCAGAACCGCCAATCCACCTTCCCCCAGAACATCCGTCCCGGTTCGTTGATGCGTGTGTCCGCGGGGAAGCCGAAGCCGGCGTTGCCGGCCAGGTTGAGGTGTTCGGCGTAGGCTTTGTCGAACAGGTTGTCGACGCCGGCGCTGACGGTGAATTGGTGGTTGACGCGGTAGGCGGTGTTGAGGGAGAAGACGCCGAAGCCGTTGCTGTCGCCGAGGTCGCGGCCGACCACGTTACCTTTGTTGTTGGTGGTGCGGTGCTGGGCGGCGACCAGCCGCCAGAGGGCGCCGGCGCTCCAGTTGCCTTGTTCGTAGGTGGTGGTGAAGCGGGCTTCCAGCGGCGGCATTTGCGGCAGCGGTTCGCTGTCGTCGCGGTTGCGGCCCCAGGCGTAGGCGAGGGTGGCGTCGCCGCTGAGGTTGTCGGTGAAGCGGTAGCGGGCGCCGATTTCGGCACCGGCGATGTGGGCGTCGATGTTATCGGCGTCGGTGCTGTAGCCCATCATGCCGCTTTGGTAGGTGAACAGGATGTAGTCGTTGATCTGGCCGACGTAGGCGGAGGTCCAGGCTTCCAGGTTGCCGTTGCGGTATTGGCTGCCGATGTCGAGTTGGGTGGTTTTTTCCGGTTCGATGGCGTCGAAGGCGTTAAGCGATCCGGCCGGGCCGCTACCGGGGGAGAACAGTTCCCAGTAGTCGGGGAAGCGCTGCACGTGGCCGATGCCCACGTAGTAGTTGGTGTTCTGGCTGAGGTCCGCTTCATAGCGCAGGAAGCCGCTGGGCAGGGTGTCGCCGCGGGTGTCGCCGGCGGTGGCGCTGTCGGCGGCGTCGCGGAAGTCGCGTACTTCGTTGCGGTCCAGGCGGGCGCCGGCGACGATGCGGCCGTTGTCGCTGACGGCACGGGTGACTTCGGTGAAGGCGCCGTACTGATGGAAGTCCGCGTCTTTGTCCCAGGCTTCGCCTCGGTAGGCGTCCACGCCCATGGCGCTGCGTTGCCGGTGTTCGCTGGATTGGGCGTCGACGCCGGCGAGCGCTTCCCAGTTCTGGCCGCGCCACGTGACCTTGAAGCGGCCGCCGAGGGTGCGGCGGTCCACGTTGGCGGCCATGGGATTGGCCATCATGCCGGTGCCGGACGGGGTGCGCAGGCTGTAGTTGTCCATCAGGTGGTCGGCGTAGTTGTAATAGACGCGGCCGTCGATCTGGTCGAGCACGGCACCCAGGTTCCGGAATTCAAAGCGCATCCCCAGGCTTTCCCTTTTGAACTGGCTGCCGTCCATGCCACGGCCGGCGTAGCGGGCTTCGCCGTCGCCTTTGCCGGCGCTCAGTTCGATGACGCTGTCGGCGTTGGGCGTCCAGCCGAGCACCACGTCGCTGTTCCATTTCTTCCAACGTGAGGGCACGCGGTCGCCGTTGCCGTCCTTGTAGTCGTCGGCGCGGGCGTTGTTGCCGGAGAGCCGCAGGTAGCCCAGCGGGTTGCCGAGGGTGGCGTCGATGCGCTGGTCGTTGCGGCCGTGGGAGCCCAGCAGCCATTGGGCGTCCACCAGGGCGTCCGCTTCGCTGAAGTATTGCGGGTCACGCTCGAACAGCACCGTGCCGGCGGAGGCGCCAGGGCCCCACTGCACGCTTTGCGGGCCTTTGATCACGGTGAGTTTGTCGTAGTTTTCCGGCGCGATGTAGGAGCTGGGGGCGTCCATGCGGTTGGGGCAGGCGCCGATCATTTCGCCGCCGTCCACCAGCAGGTTCAGGCGTGAGCCGAACTGGCCGCGCAGTACCGGGTCGCCATTGCTGCCGCCGGAGCGGATGGCGGAGAAACCGGGGATGGTTTTCAGGTAATCGGTGGCGTCGCTGGCCGGCACGGGTTGGCGCGGCTGTTTCGGGTTGGCCTCGATCACCGGTCCTGCGCTGGGGGCCACGCCGGTGACCACCACCGGGGCCAGCAGGGGCGGGGTTTGCTCGTCGTCGGCCAGCGCCGGAGCGGAGAAAGGAAGCAGCCCGCCGAGCAGGGCCGGGCCCCAAAGGCTCCGTCGTTGAATCAGGCGTAATGCAGAGACAGAAGAAGAGAAAGAAGAGAGAAAAGGTGTATTCATGATCCCATCCAAGAAGTCAGTACCCGGGCGCTCCGTCGGCCACCAAACACGGTGACAAAGTCGGCGCAGAGCCTAGCATCGAGGGGGATGGGACTCACTGCGGTGTTTTGCCGCGCTGTTGAACTGGCGCTGTTTTTGCATCGTTTCTTGTCGCGGTCTATTCGCCAGCAAGCTGGCTTCCCACAGCGGCTAAAGAATGAGGGTTTTCAGTTTTCCGCTGTCTGCTGTCAATTATCAGGTCTACAGCGGCGTTGTGCCCCTGTGGGAAGCTAGCTTGCTAGCGAATGGCGAAGGACTCAGGTATCAGGAGGGCAGGGTATGAGGAAAACCCCCGTGGTCGGCGTGCGCCGGCAGCGCGCTTTGCCGTTCCGGCCGTTCTGGCAACGCACCGCTTTTGCTCACCAGTTGTTCTGATTCGCTCCGAAATCGCGCTTTTGTTGTTTCCTTTTCCGCGTTTTCGGAGTGACCAATGACAACCTTATTGATCGACCGTATCGACTACCTGGCAACCTTCGATGATCAGCGCCACGAGTGGCGCGATGCCGCCATGCTGATCCGTGACAACCGGATTCTGTGGGCCGGGCCGTGTGTGGAGAAACCGGACTTGGCGATGGGCGAGACCCTGGACCTGAGCGGCCATGTGGTGATGCCAGGGATGGTGAACACGCATCATCACATGTACCAGAATTTCACCCGGGTGATGGCCCAGGACGACTCGCTGTTCCCCTGGCTCAATACGCTTTACCCGATCTGGGCGCGACTGGACGACGAGGCGATCTACCTCAGCAGCAAGGTGGCCATGGCGGAACTGTTGCTCTCAGGCTGCACCACCGCCGCCGACCATCTTTATATGTTGCCCAATGGCGCCCGCCTGGACAGTCAGATCCAGGCCGCCGGGGAGATGGGCATCCGCTTCCACGCCGCCCGGGGCGCCATGTCTCGGGGGCAGAGCCAGGGTGGTTTGCCGCCGGACAATTGTGTGGAGAAGGAAGACCATATTTTGTGTGACGCGGAACGTCTGATCCGCCGTTACCACGATGCCGGCCGCCATTCGATGCTGCGCCTGGTACTGGCGCCGTGCTCGCCGTTCTCGGTGACGCCGGAACTGATGCGAGACGCCGCCCGGCTGGCCCGGCGCCACCAGGGCGTGCGTCTGCATTGCCACCTGGCCGAGGAACTGGATGAGGAGGACTACTGCCTAGCGCAATACGGCATGCGTTCGGTGGCGTTCGCGGAGTCAGTGGAATGGCTGGGCGAAGACGTGTGGTTCGCCCACGGTATCTTCCTCGACGACGAGGAGATCGCGCTGCTGGCCCGCACCGGCACCGGTATCGCCCACTGCCCCAGCGCCAACATGCGCTGCGGGCAGGGCATCGCCAAGGTGCGCCAGTTGCTGGACGCCGGGGTGCCGGTGGGGCTGGGGGTGGACGGTTCCGCCTCCAACGATTCCAGCAATCTGTTCCTGGAGGCGCGCATGGCGATGATGCTGCAGCGGGTGGCGCCGGCCCGTTACCGTTCGGAAGCGCCGGGCGGGCGGGGCGGATTCGGCGGTGATCCCGGGGCGCTATCGGCCCGGGAGGCGCTGACCCTGGCCACCCGTGGCGGCGCCCGCTTGCTGGGCCGGGATGACATCGGCCATCTGGCACCGGGGATGAGCGCGGACTGGGTGGCGGTGGATATGAATCACCTGTCCTTCGCCGGCGCGCAGCGGGACCCGCTGGCGGCGCTGGTAATGTGCGGGCCCTTTCTGGCCAGTCAGGTCATGGTCAACGGTCGGATGCGGGTCCGGGATGGGCAACTGCTCGACACGGAACCGGCGGTGCTGATACGGGAACACGCCCGGGTCATGACGCGTCTGTATCAGTGACGCCTCTGTATCGGTAGTGTGAACAGGCCCTAGGGCTGTTTCGACGCCCAGATCGCCAGCTTATGCTGGATCGACTGCTGGGACACCTGATCCTCCGGCAGCGGCTGGATGACCTTGTCATGAACCAGCAGACGATAAATGTATTCCAGCTTCAGTGCCGCGGAATCGGTGGGCTCGAACTCGACCACGCCCCGCTTTTCGCCGTACTCCATGCCGAGCGCGATGGCTTTCTTGACCCATTCCTTCTCATTCTTGAGCTTTTTCATGATGACTCCGAAGGCCAGGGGCTACTTACGGCCCAGAGTAACAAAGCCGATGGAAGGATGCCCTTTGTTTCCCTTCGGTTTCGGGGCGTCAGTCCGTGAACCGGAGGCCGGTTTGCTGGATCAGCGGTGGGCAGGGTCGGCAAAGTCGGCCATCATGGATGGCGATTTTTTTGATCTTCTCTGAACATCAGGAGTCACCATGACCATATCCGAGCAGGTCACTGCATTGGCCGACACCCTGCGCGAACGGGGCCTGCGCGTGGCCACCGCCGAGTCCTGCACCGGCGGCGGCATCGCCCGCGAAATGACGGAGTTGGCCGGATCCTCGGATTGGTTCGAATGCGGCTTCGTCACTTACTCCAATGAGGCCAAGCAGAGCATGCTGGGTGTCTCGGAAGCGATTCTGGCCAGCGCCGGCGCGGTCAGCGAAGAGACCGTCCTGGCCATGGCCCGGGGCGCGTTGGGGCGTTCACGGGCGGATCTGGCGGTGGCGGTGAGCGGCGTGGCGGGGCCCGGCGGCGGCAGCGCCGATAAGCCGGTGGGCACGGTGTGGATCGCCTGGGCGCAGCAGCCGGACTGGGCCCGCGCCGAGCGATTCCTCTTCGACGGTGATCGTGGGCAGGTCCGGCATGCTACCATCGCGGCCGCCCTGGAAGGGCTGCTGGCCCGCCTCGAATAAGGGGGGTTGCAGTGGCGCGGGACAGTGTCCATAATGCTGTCCTTATAGACAGTGCTGATCAAAGGGGCAGGCAACGGGAAGCTCGCCGGCCAACGGTCAGCAGGCTCTCGCCGGGGCACAAGCGAGTCAGCGGCAAGGCCACGGCACTATCAAGGAATAAACGGACAGGGGTCATTCAATGAGCGATAAAGGTAAAGCACTTTCCGCGGCGCTGTCGCAGATCGAGCGACAGTTCGGCAAAGGTTCAGTGATGCGCATGGGCGACCGCAAACGCGAGCGCATGCCCTCCATCTCCACCGGATCCCTGGGCCTGGATATCGCCCTGGGCATTGGTGGTCTGCCCAAGGGCCGGATCGTGGAAATCTACGGTCCGGAATCTTCCGGTAAAACCACGCTGACCCTGAGCGTCATCGCCCAGGCGCAGCGTAAAGGCGCTACTTGTGCCTTCGTCGACGCCGAGCACGCGCTCGACCCGGATTATGCCGAGAAGCTGGGCGTCAACGTGGACGACCTGATCGTGTCCCAGCCGGACACCGGTGAGCAGGCGCTGGAAATCACCGACATGCTGGTGCGCTCCGGCGCGGTGGATGTGGTGGTCGTGGACTCCGTGGCGGCTCTGGTGCCCAAGGCGGAGATCGAAGGCGAAATGGGCGACACCCATGTGGGCCTGCAGGCCCGCCTGATGAGCCAGGCGCTGCGTAAGATCACCGGTAACGTGAAGAACGCCAACTGTCTGGTGGTGTTCATCAACCAGATCCGCATGAAGATCGGGGTGATGTTCGGCAACCCGGAAACCACCACCGGCGGTAACGCGCTCAAGTTCTACTCCTCCGTGCGTCTGGACATCCGCCGTATCGGCGCGGTGAAGCAGGGCGACGAGGTGACCGGTAACGAAACCCGGGTCAAGGTGGTGAAGAACAAGGTATCGCCGCCGTTCAGGCAGGCCGAGTTCCAGATCCTCTACGGCCAGGGCATTAACCAGCTCGGTGAGGTACTGGACCTGGGCGTACAGCAGGGACTGGTGGACAAATCCGGTGCCTGGTACGCCTACCAGGGCAACAAGATCGGTCAGGGCAAGCAGAATGCCTGTGAATACCTGGCGGAGCATCCGGAAGTGGCGGGCGCCATCGAGCGGGAAATCCGGGCACGCCTGCTGGGAACTCCAGCGGAGGAGAGCGCCGAAAATGTGGCCCAGCCAGAGTCCACGGAAGAGTAAAGGCGGCGACCCGACCCCCGCCGATGCCGCCCAGGGGCGCCAGCATGCGGTCAGCTTGCTGGCGCGCCGGGATCACTCCCGCCACGAACTGCGCGCCAAGCTGACGCGCAAGTTTGGCGCGGCGCCTTGGCTGGACGAAGTGCTGGCGTGGTGCGAGGAGCAAGGTTTCCTGGATGACCGGCGTTTCGCCGGTTTTTTTGTCCGTTCAAGAATCGAACGGGGGCAGGGGCCGCTGCGCATTCGCGCCGAGCTGCAACAGAAAGGAGTGGGGGAGGCGCTGGTTACCGAGGCATTGGGCGAGGCCGAGTGCGACTGGTTCGCCCTTGCCTCCGAGGTCCTGGGCCGGCGCTTCCGGCACCCGCCAGCGGACCAGAAGGAAAAAGCCAAACAGCTGCGTTTTCTGCAGGGCCGAGGCTTCGATGCCGAGCAAAGCTTCCACGCCCTGGATCAGCAGCGCGAGCAGGACTGAGCCAAAGCACGGACCTTGAAGGCCCGCATTCACAGTCCGCTACGAAGCCACTGTAGGAGATTCTATGGTGTCCTGCAATGCTTAAAAGAGCTTTGCGGGGCAATATTCTTGTTGCTGCTTCATCAGGGTGAAGGCGGTGCGGGCGATCTTCCGGGCCAGGATCACCAAGGCTTGGGTGGTGTGCAGTCCCCGATCCCGATAGCGCTGATAGAAGGCGCGCCAGACCGGGTGTCGAGAGGCACTCATGGCGGCACAGTGCAGCAGTCGCCTGACCTCGGTATCCCCTTGCTTGGTCAGCTTACGCTTGCCTGTGAGTTTACCAGAGTCACGCACTCGGACATCCAGCCCCAGGAAGGCCACGAAGGCATCGCTGTTCTTGAAGTCCCCTCTCAGGAAGGCCATGACCAAGGCGGTGGCGGTGAGCTCGCCGACCCCATCGATGGCGTCGCAGCGTTGGACCTGGGTCTGTAAGCCTGCGGCCCTCACCGCACTCTTGAGCCGTTTCTGGATCAGAGTGTCAATCCGGTCCATTTCGGCGATCAGGGCCTGTAGCGGGGCCTTGAGCTCCGGTTCTCCGCTCAGGCTCTGGCGTAATGCCGTGCGGGCCTTAACCAAGGCGGCGCGGCGACGCAGCAGGCTCTGCAGCACCCGGTACGCCTTTGGGGGTGGGCTCCATGGGCGTAACTCGTCTTTCTCCCTGCGCAGATAGCGGGCCAGCAACTGGGCATCGGCCAGATCCGTCTTGGCCCGCCCTCCAACGCCTTTGCGGTAGTTGCTGAGGCGGTAGCCGTCCACCACATAGACCCGGTGGCCCTTGGCGTGTGCGCGCTCGGTAATGTCCAGGTGATAGGTGCTGGTCGCCTCAATGGCGATATCGCAGCCCTTGGGGAGGGTGGCCAGCCATTGGCGGATGGCCTGGGGGGTATTGTCGATGGTGACGGTTTGGTTCAGGTCCTGGAGGTGAATCACCAGGTCGTCTTTGGCCACATCAATCCCGATCTCCGGGCGGCTTGCCGGCATTGCCATGGGGCACCCCTGTCAGCTAGGTTAAATGGGCTTGTCGGGGCGCACCGTAACGCTGGCTTGCAGAGTATCGTCGGTCTGAGTGTGCGCTCAGCCGATGGATTCCTTATCGGCGTTTGAAGGTGCGGGGTGGGGCCATATCTCCCACAGTCTGTACCCTAGGGTCAGAAGCTTGCTTGGTCCCTCCACCCCGACAAGTCTTTTCTTTCTAAGACTTGCCGGGAAACCATACAAGCTTGCCCTGCAAGCGAATTGAGGGCACCAAGACCCGAAAAGAATTCGCTTGCAGGGCAAGCTCCTACAGTGGCCTTGTAGCCCTGAGGGAAGAGAGTCTGCAAGCGCCCCGCCGCGTCAACAGGCATAATACCCGCTCCTGTTTTCTGCCCTGGACGTCCGCCCCATGGAATATCTTGGCGACCCCTGGCTGGTGGCGGCCCTGCTTGGCTCGGGGGTGATCGCCGGCTTTATCAATACCCTGGCCGGCGGTGGCGGCCTGCTGATTCTGCCGCTGCTGATGCTCAGCGGCATGGGCCCGGCCCTGGCCAATGGCACCATGCGGGTGGCGGTATTGATGCAAGGCGTGGAAGGGGTGCGCCAGTTCCATCGTCACGGTTCGGTGCCGTTCAACGTCCTGCCCGGCATTCTGATTCCCACCCTGAGCGGTGCTTTGATCGGTGCCGTGGCCGCCTCCTTCCTGCCCCCGACTATTCTCAAACCGGTGTTACTGACCACCCTGGTGGTGATGGCGGTGATCATGGTGGTACGGCCTTCCACGCTGATGCCGGGGGAGCGCGAGACGCCGAAGGCGCTGGCGTCGACGCCCGCCGCTTGGGTGGGTTTGTTCCTCACCGGCGCCTATGGCGGCTTTGCCCAGGCGGGCGTCGGTTTCCTGGCTATCGCCGTGCTCGCCGGTCAGTTGCGCTATGACCTGCGCCGTACCAACGCGCTGAAACTGGCCATGAGCACGAGCTTCACCGTTCTTGCTCTGGGAGTGTTTGTCTGGCGTGATCAGGTGGCCTGGCTGCCAGGACTGGTGGTTGGGGCTGGTTCCTTGCTGGGGGTGCGCCTGGCGGTGGGCTTCGCTCACCGGGTCTCCGGCGGCTGGCTCAAGGGGCTGCTGCTGATCATGGTGCTGGTGACCTGTTCCGCCGCTTTCCTCAAGGGTTGATCGGCCACGTCTATTGGTGTTCGTGACCCATCGCAACCGGTCGATGACGACGCTATACTTGCCGGTCACCCCCAATCCAGCAATGACGTGTTCCTTATATGAAGAGCGCTGAGATTCGCCAGGCCTTTCTTGATTACTTCGCCAGCCAGGGCCATACGGTCGTGCCGTCCTCCTCCCTGGTGCCGGAGAACGATCCCACCCTGCTGTTCACCAACGCCGGGATGAACCAGTTCAAGGACGTGTTCCTGGGCCGTGAAAAGCGGGATTACACCCGTGCCACCAGCTCGCAACGCTGCGTGCGTGCCGGCGGCAAGCACAACGACCTGGAAAACGTGGGCTACACCGCCCGCCACCACACCTTCTTCGAGATGCTGGGGAATTTCAGCTTCGGCGACTACTTCAAGCGCGAGGCGATCCGCTTCGCCTGGGAATTCCTCACCGGCACCCTGGGGCTGCCGGAAGAGCGCCTGTGGGTGACGGTGCATGTCTCTGACGACGAAGCCGCCGACATCTGGCTCAAGGAAATGGGCGTCAGCGCCGAGCGCTTCTCCCGCCTGGACGAGGACAATTTCTGGCAAATGGGGGATACCGGTCCCTGCGGTCCCTGCTCGGAAATCTTCTACGATCACGGCGAGGACGTTCCCGGTGGCCCGCCGGGCTCCGAGAACGATGACCTGGATCGTTACATCGAGATCTGGAATCTGGTGTTCATGCAATACGATCGCCAGCCGGACGGCGAGCTCAAGCCGCTGCCCAAACCCAGCGTGGACACCGGCATGGGGCTGGAGCGCATCGCCGCGGTGATGCAGGGCGTGCACTCCAACTATGAGATCGATCTGTTCCAGGCCCTGCTGAAAGCCGCCGCCGAAGCCACCGGTTGCCAGGATCTGGAAGAGAAGTCTCTGCGGGTAATCGCCGATCACATCCGCTCCGCCAGTTTCCTGATCTGTGACGGCGTGATTCCCTCCAACGAGGGACGCGGTTATGTGCTGCGCCGCATCATCCGCAGGGCACTGCGCCATGGCCACAAGCTGGGGCAGGACAAGCCGTTCTTCTCCACCCTGGTGACGGCGCTGGTGGCACAGATGGGCCAGGCCTACCCGGAGTTGGTCCGCGAGCAGGCACGCATCGAGAAAGCGCTGCTCACCGAGGAAGAACAGTTCGCCCGTACGCTCAACGCGGGCATGAAGGTACTGGAAAGCGCCATCGCCAGTCTGCAGGGCAGCGAGCTGCCCGGCGATGTGGTGTTCGCGCTGTACGACACCCATGGCTTCCCGCCGGACCTGACCGCCGACGTGGCCCGCGAGCGCGGCCTGACCGTGGACATGGCCGGCTTCGAAAAGGAAATGGAAGCGCAACGGGCCCTGGCCCGGGGTACCGGCGCCTTCGCCAACGATTACAGTGACCGCCTCACCATCGAGTCGGTGACCGGTTTTTCCGGTTACGAGAAGCTGGCGGATCAGGACGAGATCGTCGGTCTCTACAAGGACGGCGACGTCGTGGACAGTCTCAATGCCGGCGACGAAGGCATGGTGGTGCTGGCGCGCACGCCGTTTTACGCCGAATCCGGCGGCCAGGTGGGCGACACCGGCCTGCTGGTCAAGGGCGACAACCGCTTCGCCGTGGCGGATACCAAAAAGCGCCAGTCCGCCCATGTGCATCAGGGCACGCTGGAAGCCGGCACTCTGAAGGTGGGGGACAAGGTCGATGCCTACGTGGACGTCGAACGCCGTAACAACATCATGCGCAACCACTCCGCCACTCACCTGATGCACGCCGCGCTGCGTCAGGTGCTGGGCGGGCATGTGCAGCAGAAAGGCTCGCTGGTGGCGCCGGATTACCTGCGCTTCGATTTCTCCCACGGCGAGGCGCTGAGCGCTGAACAGCGCGAGCAGATCGAGACCATCGTCAACCGTCAGATCCTGGCGAACACGGCGGTATCCACGGAGTTGATGGACATCGACGCCGCCCGTGAGGCCGGTGCCATGGCCCTGTTCGGCGAGAAATACGACGACCAGGTGCGGGTGCTGACCATGGGGCGGGATGGCTTCTCCAAGGAGCTTTGCGGCGGCACCCACGTGAGCCGTACCGGCGACATTGGCCTGTTCAAAATCACCCTGGAAACCTCCGCCGCCGCCGGCGTGCGCCGTATCGAGGCGGTCACCGGGGAAGGGGCTCTGGCGCTGGTGCGTCAGCACGAAGCGGCGCTGGCGGAGATTGCCGGCACTCTCAAGAGCAGCCCGGAACTGGTCGCCGAGCGGGTGGGTGCCCAGGCTCGCCGTGTGCGCGAGCTGGAGAAGGAAGTGGAACGCCTGAAGCAGAAACTGGCTTCCGGTGCCGGCGGTGATCTGACCGCCGACGCCCGCGAGGTGGCCGGGGTGAAAGTGCTGGCCACCCAGGTGGACGGCGCCGACGCCAAGACCCTGCGGGTGACCATGGATAAGGTGAAGGACAAGCTCGGCTCGGCGGTGATCCTGCTGGCGGCGGTGGAAGGTGACAAAGTGGCGCTGGTGGCCGGCGTCACCAAGGACCTCACCGACCGCTTCAAGGCCGGCGATCTGATGCGCCAGGTGGCCGGTCAACTGGACGGCCGCGGTGGCGGCCGGCCGGACATGGCTCAGGGCGGCGGCAACGACGTGGCGGCGCTGCCGAAAGCGCTGGCCGGCGTTTACGACTGGGTGGCGGAGCAGGCCTGAGCGCGCCCCGTCAGGGCGGGGCCTGGTGGCCTCACATGCCTCTCACATGATAACCGGGCGCGGAAATGTTACCCTTACGCGCCCTTTTTTGCGGAACAACGTCATATATGGCCCTAATTGTTCAGAAATACGGCGGCACCTCCGTGGGCTCCGTCGAACGCATCCAGGCCGTCGCCGAGCGGGTGGCGCGCTTTCACCAGCAGGGTGATCAGGTGGTGGTGGTGGTTTCCGCCATGAGCGGCGAAACCAACCGTTTGATCGAGCTGGCCAATGGCATCAGCGGCACCCCGTCTCCGCGGGAAATGGACGTGCTGGTGTCCACCGGTGAGCAGGTCACCATCGCGCTGCTGTCCATGGCCCTGCACGGGCGCGGCATCGATGCCCGCTCCTACACCGGCTGGCAGGTGCCGATCCGCACCGATCAAAGCCACTCCAAGGCACGTATCGAGGACATCGACGACCAGAAAATGAGCGCCGACCTGAAAGCCGGGCGCGTGGTCGTGGTGGCCGGGTTCCAGGGGATCAACGACGACGGCCACATCACCACCCTTGGCCGGGGTGGTTCCGACACCACGGCGGTGGCCCTGGCGGCTGCCCTGAAGGCCGATGAGTGTCAGATCTACACCGACGTGGACGGGGTTTACACCACGGATCCCCGGGTGGTGGACAGTGCCCGCCGCCTGGACAGTATCACCTTCGAGGAAATGCTGGAAATGGCCAGCCTCGGCTCCAAGGTGCTACAGATCCGCTCGGTGGAGTTCGCCGGCAAATACAATGTGCCGCTGCGTGTACTGTCCAGTTTTCAGGAGGGTCCGGGCACCCTCATTACCGTCGACGACGAGGTGGATATGGAAAAGCCGGTAATTTCTGGCATTGCTTTTACCCGTGATGAAGCCAAGATCACCGTGCGCGGTGCCCCCGACACCCCGGGTATCGCCGCCAAGATCCTCGGCCCGGTAAGCGACGCCAATATCGAAGTGGACATGATCGTGCAGAACGTGGGGGCCGACGGCGCCACCGACTTCACGTTCACCGTGCACCGCAACGACTTCAACAAGGCCAAGGACGCGCTGCAGAAATCGGCGTCGGAGCTGGGTAGCCCGGAGATCATCGGTGACGACAAGATCGCCAAGATCTCCCTGGTGGGCGTGGGCATGCGCTCCCACGCCGGCGTGGCCAGCAAGATGTTTGAAACCCTGGCCCAGGAAGGGGTTAATATCACTATGATCTCCACTTCGGAAATCAAGATTTCCGTGGTGGTGGCCGAGAAGTACCTGGAGCTGGCGGTACGCGCACTGCACCAGGCCTTCGAGCTGGATCAGCCCGCCGCCTGACGAGACATTCTTATTGGCATGCGGCATACTACCCGCCTCGCACACGGGGCGGGTACCGGCTTCCCGATAGTGGAACGCTCAAGGATGACGGGTGGCTCGTATCCAGTGTGCAAAACCGCGCTCACTGAACAATATATGGATTCGAGGAGGGAACTCCCATGCTTATTCTGACCCGCCGCGTCGGCGAGACGCTCATGGTCGGCGACGATGTCACCGTCACCGTTCTGGGCGTAAAAGGTAACCAGGTACGTATTGGTGTTAACGCGCCTAAAGAGGTGGCTGTGCACCGTGAGGAAATTTATCAGCGTATCCAGCACGAAAAAGGCACTGATGGCGAGTCTGCCTGATTTTTGAGCTGTATTTTCTGCTCAAACTGGTATGATGCGCGGCGATGTCACGGATCGCCGTGAAGAAGTTGCCGTCAAGAAGTGAAGAAGTAAGCAACAAGCGATCGACCGTGTTCCGGAGAGGTGGGTGAGTGGCTGAAACCAGTTCCCTGCTAAGGAACCATATGGGTAACCGTATCGCGGGTTCGAATCCCGCCCTCTCCGCCATACAAACAAAAGCGCCCCGCTCCGCGGGGCGTTTTTGTTTGACACGTCCGCACCTCCTTCGCTGGCAAGCCCGCTCCCACAGACAAAGCTACGTAGCCGCTGTGGGAGCGGGCTTGCCAGCGAATCAGACTGCAGGCGGACCGTCTCAAAGCCGTGGGACTGGCGTGCCGCCACAAAGCTTGATTGCGCCACCGCTCACCGTGAATCCGATTACTGCCGGCTCTGCCAGCCCGCCACCGCTCTGGCGACTCTGGGGCCTATCGACAGCACGATCAACAGGCGCAGGAACTGCGAAGCCAGTATCAGTGGCAGAACCACGTCGGCGTCCCTGGCGATAATAATGATGGTTTCGATGCCGCCCGGGCTCAACGCCAGGTAGGCGGTCAGCAAGTCGATGCCCGGGACCGTGCGCGCCAGCAGTAGCGCCATCAGGCCGCACATGAGAATGACCACCGCCGCCGCCGACAACATGATCGGTAACAGCTTGAGGCAGTGCTTGATCGCGCCACGAGTGAACGTCAGCCCCACGTACCAACCGGTCATGGCGAAAGCGGGAATGAAGATGAATGACGGAACCTCGATCGTGACCAAGCCGGCTCCTTGCAAGGCGGTACCGCCGAAAGCGGGGATTAGCAGTGCCAGAGTGCCGTTGCCGGTCAGTTTGCTGATGGTGTAGCCGCACAGTGCCAGGGCCAGCCCGGCGAGGATGGGCAGATAATCCGTGGGCAGAGACCAGGTCAACCGGAGCGGGCCCGCTGCTGATGCACCGCCATCATGCATCTGGTCAAGCAACGCTGCCATGGCAATGGAGGCGACGGAAACCAGCACGATTCGGGAGTACTGCATCATCGCGACGACGCGCGGATCGGAATGGTGGGTATCGGCGAGAAGGACCATGGCGGAGGCCGCCCCGGGAAAGAGCCCCCAGATGGCGGTGGTGTTGGGCAACCAGCGACGCCGCGCGATGACAACACTGATGACCACGATAATGGCCATGGTGGTGAGGTTGATGGTTGTCAGCAGCAACCAGTGATCCATGTAGACGGCCAGCAGCTTCGGTGTGATGAAGCCGGCGATCAGGCAGCCCATGACACTTTGCGCGCCGAGCGAGAAGTTCCTGTGCAGACGAAGACCGCTGCCGCTCAGGGCGACGACTACCGCGGCGATCATCGGACCAAGCATGAAAGCCGCCGGCAGTTGCAGTTGGCGCATCAAGGTGGCGGCTGCCACCGACAGCAGGATAAGCAGGAGCCATGAGAGACGTTTTCGAGTGTCGCTTGTTGTCATTATCGATTTCCGGTTGCGCTTCGCCCAAGATCAGTCGTCATTGAAAGGCTTGTCTGGATCTCTGCTGCCGGGCGGTCCGGGCGGTTGGATGTCATCGCAGTTCGAAGTGGGGGGCTGTCCATTGAGTCGAGCGCGCGCGAAAGCGAAGGCGTCATTGAGTGAGCCGTGCATCGCGCCGTCATGGCCCAGCCCCTCATAAACCTGCCAGGTGACCTTGTTGCCGGCGGCGCACAGTGCCGCCGCCACGGCATACTGTCTGGCCGGGGGGATGGTCTCATCGGCCTGGCCAGTGGCAATCAGTAACGGGAAGGAAAGCGCCGTCGCAGGCATATCGGTGGTGGGCACGCGCAAAGTGGCGAGCCGCTCGGAAGTGATGGCGAGAAGATCCTCATAGGACGCGACCTTCAGCTCCCGTGCCTTGAGCGCGATATCACGCGTGCAGCCCCGGCGGGCGACCTCAAGCAGCTCAAGCCCTTGAGGGGAGAGAATGTCGTCTATGCCAGGGCCATCCTCTCGCAGACCACCAGTGGCGAACGACAGAAACATGGTCATGGACTGGCGCGGAAGCACCTCGACGGGACCATCGGGGAAGGTACTGTTCGGCCCGGTTACAACCGCGCCCAGGATATGAAGGTCCGGGGCATAAAACGCGGCCAGTGTCGCTGCCCCCAACGCCGCGCCTCCGCCCTGGGACTGGCCCGCCAGGAGGGTGCGGTTTGAAAGTTGGTCCGGTCTGGCCGCGCGGGCGGCGCGGATCGAATCCAGCACGGAGCTGCCTTCCGCCTGCCAGACTGAATAGGGATGGGGGCCGGGGCCACCCAGGCCCTGATAGTCGGTGGCGACGACGGCGAAGCCCCGCTCCAGCCAGCGGTTGAGGTACGCCGCGTCACGATCCCTGAAGCCGGTCCAGGAAGGGGCGCAGACATCGGCGATGCCGAGCGTTCCGTGCGCCCAAGCCAGAATTGGCCAGCCCTGAGCGGGCGCGGGTCCGGCTGGCAGGAACAGGGTTCCGCTGACGGGGATCGCGCCGGAATGCCAACGTTGGTCCGTTGAGCTATAGAGAAGGCGGATGGCTTCCGAGGCCGCCGGCATGGTCTCCTGCGGCCGCAGAGTCTGGCTCCGCAGTACCGCACCGGGAGATTCGGGCATCTCGTTGCGCCAGCGATAAAACGAAGAGAGGTCCATATCCCCCGAAGACGGACCGACCGGCAACTCGCCGGCGCTCAACAGGTTGGATGACATCGCTACGATGGCCCCAAGGCAGATTCGCATAAGGGCTGGTGACGGTTTAAAGGTTTGAAAAATAGGCATTGAGAGTTCGCTTCTCTGAATCGGGGCCGAGGGCACCAGGTCAAACAGCAAGTCGATGGAACATATATCATTGACTGAATCAAATAAATCTGTACGGGTTTTATCAATATAAGGATTGCTGACCTTCCGCCGAGCGTGTCGTCGAGGTTGCTGGCGAAAGTACGGCGTAAAAGCGGTATCTGTTGTTTTCGATGTCGGGTTTGGTCGGTGCTGCCGTGTCTCGATCTGTTATTTAAGTAGAATAAAAGATCATCAATAGTTGATAAAAATAGTACACATTTACACATAAATCGTGCGTGTATATGCTCCCGCTTTCAGTCGTCTTCCCGTGCCCTCTGGTTTGAGATGAAGGGGGTAAGGGTCGAAATAGTGATGGACTTTGGAACCGCTATGTTTGGAGCCGCCATGTTTGAAGACGCCAAAGAGCCGAGAACCCTCTACGACAAGCACATCGACTCACACACCATTCGTGAACTGGATGAGCATGGGCATGTGTTGCTCTACATAGACCGCCAGGTCGCCAATGAGTACACCAGTCCCCAGGCGTTTAGCGGGCTTCGGGAAGCGAGGCGGAAGGTGCGTCGGCCCTCCGCCACCCTGGGGGTGGTGGATCATGTCAATCCCACCTCGCCGTCGCGTACCGCTGAAGTGGCCGACGCCGGTGGTGCTCGTCAAGTGTCGTATTTCGGCCAGAACTGCGCGGAGTTCGGCATTGAACTGTTCGATATCCTCGACGGCCGTCAGGGCATCGAACATGTGGTCGCGCCCGAGCAAGGTTTTATTCTGCCGGGTATGGTGATCGCGGCCGGTGACAGTCACACCACGACTTATGGCGCGCTGGGGGCTTTCGGCTTTGGCATCGGCACGTCGGAGATCGAGCATCTGCTGGCCACCCAGACCCTGGTCTACAAAAAACTCAAGGCCATGCGGGTGGTGGTGGACGGTGCTCTGGCCCCGGCCGTTACGTCCAAGGATGTCATCATGGCGTTGATCGGGCGGATAGGCGCGTCCGGTGCGTCTGGCTACGCCATCGAGTTTTGCGGCTCCGCCATCGACGCCATGTCGGTGGAGGCGCGGATGACCATCTGCAATATGGCCGTCGAGGCCGGGGCCAGAGGGGCCTTCATGGCACCGGACGACAAGGTCTACGCCTATCTGGCGGATAAGCCCCGGGCGCCGAAGGGCGAGATGTGGACGCGGGCTTTGGCCCAATGGCGTGAGCTGTATAGCGATCCCGGCGCCCATTTTGACCGGGTGGTGACCCTGGACGCGGGAGAGCTCGGGCCGATGGTGACCTGGGGAACAAGCCCGGACCAGGTCGTGAGCATAGACGGAAGCGTTCCGGATCCGCAAAAGGAGCCTGACCTTCTCAAGCGCGGGGATATGCAGCGAGCGCTTCGCTATATGGCGCTGGAGCCGGGAACGCGCCTGGACACGGTCCCCATCACGCATGCCTTCATCGGTTCGTGTACCAATTCGCGTATCGAGGATCTGCGTTCCGCCGCCAAGGTGCTGCGAGGCCGTAAGGTGGCCGGTCATGTGCGGGCAATGATCGTTCCGGGTTCGACCCTGGTCAAACGGCAGGCGGAAGAGGAAGGGTTGGCGCAACAGTTTATCGACGCGGGGTTCGAGTGGCGACAATCCGGTTGTTCAATGTGCCTTGCCATGAATGACGATGTGCTCGCGCCTGGCGATCGGTGCGCCTCGAGCACCAACCGCAACTTCGAAGGCAGGCAGGGGGCGGGCGCTCGCACCCATTTGATGAGCCCGGCGATGGTGGCCGCGGCCGCCATCGCCGGGCGGCTCGCCGACGTCAGAGAAGACGATCGCGCGGATCTGGAGGATTAATGGAACCGTTTACCAATGTCAGGGGCGCGGCGGCGCCGATGCTTTCCGCCAACATCGATACCGATGTCATCATGCCAAAGCAGTTTCTGAAGGGGATCGACCGTTCGGGGCTCGACAAAGGGGTGTTTCATGATCTGCGTTTTCTTCCCGACGGACGGAAGAATCCCGATTTCGTATTGAACCAGGCACCGTGGTATGACGCGAAGTTTCTTGTCGTGGGCCCCAATTTCGGCTGCGGTTCGAGTCGTGAGCATGCGGTCTGGGGGCTCAGGCAGCTTGGTATCCGGGCTTTGATAGGAAGCAGTTTCGCCGGCATCTTCTTCGATAACTGCAAGCGCAATGGGGTGTTGCTGATCGAGTTGACGCAAGAACAGGTTGGCGGGGTGGGTAAGAGTGTGTCCGAGGAAGATGCGGCGGTGATTGAGATTGATCTGCCCGCGCAGAAGATATCCCTTGCCGATGGCACCACGCTCGACTTCGCCATTGATGGACTGCGCAAGGACGCTTTGGTGTCGGGGCTTGATGCGATTGGCGGCACGCTCAAACTGAGTGATGAGATCGAGCAGTTCGAGCGGAGGCATTTCGCCGCTCGTCCCTGGCTGTCGTAAGGCGCCGGGCCATGAGGCCCGGCAACGCCGGGACGGCAACAACGTTATAGGGGAAGCTGGCCGACATAGTTCGCGCGCTGCCGGGAGAGGGGTTGTTGACATTGTTCGCTGGCGTGGGCGATCCAGCCAATAGTGCGGGCAATGCCCGCCAGCGCCAATTCCTCGCCCACGAGGTTGCATTTTCGCCCGACGAAACTGGCCAGCAAAACAAACTCCGGCGGTTTGCGGACCAACTCGTTCGCCACCTCGACGGCTTTCTGCAGGTTCCGAAATTCCGGGTCGGATTCAAACATGGCGGTCAGGGCGGTGATCAGATTGTCCACCCGCGGATCCTCGACCTTGTGCGTGGAATGGTTGAAGCCCGGGATTTCCCCACTCTGGCTGAAGTGCTGTAGCAGCGGGGGAGTGGGATCCTTCGCGGTGCATATCTCGGTAAGCAGCCGGTTGGCGGCCTGGTGCCGGCTGTATGCGGTTCTCCTGCCTTGATAGGTGGTCAGTCCCGCGATCGCCGCGTAGTAGGGGGTGACGCCGGTGCGCGCCGCGGCTCTGACACTGTAGGTGCAATGGTCAAACTCGTGGTCGATGAACAGGACCAGAAGGCGCCTGATCAGATCCTGATACGCTGGATCCAGGCCCAGCTCCCTGGTCAGGAACTGGTGCAATGGTGTTGCGTCCGGGGCGCCCCGGCCCGCGATCAGCGAGGCCAGGATGCGTACCACATCGGCGCCGGTCCTGGCGTAAGCATCCGGTGACAGGTCAAAGGATCGGGGGTTCTCCCTTTCAACCAGCGGAAACAGCGCGATCGCTTTTTCCGACACGGTCATATCACGATACAGGTCAAGCAGTGCTTTGGTGTCTTTCGGCATTACCGGGAGAGAATCCGAAAATGCGCCTTCTGATTGCCAGATGAGTTCCGCGGCTTCCTCGACAGAGGCGGAGTCGGCCAGCTCGGTGGCACTGACGCCACGGTAGTAGACGCCGTTGTCGGTTAGCAGGGTGATCGCGCTGCTTTGATTGCCCAGGTCCAGCGCGGGTTGGCCGGCTATCCTGGGCTGGCGCTCGCCGCTGGAGAGTCTTTCGATGTCGGCGGCCCAGTAGAGCCGCTTTCGTGACCCTTCAACCTTCACCGAGCGAATACCTTTTCGGCTTACGTACGCATACAGGGTTGGCAGGCTGACGCCGAGCATGGCAGCGGCCTCCTCGGCGTTCAGGTACAGATGATCGTCACTCACGGGAGTTCGTCCTGGTCGTTCACGGGACATTGCTTTCTCTTTGACGCTCAAGACAAGCGCGGGTTGCGCCCGATTACAACATACATGAATGGTGAATGTAAACATGTATTAGAAAAATCAAGATTTACATGATTTTGATCAATGTGTACGGTTTTGCCCTGATCGCTATGCGGTCGATTCGTGTACTTCAGAAAATAACAAGGAAAGCGGTATGGCTTGGATTGGTTTCGGTATGGTCATCACCTTCATGACACTGATCATGACCAGGCGGTTGTCCGCCGTGGTGGCCCTTATTCTTGTTCCGGTGGCTTTCGGATTGCTCGCCGGTCTGGGCAGCGACATGGGTGGCATGGTCATGGATGGGATGCGGCAAGTCGCGCCCATCGCGATCATGTTGGTGTTCGCGATACTTCTGTTCTCGATCATGTACGACGCAGGTTTGTTTGAGCCTCTGGTCAAATCGATCACGCGTTTTGCCGGCCATGATCCCCTGCGGATAGCGCTGGCCACCGCTTTTCTGGGGGCGGTGACGTCTTTTGATGGCGACGGCACCAGCACCGTTCTGATCGTGGTTACGGCCTTCCTGCCGGTTTACCTTCGTATCGGAATGAATCCGCTGATCATTGCGTTGCTGATCCTGCTGACCAACACCATGATCAATATCATCCCCTGGGGTGGGCCCACCGCCCGGGTGGCCAGCGCTCTGAACCTGGACGTGATGGAGGTTTTCTGGGGCCTGATCCCGGCGGCTTTGATCGGCCTTGTCTACGCCACGGGCATGGCGTGGTGGCTGGGGCTGAGGGAACGCAAACGGCTGGGCTGGGAACCCGGAAAGAACATGCTGATGTCGGAGGCGGGGGGCAAGCTGCCGGAAATTGACCGCAGCCACCAACGTCCGAAACTGGTCTGGGTCAACCTTATTCTGATGCTGGGAATGGCCGCCGCCATGGGGACCGGATTGGCGCCGCTACCGGTGGTTATGGTCGTCACCTTTGCGCTGGCCTTGTTGATCAACTACCCACGGCTGTCGCAACAGAAGGAGCGTATCGCCGCGCACGCGGAAAACGCGGTCACGGTGGCGACGCTCATATTTTCCGCGGGGGTCTTCACTGGAATCCTGACCGGCTCAGGCATGGTGGACGCCATGTCGGAGTCCTTTGTCGGCATCATCCCCGACGCCGCCGGCGAGTATATGGCACTGATTACCGCCTTTGCCTCGCTGCCTTTCACTTTCTTTGTATCCAATGACGCCTACTTCTTCGGCATCGTGCCAATTCTGGCGGCGGCCGGGGCGGAGTATGGCGTGGATCCGATCCATATCGCCCGGGCCTCGATGCTGGGACAACCGGTGCATGCACTGAGCCCGCTGATCGCCGCGATCTACGTGATAGGCGGGCTGCTGAATAAGGAGGTCGGTGAATTGCAGAGATTCTCACTTCTGCCGGCCATTGTGGCGTCACTGATCTTCATCGCCGGAGCGTTTATCACGGGCGCCATTTACTGAATTCGATAAAGAAAGAAATGAGTTCGGCGCCCGCGTAAGCGCGGGCGCGCGGGACCCCTTGCGTCAAAAAATAAATATAAGTGGGTGAATAACATGAAATTTAAACAAGCAATTGTATCGACATTGGTGCTGGGTGTTCCGACCCAGACCCTCGCGGTCAGCATTAATGACTACGACAGAACAGGCAATGAAGGTGAGTTCAACGTTTATATGCGCGCCGTCCACATCGATACCCGGATCGAAAACGATCTCATGGATGACCTGTTCGGCGGGATCCCCATAGGCGACCGGCTGGGTGGCACGGCACTGGGCGTGGTCGCCGACTATAAGTCGGGATACTGGCTGGACAGCATCGGGTTCGATGCCTCTGTTTACGGTGTGGCAAAGCTGGATGCCCGGCCGGAAGACCGGGATCTGTTCGACGATACCTCGGGTGACAACGAAGGCTTCGGCAAGCTGGGCCAAGCGAACCTGAAGTTTCTTCACGGTGGTAACAACTGGGTTGGGGCCTTCCAGGTCGGAAGGGGCCGATTTGATGCCGGCACCGTGGTGACCAAGGACACCAGGGCGGTGCCGAGCAGCTATCAGGGAGCGCGGGGACAAATGCGTATTGAAGGGCTTGATATCGGTCCGCTGCCGGGGGTGCTCAGCTTTGATGCCGCGTACATTAATCGCACCTCGCCGCGTGATCGGAAGGACTTCGAGAAAATCCTCAGCGAGAGCGGGGAAGAGATCAAGGATATCCGGACCTTCGGCGTTGAATATGACGCCAGGTTGTTCGCCTTGAAGTTCGCCAGAGGGGTGGCCGAGGACTTCAACCAGAACACCAGCTATGGCTTGACGCTGCGCGCTCCCATCGGCGAAAGCGGTGGCGCCATCTTCGAAACCCAGTACTACGATTTTCGCAGGGAAGGCGCGGCCTGGGATCGCGACTGGGAAGCCGGCGATGCCGCCTATGACGACAAGGCAAGCTGGCTGAATCTCAATCTGGGACTGGAGATCGGCCGTTGGGGGCTGGGGCTCTCCTACTCCAAGGCAGATGCGGAGCTGAGCAACGGCATGCTGGGCTACGCGTACTTTGATCATGGCCAGAACGCCAGCGGTTTGATGGACGCCTGGACCCGATCCGGCAACGATTTCAATAACGACGGCGAAAAGGCCTGGCAAATCGGCGGCCAGTATAAATTCGACGGCTATTCGATAGCCGGGATGCCGCTTGATGGCTTCAATGCGATGGTCCTTTTCAAGCGCGGCAAGTTTGACGCTACCAACCCTTTGTCCGGAGTGAATGCCGAGGTTCAGGAAAGCCAATTGGAGTATCGGCTGAACTACCGATTCGATGAGCCGGACCATGAGGGGCTCGCCGTCGGCCTTTTGTATACGCGCTACTGGATCGATGAGGACTTTGTCGCGCTGGTGTCGGCGCAGCCGGACAACGTACTGAATGGGGAGGAGGTCAGGGTGTATATCGATTACGCGTTTTAGCGATAGGAAGTGATTGCGGCAATCAAAGGTAAAGTTGAACGGTGGATTCCAAATGGTAAGTGAAAAAAAGTCGGTGGTGGTAACGCAGAAGTTCTTCGACGACGCGACGATCAATTATCTGGAAGAACATGGCTTTTCGGTAACCGTGGCCAGCTTCCCGGAGGGCAAGACGGATGCCACCGCGACGGAGGCGGAGTTGATCTCGATTCTGTCGGAGGCGGATGCCTGGATCGTCGGCCACGCCAAGGTGACTTTGAGCCTCCTTCAGTCACTGCCTCGGCTCAGGATCGTAGCCCGCAGAGGTGTGGGGTACGAGAAGGTGGATCTCGAAGCCGCGTTGGCGACGGGAAAGGTCGTGACTATTGCCGCCGGCGGCAACGAGGAGAGTGTGGCGGATCGCACCCTGGCGCTGATGCTGGCGGCGGCGCACCGGCTGCGGGAGTCCCAGCAACAGCTTATAGATGGCCCCGGCTCCATTCTGCTCGGCAATGATCTTTATGCCAGGACGGTGGGCATCGTCGGGCTCGGCCGCATTGCCCGAAATGTGGTGAGGCGACTGAAGGCATTCGATGCCACCGTTCTGGTGACCACGCCCCGACCTGATCCCGACTATGGGGCGGCCATGGGAGTTGAGTACGTGGATCTGGAGACGCTGTTGCGGCGCAGCGATTTCGTCTCGATCCATGCTCCGTTCAAACCCGAGACAAAACATCTCATCAACGCCAGCCGGCTGGCGATGATGAAAAGCGATTCCTTTTTGATCAACACGGCACGTGGAGGTCTGGTGGATGACCAGGCCCTGCTGGCGGCCCTGAAAAGCGGGCGGATTGCTGGTGCCGGACTGGATGTGTTCGAAAGTGAGGCGGACCCCGATCTGGCCGGGGTCACTCGGGAGCTGGTACGTCTTCCCAACGTCGTCGCTACCCCGCACTCCGGGGCGTCGACGCACGAAGGGCTGCAGCGTACCAATGCCGTGGCCGCCGAGTGTGTGGTCTCCGTGCTTGACGGGAAAGAGCCCCCACCGGGATGTCTGATTGTGGGGAGTGCCGACTTATGACCTGCCAACGGATGTGTGGAACGTCCCTAAGGAGCTTGGCTTCTTGGGCGTCGGAATTTATTAAGAGATGAAGAGGACGTTTTTATGAAACAGGATTTAGAAGAGACCATTAAAATTATCGTACCTTGTCCGACATTGGGAGCAGGAGTGCGTGAGGATGAAGTGACACGTGGACTAATGTTGGGAGGACAAGCCATCGCAACGGACGCGGGATCGACCGATAGCGGAGCGGCTTATCTGGCATTGGGGAAGTCGAAGAATAATCGTGGAGCGGTAAAGCGCGATTTAAAGATAATGATGAAAGCTCAGGCCACCAGCGGCGTGCCCATCATTGTCGGCACCTCCGGGCAGGCCGGCGGCGATCTCAACCTGGCCTGGACCCGCGATATCGTTCTCGAGATTGCGCGGGAATTGGCTGTTTCGCCCAGAATCGCGATGATCCATTGCGAGCAGGACAAGGCGACGATCAAGCGACTGAACGCCGAAGGGCGGATCACTCCACTCGCGCCTTCCAAGGATCTGGATGATGCGACGATCGACTCTTGCGAGCATATCGTTGCGGCCTTGGGGGTGGAGCCTTTCGTCGCCGCGCTGGAAGACGGGGCGGACATTATCCTGGCCGGCCGGGCTACCGATACCGCTGTCATCGCCTCTTTTCCCATCTGGAAAGGCGCGCCCTGGGGGCCCTCATGGCACGCCGGAAAAATTGCCGAATGTGGCGTGCAATGCGCAGAGAATGCCACTGGTGGGTCAGGCGTGCTGCTTTCCGTCGATGCGAATGGCTTCGAGGTCGAGCCGCTTGATCCCAGCAATCGGTGTACGCCAAACAGTGTTTCCGGACATATGCTGTACGAAAACAGTGATCCCTTTCGTCTGACGGAACCCGGTGGCGTTCTTGATGTGTCCGCGGCCGAGTACGTGTCTCTCAACGAACGTACGGTTCGAGTGACCGGGTCTCGCTGGGAACCCAAACCTTACACCATGAAGTTGGAAGGGGCCGTGGCCGGTCCGTACCAGACCATTATGCTGGTGGGTATTCAGGATCCGGATGTACTGGCGGACATTGATGGCTTTCATGACCGTCTGTTGGCGGCACTCTACGAGCGCACCCGTCAGTGTATTCCCGAGGAAGAACTGGGGGAGTTCCATATCTCCCTTCGTATGTACGGCTGGAACGCGGTAACCGGCGTCAAGCCCCTGGCCGGAACCGCCACGCCGCCGGAAGTGGGTGTGTTGTTTGTCGCGACAGCGTCCACCCAGGAGTTGGCCAATACCATCGCCCACGCCTGCAATCCGTATTTCTTCCATTATCCAAGCATCATGGGGGAAGAATTGCCGTCATATGGTTTCGCTTTTTCTCCGGCGGATATACCGCGCGGCCGGATCTACGAGTTCAAGCTGAATCACGTCGTGCGGCTGGATGACCCGTTTGAGCTGGTGACGACTGAGTGGTTGGATCTTTCCCAAGAGAATGGCAGTAAGGAGAAGGAATATGCCTAAGCTAGGCGAAGTGTGTCGTTATATCAGGTCGAAACAGGCGGGGCCATTCTGGATTACCTTCGATATCTTCTTCGACAGCCGCGAGAACTTTGATCGCTATCACGAGAGTCCGGCGCTCTCCGTCGAGGAGTTCGCCCGGCTGTACGGCGCGGATCCGGCGTATGTGAAGCGTATACCGGTCCCGCAACTCAGTATGATCAAAATCTCCTACCCCAGGCCAACGTCTCAAGGTGGAATGGTTGAGCGTGATATGCACGCCGGCCAGCAGTATGTCCGGCTACTGAAGGTCCCAGTCAGTTAGTTCGAACCAGGTGTTTAAGCGCGGAAGCCATGCATCAGGACTTCCGCGCTGCTCCCCAAGGGGCTGACACCAACCTCCATGTTAACTTGGATCTAGGGTTGCGGTTCTATGCTCTTTCCATGGCTGGCTCTTCTTTCCGGTTTGATAGTACTGGTGTGGAGCGCGGATTGTTTTATCGACAGCGCGTCCGTCAGCGCACGTCGCTTCGGTGTTCCCCCTTTGTTTATCGGGATCATCATTGTTGGCTTTGGTACCTCCGCTCCCGAACTGGTGGTCTCCGCCATCGCGGCGCTGGAAGGCAGCCCCGAACTGGCGCTGGGGAACGCTTTGGGCTCGAACATAGCCAATATCGCTCTGGTGCTGGGTATGGCCGCGCTGATACAGCCTGTTCATACGCGATCGCCAGTAGTTCGAGATGAATTGTCGGTTCTGGTTGGCGTCACCGTGCTGGCCGGTGCCTTGCTGTTTAACGGTTATCTGAGCCGTCTGGATTCACTCGTCCTGTTGCTCGCCTTTGCCGTTCTGTTGGGCTGGTCGATCAGGAAAAGCGTTGCCGGCCAGGACACGGCTCTGGCCGCGTCGATGGACGAGGAGGCTGCCGGGACCATGACAGTCACCGCCGCGCTGGCCTGGCTGTCGATCAGTCTGATGTTGCTACTGGCATCGTCCAAACTGCTGGTTTGGGGGGCGGTTGAGATTGCGCTGTCGCTGGGGATCAGCGAGTTGATCATCGGGCTCACGGTGGTCGCACTGGGGACGTGTCTCTTCCGGAGCTTGCCAGCGTTATCGCGGCGGTGCGTAAAGGACATCACGACCTTGCCCTGGGCAATATCGTCGGCTCGGGCCTTTTCAATACGTTGGCGGTGACGGGGCTGGCCGGCGTGATCACTCCATTTCACTTTGAGCCGTGGCTGTTGTCCCGGGATTGGCTGGTGATGTTCGTGTTGGTGCTGATTCTTCAGTTCCATGCCATGGCCGGGTGCGCAACCGGATTTCGCCTGACCCGTCTGGCTGGCGCCGCTTTACTGGTCATCTACTTGGCTTACTTGAGCTGGATCAGCGCCAGTCTGGATTTGTGACAAGGGTGGGTGATCCTGGCCCACTGAATTTTTATCGGTATTTGGGAGAGCAGGATGGCTGCTATGACAATCGCCAGGAGCATCGCGAAGTACGCGTACGAATTTCCGGTCGATGGGATGCCTGATGATCTGAAGACGATTGTGCGCAATCGCTTCCTGGATAGCCTCGCGTGCATATTGGGCGCGTACGGCGCCGCGCCGGTCAAGGCCAGCGTCGCTTACGCTTCGTCGATTCCCGGTGGTGCCGCGAGTATCTTTGGCACGACTTTGAAAACAACACCTGAATGCGCCGCCTTCGCCAACGGCGTGATGGTGCGCTTTCTGGATTATAACGATGGCTACATGGGGCTCGAGCCGGGGCACCCCAGTGACAACATCCCCGCTTGTCTGGCCATTGCCCAGGCCGAAAACGCCGGTGGGGATGAGTTGATCGCCGCCATTGTGTTGGCGTACGAGATTCAGATGCGGTTTCAGGATGCCGCCAGCCTGAACAAGCAGGGCTGGGATCATGTGAATTACGTCAACATCTCGGCGGTGGTGGCGGCCGCCAAGCTGATGAAGCTCAGTGAGGCGCAAATCGAGCAGGCGATCAATATTTCGCTGAGCGGTCATTTGGCGATGCGGCAGGTGCGTTCCGGCACTTTGTCGGACTGGAAGGGCTGCTCCGCGGCAAATGCCGCGCGTAATGCTCTTTTCTCCGCACAGCTGGCCCGGCACGGCATGACCGGCCCTGCGCCGATCTTCGAGGGAAGAATGGGGTTCCAGAACCAGGTCACGGGGGAGTTCTTTCTCGATCCGGCGGATTTCGGGTCGGTGGCTGGCGGAGACCTTGCCATCCGACGCTCTCTGACAAAGACGTTTCCCACCAACGGGGAACTGCACACGGCGGTGTGGGCGGGAATCGAATTGCGTAACCGGATCGGGGAGGTGTCTGATATCCAGTCGATACGAATCGAGACCTCCGCGTTCAACAAGCGTGTATTGGCGGATGGCGCTGACAAATGGCGACCGCGAACGCGGGAGACCGCCGACCACAGTTTGCCCTACAACGTGGCCCGGGCACTGATCGACGGGGACATATCCATTGAGTCTTATTCTCCGGAGAACATCACCGATCCGGTTGCGATCGCGCTTATGGACAAGACCACCGTTGTTGTTGATCCGGAGCTGACGGCACTTTTCCCGAAGCACTTGGCCAACCGGGTCAAGGTGACGTTGAAATCCGGTGAGAGTCTGATCAGTGAGGTGATCAGCGGTCCGGGCTCCGTTGAAACGCCGATGACGCAGGTCCAGTTTGAAGCGAAGTTCCACAAGATGGCCACGCCGCACCTGAGCGAAGGGGCGCAAGAAAGTGTGCTGGACTTTGTCTCGAAGCTTGACCAACAGTCCGGATACGACTCCCTTTTTGCGGCCATGGCGGGAGCGGCTGGCTGACCCTCCATGCGGATTTGCACGGGCTGCCGGTGGCCCGATCCCCCGGGGCAGCTGCTCAGGTCGGGTAGTCGAGCAGGCAGCCAATCCAATGCCCCTCCAGAACAGAAGGGTCGAAGCAGACGATGTTGTTGTCCCGGCGCCAGCCGCAGGGGTAAAAGCCCGCATGGTAGACCCGGAACAGCGCTTCAAGCACCGGTTCGCCGTCCGGGCTCAGGCAATGCCGTGCCGCCGACACCTGCTTGAGTTGTTCCACGGCATCGTAGAGCAGGGTGTTGACGAAGTTTTCGAACTCGGTCTGGGTTTTCCTGAGACGGCGTTTGACCAGTGTCATCCGGATCGGCTCCCACTGTTCCCAGAATGGGGCGACGGCTTCCTCAATATCCGTGCTAATGGTGGCGTAGGCGTCGGTGCAATAGAAAGGGGAAACCGCATTGGCCTGCACGTCCTGCCAGATACGGTACTCCGGCGGTAACTCCTGCGAGTTCTCCAGCAGCATGGCCCGGTCCAGATCGGTGAGGGCCTCCGTGCCGTCGGGCAGGGCTTCCCGGTGGGCGGCGGAGAACAGCCGCTCCGAAAAGGGGAGCCGGACCGGCTCCAGTACCAAGGACAAGTCAGGATCAGACAAGAGGCATCTCCCACGCGTCCAGCAGCACCAGGTTGCCGCCGGTGTACAAGCCGTCACTAAGCCGGAGAAAGACCGCATAGTCCGGATGCAGCGGCCGGCCCAGCACGGTTTCGGCCCGGGCAAGGGCTTCCGGCGAGGCCGGCGATTCCAGCCGGTAGTGTTGTTTCAGGTCCGTTCTGTTCAGCATGGTCGATACCGTTCAGTTGTCGCCGATCAGCCAGGGCCGGCATTCATCCCGATTCAGAAGCACGATCTGTTGCGCCTCCGGCGGGCGGGGGCACGTTGGCTCCAATCGCAGCCACTGTAGCAGGTAGCCGACCAGCGCCGCCCGGGTGGGCAGGGCCAGTTCACCGTTATCCATGCCGTAATCCGCGGCGATCAGCGCTTGCTGCGCTTGATCAAGACGGGGATCCGCTGCCAGCCGCACGGTGATCACCTTCTGCCAGGCCCGATCCTGCCGTGCGTCCCGATCGGCCGGGGTGAGCTGTCTGGCGCCGTCGCCGATGCGGCTCAGTACGAAATCGCGATAGTCGTGGTTTTTCTCACACCAACCGCGAACGTGCCAGCGATAGCCCGAGAACACCACGGTATGAGGTTGGATTACCCGGGGCTCCGGCTCGGGATGAGCCAGCGAGGCGTAGTCGATTTCCAGCCGCAGCCGCTCCCGGCAGGCCTGAATCAGCGCCCGCAGCACCTCCGGGCGGAGCCCCCGGTTCGGCACCGGCAGCACGTCGATATTCAATTCCCTGACTGCCAATTGCTCGAAGGAGCAGGCCAGATCCTCACGGGTCCGTACCATTTGCAAATACTCGTCGGCGGCCCCCAGGGTAAAGCGCGGGGTGAACCCGGGGCCGGGCCGGTAGCCCTTGAGGGAGCGGTCGTAGACCAGATTGCCCGGTGCATACTGCTTCAGGTACAGGTTGATGTCCTTGCTGGCCTGCTGGCGGCCGATGCCGAAGGCGCGCATCAGGTGATTGGTGGTGAGACGGCCCTCCCAGAGTGCGATGATCTCGATCAAACGGTAACGCAGCAGCAAATCCCAGCGTAACGGCCAGTCGCCGGCGCTTTTGCGGGGGGAACGGGACATTTCCCATGGGCTCCAAAAAACGACGTGTTCATGTAGTCAGTGTTGGTATGACCACACTGAATACATATTATGGTCTCCTTGCCGGCGGGGGCTCAGGAGCAGGTCACGAATTTTGCCATTGCCATTGTTGTCCAGCTCCCTGTGCCGCCAGGTCAGGAAAAAGACCCTGAGTAGGCTCTGAGATCGAATAAAGAAAGGAATGTCCGCGCCGCCTTCGGGCTGTGTCGCTGGGGTAACTATCCTATGGGGATGGATAGGGGTGGGCGAGATGGGGATCTTTGCTTCGGGTTCATCGGTGTGGCCGGTGACCGGTGATTGGGGGAACCTTCAGACCATCCGCCTCTGGCGGACGACCTGCCCAGGCCGGGGTGCGCCCGGCGTGTCCGGGGGGCGGGCATTACCTTTCGTGGTTGTGGCATGGCGTCGGCCATGTCCATCGTCGCCCAGAGGTAATGCCATGGCCCAGCGTTTGCGCCACACCCTAGTCCTGGAACCCGGTTTCGGGCCGCCGTCGCCCTATGCCTGGAGCGGGCTGCCCGAATCACCGGAGACCACGGAACGGGTTGCCCACCGTCTTGGCCTGCACGGCGAAGGCGGTTTGCTGGTGCCCGACCGGGGCTATGGCCATCGCCTCAAGTCAGTGTTGAGCCGGCGTTCCCTGGTGCGGCGCGGGCTCCGCCACGGCGAGCTGGAGATCTTGTCGCGGGTAGCGGCGCTGCTGGTCAACGAACATACCGGCAACATCCAGGTGCTGGACCGGGAGCAGCGCCCGTTGGACCCTCAGGCGCTGATGTTGCTGTTACGGGTGGACCCGGACGGGGTTCGTCAGTCGGTGGATGAGCAAATCCAGCAACACCAGCAACGGCTGGAAGGGTTGGTGACCTTGCACCATTGCACCCCTGTCCCCGGGGAGCAGCCGCTGCTTTCTCCAATGGCGCCGGAGGAGCCGGAGCCGGCCACGTTGCCGTTCCGGGCCGGGCTCTGGGAGCGGTTCCTGGCGGCCTGGTCGGCGCGCCGGCGGGCTTGTCTGGCAAGCCGGCGGCGGCAGTGGCAGGAACAGCAACGGCAGGTGCGGCTGGCCTGGTTGCAGCGCCTGCATCGGCATGCCGGCCAGTTCGAGCGGCTCAGGCGGCTGTATCAGGCGGCCCGGCAAGGGCAGCGCGAGGCCCTGGAAGGCGTGCTGGCCCATCGGCTGTCCATGGTGCCCTGGCCGCGGGTGACTCAGGTGGCATTCCAGCTCAGTGACGATCTGCGCAGCCTGACTCTGGAAGTGGATGTGCCGGATCCGGCGCTGTTTCCCTATACCAAATTGCGTCCGCACCCGCAGGGTGCCGGGGTGCTGGTGACCTGGCTGTCCGATGGCGCCCGACGGCGTCTGCACCGCGAGCATGCCCACGCCACTGGGGTGCGTTTGATCGGTGAAGCGCTGGCGGTGATTCCGCAGGTGCATTGGCTGGTGCTCTCCGCCCACGGGCGGGGCCGCCCCGGTGATCCGGTGCGCGGCCACTATCTCTACAGCGTGCGGGTGCCGCGTGGCGGCTGGCGCGGGCTGCTGTTCGAGGAATTTCCCAGCCACTTGCCGGAGCGCATCCTGTCTGGTTTCGAGTATCGGCAAACCCTGGATGGCCAGGGCAACTGGCGGCCGGTACAACCCTTTTCCGCCCAGCCCCCCGACGCGCTTTAACCTCCGTTGACAATATCACTACATTCCTGCACCGGCTGACGTAGTACAACCGTACCAAATGCCCACATAAAAATGAGGGGTAAGGGTCCAGAACAACAATATTCAGGGGATCTGCTTATGTGCGAGCGAGGAATCGGTTGGCTGTCATTGTGTTTGCTGCTGGGCGTGCTGGCGGGCTGCGGTGGTTCCGGCGGCTCGGACTCTGGTGGCGAGAACCCGGGTGGCGAGAACCCGGGCGGTGAAGTGCCGGATCCGGAAGGCCAGGGCCGGGTGTTCACGGTAGCGCCGGGCGAAGACGCCACCCAGGCCATGGTGGACGCCATGATTCAGCTGAAACCGAAGGACGTGCTGAAATTCGAGTGCGGTTTCTTCGAGCTGGATCAGGGGCTGCTGATCCAGGTCACGGAAGACGTCACCATCGAGGGCTGCGGCATGGATAAGACCGTGTTGTCGTTCCGCGACAGTGTCAACGTTACCGGTCTGGAAGCACTCAATGTGCGTGGCATCACGGTGAAGGACCTGACCATCGTCGATTCCCCTGGTGACGCCTTCAAACTCAAGGGCGTGAAGTGGGGCACCCTGAGCAAGGTGCGCGCCATCTGGTCCGGTGGCGGCGAGCCCATCACCGCCACCAATTACAGTGGGCGCCTGCACGTGGCCTGCACCGCGCCGCCGCTTAACGAGGGCGACCCGACGCCGGATTACGAGCCCAGCTCCAGCAGTGGCCGTTACGGCATTTACCCGGTGGAATCGGAATACATTCTGGTGGAGGACTCGGAATCCATTGGCGCCTCCGATGCCGGCATTTACGTGGGACAGACCGACACCACTATTATTCGTAACAGCCGCGCCGCCTATAACGTCATGGGTTTCGAGATCGAGAACGTGCGCGGCGGTGAATACGACAACAACATCGCCGAGTGCAATACCGGCGGCTTCCTCATCTACGATCTGGAGAACATCACTCGCTACGGCGACACTTCGGTGATGGTCAACAACGTGGCCCGCAACAACAACACCTACAACTTTGCCCACAGCGGCCTGGTATCCATGGTGCCGCGCGGGGTCGGGTTCATTACCCTGGGCTATGACAATATCGAGGTCTACGACAACGTCTTCGAGGATCACAGCACCGCGGCTATCCTCTATATCAGTTATGAACTGATCGACGGTCCAGGGCAAACCGCCGACAAGAAACTGGACCCCTATACCGAAGGGCTGCGCATCCACGACAATGTTATCCGCAACTCCGGTTACAGCCTGCCACCGCCGGATCTGGAGGCGGCGCTGAACGGCGACGTGCAAACCCTGCTGCCGATGATGATCGGGCTGAAGAATCTGCCGACCATCAATGATCCTTCCGAACTGCTCGGCAGTCTGGACAATCTGTTTAATCTCGGCCGCGGCGCGCACATCATCTGGGATGGTTTACTTGATGACCTGGACGCGGACTGTCCCTATCCGGTGGACGCCAACGGCGACCCGGTGCCCGCCGATGCAAACGGCAAGCCGATTCACACCAACCAGCATCCCAATCCGGCCTGCCATTACAACGCCTATAAGTTCGATGATCAGGGGCAGCGGAAACTGCCGCAATGGGGTTCGTGCATTCATGACAACCAATTCGATGAAGACAGCGTGCCGTACCTGAATTTCCACGGTACCGATGGACTCGAAGTGGTGATGGCTCTGGCCGAGCAGGACCTGTCCCTGCTTGATCCCGCCGAATTGCTGGAGGTGATCCAGGGCTTGTTGAACCTGCCCAGCGATCGGAAGCTGGAAGATCACGACTGCCAGGCTCGCTTCGGCAAGCTGCTGGCACCGCTGCCGAGAGTGACGATTCCGCCGTTCGAGCCCAGCGGCGAACACGATCCGGCGGTGTCCGAGGAATACGTGAAATTCCTGTGCGAAGCGGAAACCGCCCAGAACGCCATCAATCGTCCGGCCCTGGCGGTGGACTGTCCGCGCCTGGATCAATACAACCTGTTCGCCGATCCGGCAAATCCGCGCAGCCTGCCCCATGAAGGCGGCGTGCCCTTTGCCCTCAATACCAAGCTGTTTTCCGACTATGCCACCAAGTACCGGGTGGCGTTCATTCCGCCCGGAGAGCAGGCGGTGTATCAGGACGGTCAGGGCGGCGCCAATCCCAACGGCGCCATCGAGTTCCCGTTGGGAACGGTGCTGGCGAAAACCTTCGCCTTCACCGACGAGGAGCAGGG
The DNA here is from genome assembly GCF_000300005.1 of Alloalcanivorax dieselolei B5. Lineage (NCBI taxonomy): Bacteria > Pseudomonadati > Pseudomonadota > Gammaproteobacteria > Oceanospirillales > Alcanivoracaceae > Alloalcanivorax > Alloalcanivorax dieselolei. Next base: position 3,408,154 of record NC_018691.1, on the reverse strand, counting down.
CACCGAACAACTGGTGGAGACCCGCCTGCTGATCAAACGGGAAAACAGCAGTGGCAATGCTTACTGGGCCGGCTTGCCGTACATCTGGGATGAGGATGGCGTGGCCCGGCTGGCCATGGGTGGCGGCGCCCGGGCGGTGAGCTGGCACTACCGTGACGTGGATAGCGGCGCGGTGATCAGTGGCGACACCGAGCGCTACAACATTCCCAATGCCAACCAGTGCATCACCTGCCATGGCAATGACGATCAGGCCACCGGCAGTCCGCCCATCGGTCCCAAGCCGCGTAACCTGAATCTGGCCTACCGACCGGAAAGCACCTTCATGGGGGATCAGGGGCAAGGCGGCTTCCCGCGCGTGAACCAATTGCAATACTGGGTGGAGCAGGGCCTGCTGGCCGGCGCGCCGCAATTGCAGATCGACAGCCGTGGCGTGGCCACCAATGTGCCCCGTTTACCGCATTGGAACGTGGCTGGCGACGGCGGCGAAGCGGCCCATTCCCCGGCGGACATCGAGCAGCGGTTGCGGGCCTACATGGAAGTCAATTGCCAGCACTGCCACAACGACAAGGGCGCTGCTTCCAACACGGGTTATTATCTGGATCATTTCCGGGATGTGGATGCCGGCTACGGTATCTGCAAGAAACCCACCGCCACTGGCGGCGGCTCCTGCGGTCGCCAGCACGTGGTGGTGCCCGGCAACAGCGCGGCCTCCATCGTCACCTGTCGAATGGAAGCGGAACACGACCCGCAACGCATGATGCCGCCGATCGCGCGCAGCGTGGCGGATGACGAGGCGGTGGCCCTGCTGCGCCAATGGATCGATACCGTGGTGGACGACAGCTACACCAATGCGGGGGCCTGTCAGTAGAGCATCACTGTTTGCCAGGGGAGGAGAGCCGGCGGGCAGCGTTCCAGGACACGGGAGAAGCACGGTCCTGGAACGCTGCCCGCCGGCTCTCCACGAGTTCTGAAAGGGCCGGTTTCCAATCAAGCCTGGGCTTCGCAGCCCCTTCTGTACCAGCGGTTCTCTCCATGGTCCTCTCCATGATCCTCTCCATACAGAAAGGGGCTGAGGTCGGGTTCAACGGTTACCGTTCCGTCATATTGAGCCTCTATCCTTCCTTCTTCCTGGATTTTAAGTAAGGGGAAAGAATGAAATGGCTCGATGACATGACGGTGAAGCGCAGTTGGGACTGGGTGCTGCTTGGCTTCAGCGTGATGATTCTGGTGCTTGGCGGGGTGAGCCTGTACGCCTCCCATTTCAGCCGCCAGGCATTCGGTACCCTGGAGCAGATTCATGTCCGCCAGACCAGCGCCCTGAACCGCACCTACATCGATCTGCTGCAGGCCCAGGTGGCCATGGACCGGGCGGCGGAGCTGATCCGCGTGCCGTCCTTCGACGAACCGGAGCCGGTGATCGACGAGGCCGAGTCCTTGATGAAGGACGCCCGCCAGGCGTTCCAGCGCTTTCTGGAAATCCCCCCGCAACCGCAACAGCAGGAGGCCATCGACGCGCTGTCCGAGCAGTTGTACGCGTTGCTCAACGTCGGCCTGAGTCTGCAGTTGACGGTACTCAAGGAAGGGGACTTCGCCAGTTACCGCTCCGGCCGCGGCCGGGTCAGCGACATGAATTACGCTTTCGCCACTGGCGCGGACGCTTTCCTGGCCGCTTCGGAGGAGAGCGCCCGGCACCTTACCGAGGGCTTCGAGGGATTGGTGCGGCAAGGCGTGGTGGTGCTGGCGGTGACCGTGGCGGCGGCGTTGTTGCTGGTTTTGCTGGTGCGTTGGGGAGTAACGGTGAACGTGATCCGGCCGCTGCAACGTTTGCTGACCCATTTCGAGCGCATCGCCGAAGGGGATTTGTCCGCCCGTCTGGAGCGTCGTGGCGGCAATGAAATCGGCCAGTTGTACTCCGGCTTGAGCGCGTTGCAATCCGGGCTGGCCAACATCGTGGGGCGGGTGCGCAAAAGCTGCGAGTCCCTGCACCGGGGCAGCGCCGGTATCGCCAATGGCACCGGCAACTTGTCCTCCCGCTTCGAGCAACTGGCCTCGTCCCTGGAAGAGACCGCCTCCAGCATGGAACAGCTTACCGCCACGGTGCAGCGCAATGAGGACCACGCCCGCCAGGGGCATGGCCTGGTTCGCGATGCGCATCGGGTGGCGTCCGAGGGCAGTGAGGTAATGAGCGCGGCGGTGGATCGCATGGAGCGCCTGCGGGCCGCCGCTGGCCAGATTGCGGAAACCACCAGCGCGATTCAGGGGATTGCCTTGCAGACCAGCATTCTGGCGCTCAACGCTTCGGTGGAGGCGGCCCGGGCCGGGGAAGAGGGCAGCGGTTTCGCGGTGGTGGCCAAGGAGGTGCGGGATCTGGCGCGGCGCAGCGCCACGCTGGCCAAGGACATCGAAACCCGTATGGAGCAGGCCCTGGTGGAGGTGGATGACGGCGTGACCCTGGTGGGCAAAGCCGGCGGCACCATGGAGCACATCGTCGAGGCGGTGACCCGGGTCACCACCATCATGGACGATGTGGCCGTGGCCTCCACCGAACAGGCCCGGGGGATCGAGCAGATTGGTGAGGCGGTGGTGCAGATGGACCAGGTCACCCAGCAGAACGTCTCGGTGGTGGCCCGCGCCGCCGACCACGCGGACCATCTGCGCCGCCAGGCGGATGAGCTGATGGCGGCGGTGGCGTCCTTCACCCTGGCGTCCGACGGCCCGGTGTCACCCCCGGGCGAGCTGGAGCAGCTGCGCCTCGGTGTCCGCCCAGCCGAGGCAGGCATCGGTGACGGAAACGCCGTAGCGTAGCGATCCGGAAAGGGGCTGGTTGCCGCCGTTGAGGTGGCTTTCCAGCATCACCCCGACCACCGTGCTGTCACCCTGGCGCCGCTGGCGCAGCACCTCTTCCAGCACCAGCGGCTGCCGGGCCGGGTCCTTGCCGCTGTTGGCATGGCTGCAATCGACCACCAGGCGCGGATTGAGGCCGGCGCTTTCCAGAGCGTCACGGGCGGCCAGCACCTGTTCTTCCTGGTAGTTGGGGCCCTGATGGCCGCCGCGCAGCACCAGGTGTGTGTCGGCATTGCCCGGTGTTTGTACCAGGGCCGGATGACCGTGATCGTCCAGCCCCAGGTGGGTGTGGCCATGGGCGGCGGCGCCGATGGCGTCGCGGGCCACGGTGACGCTGCCGTCGGTACCGTTCTTGAAGCCCACCGGCAGCGGCAGGCCGCTGACCATTTCCCGGTGGATCTGTGATTCGGTGGTACGTGCGCCGATCGCCGCCCAGGCCAGCAGATCGCTCAGGTAGGAGGCGGCCAGCGGGTTCAACAACTCGGTGGCCAGCGGCAGACCGAGTCGCGCCAGGTCGCGCAGCAGCTCCCGGGACAGACGCAGCCCGGTGGCCAGATCGTGGCGGCCATCCAGATGCGGATCGTAGAGCAATCCTTTCCAGCCCACCGTGGTGCGTGGCTTCTCCACGTAAGCGCGCATGACCAGCAGCAACGAATCGCTCACCTGTTCGGCAAGGCCGGCCAGCCGCTGGCCGTATTCGAGGGCGGATTCGGGGTCGTGCAGGGAGCAGGGGCCGGTGATCACCAGCAGGCGATCATCTTCGCCGTTGAGGACGGCGCGGACCGCCTGGCGTTGCTGACGGATGCGAGCCTGCAACCCGGTTTCCAGTGGCAGCGCCTCACGCAGGGCGACGGGGCTGGGCAGGCGTTGATGGCGGGTTTCCTGGTCCTGGGCTTCGCCGGTTTCGGCCAGGGTGGCGATGGAGGCGTTCATAATCCTTTCCTTGAGCAATCAGGCGCCGATCATCGGCGCAAGGGTGTCGATGGTGGTGTCGAGTCGTGGCGGCGGCCGGCGGTCAGGCCGGCACCGCTAAATCGCCAGTAGCAAAACAGCGCGAAGTTACGGTAATAGCGGTTCATGGCGTCTCTCCATCCTGTTTTCAGTGAAAAAAAGTCTGTGAAAAGTGTCGTGCCCAAAATGAAAAACCCCCGGTTGGGAAGCCAACCGGGGGTTCAGGGGTTTGGCAGGCGTCCCGGATCCGGGCGCCTGGGCGGGTGGGCTCAGGCGCTCGAGCGGCTAAACCAATACCCGTAAAAATAACCGGCACACGCCATCGCCACCGGAGTACCGGCGGTGAGTAAAGCGTTGTCAGGGCGTGCGATGGTCATCGGAATCTCCAAAACAATGGACGAAGACTAACCCAGCCTTGGCGGGGTCGCAATCCCCGGAGACGATTCCCCGGGGACCGGCTGCGACTCAGGCATTGATTCAGGCGTTGGCCTCCGCCGGCGCCAGGGCAGAGGCGCGGGAGCCGAACAGCACCCCGGAGACTACCTGCCAGGCCACCGCCAGGGCGCCGATGATGAACACCACATCGCCGAAGGTGCGTACCCAGCGCAGCGTTTGCAGCAGGTCTTGTTGCATGAACGCCTCGCTGCGGGCGTACCACATGCCTTCGCTGACGCTGGCGTGGAACTGGATCAGGCCCACCGGCAGCAGGCTGGTGGTGATCATCAGCACCAGACCGATATTGAGCAGCCAGAAGCCATTGCGCATCAGGCGGTCACTGAACCGCAGGTGCGGCCGGATATAGCGCAGCACCAGCAGTGTGAAGCCCAGAGCCAGGAAGCCGTAAACACCGAACAGGGCGGCGTGGGCGTGCACCGGCGTGGTGTTCAGACCCTGAATGTAGTACAGGGAGATCGGCGGGTTGATCATGAAGCCGAACACCCCGGCGCCGAGCATGTTCCAGAACGCCACCGCCACGAAACAGGCCAATGGCCATTTCATCTGATCCATCCAGGGGGCCCGCTCACGCAGCTTGCTGTGTTCCCAGGCCTCGTAGCCGAGTACCACCAGAGGCACCACTTCCAGCGCACTGAACGTCGCCCCCACCGCCATTACCGGAGTCGTGGTCCCGGAGAAATACAGATGATGGAAAGTGCCGGGCACGCCGCCGAGCAGGAACAGGGACGCGGAAGCCAGGCTGGCGCCGGTGGCGACGGTACGGGATACCAACCCCAGGTTATAGAAAATGAAGGCCAGAGCGGTGGTGGCGAACACCTCGAAGAACCCTTCCACCCACAGATGCACGATCCACCAGCGCCAGTACTCCATGATGGAAAGATGGGTGCGCTCGCCGTAGAAGAAGCCGGCGCCATAAAACAGACCGATGGCGGTCACCGAGGCGGTGAGCAGTACCAGCAGATGTTTGTCGCCGGGCTTGCGTAGCGCCGGGCCGATACCGCGCAACATCAATACCAGCCAGAAGGCGACGCCGGTGAACTTGCCGATCTGCCACAGGCGGCCCAGGTCCACGTATTCATAGCCCTGATGACCGAGCCAGAAGTTCAGGTTCTCCGGCATGATCTGGGCGATGGCGAGGTAGTTGCCGACGAAGGAGCCGACCACCACCACCACCAGCGCCCAGAACAGAATATCGACGCCGAGCTTCTGGAACTTCGGATCCTTGCCGCCGTTGATGATCGGCGCCAGGAACAGACCGGCGGCGAGAAAGCCGGTGGCGATCCAGAACAGTGCACTCTGGATGTGCCAGGTGCGCAGCAGTGAATAGGGGAAATACTGAGACAGTTCGAAGCCATAGAAGTGCTGGCCCTCCACCGTATAGTGGGCAACCGCGCCGCCGACGAACACCTGGAAGACGAACAGTGCCACCACCAGGAACAGGTATTTTCCCAATGCCTTTTGCGACGGCGTCAGGGAGACCAGGCTGAGTGGATCGCGGGCGGGGGCCGGTGGCTCGTCTTCATCGTGGCGACGGAGGAAGGCCCAGCCCAGGATCAGGAAGCCAACGCCGGCGATCAGCAGGATGACGCTGACGATGGACCAGATGATGTTTTCGGCGGTGGGGACATTGTCGATCAACGACTCGTGGGGCCAGTTGTTGGTGTAGGTGGCGTCCCCGTCGGGGCGCTCGGTGGCCGCCGCCCAGGCGGTCCAGAAGAAGAATTGAGTGAGGGCCTGCCGGCGGCTTTCACTGGGCAGAGTGCCTTCCTTCATGGCGTAGCTTTGCCGCGTGCCGCGCAGTTCCGGCGCGTCGCCGAACAGCCGCGAGTAATAGTCCGCGGTCAGCGCCATGGCTTCGGCACGCCGGCTGCTGACCGTCAGCGTTCCGTCACTCTGCTGGAAGGTGTTGGTGCGGTAAGCGTCGCGTAGCGCCCGTTGCAGCATCGCCTGATGTTCGCTGTCCAGGGCGTCATAGGACTGGCCGTAACGTTCCTGGGCGGCCAGCTCCAGCCAATGAATCAATTCCCGGTGCAGCCAGTCAGCGGTCCAGTCCGGCGCCTGATAGGCGCCATGTCCCCAGATCGAGCCCAATTGCATGCCGCCCACGGATTGCCAGGCGGTTTGGCCGTCGAGAATGTCGTCCCGGGTCATCAGTACGGTGCCGTCCTCGGTCACCACCCGATCCGGGATCGGCGGCGCCTTGCGGTAGACCTCGGTACCGAAGTAGCCGAGCAACGCGAACGTGGCCGCCAGAACGGCGATCAGCGTCCACCAGAGTTTGCGGTAGTGGGCCATGGTCGGGTCCTCCTGTTGATCCATGGGCATGGGGTTGGCGAACAAGTCTTAAAGGTGCATATAAAATATATCTTTAAAGATGCATTCACAATACATGTTAAGGAGAATTTTCCGTATTCGATGATCCTGGCCCGCTGCGCAGCAGGAGCAGAAAGAGGATCAGGTAGGCGAGACTCCAGCAGGACGCGGCTACCGGTAGTAGCCACGACGGGGCCATTGCCGCGCCCCAACGAACCAGTGCTGCGACGCTCAGCAATACCATCACCACCGTGACCGGGCAGCGCGGCGGAACCCAGCCGCGATGGCGCGGCCCGGCCTGACGGGCCATTACGCCACAGGAAAGAGAGCCAAGGGCGCCCACGGTGATACCGTGCAGTGGCGTGGTGATGGCATGGCCGCTGATCAGGGCAAGCCCCATTCCACCCAGCCCCAGCCCCAGCCAGCCGTAGCCCTGGCCGAGCAACCACAGATCCGGCCGGGTCAGCGACCACAGGCGCCAGCGCCACAAGCGCACCAGCAATAGAGAACAGAGTGCCATCAGTACTACACCGGTGATCGCGGGGTAGTGCCAGGCACTGGCCCAGGCCAGTGCGAAGGTGATCAGTAACAGGCCTTCCAGACGTGGCTGCACCCGTGCCCGCAACACCTTTCCCTGCTGTTGCCAGGCTGCCGCGGCCAACGGCGCGATGATGCGCCCGCCCATGTAGGCGAGTAGCGCGGCGAGGGTGATCACGGTGGGCAGGCGCGGCCAGGGGGGCTGCAGCCACCACACCAGCAATGGCGTCAGGCACAACCAGGGAACCAGACCCAGGCCAACCCGGTTACGCCATTTCCTGGCGTGACGCAGGCGGGGCAGCAGCAGCGCGGCCAGCAGCACGCCGGTAAGCAAGTCCCAGACGGATAGCACAAACGGCGCGCTGGCAAACAGCCTTTGCCAGCGGCCCAGACCCCATAGCAGCGTAAGACCCCATAGCCGTGCCGGCGTCTGCGGGCCGAGCAGATAGCCGGCGATCAACACCGGCGCCAGCCCGAACAACATTTCCATGCCATGACCGGCACCCAGCAAGCCTGGGGGGCCGCCATCGAGTTGGGCCCAGGTGGAAAGCGGCACCATCACCGCAGCCTCGATACAGGCGAGAGGGAAGAACAGTCGGGAGGAGGGCAGCCTACGCGGTGGGAAAGAGGAAGGAGTGGACATGGACTGGTATTTCCTTTAAAGATGCATTTAAAATACATCTAAAGTCTCATGATCACCCACTGTCATGCCGGTGGTATCGAGGAACCTTGTCATGGATCAAACATTGCGATCACCAAGACGGCCATGGGGGGTGTTGTTCGCTTTCCCGTTTCGTATTTTCTTCGTTTCCACGGGCGTTGCCGCCGTGCTGTTGTTGCCGCTGTGGCTGTGGTGGTTGCTCGGCGGCGGCGGGCCGGCGATGTCGGCGTTGCTATGGCATCAACATGAGATGACGGTGGGGCTGCTTAACGCGGCCATCGCCGGTTTCATGCTCACCGCTGTGTGCAACTGGACCGGCACCGCGCCGGTGGCGGGGCGCGCGTTGCTGGTTTTGTGGGGGCTGTGGCTGTCGGCCCGTCTCGGATTGTTGTTGGGTGACGCTTGGCAACTGCTGGCGGTGTTGCTGGATCTGGCTTTTCTGCCCGTGGTGGCGACGCTCGTCGCAAGGCGCGTATGGTCCGCGCGCCAAGCGCGCCAAGCGCCCCTGATCGGGGTGTTGCTCGCCCTGTGGGGATTGGATGTGGCGTTTCATTGGAGCGGGGATCCCCGTTTTCTGCATGGGTTGGTGCTGTTGGGCGCATTGTTGATCCTGATGGTGGGTGGCCGCATTACACCGGCGTTCACCGCCAACTGGCTGCGTCTGCACGGCGACGATCCGGAGCGGGTCCGGCGTCGTCCGGCGCTGGATATTGCGGGTCTGATCTGCGGGTTGGCCGTGGTGGTGTTGGAATTGACCGCGTGGCGGGGGCTTGCGGTGGCTCTGGTGGGGCTGCTGGCGACACTGGTCGCCGCCGTCCGCCTGGCCGGCTGGGCCGGTTGGCGGGTCCGGCGCGAGCCGCTGCTATGGATTCTGCATCTGGGGCATCTTTGGGTGGTGCTGGGATTCGGGCTCTGGGCCGCGGCCAAGGCCGGCTTGCCGGTGGCGCCCACGGCCTGGGTGCATGCCTTGGGCGCCGGTGCCATCGGCACCATGATTCTGGGCGTGATCACCCGCGTCGCCATGGGGCATACCGGACGCCCCATGCGTCTGTTGCCGGGCATGCGATGGGGATTCCTGGCGATACTGGCGGCCGGTCTGGTCCGGGTGCTGGCCGGACTGGGCATGGTGCCCTGGCTGCCGGGGCTGTGGCTGGCGGCGGGATTGTGGCTGCTGGCTTGGTTGTTGTTCCTGTGGCTTTATACCCCGGTGCTGGCGGCGCCGAGGGCGGATGGGCGGCCGGGCTGATGCGGATTACCCGCTATACCGACTATGCTTTGCGCGTGCTGATTCAACTGGCGTTGCAACCGCGACGGTTGACCATCGCCGACATGGCCAGGGCCTACGGCATTTCCCGCCACCATCTGACCAAAGTGGTGCATCAACTGCAGCGTCTGGGTTATGTGGAGACCCAGCGTGGGCAAACCGGCGGCGTCCGTCTGGCTCGCCCGGCGGCGGATATCCGGGTGGGCAAGGTAGTGCGGGATATGGAGCCGGACCTGGCTCTGGTGGAATGTTTTCATGGCGAGGACCGCTGCGCGATCACGCCATACTGTCAGTTGCGGGTGGTGTTCGAGCAGGGGCTGAGGTTGTTTCTGGAAACGCTGGACGACTATACCCTGGAAGACCTGGTCCGCGGTGAGCGCCGGCAACTGATTCGGATTCTGGAACCGCCGTCCTTTGGTTGACGGGCCGGCTCAGGCGCTCCGCTCGGTGACGGTGGGCAGAAGCCGTTTGTGCAACGCCCGACGCGGTTCGATGAGATCGGCCAGAGTGTAGCCATCAAGAACATGCAGGAACGCGTTCAAAGCTTCGCTGAGGGCACTGCGTAGCACGCAATTGGGGGTAAGGACACAGGCATTCTGGTCCCCGAAGCACTCCACCAGGCTCATGTTGGCCTCGGTGTAGCGAACCACCTCGCCCACATTGATGTCTTCGGGACGATGGGCCAGGCGCAGGCCGCCGTTCTTGCCGCGCAGGGTTTCCACATAGCCCAGTTGTCCGAGCTGATGCACCACCTTGACGATATGGTTGCGGGAAATGCCATAGCTTTCCGAAATGGTGCTGATGGTGCTCAGCGCCTCTCCCCGCAGGCCAAGATAGATCAGTACGCGCAACGAGTAGTCACTGTATTGGGTCAGCTTCATGGTCCCGGTTCCAGACAATGGACAATGGATTAGCCGGCAGTATAACGGAGTCTCACAATGATGTTGGATTACCTGTTGATCAAGCACCTGCACATGACCTTCGCGGCGTTGAGCCTGGGGTTGTTCGTGCTGCGCGCCGGCTGGTCGGTGGTCGGATCGCCGCAGCTGCGGCGGCGCTGGGTTCGCATTACTCCCCATATAGTGGACACGCTGTTGCTGACCTTCGGGGTCACGCTGATGATTCTGCTGCGTGCCTGGCCTCACCAGACGCCCTGGCTGGCGGCCAAGCTGGTGGCCCTGCTGGTTTATATCGGCCTGGGCACCATGGCGATAAAAAGGGGAACCTCGCCGGCGCAAAGGGCAGCGTACGCGCTGGCGGCGGTATTGGTGTTTCTCTATATGGTGGGTGTGGCGGTCCGGCACCACCCCGGATCCTGGTTGATATGAGCCGACGATAAATATAACAACGAGGTTGACCTGGGACGATGGTTTTAAAAGTGTTTTGGTGAAAATAGTTTTACTATGATTGGTCTGAAAGACAGAAAATAAAGCGGTAAAAGCCAATGAGGGAATTTTGATTTTTTGAAGCGGATCCTTTTTTTTATACAAAAATACCGCTTTTACCTTTTGTTACTTGAGCTTCCCGCTGCCTCATTTAATGTGCCTTCATCTGGGACGTGTCGCGTCTCCAGTCCGTTAGATTGCACGAGGAGCGAAATATGAAAAAGCACTGGATGTTGGTACTGGCTTCCACGGCGGCCCTGAGCAGCCAAGTGGCCGTGGCGGATCTGTCCGCCGGCGTGAACGCCGTGGTAAATGCGGAGGCCGCTGGTGTCAATGCGGCGGTGAAAGCGGATGCCGACGCTAAAGCCGCCGAGAAAGCTCTGCGTGACAAGCGCGATGCCGCCAAGGACAAGGCCGAGTCTACCGTCGAAAAGGCCAAAGCCGAGAAGGAGGCTGCTGTAGAAGACGCCAAGGCCAGGAAAGAAGCTGCTGAGAATCGCATGCAAGACACCAAAGCCGAGGCCAACGCCCGAGCCGAAGCCGGCAAAGCCAAGGCCGAAGCCAATCACGAGGAAGCCCTGAAGAAGGCCGAAGCCGCCCGGGAGAACGCCTCCGTGAAGGCGGAAGCCAACGCTAACGCCAGCGTGAAAGCGGAAGAGAAAGGCAAGCCCTGGTACAAATTCTGGGATTGATAGCACCCCTGCCGATAAATCACCCCGGCCGCCGTCCTGGGCGGCCGGGGTTTTTTGTACCCAACGTCCATGGCGGGCACCCTCCGGGCTGTCACTCTGGTGACGTGAAAAATCGCTCCCGGCGATTTTGAGGCTTGCCTTATTACACCAATGGGCTATGGTCATAGCTTCTATTGGTGCTGAATCCTGATTAGCTCAAGGCAATGACCCTCATTCTTCGTTTTACCTCTCTGACCTTTCCGGTCTAAGCCGGGCGGCCACTGGCCTGTCCGGCGTATCTCGTTACCTGGTTTCGATATCTCGATGACTATCCGTCGTTAACCGACGTTTCCATGATGACGTGGAGGCACGCTAATGAAGCCTGTTCGTGGTTCATGGCTGGAAAGGCGATTCGTACCCATGGTTCGCAAATATGCGGTGAGAAATCCTTGTTGCTTCCCTCCCGGGCCCGGCGAGATCAGCGCCGTGCTCGGCAAGCTGGAAGCACTGAATCATGCCGATGGAGAGCCACGCGCTTCCGTTGGCACGATCGTGCGGATGGAGGATCTGCTCAGCGGTGAGCAGGGTTTCTTTCAATTGGTATGGCCGGACGACGCCGCACCCGAGCAAGACCGCCTTTCGATTCTATCGCCATTGGGCGCCGCTCTACTGGGTGCCCGTTGTGGTGATGAAGTGACGGTGACCCTGTTCGGATGCCGCTGTGATTTTCGGGTTCTGGCCCTGCGGGAGGCGCGACCTCCGGAGGATAGTGCCGTGCCATCATGAGCGCCAGCGGGCCGGGAAATTGAGTTACATCATAATCCGCGCAGACACTTCTTGGTTCAATGAAGCCTGGGCCGGACCAGTATGCCGGCGGATCGTCAACCATAATCAAAGAAGAGAGGACGATGTCAGCGATCATTGACGTGTTGGCGAAGGCGACGCTGTTCTCGACCCTGGACGAGGGCGCTCTGGGGACGTTGTGCGAGGAAGGCCGGACGATAAACCTGGACGGTCGCGGGCATCTGTTCGAAGTGGGTGAGAGGGCCAATGCCTACTACCTGATGACGAGCGGTGTCATGCGCTTGTATCGGCCCGGTCTGGACGGCGAAGACAAGGTGTTTCAGGTGGTTGGTGAGGGGGACCTGGTGGCGGAAACCGCCATGTTCGCCGAGCCCAGCATCTATCCCCTGTCGGCCGAGGCGGAAAGCCCTTGTACGTTGATCCGCTTGCCACGCCATGGATTGCTGAGTCTGGTCCGGGTGCAACCGGATTTTGCCCTGCGATTGCTGGGGGAAATGTCCCACCGGCTTTATCAGGCGGTAAATCGATTGGACCAACTCACAGTGACCAATGCCGGCCAAAGGGTGGTGATGTACTTGTTGGAGCTGACCGAGTGGCGGAGGGAGCACTGGGTGGTGTTGCCGGTAAGCGCCAAGGTTCTGGCGCGACAACTGAATGTGACACCGGAAACGCTGTCGCGCCTGCTCACCCGTTTTCGCCAGAGCGGTTTGATCAGCGGGCGCGGACGCAAGTGGGCAATCCTTGATCCTCCGGAGTTGTGCCGGGCCGCCAATTTGCCGTTGCCGGACGCCCAGTGCCATTGCGCCGGCTCGCAGTTCTTTCGCTGTTGTAATTTCAGCGACCGATCCTGTTCATAAGGCGTGCCCGTCGCGTCTTAATGGTCCAGGGTATTGATCAGGGTGACGACCTGATCGACCACCTGCTCAATGTCCTCCTCGCCGTAACGGCGCCCTCGTCTTTTTCGCAGTCCCTTCTCATAAAGGCGAACATGGTGATCCGGTCGCACATCCGCACGTTTGAGGCAGTGTTCGGCGCAGTGCATCTGGCAGCCGTCGATGGCGATGATCACCCGTCCGGAGCGGGCTTTGCGCACCAGGCCGGGCACGCCGCCGCCGACGCCGGCGATACAGGACATTTCGGCGTGCCCGGCGTGGTCCAGGCGTACCGCCACTTCGTTGGCGAGCTGAGCGACGTCGGAGCAGCCGGAACAGGAATACAGCAAAGTCGCCTTGCGTGAGCGCTGGCCGGTCATGAATCCTCCTCGAGGCGGAATCCGCGAACGCCGATATCGTTTTCCAGCGCCAGCAGATACTGATGCAGGGCACGGCGGCTGGCTTGTTCGAGCAGTTCGTGACGCACGCGCTCATTGACCTGCTCGAAGGGCAGGGGGCGCGCCGGCCGCAACGCGTTGATGTGTACCAGATGCCAACCGTACCGACTGGCCAGCGGCCTCCCGTGCAGCCCTGCCGGCAGGCGCGCCAGCACCCGGTCCAGCTCGGCGACGGTCTGTCCCGGCCCCAGCCAGCCCAGTTCGCCGCCCTGGTCCCGGGAGGGGCAATCGGAGTAGCGCTGGGCCAGTTCCGTGAACCGATGCTCTGACGCATCCAATTGGCGCAGCAGTTTCTGTCCCAGACGGTACTGCCGGTCCCGGGCTCGGGCGTCGTCCGGGGCGGCGGCCAGAAGGATGTGTTGTAGATGCCAGCCGGGAGGGGTTTGGAAGCGCTCCGGGTGGCTGTGATAATAACGCTGACAATCGGCCGGGTGCGGCTCCGGGACCTGTAGGTCCTGCTCCAGTAGGGCGCTGATGCAGGCTTCTTCATCGGTCGGATCCAACCCGCATTGCGCCGCTCGTTGCAACAGCAACTGGCGGATCACCAGGGCCCTGGCCGCCTGTCGCCGGGCCCGATCAAGGTCGCCAGCGGGATGGTGCTGGGTTTCCCGGGCGATCTCGCTCTCCTCGATGAGGGCCTCGCCAACCTGAATCACGCCGCCGCCGGGGCGTTCCACCATATCGATGCGTTGCATGGCTCAGGCCCGCCTGCGGACGATTTGATAGCGACGGAACAGATAACCCAGCGGCAGGCTCCAGACGTGCACCAGGCGGCTGAACGGAAACACCAGGAAAATCGTCAGGCCGATGAAAATGTGCACCTTGTAGATCCAGCCCACGCCTTCCAGATAAGCGGCGGCGCCACCCTGGAAGAAAGCGATGGCCTGGGCCCAGTGCGCCAGCTGCAGCATCAGACCGCCGTCCAGATGCCCCAGGGCCGGGCCGATGGTGGCCAGTCCGAGGGTGACCTGTACCACCAGCAGAGCGATGATAAAGGTATCCATGGCGCTGGAGCTGGCCCGCACGCGTGGATTGAACAGGCGTCGCCACAGCAGCATGACGCCGCCGATAAAACAGAGCACGCCGGCGATGCCGCCCACCAGGATCGCCATGATCTGTTTGGCCCCCGCGCTGATAATCCAGGCGTAGGCCCAGTGCGGCGTCAGCAGCCCCACCAGATGGCCGAAGAAAATCACCAGAATACCGATGTGGAAACAGTTGCTGGCCAGCCGCATGTGCCGTGACGACAGTATCTGGCTGGAGCCGGTTTTCCAGGTGTACTGGCCATGATCGAAGCGGATCAGGCTACCCACCAGAAACACGCTGACGGCGATATACGGATAAATGCCGAACAGCAATATGTGCAGATGATGCGACAAGGATGCCATCAGCTCACTCCTTGGCGCGACCGCTGGCGGCCGCCGCTGTGGGTGGGACGAAACGTACCGGTTGCTCCTCGGCCCGTTGCCGTTGCCGGGTCTGGTGACGGCCTTGGGCGGATTGCAACTGACAGTCCTGATCGGATTCGGCGGAGAACCGCACCGCTTCCTCTTCCCACACCGCGTCCAGGGCCTGGGGAGTGTGGTCCGGTGCTTCCCGGGATACCTCGGGCCGATGCGCCTGGATTTCCGATTCCGCGCCGATCAGAGCCAGCAAAGCGGTGACGGCCAGGGCCTGGGGCGCCTCCCGGCTTTCCAACCGTGCCGCCAGCCGGGCGAGAATGGCGCGGACTTCACCGAGCCAGCGGCCGATTTCCGCTTCCCGGCGGGTCGACAGAAACTCCAGAAACAGGGGCAGATAATCGGGTAATTCCCGCGCTTCCAACTGAAAGCCGGCCTGCCGGTAGTGATCAAGCAAATCCACCATGGCCTGGCCCCGGTCCCGGGATTCACCATGGACATGCTCGAACAGCAGCAGTGAAGTAGCGCGGCCACGGTCGAACAGGGCCACGTATTCGGCCTGCAGATCCAGCAAATCGGCGGCGCCAATCCGTTCGCACCATTGGCCAAGCCGGTCTCGCATCGACAGGGTCCAGCGTCGTTCCGCGTTCAGGGCGTCGACCAGCTCCGGTGTCGCCTGTTGCAAAGTAGCTTCGGGATACTCCAGCAGGCGGGCGAGGGCACGCAGGCTCCTTTGAGTGATCTCAGTCATGACGGGTCTCCTGCTGATCCGGTTCGAAACGCTGCGGTTTTACCAGGGTGGCGGTCTGCTTGCGCCCGCCGAACAGACTGGTATCGTCGTCGCCGCCCTGACAACCATTGCCGAAGGTGAAGCCACAGCCGCCGCGTTCCGGAAACGCCTCGCGGGCCAGTTCGCGATGGCTGGTGGGGATGACAAAACGATCTTCGTAGTTGGCGATGGCCAGATAGCGGTACATTTCCATGACCTGGGCTTCGCTGAGACCCACCTGGTCGAGCACGGTGGTATCGGTTTCGCCATCAACCTGCTTGCCGCGCATATACAGGCGCATGGCGAGTAACCGCTTCAACGCCAGCACCACCGGTTCTTCCTCGCCGGCGGTGAGCATATTGGCCAGATACTTAACCGGGATGCGCAGGGATTCGATCTTAGGCAGCACACCGTCGAATTCCAGATCGCCCGCCTCGGCGGCGGACTGGATCGGCGACAGTGGCGGCACATACCAGACCATGGGCAGGGTGCGATACTCCGGATGCAGCGGCAGCGCCAGCTGCCAGTCCACTGCCAGCTTGTACACCGGCGAGGCCTGGGCGGCGGCGATCACGTTATCGGGAATGCCATCGGCTCGGGCCCGTTCGATAACGTCCGGGTCATGGGGATCGAGAAAGATGTCCCGTTGGCGGTGGTACAGATCCCGCTCATCCGGGCTTTCCGCCACTTCCTTGATGCGGTCCGCGTCGTACAGCAGCACGCCCAGATAACGGATCCGTCCGACGCAGGTTTCCGAACACACGGTGGGCTCTCCGGCCTCGATTCGCGGGAAACAGAAAATGCATTTTTCCGATTTGCCGCTTTTCCAGTTGTAATAGATTTTCTTGTACGGGCAGCCGGATACACACATGCGCCAGCCCCGGCATTTGTCCTGGTCGATCAGGACGATACCGTCCTCCTCACGTTTATAGATGGCACCGCTGGGACAGGAAGCCACGCAGGTCGGGTTGAGACAGTGCTCGCACAGACGCGGCAAATACATCATGAAAGTGTTTTCAAACTGCCCGTAGATGTCCGCTTGTATCTGATCGAAGTTGCTGTCCTTGCGGCGCCGGGCGAACTCGGTGCCGAGAATCTCCTCCCAGTTGGGGCCCCATTCGATCTTCTTCATACGCTCGCCGGAAATCAGCGAGCGCGGCCGCGCCACCGGTTGATGCTTGCCAGGCTTGGCCTGGTGGAGATGCTCATAGTCGAAGTCGAAAGGCTCGTAGTAATCGTCGATTTCCGGCAGGTCCGGATTGGCGAACAGATTGGCCAGCACCCGCCACTTGCCTCCGATGCGTGGTTCGATGCGGCCGTCCTTGCGACGCAGCCAGCCACCTTTCCATTTGTTCTGGTTCTCCCATTCCTTGGGGTAGCCAATGCCGGGCTTGGTTTCCACGTTGTTGAACCAGGCGTATTCCACGCCCTCGCGGCTGGTCCAGACGTTCTTGCAGGTCACCGAGCAGGTGTGGCAGCCAATGCACTTGTCCAGATTGAGAACCATGCCGACCTGGGATCGAATAGTCATTTCGCGGCCTCCTGAACGAAGTCCTGGCCTTCACCGTCCAGCCAGTCGATGTGTTTCATGCGCCGGACCATGACGAACTCGTCACGGTTGGAGCCGACGGTGCCGTAGTAGTTGAATCCGTAGGCCAGCTGCGCGTAGCCGCCAATCATGTGGGTGGGTTTGGGGCAGACCCGGGTCACCGAGTTATGGATGCCGCCCCGGGTACCGGTGATTTCCGAGCCGGGTACGTGCACGTTGCGTTCCTGGGCGTGGTACATCATCACCATGCCCTGTTTTACCCGCTGGCTGACCACCGCTCGGGCGGCGATGGCGCCATTGGCGTTGTACAGCTCGATCCAGTCGTTGTCGGCCACGCCCAGATCAGCGGCATCGGATTCCGACAGCCACACCACCGGTCCGCCCCGGTTCAGGGTCAGCATCAGCAGGTTGTCACTGTAGGTGGAATGAATGCCCCATTTCTGGTGTGGCGTCAGGAAGTTCAACGCCTTGCTGGGATAGCCGTTGTCCGCCGGTGGCGTGACGCTGCTGGCGGCGCGGGTGTCGATGGGCGGCCGGTACACCAGCAGGCTTTCGCCGAAGGCGCGCATCCAGGGGTGGTCCTGATAAAGCTGCTGACGACCGCTCACCGTGCGCCAGGGAATCAGTTCGTGCACGTTGGTGTAGCCGGCGTTGTAGGACACATGTTCGTCTTCCAGGCCGGACCAGGTCGGGCTGGAAATGATCTTGCGCGGTTGGGCGACGATATCGCGAAAGCGGATTTTTTCCTCTTCTTTGGGATGGGCAAGGTGGCTGTGATCGCGGCCGGTGAACCGGGACAGCGCCTCCCAGGCCTTGACCGCCACCTGACCGTTGGTTTCCGGTGCCAGGCTGAGGACTACCTCGGCGGCGTCAATGGCGGTTTCGATGCACGGCCGATCCTTGGCCGGCCCCGCGGTCTTGCGACGGTTAAGCTGGCCGAGAAAAGCCACTTCCTTATCCGTGTTCCAACTGATGCCCTTACCGCCATTGCCGAGTTTCTCCAGTGCCGGGCCCAGGGCGGTGAAGCGTTCGTAGGTGGCCGGGTAATCGCGTTGCACCTCGATCAGCGCGGGCATGGTTTCCCCCGGCACCGGCTCGCATTCGTCTTTTTTCCAATCCTTCACCTGCGGCTGCGCCAGCTCCGCCGGAGAGTCGTGCTGCAGCGGCAGGGTGACCAGATCGGTTTCCTCGCCCAGATGGCCCTCGCACACTTGGGAAAAGGCTTTGGCGATGCCTTTATAGATATCCCAGTCGCTGCGTGACTCCCAGGCCGGATCGGTGGCGGCGGTGAGCGGGTGGATGAACGGGTGCATGTCCGAGGTATTGAGATCGTCTTTCTCATACCAGGTGGCGGTGGGCAGCACCACGTCGGAGTACAGGCAGGTGGTGGACATGCGGAAATCCAGCGTCACCAACAGATCGAGTTTGCCCTCCGGTGCGTCGTCGTGCCAGGTCACTTCCCGGGGGCGTTCACCGCCGTCGCCAAGGTCCTTGCCCTGAATGCCATGGCGGGTACCGAGCAGGTACTTGAGCATGTATTCATGACCTTTGCCGGAGCTGCCGAGAAGATTTGAGCGCCACACGAACAGATTGCGAGGGAAGTTTTGCGGATCATCGGGATCCTCGGCGGCGAACTTCAGCGCGCCGGATTTCAATTGCGATACCGCGTAGTCCGCGGTGCTTTGTCCGGCTTGCTTCGCGGCTTGGGCCAGGCGCAGCGGATTGGTGTTCAATTGCGGCGCGGAAGGCAGCCAGCCCATGCGTTCGGCGCGCACATTGAAATCAATCAGGCTGCCGCCGTAATCCTCCACTTTGGCCAGGGGAGAGAGCAGGCTCTTCACGTCCAGTTTTTCGTAACGCCATTGGGAAGAGTGGGCGTAGAAAAAAGAGGTGCCGTTCATG
This sequence comes from Alloalcanivorax dieselolei B5, assembly GCF_000300005.1. NCBI lineage: Bacteria > Pseudomonadati > Pseudomonadota > Gammaproteobacteria > Oceanospirillales > Alcanivoracaceae > Alloalcanivorax > Alloalcanivorax dieselolei. The sequence continues at coordinate 3,389,318 of NC_018691.1, read as the reverse complement.
TGGCGCGGCGGCCGGGACCAGTCCAGACCGAAGGCCAGAGGCAGCCAGCCGGTTTGCGGTCGCAGCTTTTCCTGACCCACGTAATGAGCCCAGCCGCCGCCGCTTTGTCCCACGCAGCCGCACATCACCAGCAGGTTGATCAGACCCCGGTAGTTCATGTCCATGTGGTACCAGTGGTTCATGCCGGCACCGACGATGATCATCGAACGACCCCGGGTCCTGTCGGCGTTACTGGCGAACTCCTGGGCGATGCGGATGCACTGGTCCGCCGGCACCCCGGTGATCTTTTCCTGCCAGGCGGGGGTATAGGGTTTGATTTGCTGGTAGTCGGTGGCGCCCTGGTCCTCGCCCAGGCCTCGGTCGATGCCGTAGTTGGCGCACAGCAGATCGAACACGGTCACCGCCAGAATCTCGCCGCCATCAGCGCCGGTGAGCACTTTCACCGGCAGGCTGTGGGTGAGGGTGTCGTCGCCGCCATTCTCCACATGAGGAAAGTGTTCGTGGGGGATGCCGCCGAAATAGGGGAAGGCGACCTTCTCCACCCGGTCGTGATCGCCGGCCAGGCTGAGTCGGGGCCGGATTTCCTGGCCATCGGCGTCAACAGGCTCCAGATTCCATTTGCCCTGTTCGCCCCAGCGGAAGCCGATGGAACCGCGCGGTACCGCCAGCCGCTCTCCGCTCTCATCCCAGACCAGGGTTTTCCAGTCCGGATTATTGTCCTGGCCCAGGTTGTCGGCGAAGTCGCCGGCTCGCAGCTGCCGGCCGGGCACATAGCGGCCATCGTCGCGGCGTTCCAGTTCCACCAGACAGGGCAGGTCGGTATAACGGCGCACGTAGTCGGTGAAGTAGGTGCTGGGGGAAACCAGGTGAAACTCCTTGAGGATCACGTGGCCCATGGCCAAGGCGAGGGCGGCGTCGGTGCCCTGCCTGGCGCTCAGCCACTCATCGGAGAGCTTGGCCACCTCCGCGTAGTCCGGGGTGATAGCCACGGTCTTGGTGCCCTTGTAACGCACTTCGGTGAAGAAGTGGGCATCAGGTGTCCGAGTCTGCGGCACGTTGGAACCCCAGGCGATGATATAGCCGCTGTTGTACCAGTCCGCGGATTCCGGCACGTCGGTTTGCTCGCCCCAGGTCTGCGGCGACGCCGGCGGCAGGTCGCAGTACCAGTCGTAGAAGCTCAGGCAGACACCGCCGATCAGCGACAGGTAACGGGCGCCGGCGGCATAGGACACCATGGACATGGCCGGGATGGGCGAAAAGCCGATGATACGATCCGGCCCGTATTGCTTGGCGGTGTAGACGTTGGCGGCGGCGATCAGTGTATTCAAGTCATCCCAGCCGGCGCGCACAAAACCGCCCATGCCCCGGTTTTTCTTGTACTGGGCGGTCTTGCCCGGATCCTCGACCAGGCTGGCCCAGGCGTCCACCGGGTCGGTGTGCTGGTCCAGGGCGTCTTGCCATAATCGCCACAGGGACTGCCGCACCAGCGGATATTTGAGCCGGTTGGCGCTGTACAGATACCAGGAATAACTGGCGCCGCGGGGGCAGCCCCGGGGCTCGTGGTTGGGCAGGTCCGGGCGGGTACGGGGGTAGTCGGTCTGCTGGGTTTCCCAGGTCACCAGGCCGTTTTTCACGTAGATCTTCCAGCTGCAGGAGCCGGTACAGTTCACTCCGTGGGTGGACCGCACGATCCTGTCGTGTTGCCAGCGGGCCCGATACCCGTCTTCCCAGTCCCGGTTTTCGTCGCGGGTTTCACCATGGTGGTCGGAAAATTCGGTTGGCTTCTTTCCGAGATACCTCAGGCGATCCAGAAAGTGGCTCATGGTGTAGCTCCTAACAGGGAATCACCGCTTTTTTGCGGGTGTAATAGAACCAGGTTAGTCCCAGACACAGGACATAGAACAACAGGAAGCCGTACAGTGCCGGCTCGGCGCCGCCGGTGAGCTCCAGGGCCGTGCCAAAAGCCTTGGGAATAAAGAAGGCACCGTAGGCGGCGATGGCGGAGGTGAAACCGACCACGGCGGCGGCTTCGCGGTCGCTTTCCAGTTGTTGTTCCCGGGCATCCCGGTCCGGCATCAGCCGGGCCACTTCGTGGCGGAAGATGGCGGGCACCATTTGGAAGGTGCTGGAATTGCCCACCCCGGAGACCAGAAACAGCCAGAGGAAACAGACGAAGAAGCCGACGAAGGCGCCGGGTTGATCGCGCTGATCTAGGAACCAGAGCAGGCCGATCACGCCGGCGATCATGCCCGCGAACACCCAGAAGGTGACGCGGCCACCGCCGAGCCGGTCCGACACACCACCGGAGAAGGCGCGGCTCAGCGCACCGAGCAGCGGACCGAGGAACGCCAGCTTGAGAGCGTCCACCTCGGGAAACAAATGGGAACTGAGCAACGGGAAGGCGGCGGCGAAGCCGATGAAGCTGCCGAACGTGCCGGTGTACAGCACGCACATCAGCCAGTTGTGTTTACGCCGGAAAATCACCGCCTGATCCTGGAACGAGGATTTGGCGCTGGCGATGTCGTTCATGCCGAACCAGGCCGCCACGGTGGCGGCAACGATGAAGGGCACCCAGACGAAGCCGGCGTTCTGCAGCCATAGGCGTTCGCCGTCGGCGGTCATCTGCGGATCACCGACCGCAAAGGCGAACACTCCGGTGGTGATCACCAGCGGCACCAGGAACTGCATCAGGCTCACGCCCAGGTTGCCGAGGCCGGCGTTGAGTCCCATGGCGGCGCCCTTTTCCTTTTTCGGAAAGAAAAAGGAAATGTTCGCCATGCTGGAAGCGAAGTTGCCGCCGCCGAAACCGCACAGCAAAGCCAGTACCAGCATCACCAGATAAGGGGTGTCCGGGTTGCGTACCGCGAAGCCGATCCACAGCGCCGGCAGTAACAGTGACGCGGTGGAAAAAGCGGTCCAGCGGCGGCCGCCGAAGATCGGCACCATGAAACTGTAGAACACCCGCAGAGTGGCGCCGGAGAGACCCGGTAATGCCGCCAGCCAGAACAGCTGGTTGGCGCTGTAGTCGAAGCCCACTTGCGGCAGCCGCGCCACCACCACCGACCATACCATCCAGACGGAAAAGGCCAGCACCAGATTGGGAATGGAAATCCACAGGTTGCGGCGGGCGACGGCGCGGCCCTGGTGTTCCCAGAAATCGGTGTCCTCCGGCCGCCAGTCCTGCAGTACCAGTTTGCTTGGGGTGGACAGTTCCGGCAGGTCGCCGGTTTCGCGCTGTTCCGTCCATTCCACCCGGTTGGCCTTGATAATGGCGTAATGCATCCACGCCAGCGCTCCTGCCACCAGCACGAACAGCAGCATGAAACAGCTCTGCCAGATGCCCACCACATCATTGAGCATGCCGAAGGTCAGTGGCAGGAAGAAGCCGCCGAGGCCGCCGACCATACCCACCACGCCGCCCACGGCACCCACGTGTTCGGGATAGTAGGTGGGAATGTGTTTGAATACCGCCGCCTTGCCCAGGGACATAAAAAACCCCAGCACCATGATCAGCAGCACGAAGGGCGGCAGGCCCATATTCAGAGAGAAACGCAGCTCGCCGTCGATGCCCTGGATACGGTATTCGGTGGGGGGGTAACTGAGCAGGAAGGTGCAGATCAGGCAAGCGATGAAGGTCCAGTACATCACCCGGCGCGCACCGTACCGGTCGGACAGCCAGCCACCGAGAATGCGGAACAGGGAGCCGGGCAGGGTGAACAAAAGGGTGATCATGCCGGCGGTGGTGAGACTCACCCCGTAGACCCTCATCAGGTAGTGGGGCAGCCATAGGGCCAGGGCGACGAAGGCGCCGAAGACGAAGAAATAGTAGAGCGAGAAACGCCATACCCGGAGGTCCGCCATGGGCGCCAGACGCTGGCTCAAGGTAAGGGACGGCGTCGGGTGTCGCGGATCCCGCGCGAACACCAGGAAGCCAAGACCCATCAACGCCAGCACCAGTGCGTACACCTGGGTGGTGCCCTGCCAGCCCAGGGCGACCAGCAGTAAAGGCGCGGCGAAGTTGGTCAGCGACGAGCCCATGTTGCCGGCGCCGAAAACGCCCAGGGCGGTGCCCTGACGGTCACCACCAAACCAGCGGGAAACGTAGGCGGTGCCCACGGCGAAGGCGCCGCCGGCCAGACCCAGGCCCAGTGCCGCCAACAACAGCATGGGGTAACTGCGGGCCAGGGTCAGAAGGTAGACGCAGCCCGCGCTCACCAGCAGCAGGATGCCCATTACCGGACGCCCGCCGAAGCGGTCGGTAAGAATGCCGAGAACCGGGCGACTGATCGAGCCGGTGAGCACCGGTGTCGCGATCAGCAAGGCCAGTTCGGTATCCGACAGATTCAGTTCTTTACTGAGAGGGATGCCGATGATGGACAACAGCGTCCATACGGCGAAGCACAGAGTGAACGCCAGGGTGGAAAGGAACAACGCCTGCCCCGAGCCGGGGTGTGAGACCGGTTCCGTTGATGCCACGGTGCCTCCTTGAGGTATGGGCCGTCCGTGTGTGGCAATCTGTCAGAAATAGCTATCAGACGTATTGATCAGGGTCAACGTCTCTCCGATGAATGGCAGGGAGTATGGGTATTCCTGTCATGACAGTCTGGAGACTGCTCAATGCGTTTTCCCTTCACGCCGTCCGGGCCGCCGTCGCCGCTGGCGGTATTTCGCCATATCGATGCTCATGCTCCGTTGCCGCTGAAGCGTCCCTTCCTGGAACCGCTGATGAACCGTCTGTTGGCGGAGCCATTGGCGGCGGGGGAATTCGAACCGTTGCAGGGCCGTCACCTGACCCTTGATCTGGCCGACGGCGCGCCGCGTTTTACCGTGACGCTGCAGGCCAACCGTCTGCGGTTAAGCGAACGCCCCGGCGAGGCGTGCATTCGTGGTGGTTGGCGTGAGTTTTTGCAGCTCCTTGGCAGAGAGCAGGACCCGGACACTTTGTTTTTCCAGCGCCGTCTGCTGGTGGAAGGGGATACCGAATTGGGGTTGTGGGTGAAGAATCTGCTCGATGGCCTGGATCAGAGCCGCTGGCCGGGACCGGTGCGGGAGGGGCTGCGGTTACTGGCGTACGCAACACGCTGATCGCTGCCAAGGCTGATTCCTACGAAAGGATTACAAAGCCACTGTAGGAGCTTGCCCTGCAAGCGAATTCTTTTATGCCAACAACCCATTCGCTTGCAGGGCAAGCTCCTACAGTGCTCTTGTGGCGACCTTTGAATTCACATCCCCATTATCAACGCACGCTGAGTGTCTCGAATAACGGCCGTAGCCGTTTCGCCAGATCGGGCAAAGGATTGGCTATCGGTGACGGCTGTTGATAGGACGGTGACAGGCATTGTTGTGGTCGCGCCCATTGCAGAGCGTAGTGGCGCACTCCTTTAGCGGCCAGCCAGCGTGCCAGCCGTTCCACGGTGGCCTCATCGAAATCCCGCCAGTGCACGGTGGTGCGGCACTCCAATGCCAGATCGGCGGCCAGCAACTGATCCAGACTGTCGCACAACTGTCGCCACTGCCGGCCGCGCCCGGTGATACGATCGATTTGGGCCGCGCCCCCTTTCACGTCCAGGCCCACCCAATCCAAATTCGGTATCAGTGTGCTCAGACGTCGGGGGTAACTGCCGGCGGTGTGCAGACCGATGCCGAACCCTCGCTCACGGGCTCGCTGTATCGCCAGTAACAGGTGCGGATGCCGGGTGGGTTCGCCACCACTGAACACCACCGCCTCCAACAGACCTCGTCGTGTTTCAAGAAAGGATTCGACCTCGCGCCACTCCCGCACCTGGCCTCGCCGGGGCGGGATCATGTGCGGGTTATGGCAATAGCCGCAGCGCAGCGGGCAACCTTGAAGGAAGACCACGCACGCCAACCGGCCCGGATAGTCCAGTGTGGTCAGCGGCGTCAGCCCCGCCACCGGCAGGGCCGGACCGGAACCGACATCAGTCATCCAGCCGAGCCTGTTGCTCACAAAAATGACGGCGCTGGCGATGTTCGGATTTTTTACCCGGATTGAACTGGCTGACCGGCCGGTGATACCCCATCACCCGGGTCCAGACTTCGCAGCGCTGGCGTTGCTCTTCGGGCAGAGTGTCACGGGGATTCAGGGAAGCAGTGGAGAGAGAAGCGTTCATGGTGTGTCTCCTTTTTGGGATTGAATAAAAATCAATGTGAAAGTGTCAGGCCACGTGGGTGTCATTCACCGTTGTTTGTTGGGCCAGCAGCGCGTCGTCGCAGCGCGGGCAGAATTCGTGTTCTCCAGCCAGGTAGCCGTGCACCGGGCAAATGGAAAAGGTCGGCGTCACCGTTATATAAGGCAGTCGGAACCGGGACAGGGCGGTGCGTACCAACTGGCGGCAGGCGCGGGAGCTGGAAAGCCGTTCTCGCATGTACAGATGCAGCACGGTGCCGCCGGTATAGCGGGTTTGCAGCGGGTCTTGATGGATCAGTGCTGCAAACGGATCCTCGGTATGGCCCACCGGCAACTGGCTGGAGTTGGTGTAATAGGGGGCCTCGGGGGTGCCGGCCTGGAGAATGTCGGGGTAACGGCGGGCGTCTTCCTTGGCGAAGCGGTAGGTGGTGCCTTCCGCCGGGGTGGCCTCCAGGTTGTACAGATGGCCGGTCTCTTCCTGGAAACCACGCATGCGTTCGCGCACGTGCTCCAGCAGGCGTAAGGCCAGGTCACGACCCTGCTCGGTGGCGATGTCCAGGCGATCGTGGGTGAAATTACGCACCATCTCGTTGAGACCGTTCACGCCCAGTGTGGAGAAATGATTGCGCAAAGTGCCCAGATAGCGCCGGGTGTACGGATAAAGACCCGCGTCCATCCAGCGTTGGATACGGTCGCGTTTGATTTCCAGACTGTCGCGGCCCAGTTCCAGCAGACGGTCCAACTCCCGGTAGAGACCGCTTTCGTCGCCGGCGAAGCGGTGCCCCAGGCGCGCGCAATTGATGGTCACCACGCCCACGGAGCCGGTCTGCTCGGCACTGCCGAACAGGCCGTTACCACGTTTGAGCAGCTCGCGGACATCCAACTGCAAGCGGCAACACATGGAACGCACCATATGCGGCTGCAGATCGGAATTGAGGAAGTTCTGGAAGTAGGGCAGGCCATACTTGGCGGTCAGCGCGAACAGCCGCTCCGTGTTGGGCGCGTCCCAATCGAAATCCTCGGTGATGTTGTAAGTGGGAATCGGGAAAGTGAAAACCCGGCCACGTTGGTCGCCGGCTTCCATCACTTCCAGATAGGCGCGGTTGATCAGATCCATCTCCGCCTGCAGCTCGCCGTAGGTGAACGGCTGCTCCTCGCCGGCGATCACCGGTACCTGTTCACGCAGATCCTCCGGGCAGGTCCAATCAAAGGTCAGGTTTGTGAAGGGCGTTTGGCTGCCCCAACGGGACGGCACATTGAGGTTGTAGATGAATTCCTGGATGGCTTGCCGTATCGCCGGGTAGTCCAGGTTGTCACGGCGTACATAGGGTGCCAGATAGGTGTCGAAGGAACTGAAGGCCTGGGCGCCAGCCCATTCGTTTTGCAGTGTGCCAAGGAAATTGACCATCTGGCCAAGCGCGCTGGAGAGATGTTTGGGCGGGCCGCTTTCGGCGCGGTCGGTGACGCCGTTGAACCCTTCCATCAACAGGCTGCGCAGGGACCAGCCGGCACAGTAGCCGCTCAGCATATCCAGATCATGCAGGTGCAGATCGCCTTCCCGATGGGCGCTGCCGACCTCAGGCGGGTAAACCTGATCGAGCCAGTAATTGGCGATCAGCTTGCCGGAGATGTTGAGAATCAGCCCGCCCAGGGAATAGCCCTGATTGGCGTTGGCGTGGACGCGCCAGTCGGCGCGACTGAGGTACTCCTCGACGGTGGTGCTCACCGTCACCGTGCTGTCCGGGCGGGGTGTGGTCATGGCGATTTCCATATTTAGTGAGTTTTGTTTGTGTTGGCACAATATATGGTGGTCAGCGTAAAGGTGAGGCCGAGAGAAAGGGCTGATCTGGGTCAAAGAAAGTGAGGGTGAGAGAGGCTCCAGCGGCCCGGACCTCGGGCACATGAAATCGGAGGTCGCTACAAGGCCGCTGTAGGAGCCAGCCTTGCTGGCGAAGAGGGCACAAAAAATTCGCCAGCAAGGCTGGCTCCTACAGCGGCTTCGTGGTTCGGCCTGTGGGAAACGGCCGCGATTCGCGTGCTAGTGACGGTCCATTCCGGGGGCGCCGTGCCAGTAGCCGTCGCAGCGCGCTTCGTCCACCAGGGCAAGCGGGTCCCGGTGGTCCGGCTGGCCCCGGCGCACTTGATCAAAAGCCGCCACCACGTCCGCCATGGGCTCGTTGGCTACCACCAGGCGCGCGCTGCTTATCCCCATTTCAGCCATCACCGGCAGTTCCCTGCGCAGGTCCTGGGGCCAGGCGGAGAGGGTCTGGACGCCATTGAGAGTGAACAGTCTTCGACCGTCCTGACTGAACAGGGGCAACCCCTGAGGGTCGTCCCGGCAGACAAACTGGCAGCGGTCCTTGGCATGGCCCCGCCGCCGGGCGGTGAAGCAACGGGCCGACCAGGCCAGCGCCAGATGTCCGTAGGCATGGACCTCGCACGGCAGAGCCAGACCCTGTTCCCGCAGTGCTGTCAGCAGAGCGGTGAGCGCCTGCCGGGACAGCTCCAATGGCGCGTGCCAGCGCTGCATACCGGAACCGGCCAGCAAACGGATGGCTTCCACGTTGTAGAGGTTGAGAGGCGCGCCGCCGATAAAGGGAAGCCTTGCTTCATTCAGCAACTGCACGGCGCTCATGTCATTGGCTTCCACCGGCAGTTCGCCGTTATCGCACAGTCGGCGCAGCGCGCGCAGATCGGCACCAGCCTCGATCAGGGTCTGCGAGGCCAGCACCACGGTCTTGCCCTGCGCGCGCAGTTCCCGGGCCAGCCCGAGCCAGTGATCCAGTTTCATGTCCCGCCGCCGCCCGCACACGGTCTCACCCAGATAGATCCGCTCCACCGGCCAGTCCGCCGCGTGCTCATAGAAGGTCTCGTAGTCCCGTTGGTGCCAATAAAACGGCACCGGTCCCAGGGCCAGTTCCAGCATGCCGATGCCTCCTATTTCCAGCGGCGCTCATAGGCGCCCAGAGTGGTGGTGGTGCCTTCGGACAGGTTGCCCAGAGCGCGTTGCCAGGCTGGATCCGGCTGGAACGTGGACGGCGTCCGGGAGAGACGGTCCAACGCCTGGCGCCATACCCGGGTGACTTCACGCACGTAGGCGGGACTGCGTTGCCGGCCTTCGATCTTCACCGCGGCGATGCCGAGGGCTTGCAGTTCTGGCAGCAGCTCCAGCGTGTTCAGGCTGGTGGGTTCCTCGATGGCGTGATAGAGCTCGTCATCGACCCGGAAGCGGCCCTTGCACAGGGTTGGATAACCGGCTTGTTCGCCAGGACCATAACGGTCGATGAGCACGCCGTTGAGACGGGAGCTGAGTCCGCCGTCCTGTTCTTCCCAGCGCACGTGTGCAGCCGGCGAGCAGGCGCCGTGGGTATTGGGGGATTCACCGGTGAGATAAGAGGAAAGATAGCAGCGCCCCTCCACCATGATGCACAGGCTGCCGAAGCCGAACACTTCCAGGGCCACCGGCGAAGCCGCGGCCAGTTGTTTTACCTGATCCAGTGACAGCACCCGGGGCAGCACCGCGCGGCGAATGTCGAAATGGCGATGATAGAAGTGCAAGGCCTCGGCGCTGGTGGCGGAGCCCTGCACGGACAAATGTCGGGGCAGGTCCGGGTGGCGGCGGCTGGCATACTCGAGCAAGCCCAGGTCCGCCAGAATCAAGGCGTCCACACCGAGATCCGCGGCCTGATCCACGGCCCGGGTCCAGAGCGGCCAGCCGTCGTTTTGCGGATAAGTGTTGATGGCGCAGAATACCCGGCAACCTTGCCGGTGGGCGTAGTCGATACCTTCCCGGGCCCGTTCCGGGGTGAAGTTGAGGCCGGCGAAGCGACGCGCGTTGGTGATGTCCTTGAAACCCATGTAAACCGCGTTGGCGCCTTCGTCCACCGCGGTTTTCAGTGCCGGCAGATTGCCGGCGGGGCAGACCAGTTCCGGGGAACCGTTCATGTCTCCTCCCTTGCCAGATGCTTTGGGCGGTCAGGGTAAAGCCGCCGGGCCGCACCGGGCTGACCTGGGTCAAAGGGAGGGCCGGACGTCAGACGTCAAGAACCAATTGATTCTCCATACGCTCAGCGTGACGTCGATCATGGGTGACCATGATCAGAACTCGGTCGTTCAAGGTGGAATGCAGCGTGTCGAACAGCGCGTCGGCGGTGGCCGGTTCCAGACCGGTGAAGGGCTCGTCCAGCAGGATCACCGGACTGTCCCGCAGCAGCACCCGGGCCAGTGATAAACGCCGTCCCTGCCCGCCGGAGAGGTGCATGCCGTTGGTGCCGATCCAATGATCGAGACCGCCGCGTTGTCGCACCAGATCCGCCAGCCGGGCCTGTTCCAACACTTGCCAGAGGCGCTCGTCGTTGGCGTCCGGTCTGGCCAGACGCAAATTATCCCTCAGGGTGCCGGTAAACAGCTGCTGTTGCTGTAACAGCAGGGCGAAACATTGGCGCCAGGCGTCGCTGTCCGCCCGTTCCTGGCTGACACCGCCGAATCGGATCTCGCCAGCACTGATCCGTTGCAGGCCCATCAGGCAATGCAACAGAGTGGATTTACCACTGCCGCTTGGACCGACGATGGCCAGCGGGACGCCGGCTCGCGCTTGCAGATCAAGACCGCTGAACAATGCTGGCTGACCCGGCCAGGCGAAACTCAGTCCGCGGACCCGCAAATGGCCGTCGGCCCGGGGAATCTCGCTGCCACAGGCGGCCGGCGGCGGGATCGGCGTGCCGGTCAGGGTGTCCAGGCGCGTCACGGTGGCGCGGGTATCCGGCCAGCCCTGCCAGGCCTGGGCCAGGGGCAGGGTCACCTCGGCGGCGGCCAATACCAGCAGCATCAGGGCTAGCGCCATCGGCGCGTCGATCATCTCCTGCCGCACCGGTGTGATCAGTATCAGCAGCATCGCCACCGCCAGCCATTGCATCAGACTCTGGATCAGGGTCTGGGTGATGGCGTGCCGCAAGGCCAGTCGATGTTCGAGTCCGGCCAGATCGGCCAGGCGGCGGCGCCACTGTTCGAGCAATGAGGGCCGCAGACCATAGGCGAGCACATCGGGCAGTCCGTGGAGAGTCTGTACCAGATCCCCGCGCAGTTGCTCGCGTTGCCGGGCCCGCTGTTCCAGTGGTTCGGTGGAAACTTTCGACAAGCGCCGCAGCAGCAGGAACATCACGATAAATCCGGCCAGCATGGCCAGGGCCGCCACCGGTCCGGCGATCCAGAATCCGGCGAGCAGCAAAACGACGGCGGTGGCGGTGGCCACCAGGGCGGGCTGACCCTGTCCGAGCCAGGCGTTCTCCAGACGCTCCACATCGCCCAGCAGACGCTCCAGCAAATGGCCGCTGCTCAGTGACGACAAGGGCCCGGGTATGCGCGGCAGAATCGCTGCGAACAATTGCGTGCGCAGGCGCTGCATCACATGGAAGGTGGCGTCATGGCTTACCAGCCGCTCGAAATAGCGGGACACGGTGCGGCCCACCGCCAGGGCGCGAATGCCGGCGCTGGGAACCAGCAGGTTGAACGCCACCGCCGGGCCGCCGGCGGCCAATCCGGCCAGCGCCGCGGCGCTGATGAACCAGCCGGACAACCCCAGTAGCGCCATGGCGGCAAGAGCGGTAATCAGTGCCAGTAACCCGGCATTGCGGAGTCGCGGGCCTTCCCCTTTGAATTGATGACGAAGCCAGGTGATGCGATCAGCCATGGGCCTGCCCTTCCATGGACACGGGTGAGGGGCCCAGCCACAGGCTCTGGTCGGCCAGGGTGGCGAGCGCCGGGGAATGGGTGGCGATCACCAAGGTGCGTTGTCCCTTGCGGGCGCGCAGCGCCGCGATGATGCTTTGCTCCAGTGTTTCATCCAGCTCCGCGGTGGGTTCGTCGAGCAGTAGCAGTGGTGCCGGACTCAGCAGTGCCCGGGCCAGCGCCAATCGGCGGCCTTGCCCGCCGGAAAGACCGCCGCCGTTCTCGTCCAGCGCGGTGTCCAGTCCGGCGGGCAAGTGGTCCAGGCCGCACTCGGCCAGTACTCGATGTAAAGCCGTGTCATCGGCATCCGGGGCGACCAGCCGCAAATTGTCCGCCACCGTGCCGTGGATGAACCACGGATGCTGCCCGGCCCAGGCCAGATTGCCGGTCGCCTGCGCCAGCAGTGGCGCCGGCCGGCCGTCATGGCGTATCTCGCCGGTGTCCGGTGCCAGCAGACCGGCGATCAGTTTTAACAGGGTGCTCTTGCCGGTGCCACTGTCGCCTCTGAGTACCAGGCACGCTCCGGCTGTTACGGTCAGAGAGCAGTCGTGCAGCAGAGTTTCCTCGCTGCCAGGGTAACGGAACGACACCTGGTCGAGGGTCAGCGTGGTGGCGGTGGTGGAGACGTCAGCGGAAACGGTGGTGGCGCCGCTATCCTGAAGCAGTGGCGCCAGGACCTCGGCGGCGGCGCGGGCAGCGGCGCGGTCATGATAGCCGGCCGCCAACTGACGCAACGGCTGATAGAACTCCGGTGCCAGCAGCAATAGCCAAAGTCCGGTGGCGAAATCGAGCCGGGGACCGGGACCGATGGCGATCAAATTGAGCAGGTGCAAACCCACATACAAGGCCACCAGGGCCACCGATAGCGCCGCGAAAAGCTCCAGCACGGCGGACGTAAGAAAAGCGATTCGCAGTACTTTCATGGTGCGTTTGCGATATTCGCCGTTGACCGTATCCACTGCCCGTTGCTCCGCCGCTTCACGGGCGAAGGCTCGCAGCGTCAGCACGCCACGCAGACGATCGAGAAAATAGCCGCCGAGAAAGCGCAAACTTTCCAGCTGTCGATCCGCCGCCCGCTGCGCGCCACTGCCCACCAGCATCATGAAGACCGGGATCAAAGGCGCGGTACACAGGAAGATCACACCAACGATCCAGTCCATGCTGAACGCGGCCAATAAGAACAACACCGTGGCCACGCTGGCCACTCGCCGTTGCACCGCGAAACCGGCGTGATAGCGACCCACCGCGCCGGCTTGTTCCAGCAAAGCGGTGCTGGCTTCCCCCGCGGTCAAGGTACCGCCGGCACCGCGCAACAATGCCTCCGCCACGGCGCCGCGTACTGCCTGGCTGATATCGGCGGCGGCGCCGGCACTGAATCGGGCGCGGGCGGCTCCGGCCAGGGCCCGCAACGCCAGCGTCAGCAATAGCAGGGAGGCGGGCAGCCATAAAGAGGGCTCGCTGTTGAGCAGACCAGCGGCGAGCCAGGCCAGCAGTCCCGCCTGAATGATCGCCAGCGGCGTATCCGCCAGCGCGCTCAGGTATAGCCAGCGCACCATGTTCTTGGCGTGTTGCCGTTGTGCATCCAGCCAGAGGCCCGGGCTGGCCGGGGGTTCCGCGGACGCCGCGGGAGAATCTTGATGTAAATCAATAGGCATGCCGGTTTTCAACTCTTCTCTGGACCGCCGACGTGAACAGGGGCAGGGCCGGTGCTATGCTGAACCCGGCTTCACCAGCGCGAACAACGATGGGGATCAATGGTAGACCCGATTGCTCAGGCTTTCACCCGCAGTCTGTAATCGCATGGATGAAAGTCAACTGGCAAATTTTTTATGGCCACCGTACATGGTGGCCACGCTGCGGGTCGTCGCGGGGCAACGTTAAAAATTACGCCCGGCAATTTTTAATCCTGAATCGTTTCTTTGTCGACACGGAAACGCTGCTTCCATCGTATACGCGCACCGGTAAACAGAGGGCCACGGAGGGTCTTCAGCAGGATATTTCTGCAGGCAAGGAATGGCTGGCCGTCAATATCTCCATGGGATGGAGCGGATCGGTTGAGTCCGATCCGGTTGGCGAACCGCCAATGTGTATTCAGGGGAGAAACGCAGATGATCGACGCTACTCTGGTTGAGTTGTCGCGGGCGCAGTTTGCCCTGACAGCAATGTACCATTTCCTTTTCGTACCTCTGACTCTGGGACTGTCCTTCATGATAGCCATCATGGAGAGCGTCTATGTCATGACCGGACGCACCATCTGGCGTGACATGACCAAGTTCTGGGGGTTGCTGTTCGGCATCAACTTCGCCATGGGCGTGGCCACCGGTATCGTCATGGAGTTCCAGTTCGGTACCAACTGGGCTTACTACAGCCACTATGTCGGTGACGTGTTCGGCGCGCCTTTGGCGATCGAAGGCCTGATGGCGTTTTTCCTCGAAGCCACGCTGGTCGGTCTGTTCTTTTTCGGCTGGGACAAACTGGGCAAGGTCCAGCATCTGGCGGTGACCTGGCTGGTGGCCCTGGGGTCGAATCTGTCGGCGTTGTGGATTCTGATCGCCAATGGCTGGATGCAGAATCCGGTGGGCTCCTTTTTCAATCCCGACACCATGCGCATGGAAGTCACCGATTTCGCCGCGGTGATTTTCAATCCGGTGGCGCAGGCCAAGTTCGTTCATACGGTGGCCGCCGGTTACGTTACCGGCGCTGTGTTCGTATTGGCGATCAGTGCCTACTATTTGCTGCGTGGCCGTTATAAGGCGCTGGCCAAACGCTCCTTCACGGTGGCGGCTTCGTTCGGACTGGCGGCGGCGCTGTCGGTGGTGGTGCTCGGTGACGAGTCCGGTTATGCCATCACCGAGAATCAGAAGATGAAACTGGCGATGATCGAGGGGATGTGGCACACGGAAGAGGCGCCGGCGTCGTTTTCCTTGTTCGGTATTCTGGACCGCGAGGCCCAGGAAACGCACTATGAGTTGAAGATTCCCTGGGTCATGGGGTTGATCGCCACGCGCAGCTTCAGCAAGGAGATTCCCGGCATCACGGAACTGGCGGCCCTTTCGGAGATGCACATCCGTGATGGTTTGCTGGCCTACGACGCGCTGGAAACCCTGAAGGTCGATGAGGCCAACCCGGAGGCCAGGGAGACTTTTCTTCAGAACCAGGAATATCTGGGCTATGCGTTGTTGTTGAAAAAGTACGTGGAGGATCCCCGTGATGCCAGCGATCAGCAGATCGTCATGGCGGTACAGGATTCGCTGCCCAATGTGTTCGCGTTGTTCTGGTCGTTCCGTTTCATGGTGGCCATCGGTTTCTACATGATCGCGCTGTTTGGCCTGGCGTTCTATCTGGTGTCGCTGCGTCGCCGGGTGCCACGCTGGTTCCTGAGGGTGTCCTTTTACACCTTGCCGTTGCCCTGGATCGCCGCGGAGCTGGGTTGGCTGGTGGCGGAATACGGCCGGCAGCCCTGGGTCATCGAAGGGGTGTTACCTACTTTCCTTGGCGTCAGTTCCATCGGCATCAGTGACATTCTCATTTCCCTGGGCGGCTTCATGATTTTGTACACGGTGCTGGCGGTGATCGAGGTCCGCCTGATGCTCAAGTACATCCGCCAGGGGCCGGAAGAGGACAGCGGTGACGATCCCGCCAAACTGGATGCCGGCCTGTCACCGGCCTTTGCCAAGTCCAAGGACTGAGGGAGGAAACGCCATGATATTCGATTATGAAATGTTGCGTTTGATCTGGTGGGCCTTGCTCGGCGTGCTGCTGGTGGCCTTTGCCGTCACCGATGGCTTCGACATGGGCGTGGCGGCGCTATTGCCGGCGGTGGCCCGAAGCGATGGCCAGCGCCGCCAGGTGATTAATACGGTGGGGCCGGTGTGGGAAGGCAATCAGGTCTGGTTCATCCTCGGCGGCGGCGCCATTTTCGCCGCCTGGCCGGCGCTTTACGCGGTCAGCTTCTCCGGATTCTATCTGGCCATGTTCCTGATTCTGTCGGCACTGATTATCCGGCCGGTGGCGTTCAAGTTCCGTTCCAAACGTGAGGAAACAGCCTGGCGTGCCCGTTGGGACGCGGCACTGTGCTTCAGCGGCGTGGTGCCGGCGTTGATTTTCGGTGTGGCGGTGGGCAATGTACTGCAAGGCGTGCCGTTTCATTTCGACAGCAGCCTGCGGCCTTTCTATACCGGTTCTTTCTTTGCGCTGTTGAATCCGTTTGCTTTGCTATGTGGTCTGGTCTCGCTGGCGATGCTGATGCTTCACGGTGCCACCTGGCTGCAGATCAAGGCGGATGGTGAACCGGCCGAGCGCGCCCGCAAATACGGCATGATCGCCGCCGTTGTCGTGATCGTACTGTTCGCCATTGGTGGATTCTGGGTCAGCAACATGGACGGCTACCGGATCGTCACGGCAATGGATCCGCAAGGGCCGAGCAATCCATTGCGCAAGGAAGTGGTGTCGGAAGCCGGCATCTGGCTGAACAATTACCGTGCCCAGCCGGTTCTATGGCTGGTGCCCCTGGCCGGTTTCGCCGGCGCCGCGCTGGCGTTGATGGGACTGTTCTGGCGTGTGGGTGCTTTGAGTTTTCTCGGCTCCAAGCTCTCGGTGGCCGCCATCATCACCACGGTGGGGGTGTCCATGTTCCCGGTGATTCTGCCGAGCAGCACCGATCCGGGCCACAGCCTGACCGTCTGGGACAGCTCCTCCAGTCATTACACCCTGGGCGTGATGCTGTTCGCCACGGTGGTGTTCCTGCCCATCATCCTGCTGTACACCGCCTGGGTGTATAAGGTGCTGTGGGGCAAGGTGCGCGAAAGCGACGTCAACAAGGACATGTACTGAGGAAACGAATATGTGGTACTTCAGCTGGATTCTCGGCGTGGGCCTGGCCTGTACTTTCGCCATCCTCAATGCCATGTGGTTCGAACTGTCCGAAGTGGACGAACAGGCCCGTGAGGCCGAAGACGAGGGATGATTGGGGGAAAGCGGGAACGGAAAGTGCCGCCGCCGTACCCCCCAACGACCGGACGGAGCGCGAACCAGGGGACGGGGAGCGGCGACGGCAAAGTCAGGCTACCGGTTCACCGTTTCCACGGTCTTGACCTGGGTCAAGGGAATACCGGTTAGCGCGATGGGCTGTTTTTCAGACGGGCTTCCAGATAGTTTTTCAACGCCAAGGCGTTGTTGTGCTCGGTATCGCGGGCGGCGTAAAGAAGCGTCAGAGGGCGGCCGGCACAAGTCTTGAGCAGAGCCTCGACCGGTTCCGGATTGGCTTCCAGCTCTTCATGATAACGGCACTGAAATTCTTCCCAGCGTTGTGGGTCGTGGCCGAACCATTTGCGCAACGCGGTGGAAGGGGCCAACTGTCGAAACCAGTGATCGGCGGCCACGTGATCTTTCTTCATGCCCCGCGGCCAGGCGCGATCGACTAGCGCGCGATAGCCGTCGCTGTCGTCCCGGGCGTCGTAGACGCGTTTGCATTGAATGCGAGAGGGCAGTTGCATGATGGAACCCCGATGACCTCAATGAGCCGTGGCGGTGGCCGCGCCGCCCAGGCGTGCCAGCGTCTCCATCGCTTCCTCGATGATGCGGTTCAGACGTTGCTCCGCCGTTAGCATTTGATGAATCTGTCCACAGGACTGACCGGCGTACAAAGCCATGTCATCCAATTCTCCACGGGCATCCGCCAGCGGTGAATCCGTGGAGAACAGGTAAACCGGTTGCCCGTCCTGTTCTCCGATAATCTCGGAAATATCCGAATGCCGCAAATCCTCGTATTCCCCTCGGGTAACGCGGTTGCGCAACACTCGCACCGGAGCGGGTTCATGCCAGTTGCGGGAGAAGTGGTGGCAGTGAACGGTATCGTCGGCGCCGGCTTGAATCAGTCTCTGTTGATGATGAACGTGAGCGTTGGCCTCCTCGGTGGCAAGGAAGGCACTGCCCAGGCTGGCGCCTTGGGCGCCAAGAGCCAGGGCCGCCACCAGTGACCGGCCATTGGCGATGCCGCCGGAAGCTACCACGGGGACCGGGCAGGAAGGGATCAGCTCGGCCAGCAGACTCAGAGTACCGACCTGGCCGCGGACATGGCCGCCGGCCTCCCAGCCCTGGGCGATGATCACCTCGGCGCCGGCGTCGATGGCCAGCTCCGCGTCCCAGGGGCTGCCAACCTGATGAATAACGCGAACGCCTTCGCCAGTCAGGTGGCGTATCAGGGCGCTGTCCACATCCCAGAACAGCACCACGAACGGCACCTGAAGGGTCACACAGATTTGCACCTGCTGACGAAGCAGGGCGCGCTCGGTGGCCGCGGGAATCAGATTGACCGCGAACGGCTTGTCGGTGAGTTGTCGCAGCGCCTGGATTTCATTGCGGATCCGTTCCACCGGCTCGCGCACCATGCCGAGCACACCAAAGCCGCCGGCCCGGCACACCGCCGCCGCCAATCGGTGGCGAGCGACGCCACCCATGCCGGCCAGCAGGATGGGGAAGGTGCAGCCCAAGTGATCACAAAGCGGGGTGCGCAGTGCCGGTGGCGGTGTTACCACTGCCATATTTGATCGACCTGTTCGTACAGCTCCACCAGCGCGGCCCGGCCCAACAGCTCGATGCCGGCTTGCAGCGGCAGGTGGGCGAGACCACGTTCTTCCAGATCCTCGCGCACCGCATAGACGGGAACGCCGCTTTCGGTGAGGTTGGTCAGATCACGCAGCAGTTCCGCCGGCTGGCTTTGTTGCCAGCTCCCCAGCGTGAGCGGCGGCTGCCGCTGGTGCAGTACCGCGTACTGTACACCGTGACCGCTAAGCAGCACCTGCAAATCGCCGCCGGCGCCGCGCATGGACTGGGTCAGCCAGAGGATGGTGTCGTCCTGCTCTTCCACCGTGGTGCGGAACGCCTGATCGATAACCTGCAGTACTTTCATGGGGCTTACCTCGTGCCGATGGTCAGGGTGTTGAAGGCGTCGCTGGCGTAGCGCCACAGGTCCGGTGGTCCGCCCCGGCCGCAACCGTCGATGACGTCATTGACGCCGCGCTCGTCCACGCACAGGCCGCAGTTGATCCATTCGAAACCCAGCT
This sequence comes from Alloalcanivorax dieselolei B5, assembly GCF_000300005.1. Lineage (NCBI taxonomy): Bacteria > Pseudomonadati > Pseudomonadota > Gammaproteobacteria > Oceanospirillales > Alcanivoracaceae > Alloalcanivorax > Alloalcanivorax dieselolei. The sequence continues at coordinate 3,370,379 of NC_018691.1, read as the reverse complement.
CTTTGGCGGCGGCTTTTTCCTGCAGAGCACGGATCCATTCGCGGGTCAGCGGATGATCTTCTTCCGCAGCGTCACGGCCGTGCACCGCGTTGCCGTGGGGAGACTGTCTGGCGAAGGCCAGGGCCACGGCGCCCTCGTAAGCGAATATGCGCACCGAAGCGCCGCGTCCCAAAGCCGCGTCGAGTAAGCGAAAGAAGGTGACGGTACGCTCGCTTTCGAAGGGCGGATCCATGAAGGCGAAGGTCAGCGTTTTCGAGGTGCTCATGGAGCCTCCTAGTTCCAGATTACTTTGGCGCCGGCGAGCAGGGCGTCGACGGCATCGCCGACGTCACCCACCGCCACATCGGCTTTCAAATCCGGCGCTTCGATTTCGCGCTGTTTCAACGAAAAACCATCGGCGCTGACGGCGACGCCACTGGCGATCAGGGCGTCGAAGGCCTCGTCGCGGGCGTCCCGGCGGGCGGGCGCAACGCCGTTTTGTACTAATAGAACGCGCACCTGATGGCCGGCCTCAAGAAGTTGACGGGCCAATCGGTATTGCGCTGTGCAACGGACCTCGGTAAACGGGTCCTGGCTTTGAATAAACAGATAGTCGGACATGGGCGTCTCCAGGATCAGGAGCTGAGGGAAGTCAGTGGACGTTCTTCCAATAATCGCTTGCGCAGCAGGAAGTCGCCGAAATGTTCGCCGTCCCGGCGTTGGCCGGCATAGCGTTCGAGCATAGGCGCGAGCAACGCGAGGAAGCGTTCTTCGTCCACGTTGCCGGCGTACAGTTGCGCCAGCCGGTCACCGTGAAAGCTGCCGCCCAGATACAGGTTGTACAGTCCGGGGGCTCGGCCGGTGAGGGCAATCTCGGCCAGATAGGGCCGGGCGCAGCCGTTGGGGCAGCCGGTCAGACGCAGGGTGATGGGTTTCTCGCGCAGCCCATACTGACCTTTGAGCCGCTGAAACCGTTCCAGCAATTCGGGCAAATAGCGCTCCGCCTCGGCCATGGCCAGACCGCAGGTGGGCAATGCCACACAACTGAGGGTATGAGCCGCCTGGGCCTCCGGGGTGAGGCGCCAGTCCAGCCCCAGGTCCTCGAGGCGCCAACGTACCTGTTCGAGTTCGTGTTCCTCGATGTGGGTCAACTGCAGATTCTGGTTGGTAGTCAGCCGCAGGCGGCCGCCGTACTGTTGCAGAAAACCGCCCAGTTGCGTGCGCAGGGCATCGTCCACGCGACCGCTTTCCACATAAAGGGTGGCGTGCCAAAGACCATCGTCGCCCTGTTGCCAGCCGAGTCGGTCGCCGTTGTGTTCGAAGTGGATGCCGCGGGCCGGCTCCAGCGGGCGACCACGATGGCGTTCCAATTCTTCCAGGAACCAGGGCAGGCCGAGACGGTCGAGGGTGTACTTGAAACGGGCCCGGTGGCGATCCTGCCGATCACCGAAGTCGCGTTGGATGCCCATTACCAGTTCGGCGAAAGCGGGCGCTTCATCGGCGTCGATAAAGCCGATTTCCTCCGCCAGACGGGGATAGCTGTCCTCGCGATTGTCCAACTGGCCCATGCCGCCGCCGACACAGACGTTGAAGCCGATCAGATCGCCGTTGTCCACCACCGCGATATAGCCCAGATCCTGGCCATAGATGTCGACGTCGTTCACCGGCGGCAGCACGAACCCCACCTTGAACTTGCGCGGCAGATACAACTCGCCGTAGACCGGCTCCTCGTCGTCGCGGACCGGCGTCGGTTGCCGGTACCAGATGTCCGCATAGGCGCCGGTTTTCGGAATCAGACGATCGCTGGTGATTTGCGCCAGTTTCTGTAGCCGCTCATGAGCCTGGGACAAGTACGGATTGGCGCCGCACACCACGCCGCGACTGTCGTCGCCGCAGGCGGCGATGGTGTCCAGCCCCAATGGGAGCAGCCCCTGGATCAACGGGCGCAGATGCGGTTTGCGCACACCATGCAATTGAAGGGTGCCACGAGTGGTGATGCGCAGACCCCGTTCGGCGTAAAGACGGGAAAGACAGTCCAGGCCCAGCCATTGGTGTTTGTCCAGCACGCCGCCGGGGATGCGCAGCCGCACCATGAACTGGTAGGCCGGTTCCAGGCGGCGCTGGCGGCGATCAGCGCGGCGGTCGCGGTCGTCCTGCTGATAGATGCCGTGAAACTTCATCAGCAGAGGGTCCTCGCCCGGCACCGCGCCGGTGAGCAGGTCGTCGAGCCCCTCGGAGATGGTACCGCGAAGGTGACGGCTGCGGGCCTTCAGTTGTTCGTTCTCGTTCAGTCGTTCCAGCGGCTGACGGAGATCGGGGTGGGGATCGCTCATCACGCTCTCCTCAATACAGGTTGCGGTGCAGGCGCTTTTCCCGGCCCAGTTGTTTCCAGGCGCCGTCTCCCTGGCGCTGGTCCAGGGCGGTTTTCAGTCCGCTCTCAAGGTCGCTCAATCGACCCTTGTCGCCGCACAGGTAGAGGTGTGCGCCCCGGTCGATCCAGGTGCCCAGGCGATCGATCTGGTCGAGCAATGGGGTGATCAGGCCGGCGCCGGGCTGGTCTTGATAAAACACGGTATCCACCCGTTCCAGCACACCGTCGGCGCGGGCCTGCTGAATATCCAGTTGATAAAGAAAGTCGTCCTCGAAGCGCTGTTCGGCGAACACCAGCCAGCAGGGCGGACGTTGGGATTGTTGCGACAAGGCTTGCAGGAAGGCGCGATAGGGGGCGATGCCGGTACCCTCGGCGATCAGGATCAGCGGCGCGTCGTCGTCCGGCAGCCGAAAGCGCGCATTGCGGTGCGGATACAGACGGACCGGGTCGCCGGGCTGTAGGTCCAACAGGTATCGGGAGGCGATGCCCTGCTCATGCCGCTCCCGGAAAGGATAGTGGAAGGCCTTGACGGTAAGATGCAGCTCGTCGTCCAGCACCGCCAGACTGTTGGCCACGTCGTACAGACGCGGCTGCAGTGGCCGCAGGGCTTCCACCAGGGCTTGTGCCGGCGGGCGCGCCGGATACTGGTGGAGCAGGTCGAGCAGTTGATGGTCTCGCAGAAACGCCCGCTGCCGACGGCTCTCCGCCTGACACAGTTCGAGCAGGGCCGGAGCCTGGCTTTGCTCCGCCCAGAAAGCAAGAAAGCTGGTGCCGGCGATGGTCAGATCCCGCGTCTGACGCAGCGCTTGCACCAGGGGCTGAGCGTCATCGTTCACGGTCACCGGTTGCTCGCCGGACAGCTCGCAGGCGTCCAGCACCGCCGCCACCAGCTCAGGCGGGTTGTCGGCCAGAATGCCGACGGCATCGCCGGGGAACAGGTCCGGAATCGCCTGATCCAGAGCCAGTTCCAGATGGTGTATTGGCTGGGCGCGATCCGCGGCGCTCAGATTCTGGTTGACCAGTACCTCCACCGTTAGTGGATGGTGTTTGTCGTAGCTGGGAGGGCTGGAGGTGGGTGCCCGGGCCGGGCCCTGTGCAGTGTCCGTGGTGTTGGCTTTGGGCAGTTTTTCCAACAGGCGGGCGATCCAGTCCCGGGCTGGCTGTTCAAAATCCACGTCACAGTCCTGCCGGGCGATTAGCCGTTCACCACCGAGGGCCTCCAGACGCTGGTCGAACTCCTGGCCGGTGACACAGAAGCGTTCGTAGCTGCTGTCGCCCAGGGCCAGTACGGCGAATTTCAGGTTCGCCAGTTGCGGTGCACCGTCACCCATCAGGCCCTGATAAAAGTCCTGGATGGGTTCCGGCGGATCGCCGTCGCCATGGGTGGCGGTGATGATCACCAGATGATCCCGGCGCGCCAGCTGTCGGGGGCGCAGACGGGCCAGATCGACCACTTCCGTGGCGATGCCGGCGTCACCGCAGTGCTCGCTCAAGGTCCGCGCCAGATGCCGGCAGTTGTCGGTTTCCGTGCCGTAACCGATCAGTACCGGCTGGGTGCCTTCCGTTCCGGCAACGGCGGCCGGCGCGCTGTTGGCGGCAGCGAGATAGCCGCTCAACCACCAGCGTTGCCGCTCATCCAGGGTCTCCAGCCATTGCCGGAGCTGGCTCCATTGAGGGTCGGAAAAAGGGGGCGGTGTGGCTTGCGCCGTCATTTCCGGCTCCGTGTTTCAACATCAGGCCGACAGTATGAGTGTGTGTTTTGAATACGAATAATGAAATAGAATGCGGTTTAACTTTAAAGAAATTGATATAAGTCATGGATATCGATCTGGCCCGCACCTTTCTGGAGATCGTCCGCACCGGCAGTTTCATGGCCGCCGCCGAACGGTTGCACATCACTCAGACCACGGTGACCGCCCGCATCCATAACCTGGAAGGCCAACTGGGCTGTCGCCTGTTCGTGCGTAATCGGGCCGGTGCCCGCCTGACGCCCCATGGTGAGCGCTTCACTCCGCATGCGAGCCAGCTGGTCCGCACATGGGAAGCCGCGCGACGGGAACTGCCGCTGCCGGAGGGGGCCGAGGACATGCTTGTGCTGGGCGGTGAAACCAGCCTATGGAACCCGCTGCTGCTGAACTGGGTTACCCGTTTGCGGCAGCAGCATCCGACCGTGGCTACTCGCGCTGAAGTGCATGACAGCGAGGCCTTGCATGAACGTCTCGAGCGCGGAGTGTTGGACGCGGCTCTGGTGCACCGACCGGCCTATTGGCCGGGGATGCAAGTAGAGCAACTGCTGGAGGAGAAGCTGATTCTGGTACGCGCGACACAGAGTGAAGAACCGTATGTTTATGTGGATTGGGGCGCCGATTTCCGCAAGCAACATGATATGGCCTTGCCGGAACGTGCCCGGGCTTCCATTTCCGCCAATTTCGGCCCTTTGGCCATCCAGCTTTTGCTGCAGCAAGGCGGCAGTGGTTATTTCCGTACCCGAGTGGCCGAGCCTCATCTGCGGGAGGGCACCTTGGAGCGGGTCGCCGATGCGCCGGAATTCACCTATCCCGTCTATCTTGCCTATGCCCGGGAAAAACGTGGTCCCTTGCTGGATGCCGCTTGTCTGGTGTTAAAAGCGGTGGCGGCAGAAAGCGCTGACTGGTCATCGTGAAATTGAACCCCGTTGCGGACCCGAGGCCGTCCCGGGCGGGACGCGCCGCCCCGATCAAGCTATCATGCGGGGCCAATTTTCATCATTCCGCCGGGTCCGGCCCGGCGTGACTGGGAGAGAGATTATGCAAGACGTGGTCATCGTCGCCGCCACTCGCACCGCCGTCGGTGCTTTCCAGGGTTCCCTGGCCAATCTGCCCGCCACCGCCCTGGGTGAAGCGGTGGTGCGCAAACTGCTGGCGGATACCGGGGTGGCGGCGGATCAAATCAGCGAAGTGATTCTCGGCCAGGTGCTCACCGCCGGTGCCGGCCAGAACCCGGCGCGTCAGACCGCGATCAACGCTGGCCTGCCGCAGCAGGTGCCGGCGCTCACCATCAACAAGGTATGCGGCTCCGGCCTCAAGGCGGTGCACCTGGGCAGCCAGGCAATCCGCTGCGGGGAAGCTGACATCATCATCGCCGGCGGCCAGGAAAACATGAGCTTGGCGCCTTATGTGCTGCCCAAGGCCCGCACCGGTCTGCGTATGGGGCACGCCTCGCTGGTGGATTCGATGATCCAGGACGGCCTGTGGGATGCCTTCAACGACTACCACATGGGCATCACCGCCGAGAATCTGGCGGAGAAATACGGCGTTACCCGGGAGGAGCAGGACGCCTTCGCCGCCGCCAGCCAGGCCAAGGCGCTGGCCGCCATCGAAAGCGGCCGCTTCAAGGACGAGATCACGCCGGTAACGATTCCCCAGCGCAAGGGCGACCCGAAGATATTCGACACCGACGAGCAACCGCGCGCCGGCACCACCGCCGAGAGCCTGGCCGGCCTGCGTCCGGCGTTCAAGAAGGATGGCACGGTGACCGCCGGTAATGCCTCCACGCTGAATGATGGTGGTGCCGCGGTGATGTTGATGAGCGAAGCCCGCGCCAGGGAACTGGGGCTGCCGATCCTCGCGCGTCTGGCCGGGCAGGCCAGTGCCGGTGTGGATCCGGCGATCATGGGCATCGCGCCGGTGTCCGCCACCCGCCGCTGCCTGGAACGGGCCGGCTGGACCCTGGATCAGGTGGATCTGATCGAAGCCAACGAAGCGTTCGCCGCCCAGGCGCTGTCCGTGGGCAAGGAACTGGAGTGGGACGCGGAGAAGGTCAACGTGAACGGTGGCGCCATCGCTCTGGGCCACCCGATCGGTGCGTCCGGCTGCCGAATCCTGGTCACTCTGCTGCATGAAATGCAGCGCCGTGACGTCAAACGCGGTCTCGCCACGCTGTGTATCGGTGGCGGTCAGGGCGTAGCTCTGGCGGTGGAACGCTGATCATAACGGCAACGATGGCGGCGGGCCGTCGTCGTTGCCGTGTTATTCCCGCCGCTCCGGTTCGCTCCTTGGCGGCGCCGCGCAAGACTCCCGCAGCACCAGATCGGTGTGAACCGCGATACGGTTGCTCTCTCCCTCCGGAGGGCGTCCCTCCATTTGCGCCAGCAGCAGATTGACCAGTCCGAAGGCCACTTCTTCCGCATTCCATTTCAACGTGGTGATCGGCGGTTCGTGCACCAGAGTCCATTCGCTGTCGCCGATACTGATCAGTGACAGGTCATCGGGAATGGAACGATGTTGCTCCCGAACCGCGCGTAAGGTGCCGGCGAGAATGCGGGTGCCGAGCACGATGAGTGCGGTGGGCGGTTGCTCTTGTGTCAGCAGTGAGCTGACCTCGGCGGCGGCATCCAGGCCCTGCCACTGGGGACGGACAATGGCGTTGTCCCGTGGCAGGCCGGCTTTCTCGAACGCCTCTCTGAACCCGGCGATGCGTTCTCTGCCAGGCCAGAGTTTCACCAGTGGTGTCAGCAAGGCAATGCGCTGGTGACCCAATTCCAGCAGATAACGTGTCGCCTTGCGCACGCCACTACGGAAGTTCGTTGCCACCGCTGGAATATGAGCAGGGAAGTCACCGCCGATCACCGCCACCGGCGCGCCGAAATGTTCAATGGCGCTGACCAGCGGCGCGCTGACTTCACTGCCCGGTGCCAGTATCAGACCATCGACGCGGCGGCGTTTGAATTCCTCGATGGCTTCCATTTCGGATTGCGGCTGGTCGGCACCGAAGCTCGCCAGCATCAACATCAGGCCACGGCTGCGTAGCCGCGAAGCCACGGCGTTGATGATCGCGCCGTAGAGGGGGTTGGACACATCGGTCACTAAAAAGCCGATGGCGCGGGTTGAGCGGGTACGAAGACTCCTTGCCAGCCCGCTGGGTTGGTAACCCAATTTGGCCATGGCGGCGTCCACCTTGCGTTTCATGGTATCGCTGACCGCCAATCCATTGATAACGCGGGACACGCTGCCCACGGAAACCCCCGCCTCGCGCGCGACGTCCTTGATGGTTGATGTCGTCATCCGTTTTTCGAGCCCTCTTCTCCGTGACTGTCTGCTCGCTCACCCGGAGAGTGAGGTCCGCGGAGCAGTGCGAACGCTGGGATTGTATCGTTTCAGGTATCGCCGTGTCGCGCCGCTCCGTGGGGAGGATTACATCAAGGAGGGCAAGTATAACGTGATCTCGGGAAACAGGATCAGAATGGCCAGGGTCAGAATGTCCATGGCGATGAACCAGGTGACGCCGCGAAAGATCTGTGCCAACCGCACCTTGTCGCCCGCCACCGACTTGATGATAAAGACGTTGATCCCCAGAGGCGGAGAGATCAGGCCGATTTCCAGATACTTGATCATGATGATGCCAAACCAGATCAGGTCGTATTCCAGCCCCTTGATGATCGGCACCACCACCGGCAACGTCAGCAGCATGATCTCGATGGCGCCCATGAAGGTACCCAGAAAGACATAAAGCAGTGACAGCGATACCAGAATCACGATGGGTGGCACGTCGTTGAATCCGGCTGCCCAGTTGGTGAGATCACCGGCGATGCCGGTGAGCGCGGTGAACGTGGTGACCATATAGGCGCCGATGATGGCGGCGAACAGCATAGACGTGCTTTTCAAGGTTTCCTTGAACGCATTGGAGGCGTCGGCCATGCCTATCCGCCGGCTCAACAGACAGAGCAGGAAAGCGCCGAACGAACCGACCCCGCCGGCTTCGGTGGGCGTGAACACCCCGGTGTAGAGACCCGTCACCACCAGCACGATCAACACGATCATGCCCCAGGCACCCTTCAGGGAATGGATCTTCTCACGGAAGCCGACACGCGGCACCGGTGGCGCCAGGTCCGGGTTGAGCCGGCAGCGCAGCATCACCATTGCCACATAGATGCCCAGGGAAAGCAGCCCGGGAATCACCCCGGCGACGAACAGCTTGGCGATGGATTGTTCGGTGAACACTGCGTAGAGAATCATCAGGATACTCGGCGGAATCAAAGATCCGAGAGTGCCGGAGGCAGCCACCACGCCGGCGGCCAGGCCCTTGTCATACTTCCAGTTGAGCATTTCCGGCAACGCCATTTTGCCCATCGCCGCCGCCGTGGCCAGGCTGGAACCGCTGATCGCGGCGAACAACGCGCAACCCACCGAGGAGGCCACCGCCAGGCCGCCGGGGATCCGTGCCAACCACAGGCGCGCGGTGGCATAGATGTCCCGGGTGAAGCCGCCTTCCGTGGCCAGATAACCCATCAGCAAAAACATGGGAATGGTGGTGAAGGTGTATTCCGCGGTGCTGGAGTAGGGCAGCTCTCCGAGAAAGGTGTTGGCGGACTGAAACGCGCTGGCGAACATCATGGTGTCGTCGCCCCGGGCGGCGAGCACCAATACCAGACCGCCGTAACCGGCGGCCACCAGGGAGACGGCGATGGGGATACGCAGCAGCAAGGCCAGAATCATTAACGTGGTGACAACAATGCCGATCGTTTGAGGTTCCATCACCGTTTATCTCCAGACTGATCCCGCCGTCCGAAGCGATCCACCTGATCGTCCAGACCGGCGTTTTCCAGGGCCAGCTGCAATTCTGATTCCGCCTGCTCCGGTTGTGACGAGGGCCAGATCAATTGCGTCAGCATGCGCAGGCACCACCAGCCCAGACCGAGGGGGATCAACATGCGTGCCGGCCATTCCGGGATATAAAGAATGGCGCTGAAGCCGTAGCCGCCGGTCTTGAACGACTCGTGGGCGCTGAGCCAGCCGAGCCAGGCCATGTGCCCGAACACCAGGATGCCCGCCGCCAGGCCGGCGCAAAAAAGCGCCTTTTGGACACGGGCGGGCAGCAGGTCGGTAAACACCGTCACTTCCAGATGCGCACCCATGGATTGCACATAGCTGAGCGGCAGGAACACTATGGCCACCAGCATCATTTCGCTGACAATCAGGCCGTCCGGAAGCGATTGCTGAAACAGCGCCCGGCCAACCACATTCACGAAGGTCAGCATCATCAGCGCGGCCAGTATGAGCTGGGCCAGGAAGACCAAAATCGTGTCGATCCGATCCATCGCCGTGGTGATCGTCGCCGCCAACTTGTTGCTCGCCATTACCGAGCCCTCCTTATTGCGGACGTTGACGGTCCCAGGGGTAGCCTTCCGCCTCGACTTCACGGGCGACCTTCTCGATCTCCTCTTTGTAAGCCTGGTGCAGGTCTCCGGCGTGTCGGTTCCAGCGCGACATCTGTTTGATCATTTCATCGTCGCCCAGTGCCAGGCCTTTCTCCCACGCCTGCCGTTGCGCCGGGGTGAGTTCCTGGAAAATTAACGGGTTGTCGGGATCGTTCTTGAGAAGCTCACGTTGCTCCGCTTCGTCTTCGATGCCCGCCCTGGCCATGCGCACCATCAACTCGGTACGCAGACCATCGAACACGGCCTGTTCTTTTTCGCTCAGCCGCTGCCAGGAATTGAGATTCATCATCACCACGTTGGAGTTCTGCCCGACCTTGGGCTCCACCACATACTTGCTGACTTCGTTCTGGCTGTTGGGGCCGATTAGCGGTACATAGGTCATGGCGCCGTCGATGGTGCCCCGGCCCATGGCCGAATAAATCTCGGAGAAATACAGGCTCACCGGGTCCACCTTCCAGTCGGCCATTTTGGCAACTTTGGCCATGGTGCCGGGCATGCGCACCTTGTCCCCCTGAAAATCATCGGGGGTGGTATAAGGGTGGGTTTTACTGATTAGAACCTGCGGACCGTTGGAGAGGTGCACCACATACTTCATGTTGTTCTTCTTCTCTTCCTCCCGCAGGGGCGGGAAGTTCTCCCGAACCCGGCGGAATGCCTCCGTCACCACGTAGGGGTCACTGGAGCCGATCCTAGTGTTCTCCATGTACCAGAGGGGAAGTTTGTCCGGCGTGTAAGCCGGGGACATGTAAGCGAGATCGGCGATCCCCGCGGTGACCGCCTGAGCGGCATCCTTGAGTTTCACCAGGCTTTGCATGTAGTAGATCTTCACCTCCACCGAGCCGCCGGTCTTTTCCTTGACGGTGTCGGCCCACCATTCCCAGGTTTGATGCACACGGCTGCCGGTGGGAGCCAGGGGCAAGGCGAACGAGAGCGTCTTGGTCGCCGCGAAAGCGTTTCCTGCGAGGAACGTCGAAAGCGCCAAAACCATTGCGATACCGGTTTTTGTCATTTTCATCATGGTCTTTACCTGTCTTTTTTATCGCCGATGATGGCAGTGAAACACGGCCTGGCGGCCGCTATTCATTGCCCTCCAGATCAATCTCGAAATTCTCCAGGAAGCGCGAGACCATCATGTAGAAGCCGATGAGCAGGTGGAGCTCGACCAACTGCTGCTCGCTCATCATCGATTCCATCTGCCGAAAAGCCGTGATGCCGGCCTTGGTGTTGAGGGTGACGGTGTCGGTGTAGTGCAGCACGGCCCTTTCTTCATCGTTGAAAACCGGGGCATCGGGGCCGTCATAGAGAGCATTGATTTTTTCCTGGGGAACCCCTTCCTTGGCGGCCAGACGCTTGTGCTGATGCACCTCGTAACCGGCCCGGCAAAGGATGCCCACGCGCAGAATCACCAGCTCACGCAGTTGCGGATCGAGGCTGCCCGTGCGTAGCAGGGCGCTGCCCAACGCCAGAAACCCTTCCGCCGCTGGTCCGCCGTGGGCGATCATCCGATAGATGTTTAGCGGCGGGCGCGAACCGATCATCGCGCGCAGCGTTTCGGGGATGTCGTCCATGTTCTTGTAATCGATACGAGCCATTGTTTCTCTCCAGATCGTTAGAAGATGCCGTTACCCAGCCCGCCATCGACGAACAGAGCGTGCCCGTTGACGTAGCTGGACTCGTGGGAAAGCAGGAAAAGCATGGAATAGGCCACTTCCCAGCCCGTTCCCTGGCGGCCGAAGGGCACGGTCACGGCGCGGTTGGGACGCCTTGCGCTGGCCGCTCTTCCCATCGGTGTGTCCATCAATCCAGGGGCGACCGCGTTGCAGCGTATGCCCTTGGCATGCCCGGCCATGGCGACGCTTTTGCACAGTGAAAGCTGTGCGGCTTTCGACGTTTCGTAGGCCGGATTGCGGCCCGTGGGGCGCTGGCTGGCTAGCGAGGAAGTCAATACCACGGCGCCGCCTTCCGTCATCAGGGGCAGGGCGGTCTGACAGGCCAGCATATGACTGCGCAGATTGACCGCGTGCTCGAGGTCCCAGCTTTCCGGCGTGATTTTGTCAAGAGGCAGGCCATGGCTGATACCGACGTTCAGCACCAGCCCGTCCAATTCACCCAGCGCCGCTTTGGCGTCATGAATGAGTTGGATCACCTGTTCCGGCTTGGACACATCCACGACGTGCGCGCTGGCTTGGCCGCCTGCCTCTCGGACCCGGCGCGCGGTGTCCTCGACACTGGCCTGATTGATGTCCGCGCAGGCCACCTTGGCGCCTTCACGGGCGGCGAGAATGGAAATCGCTCTGCCGTTGCCGACCGTCACTTCCTCGTCGTCGCTGTCGCGCTGTCCGGCGCCGATCACCAGGACATGCCGTCCGCTCAGACGGCCACGGCCGGGCGACAAGCCTATGGCTTCCTCGAACATCTGCGTGACGGGGTTGATCTCTCTCTCCGGAATGTTCATGGGCAGCCTCTCCTGTGCGGTGCATGGCAATATTGGCATTGAGACGAAAATGAAACGATTCAAAAAATGATTTTAGGTAGGTTCCAGTATTTCAATGAATAACCCTATATTATGGTTTTTATTGGAGTCAATAAAAAATGAATCGATTCAATTTTGAGTCAAAAGATGCATGATGAGCACCGGCTGGCGCCGATCAGCAGCGGAAAATGGGGATCGGAACGGCATGATTTGCCGGGAACATTTGCCGGCACGAAAGTGGGGGGAGGGGAGAAAGGGCCGCAATGAGCGGCCTTGAACGTCGAGGCCCGGATAAGATGGGCCTCAGTGCGGTGTCTCGATCGGAGGAGATCCGGAGGCGTTTTTGTTGTTAGCGGGTCATGCCTTTATAGGCCTGATAGCGCGAACCAGCTTCGTATTCCTCCACCCGCTCTTGAGCCAGGGCCTTGAACCCGTCCGGCTCCCAGGTGTATTCCTTGCGGCCGTCGTCGCGGGGGATGCTCAGCGTTACCGGCTTGCCGGCGATCAACGCCGCGCTGATGTCGTGAGCGGCGTCCACGCCCTTGAACGAATAATGGGTGTGGCCCTCCAGGCAATTTTCCGAGGAGGGGAATTCCTGACCATTCACCTGCATCAGACGGGAGGGATCCGGGGCGCTCAGAGTCATGGTTTTACCGTCGTTCTGACCACAGCTTTCCGCCGGCGCATCGAACACGCCGAGGAACTGTTCGGTGCTGCCGATGATGGTCTCGAAGGTGAAGATCATTTGCATCTCACCGTCGGTGGACAGCGCGGCCACGGACAGACGATTGTCTTCTTCGGCCTGAGCCACGGTTTCCCAGGTGCCGCCTTCGGCTTTGCCGAGCGGATACAGATCCTCGGCCAGAGCGGACGGGCTGAGCAGAGGGAGGGCGATCAGGGGGATGAGTACGCGTTTTTGCACAGGGGGGCTCTCCTTTGCGCGTCGAAAACGCGCAAGTTTAGGCGGCCCGTGCGGCGTCTTCAAAGGCACCCTCTGGAACGGTGACCTGAGTCTCAAATGAGTGGCATCGTATCCGGTGTCAGCTTACCCGCCGTTGTTGGCCTGCCCAGAACGGTTTGCGCAGCTCGTATTTGAGGATCTTGCCGGCGCCGGACATGGGCAGGGCATCGCGGAACTCGATGCTCTTGGGGCATTTGTAGCCGGCGATCAGGTCACGGCAGTGAGCGTCGATGCGCTGCTCGTCCAGTTGCTGACCGGGGGCCGTTACCACCACCGCATGCACGCGCTCACCCCAGCGTTCATCGGGTACGCCGATCACCGCGCATTGGGCGACTTCCGGCAGCTTCAGCAGGGCGTTTTCCACTTCCGCGGAATAGACGTTCTCGCCGCCGGTGACGATCATGTCCTTGATCCGGTCGACCACGTAGATAAAACCGTCCTCGTCCATGTAGCCGCCATCGCCGGTGTGCATCCAGCCGTTGCGCAGGGCCTCGGCGGTCTGTGCCGGCTTGTTCCAGTAGCCTTCCATGACCATGGGGCCGCGCGCGATGATTTCGCCCACCTGGCCCGGCGGCACGTCGTTATCGTTTTCGTCGACGATGCGGACTTCCGCGTTGGGCAGCGGATAGCCGGCGGACTTGAGTTTGCCGGCGCGGCGTCCCTCGGCGGTGTGGTGCCAGCCGCTGAGGATCGAAATCACCGGCGACAGCTCGGTCATGCCGTAGCTCTGCGAGAATTCCGCGCCGGGCAGGACTTCCATGGCCCGCAGCAACAGCGCCTCGTCCATGGGGGAGGCGCCGTAGCGAAGGTACTTCAGCGCTGAAAGATCGTGCCGGGAGAAGTCCGGATGATCCAGCAGCATGCGCAGCATGGTCGGTACCAGAAAGGTTTCTTCCACGCCTTCCCGCTCGATGGTGTCCAGCACCACCGCCGGATCGAATCCCGGCAGAATCACATGGGTGCCCTGGCGCACCGCGATCTGCACCACCGAGGCCATGCCGGCCACATGAAACAACGGCGAGGAGTACAGCGCCACCGGATGACGGCTGCGTTGCACCGCCGCCATCTGACCCAGGGTGCCGGAGTACAAATTGCGATGGCTGAGCATCACCCCTTTGGGCGCACCGGTGGTGCCGCCGGTATATAGAATGGCGGCCAACTGTTGGTGACTGGCGATCTGGTCGTCCAGTTCGGGCGCGTCGGCGATCCAGCTTTCGTAGCCGGTGAGATCCGCCGGTGCGTCGTCGTCCAGATAGATCACTTCTTCCAGAGCCTCGGACAACTCTCCCAATCGCGGCACCATGTGAATAAAGTTACGGTCCACCAGCAGCACCCGGGTGCCGCAGTCATCCAGAGAGTAGGCGATCTCCCTCGGGCTCCAGCGGATGTTCACCGGGTTGATCACCGCGCCGCGCCACCAGCAGCCGTAAATGCTTTCCAGGTAACGGTCCGAGCCCAGGGCGAGAATACCGACGCGGTCGCCGGGTGCCACGCCGAGTCCCTGCAGGGCTCCGGCCATCCGGGCCACCCGCGGGACCCACTCGGCGTAGCTGTGACGCCGGCCGTCGCAAACGGTGGCGGTGCGCTCGGGGCATTGTTGCAAGGCCTTGTGCAGGGATTGCGTGAGGTACATGAGAGATTTTCTCCAGGAACCGTTACATGAGGTTGGGCAGGAAGGTGACCAGATCCGGGAACAGGATCAGGATGGCGACGGTGATGACATCGAGGACGATGAACCAGGTCACTCCGTGGAAGATCTGGCCGAGGCTGACGGAGCGGCCCACCACACCTTTGATGATGAAGCAGTTGATCCCCACCGGCGGTGTGATCATGCCGATTTCCAGATACTTGATCATGATGATGCCGAACCAGATCAGGTCGTATTCCAGCCCCTTGATGATCGGGATCACCACCGGCAGCGTCAGCAGCATGATCTCGATGGAACCCATGAAGGTGCCCAGGAACACATAGAGCACGGTCAGCGACAGCAGGATCACCACCGGTGGCACATCCAGGTTGCCGGCCCAGGAGGTCAACTCCGAGGCGATGCCGGTGAGGGCGGTGAAAGAGGTCACCATGTAGGCGCCGATCACCGCGGCGAACAACATGGACGTGGTCTTCAGGGTTTCGTTCAGGGCGCTGCGGGTTTTTTTTCCGTCCAGACGGCGAGTGACGATACACATCAGGAACGCCACCGCGGCGCCCACCGCGCCGGCTTCCGAAGGTGTGAAAATACCGCTGTAGAGACCGATCACGATCAGCGCGATCAATGCCAGCATGTTCCAGCTTTTCTTCAGCGCCGCCATCTTCTCGGCCATATCGACCTTCGGCACTGGCGGCGCCAGTGCCGGATTCATTTTGCTGCGAAGCATGACGAAACCGACATAAATACCGAGGGACAGAATGCCGGGAATGATGCCGGCGATGAACAGCTTGGCGATGGACTGATCGGTGAATACCGCGTACAGGATCATCAGAATGCTGGGCGGAATCAGCGAGCCAAGGGTGCCGGAAGCGGCCACCACGCCGGTGGCGAGGCGCTTGTCGTAGCCGTGCTTGAGCATTTCCGGAATCGCCATGCGGCCCATGGCGGCGGCGGTGGCGAGGCTCGATCCGCTGATCGCGGCGAACAGCGCGCAACCCACCGAGGAGGCCACGGCCAGGCCGCCGGGGACCCGCGCCAGCCACAGCCGGGCGGTCTGATAGATATCACGGGTGAAACCGGCTTCGGTGGCCAGATAGCCCATCAACAGAAACATGGGAATGGTGGTGAAGGTGTATTCCGCGGTGGAGGAATAGGGCAGATCCGACAGGAACTGATTGGCGGTGCTTAAACCGCGCGCCAGATCGAACTCGCCGGTGCGTACCGCCATGACCAGTACCAGGCCGACATAACCGGTACTGACCAGAACCACGGCAATGGGAATACGCAGCAATAACAGGGCCACCATTACCACGGTGACCACAATGCCGATCGTAACCGGATCCATTGGATCTCCTGTTGTTATCGTTCTTGAAGGGGCGATGCGCCCGAAATATTCAGAGGGCCTGTGCTATCCCGATAATCAACAGTCAGGCGTCCTCGGATTCGCGCAAAGTGCGTTCCACCTCGGACTCCGGCGGCTCGCGGTTCCAGGGCATCAGCAGTTGAATCAACATGCGCACGCACCACCAGATCAGGCCCAATGGAATCAAGGCGCGCACCGGCCACTCCGGTAACTCCAGCGTGCTGGCATAGGCGATTTCTCCCCACTCATAGGATTCCCAGGCCTTGCCGGCGCTGAGCCAGGCCATCCAGGCGAACATGACGATGCCGATGATCAACCCGAGCGAGACCAGGGTTTCCTGTAGCCAATGGGGCAGGTGATCGGTGAGCACGGTGACTTCGATATGGGCGCGAATGGACTGGACGTAGCTCAGTGGCACGAACACGATCGCCACCATCAGCATTTCCGAAAGCAGCAGATCATCGGGGACCGGGCTGCGGAAAAAACTCCGCCCCACCACGGACACAAAAGTGATGCCGACCATGGCGGCGAGCAGGGCCTGGGACAGCCATACCAGGACCTGATCCACCCGGTCCATCATACGAACGGGCCACGGCATTCGAGACATGGATCAGTTCCCGGCGACTTTTTCGGATTGCCAGGGGTAGCCGTTATCCGCCACTTCTTTTTGCACCGCGCGCAACTCGTTCTGGAAGCTTTCGAAGACTTCCAGGGCACGGGGGTCACGCTTCGCCAGTTTTTCCGCGTAGGCGCGTTCGACCGGTTCCAGGGCGGCTTGCCAGGCTTTTTGCTGTTCCTGGGTGAGGATATGGAATTCGGTGGGGAATTCCTTATTGGTACGCATCATCTCACGCGCATCCTCGGCTTCCTGGAGACCGGCGCGGGCCATGCGGGTGCGGTACTCATCGTTCAACTCGGCAAACACCTGCTGTTGTTCCGGCGTCAGGCTGTTCCAGGTATCCAGATTCATGTTGACCACCACCATGGACTGGCCGATACCGGTTTCCACCGCGTACTTCGCCACTTCGTGGTGTTTGTAGGGAGGCATCAGATAGGTGTAGGTCTGGGCGCCGTTGATGGTGCCGCGATCCATGGCGGAATAGATATCGGCGAATGCCACCTGCACCGGTGTCACGTTCCAATTGGCCTGCTTGGCCGCCTGTACCGCTCTCGGTGTCATGCGGACCTTGTCGCCGTCGAAGTCATCCGGCGTCAGATAGGGACGGCTGGTGCTGGCGTTGACGCGCGGACCGCTGGAGTAAGCGATCAGATGCACCATGTTGTTTTTCTTCAGTTCCTCGGCCATGGCTGGGGTTTTTTCCAGCACACGGTGCCAGGCTTCATTGGCGATGTAATTGTCACCGGAGCCGATTTCGGTCTGCGACAGCGTCCACAGCGGGAAGCGGGATTCCACGTACTCCGGGTTCATCGGCGAAATGTCGGCGAGCCCGGAGCCGAGCGCCTGGGCGGAGTCATGGTACTTGACCAGGCTTTGCAGCCAGTGGACTTCGATTTCGATTTCGCCGTTGGTGCGTTCCTTGACCTCATTGGTCCACCAGCGCAGCACCTCGTTGCTGGGGCGGTCGGTGGGAGGTGCGGGGGTGGCGTAATGGAGCGTACGGGTGTCCGCGCCGGCCAGAGCACTGGTGAGGGAGAAAGTGATGGCCGCGCCCGCGACCATCAGATGTTTTTTCAGCGACATTGGTAGGGCCTCCGCTATTACTATTCTTATTTAATGGGTCGATCCATTACATTCGAGGCAGAGGCGGCCAGCGGGCCGCCCTATTCGAATTTCAGTCTGTCGGTCCCCCGGTTGGGCAACAATGACCTATCGCGACAAAAGATTTGGCGTAAAGCGCCAGCGGGTTCAGCGTTCCGCCACCTTATCCCGTTCCCAGGGGTAGCCGCTTTCCTTTACTTCCGCCGCCACTTCCCCGAGACGCTCCTGAAAGCGCTCGAACACCGATACCGCCTGGGGTGCGCGCTTGCCGGTTTTTTCCGCGTAGGCGCGTTCTACCGGCAGGTAGCCAGTTTCCCATTGGGCCCGTTGCCGGGCATTGAGAATGTGGTATTCGGTAGGGAATTCGCGGTTGCTCCGAATCATCTCCCGCGCCTGTTCCAACTCTTCCAGGCCAGCTTCCGCCATCCGCAATTCCAGTTCCCGGTTCACTTCCTCGAACACCTTTTGTTGCTCCGGGGTCAGGCTGTTCCAGGTGTCCAGGTTCATTGCTTCCAGGATCATGGCTTGGCCGTTACCGGTTTCGACGATGTGCTTGGCGACTTCGTGGTGTTTGAACAGCGGCACCAGATAGGCGGCGGACTGGGCGCCGTTGATGGTGCCGCGATCCATGGCGGAGTAAATGTCGGTGAAGGTCAGATTGATCGGTGTCACCTCCCAGTCCGCCTGCTGCGCCGCCTGCACGCTGCGCGGCGTGAGCCGCACACGGTCACCGTCGAAGTCTTCCGGCGTCAGGTAGGGCCGGGTGTTGCTGATCAGCACCCGTGGCCCGGTGGAGTACACCGCCATGAACGCCATGTTGTTGCGCTGCAGTTCTTCCTGGAGAGCGGGCGTGTTCGCCATCATCCGCCGCCACGCCTCGGCGGCGATATAGTGATCCCCCGGACCCACCTCGGTTTGTGACAGCGCCCAGAGCGGAAAACGGGCGGCGGTGTAATCCGGTGTCATCCCGGCGATATCCGCCAGGCCGGAGCTGATCGCCTGGGCGGTATCCGCGTATTTCACCAGACTCTGCATCCAGTGGATTTCGATTTCGATCTCGCCGTTGGTACGAGCCTTGATCTGTTCGGCCCACCAATGCCGGGCCCGATTGTTGGGGCGATCGGTGGGCGCTACGGCGGTGGCGTAATGCAGGGTCCTCGGCTCGGCCTGGACCGACGGGGAAAGACACCACAGCGACAATGTGGAAAGAACGCACAAAACACGAACAAAAGGCGTCATGGCATGGCCTCCGGTATTGTTATTGTTCCGATCATCCCGGCGGTGTTCCGGCGACGAACAGAGCGTGTGGAGCGGCGGACGGCGAGGTTCCCCACTGCAGGCCTGATTCCAGTCTGAAGGGGCGGGGCGCCGCCACAATGGCCGGCTCCGACAAAGCCATTGGCGAAAACGATCAAGGCCAGTACGGGGGGCGGGTTTATATCGTGGCATAGAAGGACCAGCATTACTCTCCATCTTGGACAGCGAAGCCGCGTTAGGCCTTTGCGGGAACGCCGTGAATACGTCCCTGTAGGCTCCCGGTCGAACGTCCCTGTTCGACAGGGTCCCACAAAGGGCTAACGCGGCTTCGCTTCGAGGTAACCGGCGGGCATGGGCGTTCTTACGAGCGACGCCAAACCATTAAGGAGAGGTGGGGGAGCCATCTCTCCTGTCCAGAAAGATTCGTCGTCGTTGGAGCCCGGAACGCTGCGGCTCACTCGAAACGGGTCTGCACGGAGGCCTTCCGGGACCCTGTTTGACAGGGACGTCAAACCGGGAGCCTACAGGGATGTATTTACGGCGATCCCGGAAGGCCTCCGTGCAGACCCGTGCCTTGATGGAGATATCCGCTTCCGATCAATCGCGATATCGGGCAGGGCGGAAAGGTTGCGATTTGTGCTCGTTTTGTTATGTTATAACAAATTGGCGCAATGCCATGGAAAACCGGTTCTTCAGGGCAAGCTCCGGCGGTTTTTCGTATCATGGCACTTTTCCCGGACCCGACTGTTTTCCTATGACCGATACCCTGACACTTTGCCGCCCCGATGATTGGCATCTGCATTTTCGTGACGGAGCCATCCTGGCCGAAACCGTGCCGGTGACCGCGCGGGTGTTCCGCCGCGCCATCGTCATGCCCAACCTGACCCCACCGGTCACCACCGTGGCCCAGGCCGAGGCCTATCGTCAGCGCATCGTGCCCCACATTCCCGCCGGCGTGGAGTTCGAACCGCTGATGGTGCTTTACCTCACCGACCAGACGCCGGTGGAAGAGGTGGAAAGGGCGGCCGCCAGCGGTTTTGTGCATGCTTTCAAACTGTACCCCGCCGGCGCCACCACCAACTCGGATAGTGGCGTTACCGATCCGTCGCGGATCGCCCATCTCTATGAGGCAATGGAGAAGCACGATGTGCCGTTGCTGGTGCACGGTGAGGTGACCGAGGCGGAGATCGATGTGTTCGATCGCGAAAAGGTCTTCATCGACCGTTATCTCACCGACATTCGCCGCCGCTTCCCGGCCTTGCGTATCGTCTTCGAACACGTCACCACCGGCGAAGCGGTGGATTTCGTCAAGGAATCCGGCGACGCCACCGCCGCCACCGTGACGCCGCAGCATCTGATGATGAACCGCAACGATCTGCTGGTGGGAGGCGTGCGTCCGCACAACTATTGTCTGCCGGTGCTCAAGCGCCGGACCCATCAGGAACGTATTCAACAAGCGGTGCTGGAAGGGCATCCGCGCTTCTTTCTCGGTACCGATTCCGCGCCGCATGCCCGTGACAAGAAAGAAGCCGCCTGCGGTTGCGCCGGCTGTTATTCGGCGCGGGCGGCCTTGCCGTTGTACGCCACTTTCCTGGAGCGCCACGGCGCGCTGGACAAGCTGGAAGGTTTCGCCAGCCATTTCGGCGCGGATTTTTATCGTCTGCCGCGCAATCCGGACACCGTCACGTTGCGGAGGGATCCCTGGGCGGTGCCGCAACAAGTGCGGGCCGCGGGAGAGGAACTGGTGCCGTTCCTGGCCGGTGAAACGCTGCCCTGGTCGGTGGCGCCGTGACCCTTTTGCCGGTGGTGGTGCTGACCGGATTTCTTGGCAGCGGCAAAACCACGGTGCTGAATCACTGGCTGTCCAGACGCGATGATCTGGCGGTGATCATCAATGAACTGGGGCAGGTGGGCATCGACCAGGCGCTGGTGGGTGAGACATCGGTGCCGGTGAGTCTGCTGGCCGGCGGCTGCGTTTGCTGCACGGTGCAGGGCTCGTTGCGCACCACCTTGCGTAATCTGTTCATGGCCCGTGCCGCCGGGGACGTGCCGCGCTTTTCCACGGTACTGGTGGAAACCACCGGCGCCGCCGATCCCTTCGGCGTCACCTCGGTGTTGGAACAGGACCCGTGGCTGCGGCGCCATTTCCAGCTGCGATCGGTGATCACCACGGTGGACGCGCGATCCGGCATGGCGGGGTTGAGCCGGCATCCCGAGGTGATTGAGCAGGTGCGTGCCGCCGATGTGCTTTTGTTAACCAAGGCGGATCAGGTGGAAGCGGAACAACGCGGGCCGCTGGAAGCCGCCCTGGCGGAGCTGAACCCCGGCGCCGAACGGCGGTGGAGCGAGCAGGGGCGGGTAGAACCGACGTTGCTGAATCGCGGCTTTCCACGCCGTTGCCGGGTCACCGGGCAATTGAGCGCGGTGGCCGACCCCGCCGTCCCGCCGCTGGCTGCGGCATCGCTGGCAAGCCGGCACCGGTTCCACGCCGCAGATCTGCGCTGGCGCGGCGCGGTGGACTATTTCGCGCTGCAGTCCTTGTGGGCGGACCTGCTGGAGCAGTGTGGACCGCATTTGGTGCGGCTCAAGGCGCTGGTGGCTGTCGATAAACTGGACGGACCTTTGCTGGTCCAAGGTGTGGGTGGCCAGCCGCTGGAGATGTCGCCGCTGCCGTCGTGGCCGGGTGATGATGACGACAGCCGGCTGGTGCTGATTACCGATGGCGACGACCCGGCCTTTCCCGGCCAGTGTCTGGCGGCGTTCCGCACGGCTCTGGACCGCATACGGCACTGATATTCCGCATTTGAAGAGGAGCACCACCATGCGACGGTTGGCGATAGCGATGGCGTTGAGCACTTCGGCGGGGTTGGCCCAGGCGGCGGGCCCTCATGTGCACGGACAAGGCAACCTGGACCTGGCTATGGCCGGCGGCACGCTGCTGGTGGAACTGTCGCTGCCGGCCGCGGACGTGGTGGGTTTCGAACATGCCCCAAGGGACGACGAGCAGAAGGCGCTGGTGGAAGACGCCCTGGCCCGGCTGGGCAAGGGCACCAATGTGCTGGAACCGGCGCCCGCCGCCGCCTGCACGGTAGCTCGCGAGAGCGTGCACAGTGGCCTCTCCGATTCCGAAGCCGAAGAGCATGATCATGGAGAAGAAAGTCATGATCACGACCACGGCGGCCATGCCGACTTCGAAGCGCGCTATCGCTGGCACTGCGATCACCCGGACAAACTGGCGTGGATCGATGTGCCGTTGCTGGAATTCCTTAACGGCGTCACGCTCAAAGTGCAACTGGTCACCGATCAGGGCGCCCGTGCTGACAGCCTGAAGGCGCCCCACACCCGGTTGTCCATGGACTTGCGATAGTGGGACGTGCGATGAGGGTAGTGCAATGAGGGAAGTGCAATGAGCACCGAAGTGTTGCGCTGCCAGGACCTGCGTTTCGGCTGGCGTGATAGTCCGGTACTGATGCTGGAATCGCTTTGCGTGGCCGCCGGGGAGAGGGTGTTTCTGGGTGGTCCCAGCGGTTCCGGCAAATCCTCGTTACTGGCCCTGATCGCCGGTCTGGTGTTGCCGCAAGAGGGCTACATAACGGTGGCCGGACAGGATCTGGCGAGCCTGTCCGCCGCCGGCCGCGATCGCTGGCGCGCGCGTCACCTGGGCATCATCTTCCAGCAGTTCAATCTGGTGCCGTACCTGAGCGGCCTGGACAACGTGCTGTTGGCCGCTTCGCTCTCCGGCATCGGCCGCGCATCCGGCAAGGAACGCGCTCTGGCCCTGGCGGAGCGCCTGGAGCTCTCCGAAGCGCTGCTGGTTCAGAAAGCTATCGAGCTGTCGGTGGGCCAGCAGCAACGGGTAGCGGCGGTGCGAGCGATGATCGCCGAGCCGGCGCTGCTGATCGCCGACGAGCCCACCTCGGCGCTGGATGACCGCCGCCGTGACCACTTCATGACGCTGTTGTTGCGTGAGAGCGAGCGCCAGAACAGCGCGGTGTTGTTCGTCAGTCACGATCAACGGCTGGCGGCGCATTTCGACCGGCATCTTGATTTGCCCACCCTCAACGGAGCGACGCCATGCTCTGGCGATTGACCCTGCGCAGCCTCTGGCACCGCCGCGCCACCCTGGTTCTGGTGGTGCTGGCCATCGCTTTGAGCACCGCTTTGCTGGCGGGAGTGGAGCGGGTCCGCCAGGAAACCCGTGACCGGTTCACCAGCACCGTTTCCGGGGTGGATCTGATTGTCGGCAAACCCAGCGGGGCTCTGAATCTGTTGCTCTATAGCGTATTCCGCCTGGGCGAGCCGGTGGCGAATATGGACTGGGAAAGCGTCGAGGCGATCACCGAGCGGCCGGAAGTGGCCTGGGTGGTGCCCATTTCCCTTGGTGACAATCTGCGTGGTTTTCCGGTGGTGGGGACCACCACCGATTACTTCCGTTACTACCGTTATGGCCGGGACGAGACGCTGCGTTTCAGCGCTGGAGAGCCGTTCGATGATGTGTTCGACGCGGTGCTGGGCGCCGGGGTGGCGGCGCGGCTGGGACTGAAGGTGGGCGACGAGGTGGTGCTGGGGCACGGCACCGGCACGGTGTCGGTGCGGCGTCATGACACCATGCCGTTCAAGGTCCGTGGTGTGCTCGCCGCCACTGGTACGCCGGTGGACCTGTCGGTGCATATTTCCCTGGCGGCGATGAGCGCGATCCACCTGGATTGGGTGGCGGGGACACCGCTGCCGGGCCGCCACACCAGCCCGGATCAGGCCCGCTCCCGCGATCTGCAGCCGGATTCGGTGACGTCGTTGCTGGTGGGGCTGAATTCCCGGGTCGCGGTGTTCCAGATGCAACGCTGGATCAATACGCGGGCGCCGGAGCCGCTGCAGGCGGTGATTCCCGGCGTCGCCCTGGGCCAGATGTGGCGCATGCTGGGAATGGTGGAGCAGGCGCTGAGGGTAATCTCGGTGGCGGTGCTCGGCGTCGCCCTGCTGGTGATGCTCAGCGCCTTGCTCACTGCCCTCAACGAGCGGCGCCGGGAAATGGCGATTCTCCGAGCTCTGGGCGCGCGGCCCTGGCAGATCGGACTATTGATGGTGGGGGAGAGCGCTTTGCTGTCCCTGGTCGGCGTGGTGGCGGGCGTGCTGCTGTTGCAGGGCGTGGCCGCGTTGGCGATGCCGGTACTGAGTGAGCGCCTGGGCATGGCGCTGAGTCTGTGGCGGCCGGCGCCGCTGGAGGCGTTGTGGTTGCTGGTGGTGCTGGTCAGCGGCACCCTGGTGGGATTGATTCCGGCCTGGCGGGCCTATCGTCACACCCTCAGTGACGGGCTCACGCCACGCTATTAGAGAGGTCGAGAGAGTATGAGATTCGCTTTGGTGGTGGTGTTGGCGATGCTGACGCTGATGGCGCGGGCGGCGCCGGTGACACTGGAATGGGACCATCTGATACCGGAAGACTGGAACCCGGAAAAGGAAGTCAACGAACTGGCCGAGCGTATCAACCGCACCGAGGACGAAGACCCCGAGGCGATGTCGATCATGGACGACATCCAGGCGCTGTGGAACAGCGCGCCGTTGCAGCAAAGTCTGGACGACAAGGACATCCGGCTGACCGGCTTCGGCGTGCCGCTGGAGGGCGACGCCGACCATGTGCGCGAATTTCTGCTGGTGCCGTATTTCGGCGCCTGTATTCATGCGCCGCCGCCGCCGCGCAATCAGATCATCCTGGTCCGCGCCAGCGGCAAGGGCGTGCCGCTGGATGCCATCATGGGCGCCTTGCAGGTCACCGGCACGCTCAAGGTGACACCGGAAGAAACCGAGTACGGCCAGGCCGGCTACAGCATGAAAGCCAGCGATGTGAAAATTATCTCCGAGCCGATGTATTAGGCACCTGAATTTTCGTTTGCCTGAGTGGTCGGACGTCAATTCCAAGGCAGCTACGAAGTACCTGTAGGAGCCAGCCCTGCTGGCGAATCACTACGGCGGCGGGAGACAAAGCCCTTCGCCAGCAGGGCTGGCTCCTACAGTGAGGATAGGGGCCAAAGCCGCTGCGTGAAACGCTCCCTCTCCGCAAAACAATGTCTAACGTGTAGGAGCGGCCGGACGGTCGCGATATGCTGTCGGCTGATCTGGAATGATGGAGTCAGCCATGCCGCAACACATGGACAACGCCGAACAGGCGGTGGACCGGGTTCTTGAACTCACCGGCGGCGAGGTGCGCCTGGGACTGCCGCTGGGTCTGGGTAAACCCAATCGCTTCGTGAATGCCTTGTACCAGCGGGTGAAGGCCGACCGGTCCCTGTCCCTGGAAATTTATACTGCTCTGTCCCTGGGGCGGCCCGGTGCCGGCAGTGATTTGGAGCGGCGTTTTCTCGAACCGTTCGCCGACCGTGTGTTTGCTGATTACGAGGAACTGGATTATTTGCACGCGGTGCGCAAGGACGCCTTGCCGGAGAACATCCGTGTGTTCGAGTTCTTTTTCCAGCCCGGCAGCTTGCTGAACAGCACGGATGCCCAACGGCATTACATCAGCGTCAACTACACCCACGCCGCCCGTGACATCAATGCCCGGGGCGTCAATGTGGTGGCGCAACTGCTGGCCACACGGGAGCGTGATGGGCGGCGCCAATACAGCTTTTCCTGCAACCCGGAGGTGACTCTGGAGTTGCTGCCCATGCTCAAGGCGCGCCGCGACGCCGGCGAAACCATCGTCGCGGTGGGACAGGTGCACCATGATTTGCCGTTCATGGAGAACGATGCGTCCCTGGGCCGCTGGTTGCCGGAGATGGATATTCTGCTGGATGACGAGCAGGCGCAGACCCGTTTGTTTTCCACCCCGAACATGCCGGTCAGCCACCAGGACCATTTCATCGGTTTGCACGCCAGCACCCTGGTTCGCGATGGTGGCACCCTGCAGATTGGTATCGGCGCCCTTGGCGATGCCCTGGTGCATCACACCCTGCGCCGTCAACACCACAACGATGAATATCGCGCTCTGCTGGGGCAACTGCCGATGTCCGACAGCCAGCGGCAACTGATCGAACGTGAGGGCGGGGTGGGGCCGTTTCAGCAGGGGCTTTACGGCTGCAGCGAAATGATGACCCATGGGCTGCTGACCCTGATCGATGACGGCATTATCCGCCGTGCGGTGTATGACTGGCCGGCGCTGCAACGGCGGGTGCTGGCGGACGCGGCGCTGACGCCGACCCTGGCGTTGCTGGATGATATGCGTGACAGCGGGGATCTGCCGGCGCGCCTCGGCGCCGACGATCTGAGCCGGCTGCGCCACTACGGTATCGTCCAGGAAGCACTGACGTTGCGCGACGGCGGCGATAACCTGTCGCTGCCCAACGGCGTGGTGGTCCCCAATGATCTCGAGGACGGCGCCACCCGCGAGGCGCTCAAGGCGGTACTGGGACGCGGACTGCTTGGCGGCACCGTCATGCACGGCGGTTTCTTCCTGGGGCCGCGGGCGTTCTACCAGCGTTTGCGTGAACTGGACGACGACACCCGCGCGGCCATCAACATGACGCGGGTGAACTACATCAACGACCTGTTCGGTGAGGAGGCGATCTGCCGTTTGCAGCGGCGCGATGCCCGTTTCATCAATAGCGCTTTTTCCATCACCCTGCTGGGCGCGGCGGTGGCGGACCAATTGGACGATGGCCGCGTACTCAGCGGTGTCGGCGGTCAATACAACTTCGTCGCCCAGGCCCATGAACTGGCCGGTGCCCGTTCCATTCTGATGGTACGGGCCTGGCGTGAACGTGGCGGTGAGGCGCAATCCAATGTGGTGTTCTCCTACCCGCACAACACCATTCCCCGGCATCTGCGCGATATTGTGGTGACCGAATACGGGGTCGCCGATCTACGCGGGCGCAGTGACGAGGAAGTGGTGATGGCGACGCTCAATATCACCGACAGCCGCTTTCAGGCGCAGCTGCTGAAACAGGCCCAGGAAGCGGGCAAGTTGCGGCGGGATTACCAGATCCCGGAACCGCATCGCCATAATACCCCGGAAGCGCTGCAGCGTCTGGCGGCCCGGGCCGGTGCCGGAGCGCTGCCGTCGTTCCCGCTGGGCAGTGATTTCACCAATACTGAACAGCGCGTTCTGGAAGCGCTGACCTGGCTCAAGGCCAAGGTCAGCCAGAAGGAATACCTCAAGCTGGGCCGCAAGGCGCTGTTCCAGGATTACCACGCGGAACGCTACGGCGAGGAACTGGCGCGGATGGGACTGGCCGACCCGGACGGCCTGCGCGAGCGGCTGTATCAGCGTCTTCTGCTGACAGCGCTGGAGGCGACGAAGCCTCGCTAGAGTTGACAGTTGATAGTGGACGGTTGACAGCGAGAAAAGACAATAACTAGATCTTTAGCCGCTGTGGGAGCTTGCCTGCAAGCAAATATCGCTAAACGCCTGGGCGTGCCCCATTCGCTTGCAGGCAAGCTCCCACAGAAAACTGCCTCAGCGGTTGTCGCCGCCGTTGTTGTCTTCGCTGTCCTTGTCCTTGCCTGGCCGGCCCCGTCCGGACAACACCCGCCAGAACGGAATGCGGCGGGTCACCGCCACCATTTCATCCACGGTATCGCCGATACCGGAGAGCCGGTCCACGGTGTCGCGCAGTCCCACCAATTGGTCCACGTGTTCGGAGATCTTGAACACCACCATATAGAACTCGAGCAGGGCGCGCAGTGCCGAGGCCATGAATAGGAAGCCCAGTGGCGCGCCGATGAACAGGAAGAACAGGCCGCGCCAGGTGGAGGTCATGAACGCTTCCACGGTGAGATACAGCAGCCCCAGAGCGATGGCGGCAAGCGCCACGCCGTACACGCCGGGAATCACCTGGATGATCATGTAGCGGTCGAAGCGAAAGCTCACCAGCTCCTTCCAGTACTGCACCATCCAGAACAGGCCACGGCGCAGTTTTTCATTGAACGGATCGTGGGCCGGCGGGGGCCGGGTATCGTCGGCGTCGGGCGCGGTGTCATCGTTGTGCGGATCTACCATTTGGCGTATTGCTCCTCGACAAAGCCGGGCTGACCGGACAGGGGCAGGGTGGTGCCATCGGGTAGCCTGAGCTCGCCGTGGAACACCCCGAACAGTTGATGGAAGTTGCTGGCGAACAATCCCAGATTGAGGCGCTCGCGGTGTTCGCCGTGTGGCTCGAAGCGCAGTTGCAGGCGGCCGCAGCGGCTGCGCATCCGCCACGGGGCCATGAGGTTGTCCCGCTGATAGTCGAAGCTGACGCCATCGAGCTTGATCAGGCGACCGTCCAACCACAGGCAGTTTTCATTGACGCTGGTTTCGTTGACGCCGCAGGACACGTTCAGGCCCACCCGGTGACCGTCGATGCAGGCGGAAAAACAGGCCCAGTTCCAGAAGGTTTCCCGCCGCATGTAACCGGCGGAAAAATCGTGGTGGCCACCGACATTAGCCAGATCCGCCAGTGACCATTCGCGACCGCGCCAGCGCAGTCGGCCGCGCAGACCGACACCGGCCACTTTGTTGGCGTAGACCCAGCCGTTGACACCGGTGCGGGTGCACAGGGACATGGGCTGGTAGCCTTCCGGCTCTTCCAGCGCCACATCCAGTTCCAGCCCGGCGCCGCGCACGGTCAGGGATTTCTCCCGGGTGCCGCCGTCGGCACGGTAAGCCAGGACGATGTCGGTGCCGCCACGGCGGAAGCGGCTTTCGCCGTTCACCGGCGAGTCCGACATACACAGACCGCGCCCCAGCGGCGCCCGCCAGGTGTGTTCTTCCAGGGTGCCGGTGGCGGGTTGGTAAATATAGAGAAAAGCCACCCCCAGATAAGCGGTGTCCGCCAGGGCACAGCCGATCAGCAGATCGTCGCTGATCACGCCGAGATACTGGAACTGCTTGTAATGGAAATGACGAGCCCGGCGCGAGGCGGGCGACCCCATCGGCGTTCGGTAATCGCAGGCACGGCCGTTGATGGTGGTGACGGAATCGGGGAACAGGCCGAGCCGGACCTGTCCCCGCGGCCCGACCAGCGGTTCAGGCAGGGGATCGAAGTTCATTAAAAGGCCAAGAGTCCGGCACCAGAAAGCCCGGTGCGTTGTTGTCGGTGCGAATCATCACCACGGATTGTTTGCGCTGAACATAGTCTTGCAGCTCGGCGGGGGCAACTGGCGAGGTAAAATTGTCCGACAACAGTTCGGGAATGGCCCAAAAGGCCCGGGGTATCGGGCGGGCCGGGGAGTTCCAGTGCCCGGCCCGGCACCAGAAGCCACTTTGATGCCCATGAGCGGCCTGTGCCGGTGACGGACAGGGTGGCGCCGGGTAGAACAAGCGCCCGCGAGTCAGCGCCTGCCGATGGTCGATGGGGGCGATCGGAGGTTCCGCCGCGCTCACGTCCAGGCTGCGGGGTAGCTGGTGCTGAAACAGGTGTTCGGCTTTGCTTTGCAGGGTGTCGCGTGGATTGGGGCCCGGCCATTGGCCGTCGTGGCCGAGAAAGAATTTCAGCGCCAGCTCCCAGTGCAGGCACCGACCGCTGCCATGGTCGAACAGCACCATGTCCAGCTCTCCCAGAGTGCGTCCCTGTCGGCGCAGAGGGACGTTGCGCGCCAGCAGTTCAAGGCGCTGACTATGGGCGAGCAGGGCAGCCACCAGGGCTTCGAACCAATGGCCGAGACGACCTTGCACGGGAGGGGCGCCCGCCGCCGCGGCCCGATGCGGCCAGTCAGGGTCCTCGGTCAGGCATTGCTCCAGCAGAACACCGGCATCCTGGTCGGCGCCCGCTGGTGTGGCGAAGAGAGGCGGGGCTTCGATCAGCCATTGAAACAGGCGGATCGCCGGTGGCCCCTCGAACGGGATGGAGGGATCAGTGTTGATGGTTCAGTGTGTCCTCCAGGACTTCCCGAACTTCTTCGGCCCAGGCCAGCCAGGCCTCCTGGTCGAGAATGCCCCGGCGCAGGGTCAGATGTTGAAAGCGGCTGTTGCCTTCACTTTGTCGCTCCAGCTTTCTGGCTTCGGCTTCGAAGTTGGCGAGTCGCTCCTTGCGTTGCTGGACCAGCTGATCCAGCTCGCCAAGCAGGGTTTCCGGGTCGGCCAGGGCGCCCCCGGCGACTTTCACCATGAAGGCGTCCCGGACCCGGGCCGGCGCGGCCGGGCGGCGCAACCATCGCACCAGTTCCTGTCGCCCCTCATCGGTAATGCGGTATAGCTTCTTGTCTGGCTTTCCGTCCTGGGGCACATGGCGGTAATGCACCATGTTCTGTTCGTTCAATTTTCCCAGTTCCAGATAGATCTGCTGGTGGGTGGCGTTCCACACCAGGCCGATGCTGTTGGCGAACTCCCGCGCGAGGTCGTAGCCGCTGGCTTCTTCGTCTTGTAACAGGACAAGAATGGCATGGCGCAATGACACGGCTGGCTCCTCGTTTTTGTTTATCGGTCTCTCTACTGCGATAGTAGAGAGCGAAATTGTGCCTGCGCAATCCGTTGTATAAGCAGTTTTGTAAAAACTTAGTGAGGTTATATCCCAGCCTGATACCCAGGTAATACTTTGTTATGAAAGCGTTTTATTGATGAGTACAACGGATACATTCAGTGACGACATGTGCACAAAAAGGAGAAATAAACAAGGAAGCAAAGCACAAAATCAGAACGTCATCTGCATGCCACAATAATAGTGCACGGAATGGAGCAACTGCTGGCGCTCCAATTTGGGGATGACCTTGCCGATAACGCCAAAGCTGGCGCGGCGAGTGGTATCGATGCCAACGGCGGCTACTTTACGCAAAATGGGGCCAAAATGAAGCAGGGCCACCGGTTTTTCGAAGTACCAGTCCAGAGCGACCTCGGTCATTTCACGCAAATAGGCGACCAAAGCGGCGCGGGCCTCGGCCTCTCTGCCTTCATCCGCCAGCCGCCGTGCCTGGCGGCCCTTTTCCGCCAACGCCTCGTCGATGGGGAAAGCGACGTACCAGGTGCCGCCGTCCTCCGATTGGAAACGGATGTCATCCATGTAGCGGGCGGCGGCCTGATTTTGCTCCAGATCCATCTTTCTGGCACTGCGGCCCACCACCAGGCCGGTAGCTTTGGCTATGGTGTCGCAGGCCATGCGGATCAGGCGGGTCTGCCCGCTGCCAAGACCGGCCATCGCCGCCGGTTTGAGGAAAAAAGTCCCCAACGCCTCCTCGACGAAGGTCTTCATGATTGTTTCCACGGTTTCAGGCTCCGCTTTCCGCGCGCCCTCGTTCATGCGGCGAATAAAGCCGTCGGTGGTCCGGTGGAGGGTTTCGCTGGAGGGAAAAGCCACGTAGGTCTTTGTTGTCATCGTTTGCTTCCGGTCTTCAAGGAACAAGGACAGAATTAGGGTGAACAGGCCCTGGCATATTAGCGGTTCCCGGCCGGCGCGGGCACGACCGCGGCGTCGGCACACCAGGGCCGGATCGGCAAACGGCGGACCGATCGGCTCTTTCTTTTGCCCGGCGAATGCCGGATGATGCGCCTCCTGACAAATCGGAGAGACGGATGATAACGGTGGTCACACCCGACGCGGAACAGGTTACGCGTTGGCTGCAGCAGGCGAATATCCAGCACTATATTTGTGATCAGTGCCATGGGTTGCACCTGAGTGAGTTGCAGTCCCGGGAAGGGGTGGTGGACGCGCGCTTGTTCGTCGAGGAAGACGGTTTGCTACTGACCAGCGAACTGGAGATTCGCCCCGGCGCCCTGTTCGCGGTGCAGGCGGAGCTTTCCGCTCTGAACATGCAGTATCCGTCCCTGAAGCTGTTCCTGGACGTCAATGACGACTCCATGCCAAGGCTGGTGGCCTGCGACCTGCTGCTTGGCCGTCAGGGCGTCACCTTCGATCAGTTCATCTATTTCGTGCAGGCCACCGTGGACGGCACGGTACAACTGCTGGAAGAATGCCAGCAGGCGGGCTGGCTGTTCTGGCCTGACGAAGAGGGTGCGCCCGCGGAACCGGGCGCGCTGCACTGAGCGTTTCCGGACGCTTGAGGATGAGCGTCCCGAGACGCTTGAGGATTCACCGAGGATCCTTCGCTGGAACCCACAATCAGCCCTTTCGATGCGCAGGCCGGTGAGCGGCGGGCGCAGCTTATCGACAGCCTGGTGACCCGGCATTACGCGGTCATGCCGGGCTATTTCCCCACACCCCTGATCCGGGCCCTGCGCCGCGAGGCGTTGTTGCGTGATGCCCGTGGCGAATTTCAGGAAGCCGGTATCGGCCGCCGCGAGGATCACCAGCACGACCAGCGCGTGCGCCGTGACCGCACCTGTTGGCTGAACGGCTCGACCCTGGCGCAATGCCGCTTGCAGGAAGAGCTGGAACAGCTGCGGCTGGCGGTGAACCGGGAGCTGTTTCTCGGGCTGTTCGATCTGGAAGCGCACTTCGCCATCTACGATCCCGGGGCCTTTTACCGGCGCCACCTGGATGCCTTTCGCGGTAATTCCGGCCGCGTGTTATCGGTGGTGCTGTACCTGAATCAGAATTGGAACAGTGACCTGGGAGGCCGCCTGCGTCTGTGGCCGGAACCGCACAGCCGGGTGGTGGATACGGAGGTGGAACCTATGGGCGGCACGCTGGTGTGCTTCCTGAGCGAGCACATTCCTCATGAGGTGCTCCAGGCCCAGGCCCGGCGGATCAGCATCGCCGGCTGGTTCCGCTGCAACAACACCACCGCCGAACGGCTCGATCCGCCACGTTGAAAAGGGATCCGCTGGCACGCAACACGCCAGCACGCTTGCACGCTAAGCAGGGCGGCATCGAGGACCCTGCGTAGTGAGTTCACGAACCGGCTTCTGTTGTGACTTCCCAAGCACTCAGGCCTCTCCGTCTGACTTCGGGCTGGCAAGCCTGGCGTGCAAGCGTGTTGCGTGCCAGCGGAAACGGTGTATCCCCCCCTTGAAATCGCTTCACCACCCCCCATTTATCTCCCCGTGACCACAGCCGGCTGAAGTGTCACGTCCCAAACAGGCGTCCCGATGAACGGGATGTCCGGTAAATTGTCCACCCCTTTGCCTGCGGGGAACGGGTGGTATGAATCTGGAGACGACGTGATGAATACTTTGGCACCTCTTTTTCGACAC
This sequence comes from Alloalcanivorax dieselolei B5, assembly GCF_000300005.1. Taxonomy (NCBI): domain Bacteria; kingdom Pseudomonadati; phylum Pseudomonadota; class Gammaproteobacteria; order Oceanospirillales; family Alcanivoracaceae; genus Alloalcanivorax; species Alloalcanivorax dieselolei. The sequence continues at coordinate 3,337,359 of NC_018691.1, read as the reverse complement.
AGTGTGGGTTTTGACCGCTTTGACGAGTGGCTGGACGGCCTGCGTTCCGATCAGTCCGGCGGTTATCCCCCGTACGACATTATCCGCGACGCTGATGGCCGCTATCAGGTGGTGATGGCGGTGGCCGGCTTCCGTGAGGCCGAGCTTACCGTAACGGTGCAGGAGAATGTTCTGCGCATCACCGGTAAACCCGGCGCCGAGGAGCAACAGGGCCGCACCTGGCTGCATCGCGGTATTGCCCGCCGTGCCTTCGAGCGCACCTTCCGATTGGCCGATCACGTGCAGGTGGACAACGCCGCGCTGAATGATGGCTTGCTGGTGGTGCATCTGAAACGGGTGGTGCCGGAATCCGAGAAAGCCCGTCAGGTCCCGATCAACAAGGATTGATACCAATATACTCAGGGGCCGGTAACACCTGCCCCTGACATTCCCTTCCGTTATCAGGCTCCCCTCTATATAGCCAACTTGTCTATTCAGCGCCCTGACACCGTTGTCGGCGGCGGCGCAGAATCGAAGACACAAGCCCGGAATGCGCGCCCCCTGACGGGAGAGCGCGTGATTCCGGCTGCGGACAAGGAGGCGGACCCATGAAACGCTTGTACTACGTTACCGGCACTCTCGACAGTGTCCAGAATATCTCCCGGGATCTGGACGTGACCGGGATCGACGAAGGCCGCATGCATGTTCTGGGCAAGGATTCCGGCCCGGTGATCCGGGCCCAACTGCACGCCACCACCATCTGGGAAGATACCGAGATCATGCATGCCGGTTTTCTCGGCGCGCTGTTCGGCGCGCTCGGCGGTTTCATCATCGGCTCGGCGCTGGTGGCGATGGAACCCTGGGGCCAGCAGCTGGCGCTGAGCGTGGTGGTCTTCAGCACCCTTTTCTGCATGTGCTTTGGCGCTTGGCTGGGCGGCATCTACGGCATCTCCAGCCGCAACCATCACCTGCAGCCCTACTGGAAAGACGTGGAGGACGGCAACTATCTGGTGATGGTGGATGCCGATACCGAGGTCCAGGCGCGCCGCGTGGAGCGGATGATGGAGCAGCGTCACCGTGAGGCCAGGGAAGTCGGTCACGAGGACGGTTTCAGTCCGTTCAATTGAACTTGCAATGGCATAAACGTTTGGCCACAATGCGCGCTCGCCTTCACGGGCGCGTTATGGCCGACCTGCCGGTCCCCTCGCAACGATAAATCGCGCAACCCGCCAGGCCCGGAAGGGAGCAACGGACGCGGTGGACTTGTGTGCCGAGGTGCGGCTGGCGGGAAGGCCTCCATCTCCCCTTTTCTCACCCGCCATCACGGCATTCTCTTCCCACGCTGTTGCAACCCGGCCAGATTCGCTAGCATACGGCATTCGCAAAGCTTATCGCTTTTGCGAAGCCCGCATCCTTTTGGCTGGAGTACCATGAGTTACCAGGTTCTTGCCCGCAAGTATCGCCCGCGCACCTTCGATGAACTGGTGGGCCAGGAACACGTTTCCCGGGCGTTGATGCACGCGCTCGATCAGGATCGCCTGCACCACGCCTACTTGTTCACCGGTACCCGTGGTGTTGGCAAGACCACCATCGCCCGCATCCTGTCCCGCTGCCTCAATTGCGAGGAAGGCGTCAGCAGCCGCCCCTGCGGTGTTTGTCCCACCTGTCAGGAAATCGGCGAGGGCCGTTTTGTCGATCTGATCGAGGTGGATGCCGCCAGCCGCACCAAGGTGGAGGACACCCGTGAGCTGCTGGAAAACGTGCAGTACGCGCCCAGCCGTGGCCGCTACAAGGTCTATCTGATCGACGAAGTGCACATGCTCTCCGCGCACTCGTTCAACGCGCTGCTGAAGACGTTGGAGGAGCCGCCGCCCCATGTGAAATTCCTGCTTGCCACCACCGATCCGCAGAAACTGCCGGTGACCGTCCTGTCGCGCTGCCTGCAGTTCAGCCTCAAGGCGTTACCGGCGGAACAGATCGCCCGCCACCTCAAGGATCTGCTCGAGCGGGAAATGATCCGCTTCGAGGAGCCGGCGCTGCTGGCGCTGGGTAAGGCCGCGCGCGGTTCCATGCGTGACGCTCTCAGCCTCACTGACCAGGCCATCGCTTTCGGCGGCGAGCAACTGACCACCGGCGCCGTGTCCGGCATGCTGGGTACCGTCGACCGGGCTCATGTGCGGACCTTGTTGCGGGCGCTGGCCGAGGATACGCCGGCGGCGGTGCTGAACGCGCTGGCGTCGGTGTCCGAACACGCCCCGGATGAATTGGCATTATTGGACGAACTGGTATCGGCGCTGCACGAACTGGCGGTGATCCAGGCGCTGGGCGAAGGCGAGGACGCCGACATGCAAGCGCTGGCCGGGGAGTTCACCGCCGAGCAGGTGCAACTCTATTACGATGTGGCCCTGCGCGGCCGTCGTGATGTGCAGGATGCCCCGGACAGCCGCGCCGCGCTGGAAATGACGCTGCTGCGCATGGTGCTGTTCTCACCCAAGGGCGTGCTCGCCGCGGGGGAGGGCAGCGCCCCGGCAAAAAAGCCTCGGCCCGCCCGTAACGACGCCCCCGCGGCGTCGGGCCCCGGCGCTATGAAGGCCATGCTGGACGGCGGCACCGCCAGTGCCAACCAGCAACCCGGGCCGCAAGAGGGCGCCACGGTAAGCGCGCCGCCGGCTCAACAGGCGATGGCGGCAAAACCGGAGCCCGAGCCTGCTCCGGCCCCGCGGCCTGAAGCCCGCGACCAGCCTCGGAATGAATCAGAGCGCCCGCGGGAGCCGGCACCGCGGTCGGAGGCCGGAGCGGCAGCCCTGTCGCAGGCTTTGGAGACCGCGCCAGCGGCGCCTGAACCCGAACCCAGGCCTGAACCGGAACCCAAGCCGGCGGCCGCCGAGCGTCCCGCACGCCAGCAGCCGGATCCCGAACCGTTGGGCGAGCCCCGGGACAACAGCGAAATCGGTTCCTGGTGGGCGGCGCTGTTGATGCGGCTGCCGCTGGATGGCGCCGTGCGCCACCTGGCCCGCAACGCGGTGCTGGCGGAGCGTGACGAGCATCAGTGGACGCTGGAACTGAGCAGTGGCCACCAGGTGCTGGTCAACAATGAGCGCCTGGAGGAACTGGGCGGCGCGCTCAGTGATTACTTCCATCGCCGTATCCGGGTCCAGGTGCGTTACCATGAAGCGGTGGCCGGCACGCCGGAGCTGCTGGACCAGCAGCGCCGTCAGGAGCGGCTGGAAGAAGCGCGGGCATCACTGCTCGCCGACGACACCGTGCAAACGCTGATGAGCCGTTTCGGCGGCCGCCTCGACGAAGACAGTATCCGCCCCCGCGACTAGCCGCCGCCGGGGCCCCGTAACAGGTACCAAGAAGATGGACTTCGACATGAACGACCTTCTCAAGCAGGCTCAGGCCATGCAGGAGAAGATGAAAAAAATGCAGGAAGACGCCGCCAATGCTGAAGTCACCGGCGAAGCCGGCGCGGGTCTGGTCAAGGTGGTGATGAATGGCCGCCATGACGTCAAGAAAGTGGAGCTCGACAGCAGCCTGATGAGCGAGGACAAGGAATTCCTCGAGGATCTGTTGGCCGCCGCCGTCAACGATGCGGTGCGCCGGGTCGAGCGCAACCAGCAGGACGCCATGAAGAACATGGCCGGTGGCGGCCTTGGTGGCTTCCCGTTCCCGGGCCTGTAACGGATTGATGTCATGAAGCATCCGCCCCTGGTGGAATCCCTGATCGAAGCCTTTACCTGTCTGCCCGGTGTGGGCCCCCGGTCCGCCCAGCGCATGACCTACGCGTTGCTGGAACGTGGCCGCGAGCAGGGGCGTGAACTGGCCGGCGCATTGCAGGCGGCGATGGACGGCGTCAGTCACTGCGAACGTTGCCGCAACTATGCTGAGCGGACCAATGCCGAGCAGAATCTGTGCGCCATTTGTCAGGATCCGCGCCGGGATCCGTCGCTGATCTGTATTGTGTCCTCGCCGGCCAATGTGTTGGCAGTGGAGCAGTCCGGCGAATTTCGCGGTCATTACTTCGTGCTGATGGGCGAGCTGTCACCACTGGACGGCGTCGGGCCCCGGGAACTGGGCCTGGATGTGCTGGAGCAGCGCCTGCGCGACGGTGAAATCCGCGAGCTGATTCTGGCCACCGGCACCACCGTGGAAGGTGAAGCGACCGCTCACTATATCCTCGATCTGGCCCGGGAAGCCGGCGTCAGTGTCACTCGTATCGCTCAGGGGGTGCCCATGGGCGGCGATCTGGAGTTCGTTGACGGCGCCACCCTGGCCCAGGCCTTGCGTGCCCGCCGTCCGTTCGCGGATTAGCGGACAATTGAATTTTTGTGATGGAAGCCTTGGTGCTTCGTAGCGGGGTCTTGCGGGTCCCCCGGGTGTCCATGACCCGCCGTAAATACGTCCCTGTAGGCTTGCGTTCGGCGTCCTGCCTCACACAGTCATGGACACCCGGGGGACCCGCAAGACCCTCAGTCACAGCCAACCGAAGGGTTCTTCTTTCTTTTTTACCGTCGTCAAATTCGAAGCCGGACATTTCAGAACTTGAGGAGTGTTGCCGGTCAGGGCCTTCCAGGACCGTGTTTGGCCAGGGATGGCCAAACCCGAGCTTACAGGGATGTACTTGTAGCGTGTCCTGGAAGGCCCTGACTGGCAACACTCCCCCTCTAGAAAGGAAAAACGCCAGATTGAAGGGAAACTCTTCCCGCTAATCCGCGATGAACCTTTTTATGCTTGTGAGGGGGGAGCCCGGGGGTTTTATCTTTTGGCGTCCGACGTGTCTTTTATTGCGCCCCCTCCCGCACCATGTAACAGTCTCCCTGGCTCGGAAAAATACAGAATAAGGAGAACAGCATGGCTTCGATTATCCTGCCCCGCGTGTTGGAAGTGGGCGCCGGCGCCATGGCGCGCCTGCCGGCGGTACTGCAAGGGCTCGGTTGCCGTAATCCGCTGATCGTTACCGATCGGATGATGGCGCAACTGGGTTATCTGGAGCGCCTGCGGGGGCTGCTGGCGGAGGCGGGCATGGGTGGTGATGTGTTCGCCGATACTTTGCCGGAGCCCACCGCCGCTTCCCTGGAAGGCGGGTTGGCGATGGTGCGCGACGGTGATTATGACGCCGTGGTGGCCCTGGGTGGCGGCAGCCCCATCGACAGCGCCAAAGCCATCGCCGTACTGGGCAGGCATGGCGGCATAATCAATGATTACCGCTTTCCGCGTCAGGTGGATGAAGCCGGCTTGCCGGTGATCGCCATTCCCACCACCGCCGGCACCGGTTCGGAAGCCACCCGTTTCACCATCATCACCGATGAACGCACCGATGAAAAACTGCTCTGCGTCGGCGCCGCCTTCATGCCGGTGGCGGCATTGGTGGACTACGAACTGACCGTGTCGGTGCCCCCGCGTACCACTGCGGACACCGGCATTGACGCCATGACCCACGCCATCGAAGCCTACGTCAGCCGCAAGGCCAACGGTTACAGTGACAGCCAGGCCCTGGCGGCGTTGCGGTTGATTGGCCCTCATCTGCGCCGTGCCTATCACGATGGCGAGGACCGGGCGGCGCGGGAAGCGATGATGCTCGGCGCCACTCTGGCCGGGGTGGCTTTCTGCAACAGCTCGGTGGCGCTGGTGCACGGCATGAGCCGTCCCATTGGCGCTTTCTTCCATGTGCCCCACGGCTTGTCCAACGCCATGTTGCTGCCGGCGGTGACGGAATATTCGTTGCCGGCGGCCTCGGCCCGTTACGCGGATTGCGCCCGCGCATTGGGATTCGCCGGGCTGGATGATGACGATGCCCGCGCCAACGCCAAACTGCTGGATACTCTGGTGGCGATCAATGACGAATTACAGGTGCCGACACCGGCGGGCTTCGGCATCGACCGCGACCGCTTCTTCGAGGTGCGTCACACCATGGCGGAGCAGGCCCTGGCCTCCGGTTCGCCAGGAAATAATCCTCGGGTGCCGGAAGCCGAGGAGATCGTGCGGCTCTATGAGGCGCTTTGGTGACTGGAGCAGTAAACGGCGCCAAACACGGTCCTGGAACGCTGCCCGCCGACTCTCCACGAGCTCTGCAACGAAGCCGCTGTAGGAGCTTGCCTGCAAGCGAATCTGTTCACCGGAAGCCGAATTCGTTTGCAGGCAAGCTCCTACAGCGGCCTTGTCGTCCGGTCCGTGGGAAGCGGCCGGGCGGCGCTCCGCTTTAGCCGCGAATGGCGCGTTAGCGAGCCGCCGTTGACGAATTCGACCTCCAGATTGCGCGTTCCGGTCTTTGTCCGGTCAGGCGGGTTTTGCTACCTTGTGAACCAAGCAAGCGCTAGGTATGGCTGGCGCCAGGGCGAAATCACAGGAGGTTCCGTGTCCGCACTCGATTATTTCAATGACACTCACCGGATGGTTCGGGAAACCGTCAAGGCCTTCGTCGAGCGGGAGATCCGCCCGCACGTGGATGAGTGGGAGGAGGCGGGGACTTTCCCCCGTGAGCTGTACGTCAAGGCCGCTCAGGCGGGGCTATTGGGGATTGGCGCGCCGGAGCGTTGGGGTGGCACTGGCGAGGACGTGTTCATGAAGGTGGCCGCCTGCGAGGAGATGGTGCGCTGCACCTCCGGAGGCGTCGGCGCCAGCCTGGGCTCCCTGGACATCGGTTTGCCGCCGGTGTGGAAGTGGGGCAGTGAAGCGCTGCAGGAACGGGTGGTGCCGGCGGTGCTGGCGGGGGAGAAAATCTCCGCGCTGGCGATCACCGAGCCCGGCGGCGGTTCCGATGTGGCGAATCTGCGCACCCGGGCGGTCAAGGACGGTGATCATTATCGGGTGAACGGCTCGAAAACCTTCATTACCAGCGGCGTGCGCGCGGACTATTACACGGTGGCGGTGCGTACCGGAGACGCGGGATTCGGTGGTATCAGTCTGTTGCTGGTAGAGAAAGGCACGCCGGGTTTCACGGTGGGCAGACAGTTGAAGAAAATGGGCTGGTGGGCGTCGGACACCGCCGAGCTGTTCTTCGAGGATTGCCGGGTGCCGGTGGAGAATCTGATTGGCCCGGAGAACGGCGGTTTTTACTGCATCATGAGCAACTTTCAGATGGAGCGCCTGATTCTGGCCGTCACCGCCAATATGACCGCCCAGGTGGCGTTCGAGGAAGCGCTGGCCTATGCCCGTGAACGTCAGGCGTTCGGGCGACCGCTGGCCGGTTTCCAGGTGACCCGCCACAAGCTGGCGGAAATGGCCACGGCGGTGAAAGCGAGCACCGAATTCACCTACCGGGTGGCGGCGCGCATCGCCGCCGGCGAGGATTGCGTGCTGGATGTGTCCATGGCCAAGAACCAGGCCACCCAGTGCGCGGACCGGGTAACCTGGGATGCGGTGCAGATCTTCGGTGGCAGCGGTTTCATGCGCGGCACCGTGGTGGAACGGCTGTTTCGCGACAACCGCATCCTCTCCATCGGCGGCGGTACCTACGAGATCATGAACGAGATTATCGCCAAGCGACTGGGGCTGTAGGGGTAACGCCGGCCAGCCTCCGGCGCTCAGGTGCACTCCGCCCGTGACGGCTCCAGCTTGCAGCGAATCCGTTTTTGCAGGTTGAGCATGTCGGCATTGTAGAAACCCTGCTGCTGTAGCTGAACGCGGGCTTCCTGCATCATGACTTCGTATTCCTGCTTGTCGGCGTCGGGAATCTGTACCCACCACTTCTTGTTGACCGCCTCGGCCTCACGATCCAGTTGCTCGATCACCCGATCCAGAGTGTTGTAGAAGTACTCGCGGGATTTTTGCGCGATCTCTTCCGGGAAACGGGCCTTGGTGCCGATCAACTGAATCGAAAGCTGCATCAACGGATAATCGATGATGCCGCCGTCCGGGCTCAGGCCCTTGTACAGTTCCAGTATTTCATAGGCGATCAGCGGGGCGGCGATCACGTCGACCACGCCGTTATTGAATTTGGTGGAGAAATTGGTGATATCGGAGGACACCGGTGTGGCGCCCACCTGAGCCACCATGATGGCCTGGGTTTCATCGAACTCCAGCACCGCGACTTTCTTGCCCGCGGCCTTGGCCAGCGAATTGATTTCCCGATCGTTGACGAAGATGTAGGCGGCGCCCGCCGGTGCCACGCCGAGCACTTCATAATCGCCGCTGGTCATGGGTTTGGCGCTGCGCGGATCGGACAGAACCTGCAGCAGCACTTTCATATGATCCATGGTCGGCAGGCTGCCAATGGAATCGATGGTGCCGCTGTATTGATTGAACTGGCGGCCACGCAGGCCGGTGATCAGGGACGCGTCGCAGACCCCGGCCTTGAGATCCTCGGCGGCGATGGCTTCATTGGTATAAGCCACCAGTTTGGCTTTCAACCCCCATTGCAGCGCGGCGGTCTGCCAGTCCTTCATGGCGGTCATCACCGGACCGACGTTACCGGCCAGATCGAACACGCAGATACGCCTCTCAATCAGATCGGCGGCCTGGGCCAGGGGGACGGTCAGCATGGCGCACAGCGCCAATGCTACGCGAAGACTTGTTATCATGGTTATTGTCCTGCTTTTGAGTAAAGTTGGATCATCCCTAAGAGATAGATCATGGCGGTGGCGGGCATCACCGCTCAATACCGGAGCGACAGCCGATGACGGCGCCCCGGTCTTCAAAATGACGGACGTTTCGGCAGGTGCGTAGACCGTGTTATTGAGGGCGTCCTTGGGAAGACGGCCACGCCGGCGCGATTGCCTCCGGCGTGGCCGTTCCGACTCGGAACTGCCGACTTAGAACCGCCGACTCAGAACTGCCGACTCAGAACTGATAGTTCCCGAGCCGGTTGGCGTGCTGGCGATAAAGGGTGACCGGATCGGTACTGAACAGGTCATGCAGCCCGAGCACCTGATTCACCTCATCCAGATGGTTCATGCGATAGTCGTCGCGGATCACCATGCCCAGGTGGCTGGAGCAACTGCTCACCAGCCCATCGTTTTTCTCGCCGAGGAAAACGATGGCGGTGGCGCCGAGCAGGACGTCGGAAGGGTCGAGGAAATTGGTCAGCGGCTTGGCGCCACTCCAGGAGAAATAAGAGACACCATTGCTGCCTTCCCTGGGACCCTCGCCGCAATACTCACTGGGCATGCCTTCCGGGTATTGCTGGTTGAAGGCGATGGTCTCTTCGGTGGTGAGCGCCTTCAAGGCCGCCAGGATGTCCTGTTCATTGCCGCCACCGGAGAACAGATCGATCAGCCCGGCCAGGGCATTACCGAGAAAGCCGATCAGATCACCGCTGAAAGGCACGTCGTCCACCACGCCCTGCAGCACGTCCGCCAGCCGGGCGCCCCAGTTGACGCCGCCAACACCGGTGGCGGAGGCGACCATGTCCGGGTAGACCGAGGCCACGTAGCGGATGGTGGGGCTGCCGTGACTGTGACCGATCAGGTTGACCTTGTCGGCGCCGCTGATGGCAAGAATATCCTCCACCTGTCGTGCCAGCTGCTCGCCGCGCACCTCGGTGTCCTGGGCGGCGGCGACCTGGGTCACGTAGACTTCGGCGCCGCTTCGTCGCAGTTCCTCGGGGATGCGATACCAATAGTCCACGCCAGCGGCGGTATCGAAGCCGAACAGGCCGTGCACCAGCACGATGGGATAACGGGTTTCGGTGTAGTCGTCGGCATGGGCGGCGGTCAGCCACGAGAACAGCAGGATGCCGAGCAGAGCCTTCAGCGCCACTGTAGTGACGTCAGCCTTCAGCGGATTTGCTCTCAAAAGAGTCTTGATTGACGTTTTCATAAGCTTCCCTGTTTGTCTGTTGTTTTCGGTATCGTTTGTCGAGCCCGTCGCGGATGAACCAGAACATCAACCGCGCTGCGCTCTTTCTTGCCAATGACCGATTCCATCGGCCACCCTTTACGGTCATGAAAGGAACCCGGCGGGTTCCGGACTGTTTGCCAACAGCCTGCTATGATCCTAACCAGAGCGAAACAGGTGTTCACTAATAAAAATGTCGTAATCCGACGAGCGGCACTTGCCGTCAGAGTGACGGTGTGCGGGTCGGGAACGGTTGCCGTCGAGGGCTGAACGTGACCAAAGGACGTATATACACAATCCTCATCGTGCTGCTGGCGCTGGCGGGCCTGGGCATCTGGGGGTGGCCAGGAGGCGATGGCCCCACGCCCGTGGCGGGGTCGCGCCAGACCCCGCCACAAGCATCGGCGGCATCGGCATTGCACGATTACGCCGGGCGCGGCCGGGAACTGGCCGATTCGCCGCCGCCGTCCTGGCGCGGCACCCGGCCGGACGGGGCTCTGGCCGAGGACGAGAACGGCGACCTGATCGTCAACGAAGCGCTGCGTCGTCGCTTCGATTATGTGTTGTCGGCCTTGGGCGAAGAGGATCTGGAGACACTCAAGGCGCGCCTGGCGGCGGATTTCGAGGCCCGGCTGTCGCCGTCGGCGGCGGCCCGGGCCTGGGCACTGCTGCAACAGTATCTGGGCTATCGCGAGGCGCTGGCGGAGCTGACACCGCCGGGGCGGGATCCGGCCGCGTTACGCCACAGTCTTGAACAGCGACAGGCATTGAGAGGCCGGTTTTTCGACGCCACCACCGCCGAGGCGTTTTTTGGCTTCGAGGACCGTTACGCGGATTTCGCCCTGCAGCGGCGCCGCATCCTTGAGGACAACGAACTGGACGAAGCCACCAGGAGTGAGCGTCTGGATGCGTTGGAAGCTACCCTGCCGCCGGATTTGCGTGAGCAGGTGCGCGCCTCGCGGGAGCCGATGGAGGTGCATGAGGAAGTGCGGGCGTTGCGGGAACAGGGCGCACCGCAGCGGCGGATCGACCAATTGCGTGAGCAACGGCTGGGCCGGGAGGCGGCGGACCGGCTGGCGGAACTGGACCAGCGCCGGGCGCTCTGGCAGTCCCGTTACCAGGATTACCGCGAGCAGCGTCGCGCCATTCTGGAAAGCGGTCTGGCGCCGAGCGATCGGCAGGCGGAAATAGAACGGTTGCGGGAGCGTTTGTTCGAGGCGGGAGAGCGGCGCCGGGTGGAAGTCCTGGACCGGAACCCGGAGCCGGATTCCTGAATCCCCCGGTGGCGGGCGCCACCGGGGGGAGGCCGTCAGGCTTTGCCCTGATTGGCCACCGCTTCGGCGGCCGCGGCGGCGGCTTCGGCGTCGCCCAGGTAGTAGTTTTTGATCGGCTTCAGGTCGTCGTCGAGCTCATACACCATGGGAATACCGGTGGGGATATTGAGTTTGACGATTTCCTCATCGGAAATATTGCCCAGGTGTTTGACCAGGGCGCGCAGGCTGTTGCCGTGGGCGCAGATCAGCACCTGCTTGCCGGCGCGGATATCCGGTTCGATCACGCTCTGGAAGTAGGGGACGAAACGGGCCACGGTGTCCTTGAGGCTCTCGGACAGCGGAATCTCGGCGTCGCTGAGACCACGATAAACGCGGAAACGGCCCGCGTAACGCTCGTCGTCACGCTCCAGCGGCGGCGGCGGGGTGTCGTAGCTGCGGCGCCACACCAGTACCTGCTCGTCACCGTATTTGGCGGCGGTTTCCGCCTTGTTCAGGCCTTGCAGGGCGCCGTAGTGACGCTCGTTGAGGCGGTAGTCACGCACCACCGGGATCCACATCTGATCCATGGTGTCGAGGATCGTCCACAGGGTGCGGATGGCGCGCTTGAGCACGGAAGTGTAGGCGATATCGAACTCGAAGCCCGCTTCCTGCAGCAGGTCGCCGGCGGTTTTCGCTTCCGCCCGGCCTTGCTCGGTGAGATCCACGTCCTTCCAGCCGGTGAAACGGTTTTCCTTGTTCCAGACGCTCTGTCCGTGGCGGACCAGTACCAGTTTCGTGCTCATGGTTGATTCCTGTGCGGTTTTCAAGGCGCGCCAAGGTTAGCAGAAAGCGGATTGCGGGCACACCTCCGGGCGCCTTCGCATGGAGCCGGCGGGGCCTTGCCCGTATAATGCGCCCCATTCGAACGAGCCGGGAGCGGCATGAGCTATATATGGTGTGACAAAGACGAGCAGATCCAGGACTGGGCGCCGCCGGCGGGCCCGCTGTACCTGGATACCGAGTTCATGCGGGATCGGACTTACTGGCCACGGCTGGCTCTGGTGCAGGCGCACGATGGCGATGCCATCCGTCTCATCGATACCACCGGGGTGAGCGCGCCGGTGCTGGGCGCGGTGCTGGCGGACCGGTGTCTGGTGATGCACTCCTGTTCCGAGGATCTGGAAGCCTTGCAGTACTTCACCGGCGAATGCCCGAAGCACATCGAGGATACCCAGATCGCCGCCGCCCTGGTCGGCGAGGATATGCAAATGAGTTACCAGCGGCTGGTGGAACAGCAACTGGGGGTCGCGCTGCCCAAGGGCGCCACCCGTACCGATTGGCTCAGGCGGCCGCTCAGCGCCGAACAACTGAGCTACGCCGAGGAAGACGTGAAGTACCTGCCCGAAGTGACCGGCCGTTTGCGCGAACGTCTCCGCGCCCTGGGCCGGGAAGCCTGGTGGCGGGAAGAGTGCGATCGCCTGGTGGCGGACGTACGGCGGCGCGGGCAGGGCGGTGAGCCGTGGCATGCGGTCAAAGGCGCCGGGGCCCTGCAGGGCGAGGAACTGGCCGCCTTGGCGGCGCTGGCGCGCTGGCGCGAAGAGATGGCCCGGCAGCGTGATCTGCCGCGCAGTTTCGTGCTCAAGGACCCGGTGATGCTGGAGTTGAGCCAGCGCCGTCGCCTGGACCGGAGCGCGCTGCAATCGTTGGGATTGCACCCCAAGCTGATTCAGCGTGACGGGGAGCGGATCATCGCCTGTCTTGAGCAAGGCCGCCGGGAAACGCCGCCGGAGCCGCTGCCGGAACCGCTGGCCCGGCCGCAGCGGGATCAGGTCAAACAATTGCGCGACCGGGTGACCGCTCTGGCCAATGATCTGGGATTGCAGCCGGAGGTGCTGGTGCGGCGCCGCTGGCTGGAGGCGCTGGTGCGTGATCCGGAGTCCTTGCCCGAGCCGTTGCGCGGCTGGCGCCGGGAGCCGGTAGCCGAGCCGTTGTTGGAGATGCTATGACATTGCAAGGCAAGTTGTTCTGTTCTATCTACCGGAGCAGCCGTCGGTCTGAGATGTATCTGTTCGTGGCTCGCGCCAGGGGGCTGGAAGCGGTGCCAAAGGTGTTGCTTGAGCAATGCGGCAAGCTGCTGCACGTCAGCGATATGATCCTGGATCCCAAGCGGCCGCTGGCACGGGCGGATGTGAGCAAGGTCATGGATGAGGTGCGTGATAAAGGGTTTTATCTGCAGATGCCGCCGCCGCCGGACGAGGATCTGTTTCTGGCCGCCGGCCACCCCGACAACCCGCGCGGGAAGCCGTCGTGACGCTGACGGATCCGCCTCTGCGCGAACGGTTCTGGACGCTGCCTCTGGGACAACTCAATGCGCGGGAATGGGAGGCACTGTGCGACGGTTGCGGGCGCTGCTGTCTGGTCAAGCTGGAGGACGAGGACAGCGGCGAGGTGGTGTTCACGGACCTCAGTTGCCGCTATCTCGATACCCGCCGTTGCCGTTGCCAGGTCTACGCGCAGCGGCGGCGCAAAGTGCCGGGGTGTCTTCAGGTAACCGAAGAGATGGCCCGGTCCGACTGGCTGCCGGTCAGTTGTGCTTATCGACTGCGAGCCGAAGACAAACCGCTGCCTGAGTGGCATCCGTTGCTATCCGGGGATCCGGGCTCGGTACGTGACGCCGGGATCAGCGTTGCCGGCCGCGTGGTTCCGGAAAACCGGGTTCCAGAGCGGGATTGGGAAGACCATGTCATCCATTGGGTGGAAAACTGATCCGGACGGACTCGATAGAGAGGCGAGCCCGGGACGTATAGAATGGCTCGAGTACTAAGGGCCTGTGTAGGCTTGAGAGCGTGAATGGGCTCCAGGGAGTAATTGTGACAACGAACGCCTATATGATGGGATGGCTGGCATACGTTTTGGGAAGTCTGGGAGTGCTGGTGGTACTGTGGTATCTGACCAGCCCCCTGATGTCCTGGTTGAAAACCCTGCTGCGGGGTCTGGCGACCGCCATACTGCTGACACCGTGGCCGGTGGCGGCCAATCAGGAAGAATGGGCTCCGGCCTGGGTGGTTAGTCTGTTCGACGGCCTGTTCGCCGGCAACGACAGCGGCCCCTGGCGGGCGGTGGCGCCGTTGGTGGCGGTACTGCTGGTGGCGTTTATCGTTGCCTTGCTGGAGTCCTGGCGCCAGCGCCGCAAAGCGGTGGCCGGGGCCGATGAGGATTATGACGACGACTGACTGCGTTTTCTGCCGGATCCTGAACGGGGATGCCCCCGCCAGCGTGGTGTACCGGGATGAGCGGGCCGTGGTGTTGCTGGACCTGTTTCCGGTCCGCGAAGCCCATTGCCTGGTGATCCCGGTGGCGCACCATGCGCTGCTGGAAGAACTGGAGCCGGAGCTGGCCGCCCATCTTTTTGAGCTGGCGCGACGCACTATCCGTGCTCAGAAGCGGGCGGGGCTGGACGTCAAAGCTCACAACGTGGTGGTCAACGATGGCCGCGAAGCCAACCAGCACGTGCCCCATGTCCATCTTCATGTGATCCCCCGCCGTGGCGGCGATACCCTGGCCACCGCGCTGACCTGGGGGACCCGCATGATGAATGTGTTCGGGCTGTCGAAACGGCGCCATCGTCTGGATCGCCTCGCCGGTCTGCTGGCCGAGCATTTCCCTGGTACTGAAAGCTCCAAGTACTGAACGCGGTCAGGACATCACGGTTCGTGGATCATTGCTGTCCCACAGTTTTGGGGCAGCCCGCTTACACGCAACACGCTGGCACGCTAACACGCCAATCGCGACTCAGCCGCTCCTGCAAAAACCTCTATAACCCGTTGTAGCGACCTCTGGCGCCATGTCTCTGACGCTGCGGCAGGCTTGGGATTTGGCGTGCCAGCGTGTTGCGTGTAAGCGTGCCTGCGAATTATGCGACACCCGTGGGCCCACGGACCGGGATTCTTATTTGGCTCAATACTCCCTGGGCCGGCGACAGGCGCGGACTCTTAGCGGCCAGCGTACCTTGCGTGTTTTTTCTCCCCACGCCTGCTCCAATCGCGGCAGGAAATCCCGCAGTGGATCCTTGCCGAAGCGGCGCGCTTTCGCCAACGCCGACCAGGTGTCCAGATAGGCGGCCAGATCACGCCAGTGCCAATGGCGTTCGATACCCAGGCTATCCGGCGCCTTGTGTTCCGGCCACGGCAGCGTCACGTTACGATAGCCGCTGACCACGCTCCAGCGCGCCGCCGGCCACCAGGGCGCCAGGACCCGGTCGTGAAAGTCGTCGATCAAATCCGGCAGCCCCTCCACCTGGCACAAGCCATAGCTGATGATGGCCAGCAGCGCGTCTTCGCGCAGCACCCGTTCGGCTTCCTTGAAGAACATGGGCAATGGAAACCAGTGCAGCGCCTGGGCCACGGTGATCAGGTCGAAGCTGCCATCGGCGAAGGGCAGGGCGTCGGCGCGGGCGGCCAGATAGCGGCTGGCGCCGGCCGGGGCGCCTCGCAGTTGAGCGAGGCTGAGGTCGGCGCCGATGACGTGCTGGAAATGACCTTCCAGGGAGCGGCACGCCTGGCCGGTGCCGCAGCCCAGGTCCAGCGCCCGCTGGTGCTCGAAACACTGATCACCGAGCCAGCGGAACAGGTTTTCCGGGTAGTCCGGCCGGTGCAGATGGTACTGCCCGCCCCGTTGAAACAACGAGGGACGGTCAGACATCGGGATCGTCGAACCGGGCCGCCCAGAGGGCGCCGTCGGTTCGCTCCAGATCAAGGGCGATGCCCGCGGACCAGCGCTGCGTGCCCTCGGCACACCAGGCAATAGTACCGAACAAATGCAAGGCTTCACCCTGGTTGGGTAACTGCAGCCACAACTCCACGTCGGTGTCGGGACGGATCGAATAGGGCAGTTCCACGCCCAGACCGGCGCGGGATATATCCCGGCATGTCAACGTGAGATCGTCGTCCTCCGTCGGTGGATCCTGGCGCAGACGCATGTTCAGGCCGTTCGGAGCGCGGTGGCGCGAATGACGACGTTGTTCCTTTACGTGCTTCATCGGCTTCACCCATAGATGAGACGGTCCACCAGGGCGGCGGCACCGGCGATGCACAGGGTTACGGCGACCAGAAAGAGCAACAAGAATAAGGCGGGACGAACGCTTTTCGGCAACGGCTCCGTGGGACGGCGCCGGTACTGTTCTTCGCGGGTCTTGTCATTCATAAGCCGGACCTGCTTTTTTCGTATCAGGGGGCCTGATTATCCGCTATCGGCGCGATGAAGCAAGGCCGATAGCGGAAGCGAGTGGTCACATGGCGATCTGGATTTTCTGGAACAGCCACTGATGCAGGCCTTCCGACAGTAACGGCAGATAGCTCACCAGCAGCAGGGCGGTGAACATCACCGCGATCGGCAGCAGATACTTCTCGTAGCGGCGGAAGAAGGAGCCGTGCTGAAGTTTGGCGCTCTCCACTTCATCGTCGCCCACCACCTGACGAGTGAGCAGATGGTTCACCGCCACCGGCGGAGTCAGATAGCCCAACTCGAACGCCACCAGGGTGATCATCCAGAAATGCAGCGGATCGATGCCGTTGTTGAAGGCGACCTGGGCGACGGTGGCGTTGACCAGCACCACGGCGCCGAAGGGCTCCATGATCATGCCGAGAATCACCATGGTCACCACCAGAATACTGGTGGCGATCCAGATCGAGGAGAACGATTCCGGTAGCATTTCCACCAGCCCCGAGCGTTCGATCAGCCCGCCGGTGCCCACCGACAGGGCCATCAGCATCAGCATGGCGCCGATGTGGGTGGTAGTGTCATTGGTGGCGAAACGCAGGGACCCTTCCAGCTTTTCGGAGACCCCTTTCTCGGGGGCGTAGTGCGGATCCACCGCCTCGCTTTTCGCCATGCGAGGTGCGATCAGATAGTGCACCAGCAAAAAACCAGCCAGGAACAGGTTGCGTGAAAACAGGCCCCACAGGTGATTTTGCAGCGTAATGTGGGTCCAGCCGGTGGGTAACTCGCCGCTTTGAAGGGCCTGGTAGCCCTGCCAGAGATCGTTGAAGGACAGTGCGATCATGGGCACCAGGAACAGGGCGAACAGATGCAGCAGGTGATGGCTGAGTTTTTCGTAGAACAGCACGGCCAGCAACATCACGGGCAGGATGATGGGGGCGGAGAACTCATCCAGTTGACGGTCCAGCACGTCGCTGAACAGTACCAGCACGGCGCCAACGACAATGGCGTAAGGCAACAGTGGCACCAGACGTTTGAGGCTGGCCGGCACGGCTTCGGAGAACGGGGCGATGCGGGCCGGCGAGGTGCGCGCGAACTGACTGTAGATGAAGAACAGCAGCAAGCTGAGCATGAATACCTTGAGGCCGGAGCTGAACAGTTCGGTGGTGGTGACGTTCTTGTTGAGCGCGGCGATGATCACCACCAGCAGGCAGGGGCGTAACACCACGCCCATGGAACCGGACATGGCGGTGGTGGCCAGGGCCAGCTGTTTGCGGGCGCCGGCCCGGATCATCTCATTGTAGACGGTGGCCCCGGCGGCGATCACGAAGATACCGGAGGCGCCAGTGTAGGCGGTGGGCACGGCGGTCACCGCCAGTACCACGAAGGCCATCAGTTCCGGTGACATGCGCCAGGGCCGCAGCACGTCGAACACCAGATGGGTCAGCCGGGTTTGTCTGAGCATCATGCCGATCCAGATGTACAGCGCCAGATTGAGAAACATGGTGGACATTTCCATCATGATGCCCAGATACACGGCGATGCCGTGATAGTAGCCCTGGCTGATGAACTGGGAGGACGCGGACAGACACATGAAGGTATAAAGCGGAATAGTCAACAGGGCCTTACCCCAGGAGCCGCCGGATTCCAGTCCCTTGGGAAAGCGGATCAACTGATACAGCGACGCCGCGGTCAGCACGGCGAAGCCGGCGATCCAGAATTGATGCAAGTAGAAGTGGCCGACCCGGACGCCGGATTCCATTGCCGCCGCTTCCTCGACGCGATAGACGGTGGCCGACAGCAGCAGCAGGGCATTGGCGGCCAGTTGCGCGCTGGTGGAGACAATATGGTCCTTTACCGTACGCTGCGGACGCAGGGCGATATGGTGCCGGCCCAGCGTGGTGCGGGTGGCGCAGATCATCAACAGCAGGCAAAGTAATAAGCGCTTGTAATCGCCCAGTGAGGACACCACCCAGGCTACGCCGCCTTCCACGTTGCGAAACATCACCACCGAAGGGGTGACCCTTTCCTGAATGATTTGGTGGCGGTCCCATTTTCCCCGGCAATTCTCCCGTGACCGCTGCAGTGACTGACGGATGGCGTCTTCGTTGACGCTGGGCGTGCCCAGCACGCCGGCAAGTGGATCGTTGGCGGCTTCCGCCTGCCGCCGTTGCAGGGTTTCCCGGGTCAGCTGGCTGATATCCGGATCGGGATTGCAGGTCGGTTCCTCCATGAGACCGGCGCCACGCAGCAGAAAATAACTTTCCCAGGTGTTTTCCCCGATCTTGAGCAACTGTGAATGGATGATCTCTCCGGATGAGAGAAACAGTGCCAGCAGCAATACCAGCAGGGTGGGTAATGAAGCAAACCACTCGGCCGGCGACCGCCGAAGCCAGCGCCCGCTGCCCCTCTTCGCGGTTTCCCCCATGGCTCTTTCTTCCATCGCCCCTTCTCCTTTTTTTGGCTACAGGTTGTTGTTATTGGTGTTGCGTTGCCTTTTTTGTCTCTTTGGTGTTGAACACAAAAAGGGCCCGTGAGAGCCCCTTGCTGTGATTTTGGTGTTTATTGACACCAGGTGGTTACATGGTCACTTGTATCTTATGGAACAACCACTGATGCAGCCCCTCGGACATCAGCGGCAGATAGCTAACCGCCAACAGTGCCGTCAGCATGACCGCGATGGGCAGCAGGAACTTCTCGTAGCGGCGGAAGAAGGTGCCGCTGTGAAGTTTGGCGCTTTCCACCTCGTCGTCACCCACCACCTGCCGGGTCAGCAGGTGGTTGAGAGCCACCGGCGGGGTCAGGTAACCCAATTCGAACGCCACCAGTGTGATCATCCAGAAGTGCAACGGATCGATCCCGTTGTTGAACGCCACCTGGGCGATGGTGGCGTTCACCAGAATCACCGCGCCATAGGGGTCCATGATCATGCCGATGACCACCATGGTCACCACCAGAATGGTCATCGCGATCCAGATCGAGGAGAACGCCTCGGGCAGCATTTCCATCAGACCAGAGCGTTCGATGATGCCACCGGTGCTCACCGACAGAGCCATCAGCATCAACAGCGCGCCGATGTGAGTGGTGGTCTCGTTGGTGGAGAAGCGCAGAGAGCCTTCCAGTTTTTCCGAGACGCCTTCCTCGGGCGCGTAGTGAGGGTCGGTATCGCCATTGCCTTTCATGCGCGGCGCCACCAGGTAGTGCACGACGATAAAGCCGCCAAGAATCACGTTGCGCCAGAACAGTCCCCAAAGATGATTCTGCAGCGTCACGATGGTCCAGCCAGTGGGGATCTCTCCGCTTTGCAGGGCCTGATAGCCATGCCAGGTGTCCATGAAGGACAGCGCCAGCATGGGGATCAGTGCCAGCGCGAACAGGTGCAGGAAATGACGGCTGAGTTTTTCGTAGAACAGCACGGCCAGCAGCATCACCGGCAGGATGATCGGGGCGGAGAACTCATCCAGGTGGCGGTTGAGGACGTCGCTGAAGAAAACCAGCACGGTACCGACCACGATGCCGTAGGGCAGCAGTGGTATCAGCCGCTTCAGACTGTGCGGCAGGGCCTCCGAGAACGGGGCGATACGGGCCGGCGAGGTGCGCGCGAACTGACTGTAAATGAAGAACAGCACCAGGCTGAGAATGAAAATCTTGATGCCGGAGTTGAACAGCTCGGCGGTGGTCACGCTCTTGTTCAGCGCGGCGATGATCACCACCAGCAGACAGGGGCGCAGCACCACACCCATGGAACCGGACATGGCGGTGGCGGCCAGGGCCAGTTGTTTGCGCGCGCCGGCGCGGATCAACTCGTTGTAGATGGTGGCACCGGCGGCGATCACGAAGATACCGGAAGCACCGGTGTAAGCGGTGGGGATGGCCGCCACGGCCAGCACCACGAAGGCCATCAGTTCCGGTGACATTTTCCATGGCCGCAGTACATCGAACACCAGATGGGCCAGTTTGGTCTGCTTCAGCATCATGCCGATCCAGATGTACAGCGCCAGGTTCAGGAACAGCGTGGACATCTCCATCATCATGCCCAGATACACGGCGATGCCATGGTAATAACCCTGGCCGAGGAACTGCGCCGACGCGGTCAGAGCCATGAAAGTGTAAAGCGGAATGGTAAGCAGGGCCTTGCCCCAGGAGCCACCGGATTCCAGATCCCGGGGGCGGCGCATCAACTGGTACAGGGAGGCGGCGGTGAGAATGGCGAAGCCGGCGATCCAGAACTGGTGCAAATAGAAATGGCCGACGCGCACGCCAGACTCCATGGCGGCGACTTCCTCCATGCGATAAACGAAAGCGGAGGAAAGCAGCAGCGCATTGGCGATCAACTGTGCGGTGGTGGAAACAAGATAATCCTTTACCGTCCGTTGCGGCCGCAGGGCGATATGGTGCCGGCCGAGAGTGGCGGTGGCGGCGCAGATCAAGACCAGAAGACACAACAGAAGACGTTTGTAGTCGCCGAGAGTGGAGACGATTTTCGCCACGCCGCCCTCGACGGTGCGGAAGGCGATGACACCGGGTGTAACCCTTTCCTCTATGGTCTGGAAACGCTCCCAGCGAGTCCGGCAGTTTTCCCTGGAGCGTTCCAGAGACTGGCGGATCGCGTCCTCGTTGACCTCCGAGGTGCCGAGCACGTCCGCCAGTGGATCATCAGCGCTTTCCTGCTGGCGCTTGCGTACCGTTTCCCGGGTGAGCTGATCGATGTTCGGGTCCGGATTGCAGGTCGGCTGCTGCACCATGCCAGCGCCACGCAGCAGGAAATAACTCTCCCAGGTATTTTCACCTATCTTCAATAATTGGGAATGAATAATTTCACCGGAAGAAAGAAAAATCGTCAGCAGCAGGATGATCAGGGTCGGCAGGGAGGATACCCATTCCTTGATGGAACGGTTCGCCACGGTAAAGGTTGGTTTATCCATTTTTCACCCGGTTTTTGTTATGCCAGCAATGAGATCGCCGCGTATGAAAACGACCTTTTCGAGCGAGCATATACTTCACCCCTTCGCGCCGGTATGGCCGAAGCGCCGGAAGTGGTGGAGGGAATGGAGAACGGGGCCGGATGCCGGCCCCGCGGTTTCAGATGTTACTCTTGAGGGTTGGCGCATTCCGCGCGGGAAGGGTCGTACTTGCAACGTACCTTCAGTAGAAGGCTGGTCAGGTCCTTGCTGTAAATACCGTCCTGGGTCATCTCGATACGAGCCTCACGCAGCATCTCGTCATAGCCACGCTTGTCTTCCTCGGGCAGCTCGATCCACCACTTCTTGTCCACCTCGTTTTCCGCGTTGTTGATGATGGTCATGGCGCGGTCAAACTGGCCGAACATAAACTTGCGGGACTGCTTGACGAAATCCTCGGAGAAGCGGTCCTTGCGCAGCACGATCTGATTGGTGAGCTGGCCGAGCGTATAGCGAATGATGCCACCGTCGGGCTGCAGCCCCTTGTACAGTTCGAGCGCGGAATAGGCCACCACCGGAGCGAAGCAGATATCCACGGAGTTGTTGTTGAAACGGCCGGCGAAGTTGGTGATGTCCGACAGCACCGGGGACATGCCCACCTTGGCGGCCATCTGCGCCTGGGCCGGGTCGTATTCCATCACCGAGATGGACTTGCCGGACAGGGCGTTGACGTTGTTAATGGCCTTGTCCTTGACGAACAGATAAGCCGCGCCCATGGGCATCAGGCCGCCAATGGTGTAGGGGCCGGAGGCCATTTTTTCGTTGATGGACGGGGTGTCGCTGGACAGCACCTGGATCACGGTGCGCAGATGCTCGTAATCCGGAATCGCGCCGATCGCTTCCATGCTGCCGGAGTAGTGGTTGAACTGGCGTACCCGCAGACCGGTCAGCACCGCGCCGTCGCACTGCCCGGCCTTGAGGGCCTCGGCGGTGATCTTCTCGTCGGTGTAGGGCTTGAGGTCGATGTCGGCTCCCCAACCGGCGGCGGCGGTACGGTAGTCCTTCATCACGTTGTAGACGTCGCCACTGGCACCGATGATGTCAAAGACACACAAGGTCCGTTTCTCGGCGGCATTGGCGCCGGCGGCGGCCAGGCCCAGTACGGTCGCCATCACGGCGGTTAACGCTTTCTTGTAGCGCATGAGATCGTCTCTCCTGGTTTTTTTGATTATCGGGAGGCGGGCCTTCCAGCGGGGAAAGGCCCTCCGGTCCCGTTACAGCAGATCGTCGATGTCAACTTTGGAGCCGGAAGAGGGCTGGTCATCCCAGAAGGTGCCCAGGCCGTTCACCGGAGTCCGCTTGCCCGTGGCCTCGGTCCACATGCGATCGGACAAGCCCTGTATCAGGACACCGGCGATGGCGTCGATCATGGCGTAGTCCGGGTCCAGATTTTCGTCGTTGGCGGCGAAATCGCGAATCGCTGTGCGCAGACGATCGTTGTCGCCCTTGCTGTAAGCGCTCAGCGCCAGGAAAGCGCTGCCCAGACGCACACCTTTTTCGAAGCCCATTTCGGCGGATTGTTCCAGCTTCGGCCAGGGTTGAGCGCCTTCCGGAGCCAACTGTGGCAGCAGGTTCCAGATCGTGGCACGCAGGCCTTCCGGCGCGCCCCACCAGTTCTCGTTGCTCAGGCAGGAGGCGTTGCGGGCGACTTTGCCAACGATATCCCGCGGCACACCGACCACGCCGTCGGCGGCACCGTCGGCCACCAGTGCCTGGGCGCCGGCAATGTTACCCACCAGCCAGACCAGTTGATCCAGTTTGCGATTCAGTTTGGGGCACTCGCCTTCTCCCACCTTGCCGTATTCCACTTCCAGGCGCTGGTAGGCGGTGAGCAGTCGCTCGGCGGCCAGGGCGGACCAGCGTTTTTGCTCGATGCGGGCATCCTGGGCTTCGGCGACCCGGCCTTCCTTCATGGCACGCAGGTAGCGCAGCTCGGATTCCAGCGCAAGCTGTTCGGCGCACACCGCCGAGGTGACGAAGGTCATCACACCCAGGCGGCCGGGATGGGAACCCACGGTTTCGAAGGACATCAGGAGAGGAGTCTGGGCTTCACCCATGATGCAGCCCATGCGGACATCGTCGTAGGCCAGCATATAAGGCAGTAATTCCGCCTGGCCGAAGCTGACCAGAATATCCCCGGTGGTTTTATAGATCATGCCACAGCCCTGCAGCGCCAGCAGGGCGCCGCCGACGATCAGTACACGCGCGGGTCGTAGCACTTTGGTTATTAGAGAACGCATTCCTTTTAGCTCCTTTTTATTGTTCTCGACGTGGAAAATTTGACGGTACACAACGCACGCCCGTTGACACAAGCGCCAATTACAAAAATGCATGTAAGCCATTACATATGGACGCCAGCAAGGGGATCATGGATTTGCACGGGACCAGGGGAAATGACCGTACGTCGGCGCTCTCCTGTCGGAACAGCCAATGAAGTTTACCTAAACGCTGGGCCTCCCGGGATCTTGGTAATAAAATCAGACGGTTACCTTTTAACTTCGGGATCTTTGAGTGGACACTCGTGAACCAGAAGAAAAAAAGGGGACAGAAAGACCGACTGGTCATAATTAACCTCGAGGTAAAAATCGTCGCGGTTTTTATGGTTACCCTTTTCCGGTAGTTTACCGGCCCAGGGCGATTCATTTTTTAAACAGGGACACAGACGTGATGACACAGCCTTCTTCGGTTACCGGCGCTCGCGCCGATCTGTTGCGTGAGCGCTCCGGCCTGGCGCTGGCAAGGAATACAGCCAGAGGCGCCCTGCGTATCATCGAGACCCTTGGTGTGGTGGGCCGCCAGGGGCTGGGCTGGGCGCTGGGTGATCGTGACGCCCTGCCGGAACGGCTGCGCGCCACTTTTGAATCCCTGGGCGCGACGTACATCAAGCTGGGGCAGTTCATCGCCAGCTCGCCGTCACTGTTTCCGGAAGAGTACGTGGAGGCATTTCAGAAATGCCTGGATCGGACTCCGCCGCTGTCCTTCCACTATATCCGCGGGGTGGTGGAGGAGGAGCTGGGCGGCAGCCTTGAGCAGCAGTTCGAATGGGTGGATCCACAGCCGCTGGCCAGTGCCTCCATTGCCCAGGTGCACGCCGCGCGCCTGCACAACGGTGCCGAGGTGGTGATCAAGGTGCAGCGCCCCGGCGTGCGCAATGTGTTGCTCACCGATTTCAATTTTCTCTATTTCTCCGCCCGGGTGATCGAATCACTGGCGCCGGGGTTGAGCCGTTCGGCGCTGTCCGGCGTGATCGAGGAACTGCAGGCGGGGATGATGGAGGAGTGCGATTTCCTGCAGGAGGCCCGCAACCTGGAGCAATTCAACGACTTCCTGGCGCAGACCGGTAACCGCGCGGTGGTGGCGCCGCGGCCGATCCGTTCCCACACCACCACCAGGGTATTGACCATGGAACGGCTGCACGGCATGCCGATTACCGACCTCGGCGCTCTGCGTGAGTATACCGACGACCCCGCAGGAGTGCTGATCACCGCGCTGAATACCTGGTTCTCCAGTCTCATGCTGTGCGATTTCTTCCACGCCGACTTGCACGCCGGTAACCTGATGGTGCTGGAAGACGGCCGTGTCGGCTTCATCGACTTTGGCATGGTTGGGCGCATTCGCCGTGAAGCCTGGGAGGGCATGTCCGGTTTCCTTGAGGCGATTGGCAATGGTGACGTCCAGACCATGGCCCGGTCCATGGTGATGGTGGGCATGACCCGGGAAGCAGTGGACGTGGACGCGCTGGCGCGGGATATCACCGCTTTACAGGACCGCCTCACCCGGGTGGATCCGTCATCGCTGGTGCAGGCCGACCGTAATGATCGCGAGGTCAATCGCTTGCTGATGGATCTGGTGCGCATCGGCGAGGATCACGGTATCCGGTTCCCGCGGGAGTTCGCTCTGCTGCTCAAGCAGTTTCTCTATTTCGACCGCTATGTGCAGGCGCTGGCGCCGGAGCTCGATCTGTTCAACGATCAGCGCGTGGATATGTTTGGCGCTCTGGAACAGATTCCCACGGAAGATGCGTAGGCGGAGCGACCGGTTCACTCCACCGGATTGGCACACTCGGCGCGGCGTGCGTCCAGCTTGCAACGGATCCGTTGTTGCAGGTTGAGCATGTCGCCGTCGTAGTAGCCCTGCTCGCGCAACTGCAGGCGGGCATCGCGCATCATCACCTCATAGTCCTGTTTGTCCCGGTCCGGAATCGGCACCCACCAATGATCCTGCACCTGGCGGGATTCCAGATGCACGCGATCCATCATCTTCTGGTACCCCTCGAAGAACAGCTCCCGGGAGATCTGTGCCATATCCGCCGGGAAGCGATCCTTGTGGCCCACCAACTGCAGGCTGATCTGCGCCAGCGGGTAATCGATGATGCCGCCGTCCGGCGTCATGCCCTTGTACAGCTCCATGATCTGATAGGCGGCCAGCGGTGCCGCCAGCACGTCCACCACGCCGTTGTTGAATTTGTTGGGCGCGCTGACCAGATCCGATGGCACCGGCGATGCCCCCACCTGGGCCACCATCTCCGCCTGCGTCGGGTCGTAATCCAGTACCGCCACTTTTTTGCCGGCGGCCTTGGCCAGGGTATTGATGCGTTTGTCGTTGACGAAAATATAGGCGGCGCCGGCGGGGGCGATGCCAAGGATCACGTAATCGCCTTCCACCATGCGTGAAGCCGATTCCGGGTTGGCCAGCACTTCCAGCAGGATGCGCATATGCTCTTCACTGGGCACGCCGCCGATGGAATCAATGGTGCCGGTGTACTTGTTGAACAGCCGCGCGCGCATGCCGGTCATCAGAGCCGCGTCACACTGCCGCGCCTTGAGCGCCTCAACCATGACCCGTTCATTGGTATAGGGCTCGAGATCGATGTCCAGGCCGTACTCCAGGAAACGGGCCTTCTGATCCTGGGCCACGGAGAAAATCGGCCCGTTGCGGCCGACCAGGTCCCAGATGCAGACGGTCAGATGACGGCGTTCCTGGAACGCCTTGGTGACGGCGCCGGGCGCGGGTTCGGCCATCGCCGGGACGGCGGGGCCCAACAGCGCCAGCAATAACGCAGTGGTATATTTCCAGCCATGGATCATGGTCCGTGTCTCTCCGCCCAGAGTCTAGGAATTGGAGCACTCACCGCGTGACGGCGTGTATTTGCAGCGGATCCGCTTCTGCATGTCGAGCATGCGACCGTCGTAGTAGCCTTGTTTGCGCAACACATTGCGGGCGTCCTGCATCATGCTTTCGTAAACGCGGCGCTCCTTGTCCGGAATATGGATCCACCAGCGATCCGGCACCCGATCTTCCTCTATTTTCACCCTTGCGCGGATGCGGTCGTAGGCTTCGAAGGACGCTTCGCGTACCAGTTGGGCGATCTCGTTGGGGAATTTGTCCAGCCGGCCCACCAGCTGCATGCTGATCTGCGCCAGCGGAAAGTCGACGATGCCGCCATCCGGCGTCATCCCTTTGTACAGCTCCAGAAGCTCATAGGCGATCAGTGGTGCCGCCAGAATATCCACCACGCCGTTGTTGAACTTGTTCGGGGCGCTGACGATATCCGAGGGCACCGGCGTGGCGCCGATACCGGCGACCATCTCCGCCTGGGTTTTGTCGTAGTCCAGCACCACCACTTTCTTGCCGGCGGCCTTGGCCAGGGAACTGATCTGTTTGTCGTTGACGAAGATATGGGCGCCGCCGCCGGGGTACACGCCCATGATCACGTAGTCGCCATGCACCATCTTGTCCGCCTGGCTGGGATGGGCGAGCACTTCCAGCAGGGTGCGCATGTGGTCATTGTCCGGCACCCCGCCGATGGAATCGATGGTGCCGGTGTAGACATTGAAATTACGGGCACGAAAGCCGGTCATCAGCGCCGCGTCGCAGCGGCCGGCTTTCAATTCATCCACCATGATCGACTCGTTGGTGAACGGGATCATTTCCAGGTTGATGCCGTATTCCAGCGCCAGAGCCCGCTGTTCCATGGCGGCGTGAAAGATCGGTCCATTGCGGCCGGCGATGTCCCAGATACAGATTTTACGCTTGAGCGCGGTGCCCGGCGGCATCTGATCGATGCCCACCAACTTGCTGATCGCCTTGAGCCGTACCCGCACCGGCATGTCCCGTGAATAAAAGACGCTGGCCAGTTCCGATACCAGTGAATCACTGATGGTGACCCCGGGCAGCAGCTTTTCCATCTTCGCTTTTTGTTCCGGCGACAGGCGCAGGTCTTCGGCGCTGACGGTAACGACACCAGCGAGCAGGACGAGGAGCGTGGCGGCCCTTAGCAATAAGGCTTTCATAAAGGTCCCTTTTTGTTGTTGGCGTGGGCGCTATGACACGAGGGCCGCTTTCTCGGGCCCGTGCAAAAAGTAATAGCACAGTTGCTTCCGTTGCCGGGCACCATGACGACGTTTGGCTTTGTCGCTATAGCCAAGGGGATGTTGCATATGGGGAGGGGGGCGGCCCGTGGGCCGCGATACGTTATTTCGGCTGCGCGTCCAGGGAAATGCCATTCACGTTGCTGCTGTCCGGGCCCAGCAGATAAAGATAGACCGGTAACAGCTCTTCCGGTGTTTTCAGCGTCATCGGGTCTTCGCCGGGGTAGGCGTTGGCGCGCATGGCGGTGCGGGTGGCGCCGGGGTTGACCGTGTTGACGCGGATCTTCGAGGTATTTTCCAGTTCCTCCGCGAGCACCTGGGCCAGATTCTCGGTGGCCGCCTTGGACACCGAATAGGCCCCCCAATAGGCGCGCCCGCGCCGGCCGACACTGGACGAAGTGAACAGGATGCGGGCGTCATCGCTGTTGCGCAGTAACGGCAACAGGGCCTGGGTCAGATAGAAGGCGGCGTTGACGTTTACCTGCATGACCGAGTCCCAGGTGTCGGCGCTGTAGCCGTTCATTGGGGTGATGTCGCCAAGCAGCGAGGCGTTGTGGAGCACGCCGTCCAGGCGCCCGAACTCTTTCTCGAACAGGCTGGCCAACTCCAGATAATCACTGGGGCGCGCCACCGTCATGTTGACCGGCGCCAGCGCCGGCTCCGGGCCGCCGGCGGCTTTGATTTCATCGTACACCGCTTCCAGTTTGGACTGGGTGCGGCCGAGCAGAATCACGGTGGCGCCGTGCCGGGCCAGCCCCAGGGATACGGCCCGGCCAATGCCGTCGCCGGCGCCGGTCACCAGGATGATGCGATCCTTGAAGGCGTTATCCGGACATTGATACGTCACCGCTTGGCGATTCAGGGACTGCAGATCGTTCATGCCAGACTCTCGCTTGTCAGGGTTTTCAGTAAAGGTAACAGGTCGTCGCCCTGTTCCAGCAGATGGTCCGCCTGCCAGCCGCGGGGGTCGTCATCGGCGTCGATGTAACCGAACGCGGCCACCGCGGTGGCCATGCCGGCGTTTTTGCCAGCCTGAATGTCGCGCAGATGATCACCGACGTAAAGGCAGGCGGCGGGGTTAACACCATCGCGCCCGGCCGCCATCAGCAAACCCTCCGGGTCCGGTTTGCGCTGCCGCACGTGATCCGGGCAGATCACCGCGCCAACCCGTGTTGCCAGACCCAGACCCTCGAGCACCGGCAAGGTGAAGCGTTCCGGTTTGTTGGTGACGATGCCCCAGGGCAGGCCCTGCTGGTCGAGCCAGTTCAGCGTGTCGGCCATGCCCTCGAACAGCCGGGTGCCCACCGCCAGATGGCCGGCGTAGGCATCGAGCAACTGGTTCAGGTAATCGTCGAAGGCAGCGTCTTCGGGGCCCAGGCCAAAGCCGAGTTCGGTCAGTGCCCGGGCGCCGTTGGACACATTGGCGCGCACCGCCGCATAACTCACCGCCGGACGACCGTGCTGTGCCAACAGGTGATTGAGCACACTGTAAAAGTCCGGCGCGGTGTCGATCAGGGTGCCGTCCAGGTCGAAGTAAACGGCCTGCAGAGATTTCATGGAGCCTCGCTCGTGTTTGACGCCGGGTGTCAGACCGCTGTCACCGCGTGCATCAGATAGTTGACTGACACGTCCCGGTTCAGTTTGTACACCTGGGTGACCGGGTTGTAGGTCATGCCGGTGGTGTCGCGCACATCCAGGCCGGCGTCGCGGGACCAGCCCGCCAGTTCAGACGGGCGGATCAGCTTGGCGTATTCGTGCGTGCCACGAGGCAGCAGGCGCAGCACGTACTCGGCGCCGACGATGGCGAACAGAAACGATTTCGGGTTGCGGTTGATGGTGCTGAAGAACACCTGACCACCGGGCTTGACCAGCGCGGCGCAGGCGCGGATCACGGAAGACGGATCCGGGACGTGTTCCAGCATTTCCAGACAGGTGACCACGTCGTACTGGCCGGCCCGTTCAGCGGCGATGTCTTCCGCCGGGGTTTGCAGATACTCCACTTCCACGCCGCTCTGTTCGGCGTGCAGCCGCGCCACGGCCAGCGGTGCTTCCCCCATGTCGATGCCGGTGACGGTGGCGCCACGCCGGGCCATGCCCTCGGAGAGCAGGCCGCCGCCGCAGCCGATGTCGATCACGCTTTTGCCGGGCAGATCCACCCGCTCATCGATGTAGTTCAGGCGCAGTGGATTGATGTCGTGCAACGGCCGGAATTCGGAGTTGGGATCCCACCAGCGCTCCGCCAGGGCGTTGAATTTGGCGACTTCACTGTTGTCCACATTGCGGTGGGTTACTTCGTTCATTGGCTTTCTCCGGCGATTTTCCGTTGCCATTGTTGAGCATTGTGCACCAGTTGGGCCTCATTGAGGGTGAGCAGGTTCCGCTCTTTCAACAGGGCGCGGCCGGCGACCCAGACATCGGTGACCTGATCACGGCTGGCGGCGTAGACCAACTGGGCCACCGGATCGTAGACCGGCTGGGTTTCCAGGCGGGCCAGGTCCACCGCCACCAGATCGGCTTGTTTGCCCGCTTCCAGGGAGCCGATCCGGCTATCCTGTCCCAGGGCGCGGGCGCCGCCCAGGGTGGCCATTTCCAGAATCTCGGCGGCGGGCAGGGCGTCCGCGCGCAGGCTGACGCCCTTGGCCAGGAGGGCGGCGCTGCGCATCTCACCGATCATGTCCAGGTCGTTGTTGCTGGCGGCGCCATCGGTGCCGAGGGCGACATTGACGCCGGCCTGGCGCAGTTTGTACAGCGGCGAGAAGCCGCTGGCCAGTTTCAGGTTGGACTCCGGGCAATGCACCACATGGGTGCCGGTTTCGGCCAGCCACTGGATTTCCTCGTCCAGCAATTGGGTCATATGCACGGCCATCAGGCGCGGTGTCAGCAAGCCCAGCCGGCGCAGCCGCGCCAGCGGCCGGTCACCGTTGTGCTCCACCGCCTGCTGGATTTCGCCGGCGGTTTCGTGCACGTGCATCATGATTTGCAGGTCCAGTTCCTCGGCCAGGGTCAGAGCCTGTTCCAGCGGGCCGTCGGATACCGTGTAGGGGGCGTGTGGGCCGAACCCCAGGGACAGCCGCGGCTCATGGCGCCACTGATCGACAGCGTCGGTGGCCAGCCGTAAATAGTCCTCCGGCCCGGATCCCATCGGCGTGGGGAAGTCCATTAGCGGACAGAAAATAGCCGCCCGCAGACCGCTTTCCAGGGTGGCCCGGGCCACCGCGTCGGGAAAGAAATACATGTCGGCAAAGCAGGTGGTGCCGGCGCGGATCATCTCCGCCGCCGCCAGCCGGGTGCCCTCGTAAACAAACGGGTCACTGACCCAGCGCCCTTCGGCCGGCCAGATGTGTTTTTCCAGCCAGGTCATCAGCGGCAGATCGTCGGCGAGGCCGCGAAACAGGTTCATGGCGGCGTGGGTGTGGGCGTTGACCAGACCCGGGATCAGCAGGTGCCGATCCAGCCGGCGGACCTCCGTGGCCTGCCATTGTTGGTCCGCCAGCGCGCTGGGCAGCAGGTCGACGATGGTATCGCCGCGCACCACCACGGCGTGCTGTTCCAGTACCGTGGTGTCCGGCGCCACCGGCGCCACCCAGCGGGCGTGCAGGATCAGGTCGGCCTGATTGTCGCTCATTCAAGGCTCCTTGCTTCAGCCGGGGCCGCCGCCGGACGGCGGTGGCCATGGTGGTGGCTATTGTGTGGTGGCCAGTATTGTGGCGGCGAGTATAGCCTGTCCCGGGTGTGTGATCCCACTCAAGCAGGCTCCTGGGACCAGCCGGAATACTTATTCAGAGCTTCTCAAGCTGTGCTATCATCGTTGACTTTTCCGGGAGCGTCACCCACGCCACCAAGGATACAAAAGGAACGCCATGACGGACCTCGCAAAAGAAGTTACACCCGTCAATATCGAGGACGAACTGAGACAGTCGTACCTGGATTACGCCATGAGCGTGATCGTCGGGCGCGCTTTGCCCGACGTGCGCGACGGCCTGAAACCGGTGCACCGGCGTGTACTGTTCGCCATGCACGAGCTCAACAACCATTGGAACCGGCCGTACCTGAAGTCCGCCCGGGTGGTGGGCGACGTCATCGGTAAGTATCACCCCCATGGTGACTCCGCCGTATACGACACCATCGTGCGTATGGCCCAGCCGTTCTCGCTGCGCTACATGTTGGTGGACGGGCAGGGCAACTTCGGTTCCATCGACGGCGACTCCGCCGCGGCCATGCGTTACACCGAGGTGCGCATGGCCAAGATCGCCCACGAGCTGCAGGCCGATCTGGACAAGGAAACGGTGGATTTCGTCGACAACTACGACGGCACCGAGCGGATCCCGGAAGTGATGCCCACGCGGGTGCCGAACCTGCTGGTCAACGGCTCTTCCGGTATCGCCGTGGGCATGGCCACCAACATTCCGCCACATAATCTGGGCGAGGTGATCGACGGCTGTCTGGCACTGATCGACGATGACAGCCTGACCCCGGACGACCTGATGCGATACATCCAGGGCCCGGACTTCCCCACCGCGGGTATCATCAATGGCCGCGCCGGCATCGTGCAGGCGTACCGTACCGGCCGGGGCCGTATCTACGTGCGCGCCCGCGCCACCGTGGAAGAGGCGGACAAGAGCGGCAAGGAAGCGATCATCGTCACCGAGCTGCCGTACCAGGTGAACAAGGCGCGGCTGATCGAGAAGATCGCCGAGCTGGTCAAAGACAAAAAAATCGAAGGCATCACCGAGCTGCGCGACGAGTCCGACAAAGAGGGCATGCGCATCTACATTGAGCTGCGTCGTGGCGAGAACGGTGACGTGGTGCTCAACAATCTCTATCAGCAGACGCAGATGGAGTCGGTGTTCGGCATCAACATAGTGGCGTTGGAAGACGGCCAGCCGAAGACGCTCAATCTGCGCCAGCTGCTGGACGCTTTCCTGCGGCATCGCCGTGAAGTGGTCACCCGCCGCACCGTCTATGAATTGCGCAAAGCACGGGAAAAGGCGCATTTGCTGGAAGGCCTGGCGGTGGCTCTGGCCAATATCGATCCGGTGATCGAACTGATCAAGGCGTCGCCGAGCGGCGCCGAGGCCAGGGAAAAGCTGCTGGCCAAGGGCTGGGCGCCCGGCGATGTGCTGACCATGCTGGAACGCGCTGGCGGCGAGGACATCGCCCGCCCGGACAATCTGGACGAGCAGTTCGGTCTGCGTGACGGGCTTTACTACCTGTCTCCGGAACAGGCCCAGGCGATCCTCGATCTGCGCCTGCAGAAACTGACCGGCCTGGAACGGGAAAAGCTGGTCACCGACTACCAGGAGCTACTGGAGCAGATCCGCGAGTTGAGCCTGATTCTGGCCGACCCGGAGCGCCTGCTCGAGGTGATTCGCGAGGAGCTGCAAGCGATACGTGACGAGTACGCCGACGAGCGCCGTTCCGAGATTCAGACTTCCCGCTCCGACCTGAGCATGGAAGATCTGATCGCCGAGGAAACCGTGGTGGTCACACTCAGCCACGGCGGTTACGCCAAGGTCCAGCCCATCGACACCTATGCCGCGCAGCGTCGCGGCGGCCGCGGCAAGGCGGCGACCACGGTGAAGGATGAGGACTACGTCGAGCAACTGCTGGTGGCCGGCACCCACGATACGCTGCTGTGTTTCACCAGCATCGGCAAGGTGTACTGGCTGCGGGTGTTCGAATTGCCGCAGGGCGGGCGTAACTCCCGTGGTAAGCCGATCATCAATTTGATCCCGGCACTGCAGAAGGAAGAGCGAATCACCGCCATCCTGCGCCTGGACGCGGAAATGGTGCGGCAGCAGGGTAATACCGAGGACGAAGACGAGGCCGAGACGGACGGCGCTGATGTCATCGAAGACGCCGAGGGTGTGGAAGTAGAGGATAGCACTCCCGGTCCGTTCATCTTCATGGCCATTTCCAATGGCGTGGTCAAACGGACCGAACTGGCCAAATTCGCCCGGCCGCGCAGCAATGGTCTGATCGCGGTCAAACTGCAGGAAGGCGAGCACCTGGTGAATGTGGCCATTACCCAGGGCGCCGAGGATGTGGTGCTGGTGGCCGGCAACGGCAAAGTGGTGCGCTTCCAGGAATCCAAGGTCCGTGTCATGGGCCGCACCGCTCGGGGTGTGCGCGGCATGAAAGTCGCCGATGGCGAGGAAGTGATCGCGCTGATCGTGCCGCAGGAAGGTGGCCAACTGCTGACCGCGTCCGAGCACGGCTACGGCAAGCGTACCGATATGAGCGAGTTCCCGACCAAGGGGCGCGGCACCCAGGGCGTGATCGGCATGGTGGTCAATGAGCGTAACGGCTCTCTGGTCGGCGCCGCCCAGGTGTTCGGCGAAGAGGACATCATGCTGATCTCCAACCAGGGCACACTGGTGCGTACCCGGGTCGATGAGGTCAGCCATCTGAGCCGTAACACCCAGGGCGTGCGCCTGATCCGTCTTGGTGACGGTGAGGCGCTGTCCGGTCTGGCCACCATCCCCGAGCTGGAAGGCGCGGAGGCGGTCGTCGACGACCTGGAAGAGAACCCGGAAGAAGACGGAAACGGAGAAGACTGAGGTTCCGTTACCTGCTCCCGGCATGACCATTCCGGCCCGGTTCGACCGGGCCGTTTTATCGATACGGAGAAACTGAATGTCCCGCGCTTTCAACTTTTGCGCTGGTCCGGCGGCGTTGCCGGAAGCGGTGTTGCGTCAAGCCCAGGAAGAGTTGCTGGATTTTCGCGGCACCGGCATGTCGGTGATGGAAATGAGCCACCGTGATCAGGTGGTGGTGGAGCTGGCCCGGCGTGCGGAACAGGATCTGCGGGATTTGCTGGGTATCTCCGACGACTACGCCGTGTTGTTCCTGCACGGTGGCGCCAGCACCCAGTTCGCCATGGTGCCGCTGAACCTGATGGGGGACAACGGCAAGGCGGACTACATCAACACCGGTCAGTGGTCGAGCAAAGCGATCAAGGAAGCGCGCCGTTACGGTGACATCAACGTGGCGGCCAGCAGCGAGGATCGCAACTTCAGCTACGTGCCGCCGCAAGCGGACTGGACGCTGTCCGCCGATGCCGATTACGTGCATTACTGTCCGAACGAAACCATTGGCGGCCTGGAGTTTGACTTCATTCCCGAGGTGGACAAGCCGCTGGTGGCGGACATGAGTTCCACCATCCTGTCCCGGCCCCTGGACGTGAACCGGTTCGGCCTGATCTATGCCGGCGCGCAAAAGAATATCGGCCCGGCCGGTATCACTCTGGTGATCGTGCGCCGCGATTTGCTGGGACGCGCGGGCGCCAGTGTGCCGGCGATGCTGAACTATCAGATCCACGCCGACAACGACTCCATGTACAACACGCCGCCGACCTTTGCCTGGTATCTGGCTGGTCTGGTGTTCCAGTGGCTCAAGGACCAGGGCGGTCTGACCGCCATGGCCGCGATCAATGAGCGCAAGGCGAAGCGCCTGTACGACTTCATCGATGCCAGCGGTTTCTACAGCAACCCGGTGGAGAAGGCCGATCGCAGCCGGATGAACGTGCCGTTCGTGTTGGCCAACAGTGATCTGGACAAGGACTTCCTGGACGAGGCGGGCGCCGCCGGTCTGCATAATCTGAAAGGCCACCGCAGCGTGGGCGGCATGCGTGCGAGCATCTATAACGCGGTGCCGGAGGCCGCGGTGGAGGCCCTGGTGGCGTTCATGGCGGATTTCGAGAAGCGACACGGATAAGCGCCGGTGCGCGAAACGCTGACACGCTTGCACGCAACACGCTTGCACGCCATGTTTGATGGCATTGGCAAAAGCGGTGAGCGCGGTGGTGCCCGGCGAGACGATAGGAAACAATAGTGGCACAGTCCCAGCCGTACGCTCACATGCAGCGTGCCAGCGTGATGCGTGCCAGCGTGTAAGCGAGACAGACAATGACCGATTCGTTGGACAGCCTGAGGGATCAAATCGACGCTCTGGATCAGCAACTCCAGACGTTGCTCAATCGTCGGGCCGAACTGGCCCACGCGGTGGCGGATGTGAAGCGCCGCGAGGACAGCAACCCGGTGTTCTATCGTCCCGAACGCGAGGCCCAGGTGCTGCAGCGTATCAAGGAGCGCAACCAGGGCCCCATCGACGGTGAGGCGATGGCCCGGCTGTTCCGCGAGGTGATGAGTATTTGCCTGGCGCTGGAACAACCCATGCGGGTGGCGTTCCTGGGGCCGGAGGGCACCTTCACCCAGCAGGCGGCGCTCAAGCACTTTGGCCACGCGGTGGAAAGCGTGCCGCTCGGCGCCATCGACGAAGTGTTCCGGGAAGTGGAAGCCGGGGCCGCCCATTACGGCGTGGTGCCGGTGGAAAACTCCACCGAGGGCATGGTCAGCCATACCCTGGACACCTTCATGTCCTCCAGCCTGAAAATCTGCGGTGAGGTGGAGCTGCGCATCCACCACCATTTGCTGGCCGGACCTCATACCCGCCGTGACAAGGTCACCCGCGTCTATTCCCACCAGCAGACCCTGGCCCAGTGCCGCCAGTGGCTGGACGCGCATCTGCCCACGGTGGAGCGTATTCCGGTGAGCTCCAACGCCGAGGCCGCGCGGCGGTTGCGCGACGAGTGGAACGCCCTGGCCATCGCCGGTGATATGGCGGCCGAGCTTTATGGTCTGGAGCGGGTGCAAAGCAATATCGAGGACCGCCCGGATAACACCACCCGCTTCCTGGTGATCGGACGCCAGGACACGCCGCCGTCCGGCCGCGACAAAACCAGCATGCTGGTCACCGGCAAGAACCGTCCGGGGTTGCTTTCCGACATGCTGCTGCCGTTCCGCGAACAGGGTATCAACCTGACCCGCCTGGAAAGCCGCCCGTCACGTACCGCCAACTGGAGTTATGTGTTCTTCATCGACTGCGAAGGGCACAAGGAAGATCCATTGTTGAAGAACGTACTGGAAAGGCTGGAAGGGGATGGCAACACCATCCGTATTCTGGGCTCCTATCCCAAAGCGGTATTGTAGAAAAGGTCGGACGTCCGGCCTGAACAAACAGGAAACATCATGACCTGCGATTACATCAAACTGGCCAACGGCGGCGTGCAGCGGCTGCAACCCTATTCCCCCGGTAAACCGATCGAGGAGCTGGAGCGGGAACTGGGTATTCGCGACATCATCAAACTGGCCAGTAACGAGAATCCTCTGGGGCCCAGCCATAAAGCGTTGGAAGCGGCGAAGCGGGCGCTGGAGCAGGTGCACCTCTATCCCGACGGCGCCGGCTTCAGCCTGAAGGCGGCGCTGGCGGAAAAGCTCGGCGTCAACAGTAACCAGGTTACTCTGGGTAACGGCTCCAACGATATTCTCGAACTGGTGGCGCGGGCTTATCTGCAGCCCGGTGAAGAGACCGTTTACGCCGAATACGCGTTCGCCATCTATCCGCTGGTGACGGTGGCCTGTTCGGCCAAACCGGTGATGGTGCCGGCGCATCTCTACGGCCACGATCTGGCCGCCATGGCGGACGCCATCAACCAGAACACCCGCATCGTGTTCCTGGCCAACCCGAATAATCCCACCGGCACCTGGTTCAATGATGTGGCGCTGGACCGTTTCCTCGAGCGGGTGCCGGAAGATGTATTGGTGGTACTGGACGAGGCTTATTTCGAGTATGTCGAAGAGTCTCATTACCCGGATGGCCTGCGCCGGCTGGCGCGCTATCCGAACCTGATCGTTACCCGCACCTTTTCCAAGATTCACGGGCTCGCCGGGCTGCGGGTGGGGTATGCGGTGTCGCATCCGGACGTGGCCGACATCCTCAACCGGGTGCGCCAGCCGTTCAACGTCAATATTCCCGCCCTGGCCGCCGCCGAGGCGGCGCTGGACGATGTCGACCACCTGGAGAACTCCCGTTGCGAGAACACCGCTGGTCTTGGCCAGTTGGTGGAAGGGCTGAACCAGCTCGGGCTGGAGCATATTCCCTCGGTGGCCAACTTCATCACCGTGGATTGCGCCGGTGAGGCTTTGCCGGTGTACGAGGCGCTGCTGCGTGAAGGTGTCATCGTACGCCCGCTGGGCGGCTATGGCCTGCCCAACCACCTGCGCGTCACGGTGGGCACGGCACGGGAAAACGAACGTTTTCTGAACGCCCTGGCCAAGGTCATGAAAGCGGGGGCGCGCTGATGAGCCGTGGCGCCCCGCTGTTTCGACGGGTGGCGATCATCGGGCTGGGCCTGATCGGCGGCTCTTTCGCCGCCGCTTTACGGGAGCGGGGCCTGGCGGGCACGCTGGTGGCCGGCAGCCGTTCCGCCCGGACCCTGGAACAGGGTCTGGCCATGGGGCTGATCGATGAAGGCAGCCAGGACCTGGCGTTGGCGGTACGTGGCGCCGATCTGGTATTGCTGTCGACGCCGGTGTCGGCGATGGAGCGCTCTCTGGCGGCGCTGGCGCCGGGGCTTTCGGAGCGCGCCATCGTCACCGATGGCGGCAGCGTCAAGGGTAGTGTTATTGCCGCTGCTCGCCGGACGCTGGGGGATCATTTCCCCCGCTTCGTGCCCGGACATCCCATCGCCGGCAAGGAAACCAGTGGCGTGGCCGCCGCCGACGCCGGCCTCTATCAGGATCACCGGGTGATTCTCACGCCACTGGCGCAGACCGATCCGGCGGCCACCCGCGCGGTGCGCGAACTGTGGACCGCGCTGGGCAGCGAAGTGCTGGAGATGACGCCGGAACATCATGACCGGGTGCTGGCGGAAACCAGCCACTTGCCCCATCTTCTGGCGTTTTCCCTGGTCGATACCCTGGCACGCCAGGGCGACTCCACGGAGATCTTCCGCTACGCCGCCGGGGGATTCCGCGATTTCACCCGCATCGCCAGTTCCGACCCGGTGATGTGGCACGATATCTTTCAGGAGAACCGGCAGGCGGTGCTGGATGCCCTGGCCCTGTTCCGGGATGGCATCGACGGTTTCCGCGACGCCATCGAAGCCGGTGACTCCGACGCCCTGATGGGTATCATGACCCGCGCCAACACGGCACGGGCCCATTTTCTGGCGCTCAATGCGAGGACCTCCTATACGCGGGCGCGCCATTCGGATAACGAGAGCAGCATGAGCGATCAGCACGATCCCACCTTCGTGGTTCAGCCCGGTGGCAGCCTGCGGGGCCGCGCCCGGGTGCCCGGCGACAAATCCATTTCCCACCGGTCCATCATGCTCGGCGCTCTGGCCGACGGGGTCACGGAAGTGGAGGGCTTTCTTGAAGGGGAGGACGCGCTGGCCACTTTGCAGGCGTTCCGTGACATGGGCGTGGTGATCGAAGGCCCTCATAACGGCAAGGTCACCGTGCAT
The DNA here is from genome assembly GCF_000300005.1 of Alloalcanivorax dieselolei B5. Lineage (NCBI taxonomy): Bacteria > Pseudomonadati > Pseudomonadota > Gammaproteobacteria > Oceanospirillales > Alcanivoracaceae > Alloalcanivorax > Alloalcanivorax dieselolei. The sequence continues at coordinate 3,298,493 of NC_018691.1, read as the reverse complement.
GGGGTCGGCTTGGACGGCCTGAAGGAACCGGGCAAGCCGCTCTACATGGGCAACTCCGGCACCTCCATGCGCCTGCTCACCGGGCTGCTGGCGGGCCAGGCGTTTGATGTGACCCTCACCGGTGACGCTTCGCTGTCCAAGCGGCCGATGGAACGGGTGGCCAAGCCGCTGCGGGAAATGGGCGCCAGCATTCAGACCGGTGACGGCGGCCGTCCGCCGGTGCGGATCCGTGGCGGGCAGACGCTCAAGGGCTTCCACTACGATTTGCCGATGGCGTCCGCTCAGGTCAAGTCCGCGCTGTTGCTGGCGGGGCTTTACGCCCAGGGCGAGACTTCGGTGACGGAACCGGCGCCGACCCGCGATCACACCGAGCGCATGCTCACGGGTTTCGGTTATCCGGTGCGCAGTGAAGGGCCGTTACGCGCGGTGACCGGTGGTGGCGCTCTGCGCGCCTGTCATCTGGAGGTCCCAGCGGACATTTCTTCCGCCGCTTTCCTGCTGGTGGGCGCTTCCATTGCGGCGGACAGTGACGTGCTGCTGCCCCATGTCGGCATCAACCCGACCCGTACCGGCGTGATCGATATTCTGCGTTTGATGGGCGCCGATATCACCCTGGAGAATCAGCGTGACAGCGGCGGCGAGCCGGTGGCGGATCTGCGGGTCAGAAGCGCGCCGCTCAAGGGCATCGAGATTCCCGCCGAACTGGTGCCGCTGGCCATCGATGAATTTCCGGCGATCTTCGTCGCCGCCGCCTGTGCCGAAGGGGATACCGTGCTGCACGGCGCCGAGGAACTGCGGGTGAAGGAGTCCGACCGCATCCAGGTGATGGCCGACGGCCTGAGCGCCCTGGGCGTGGATCTGGAGGTGTTCGAGGATGGCATCCGCATCACCGGCGGCGCCCTGGGCGGCGCCGAGGTGGAATCCCACGATGACCACCGGATCGCCATGAGCTTCGCCATTGCCGGGTTGCGCGCCACGGCACCGATTACCATTCGCCATTGCGCCACTGTGGCCACCAGCTTCCCCGGGTTCGCCGACCTGATGCGGTCGCTGGGGCTGGGCCTGGAGGTTCGATGATTCCGATTATCGCCATTGACGGACCGGTTTCCTCCGGCAAGGGCACCGTGGCGCGGCGGGTGGCGTCCGCGCTCGGCTGGCATCTGCTTGATTCCGGCGCCCTGTACCGGGTGCTGGGGCTGCATGCGCAACACCAGGGGGTGGCCCTGGATAACAAACTCGAGCTGGTGGACCTGGCGGAGAGCCTGCCGGTACGGTTCGTGGAGCGGGGCGGGGACACCCGCGTGGTGCTCGAGGAAACCGACGTCAGCGAGGAGATCCGCCAGGAAAGCGTGGGTGAACTGGCCAGCCAGGTGGCGGTATTGCAGCCGGTTCGCGATGCCTTGTTCGCGCGTCAGCGGGCGTTCGCCCAGGCGCCGGGTTTGGTGGCGGACGGCCGTGACATGGGCACGGTGGTGTTTCGTGATGCCCCGCTGAAGATCTATTTGACCGCCAGTGCCGAGGAACGTGCCCGGCGGCGCTATAATCAGTTGAAAGAAAAGGGGTTTGATGCTACCCTCTCGGCCCTTGTGGAGGATATTCGTACTCGTGATGAGCGGGATATGAAGCGTTCCGTGGCACCGCTGAAACCGGCGGAGGATGCCCTGGAACTGGACTCCACGGACCTGACTGTGGATCAGGTGGTCGCGCGTATCCTCGATGAGGCGGCGGCCCGCTCACTGATCTGACGATCAGGCACAATTGGTTTTCAGAGCCCGAACCGGCTCTTGAAACGGCTTCGGACGCGCCCTGATCGTAGCGGTGCGGCTGGAGCCGTTGCTGCATAACGAACGCCAGCCTCTTACAGTAAACCAGCTTGGGGTGGTGGTCGCTTTATCAATAACCCGCGTCTGCTGGCTGGCGCGTGTATCGTGAGACGTTTTTTCATGACTGAATCTTTTGCCGAACTTTTTGAAGAAAGCCTCAAGGACCTGGACGTTGCCCGTGGTTCCATCATCCGCGGCACCGTGGTCGCCATCGACAGCGACTGGGTGGTGGTCAACGCCGGCCTGAAATCCGAAGGCATCATCTCCCGCGACGAGTTCATCAGCGAGAGCGGTGAACTGGAAATCGCCGAAGGCGATGAGGTGGAAGTTGCCGTTGACGCCATCGACGATGGCATGGGCTTCACCCGCCTGTCCCGTGAGAAAGCCAAGCGCGCCGAAGTCTGGGGCGAACTGGAAGTGGCTTTCGACAAAGACGAGATCGTCAAAGGTCATATCTCCGGCAAGGTCAAAGGTGGCTTCACCGTGGATATCGGTCCGATCCGCGCGTTCCTGCCAGGTTCCCTGGTGGATATCCGCCCGGTTCGCGATGTCACCCACCTGGAAGGCAAGGATCTGGACTTCAAAGTCATCAAGCTGGATCCGAAGCGCAACAACGTGGTGGTTTCCCGCCGCGCGGTCATGGAAGCGGAACACTCCGCCGAGCGCGAAGCTCTGCTGGAATCTCTGCAGGAAGGCATGGTGGTCAAGGGTATCGTGAAGAACCTGACCGACTACGGTGCGTTCGTGGATCTGGGCGGCATCGATGGCCTGCTGCACATCACCGACATGGCCTGGAAGCGCATCAAGCATCCCAGCGAAATCGTCGAAGTGGGTCAGGAAATCGAAGTCAAGGTACTCAAGTTCGACCGCGAGAAAATGCGTGTCTCCCTGGGCCTCAAGCAGCTGGGCGAGGATCCGTGGCACGACATCGTGCAGAAGTACCCGGAAGGTGCCCGCGTCAAGGCGCGCGTTACCAACCTCACCGATTACGGCTGCTTCGCCGAGATCGAGGAAGGTGTGGAAGGCCTGGTTCACGTTTCCGAAATGGACTGGACCAACAAGAACATCCACCCGTCCAAAGTGGTAGAGATCGGCGACGAAGTGGAAGTGATGATCCTGGATATCGACGAAGATCGCCGTCGTATCTCCCTGGGCATCAAACAGTGCCTGTCCAATCCGTGGGAAGCCTTCGCCACCAACTACCAGAAAGGCGACCGCATCTCCGGCAAGATCAAGTCCATCACTGACTTCGGCATCTTCATCGGCCTGGAAGGCGGTATCGATGGTCTGGTGCACCTTTCCGACATTTCCTGGGAAGAAGCCGGCGAAGACGCGGTACGCAACTTCAACAAGGGTGACGAGCTGGAAACCGTGGTTCTGTCCATCGATGCCGAGCGCGAAAGAATTTCCCTTGGAATCAAGCAGTTGACAGACGATCCGTTTGCTCAGTATGTTGCTGCAAACGAGAAGGGCAGCATCGTTAAGGGTACGGTCAAGGCCGTGGACGCCAAAGGCGCCACCGTCGAGCTGGCTGAAAACGTGGAAGGTTACCTGCGTGCCAGCGAGATCAGCCGTGATCGCATTAACGACGCTTCCCAGGTTCTCAACGTGGGTGACGAGGTGGAAGGCCGAATCACCAACATCGACCGTAAGAACCGTTCCATCAATGTGTCCGTGCGCGCCAAGGATCAGGTTCAGGATCGCGAGGCCATGGACAACCTGCAAGGCCAGGATGCCAATGCTCCGAAGACCATTGGTGACCTGATCAAGCAGCAAATGGAAAACAGCAACGAGTCATAATGGCTCCTCCCGGGGGCCGGCCACGAGGCCGGCCCCGCTGGGCAGGGAGCCCAGGGGAGTAGGTTGTAATGGCATCTGCGTTAACCAAGTCCAAACTCATCGCTCGGATCGCCAGAACTTACACCAGCAATGATCTCTCCACCAAGGACGTGGAACTCGCCATCAAAGCCCTGATCGACTACATGGCCGACGCCATGGTAGAAGGCGAACGCATCGAGATTCGGGGTTTCGGCAGCTTCTCCCTCCATTTCCGCGCACCGCGCGTGGGCCGTAATCCGAAGACCGGCGCCAGCGTGGAGTTGCAAGGCAAATACGTTCCCCACTTCAAATGCGGCAAGGACCTGCGTGAACGGGTCAATCGTGCCATGCAGGACGATGACGGGGGCGACCATAACGAGCACCGGAGCGAGCGGCGCCACCATGCCAGCCACAGCGCCAAGGCCATCCGGGGCTGATACCGACGACACCGGGGCCTGACCGACATGCGAACTCTCTACCGTGCTCTGTTGATTCTGGTACTGCTGGCCATTTTCCTGGCCGCATTCTTCTTTGTTACCGCCAACACTCAAATGGTGACTCTGGATATGTTGATCCAGGGATGGCGCTGGCAGGTCAGCCTTGGCGTGCTCGCCGTGGGTCTGCTTGCCGTGGGCCTGTTGGCGGGACTGCTTATCGGGCTGGGCTTTAAAGGACTGCGTGGGTTGTTTGGAAGCCGTTCATGAGTGAACCCCTATGGCTGATACCGCTGTTCTTCTTCGCCATCGCCATGGGATTCTTCCTGGGCCGGCGTGAAGGCAAGCGGCGGCAACGGCGGCGCATGGCGTCGCTCTCCCAGGAATACGTGGCCGGGCTCAATTTCCTCCTCAACGAGGAGCCGGACAAGGCGGTGGAAGCCCTGCTCAGCAGTCTGGAAGTCAGCCCCCAGACACTGGAAACCCACCTCAGCATGGCGCGCCTGTTTCGCAAAAGAGGCGAGTTCGACCGTGCCACCCTGATCCATTCCCATCTGCTGGAAAGCGGCGATTTGCCACGGCCCACCCAGGAGCAGATCCAGCTTGAGCTGGCCGAGGATTATTTCGCCGGCGGGCTGTTCGATCGCGCCGAGGAAGTGCTGCTGGAAATGCTCGACCAGGATTGCGAACAGCGCGAGCAGGTAACGCGCCAACTGATGAAGCTCTACGAGCAGGAGCGAGACTGGCCCAATGCCATCGCCATGGGCGAGCGGCTGATCAAGGGCGACGCCAAGATCGCGCCGATTCTGGCCCAGTATTGCTGCGAGGAGGCGGAAGGGCAGGTGGCCCGTAGCGAGCTGGTGCCGGCCCGTCGCACATTGCGCCGCGCCCTGGGCTTCGACAAGGAGTGCGTACGCGCCAGTGTCGATCTGGGACGCCTGGAAATGCGGGAACAGAACTGGGAAGCGGCCATCGCCGCCTTCCGCCGCATCTGGGACCAGGACCGCGACTTCTTCGATGAATACCTGGACGATCTGCGTCAATGCTATGAGCAACTGGAGCAGGCAGAGGACTTCATCCGCATGCTTGCCGACTACAGCGCCGAGCACCCCAGCACGGCCCGGGTGCTGGTGCTGTCCGGTCAGCTCAAGGAGCGCTATGGCGATCGCGAAGCGGCCAAATTCATCGCCGAGTACATGCAGGCCAACCCTTCCGTTCGTGGTCTGGATCGCCTGATCGACATGAATCTGCAGGTGGCTGATCAAAGCGAAGCCCGTGAACAGCTGGAGTTGCTCAAGCAATTGACGCAAAGGCTGATGAGCGACCGCACCATCTATCAATGCCGTCGTTGCGGCTTTACCACGCCACTGCTGCAATGGCGCTGCCCGAGTTGCCGCCGCTGGGGCACCATCAAACCGCGATCCGAAGGAGACGCCAAATCGTGACCCCCAGCAGTCCCATTATCGTTGCTCTGGATTACCCCCGTGCCGAGGATGCCCTGGCCATGGCGGCGCGGCTGGATCCCGCCCGGGTGCGGGTAAAAGTGGGCAAGGAGCTGTTCACCCGGGCCGGTCCCGATGTGGTTAGAGCGTTACAGGACCAGGGCTTTGAAGTGTTTCTGGACCTCAAGTATCACGACATCCCCAATACCGTGGCCGGCGCCGTGCGCGCTGCCGCCGAACTGGGGGTGTGGATGGTCAATGTGCACGCCAGTGGTGGCAAGCGCATGATGAGCGCCGCCCGGGAAGCGCTGGAAGGCGCCGCCCGCCGGCCCTTGCTTACCGCGGTGACGGTATTGACCAGCCAGACCGGGGACGATCTGCGCGAAGTGGGCATCGCCCGTGCCGCCGAGGAGCAGGTGATGGCACTGGCGCGGTTGACCGAGGATAGCGGTCTGGATGGCGTGGTCTGTTCCGCTCTGGAAGCGCCGATGCTGCGTCGCGCCCGTGGCGAGAACTTCCTGCTGGTGACGCCGGGCATTCGTCCCGAGGGCAGCGCCAGCGACGATCAGCGCCGCATCATGACCCCGCGCCAGGCTCGCGAGCAGGGCGTGTCCTACATGGTTATCGGCCGCCCAATCACCCAGGCGGCGGAGCCGACGGCGGTGGTGGACGAAATCTTACAGAGTCTGTCCTGAAACACTGACGCAAACTGTCTGAAATGGCGGACAGCCTGCTCCGTGCGTCCCGTTTAGAGTGTCTTCTCCAACAACAAACCTTAAGGAGAAGGGAATGAAACTCTATCGTGCATTGTGTTTGGTGGCGGCGCTGCTGGGATCAGCGGTCTGGACCCAGACCGCCCAGGCGGCGGAGGATCCGGCGCTGGACAGCGCCACGGCTTCGGCGGTGGTGGAACAGACCGTCAACCTGAATCAGGCCACGTCGGCGGAGCTGCAATTGCTCAAGGGCGTCGGTCCGAAAACCGCCGAGGCGATCATTGCCTGGCGGGAACAGGAAGGGCCGTTTCAGGATGTGGAGCAATTGCTGGCGATCAAGGGCATTGGTGAGAAAACCCTGCAGGCGATCCGCGACCGGCTGACGTTGTAAGGTAATGCTGTCCCACAGTCGTGGGGCAGCTCGCTTACATGCAACACGCCGGCACGCTAAACCCAAGCCTGCTGCCGGCGACAAGGCCTCTGTAGGAGCTTGCCCTGCAAGCGAATTGTTCTGCGGTCAAGACTTCGCTTGCAGGGCAAGCTCCTACAGAGGCTTCGTAGTTCGATCCGCGGGAAGCTGCTTTAGCGGCGAATGGTGTGTTAGCGTACCGGCGTGTTGCGTGTAAGCGATATTCTTGCTTATGTCGGCCGCTGACTCCGCGGAAACTCGCAAAGATCGGCGATAATGCACTCACCGCACTTAGGCTTGCGAGCCACGCAGGTGTAGCGCCCGTGCAGAATCAGCCAGTGGTGACAGTCGCGTTTGAACTCCTCCGGGACCACCCGGAGCAGGCGCTGTTCCACCTCGTTGACGTTTTTCCCCGGCGCGATGCGGGTGCGATTGGACACCCGGAAAATATGCGTGTCCACGGCGATGGTGGGCTCACCGAAAGCGGTGTTGAGCACCACGTTGGCGGTCTTGCGACCGACGCCGGGCAGCGCCTCCAGGGCGGCGCGATCACGCGGCACTTCGCCACCATGAAAGGCGAGCAGCTGCTCGCACAGTTTGATGACGTTATTGGCCTTGGAATTAAACAGCCCGATGGTTTTGATATATTCCTTCAAACCGTCCACGCCCAATGCCAGAATCGCTTCCGGCGTATTGGCCACCGGAAACAAGCGATCGGTGGCCTTGTTGACGCCGACGTCGGTGGCCTGGGCGGACAGCACTACCGCCACCAGTAACTCGAAAGGGGTGTCGTAGTTCAGCTCCGTGGTGGGATGGGGACGCTGTGCCCGCAGACGGCGGAAAATTTCCGTGCGTTTCTCGCGATTCATGCCTGCTCCTGAATCAGATCGCCGCAGTATAGCGAATCAGTGCGCTATCGCCACGTCGGAACGAACCGGACATCCCCGCGTCAAAAGCAGATTGCCCGGACCCCCGGTAAGAGGGCGAAGAAAAAGGGAGTGAGTATGCAGTTTTCCGCCATGGAAACCCTGATGGTGGCCCTCATCGTACTGGTCGTGGGGCAGCTATTGGTTCATCGATTCCGTATCCTGTCCGACCTCAATATGCCGGAACCGGTGGTGGGCGGGCTGCTCGCCACGCTGCTGGTCACCGGTCTGCAGCTGGCGGGTGTATCGCTGACCTTCGACGATGCGCTGAAAGGCCCCGCCATGCTGTTTTTCTTCGGCGCGGTGGGGCTGGCCGCGGATTTTCGTTTGCTGCGCCAGGGCGGCTGGCCGATGGTGGTGTTCGCGATTCTGGTGATCATCCTGGTGTTTCTGCAGGACGTGGCCGGTGTCCTGATGGCCAAACTGCTGGGGCTGTCACCGTTTTACGGCCTGCTGGGAGGCTCGATCACCATGACCGGCGGTCATGGCACGGGTATCGCCTGGGGCGAAGTGTTCAGCAACGACTTTGGTATTGGTGGCGCCAGCGAACTGGCCGCGGCATCCGCTACCTTTGGTCTGGTATTCGGGGCGCTACTGGGCGGGCCGTTGGCAATGATGCTGATCCGGCGCTATCGGTTGCAGGTCCCCGCCGGTCGCGAGGACGGCGAATACGATGGCGCGGAAAAGCCCCGCCCGATTGCCGCCGCCAGCGTGGTGCGTATTCTCATGCTGTTGTCCATCGGTGTGGTGGTGGGTTCCGTGGCGGAACACTACTCTCAGCACTGGGTGCGTCTGCCGACCTTCGTCTGGGTGCTGTTTGTCTGCATTCTGCTGGGTAACCTGGCGCGCCGTCTGTGGCCGGTGAATGACGCCACCATCGAGATGGTGGGCAATACCTCGCTGAGCGTGTTTCTTGCCATCACGCTGATGAGTCTGCAGTTATTGCAATTGGTGGATCTGGCGCTGCCGATGCTGGCCATGCTGCTGGTCCAGGTGGCGTTGGCGGTCAGCTTCATTGTCTTTATCACCTTCAGAGTGATGGGGCGTAATTACGATTCCGCGGTGCTGTGCGCGGGCCATTGCGGCTTCGCCATGGGTGCCACGCCCACCGCGGTGGCCAATATCCAGGCGGTGACGCAGCATCACGGTCCCTCGCCGTTGGCCTTCATCATTATTCCGGTGGTGGGTGGCTTCATCGTTGATATCGTCAACGCCACCATCATTCAGGGGTTTGTTTCTGTACTTGGAGGGTGAAAAGCAGTTGACAGTTGATAGTGGACAGTTGACAGCGAAAAACAAAGAAAAGACGAAACAGCCTGATCTTTAGCCGCTGTGGGAAGCTTGCTTGCTAGCGAATGGGGTTCGCTCAGGTGTTTGCAATATTCCTGTTTTTATTTTTTCGCTGTCAACTGTCCACTATCAACTGTCAACTGCAAAAAGGCCGCTGGAATCCTTTCCAGCGGCCTTTTTGGTTGTGAGCGCTTTTCGGTTTTAACGTCTTTACTGGGTGATGACGTGGCCGTCTTCAACACGCAGCCGGTCACCCGGTTTGTTGTCCATTTTGATGGTGTCTTCCTTACCATCGAACACGTAAGTGACCTGGTAACCCTCCACGGAGCTCTTGTTGTCCATTACCGTGTTACAACGTCGCTCGGTAGTTGTGGTGGTGTTGTTCTGTTGCATTTTCTTTTGCGCCTGGTTGCCGGCGATACCGCCGACAATGGCACCACCCGCGGTGGCCGCGTCCTTGCCGCTGCCGCCACCGAACTGATGGCCGATCACGCCGCCGACCACGGCGCCAATGGCGCTACCGGTAATACGATGTTGATCCTTCACCGGAGCCTGACGTTGTACCGCCACGTCCTGACAGACCTCGCGGGGTTCCTGCCATTTCTTGACGATGGGGTCCACCTTCGTCACCTCGGCATAGCCGGACTGTTTCGGGGCTATTGCCTGGTAGGCGCCATATCCGATCCCGGCCACGGCAACGGTACCCACGACGGTCAAAGCGACAAGGGCTGCACTCTTCATGGGGGGTCTCCTGTTATTAAAGTTTGCCGTTGTATGGACTTATTATCGTGGATTTTGGCCAGCCCGTTGTATAACAGTAGTAAAATCGCGACTGGCGACACACCAAATTTTTGGCTATCAGAGCGGCTTTTCAGGCGAAAGACAGGTGAAACCGGCGTGACCCGCCGGTTCCGATCAACTGACTTTACCGGTGGTGCGGACGCGGCGGCTGCCGGAGGAGGAAGGGGCTTCACGGCGCTGTTTGGCGGCTTTCATCCGTTTGTCGATAACATTCTTGCCGGCGATGATCAGGCCCAGCCCCAGGAAGGCGCCGGGGGGCAGGACCGCGAGCAGGAAACCGCCGTAGTTGGGGATGATCTCGATGCGCAGCTGTTCCGCCCAGGGGCCCAGCAGCAATTGCATATTGGCGAACAGGGTGCCGGCGCCGACCACTTCGCGCAGCGCGCCGAGAATCACCAGCACGATCAGAAAACCCAGGCCCATCATGAAACCGTCGGTCACCGCCGGCAGCAGCGCGTGCTTGCTGGCGAAAGCGTCGGCGCGTCCGAGCACGGTGCAATTGGTCACGATCAAGGGAATAAAAATCCCCAGAATCTGGTACAGCTCGAAGGTGAACGCCTGCATCAGCATCTCGATCACCGTCACCATGGCGGCAATGATCATGACGAAAGCGGGCAGCCGTATAGCGTCGGTGACGTAGTGACGGATCAGCGACACGGCGGCGTTGGACCCCATCAGTACCACCAGCGTGGCCAGCCCCAGACCAAGGGCATTGACCACCGAACCGGTTACCGCCAACAGCGGGCACAGGCCGAGAATCTGCACGGTGGCCGGATTGTTATTCCACAACCCATCGCGGGTGATCTTGCCGTAATCCACGTCAGCCATCACAGCTCTCCGTTGTCTGCGCTTGGGCGGGCGTCTTGAACACCTCATCTCCGTGTGCCTGATAGTAACGCAGGGCGCCATGTACGGCGCTTACCACCGCCCGGGGGGTGATGGTGGCACCGGTGAAACTGTCAAACCGGCCGCCATCCTTCTTCACTGCCCAACCTGGAGTGGATGGCTGTTCCAGGGACGCGCCATTGAATCCCAGAATCCAGTCGGATTTGCGAATCTCGATATTATCGCCCAGGCCCGGTGTTTCATTATGCGGTGGCACCACTCGCACGCCGAGTATGGTGCCGTCATGGTCGACACCGACGATCAAACGGATATCACCACCGTAGCCGTCCGGCGCCACCGCTTCCAGTACCGCGCCGCTGGCCTCGCCGCCAAGACGGGCGCGGTAGAGCTGATGTTCGCCGTGGCCCAACAAAGGGTCGGTGACGGTAATGCTGTCATCCAATAGCGGATTGTCGTGCCGGGCCGGCGGCATCACCTGGGCCAGAGCGTCCGCCAGGGCGCTTTGCCGGTTGCACTCCACTCGCTGCCGGGTGGCCTGGTTGGTCAGTGCCAGAGTGGCGGCGGTGCCGATGGCGAACAGACCGAGAATCACCGCGTTGCGGGTAATTGCCTGGCCAATCATGAGCCGGCTCCCCGCTTGGCGCGTTCGTGGCCATAGGTGCGTGGCCGGGTGTAGTAGTCAATGAACGGCGCCGCCAGGTTCAACAGCAGCACCGAGAACGCCACCGCGTCCGGATAGCCGCCGAAGGTGCGGATCACCCAGATCAGTATTCCGATCAGCGCGCCGTAAATCAGACGCCCGCGTGAGCTGGTGGCGGCACTGACCGGATCGGTGGCGATGAAAAAGGCGCCCAGCATGGTGCCACCGGAAAACAGATGAAACAGCGGATCGGCATAACGCAGCGGGTCGATCTGCCAGGCGATCAGCGCCGGCACCGCGAGGCCGGCGAGAAAGGCCAGCGGAATGTGCCAGCCGATCACGCGCCGGAACAGCAGATATACCCCGCCGAGCAGAAACGCCAGATTGACCCATTCCCAGCCCAGCCCGGCCCAGCGACCATGCAGAACAATCATACGGTCCAGCGCATCGGCGTTGCCGGCGAAGGTTCGAAAGGTGTCCAGAGGGGTTGCTCCGGAAAGGCCGTCAAGCGCGCCATGGCCGAGGAACTGAAGCACGCTTTCCAGAACATCGGGGGTGCGATAGGGAGCGCCGCCGACCCAGTTGGTCATCGCCACCGGGAAGGAGATCAGCAACAGCACGTAGCCGATCATGGCCGGGTTGAACGGATTCATACCCAGGCCACCGTACAGCTGCTTGGCGACGATAATGGCGAACGCCACGCCGATAAACGTCAGCCACCAGGGCGCGGTGGGGGGCAATGCCAGAGCCAGCAGCACGGCGGTGACCACGGCGCTGCCATCGCGTAAGTACAAAGCGACAGGGCGGCCGCGTGCACGCAGCATGGCCGCTTCACAGAGTAGCGCCACCAGTATCGCCCAGATCACGTTCAGCAAAGTGCCGATGCCGAACAAGAGCGTCAGGATCGCCAGGCCGGGCAGGGTGGCGTAGATCACCTGGCGCATCACCATGCCGGTGTCGACCGGGCCGCGCGCGTGGGGCGAGGAGGCGTTGATCAGCGCCATGTGCGTTGCGCTCCTGGTGTTCCGATAGGATTCATTCTTCCGCCAGTCCGTGTTCTTCCAGGGCCTGTTTCAGGGCCCGCCGCGCCAGATGAGCGTCGTGTTCCAGGGTGCCCAGTTCCGAGGTCAGCCGTTTCAGGGTGTCTTCGTCGGCGGTATCGCGCAGGTGTTTCAACTCGTCGCTCTTGTCCCGCAGTGCCGTTTCCGCGCGGGCGGCGTCCAGCTTGAGGGTTTTCAGGTCCTTGCCGGTATGGGCGAGCAGCGACGCCTTGGTTTCGTCCATCAAGGCGTCCAGGGCATCGCGGGTATGATCGGTTTTGGCCTTGAGTTTTTCCACCCGGGCTTCCATCGTAGCCAGGTCCACCGCGCCGTCGCGGCGGGCCCGGTCAAGGGCGGAATGGGCTTCCTTGTATTGCTTGTGCGCCATCTTGTAGGCGGTCTTCAAGGCATTCAGGCGTTTTTGCCGTTTGGCCGTTTCTTCGTCGCCTTCTGGCTCCTGACCGCCGACACTGGCCGGTTCGGTCGTTGTCGGCGCGGCTGTGGCGGCCGGGGGCGGCGGCGCTGTTTTTGGCGTGGCGGGCGCCGCGGTCTTGGCGTCCCGCAATTGTTGCTTGAGTTCGTCCGCCTTGGCTTTCAGGCGGTCCGCTTCAGCGCGCAACCGGGCCACATCATCGGCTTCGTTTTGTTCCGCTTCCTTGGTCGCTTTCACCGCGGCCTTGTAGGCGGACGAGGCCTCGGCCACGGCCTTTTTCAGTGCCTCCACCGGATCCGGGGCGGCCGTGGGGGCTTCTGCGGGCTTCCCGGCGCGAGCATCACGCAGGGCGGCCTTGAGCCGGTCCGCCTCTGCTTTCAGGGTATCCGCCCGGCTTTGCAGTGCGGCGGCATCCTCCCGCTCTTCCGCCAGCGCGGCCTTGGCCTCGCGCAGGGCGTTCTTGTAAGCGGCGGAGGCGTCGGCGACCTGTTTCTTGAGGTCCGCCTCGGCCTTGGAGGCGTCCAGAGAGGCTTGCTTGAGGGCGGCGGCGTTGTCTCCGGCGGGCGCGGGGGCGCGGTTGGCCTGCTGGCGCGCGCGGCGGCGTGCCTCTTTCTCCGCCTGCTCCTTTTCCACCCGTGCCTGCCGGGCCTCGAACCGCTCACGGGCCCGGTCCGCCTTGGCCCGCTCCGCCGCCTGGGTACGGATCTCACCCTTGGCGTAGCGGTAATACTGCACCAGCGGAATATGGCTGGGGCAGACATAGGCGCAGGCGCCGCACTCGATGCAGTCCATCAGATTCTGCTGTTGAGCCCGCTCCAGATCGTCGTTCTTGGCGTACCAGTACAGCTGTTGGGGTAACAGACTGGCGGGGCAGGCATTGGCGCAGGCGCCGCAGCGGATACAGGCCTGTTCAGGCTCCGGTTCCGGCAGCAGATCAGTGGATGCGGCGATCAGGCAATTGCTGGTTTTCACCAGTGGGATCGCCGGATTGTGCAGGGTGAAGCCCATCATCGGGCCGCCCAGTACCAGCCGTTGCAGTCGGGTCTTGTCGACACCGGCGTGTTGCAGCAATGCCGCCACCGGGGTGCCGAGCAGAATCTCATAGTTACCCGGCCGCGCCACCGCGTCCCCGGTCACCGTGGTGATACGGCTGATCAGCGGCTCGCCGTCAAACAGGGCTCGCTTCAGAGCGTAGGCGGTGCCCACGTTCTGGCACACCACGCCGACCTGGATCGGCAGACCGCCGCTGCCGACTTCCTTGCCGGTGAGTAACTGAATCAGCTGTTTTTCGCCGCCGGAGGGGTACTTGGTGGGTACCACGCGGACGTCGATATCGGCGCCGACGGCGGCAGCCCGCAGAGCGGCGGCGGCCTCCGGTTTATTGTCCTCGATGCCGAGCAGGGTCCGTTCCGGGTTCAGCAGGTACTGCAGCACCTGGATGCCCTGAACGATGTCCGCCGCTCTTTCACGCATCAGACGGTCGTCGGCGGTAATGAAAGGCTCGCACTCCACCCCGTTGATGATCAGTTCGCGCACGCGCTGATGATCACCCAGTGACACCTTCACCGAGGTGGGAAAACCGGCGCCGCCAAGGCCAACGATGCCGGCCTCGGCGATACGTTCCAGCAATTCACCGGGGCTCAGTGCGAAAGGGTCATCCAGCGATGCCCGATCTCCCCAGCGATCCTCGCCGTCCGGTTCCAGCACCAGACATTGGGCGTCCATGCCGGAAGGGTGCTGGATCGGGCGCGGGCCGATGGCAACGACGGTGCCGGAAGTCGGCGCATGGAGCGGAGCGCTGACGGTGCCGTTGCCTTCGGCCAAGTGCTGCCCCTTGAGCACCTTGTCACCGACCTGGACCAGGGGCCGGGCGGGGGCGCCGATATGCATGTTCAACGGCAATATCAGCTGCGCAGGAAGCGGGCCGGGGAGGATCGGTGTGGTGTTGGACTCACTCTTGTGCTCTGGCGGGTGAATGCCGCCGGGGAAGTCGAAAATCTCGCGGCTGCCGCCCCGGAACAGTTTCGCCAACATCACAGATTCACCACGTCGATGCGTTGTTCGGGGCTTTGGCCGGCGCCGGCCGGCCGCTGCCAGGTCCAGGTTCCGAGGGTTGGGGCCACCGGCACCATGTCGATGCAGTCCACCGGGCAGGGCTCCACGCACAGATCGCAGCCGGTGCACTCATCGACGATCACTGTGTGCATCAGCTTGGCGGCGCCGACGATGGCGTCCACCGGACAGGCCTGGATGCACTTGGTGCAGCCGATGCACTCGTCCTCGCGGATATAGGCCACTTTCTTCACCGTGGCATCCTCGCTGCCATCGTCGTCCAGCGGCAGCACCTCGCGTCCGAGCAGTTCGGCCAGCGCTTCCACCGTGACCTCGCCGCCGGGCGGGCAGCGGTTGTGTTCCTCGCCGTTGGCGATGGCTTCGGCATAGGGACGGCAGCCGGGATGGCCGCATTGGCCGCATTGGGTTTGCGGCAGCAGGGCGTCGATCTGATCGACAATGGGATCACCCTCGACCTTGAACTTCTCCGAGGCGAAGCCCAGCGCGGCGCCGAATACGGCGGCCAGTGCCAGCAGTGCGGCGATGGCAATCAGGATCGTGGTCATGATCGCGCCTCCGGACGAGCCGGGCGCTTGGCGTCCAGTCCCTTCATAACTTCACCAGCCCGGAAAACCCCATGAACGCCAGTGACATCAGACCGGCGGTGATCAGGCCGATACTGGGGCCGCGAAACGCTTCCGGCACGTCGGCGGCGGCGATTCGCTCGCGCATGGCGGCGAACAGTATCAGCACCAGGGAAAAACCGAGGGCGGCGCCGAACCCATAGGTCAGCGAGGTCATGAAGGTGGCGTCTTCCTGGCGCACGTTCAGCAGCGCCACGCCAAGCACCGCGCAGTTGGAGGTGATCAGCGGCAGGAACACGCCCAGCACCCGATACAGCAGCGGGCTGGCCTTCTTGACGAACATCTCGGTGAATTGCACCGCCACCGCGATCACCAGGATAAAGCTGATGGTACGCAGGTATTCCAGCGACAGCGGCTGGAGGATATAGGCCCAGGTGAGGTAGGCGAGCACCGACGACAGCGTCAACACGAACGTGGTGGCCAGGGACATGCCGATGGCGGTCTCCACTTTATTGGAGACACCCATGAACGGGCACAGGCCCAGGAACTGGACCAGCACGAAGTTATTCACCAGCACTGCGCTGACAAGAATGAGCAGGTAGTCGGTCATTACAGAAGCCCGTCCGGCCGCTCGACGCCAAGGCGTCGCAGGCCTGTTTTCTCACCAGTTTACGAAGGCGGCATAGTATGGGACAGGGAAATATGCCGAACAAGACGGTTTTGTTTGCCCTACCCGGCGGTTTCGTTATAAGACATCGCCTCTTCGGCTGGATTATGCGGCTATTTTCCTTTTGGAGGCTTGTTGTGAGTCAAGTGCCGTTCCGTTCTCCGGTAGGCGACCGATATCCTGGTTACCGGGGCTGGCCATGGCCGGCTCGACCGGGACCGGCGGACCGTTTTGTGGCGGCTGGGCTGGACATTAACCCGCCTTCTCATGCAGGGTAATGGGGCGCGCGAGTCATGAATAAGCGGTTGTCCCGGCGACGGCCCGCTGATGTTGAACAAGCGTAAAAAGTGTCGTGTTTTCCATACCGCACCGCGTTTTTCCCGGGGGAATGAGATAGGGTACACGGCGTATCGGACCTGAAGATGAATTTCAATGGAGATGTTATGAAACTTTTTCGATTGCTCGGCGTGGCCCTGACGGCTTTGACTCTGAGCTTGCCGCTGGCTGCTCAGGCGCAGCAGGCTGGGCAGCCGGATGAAGTGGCGCAGCTGGCCAGTCTGGTCAATCTGACCGACGATCAGCAGAAGGAAATCCGTGGTCTGATTCAGTCCACCGATGCCGAGGTCCGCAAGCTCCAGGCGGAAGCTCGCAGCCTTCAGGAAAAGCTGCAAGGCGAAGTGAAGCCCGGTTACAGCGAGCGCAATATTACTCGCACGGCGAAGAAACTGGGCGAAGTGATGGGCGAGATCACCGGTAAAACAGTACTGCTGCAAGCTCAGGTGGAATCGGTGATGACCGAAGAGCAACGCGCCGAGCTGCAGAAGAAAATGGAGGAACAGCAGCGTCAGATGCAACAACGTATGCAGCAGATGCAGCAACAACAGCAGCAACAACGCTAAACGCGAGGTTGTCTGGCAAAAAAAAGCGGGCCAAAGGCCCGCTTTTTTTGTGGCCACCGTCCATGGCCGTTTTGTTCAGCCCACTTCCATGCCGGGTTCGGCGCCGCTGTCCGGGGACAGCAGGAAGATATCCTCGCCACCGGGGCCGGCGGCCAGAATCATGCCTTCGGAAACACCGAATTTCATCTTGCGTGGCGCCAGATTGGCTACCAGTACCAGCAACCGGCCGTCCAATTGTTCCGGGCTGTATTTGGCTTTGATACCGGAAAATACGGTGCGCTCGCCGAGTGCGCCGACGTCCAGCCGCAGACACAACAGTTTATCGGCGCCTTCCACGTGGGACGCTTCGATCACCCTGGCGACGCGCAGCTGCACTTTGCTGAAATCACTGATATCAATGTGACCATCACTTTGCTCCGCCGCCCTGGCCGCTCTGTCGTCTTCCTTTTTCGTTGCCGCCGCCGGCGTGGAATCCTTGGACGCTTCCAGCATGGCTTCGATATGAGCCATATCCACCCGCGCCATCAACGGAGTGAACTTGTTGATCGGGTGCTCCAGCAGCAGCTTGTCGGCATCCGCCCAGGTCATCGGTTCGACCGCCAGGAATTGCTCCGCCCGTTCCGCCAGACCCGGCAATACCGGTTTCAGATACAGCGTCAGCAGACGGAACACGTTCAGGGCAGTGGTACACACAGCCAGCACTTCCTGTTCCCGACCCTCTTCCTTGGCCAGGGTCCAGGGGGCCTTGTCGGCGATGTAGCCGTTGGCGTGATCGGCCAGCGCCATGATCTCGCGCATGGCCTTGCCGAACTCACGTTGTTCATAGAATTCGGCGATGCGAGGGGCCGCTTCCTGGGCTTCTCGCACCAGTAATGGATTATCCATCTGGGCACTCAGAGTACCGCCGAATTTCTTGACGAAGTTACCGGTGCGGCTGGCGATGTTCACCACCTTGCCGACCAGGTCGGTGTTTACGCGCTGGGCGAAGTCGGCCAGGTTGAGATCGAAGTCGTCCACCCGGTTGTTGAGTTTGGCGGCGAAGTAATAGCGCAGGTACTCCGGGTTCAGATGCTCCAGATAGGTGCGTGCCTTGATGAAGGTGCCGCGGGACTTGGACATCTTGGCGCCGTTCACGGTGACGAAGCCATGACTGAAAATGGCGGTGGGTTTGCGCAGCCCGGCGCCGTCCAGCATCGCCGGCCAGAACAGGCCGTGGAAGTTGATGATGTCCTTGCCGATGAAATGATACAGCTCGGTCTTGGAGTCCGGTTGCCAGTACTCATCGAAATCCAGCCCTTCACGTTGGCAAAGGTTCTGGAAGCTGGCCATGTAACCGATCGGGGCGTCCAGCCAGACATAGAAGAACTTGCCCGGATAGCCGGGAATTTCGAAGCCGAAATAGGGGGCCTCCCGGGAGATGTCCCAGGGCTGCAGGTCTTCCATCCATTCCTGAAGCTTGTTGGCCACCCCTTCCTGGAGGGAGCCGGAGCGGGTCCATTCGCGCAGCAACTGTTCGAACTGGGGCAGGTCGAAGAATAACTGAGTGACGTCTTTTTCCACCGGAGTGGCGCCGCTGATGGCGGAATAGGGCTCGATCAGCTCCGCTGGCGAGTAGGTGGCGCCGCACACCTCGCAGTTGTCGCCGTACTGATCCGGGGATTTGCATTTCGGGCAGGTGCCGCGGACGAAGCGGTCGGCCAGGAACATGCCCTTTTCCGGGTCGTAGAGCTGGGTGATGGTCTTCTCGACGATGTAGCCGGCGTCCTTGTTACGCTGGAACACCATTTCGGAGAGCGCCTTGTTCTCCGGGCTGTGGGTGCTGTAGTAATTATCGAAGCGGATCAGGAAGTCGGCGAAATCCCGTTCGTGATCGGCTTTCACCTGGGCGATCTGCTGCTCCGGCGTGATGCCGTTTTCCTGCGCCTTGAGCATGATGGCGGTGCCGTGAGCGTCGTCGGCGCAGACATAAAGGCAATTGACGCCACGCAGTTTCTGGAAGCGCGCCCAGATATCGGTCTGAATGTATTCCAGCAGATGACCCAGGTGAATCGGGCCATTGGCGTAGGGCAGGGCGCTGGTAACCAGGATCTTACGGGTTTGGTCGCTCATGGAAGACTACATCGTGGACGGAATCGGACCGGCTATGATACTGGCCATGGCGGTTATTTTCACGCCTGATTCGGCCGCGCCGGCGGATACAAAACGGGTTTGGGGGCGACCCGCGGGAGAATCGGCTAAGGCGCGCTCAGATTGGCGATGGCCCGGTTGCGTTGCAGCGCCTCCAGCACCTGGTCGCGGGAGACCGGTTTGCTGAGGTAGTCGTCCACGCCGGCTTCCCGCGCTTTCTGCACGTAGTCGTTGGTGGCGTGGGCGGACAGCGCGATGATCCAGCTCGGGTCCACTTCCCGGTCCGCCTCGAACTGGCGGATCTCGCGGGTGGCCTGATAGCCGTCCATGACCGGCATTTCGCAGTCCATGAAGATCACGTCCCAGCCCCCCGGCGTCTGCATCGCGTGTTCCAGCGCCTGGCCGCCGTGGTCGAGGAGGGTGGCGTGAATGCCCAGTGAACGCAGGATGGAGTCGATCACCAACTGGTTCACGGCGTTGTCTTCCACCACCATGACATTCAGTCGGGACAGCGGTGAGCCGCCGACGGTGGGGCGCGGGTCTGCCTCGGGGGTGACCGGTTGCTGCTGCCGCAGCAACTGGCCCAGGGTGTTTTTCAGGCCCCGGGACGATACCGGTGTTTCCAGCAGCAGCATGTCTTCCGGCAATTCACCTTCCAACTGGGCGCCAATGGTCTGCAGGATCATCAGGGGCGGATTGCCGAAGGCGCGTCGCGCGGCAAGCAGGTCGTCGCACAGCTGCAGGTTGTCCTCCGCCGCGATCAGGAGATCCACCTCAAGGTCCGCCGGGCGGGTGTTCAGGGCTTCGCGGGCATCGCTGTTCTCATACACTTGCAGGCCCCAGCGGGTGAGCAACTGGGACAGGCTCAACGACAGGGCCGCGTCCTGATTGAGCAGCATGACCTTGCGGCCGGCCAGAGGCCGGTCCTGCCGTGGACCGCGCTGAACCCGGGTGGGCAGGGTCAACCAGAAGGTGGCACCGCGCCCCAGCGAGCTGGATACGCCGATCTCGCCGCCCATCAACTGCACCAGCCGTTTGCAGATGGTCAGCCCGAGTCCGGCCCCCTGGGCCTTGTGGCGGGCGCCGTGGGGGCTCTGGTTGAACACTTGGAACAGATTGCGCTGTTGCGCCTCGTCCAGGCCGAGGCCGGTGTCCACCACCTCCATCATCAGCACGCAATAGCCCTGGTCGTCGGGTGACTGACGCACGGTCAGGTGCAGGGCCACCTGGCCGCGGTCGGTGAATTTGAAGGCGTTACTGAGCAGATTGGTGAGAATCTGCTTGAGG
Source organism: Alloalcanivorax dieselolei B5 (assembly GCF_000300005.1). Classification (NCBI taxonomy): domain Bacteria; kingdom Pseudomonadati; phylum Pseudomonadota; class Gammaproteobacteria; order Oceanospirillales; family Alcanivoracaceae; genus Alloalcanivorax; species Alloalcanivorax dieselolei. Next base: position 3,278,262 of record NC_018691.1, on the reverse strand, counting down.
CGGATCGGGTCGGCCTGGATGTGCTGCGGCACCCGCGAGTCAATGTAGGTGTACAGAGGCAGCCGTTTTTCGTTGGCGCGGGCGGTGAACAGCCGCACGCAATCATCCACCAGGGCCTCCAGGTCCACTTCCTGAAGCTCCAGTTCCAGCTTGCCCGACTCGATGCGCGAGTAATCGAGAATGTCATTGATGACCGTCACCAGCGACTGGGTGGACTGATAAATGGTGTCCACATACTGACCCTGCTGGTGCGTCAGATCAGTGCGCCGCAGCAGGTCGGTCATGCCGATGATGCCGTTCATGGGGGTGCGGATTTCGTGGCTCATGGTGGCCAGGAACTCGCTCTTGGCCTGGTTGCGGGCGCCGGCCTTGAACGCTTCCATCTCGGCCACCGCCTTGTCGCGCACGGAATGGGCGTGGGCCTCCTTGAGCCGGGTGATGCGCCGGGCCAGCGCCAGGGACAACAGCACCACATCCAGGAACACGCCGATTTGCGCCAGATTCTCGGTGAGCGTGGTCCGTGGCAGTACGCCGTATTTGTTCAGCGCCATGGTAGCGGCACCGATCATGAAGCAGGTCCAGGCCAGAGTGAAAATGCGCGCGTCGGGATCCCCAGCCAGAGCCCGGGCCACCGCCACCGCCATGATGCTGACATCCATGACCAGGATCGCCAGCACGCAGATCGGGATCAGCGTATCGCGGCTGATGAAGGGGGCCGCCAACAGCAGCACCACGCCCACCGTCACCAGCCCCCTGAGCAACTGGGCCAGCGGCGGCGCCCGCTCCGCCAGACTGAGGAAATTGAGGCTGAACAGCGACGGCATGATGACGATCAGCGGCAGCAGGTAATGCACCGAGTACTGACTGATCAAAGCGGAACCCGGCCACAGATATTGCTGGCTGAACCCGTGTAACGTGGCCATGAACAGGGTCACCACCAGGGACCAGCAAACGTACAGCAGATAAACGCGCTCGCGGATGGTGAAGAACAGCACCAGATTGTAGAGAATCATCACCAGCATGCCGCCGAAGAACAGGCCTTGCAGCAGCGTCCTGTGCTGCAACTGCTGATGAAAACGCTCCGAACTGAGCAACTGCATGGGCAGTTGAATGCTGTGGGCGGAATCCACCAGCATCAGTACGGTGCGCGGCTCGCCGGCGGGCAGCTTTAACGGGAATGCCGGCAGGGTGTGGTGGTCCGGGCGCGCCTGGAAGGGCAGATCGATCCCGGCCCGATACTCCGAGAGCAGCGCATTTTGCCTGTCCAGCACGTACACTTGTAGCCGCCCCAACAGGCCGTAGGGGATTTCCAGGCGCCAGTCGGTGCGCGCTGGATCCCGGTTCTCCACGGGCAGCCGGAACCAGCAATGGTCCCGGGTGAAGCCGAGATTGGGGGCGTGCTCACCGGCCGGTTGCCACGGCCAGCGTTGCGGATCACGGGTCAGGGTGTCGCGGTCGGGTACCTGATTGGCCGGGGCGCAGAAATAGTCCAGGTGGGAATAGGGCGAGAGGTCATCGTCGCCGTTGTTGATGACCACCGCTTCCACGGCGTGCGCGCTTACCGACAGCAGTAAGATGAGCAAGCCCGAAAGTGCGAGCCAGATTGAACGGTTCGGTGCGTCCTTGATCAAAATCGTTGTAACCCGATGAGGCGATCCATCCGGATAGTATTAATTAAGTATGGCGGCCTTGCCACCGTGAAATAGAAAGCCAAAGTAGGGGGGAATGTGAAAGTCCACTCATTTTCGGTGGGACCCGTGGTGGGAGCGGTAGCGCCACGGCGGGTGCGTATATTGGGGGTGATGCCGACCGCGTCGCTGGTGGCCGGGGAAAAGAAGGCATTGGGGAGGATTCGCTGGCGCCGCGAAGGGGAACACCACTGGCGCGGGCCGAAGCATTTTCGCATCAACGGCAATTTCGACAGCAGCGGCGTGGTGGTGCTCTCGGAACTGGAGCCGGGATGCCGTTACCAGTTCCAGGCCGGCTGGGTCAGTGACAGTGCCGTGGCCGATACGGCATTGCAATGGGATGGGGCCGACGACGGGACCTTCCGTACCTCGCCGCTGGATGAAAAAGCACCGGCGCGGTTCCTGTTCGGCTCCTGTTGCTACCGCTTCGTCGGACCCGACCGGGAAGTGGAGGACGCCCGGGCCGACCGGGTGTTCGCCACCATGGCCGGCGTCGCCGAGCACGAGCCCACTGATTTCGTCATGTTTGGCGGCGATCAGGTCTATGCCGATGCCACCTGGCGGTTGGCGGCGGCGTCCACCCAACAGCATTACTTCGACCTGTACCGGCAGAGTTTCGGTCAGCCCAACATCAAGCGGCTGATGTCCCGCTACAACCAGCACATGATCCTTGATGACCATGAAATCGAGAATAACTGGCCGGCGCGGGCGGACGCCGATCTCTGGACCAGCAAGTACCCGGCGGCGATCAAGGCCTACCAGATCTATCAGGCCTCGCATTCGCCGGCGGTGCCGCTGAACGACGCCGGCACCCGGCTGGACCGTGATCCGGATGCGCTCTGGTACCGCTTCCGTTGGGGCTGCGCGGACTTCTTCATGATGGACCTGCGCACCGAGCGAGTGCTGAGCCGCTGGCCATGGCAGAAGCGGATTACCTCCAAGGCGCAGGAACAAGCGGTGCTGGAGTGGCTTAATACCGAACCTGACAGAATCAAATGTCTGGTGTCCTCGGTGCCGCTGTTCCCGGAACAACGCTGGCCGTTCCGCGGCAACGACGCCTGGGAAGGGTTCCGGGGACAGCGTCAGCGGCTGCTGGAGGGTATTCGTGATGCCGGCTGTCGGCGTGTACTGGTGCTCAGCGGCGATGTGCATGCCTCGCTTTACGCACGCCTGGATGCCCGTGGCCGCGCGCCGGTGCACGCCTGGATCTGCTCAGGGCTGTTCTGGCCCACCGCGCTGATGGCGTTTCGCTGGTACCGGCCGATGATCCGTGATCAGCACAGCCTGCGCGGTTTGAGCCGGTTATCGATGGGCAAGGTGTCGGTGCCCGGCGAAGTGCATAGCCGTGATGCGTTTTCGCGGATTGTGCTCGACGATAATGGCGCCTCGCTGACCGCCTACGACCGGCATGGCGAGCCGCTGCCGCAGGTGGGCCGGGAAATCCAATGGTGACGGCGGTTTTTCCCCGCTCGTCACCTGGGCCATAATGGCGCCCCTTTTTTCGACCGGAGCCGTCATGACCGAGCCTTCCCCCGGCCAGGTATTGCGAGAAAAACTGAATCAGGAAACCGCTCCGATACGCTGGTCCGAACTGCAACCGTTCTTCGCCCGGGGCCAGGTGGTGGCGGTGGCCGGCCACCTGGACCTGATCGATGTGGCGGCGGCGTTCGCCGAGGATCAGGCGGCGCAAATCGCCGCCTGGCGACACAGCGGCGCAGTGGATCTGGTCCAGGATGAGCAGGCGAAGGACTGGTTCGAGACCGATCAGGAGCTATGGACTCTGGTGGTCAAGCCCTGGGTGCTGGTCCAGCCTATACCGCTGCACTAAGCTCTCCAAAGCGCTTGCGTCGACTCTGATCTGTCCTGATAATACTGTCCAAAAGAACAGTATTTCGAGGGTGGATCATGGCCAACCAAACCGGTAATCGGGGTACCCTGAGCGAATGCCCGGGCCGTTTCGCGGTAACCCGGATAGAACGGGATGAGCCCCCGGCGGCGCGGCCCACCCGTTACCATCGGGAAATCGCCCGTTCCGTTATTACCCATAATCGCAGCCCGGATCTGCACTTCGACAGCAGCATCAATCCCTATCGGGGCTGCGAGCATGGCTGCATTTACTGTTTCGCCCGCCCCAATCACGCCTATGTGGATCTGTCCCCGGGGCAGGATTTTGAAAGCGAGATTTTCTGTAAGGACAACGCCGCCGAGGTGTTGCGTGATGCGCTGCGCAAGCCGGGCTACCGGTGCCGTCCGCTGGTGATCGGTACCGCCACCGATCCTTATCAGCCGGTGGAACGGGAGCGGCGCATTACCCGGGAGATCCTGCAGGTGTTGTCCGATTGCGCGCACCCGTTCAGTCTGATCACCAAAAGCGCTCTGGTGCTGCGGGACCTGGATCTGATCGCGCCGATGGCGCGGAACGGGCGGGCCAGCGTGGCGGTGTCGGTGACCACCCTGGACAACGCGCTGAAGAATCAGTTGGAGCCACGTGCCACCGCCGGCCGCGAGCGGGTGCGGGTGGTGCGGGAGCTGGCCCGGGCCGGTGTGCCGGTGACGGTGCTGGTGGCGCCGTTGATTCCGTTCATCAATGATCACGAGTTGGAAGATATCGTCGAGCAGGTGGCCGCCGCCGGTGCCCGCAGCGCCGGTTATGTGGTGCTGCGTCTGCCCCATGAACTGGGCGCTCTGTGGGAGCAATGGCTGCAGGCGCATTATCCGGATCGCGCCGGACGGGTGATGGCGACGCTGCGGGAGCTGCATGGCGGCGCCGCCTATGACAGCCGTTGGTTCCATCGCCATCAGGGTAAAGGGCCCTGGGCGTCGTTGTTGTCCCAGCGTTTCCGCAACGCCTGCCAGCGCCACGGCTTGGCGCCCCGGGAAGGTTTCGAGCTGGATGTCTCCGGTTTTCGACCACCGGGCCTGGAAGGCCAGATGAGCCTGTGGGGGGATTAGGATGTCTCCCGGTGCCCGCCGTCTGCGCCATTTTGAACAGGCTTTTACGAATCGACACTTAAAGATGCAGTGAAAAAAGCGTTAACTGAGCGCATCTGAATCATCAACGGAGCGGGGTATGGAAGCGGTACTGATCACTGGCGCAAGTGCCGGTATTGGCGATGCTTTCGCCCGGCAATTGGCGGCGGAAGGGTATAATCTGGTACTGGCGGCGCGACGTTTGCCTGCCCTGCAACGATTGGGTGAGGAACTGGCGGCTTCGTTCAATATCGAGGTGGTGGCGCTGGAATGCGATCTGGCCAGCCCCGATGCGGTGTCGCGCCTGATACACGACCTGGATACTCGTGCGATTCGGCTGGTGGGGCTGATCAATAATGCCGGTTTTGGTGACCGGGGGCCGTTCAAGGATCTGCCATTGCCACGGCAGATGAACATGATCCAGGTGAACGTCAATGCTCTGGTGGCGCTGACCTGGCAGGTGCTACCGCAACTGAGCACCGCCCGCGATGCGTTCATCATCAACGTGGCCTCCACCGCGGCCTTTCAGGCCGGGCCGAATATGGCGATCTACTACGCCACCAAGGCGTTCGTGCTGTCCTTCAGTGAAGCCCTGCATGAGGAATTGCGTGGGCAGGGCATTAGGGTCAGTGCGCTTTGTCCCGGCGCCACCCGTACCGAATTCGCCGAGCAGGCCAACATGAGCGGGACCCGGCTGTTCAAGGCCGGTGCCATGCAGCCCGGCGATGTGGTGCGTCAGGCTCTGGAGCACCGGCGGCGGGCCATCGTGGTAACCGGCTGGCGCAACCGGTTGCTGATCTGGCTTGGCAAATTCTCCCCACGTCTGGTGACCCGTCGTATTGCCGCCTGGTTGCAGGCCTGATGTGAGAGCCTGTTTGCGATCTATACGCCACCGCGTTGCTGCTGGAAAAACCGTCAGACGGCGTCGCGGACTGCAGGCTTTGGTGGGGCCAAAGGCAAAGGCCGGGGCGTCGTCTGACGGTTTTTCCAGCGCAACCCGAAGGGCCGGGCCCCTTTTGCCGCCAGGCCGTGATTACGCTTGTTTATGTAGAATGACTACACCGCACAATCGAAATCACGGCCTGACGACACTTTCTACCAGGTGAGAAGGGAACTCCGGCGCGGCGGTGTATAGATCGCAAACAGGCTCTAAGGAGACCGATCATTGTCGTTGTTGTGGAATCGGCCGGAGCGGCCAAGCGCCACCCTGGTGCTGGCCCATGGCGCCGGGGCGCCGATGGACAGTCCGTTCATGACGGGCATGGCGGAACTGCTGGCGGAGCGGGGTATTCAGGTGGCCCGCTTTGAATTTGATTATATGGACCGAAGGCGCCGCGAAGGCATCAAGGCACCGCCGGACCGGGCCGCCAGATTGCTGGCCCGGTTCGACGCCGTTGTCGGTCAGGTGCTCGAGGAAGCCGGCACCGGATTGCCACTATGGATTGGCGGCAAATCCATGGGGGGCCGCATGGCGACGCTGCTGGCGGCGGACACCGAAGCGGACAAGCAGCCCTGGACCGGCGTGGTGGCCCTGGGCTACCCGTTTCATCCGCCGGGGAAGCCGGAACGTACCCGCACTGAACACCTGCCGTCGTTGTCGCGGCCGACGCTGATCTGCCAGGGAGAGCGGGATCCGTTCGGCAAGCCGCCGGAAGTGGCCGGTTATGCTCTGGGCAGCCGGGTGACGGTGACCTGGCTACCCGATGGCGACCATGACCTGAAGCCGCGCAAATCGGCGCCGGTAAGCCATCAGGACAACCTGCGTGAGGCGGCGGATCGCATCGTTGAGTTCATCGATGCACTAGCGGATGTCAGGCGTCCCGGGCCGGTTTTTCGGTGATCCAGAGGTGGATGGTGCCGGCCACCACCACGGTGCCATCGTCGCGCCGGGCGGTGACAGTGACCGGCAGATCCGGGCCGTTTTCCCAGGCATCGGCGGCCACTTCGGCGGTGGCGACGATGTCGCTACTGGCCTTGGCGGTGTAGTGCACGTCCATGCCCTTGGGAATCCAGCGCAGGTGTTTGGGAATGGACGCTTCGGCCATGGCGCCCATGGCGGCTTCCAGGGCATTACAAATGGCGATGACATGAACCGTGCCGATGTGATTCTCCACTGCCTTGCGTTTTTTGATGTGAACTTCGCAGTAGTTGGGACGCAATTCGGCGATCAGGGGCCGGACGGTGCGGAAATAAGGCGCCTTGCGGCTGAAAATCAGGGAAAACAATTCCCGCCCCTTGGGAATCCGTCGGGTTTTGCGGTACAGATTAAGCAGATAATTGTCGCTCATGGGGGCTCTCCAGAAAGGAAGGCCCCGATTGTGCAGGCGCTGATTCCCGGCACAATGGCCGTGGAAACCCCGGCGGCGGTCTCGTCGTCGATAATTGAGCCGGGCCGGGGTTTGGCTGGCGGTATCGACAAAGGCCATCCCGGGACAGTAGCTATCTCGGGACAGTAATAGTGCTCTCACGGACACAAGGAACAGGAGACTGACATGGACACCCCATTACAGTGGTGGCGCCGCCAGGGCTGGGGCCGGCGTACGGTGGTGATCTGCCTTTTCCTCTACGTGTTGTATCTGGTGGTGGTGGGACTGATCCTGCCCGGCTGGCTGCGTGGCAAAGCGGAGGAAGAGCTGTCCTCGTTGCTGGGCCGGACGGTGACCGTGGAAAAGGTCAGTCTCAATCCCTTTGTGTTATCGGCCACCGTGGAAGGGTTCGATATCGCCGACGACCGTACCGACACTCTGCTGGGGTTTCAGCGTTTGTTCGTCAATGCCCAGTTCTGGTCTTCGCTGTTCCATTGGCGCCCGTGGGTCAGGGAAATCAGCCTGGATGGGCTGGACGCGGGGCTGTGGCGGGGCAAGGGCGGCGAGCTGAGTATCGACGATATTCTCGCCAGGCTTTCACAACCGGCCGCCGATGCGGACAGCGCTGATACGGATAACGCCGATAAGAAGAGCCCCGATACCGTGGCGGACAGCGAACCGGAGCAGCAAGATGTCGCGCCAGAGCAGGAGCAACAGGAACCCCAAGAGCCACAGGAACAGCCGGTAGCGGAAGAAACACCGACCGGCGAGGCTGACGGGGCGCAACAACAGGAATCCCCGGTGCCGGCGCTGACCGTGGACGTGCTGCAATTGACCGCCGGCCAGGTGCGCTTCATCGAGGCCACCGGCGAGGAACCGGTGACACTGACGCTGCCGGTGGAATTCAAGGTCGAGGATCTCACCACCCGGGCGCCGGAGCAGGAAGACAATCGCTATGCCCTGAATATCGAGGGGCCGGATGGTGGCACGCTGGAATGGAGCGGTCGCTTTAATCTCCTGCCGTTGAGCACCGATGGGCAGCTGAGTATGACCCAGGTGGATCTGGTGTCCTTTGCTCAGTTGTTGCGCTCCCAATTCGATTTCCGCATTCCGTCCGGCCATCTGGCGTTGAGCGCGGATTACCGGTTCTCGGCGGAACAGGGGCAGGGCCTGACGGTGAGCAACGGTTCTTTGGAACTGGATAACCTGGTTATCCGCCGTGCCGGCCAGGAAGAGGCCAATCTGACCCTGCCACGCATCGCCGTCAACGGTGTAAGCCTGGATACCGTGGCCCGTGAGGTAATGGTGCCGGAAGTGCGCATCAGTGACGCGGTGGTGAAAGCGGAGCTGGATCAGGAAGGGCTTGATCTGGCCACCCTGTTCCTGCCGCGTAACGCGTCCGAAGAGGACGATGAAAACACCGAAGACAGTGCCGGCGCACCCTGGCGGGTAACCTTGCAAACGGTGGCGTTGGAACAAGCGCAACTGACACTGCTGGACAAAACCGTGAATCCGGCCACGCCGGTGGCGCTGACCAACACCAATCTGACCGTCACCGATGTGACCGTGGGCGACCAGATCAGCTGGCATTGGCAGGGCGACGCGCTGCTGGCGGAGAGTGGCCAGCTCAATCACAGCGGTGAAGGCAGTCTGTCGCCGCTGAACGTCTCCGCGGCGATCAAAGCGGACGCTATCCCGCTTCCGGCGTTCGCGCCCTGGGTGAAACAGGCGGTGCCGATCACCATACGCAGCGGCCAGGCCAGTGCGGACGTGAAAGTGGATGTGTCCGGCGAGGAACCGGTGGTGACCGTGTCCGGCGGCGCTGGATTGAATAATCTTGACCTGCTTGAAGGAAATGGCCAACGCTTCGCCAGGCTGGCGGCGATGCAGGCCAGCGGTGTGTCGGTCAACACCGCCGAGCATCGCGCCACGGTGGCCAATATCGATATCAGCGGTTTGGATCTGGTCAATCGCGTGGACGCCCAGGGCCGGGACCTGGTGTCGCGGCTCGATACTGGCGGTGGTGGCGGTGACACCGGCGGGCCAGCCTGGCGGGTTGGTCTTAAACAGGTCCGTGTGAAGAATTCGAAGCTGGCGCACAACGATGCGTCGCTGTCGAAACCGTTCGCCATTTCCCTGGAACAATGGAACAGCACGGTGCGCAATTTCGACACCGGCGGGGGCCGTGCCGCGATCACCTTGAATGGCAAGGTGAACGGCAACGCGCCTTTGAAAGCGGAAGGCACGGTGTCACCGGATCCGTTGTTCCTGGACCTGAAAATGGATTTCCAAAGCTATGGTATGGAAGGGCTGACACCCTATACCGGGCGCTTTCTCGGCTACGCGGTGCGCCGTGGCCTGCTGAGCGTGAACTCCACGTTGAAGATCGAAAACAATCAGTTGGAAAGCCGCTCCACGGTGGCCGCCGACCGCTTTTTCCTGGGTGACCGGGTGCAGAGCGACGATGCAGTGAATGCGCCGGTGCGGCTGGGTTTGTCGGTGTTGCGTGATTCCTCGGGCATGATCAATCTTCCGCTGAATGTGTCCGGAGATATGAATGATCCCAGTTTCAGTGTTGCCGGACTGGTGTTCACGGTGATCAAGAATGTATTGGTGAAGGCCGCCACCGCGCCATTCTCGTTGTTGTCCAGTCTGGCCGGCGGCAAGGATCTGGAGCAGATCGCGTTTCCCGCCGGTGAAGCCGTGCCCGGTGCGGAGACCCGGCAGAATCTGGCGACTTTGAATGAGGTGCTCAGCAAAAGGCCGGGCCTGTCGGTGGCGCTCAGTGGACAAACCAATGACGAGGATCGGGCCGCCTTTGCCCGCCAGGCTCTGGGAGAGCAGCTGAGTGAAGGCCTGTTCCGTGGTGACTGGCCGGGGGAGCAGGCGGCTCTGGCCGATAGCCGCTGGGGCAAGCGCATCGTCAAGGAATTTGAAAAACGATTCGATACCGACAGCGCCGAGTTGGGCGTGGAAGGCCGCGATGACCAGGCCGATGCTCGCCGCGCCCAGCTGGCCTGGGATCGGCTGGTGGAAGCCGCCGCCAAGGACGTCAGCGCACAGACGCTGCGGACATTGGCGACCCAGCGGGCGGAGAACGCGCGCAACGAACTGGTGGAGCAGCATGGGCTGGATGCGGGCCGCGTCCGTCTCGGCGAACCGGCCATGGACGGTAAACTGGCTGGCATTCAACTTGGCCTGGGCAACGATTAAATGAGTTTGATCTGGGAGCAGCAGCACGACGGGGTGTGTTATCAGGTGCGTCGCCGGCGAACGACTTTGGAGCTGTACGCCAATGGGGTGCAGCACTCCGAATTCCACCCCCGTCGCCTGGTCACCGGCAGTGTCTGGGATCTGTTGTGGCTGCCGGCCTTATTGGGAGAACCGGAGCGGCTGCGGCGGGTGCTGGTGTTGGGATTGGGAGGCGGCACGCTGATTCCGCCGCTGCGCCGGTTACTGAAGCCGGAGTGTCTGGTGGCGGTGGAAATGGACCCATTGCATCTGACCGTGGCGCGGGAAGTGTTTCAGGTGATCGATGATGATATGGAAACCGTGGAAGGTGATGCGGTGCGGTGGCTGCGTGATTACCAGGGGCCGCCCTTCGATCTGATCATCGAGGACCTGTTCGCGCCCAGGGATGAATCGGTAACGCGGGCGGTGGCGGCGGATCGCGACTGGTGCGACAGCTTGAGCCGGCATGTTTCCGAACAGGGTGTGCTGGTGATGAACTTCGGTGATTATCGCGAGTTTCGCGACAGCCACGCGGCCGGTTCCGCCGCCATGGCCGGTTGGGCCAGCCGTTTTCGTCTGTCCTGCGGTGATTGCCACAACGCGGTGGTGGCGTTTTCCCGCTTGCCGGCGCGCAGCGTTCACTTGCGGCGCCGGGTGCAGGAGCATCCGGCGTTGGCTTCATTCGTGCGCGACGGACGCCTTAACTACCATATCCGCCAGCTGAACTAGCCCCTTTCATTTCCGCACCAGAGCTTCATCGCTTTGCAAAAGCGCCTGGGAATAATCCGCGTTGCGCTCCGCTGGAGTGGTCAGATGCACTTTTTCGTCGGGCGCATGCAGACCGGCGAACAATACCCGGTAGGTGAGCACCGCCTGTACATACTCGCGGGTTTCACGGAAGGGGATTGACTCGATCCATACGTCCATCGGACGGGCGTCGCCTGATTCCGGCAGCCACCGGGGAATACGGCCCGGGCCGGCGTTGTAGGCGGCCAGTGCCAGAATCCGGTTGCCGTTGAAACGGCCCAGCATATCGGAGAGGTAGCGACTGCCCAGATTGATGTTGGTCCGCGGATCAAACACCTGATCACGGGACGGTGCCGGCTGCTTCTCATCCAGCGCGACCTTGCGCGCGGTACCGGGCATCAGCTGCATCAGGCCCATGGCGCCGGCATGGGACTGGGCGCGGGGATTGAAGGCACTCTCGCGGCGGGAAATGGCCATCGCCAGCCATGGGTCCAGTTTGTGGCGGGCGCTGGCACGGGCGAATTCCTGGCTGTAGGCGGCCGGGAAGCGCCAGGCCAGCGTGTCCCAGGCCTTGGCCTGGATGGAAGCCTGCACGGTCAAATCGTACCAACCCTGTTCCAGCGCGTACTGGGCCAGACGGTCCTGATGGGGCCGGTCGTTGTGCAACATCAGCCAATGCCATTCTTTCCAGGCGGCGCCGTACTCTCCCATATCACGCAGTAAACGCACGCGGATCACGCCGGGGGGCAGGGTGATATTGGCATCGGGTTGGTAGGCGTGCTGATTGAAGCTGTAGCTCTGTCCGAGGCGATCGGCGGCCAGAAAACCATAGAAATTCCGTTGTTCGGCGGCCTGTTGCCACAGCGGTGTCGCCTGGTTCCGCTGGCCGTTTTCCCAGGCGGCGCGGCCGGCCCAGTAACGCCAGCGGCTGTCGCTGGCTTCTTCGTCGGGCAGATGTTGAATCCAGCGCGCCACGGCGGGCCAGTCCTGTTCGATGATGGCACGGCGAATACGCTGGTCCAGCAGGGCGGTATCGGGGTGATCCGACAACCAGCGGTCCAGCCAGTCCTGATTCTCGCGAACGCCGCGAATCGTGGAATAAAAGGCAATTCGGTTGCCAGCGGCATTACGCAGGTCCGGATCAGTGAGCCCCCATCGTCTGGCCCTTTGTTCGAAGGCCTGGCGGGCGCCGCTGGTATTGGTGTAGGCCATGCGCTGCAGGGCCGCGGAGATCAATTCCTGGCGCCGGGTGGCGGGCAGAGTCGCCGGCAGGTCTCCGACCTTGTCCGGATTATGATAAAGCTGCTCCAGCCATTCACCGGCGGTTTGGTCGGGCTCGTCGAGCATGCGCTTGAGGTAGCGCATCAACCCGGTGGCCCGAGCCTCGAACGCCAGTTGCATGCGTTGCCAGATCTCCTCCTGACCGATGACGCCGGCGGCCCGGGCGGCTTCGAACAGCGGATCACAGGCGGAAGGACGGGATTGGCCGGCCAGCCAGATGTCACGGGCGTCCTGCAGCGCGGCGTCGCGATTACGCCGCAACTGGGCCCGTTGGTAGTAACAGCGGGCTTCGATGGCGCTGGGAGGGCTGTCCATGGCCTCGGCGGCGGCGTCCCAGCGACCGGCCTTGGCGTAGGCGATCAAGGCAATCTGGCGGATGTCCGCCGGCAACGGGGATCGGGGATAGCGGTTTTGGTAGTCGCGCAGACGCGACGGATTCAGTTCCGGCAGGTCTCTGCGCAGGTGGTGGAACTCGAGATAGTCGCGCAGCGGGTAATCCTGTGCGATGCGCGGCTCCAGCCGTGCCAGTGTTTCCCAGTCATTGTCGCGAGCCGCCCCTAATGCGTCCTCGAAGCTTGTGTTCACGGGTTGTGCGGCGCACGCCAGGGCGCTGCAAGCGAAACTGAAAACCAGTACGGCGCGACGGATCATCCTGCCTCCATTCGTAGGGTGATCTCACCATTCTAGCGAGGCGCGGCCGTCAGGCGTGCGCGGCGAATGTAAAACTTGAGGCGGCGCTGGTACCCGGGTTTATACTGTCGCCCCTTTTTCGCCTGCCCCGACCGGTGACCGTGATGGAAAACAGCACACGACTTTTGCAACGCCAGGCGTCCGCGCTGGCGGCACGCCGGGTCGGGGTGGTGGAGGCCGATGACGCGGCCCTGGCCGATCTGCCGTCGGCATCCCTGTGGCGGCATGCCGATGACTTTACCGTGGCGGCGGATCAGTGGCGGCCGTTGCCGGAAGTGCCGGAAGACACCGATCTGTTGATCCTGCCGCTGCCGAAGGCGGCGGACCGCATGACGCTGCTGTTGCGGCATCTGGCCGGCGTGATCCGCAAGCCGCTGTCACTGTGGCTGGTGGGACCCGCCAAGGGCGGGATTCGAGGTGGCGTCACCCGGCTCAAGGAGTTCGCCGATGACATCCAGCTGCTCGACAGTGCCCGCCATTGCAAACTGTACGAGGGGCAACTGAGGCCCGGGCCGCCGCTATCCCTGGCGGAGCAGGCCGTGGTGATCGACGTGCGCGGTGCACGGGTGACCAGCTATCCCGGCGTGTTCAGCCACGGCCGCCTCGACGAGGGCAGTGACTTGCTGCTGGATGCCCTGGAAGCCGCCGATGTCGGTGGTGGCAAGGCTTTGGACATCGGCTGCGGTGCCGGCGTATTGACGGTCTGGCTGGCCCGGGCCGGTTGCCGGGTGCAGGCGCTGGATCCGAGTGCCACGGCGGTGACCGCCGCCCGCGCCACTCTGGCCGACAACGGTTTGAGCGCCGAGATACAGGGCGGCGATCTGTTTGACGGGATCACCGGTCGTTTTGATCTGCTGGTGACCAACCCCCCGTTCCATGATGGCCGTGAGCGTACCACCCAGATCACCCGCCGTTTGATTCGGCAGGCGCCGGAGCATCTGCAAGCCGATGGGGAGCTGTGGCTGGTGGCGAACCGGGAATTGCCCTATGCCCAGTGGCTGGACGACGCCTTCCGGCAAGTGACGGTGATGCGGGAAACCAATCGCTTCCGGGTTTATCGCGCCCGTCGCTGAGGGCTCAGGCTCAGGCGGCGCTCAGCATCCCTTCCGCGCGCATCCAGTCGATGCATCGACGCAGCATGACCTCCAGTGGTACCTGATCGTCAAAGCCGAGCTCCTGTACCGCCTTGGCGCCGCTGACCCGGCTGCGCGTGGAAATCAGCGCCACCTTTTCCGGCGTCAGACGCGGCTCGTCACCGGTGAAACGGGCGGCGATGGGAGACAACTGCCCCAGCAGGCCCAGCGCCCAACGCGGCGTTACTTTGCGGGGCGCGGGCCGGCCCAGCAGCCGCCCGATGGTTTGCGCCAGTTCCAGAAAACTGGCCTCGACGCCGGCCAGGATATAGTTGTGTCCGTCCCGTCCCGCCTCCCAGGCCGCCAGATGGGCCCGCGCCACTTCCTCCACCGCGCCGAAATTACCACCGCCAGGGGGAACGCCGGGCAGACGGCGCTGATCGATCAGGCTGATCATCTGCGACCAGTTATGCGTGTCGCCGGCGCCGATGATGGCGCAGGGGTTGAGGATCACCGTACTGAGACTCTGACGGGCGCCATCACGGACCTCTTCTTCCGCCAGATATTTGGTGCGGTTGTAACCGATCCAATCACTGGCGGCGTTGGAGGGGATTTCCTCGTGGATAATGCCATCCTGCTGGCCCCAGGCGGAAATCGAAGACGTATGAATCAACCTGCCGGCTTGGTTGCGCAGGGCGGCGGTGACTACCGCCCGGGTTCCCATGACATTGTCCTGATACTGCTGATCGCGGCGGCGGCGCCAGAGACTGGTGTTGCCGGCTACGTGGAACACCGCGTCCACCGCCGGCGGCATTACCAGAGTGAGCTCGGTGGCGTTGTTCAGCGGCGCGTGAACAACCTTCAGGCCCGCCTCCCGCAGCGCCTGGCCATCGCTGCCCGGGCGTAGCAGGGCGGTGACTTCCCAGCCCTGTTCCACCAACAGGCGGGCAAGATGGCCGCCGAGAAAGCCCCGGGCTCCGGTGATAAAGGCGCTGGGCATAGAGTCGCTCCCCGTTCATGGTTTGTCTCCGGTTATCGCCTAGCGCGAGGAGCGTGTAAAGCCCGGACCCTCTTCGCGCAGCCGCAGGAAGCTGGCGAACCGGGGCAGGCCGTGGCGGGTGTGGCCGTGATATTTGTAAGTGACGACGCTGCCGATGGCCGGCGGCCGTGCTCGCAACCCATCGCTGAAACCGGTGCCCAGACGGAAATGACGCCCGCCGGGTGTTTTCACCAGCAATGCCCCCATCATCCCGGTGTACTTGCCTTCACCGGGGATCACCGCGACCACTTCCGCTTCCGCGTCCAGATAGGGTTTCACCTTGAGCAGGTCGTTGTTGCGTTCGCCCCGATAAGGGGCGCCGCCACGATGCAGCATCAGGCCTTCGCCACCCGCCGCCACCACCTGCTCCAGATCGCGCATCAGCGAGGCATGGTCGCGTCCCTGGCGCTGGTCGACCATATGCAGGTGGGGCAGGGCGGCATCGTCAATCAGTTTGCGCAGACGCGGCAGGCGCTGATCGAACGGGCCCGCGGATGAGGGCAGATCGAACGCCATGAAATAAATGTGCCGCCAGGGTTCCGCCGGCGGCGTGCGCCGGTTGAGTATGCCCACCAACTGGCTGAAGGTGCCGCGCCCCATCCACAGCTCGCCGTCCAGGGGCTGCCCGGGAAAACCTTCAGTAAAATCCGGCGGGGCATCGATCACGTTGCCGTTGCGTGACAGCAGCCGCTGGCCGTCCCAGTAAGCGCGCACACCATCCAATTTTTCACTGACCCAGTAACCGGTCAGGTCAATGCCTTCTTCATAAACACTCGCTTGCATCAGCGCCGGCGCTTTCGCTGCCCGGGCCGCTTCCGCCATTACCAGAGCAGCGGCGATCAATAATGCGCCGATGAAATACAAAATTGGGCGGGACATCCTTGTTCCTCCTGGTCATCCGTTGACGGGAACCAGTGTAGAAGAGGGCGAAGGGCCAAGAATGCAGGCTCAGGCTGAAATTCGTGTAGGACTATTGCTGCCTGCCAATGGTGATTTACCGACAAGCTATCGGATGAGAGCGCGCCATTAATATATGTATGAGCAGTCATAATACTTTTGGCGAGTTGCACTTTATTGATGGTTAGTATCCAGTAACCCCGTCGGTATAGAAAGACATGAAATAATCCAAAATAGGTTCTCTGATTCATATATCAGGCGGGGTTCTGTCCGCGGCGGCTCCCCGATAAGGCGAATAATAAAGAGAGGATGATTTTATGGATGGCATCACCGAAGAAGACAGCTGGACTTCGGACGGCGGAAGATCCGTCGGTTTTTTTGATCGTGAAAGAACCATCGCCGGTCCCCGGTTCAATCGCTGGCTGGTGCCCACCGCCGCGCTGGCGATTCATCTGTGTATCGGGATGGCCTATGGCTTTTCGGTCTTCTGGCTGCCGATGAGCAACGAAATCGCCAACCCGCCGGCCAGCTGTGCCGACATCGGCCTGATGCAGGCGCTGACCACCACCACTTGCAACTGGACGGTGGCGCAGGTCACTTATGTGTTCGGTATCTTCATCGCCATGCTGGGTGTCTCCGCCGCGATCTGGGGCGCATGGCTGGAGCACGCCGGGCCACGCAAGGCCGGTTGCATCGCGGCGCTGTGCTGGGGGGGAGGCATGATCGTCGGCGGTATCGGCGTTATGGTCCATCAACTCTGGCTGGTCTATCTGGGCGCCGGGGTACTCGGCGGCGTGGGGCAGGGGCTGGGCTACATCACGCCGGTGTCCACCCTGATCAAGTGGTTCCCGGACCGGCGCGGCATGGCCACCGGGTTCGCGATCATGGGCTATGGCGGCGGCGCCATGGTCGGTGCGCCGCTGGCGGTGTTGTTGATGGGATACTTCTCGGCGAATGGCGGCACCGGTGTGGCCATGACACTGATCGTCATGGGCATCATCTACATGGTGGTGATGGCCAGTGGCGCCCTCGGCTTCCGGGTGCCCCCCAATGGCTGGCGGCCACAAGGCTGGCAGCCTCCCGAGGATCACGGCGCCAACGCCATGATCACCAAAGGTCATGTGCATTTGAACCGCGCCTGGAAGACCCGACAATTCTGGTTGATCTGGGGCGTGCTGTTCCTGAACGTCACCGCCGGCATCGCCGTCATTTCCATGGCCAGCCCTATGTTGCAGGACGTGTTCGGCGGCAGCCTGGTCGGTCTTGATGATGCTTCCGCCACTCTGTCCGAAGCGCAGAAGGCGGCCGTTGTCGCGGCGGCGGCGGGTCTGGTCGGGCTGATCAGTCTGTTCAATAGTGTTGGCCGTCTGTTCTGGGCATCGTTATCCGACAGGATCGGACGCAAGAACACCTACCACTGTTTCTTTGTGATCGGCATTGCCTTGTATTGTCTGTTGCCCACCTGGGGACACCTGAACATGGCGGGTGTGTTCGTGATTTCCATCTGCATCATCCTGAGCATGTACGGTGGCGGTTTTGCCACGGTGCCGGCTTATCTGGCGGACATATTCGGAACTCAGATGGTGGGGGCGATTCATGGCCGCCTGCTCACCGCCTGGACCGCGGCCGGTCTGATCGGTCCGCTGATCATCGCCGCTCTGCGCGAAGCTCAGCTCGATGCCGGTGTGGCGCCCAGCCTGGTTTATGACCGCACGCTTTATATCATGGCGGGGCTGTTGCTCCTGGGTCTGATCTGCAATGCGCTGGTGCGTCCGGTGAAGGCATCCGACCAGATGACGGAAGAGGAAGTGGCCCATGAGCGATCGCTGCAGCATGAGCATCGGGTAACCGCCGATGCGAACACCGCCGCGCGTGGCAAGTTCGGCATTATGGGCGTGCTGTGTTGGCTGGGCGTCGGTATTCCGTTTCTGATCGGTTTGTATATCGCGTTGGAGAAAGCGGCGGCACTGTTCTAGACCGGGCCGGGTCCGGGATGCCGGTCGCCGGCCAGCAGTTGCGCGAAGGTACAGACCTCGCCGCAGCGGTCCGGTGCATAACCCGGCAAGGTGTCGAGTTCGTCACCGAATTCCGGCGAACGCATCAGGTCCAGCAACTGGCGCAGGGTGTCATGCTCGAGTTTGTCCTTATGACAGACCAGCAGGTAGTGCTCGTTGGCCAGTTCGATGAACTCGAGTCCGAATTGACGGGCCGCCGCCTCCACACCAAACCCGGCATCCGCCATGCCGGCGGCCACATAGGCGGCAACGGCGGTGTGGGTGAATTCCTCCTGATCAGAGCCGCGGATAGCGTCGAGGGCGATACCCTGTTCCCTCAGCAGCAGGTTGAACAGGACACGGGTGCCGGAATAGCGGTCGCGGTTGATGAAGCGGATATCCGGGTTGGTCAGATCCCGCAGGCCGCCGACGGCCGCGCGGTTTTCGTGGCGGACGATCAGGCCCTGTTTGCGGGTGACGAAACGGATGACCCGCAGGTTGTCGAGATCGAGCTGATGCTGGTAGATCGCCATGACCTGATCCGCCAGCCGCGGGCACACCGGAAAATGAAAGCTGGCGAGATCCGATTCGCCTCTGGCCAGCACATTCAGCGCATTGGCCGGATTGGTGTACTGCAAATCCAGCTCCACCCAGTCCGAGAAATCCGGCAACAGCGCCACCGCGTAACCGTGGCTGGCATGCAGGCGCAGCACCGGGTGCGCACCGGCGAGCAACTGTTGAAGCTGGGTGTTGAGTTCGGAGGCCAGGCTGTGAATCTGCGGTCCGAGGCGGGCCTTGAGGCGCTGTTCGGACCACAGCAGCTTTTCACCCAGGGGCGAGAGTCGGGTGCCATGCCCCTTGCGCATCCGCACCAAGGGGAGGCCGAAGAAGTCGGCACCGCGATTGAGGAGGTTCCAGGCGTGGCGATAGGAAATGCCGGCGTCCCGCGCGGCCATGGTCAACTTGCCGGAGTCGCGCACCCCTTCGAGGAGGCGAAACACCACCGGATCAAACAGTTCGCCCTGTTCGGTGGTGAAGACCCAGGCGGGTGAAATACGCAGCTTTTTATTAGGCATGACAGTTCATATTTTTAGACGTAATGGAGAGTGCTAGGTTTGATAAATAGCCTGTTGCGCCAAAAAAATTAGGATTGGTTATTCATATGTATAAGCACAATAACCACACTGACCAGAGCTTGTCCATGTCCACTCCGGAAGAGCGTTGGCCGCCGGCGTGGACGCCGGAGTTGATCCAGCGGGAAGTCGATGCCCTGAAGGACAAACCCGGAGCCATGTTACCGATCCTCCATGCAATCCAGGATCGCTTTGGCTATATCCCGGATGCGGCGGTGCCGATCATCGCCGAGGCGATGCGCCATACCCGTGCCGAGGTCCACGGCATTATCCGTTTCTATCATCATTTTCGAACGCACCCGATCGGCAGCCATGTGGTGCAGGTGTGCCGCGCCGAAGCCTGCCAGGCGGTTGGTGGCCGCCGGCTTGAAGCGCATATCAGGGATAAGCTGGGCGTGGATTTTCATCAGACCAGCGACGACAACGTCTTCACCCTCGAGCCGGTGTACTGTCTGGGCAATTGCGCCTGCGGGCCGTCGATTCGGGTGGACGACGAGATTCATGGCAGGGTCACCGCCGCCCGATTCGATCAATTGGTGGACGAGCTGGCCACGACGGTGGTGGAGGTGAAGTGATGACGGTGACCGTTTATGTGCCCCGTGATACCACCGCCCTGGCTATGGGGGCGGACCGTGTGGCCGCGCGGATCGAGCAGGAGGCGCAGGCGCGCGGTCTGGACCTGAAGCTGGTTCGCAATGGTTCGCGTGGTCTGTTCTGGCTGGAGCCGCTGGTCGAGGTCGAGACCGCCGAGGGGCGTGTCGCCTATGGTCCGGTAGCGCCGTCCGATGTTGCTGAACTGGCCGACACCGGCCTGTTCGAAGGCGCCCAAACTCATTCGCTGGCCCACGGCCGCACCGACCGGATTCCCTACCTCAAGGCGCAGCAACGGCTGACGTTCTCGCGCATTGGCATTACCGATCCACTGTCCATTGACGACTACCGTGCCCACGGTGGCTTCGCCGGCCTGGAAAAAGCGCTGCCGATGACGCCCCAGGCGATTGTCGATGCGGTCAAGGCGTCCGGTTTGCGCGGACGCGGCGGGGCTGCCTTTCCCACCGGCATCAAATGGCAAACGGTCCACGATGAGCCGCCTGGTCAGAAATACATCGTCTGCAATGCCGACGAGGGGGATTCCGGCACCTTCGCCGACCGGCTGGTGATGGAATGCGATCCCTACATGTTGATCGAGGGCATGACCATCGCTGGGCTGGCGGTGGGCGCCACCCAGGGCTACGTCTATCTGCGTTCGGAATACCCGGTGGCCCACCGGTTGTTCAGCGAAGCTCTCGAGCGAGCCTGTCAGGCGGGCTACCTGGGCAGCGATATCCTCGGCAGCGGCAAGCGTTTCGACCTGGAAGTCCGTCTTGGCGCGGGGGCTTATATTTGCGGCGAGGAAACCTCGCTGCTGGACAGTCTGGAAGGCAAGCGTGGCATGGTGCGAGCCAAACCGCCTCTGCCCGCGATCCAGGGGCTGTTCGGCCGACCCACGGTGGTCAACAACGTGCTGTCACTGGCGGCGGTTCCGTACATTCTGGATCAGGGGGCTCAGGCCTACGCTGACTATGGTATGGGCAAGTCCCGCGGCACGCTGGCGCTGCAATTGTCGGGCAACGTCAAGCGCGGCGGTTTGGTGGAACTGGCCTTCGGCGTGACCCTGCGCGAACTGATGGAGGACTTCGGCGGCGGCACGCTGAGTGGCCGGCCGCTCAAGGCGGTGCAGGTGGGAGGGCCGCTGGGGGCCTATCTGCCCGAAAGCCAGTGGGACAGTCCCATCGATTACGAAGCCTTCGCGTCGTTCGGCGGCGTGGTGGGTCACGGCGGCGTGGTGATGTTCGACGATACCGTGGACATGGGCGAGCAAGCCCGTTTCGCCATGGAATTCTGCACCGTTGAATCCTGCGGCAAATGCACGCCGTGCCGCATCGGCGCGGTGCGCGGCGTGGAGGTGATCGATCGCATCCGCGCCGGCACCGAGCGCGACGCCAATCTCCAGCTGCTGTCCGAGCTTTGCGAAACCATGGTGGACGGTTCGCTGTGCGCCATGGGCGGGATGACCCCTTTCCCGGTGCAGAGTGTGCTCAAACATTTTCCGGACGACCTGATCCACCCCCGTGGAGGTACGCCATGTTGAATTATTTCGATCCGCGCCAGCCGCACGCCCATCCCGATCCGAACCCCGACCGGGACCTGGGCACGCCAGCCAGATTCTCCGAAAAGCAGGTGGCTCTGACCATCGACGGTCTGGAAATCAGCGTGCCGGAGGGCACCTCGGTGATGCGTGCCGCCGCCCTGGCCGGTATCACCATCCCCAAACTGTGCGCCACCGACAACCTGGAAGCGTTTGGTTCCTGCCGTCTGTGCGCGGTGCATATCGAGGGCCGGCGCGGCTACCCGGCGTCGTGCACCACGCCAGTGGCGGAGGGCATGGCGGTCACCACGCAGAATGACAGGCTGGCCGGACTGCGCCGCAATATCATGGAGCTGTACATCTCCGACCACCCGCTGGATTGTCTGACCTGTCCGGCCAACGGCGACTGTGAGCTGCAGGACATGGCCGGCGCGGTGGGACTGCGGGAGGTGCGTTATGGTTTCGAGGGCGCCAACCACCTGGACGCGGAGACGGACGCCTCCAACCCTTACTTCAGCTTTGATCCCAGCAAGTGCATTGTGTGCTCCCGTTGCGTGCGTGCCTGCGAGGAAGTCCAGGGCACCTTCGCGCTGACCATCGACGGCCGTGGCTTCGACTCCAAAGTGGCCGCCGGCCAGGACCAGGATTTCATGGATTCCGAATGTGTCTCCTGCGGAGCCTGTGTGCAGGCCTGTCCCACCTCGACGTTGATGGAAAAGAGCGTGATCGATCAGGGGGTTCCGGAACACAGTGTGGTCACCACCTGCGCCTACTGTGGCGTGGGGTGTTCGTTCAAGGCGGAGATGAAGGGCGACCAGTTGGTGCGCATGGTTCCGTACAAGGGCGGCGCCGCCAATCACGGCCATTCCTGTGTCAAAGGCCGCTTCGCGTTCGGCTACGCCACCCACAAGGATCGCATCCGGACGCCAATGATCCGGGACTCGATCGACGAGCCGTGGCGGGAGGTGTCCTGGGAAGATGCGATCCAGTTCTCCGCCCGGCGCCTGAAAGAAACGCAGGCGAAGTACGGCCGCGAAAGCATCGGCGGCATCACTTCCTCGCGCTGCACCAACGAGGAAACCTATCTGGTGCAGAAGTTGATTCGCGCCGCCTTCGGCAACAACAACACCGACACCTGCGCCCGGGTGTGTCATTCGCCCACCGGTTACGGCTTGAAGACCACGATGGGGGAGTCCGCCGGTACCCAGACGTTTGATTCAGTGATGCAAGCGGACACTATTCTGGTGATCGGCGCCAACCCCACCGATGCCCACCCGGTGTTCGGTTCACAGATGCGCCGCCGGCTGCGCGAAGGTGCCACCCTGATCGTCGCCGACCCGCGCCGCATCGATCTGCTCAAGACACCCCACGGTGGCAGGGCGATGCACCTGGCCCTGCGCCCGGGCACCAACGTGGCACTGATCAACGCTCTGGCCCATGTGGTGGTTTCCGAAGGGCTGGAGGACCAGGCGTTCATCGCCTCCCGCTGTGAGTCCGGGGCCTACCAGGCCTGGCGCGACTTCATTCTGGAACAACGCAACTCGCCGGAAGCATTGGAAGCGGAAACCGGCGTGCCCGCCGGCAAAGTGCGCGAAGCCGCTCGTGCCTACGCCACCGCGGGCAACGGGGCCATTTATTATGGCCTGGGCGTCACCGAGCACAGCCAGGGCTCCACCATGGTGATGGGCATCGCTAACCTGGCCATGGCCACCGGCAACATCGGCCGCGAAGGCGTCGGCGTGAATCCGTTGCGCGGCCAGAACAACGTGCAAGGTTCCTGTGACATGGGCTCCTTCCCGCATGAATTGCCCGGCTATCAGCACGTGGCCGACCCGGTGGTGCGCCAGCGTTTTGAAGCGGTCTGGAAAGTGAAAATCGACGACGAACCGGGGCTGCGTATTCCCAACATGTTCGACGCCGCCATCGCCGGTACGTTCAAGGCGCTGTATGTGCAGGGCGAGGACATTGCCCAGTCGGACCCGAACACTCAGCATGTGGAGGCGGCCCTGACTTCGCTGGACTGTCTGATCGTGCAGGACATCTTCCTCAACGAAACCGCCAAGTACGCCCATGTGTTGCTGCCCGGTTCCACCTTCCTGGAGAAGAACGGCACCTTCACCAACGCGGAGCGGCGTATCAACCGGGTGCGCAAGGTCATGCCGCCACTGGCCGGCAAGGAGGACTGGGAGGTGACCCAGGATCTGGCCAACGCCCTGGGCTACCCGATGAACTATTCCCACCCCTCCGAGATCATGGACGAGATCGCCCAACTTACGCCCACCTTCACCGGCGTCAGCTACGCCAAACTGGAGGAACTGGGCAGCATTCAGTGGCCGTGTAACGACACCCATCCGGACGGCACGCCCACCATGCACCAAGTGGACTTCCCCATTGGCAAGGGCCACTTCGCGGTCACCGAGTACGTGGCCACCGATGAGCGCGCCAATCGGCGCTACCCGTTGTTGCTGACCACCGGTCGTATCCTCAGCCAGTACAATGTCGGCGCGCAGACGCGGCGTACCGACAACAGTCTGTGGCATGAGGAGGATGTCCTTGAGATCCACCCCAGTGATGCCGAGGTGCGTGGCGTTCGCGATGGCGACTGGCTGGGCGTCGCCAGCCGCGTGGGGCACACCGTACTGCGTTGCAAGGTCAGTGACCGTATGCTGCCTGGCGTGGTCTACACCACCTTCCACCATCCCGGCAGCGGTGCCAATGTGATCACCACCGACAACTCCGACTGGGCCACCAACTGTCCGGAGTACAAAGTGACGGCGGTGCAGGTGGAGAAAGTCACGCAACCGTCGCAATGGCAGCAGCACTTTCAACATTTCGACAAACGGCAAAAGGCTTATCTTGAGAGTACGGGGAGTATGGAGAGCATAGAGAGCACCGATCGGGAAGCGGCCTCCACATCCAAATGATTCTTTGTCGGGGAAACCGATCCATGAGCGAACACGGGCTGCAACACCTGATCAAGATGGTCAATCAGATCAGTGTCAACATGGCCGCCCAGGGCGGCGAGGACCAGGCCGCGGAACAGGTGGCCGGTCACCTGAAGAAATTCTGGGCACGCAGCATGAAGGAACAGATTATCGACTATGCGGAGCGTGATGGCAGCGAACTGGCACCGCTCTCAAAACGGGCGGTTGAGCATTTGAAGGCGGCGCGCAAGCCTTCCTAGGTTGCCTCACTTGAGGTGTTTGCCCAGGGCCGGCTTATTTCCCGGTTTGCTCGCTGGGGGACGGACTGAACAGCCGGGGAACGCCACGGTGGGGTTGGTGAATCAGATTCAGCCGGCTGCGGCGTGCCTGCCGTACACTCAGCGATGATGGCGCGGACAGACTCACCAGGGTGCCGGCACCGGCGCGCACCGCTTTGTGGATCAGCTCCAGACCGCAACGGCTGGTGATGGCGAAAAAGCCGTCGGCCGGATCCAGACCCGCGCGGGCGCAGGCGCCGATCAGTTTGTCCAGGGCATTGTGACGACCGATGTCCTCGCGGCACAGGCGTGTTTTACCGGCACCATCCACATAAACCGCCGCATGCATGGCGCCGCTGTGGCGAGCGAGCGCCTGTGTTGCCTGGAAGCGTTCACGCAACCCCGCCAAATGGGCCAGCGGCGGTAGTGGCGCCGTGTCCCGTGCGGGCAGTGGCGGCAAGGCCTGATCCAGGGCTTCCACCCCGCACAGGCCGCAACCACCGCTGCCCGCCTGACTGCGGCGCCGTTGTTTGAAGGTGGCGAAGGCGCGGCCGCTCAAGGTCACGTCAACCTGGATCGCATCTTCCAGTGGTGTCAGATCGATGTCGTAGATCGCTTGATGGTTGTCCACCAGACCCGCGGTCAGCGTGAAGCCGGTAACGAAATCCTCCACATCGTTCGGGGTCGCCATCATCACCGCGTGATTGATGCCGTTATAGCTGATCGCCACCGCCACCTCGGCGGCAAGGGGCTGATCACCGGATCCTGGCTCGGGGCCGTATTCCAGGTAAGCGTAACGGGGGGACGGATCCACCAAAGGCGTATCTTCATCGGGGGAACGCCCGGCGCCGGGCCGGGAAGACGTCATGGTTGCTACCTCATGCGTTCAGGACGTGTCCTGCGTTGTTCTGTTATTCCAACCCGTAGAATAGGACGATTCGGACCCTGGGTCCAAAGCGTCAGAGGCTTTATTCAGGGCCGGCTATTGCTGCAGTTTATCCAGCAGTTTCGCCAGAGTGGTCACCTCGGTGGCGGTCAGGCGCTGTTCCAGACATTCCTGAATAACCCGGCCATAGACCGGCCACATGCGCTGCAGCAGCCGGCGGCCGGAACGGGTGATCAGAACCCGGTTGCCCCGGCCGTCTTCCGGACTGGCCCGCCGGGCCACTAACGCCTCCTTTTCCAGGCGATCAAGCAAGCGGGACAGGTTGTGCTTGGGCAGCAGCATGCGTTCGCCGATCTCGTACTGCCGCAGGCCGTGCCGTTTGCGATGCAGCTCCAGCAGCACGTCGTACCACGCCAGGGGCGGCAGTTCCGCTGCTTTCAGTGCCGATTGCACCCGTTCCTGCCATTGCGTGTGGACGCGCAGCAGTCGGGCCCAGACGGCAATCGTGTGTTCCGTGGGAGTCGTATTCATGTTCATCAGAATAACGATAGCTGGTTGCAAGTGCAACCGGTTGGGCGTAGGGTTGTTCTGGTTGTATTTGCAACCAAATGGAAAAAGGAGTGGAACCATGAACGACAGCATTCAACGTGATGAATTGAAAAAGCGCCTGGATAACGGCGACCCCATGGTGCTGGTGGAAGCCTTGCCGGAGCGGCATTTTCAGAGTGGTCATCTGCCCGGGGCGATCAATATCCCGCATGAGCAGGTGAGTGCCCGCGCCGGCACCATGCTACCGGACAAGGACGCCACCATCGTGGTGTATTGCGCCAATACCGGTTGCCAGAATTCGCGCATCGCCGCCGGCTTTCTGCGCGGCGCCGGTTACCGGAACGTATTGGAATACGTGGAAGGCAAGGCGGACTGGCAGGAAGCGGGCTATCCGCTGGAGACCTGATACCGCCGGCAGGGGAGGGCGCCGCCGTGCTGTTGGCGGTGCCCCTTTCTTTTGGTTTTCAGTGGCCACAGGGCTTTCAACGAAACCAGAACCCGGCCAGAGCGGTGTCCGGCAGGTGTACTTCGAGGGTGTCGCCGTCGGTGTACAGCCCGTCAACTTTCAGATAACCGTTCAACGGTGCTTCGGCACAGGACGAGCTGGTCACGGAGATCGCCATTAGCCGGCCATCCGGCGCCGCGGCCCAGCGGCCCGCGCTATGACAAGCTTCGCTTTCCACCTCAAAGGTGCCATCGCTGTCAGCATTCAGGGTGGCGATGCCGTCGTCTCCCCGATGCTGATAGGCTCCGGCCAGAGCCGACAAATCGGGCGTTGCCGGCAGGTCGCTCCGTGGATTCAAGGTCACCGGAATATCATTGAAGCGACAACTCAATGTCGCCGCTTCGGCTTCACAGCTGCCCTGATCGGTGAAGGTCAGCAACGCCGCCTGCGTATCGTGAACGCCGGTATAACGGCTCGTCTGGTCGTTGTCGTCCCGTAAAACCAGCGTCAGGTTTTGTTCGTCGATCACCGTTACGGTGGCCAGAGCCGGCCGTCCTTGCTGGTCCTGGTAGACCCCGGTGTATTGGCCGCGCAGGCCGCTGGTATTGTCGTCGCGGTGATTGCTGTCGCCGCCACAGGCCGTCAGCAGTAAAGCGATGGCGGCGAGCAAAGCGCCGCCTGGCAGAATGGATGGGTTCGAGTGCATGGCGGTGCTCCTCAGCGGCTCAGAGCGTCAAGTTTGCGGGCGGTGAGGGCGGTTTTGGCGCGGCTGGCCTGCACCTGGGCATCGATGGTGCTGATGGTGATATAGCCCTGGTTCACCAGCCTGCCCTCGGCGTCGGCGCTGTCGTCGTCCACCAGGTCACCACCCATGGCGACGGAGATGCCCGCACGGCCGGCATAGGTTGCTTCGGCGATAGCGCGAGCTTCCTCCAGTGACATGCCGGTGCTCTCGGCGATACCGGCGGCGATGTAAGTCATGGACGTTTCATCCTGGGACATATCTTCGACGAACTGAGGGTTGATACCGCCGGAGTTCCAGGCCACCCGGGTGAAGCGATAGCCGTTGTGGTCGGTCACGTTCGCCGGCGTATTCACATTGAGTCCAGTGAAAGGCGGCAGCAGCGCCTCGCCCTGGCGGCGGCTGCTCTCCAACTGCGCGACGATCTCGACGACGATGCCGGCTACCGCGCCGGCCTTGTCCTCGTCACCGTCGGCGGCACTGACGGCGATGGCGGGAATGCCCCGGGCGATGGACACCATGGTGGCGCCCAGGGTGCCGGAGGTGTTGTTCAGGTAGCCCAGGTTGTTGCCTTCGTTGGGCCCTGAGATGACCAGGTCCGGCTCGCCGCCCCAGATAGCGGGGGCCAGCACATCGATGCCGTAGAGCGCCGCCATTACCGGCGTACCTTCCACGAAGTCCTCGAACGGCACGGTTTCATCGGTGTCACCAACGCAATATTCCTGCTGGGCGGCTTTGCTGGTGTCCACGCCAACCGCTTTGAGGAAACTGATTGAACCGCCCTTGCCACTCTGACCGGTACAGGGCGCGGACATGATCACGTCGTGGCCATTGGCACGCAGGGCATCGGCCAGGGTCTGGATATTGGCGGTATGCCAGCTGTCGTCGTTGGTCAGCAGAATGTTCAGCGCGCTGGCGGGTCCGCTCAGCAACAGGCCGGCAAGGAAGGCCCAGGGCGTGAAAGAGGTGAGCTTCATGAATGGCTCCTGATCGTTTCGGGTTGTGGGAAAAAATCAGGGGGCAGGTTGGTCGGGGCGGATGTCGGATCGATTAAAAAGATATCCCAAGGGTGCTTGGAGATATCCCGGAAGCCTGGGTTTACGCGGGTTCGGCGTCGGTGGTGGAGATCAGGTCAACAGTGACGGCGGTGGGCGGCAATGTCAGCCGGTAGCGGGAACGAGCCTGGGCGCCATGACGTTCGCTGACGAACAAATAGGGAGCGGCGAGGGCTTCACCAAGTACCGCCACCAGCTCCTCTTTGATGCGGTTGCGGTTCTGATCCAGGGTTTTCGCGCGCAGGCCATGGTCGAGCAGATCGTTGATCGCTTTGGGGTGTCCTTGCTGCGTTTGCATGAACCGCGCCAGCTGTTCGCCTTGCTCCCGGTCCGGCCGGTTGGAGGGTGGATTGAGTAGCCAGCCGTCACCATCCCGGCGTCTGAGCGCGTACCAGGCATAGTAAAGCAGGGGAGTACGTGGCAGCGGGATGGCGATACCGCGTACCCGTACCTGGCCGTTAGCCAGGTCGACATGCAGATGGTCCTCGGAGCGGGCGCTGGCATGGGCGGCCACCGGGTCATAGTCAAGCCGTCGCAGGGCAAGCAGGAAGGCGGCGTGACGGTTCGCGGGCAGATCCGCGCTTTGCGGCATCAAGGCCCAGTCCCGCAGCGTTTCGAAAGGACGATCCACTTCTTTCACCAGGGTTTCGAGCAGGTGGGCCTGCGCGGCATTGAACCCGGATCGCAGAGGCGCGACCAGCCTTGCCGCCTGCCGTCGGGGCAGGCCTTCTTCCATCAGCTTTTGCCGCCAGAATCGCTGTTTGCGGGTCAATGGTGCCGGCAGCCACAGCAGGGCAGCCAAAGTCAGGACGCCCAGGCCGAGGCCGCGCAGCGCCAGAGGGAGGGCACGGGGCGAGCAATGCAGGCTCAGGCTCGCCTGCAGAGGCTGATTCTGGTGCCGCCAACGGATGTCGAAGTCGGCGTGATCTGACGCGGAGTCGGCCGCCGTACCCAGATAATCAACGCTGACGGCGCACTCCGCCGCTGCCCAACCGGTGGCCGATGGTAGAGGGTTCAAGTATTGCTCGAGGCGTCGTCGAATGTGTTCCATGGCGGCATCACGGTCATCGCCGTTGATCAAGGCCTGGTCCACCGCCGGGGGCAGGATCCGCCCCAGCCTCCTTTCCAGTTCATGGGTAGTGGAGAAAACGGCGGTGAACCAGGATAACGCTGCCATGAACAGAGACAGCACGGTGGCGAGCACAACCAGGCGGATTCCCTTCATGAGGCTTCGCAACTGGCGCCGGGCGCTTTGAAATGCGGGTTAATATGCTGGTAAAGCGGTTGTAACACCGTCAGCGCTTGCAACACATCGCAACGCAATGCCCGCGGATGTCGACGGTGAAGGAACCAGGCGCCGGAGGGCGCTTGATCGGTAATCAGCAAGCGGTGGTCCGCCGGAATGGTTAGGTCACCAGCGCGGGGCACGCCGCTGATCAGATCCACCTCCCCGGACAGAAATGCCCGGTACTGACTGTCACGATCGATGAAGTAATGGATATCCAGCGCTTTGGCATCGATGCCCGCCGCATGCAGCTGACCCAGCGGCGATTGGAAGCCGGACTGACTGGCCTGATCCCGCAATAGCCCCAGGCGTTTGCCGGCGAAATAGTCCGCCGATAATTGCGGCTTGTCCTTATTGCTCAGCCAATACACGGAATACCGTGGCGTGCGCTGCACCTGGCGATAATAGTCCTGATAATTGGACAGCAAGCCCTTGAGGACGCGCTCCCGATTCCACAGCAAATCGAAGCGATCCTCCACCAAATCTCCGCCGCTCAATTGCCCGCGGGGCTGCCAGGAAATCTCCACCGCCGCGAATTGGCGGGAGAGAGTGGGCGATGCGCAGAGGCGGTCCGCCAGAGCCTGGGCACCGTAGTTGGTCACCGTCAGGATATGGAACGTGTCCGTTGCGTGGCCCCCGGCGGTCTGGCAGCGATAGACGTGCAAGGGCCCCAGCGCTATTGGCGCCACGGGCATCCACGACAGGGCCACGGCCATGACGCTTCCGGCGAGCAGAATCAGCGCCACCGATGTCAGGTAAACAGGTTTGGTCATCAAGGAAACGAAGTGTTTGGCGGTATCTTGGTTTGATGACAGGCAGGTTAAAAGGGAGCTGTGACCGTTCCGTGACAGCCGTTTCCGGTGCTGGGAAGACGCTGCACGGCCATAAAAAATCGTCAGGAACGATTTTTAACGTTGCTTTGCGACGGCCCGAAGGGTGACCGCCATGGACGGCGGTCATAAAAAATCGTCAGGAACGATTTTTAACGTTGCTTTGCGACGGCCCGAAGGGTGACCGCCATGGACGGCGGTCATAAAAAATCGTCGGGAACGATTTTTAACGTTGCTCTGCGACGGCCCGAAGGGTGACCGCCATGGACGGCGGTCATAAAAAAGGGGTTGATTTTTGATCGTCGCTCCCTGATGTTGGATCAAGTCTGTTTACGGATCGGGAGGGGCCGCGCGGTACGAACCGGATCGGTGCCCCCCGTAGAGAACGACATCCAAACCGATACTATTCGATAACAAAAGGTAGAGGCCAATGATGGATATCAGTACCACCCTGCTGGGGCAGATGGCGGTCGTCTGGGCTGTGCTCTGTGCAGTGATTTCCTATTTTCTGGCACGCAAGAAAGTTCGCGCGCCGATTCTTGCCGCCGTACTGGGTCTGTTCATGTCCCTGGTGCCGCCGTTCGCTTTGGTATACATGGCGGTGCTGGCGTTCCTGCGGCCGGAACCGCGGCACAACCAGGTTTCCGCCTGACCCGCTATCCTGCGGCACTTAACGGCTTCGATCCCTGGCTTCCGACGGCCCCCTCGCGTCTGTCCTGAGCCATTGGATCTCTCACAAGCGCGCTTCCGGCGCGGATCTGTTGCATTCGTCTCCCGCGGAAAGCATGCTGATCCAGGCATGAATCCCATGGGAATTTTGTATGTATCGCCTCCTTGCTATTGTTCTGATGCTTCCCTTGAGTGCTTGTATGTCCAACACCACGGAACAGGATAATCCGGCCGAGGCTGTCGGCATGGCCAACCCGGCTTCGCAGTACTGTGAAAAGGTGGGGGGCGAACTGGAAATCCGCGACGAACAAGATGGTCAGGTGGGCTATTGCCATCTGCCGGACGGCCGTGTCGTCGAGGAATGGGCGCTGTATCGCTCTTCCGTCAAAAATTGATGACGCCATAATCGGGACGCCATTGATGCCCCGGATGCCCGGGCATTCGGTCGGGTTAGACGACGCATGACGAAAAGTGCCGTCGGACAGTGGACATGGCATAAGGCGTTAACTATATTGCCGTTTCGCCAAGGCGGGTGTAGCTCAATGGTAGAGCAGAAGCTTCCCAAGCTTACGACGAGGGTTCGATTCCCTTCACCCGCTCCAAACTGAAAGGGCCGCCTTATGGCGGCCTTTTTGGTTTGGCGTGTTTTTTAGCCATCCAGTACTGAGCGGACAGCGTGTTGATGCCGTCTTGCAGCTTCTCGGAGGAAGACGCTCCGCCCATTCTCTACGCCACGGGCGTTGTAGCGTCGAATGAACCGTCCCAAGGAATCGTAAAGGTATCGGGTTATGTGGAGCGCATCGGCGCGCCCGGGGGAGTGGCCGGCATCACCGGCGATCCCACATTCACCGGACGAGGTAAAACGATCAGCATCGCTATCCGTGGCCCCGCCATCGGAGGTGGGGAATCTCCTCCTCGCCCGGCGACGCTGACTTACGAACGGGCGGACGGGGGCAAGCCGTTCCTTCGAGGGAATTTGGCAGTGCGGTCCGTGACCAATGGCCTCGTTTCTCGTCGCGGCTGGTCTCAAGTACTGGCGTGAGATAGCGGGCCATGCCCGCTTGAAGCAAACTTTGCGGATGGTGTCCGCCGGTTAGGGACTATCCGCTGCGGCCGTTGGGAAGGCGGCGCTAAGTTCCGCCTCCTTCGACTGTTTATCATAGATGCAGACATAGCGATCAAGTCCCGCATCCGTCCGATGATAGACAAGGGCTGTGCCGTAGCTTTCCGAGCCAAACGGATTGACCTCGACCAGAATGGTGCCCTCCTTCGGGGACAACGCCTCGCAGGCGGCTTGCACATCAGTGCGGAACTCGGCCCATGCGTCAGCCGACGAGGCATGGGAAAAAGCGGGCAAGCCAAGCGCCAGAAAACTGGCAAGGATGAGGGAGCGAGTCATCGTGGTCTCCGTATCGGGGTAAGGGCCTGGGTAGATCGCGCGGCTTTTTCACGAAGATATCATCAACCGATTCCTGTTCATACGTCGGGCCATGATTTTTCAATTCGAATAATTCCTTTAAAAACAGAAGACTATGGAGGGTTGGAGTGGCTCCCGAATCTTTTCCTCATCCACCACAAATAACACCTCGGCCACCAATGGTGGAACGGGCCCTGTCAGGATGCGGTATCCTTTCTTCCTGGAAAGCGATTTCATGAAGACCAACGGATGAAGGACGCGACATGAGGAAGTGGTTCTGGGGAGTGGCGGTGCTCTTCTTGCTCGCCGGTTGTGGTGGCGGCAATGATCTGACGGCGGTCACGCTGGACAAGTTCACGGTGATGTTGATTGACGGCAAGGAGAGGAAGGCCGCGATCTGCCTCAGGAAGCTCAATGCCCAGGGTGATGGCATGATTGCCGGCTGTGGTGAGTGGACGCCGATCGACGTGGTGCATAAGACGCTTTAGTGACGCGGTGAGTGGCCTTTATGGTAACAATTGATGTTACAATAAGGCGAAACAGCATTCACGGCGGCTTCCATGTCCTCTTTTTCCGATTCCCAATCCGTTGCTCGCTACGCTGATGGTCCAGTCAGACAGGTGCCGGGTTTCCATGCGCTGCAGAGAATGGCGGAGCTGCTGCTGGCGGAGAGCGTCCCCGAACAGGGGCATATTCTGGTGTTGGGTGCCGGTGGCGGCCTGGAACTGAAAGCCTTCGCGCAAGCCCGGTCCGGATGGCGTTTTTTGGGTGTCGATCCCTCGGAGCGGATGTTGAAGCTGGCGGCGGATACGCTGGGCCCGCTTGAGGACCGTGTGGCGCTTCTCGAGGGCTATATCGACCAGGCGCCGGACATGGCCTTTGACGGTGCCACCTGCCTGTTGACCTTGCACTTTCTATCGATGGAGCAGCGCCGGCACACGCTCGCGGCGCTGCGGCGTCGCTTGAAACCCGGAGCGCCGCTGGTGGTGGCCCATCACAGTTTTCCCCAGGACGAGGGTGGGAAACGGCGCTGGCTGAAGCGTTACGCTGCTTTCGCGGCGTCGTCCGGGGTTGCCGGAGTCGATGCCGAAAGAGCCATCGACGCCATTGGCGCCCGGCTGCCCTTGCTTGCCCCGGAGCAGGAGGAGGCGCTCCTGCGGGAAGCGGGCTTCGAAGGGGCGGAGCTGTTCTACGCGGGGTTTACCTTCAGGGGCTGGGTTGCTTACGCGCCTTGAGAGCCGTTAGAGCCGGAATGCTTCCAGCCGCTCCACCTGTAAGCGCAGTCCGTCTTCACCCAGGTAGTGCGCGAGTTTGCCCTGTCTCACCTTTTCCAAACTCGTACGCAATGACGTCAGCAGTGCTTGCTGTTGTTCCGGCAGGGTAGCGCGTTGCTGTACGGACAGCTGTTCGGCGATGCAGTGGGCGCTGTCGGGGACGCCATGGAAGACGCAGCGCAGTGTTGCCTGTACCGAGGCCTGGTTGGGGTGGGTCAGCAGGCGGACCACCAGTTCCTTGGGAACGGGACCATTAACGTCGTCCAGCAGACGTTCGGGGAGCGGCGGATTACGGTCCAGGAGTGCCTGAAAGACTGCCCAGGCATTGCTGATGACGGCCAGGGAAAGCGGGCCCATGTCGCCGCGTAGCGGAATATCCGGTGCGACGCCGCGGTCGAGCAATTGCGTCAGCAGGGCGGCGTCGTCCTGTTGAATGGCGTGGCTCAGCGCCAGCGTGGCAAGAAGCGGGTAGTCACTCAGGGTGTCGGCTTCGAGCGCGCCACGCCAATCCAGCACGGCACGCCGGTAAAAGCCGATTACCTTATTGGCCAGAGCGTCTGGCAGGCCATGGTCTTGCCGGCGGCAATCCAGATACTCCAATAATTCCAGGCCTGTATCGGCGCTGTCGTCGGAGGCCGGATCTTTTTCCAGCCCGAGACATTGGAAAGCGTCCCGCAGGGTCGGCGCGATGGTGGCCAGTCCGTCTCCGTGCATGGCGTGGCGCCAGGCTGGCGGCAAGCCCATTTTCCAGGCCAGAGCGTGGCCGTAATCCAAGGCGTTATCGTCGGTGACCACATAGATCCGGTCGCAGTATTCGAAGCCGCCGATGGGCAGAGCGTCGATTTTACCGTCCCAATTTTGTCCACGAGCCTCGGCGGCCTCTTCAGCAAGCGCCTGTTCGTGTTCGATCCAGCCGGGCAGATCGCGATAGCCGTCGCTGTCGTGATAAAACAGCTCGGCCCAGGAGATGGCTTCCTGGTTGCCGTTCATGGTCAGCCGCAGGTCGTAGTCCAGGCGGCCGCCGGCGGTGAGCCGCCAGAGCGACAGCAGATCCTCGGGCAGGGTGCCACGGAGGTGTTGGCGGATGTCCCTCAGAGCGTCATCACTGATGGGCGGCTGTGCCTCGAAGATGACGCGGCCGGCCCAGATCACGATATTGTGTTCGCGCAGTTGCGCCAGCTCGTTCGGAGTAAAGGCGTGAGCGGTGTCCATGCCCGGTGTCACCAAGTCTGTTCATTGGAAAGAGTGATCTTAACATGGCCCCGAACGGTGTTTGGTGTCATCCAACGTCATGGCCTCTTGCTCGCCCGAGTGGCGGGCCACTATCACATCGAATCCGGTGCCTTCTTTGACGGGTTGATGACGGACGGGTTGATGATAATAACCGGCTTGCCGAAGCCGGGCTGTTGCCCGCGCTCTTTGATGGCGTCCGCGGCCTGATGGAAGCCGTAGCGGTCGCCGACCACGGGATGAATCCGATGGCGGGTCAGGAAGGCCAGGAAGCGCTGGAACTGGGTTCGGCTGCCGGCGCCACTCACGGCGCGCAGAGTGAGGCGCCGGGCCAGCAGGGGGCCGATCAGATCACCATGGATCTCGCAGCCTCGCAGGAAACCAACGATCGCCATGACACCGTTGTCGGCCATCATCGCCACGGTGCGCAGTAGCTGATCGCCTCCCAGAACCTCGACGGCGAGGTCCATGCCCTTGCCGTCCGTCGCCTCCCGCACGGCGGCAACCAGATCGGTGGTGGCGCGATAATCGATGATTCGTGTGGCGCCGAGCCGTCGCAGCGTCGCGTGATGCTTGCGCTTACTGGTCATGAGCACGGTATTGGCGCCGAGCGCGTGGGCAATCTGCAACGCCATGAGTGAAACGCTCCCTGTTCCCTGTATGAGAACCCACTTGCCATTCAGATTGTCCGGTTCCCCGAGCGCGGTCCAGGCGGTGAGCCCCGAGACGGGCAGGGTGGCCGCTTCGACCAACGTCATGTACTCCGGTACCGGCAAGAGCACGTCTTCGGGCAGCGTCACCGTTTCGGCCAGCCAGCCGTCATGGGGCCCGCCAAGCTTGGTGGCGTGGTAGGACGACTGGAAGGGGCCATCCAGCCAGCCGGTGGTGTAGTGACCCACCACACGGTCGCCGGGGGTGAATCTACGAACCCCGGCTCCGATGGCTTCCACCGTCCCGGCACCGTCGGACAGGGGCACGAAGGGTTTGGGCAGGTCGGCTTGATAGATACCCTGGATCAGCGCGAAGTCCCTGTAATTGATGGAGGCGGCGTGGGGCCTGATTCTGACCTCGCCGGGCCCCGGTGGTGTAGGCGCGCGATCAGTTCGGGTGAGCGCGTCGAAGCCGATGGCGGTCAATTGATAGGTGTTCACGTGAGTCTCCCGATGAGGATGGATGACGGGACTATGTCATTGATGCAAACGCAAAAGAACCGCTAAAAAAGCAAGTCAGTTTTGTGTAAAGTGCAACAATGAAAGACGCGACTCTCTCAGAATTGACGGCCTTGGTCGCCGTGGCGCGCAAGGGCAGCCTGACCGCGGCGGCGGAACACCTGGGCATTAGCGTGGGGGCCGTCAGCCGCCGTCTGGCCGGGCTGGAAGCACGGTTGGGGGTAAGGTTGCTCAATCGCTCCACCCGGGCGGTACGGCTTAGCGCGGCGGGGGAAACCTATCTGTCACGTGTGGTGCCGGCTCTGGAGGCCATCACCGAGGCCGGGGAGCTAGTGCGGGCGCAAACCCTGGGACCCAGTGGGGAAATCCGGGTCTCCCTCCCGGTCAATTTCGGGCGCGCGCATCTGGCGCCAAGACTGCCCGAATTTCTCATGCGCTATCCTGAGGTTCACCTGGATGCCCAGTTTGAAGACCGCTTCGTTGATCTGGTGGCGGAGGGCTTTGATCTGGCCATCCGCATTGGCCGGCTGGATGATTCCCGGTTGGTGGCACGACGCCTCGCCAGTGACCGTCGGGTGCTGGTGGCTTCCCCCGCCTATCTGGAGAGCGCTGGGCGGCCTCGGCATCCCAGGGATCTGCTCGCTCATCAGTGTTTGCATTACACCAATTTCCGCGGGCCGGTGGTCTGGTCGTTCCATAAAGCCGGCAAGCAAGTGGATATTCCCGTCAGGGGGCGCTTCACTTCAAACTATGGCCTGCCTCTGACCATGGCCGCCGAGCAGGGGCAAGGACTGGTACACAGTGCCATGTCCCTGGTCGGGGAAGCGATCCGGGATGGGCGACTGGTGGAAGTACTGCCGGGTTGGCGGCTTCCGGAAATCGGCATCCATGCGGTCTATCCGGGACGCAAGCATGTGCCCGAAAAAGTCCGTGTTTTCATCGATTTCGTGGCGGAAATATTGAATGGCGCGGCGTTCAACCGGGCCTGATGGCATGGTGATCGCCGGGGCAGGGGCGCGGCAAGACGGTCTGTGCGGCCCATGGACGACGGCTGCCGGGAGCCGCCGTCGCCGTTTGCCGGGCCGGAGGTTTATTTTTGCGGCTGCTTGACCATGCGCAGATAGGGTTTTTTCTCGTCCCAGCCTTCGGGGAACAGCTTTTGCGCGTCCTCGTTGCTGAGCGAAGGAACGATGATGACGTCGTCGCCGTCGTTCCAGTTCACCGGCGTCGCCACTTTGTAGCCATCGGTGAGCTGCAGGCTGTCGATGACCCGCAGAATCTCGTCGAAGTTGCGGCCGGTGCTGGCCGGGTAGGTGATGGTGAGACGGATCTTCTTGTTCGGGTCGATGACAAACACGCTACGCACGGTCAGGGTGTCGTTGGCGTTGGGATGGATCATGCCATACAGGTTGGCGACCTTGCGGTCGGCGTCGGCCAGCAGCGGGAAGTTCAGAGCCTGTCCCTGCGTTTCCTCGATGTCACCGCACCAGGCATTGTGATCATCGAGCGGGTCCACTGACAGACCGATGACCTTGGCGTTGCGTTTCTCGAATTCCGGTTTCAGCCGGGCCACTTCTCCCAGCTCGGTGGTGCACACCGGGGTGAAATCCTTGGGATGGGAAAACAGCACCACCCAGTTGTCCCCGGCCCATTGGTGGAAGGAAATCGGACCCTCGGTGGACTCCTGGTTGAAGTCCGGCGCGGTATCACCCAATTGCAGTGCCATGCTAAGCCTCCTTTTTATTTGGCTGATAGCTATGTTGGCTGACAGTTATGTTCGTTGACAGCTCCAGAGAACATAGAGGTTCATGATGACGCTTTAAAGGGGGGCAGCAAGACGGAATTGCGCTAAGCATCTTCTTCGCGCTTATTAGTGTGAACCGGCCCTAGTGCGACAGATCGTTGGCGCTGACGCGACGGCGCTCCGGATCGTCGGGGGAATACGCCAGCTGCAGCCGGTTGAGGGTGCGCTCCTCCAACTGATCCAGCCGTTGGCGGCAGGCGAGGAAGGTCCGGCTGATGCGGGTGGAGTTGCCGATCACGTCGAGTTTCGGCCAGGTGGTGCGTTCGCCCAGGCTGATGAAATTGCGCACATCGTCCATGCTGGGGTTGCGCAGTATGCGCAGCAGATTCAGCGGCTGGCGTGGTGGAATCAGATTGATATCGCCGATGTAGCGTTGTTTGACCACGTTTTGCGCCTTGCTGATCAGCAGCCCCAGATCGTTGGAGCGCACCCGCCGCTGCGCCAGTTCCAGTGCGTAGTTCAGGTTCATGGACAAATTGCGCACGCCCCAATCGGCCAGGGTGCTGAAGCTGGAATCGGTGCTCTCGCTGCGCGACAGGAACGGCACTACATGGGGGTTGGTCTGGCTGACGATGGAATGATTGACGCCGAACAGGCGCGCCAGGCGCCGCACCGGCAGGTCATCCTGGATCGAGCCATCGACGAATTTGCGCCCGGGAATGTAAGGGACCCGCTCGCCGTCGATGTTCTTGGCCCACAGGTTCACCGGAGGATAGATACCGGGAATCGCACAGCTGGCCAGGGAAGCCTTGCGGATCAAAACGTTGGGCGAGGTGCGCCAGTTCAGCAGCCGGCTATGCTGGTTGCGGTCATAGGGGCTGACGGTGA
Organism: Alloalcanivorax dieselolei B5; assembly: GCF_000300005.1. NCBI lineage: Bacteria > Pseudomonadati > Pseudomonadota > Gammaproteobacteria > Oceanospirillales > Alcanivoracaceae > Alloalcanivorax > Alloalcanivorax dieselolei. Next base: position 3,239,700 of record NC_018691.1, on the reverse strand, counting down.
TGTTGATCTCGCGTCCGGTCTTGCGATAGGCCTCCTCGAAGGTGAGGTCGGGAATGTTCTCTTCCAGGCAGGCTTCCAGATGATCGCCGTCCAGTACCGGAGTACCGCGTACCAGGCCCTTCCAGCCGGCGGCGCGGAACGCTTCCAGATAGAGGTTCTCCGGGCGCAGTTTTTCCGCCAGCTCATCATTGCTGTGCGTGCCGACCACCGACGCGACGATACTGCCGGCGCTGGAGCCGGAGATCACGCACGGTAACAGGCCCTGTTCCCACAGGCTTTTCACCACGCCCACATGGAACAGCCCGAGGGCGGCGCCACCGGACAGCATCAGGCCGCTCTGCCCGAACGCCTGGCCGGTGGTTTCGAAGAAATCCAGTTTCTGTTTCAGGCCGAATTGTTCGAAGGACTCGTCGCACAGATAGTTCAGGGCGGCGCAGACTTCGTCCAGGTAGCGCTCGATCAGATGTTTGGTGCCGACCCGGCTGTGACGATACAGCGCCGGGTTGGAGATGTTGCCGAGATTGCCGTGCAGGCCCTCGTGGAGGTGGAACACCAGCTTGTTGACATTGTGCCGCTCGCGGGCCTGGCGGATCTGCCAGAGCCGGTTGCGGATCAGTTCGTAATCGTAGTGCGGGGAGCGGTCGATGTCCTTCCATTCGTCGGCGCCGGATATCCGGTCGTGTTCCAGACTGGCTTCCATCCACACCTGATAGGTGGTGGCGTTGGCGATGTCGCGCTCGAGCTGCTTGAGCGTCCGATTCATGCGGATCTCCCTGGCTGACGACCGGCCCGTGGTTGGGCCGCCGATCTCGCTGCCGGCCCATCGGCGGACCGGAGATGTTTATTGTTGAGTACTTCGTGTTGAGTGTTCCGTGTTGAGTGTTCCGTGGTTACGCCAATACAGCATTAGCACAACCGGATTGCGATTCAGTGTAGCCGTCCCTTCCGGCGGCATCGGTTCTGGATTGTCGGACAATACTGTAAAAATCGACATTGGCTAATGGCATGGTTGCCGGCGGCGAAGGCGTCAGATCAGGGAGAATGAATTGGTGCGAAAGGGGCAAACGCACAGAGCCGCTGCCAGCGAGCGGCTCTGTGCTGAAGGGAGGGGTGATCAGCGCAGCTGGAAGGTAACCATCACCTGGGCACTCAGGTCCTGCTCGCCGGGGCGATAGCTTTCCTGTACCGCGTCCTTGGCCATGGCGGCACGCATCATCGGTACCGGATGGCTCTGGCTCTGCACATTGATGGTAATGGCCGGGCCGAGCTTGCGGTCCGCTGCCTTGGCGACGATTTCAGCCTTGGCGCGGGCGTCTTCCACCGCCGCTTCCAGCGCCTGCTGGTTCAGCTCGGCGGCGTTGCTGATATCGGTGCCGGCCGGGGAAATATCCTTCAGGCCCAGTCTGGTCAGGCCGTCGGCCAGTTCCGCATAGACCTCGATGCCCTTGACCTGGAAGCGCACTTCCCGCGCCACCTCATGGCCGATCAGCTTGCGTTCCGGCTGGTACTGCCACTGCGGGGTAACGCGAATATCGGTGGCGGTGACGTCCTGCTCCTCGATATCCAGGGAATCGGCCAGATCCAGCATGGCCTTGACCTGATCGTCCACGCGATCCTTCATGGTGGCGATGTCGTCACCGGTCTCCCGGGCGGTGGCCTGCAGATTGAAAATATCCGGCTGACCGCTGACCTTGCCCTCACCGGACACGGTGATGGTGTCGCGCTCGCCGGTGGCGGTGCCGCTGTCCGTGCCGCAGGCGCTCAGCCCCAGCACGGCCAGAGCGACGACGAAAAGAGCCGGTTTGTTGCGCATTGTGATACTCCCTTATTCATTGGTTAGTAATTCCGGTTGCGACCTTGGTTGTGTTCCCGGGGAACTTTATCATTCCTGGTTCATCATCAGGAGGTTCCATGGCGGAAGTCGAACAGGCGGTTAGACAGGTTCTTGGCGATTTGATCCCGGAAGATTTGCAAACCGACCTGATCAGCGCCGGCGCCCTGTCGGCGCTGAGGGTGGATCAGGATCAGGTGCGGCTGGAGATTACCCTGGGCTACCCCTGCGCATCGGTGCTGCCGGCGCTGCGCGAGCGTATTCGCAGCGCGGTGGAAGCGGTGATCGAAGGGCGACGTTTGCTGCTGGCGGTGACGGTGGCGATCAAGCCGCACCGCGCCCAGGGCGGCATGCCGGCCATGGCCCAGGTGACCAACGTGATCGCGGTGGCGTCCGGCAAGGGCGGCGTGGGCAAATCCACCACCGCGGTGAACCTGGCCCTGGCGCTGGCCCGGGAAGGCGCCCGCGTCGGTATTCTCGACGCGGACATCTTCGGCCCCAGCCAGCCACTGATGCTGGGGCTGCCGGAGGGTACGCGACCACAGGTGCGTGACGGCAACCGCTTCGTGCCGGTGGAGGCCCACGGTCTGCAAAGCATGTCCATGGGCTACCTGATCACTGAGCAGACACCGGTGGTCTGGCGTGGCCCCAAGGCCAGCGGCGCGCTGACGCAGATGATGCAGCAGACCTTGTGGCACCAACTGGATTATCTGATCGTCGATCTGCCGCCGGGCACTGGTGACATCGTGCTGACGCTGGCGCAGAAGGTGCCGGTGGCCGGTGCCGTGGTGGTGACCACGCCCCAGGACATTGCCTTGCTGGACGCCACCAAAGGGGTGGAGATGTTCCGTAAGGTGGATGTGCGGGTGTTGGGCATCATCGAGAACATGGCGGTGCATGTGTGCAGCCAGTGCGGTCACCAGGAGCATGTGTTCGGGGAAGGCGGCGCGCGGCGGCTGGCGGATCGTTATCACACCGAGGTGCTGGGGGCCTTGCCGTTGTCGCTGAAGATCCGCGAGCAGGCCGACGCAGGCCGGCCCACCGTGGCGGCCGAGCCCGACGGCCCGGAGGCCGCGCTGTATCTGGCGGCGGCCCGGCGCCTGGCGGCGCGGTTGTCGCTCACCGAGGAAGGCAAACGCGGTTTCCCGAAAGTGGTTACCCAGCATTAGTGGTCACCCAGCATTGAGGCCGAAGGGACTCCTTCTGTACCATTGGCCGATTCACCCCATCACTGGACAAGGCTTGTCATGAGTATTAAATCCGATCGCTGGATCTCCCGCATGGCCCGCGAGCAGGGCATGATCGAACCGTTCGAGGCCGAGCAGGTGCGCGTCGACGGCGAGGGCAACAAGCTGATTTCCTATGGCGTGTCCAGTTATGGCTACGACGTGCGCTGCGCCGACGAATTCAAGGTCTTCACCAACATCCATTCGGCCACGGTGGACCCGAAGCACTTCGACGAGAAGAGCTTCGTCGATATCAAGGGCGATTCCTGCATCATTCCGCCCAACTCCTTCGCGCTGGCGCGGACGGTGGAGTATTTCCGCATTCCCCGCAATGTGCTGACCATCTGCCTGGGCAAATCCACCTATGCCCGTTGCGGCATCATCGTCAACGTGACGCCGCTGGAACCGGAGTGGGAAGGGCACGTGACCCTGGAGTTTTCCAACACCACCACGCTGCCGGCGAAAATCTACGCCAACGAAGGCGTGGCGCAGATGCTGTTCCTGGAATCCGACGAGGAATGCGCGGTGTCCTACATGGACCGTGGCGGCAAGTATCAGGGTCAGCGTGGCGTGACGCTGCCGAAGGCCTGATGTTTGACAGGAGGTGTCCCGCGGACCGGATTACGAGGCCGCTGATGATTCGCCAGCAGGGCTGGCTCCTACAGCGGCCTTGTTAGCGATCTCTGAAGGTCCGTCCGCGACGTTTTTCAATTCCCGTAGTCGATCATGATCAGCTCGCCGCGCAGCAGCGTGCTTTCGATATGGCGGGCTTTCACCACCATGTAGTCCTTGGCCGGTGCCACCCAGAACAGGGTGCGGCGTTTCTCCTTGCGGTCGCCTTTGCGGCGCTTTTCCACGATCAGCGTGTCCAGTTCCCCCATGGGGGTGTCCAGGGTTTCCCGGTCGATGACGATGAAATGATGCTGGCGGACACGATCGCCGTAGACGCTGGTGGCGGTGTATTCCTTGTCGCCGGTGGCGAACACGCAACGGGCCCGCAGCAACATGGTCAGCTCGTCCAGGGCATCGGCGGGAATATCGAAACTCTCCTTGCCCTCCTTGCTGTCGCTGTTGACCGCTCTGGGAGGCGACCAGGAAAAGTCGGTGTGGTGATAGCGGTGCTTGCCGAACCCCTGGAACTCATGCACATAACGTTCGGTGCGCGGCTCACAGTCGTTCCATTCGAACCAGCTCTCCTCGGTATTGGTGAGCATGAACGAGTCCGCTTCGAACAGCATGCGGTAACGGTCTTCTCCCGGCGCGGGTTCCAGCACCAGAGTCGCCTTGATCGGCGTTGGAATTTTGTTGACGTGGATGCGGTATTCGGCGGCGAACGGTGCCAAGGGTTCGGCCGCCAGAGCGGCACCGCCAGGTAACGCCAGAGCCAGTGCCAGGAGCGCGCCGCGCATCACGGTAGTGCTCCCTGCAGCGTCATCACATGACGGCCGTCCTCGTTTTCCTGCACCAGTTGCACCAGCATGTAGCCGTATTCCGGTGCGAACCACAGCCAGGTCTGGCGGGGGCTGTTACCGCTGCGGTCGCGGCGTACCTTCACCGTGGTGATCGGCTTGCCGTCGAGGCTCAGGGTTTCCTCGCCCTCGACCAGATAATGCTGGCTTTCCAGTTCCCGCTCATCGGCCACATGCAAGGTCAGATCCCGTTCGCCCCGGGCCAGCCGGCACTGCAGGGCCAGGGTCAGGGAAATCTTGTCGGTGACCGCGGCCGCCGGCACCGGGTACTGGCGATCCGCCTTGCCGCTGCGTTTGGCGGTGGCGGTGGTGCCGCCGGCCGGAATGCTTACTTCCGCTTCCTTGAGCCGGCCGAGTCCCTTGCGCCGGTAACCGTAGAAGCGGCTCACCGGCGTGCACCCGTTCCAGACGAAACGGGAGGTCTCGCGAATTTCACCGAGCACGTTGCTGGCCACCACTTCCATCTGCCATTGTCCGTCGCCGAGGGCTTTCAGCGTCCGGTTGGCGGTGACCGCGAAGGGAATGCCCTGGGCCTTGAGCCGGTATTGCAGCTGGAACGGGGTAATCGGTGGTTCGGCGGCGATGGCCGGGGCCGTCGCCAGGGTCAGCAGCGCCAGCAGGGCGCTAGTGAGAAACCGCCGGTGCCCATTGCCGGCCTTGTGGGGGTAGGATTTCGCCATCCAGTGCCACTCCCTGTGTGGTCAGACGCAGACGCCCGGCGGCCCGCCATTGCAGGACCTCCGGATAAAGTCCGTGCTCGCATTCCTGTACCCGTTTGGACAGGGTTTCCGGGGTATCGTTCGTCAGTATCGGTAAGCGCGCCTGAGCAATCAACGGGCCGCCGTCCAGTTCCTCGGTGACGAAGTGGATCGAACAGCCGTGTTCGCGGTCGCCGGCTTCCAGCGCCCGGGCGTGGGTGTGGAGCCCGCGGTGCAGCGGCAGCAACGAAGGGTGGATATTGATCAGCCGGCCGTCATAGTGGCGCACGAAGTCACTGGAGAGGATGCGCATGAAGCCGGCGAGCACCACGGTGTCGGCGCCACGGGCATCCAGCTCGCCGATCATGGCGTGATCGAACGCGGGCCGGTCCGAGTAATCGCGATGATCGATCACCGCCGTGTCCACGCCGGCCCGGCGCGCCCGCTGCAGGCCGCCGGCATCGGCCCGGTTACTCAACACCAGAGCAACGTGGGCGTCCAGGGAACCGTTATCGATGGCATCCAGAATGGCTTGCAGGTTGGTGCCGGAACCGCTGATCAGCACCGCCAGACGGTGGGTCACGGAGTGAGCCCCTCCATCACCACTTCCGCAGCGCCGTCGTGGGAACGGATGTCGCCGATCAGAATCGGCTGTTCGCCGGCGGCTTCCAACTCGGCCACCGCCTGATCCACGTGGTCGGCGGGCACCACCACCACCATGCCGATGCCGCAGTTGAAGGTGCGGTACATCTCCATTTCCGGTACCTGACCCTGTTCCCGCAGCCACTGGAATACTGGCGGCCAGGTCCAGGTATTGGTATCGACCACCGCGCGCGTGCCGTCCGGCAGCACCCGCGGCAGGTTTTCCGGCAGACCGCCGCCGGTGATGTGCGCGAGAGCGTGCACCGGCACGGACTTGATCAGGGCCAGCAGGCTCTTCACGTAAATGCGGGTGGGTTCCAGCAGATGCTCGATCACCGGCTTGCCGTCCAGATCGGCGCTGGCGTCACCTTGTTCGAGAATGCGGCGCACCAGGGAGTAGCCGTTGGAATGGGGGCCGGAGCTGGCCAGACCGATCAGTTTGTCGCCGGCCTGGACGCGGCTGCCGTCGATGACACCGTCGCGCTCCACCACGCCAACGCAAAAGCCGGCCAGGTCGTAATCCTCGCCCTGGTACATGCCGGGCATTTCCGCGGTTTCACCGCCCACCAGGGCGCAACCGGCCTGCACGCAGCCTTCGCCGATGCCTTCCACCACCCGGGCGGCGGTGTCCACATCCAGCTTGCCGGTGGCGTAGTAGTCAAGAAACATCAGCGGTTCGGCGCCGCCCACCACCAGATCATTCACGCACATCGCCACCAGGTCGATGCCGACGCTGTCATGGCGGTCGTGATCCATGGCCAGCCGCAATTTGGTGCCGACGCCGTCGGTGCCGGCCACCAGCACCGGGTTCCGGTACCCTTCCGGCAGTGCGCAGAGAGCGCCAAAGCCTCCCAGACCGCCCATCACTTCGGGCCGGCCGGTGCGCTTGGCCACCGGTTTGATTCGTTTTACCAGCTCATTGCCGGCATCGATGTCCACGCCGGCGTCGCGGTAGGTCAGCGGCCGTTTCTGTTCGCTCATGGGGCACTCCAGATGGTGAAGGCGCGTATTCTAGCAATCGCGGACCAGGAGTGGAAACGGGCCGACGGACGGTTCGCCAGCGGCGTTCGGATAGGGGATAATGGCGCGCCCAATCAAGGCCCGCTGGACCGAACTGATGACCCGATTACTGTGCTGCATACTGTTATTGCTGGCCCTGGCGCCGGGCGCGGGGGCCGATACCCTGGGGCAGGTGTCGCTGCCCGTGAGCGATGGGCCCGGTGGTGAGGCGCCCGGCGACGAGGCGCTCCGTGCAGGGCTGGAAACACTGACCAGACGCCTGACCGGCCAGGCCGAGGTGGCCGACCTGCCCGGCGTGGCCGGAGCTCTGGCCACGCCGGATCGCTGGCTGCAGGCTTACCGCTATCAGCAGGAGGGTGATGCCACCCGGCTGGAATTGGAATTTGACGGTGCCGCCCTGCGCCGTTACCTGGCCAACCAGGGTGCGCCGGTGTGGCGGGGAGAGCCGCCCACGGTGCTGGTGTGGATGGTGGCGGGCAGCGGGCGCGGCAGCGTGGTCAGTGCCGGCGATGATCTGGCCGATGCGATGACGGACGTGGCGGCGCAACGCGGCGTGACGTTGCGCTTCCCGGCCTGGGACGAACAGGACCGCGAGGCGCTCACCGTGGCGGACATCCGTGGCCGTTTCGATGAACCGGTGCTGGCGGCGTCGCGCCGTTACGGCAGTGACTGGGTGGCCACCGCGGTGTTGTACGACGGCCGTCAGGAGACCCTCAACTGGCGTTTGATGGAAGGCCGCGAAACGGTGACGCAGGATCGTGATAACGGTGAACGAGGGGCATTGCTCTCCGCCATGGTGACGGCGGTGGCCGATACCCTCAATGAGCGCTATAGCAATGAGAGCCGCGCCGCCGACGGCCAGCAAACGGACCCACCGACCTCTCCGTTGACCTCTCCGTCCGCCACGTCCGCCGGCATCGGGCCGGTGGTGCCCGGTGGCCCGGCGCCGTCCGCCACCGGACCGGACAGTTTCGATGACATGACGTTGCTGGCGGTACGCGGGGTTGGCTCTCTGCGTGACCTGACCGCTTTGCGTCAGGCGCTGTCCCAGGCACCCGGCGTGGTGTCGGTGGAGGTTCGCTCCCTTGACGGCGATCAGGTGTTGATCCAATTGAGCCCCGCGGGGCTGACGCCGGCCCGGGATGTGGCCGGCCTCAGCGAATGCGGGGACAGTCAGGGGCGTGCCCTGTATTGCTGGCAACCATGAGCAACCAGTTACCGCTGGCCCTGCAATTGCGTGAAGGGCATGACCTGGACAATTTTCACGCCGGTGACAACGGCCTGGCCCTGGCCTCGGTGAAAGCCGCGGCCCAGGGTGAGGAACATCAGGTATTGCTGTGGGGCGGCGAGGGCCAGGGCAAGAGCCATCTGTTGGAAGGCGCGGTGCGTCACGCTCAGGCGCTGGGCCGTTCCGCCTGTCTGTTGCCGGCCAAGGAGCTGTTGCCGCTGGTGCCCGATGTCTTTGACGGCATGGAGCAATTCGCTCTGCTGGCGCTGGACGACGTCGACCAGTTCGCCGGCCAGCCGCGCTGGGAAGAAGCCCTGTTCCACCTCTATAACCGCGTCATGGCCGGCGGTGGCGTGCTGCTGTTTACCGCTTCCGCTTCACCGGCGGCAACGCCCTGGCAATTGCCGGATCTGGCCACGCGGCTGGCGGCGGGACCGGTGATCCGGCTACAACCCCTGGATGAGCAGGCGCTGACGGAATTGGTGGTAAGGCGCGCCGGTGAGCGCGGTTTACGCATCAATGGTGAAGCCGCCCGTTATCTGGCCATGCGCAGCGAGCGCTCACCGGCGGCGCTGCTGGAGCGGCTGGCCACGCTGGATCATATGGCGCTGGCCCGTCAGCGTGCGCTGACCATCCCTTTCATCAAGGATGTTTTTGATTGGTGACCCCGGCGGGGATCCGCCTTTTTTCCTATACTAGCGAAACAGCACCGAACACCCTCGCGTGATCTCGTGATCACCACTAAGTCGATAAGGAGACGCTATGGATATCAGTTCCGGTTGGGATCTAGTCATCATCGGCAGTGGACCGGCGGGGGAGGCGGCGGCGATGCAGGCGGCCAAGGGCGGTCTGCGCGTTGCCATGATCGAGAGCCAGAACCGGGTTGGCGGTAACTGCACGCATTGGGGCACGATCCCATCCAAGGCGCTGCGTCACCAGGTGCGTCAGGTGATCCGCTCGCAACGCAATCCGTTGCTGCGTGGTCTGATCAATCCGCGTCAGGTGCAGTGGCAGGACCTGATCCGCCGTAGCGGGGAAGTGATCGACTCCCAGGTGCAAGTGCGCACCGACTTCTATATTCGTAACCGGGTACGTTTATTTTCCGGGCTCGGTTATATCCAGGGGCCGGGCGAAGTGCGCGTGGATGATCCGGTTGGTCGTCAGTGGCTGTTGCGTACCCGCAATATTCTCATCGCCACCGGCTCGCGGCCTTATCATCCGGCGGACGTGGACTTCGACCATCCGCGCATATATGACTCCGACACCATCCTCAACATGGCGCACACGCCACGTAACATCATCGTCTATGGCGCTGGCGTGATCGGCTGTGAATACGGCTGCATGTTCACCGGCCTGGGCATGCGCGTGGACCTGGTCAATAACCGGCAGCATCTGCTGGATTTCCTCGACACGGAAATTTCCGATGCGCTCAGCTACCACCTGCGCGATGAAGGGGCCACGATCCGTCACAGCGAGGAATACTCGCGGATCATCGCCGACGACGACGGTGTGACTCTGGAATTGCGGTCCGGAAAACGATTGCGCGCGGACGCGCTGCTGTGGTGTAACGGCCGCTCCGGTAACACCCAGGATCTGGGTATCGAGAATCTGGGGCTGGAAGCCAACAGCCGCGGTCAGTTGAGCGTCGACGAGCGCTATTGCACGGCGGCGGAGAACGTTTACGCGGTGGGTGATGTGGTGGGCTGGCCGTCCCTGGCCAGCGCGTCCTACGACCAGGGACGGTTCTGCGCCGAGGGTATCGTCACCGGCGGTCCGGTGAAGCAGGTGGAGAATGTCCCCACCGGCATTTACACCATCCCCGGTATCAGCTCGGTGGGGCAGACCGAACAGGAACTCACCGAGTCGAAGGTGCCCTACGAAGTGGGGCAAGCGTTCTTCAAGAATCTGGCCCGGGCGCAGATCACCGGTGAGCGGGTGGGTATGCTGAAAATCCTGTTCCACCGCGAGACCCTGGCGGTGCTGGGGATTCACTGTTTCGGTTACCAGGCGATGGAAATCGTGCATGTGGGGCAGGCGGTGATGCGTCAGCCGGCGCCGAACAACACGCTGCATTATTTCGTCGATACCACCTTCAACTATCCCACCATGGCGGAAGCCTACCGGGTGGCGGCGATCAACGGAGTGAACCGGGTCAGACGCTGAAACAGGCCGGACGAAACAGGTCTGACGTCCGACCTACCTCTGTGCGCGGCTGCGCTCGTAAAAAAACTCCCGGTTTTTCTGCCGCGCGTCGCTGCTTTTCTTCAACAGCGCCAGGGTGACGCCGGCGCCGCCCTGATTCTGCGGCGCGCTGTGGAAGGCCAGCACCTCCGGATACTCGGTGAGCCAGTGCAGTACGTAGCTTTTCAGCAGGCCGGGGCGCTCGCTGTGCTGGCCTTTGCCATGGCTGATTTGCACGGTGCGCAAGCCCTGGACCTGTGCCTCCTGGAGAAAGCGGAAGACCTGCTCGCGGGCATCGAGCAAACGAACCCGGTGCAGGTCCAGATGGGCCTGGGTTTCGTATTTGCCCAATCGCAATTTGCGGAACACCCCTTCCTGCACGCCGTTTTTCTTCTGCCCGACGATGTCGTGGGGGCCGGCTTCCGGAACGAATTCCGGCAAGGTCAGGGGGTTGCCGTCCCGGGCGGCACGGGCGGTGGCGGCGGCGCGGCGTTGCTGCTGGGCCAGGCTGGGGGGCTGAGGGCGGCTCAGGCGCACGCGACCGTCGTCCTTGAGCGGTGCCACACCGGTCATTTCTTTGCGAAACAGATCGTCGTCATGGTCGTTCATGGCACCCTCCGGACACGGAACTTTATTTGGATGTTACACAAAGTCTCGGGGGATGGCAGCGGCGGGATGTCGGCCTCGTGGCGAGGGAGAAAGGCGGAATTCGGAAAAAAGCACCACAGGGGGTATGCGAGCATACCCCTTGGGGACCGGGAGAAAAGGTCGATCAGTGCGAGGGACGCGGTGATCGGGGGCGACCGGGGGCCTCCGCAGCCTCGTCATCGGTTTGATGGCGATGCTTCTTGGCGTCCCGCTTGCGACGTTCCTTCGCTACCCGACTATGCTCTTCTTGCCATTCTTTGGCGTCGTAGTCATCAAAGTGGCGACGACTCATGTTCAGTACTCTCTGTTCTGTACTCGCAAAAAAGATCCGTAATACAAAAGACTCGTAATAACAGGCGCGGCGAAGCCGCACCACCTATATAGCACCGAACCCGGCGCCGGAGAAGAGGCGCAACGCAATATTCATACGACCCTGTTCACACCGCCCGGGGAGCGGTATCGGGTTCCTGGTAGGCGTAGTCCAGATATTCCAGGATCGAAGTCGATTCATAACGCTCTTCGCCAGTGTTCGGATCCACCAGATACGGGATCGCCACCATGTCGGTGATGGTGATCAGACGCCGCCGGTTGCGCTGGCTGGGCCGGTAATTCAGGTTCAGGCGGTCGCGTACCGCCGGCAGCACCCAGTCCATCCAATGGTCCCGGCCGCATTGCCGGATCAGGTACGGCAGTTGCATCTCGCACAGCCGCTCCCGCACCAGGCGCGCAAACGGACTGGCCTCGAAGGAGTACAGTTCCAGCGGCCGCTCCGCCAGGCCGGCGGGGCGCGCGCGCAGCCCACGGCGGCCACGGGGCACCGACGCGGTGAACGACGACACTAACCGCAAGCGGGAGGCCAGCCCGCGCCCGGGCGGCAGGCGGTCGCCGTATTCCCGGTGCAGGTAATCGATAATGTCTTCCGACTCATACAGCGCCGCGCCGGTGTTCGGATCCATCAGGAACGGAAACCGGGTTTGCCCACCGAGATTTTCCACCAGAGGCCGGTAGCGGTTGCCGCCTTTGGGACAAGGGAAAATCAGCACGTCCAGATCCAGCTCGGTGAGCGTTTCACGCACCAGCCGGCAATAGGGACAGGCTTCAATGTCGTACAATTCCAAAGGCTCTTCCGGCTGCCTGTCACGCGGGCGGGTGGCAATGCCCCGGCCATTTTGCGCGGCGCTGGAAGCCAGTGAGCGGGCGATATCCAGATATGACATAAGGCTCCTCCTTGTTCCGCTCTACCTTGGCCATGACGCCGCGTCGGAACAATGGCCCTGGCGCCGGTGAGATCATGAACAGGCTCTAGGCGCCAGGAGCGGTGTCGCCGTCAGGCCGATTTTTGCCGCGGTGCCTGAGCCAGAGCCTGTTCATACAACTGGTTCACGTAGGGCCAGTTGACCACTTTCCACCAGGCGTCGATGTAGTCCGGGCGCTTATTCATGTAGGTGAGATAGTAGGCATGCTCCCACACATCACAACCCAGAATCGGTGTGCCGCGCACCTCGGCGGTGTCCATCAGCGGATTGTCCTGATTGCCGGTGGAGCTGATCGCCAGATCACCGTCCGTGGTAACCGAAAGCCAGGCAAAACCGGAGCCGAACTGGTTGATGCCGGCGTTGGCGAAAGCGGTTTTGAATTCATCGAAGGAACCGTATTTGGCCAGCAGAGCATCCGCCAGCGCGCCCACCGGATCGCCGCCGCCATCCGGTGACATCACGTTCCAATACAGGGTGTGGTTGTAATAGCCACCGCCGTTGTTGCGCACCGCAGGCGGGTGTTGGGAAATGCGGGCGAAAATGGTCTCCATTGGTTGTTGTTCCAGATCGCTGCCGCGAATGGCGGCAACGAACTTGTCGTAATAGGTGCGATGGTGGCGGGTGTGGTGCACGCGCATGGTGGTCTCGTCGATCACCGGTTCCAAGGCGTCGTAGGCGTACGGTAAGTCCGGAAACTCATGAATCATGGTAACTACCTTCTAACGTTAAAAGACGTGTGGCGTCCTCCAGCGCCTGCTGCTGATGTGGATCGAGCGATCCGGCGCCGGATTGATGCAAAGCCAGCAACCGCACCCTCAGCCGGCCAAACTCGCCCAGCGCGCAGCCGCCGATACCCCGTGACAACGCTCCGTTCATCCACAGGGCCAGATGCAGACAGCCTTCCAGCAGGACATCCCGGATCAACTCCGGTCGTTCGCGCCGGGCGTGGGTGTCCGCGAGGTTCTGAATGGCGATGGAATACAGAATCAGGGCGTCGGTGTCGGCGGGGCGCCGGCATTGGAGGGCGGTTGCCAGGGCGCTGATGGCCTGGCGGTAGCGGTCCTGAGCTTCGGCGTAGCGTTGCGTGGCGAAGGCTTCGTTACCTAGCCGGAGCAGGGCTTTGCTGTCCATTCCGTTAATCGTAATGCGAATTAATATTATTTAAAAGGGAGGCAAGAGACGGAATGCTGTCTTTTTCGCTCAGTATCCGTGATCGCTCCCGTCATTGTGGCCGTTTCGGCCCTGGGGCACTCTGTTCGCCTCAATATCTGTTCACCTCAATAATTATCGTTACCCCGGAACGCCGAGCCTGCTCAGGCCGCGAGGGCGAGAGGAACGCTTACATGACCGAAGCCTATATTTACGATGCCATCCGCACCCCCCGTGGGCGTGGCAAGAAGGATGGCTCCCTGCATACCGTCAAACCTCTGGATCTGGTGGTGGGGTTGATTGATGAATTGCGCGATCGTTTCCCCAATATGGACGTCAACCGCATCGACGATGTGTTGCTCGGCGTGGTCTCGCCGGTGGGGGATCAGGGAGCCTGTATCGCCAAGACCGCGGCCCTGGCCGCCGGTCTGCCGGAAACGGTGGCGGGCTATCAACTGAACCGGTTTTGTGCGTCCGGCCTGGAAGCGGTTAACACGGCGGCCCAGAAAGTGGCGTCCGGTTGGGACGATCTGATTCTGGCCGGCGGTGTTGAAGCCATGAGCCGGGTGCCGATGGGCTCCGACGGCGGCGCCTGGGCGATGGATCCGATCACCAACTACGAAACCGGCTTCGTGCCTCAGGGCATCGGCGCCGACCTGATCGCCACCATCGAAGGCTTTTCCCGCCGCGATGTGGACGAATTCGCCGCTGAGTCCCAGGCCCGCGCCGCCAATGCCTGGGAAAAAGGCTACTTCCAGCGCTCCGTGGTGCCGGTGAAGGACCGCAATGGCCTGGTGGTGCTCGACCGGGACGAACATGTGCGCGCGGGCACTACCGCCGATGTGCTTGGCAACTTGAATCCGTCGTTTGCCGTCATGGGCGAAATGGGCGGATTCGACGCCGTGGCGCTGCAGAAATACCACTGGGTGGAGAAGATCGATCACGTGCACACCGGCGGCAACTCCTCCGGCATTGTCGATGGCGCTTCTCTGGTGGCCATCGGCAATGCCCAGGTAGGCAAGGATTACGGCATGACACCGCGAGGGCGAGTGGTGGCCACCGCCATCAGCGGCGCTGATCCCACCATCATGCTCACCGGCCCGGCGCCGGCTTGCCGCAAGGTACTGAAGAAAGCCGGCATGACCATCGATCAGATCGACCTGGTGGAAATCAACGAAGCCTTCGCCTCCGTGGCCATGCGTTTCATGAAGGACATGGGCCTGAGTCACGACAAGGTGAACGTCAATGGCGGTGCCATCGCCATGGGCCACCCGCTGGGCGCCACCGGCGCCATGATCATGGGCACCGTGCTGGATGAGCTGGAACGTCGTGACCAGAAGTACGGACTGTGCACCCTCTGCGTGGGCGGTGGCATGGGGATCGCCACCATCATCGAGCGCCTGTGAGCCGGACGGAGAGAAAAGAATCATGAATGAGCAAACCCTTAACGACAAAGAAAGCACCATCCGCTGGGAACAGGACGCGGACAATATCGTCACCCTGGTCCTGGATGATCCCAAGCAATCCGCCAATACCATGAACGAGCGCTACATGCGCTCCATGGCCGCCACCGTCGAGCGGCTGGAAAAAGAAAAGGACAACATCACCGGGGTGATCATTACCTCGGCGAAGAGCACCTTCTTTGCCGGCGGCGATCTGAACGATCTGATCCAGGTAACGCCGGAGCGGGCGGCGGAATTTTCCGCCGGTGTGGAAACCGCCAAGGCACAGCTGCGTACCCTGGAAACCCTGGGGATTCCGGTGGTGGCCGCGTTGAACGGCACCGCCCTGGGCGGCGGTCTGGAAATCGCCTTGTCCTGTCATCACCGTATCGCGCTGAACAATCCGAAAGCGGTATTCGGTCTGCCGGAGGTGACCCTGGGGCTGTTGCCCGGTGGCGGCGGTGTGGTACGCACCGTGCGCATGCTGGGGATTCAGAACGCTCTGATGCAGGTCCTGCTGCAAGGCCAGCGCCACAAGGTGGACAAAGCCAAGGCGCTGGGTCTTGTCGACGAAGTCGTGGATACCCCGGAAGCGATGCTGGAACAGGCCCGTGCCTGGATCAAAGCCAACCCCAAGGCCAAACAGCCCTGGGACGAGAAAGGCTACAAGATTCCCGGCGGTTCGCCGAGCAACCCCGGTTTCGCGCAGAACCTGCCGGCGTTCCCCGCCAATCTGCGCAAGCAGCTCAAAGGCGCCAATTATCCGGCACCGCGCAATATCCTGGCGGCGGCGGTGGAAGGCGCCCAGGTGGACTTCGACAATGCGATCAAGATCGAGGGCCGTTACTTCGTTGAGCTGGCTTGCGGTCAGGTGGCGAAGAACATGACCACCGCCTTTTTCTTCAATCTGCAGGCCATCAACGCCGGCGCCAGCCGTCCCAAGGATGTGCCGAAATACAAAGCGCAAAAAGTGGCGGTGCTCGGTGCCGGCATGATGGGCGCGGGGATCGCCTACGTCACCGCCCGTTCCGGTGCCGAGGTGGTGCTCAAGGATGTTTCTCTGGAGAACGCGGAGAAAGGCAAGGCGTACTCCGAGAAGCTGCTGGACAAGGCGGTGTCCAAGGGCGGGATGAGCAAGGAAAAGAAAGAAGAAATCCTTGCCCGTATTACGCCCTCCGCTGACGTTAAAGATCTGCAAGGCGTGGACTTCGTCGTCGAAGCCGTGTTCGAAAACACCGACCTGAAGCACAAGGTGTTCCAGGAAATCGAGGACGTGGTCAATGCGGACGCGGTGCTGGGCTCCAACACCTCGACGCTGCCGATCACCGGCCTGGCGGAAGGGGTGAAGAAACAGGACAACTTCATCGGCATCCATTTCTTCAGCCCGGTGGATAAAATGCCGCTGGTGGAAATCATCCGTGGTGAGAACACCAGCGACGAAGTGCTGGCCAAGGTGTTCGACTACACTCTGCAAATCAACAAGACGCCGATCGTGGTCAACGACTCCCGCGGCTTCTTCACCAGCCGGGTGATCGGCACCTTCATCAACGAAGCCATCGCCATGGTCGGCGAAGGGCAGAACGCCAACTCCATTGAGCAGGCCGCCACTCAGGCCGGCTATCCAGTGGGCGCGCTCAAGCTGATCGATGAGATCAACATGAAGCTGTCCCTGAAGATTGCCGGTGAGTACAAGCAGGCGGCGCAGGCGCAGGGCGGTAGCCCCCAGGCCCATCCCGCGCTGGCGGTGATGGAGAAAATGGTCAACCAACTGGATCGCCCCGGCAAGCTGGATGGCAAGGGCTTTTATGAATATCCGGATAATGGCAAGGCGCACCTTTGGGCCGGTTTGAAGGAGCAGTTCCCGGCCCGGGAAGCTATTCCGTTCCGGGATATGCAGGAGCGGATGCTGTTCGCCGAAGCCCTGGAAACGGTCAAGTGCTTCCAGGAAGGGGTGATCGAGTCCGTTGGCGATACCAACATTGGTTCCATCTTTGGCATTGGTTTTCCGGCCTGGTCCGGCGGTGTGGTGCAGTACATGAACCAGTACGAGGGTGGTCTGCGCGGCTTCGTGGCCCGTGCCGAGGAACTGGCCGATCGCTACGGTGAGCGTTTCAATCCGCCGCCGCTGCTGGTGGAAAAAGCGGAGAAAGGCGAGATCTTCAAATAGTCCGCCGCTTTCGTTGGAAACGCCGAAGCCCGGGTCGTTTGATCCGGGCTTTGTGCGTTATGAGGGCGGCGGTGCGCTCGATAACCATTCTGGTTGCGATTCGTTATTCCGCTAGCTGTTCTCTAACTCTTTGAATTAAATGATAAAATCTTCGCCAGGGCTGGCGTGTCGCAACGAGGAGCGTCATACTGCGCACGTTGTCCGGTTATCTGTAATTCGAGGAGTTTTTCCATGAAGGGCCATCCTGATGTGATCAAGTGTTTGCAGGAGCTGCTGCGCGGCGAACTGGCCGCCCGTGACCAGTATTTTCTGCATTCACGCCAGTACGAGGATCAGGGGTATGGCCGCCTCTACGAGCGCATCAACCACGAGATGCAGGAAGAGACCGAACACGCGGATGCCATTCTGCGGCGGCTATTGTTCCTGGAAGGCGTGCCGGATATGACGCCCCATGCCATGTCTGCGGGCCGCACCGTCATGGAGATGCTGGAGGCGGATCTGCGTCTCGAATATAAAGTGCGGGAAGATCTGGCCAAAGCCATGGCATTGTGTGAGTCGGTGGGGGATTACGTGACCCGGGAAATGCTGCGCCAGCAGTTGCAGGACACGGAAGAGGATCATACCCACTGGCTGGAACAACAGCTGCGTTTGATCAAGCACATCGGCGAGGAAAACTACCGCCAGTCGCAAATGTCCTGACGGCGCGGTCGCCGGATCGCCGGCCCACCACTGGGTAAAAGTGGGTAATGACTTTCTGCTGACTGTCATCGCCACCGGCGTCATTGTCTCCATCGTTGGCGGATCCTGAATCGGGCGCGCCATCGGTTCTGTTGTCACGACCCGGTAAGACGACGTTGGGGAAGTTGTACAGCGGCATCGGCGACCCTCTCCACGACATATCCGGCGTCCTCGGCGATGGCGTAAATACGTCCGGATCCCCAGGTGTTCTGCCAGGGCAGGCCAAGAAAATAGAGGCCGGGACTGGCGGTGACGCCGCGTACCTGTTTCGGGTAACTGGTGGCGTCGAAAGCCGGTGCATCGATCCAACTGAAGTCCGGAGCGTAGCCGATGCACCAGATCACCGCGCCGATGTTCGCCGCTTCCAGGTCCAGGCACGTCACCGGGTCGCGAGGTGGTTCCCAGACCGGTTGGTAGGGTTGCTCCTCCGGTGCAATGATGCCCTGTTGGGCGATGTACTCGTCGATGTTGCCTTTGATGCGGGCGTTGGTGGCATCGGCGGCATCAAGGTTGTGCTTGAGATCGTTGCCGAAATGCGCCACGCCAGCGCCGATGTCATTGAGCCGGCCGTGGAGCCGCATGCCTTCCAGGGCAAAGCGACGCAAGTCGATGTCGCGGCCACCGTCGCGGCCGGTGACATAGTGATTGGCCTTGGCGCGCACCTGTTCCTCGGTGAGGTGCTCCTGCACTGGAATGCGGTAATGGCCCATATCGTCGAGCCAGTCCACCACGTCGCGGCCGCGATAGAAGCGCGATACTCGCGGGGCCGGGCCCACCGCCAGATGCACGTCACGTCCGGCAAGGTGCAGGTCCTCGGCGATCTGGCAGCCGGATTGGCCGGTACCCACCACCAGTACGGCGCCGTCGGGGAGGGCATCCGGATTGCTGTAGGCGGAGGCGTCCAGCTGATGAATCGAAGGCGGCAGATTGGCGGCGTACTCGGGAATTTTGGGGAGGTGATAGCTGCTGACCGCGATCACCACCTGGTCGGCGGTGAGCGGCCCATGATCGGTTTCCAGGCGGTAGCCGCCCACATCAAGGGCAATCACCCGGGTAACGGTGACACCTTCGAACAACGGCGGTTCGAAGGCGGCGCGAAAGCGCTCCATCCAACTGATGATCTCGTCCTTGACCATGAACCCGTGCGGATCGCCGCCGTCATAGGGGTGATCGGGCAAGCGGCACTGCCAATTGGGCGTGACCAGGCAAAAGCTGTCCCAGCGCTGATGTTTCCAGGCGTGGAAGGCCTGATGTTTTTCCAGGACCAGATGATCGATGCCGCGCTGTTGCAGTAGATAGCTGGCGGACAGGCCGGCCTGCCCGCCGCCCACCACGATGACCGGATAGTGGTGGCGCGGGAAATACTGAATCGAGGCGTTCATGGGAATCAGGACTCCTTGGTGGTAACAGCAACGGTGGTAACGGCAACCGGCGGGTCGATCCGTGTCACGGTGACGCGGGCGCGCGCCTGGTTGGCGAACTGGCGACCGCGGCGTTCGATGGCCAGCAACTGACTGTCGGCGCTGCTGCAGCGGTAACCGTATTTGGCTTCCACCCGGTCGCCGGCCAGGGTCAGGGCGTCGTGGCTGAGGCGCAGGAATTCAGCCAACGGATAGCTCTCGCCGGCGTGGAAATAGTCCCGCACCACGGTGGATGGTGAGTAGCAGTGCATTTCGCTGCCATCCGGCCAGTGCAGATCAAAATGAACTTCAGGCATATCAGCCTCCTTGGTGGATCGCGCAAAGCGATTGGGAACGTGGTGTGCTACCGATGAACGGCTGGCGCCGCAGGTCCCAGAACAAACCCCGTTTGCCGTTGAGCGACAGTTCGAAGCGGCCGCTGGCGGTCACCGTGCCGACCTCGGCGGCGGCCAGATTTCTTTCATGGAAGGCGCGCAGCACCGCGGCGCGGTGCGCCGGTGCCACCGACAGCACGAAACCGTAGCTGGGAAAAGTGCGCAGCCAGCGCTCCAGCGGCACGCCGGCGGGACGGGGCAGGGCATCGAGGTCAAGCACCGCGCCGACCCCGGAGGCTTCCAGCAGCATCAGCGTGGTGCCCACCACGCCGGCCATGCTGATGTCCTTGGCGGCCCGGCACAGGCCTTGTTCGGCCAGCATCGGCAGGATTTCAAGATCGCCGCGCAGACGCTCGGCCGGCGCTTCACTGCTGGCATCCCAGTTGTCAGCCACCGGACGATAGCGGCCACGCGGATCGTAAACCGTGATCAGGCTATCTCCGGGATTGGCGTCGAAACTGGTCAACAGGGCCCGGGCGCGTCCCAGAATCGCCACCGCCAACTGGGGGCGATCGGTGCGAACGTTGCTGTGGCCGCCGACCACCGGCACACGGTATTTCGCCGCCGCTTCGCGCAAACCGCCCAGTATCGCGTCGGCGTGTTCCGACCCATCACTCCACAGGGCATCGACCACCGCCAGCGGCCGGCCGCCCATGGCGTAGATGTCGCTGACATTGACCATCACGCCGCAATAGCCGGCGAAGGCCGGCTCGGCGGCGACGAATTCATTGATGAAGCCCTCTATGGCGATCAACAGGTGGCCGTCGCCGTCGCGCAGGGCGGCGCTGTCATCACCCAACGGCAGGGCACCGCTGTCCAGCCCTGCGAGGCCGGCGATCATGGGCTGAATATCACGTTTATGGGCGAAGGCGTTGCTGTCGCGCAAACCGCGCATCAGGGCATGCAGATTCACGATGCCCTCCTGGCACGGGTCAGTAGCGGCAGGCGCCCTTCGGGCAGGGGCGGATAGTGGGACAGGTCGGCGCGCATCAAGGCGTGTTCCAACCCGTGCAGGGTCTGATACCGCAAGGTACGCCAGTGCAGTCGCTGAAAGAGCGCTTCATTGGCGGCCTGTACCTGGGCGAAAAAACTCTCACAGCCCAGCGCCCTGGCGTGGCCCACCGCCAGCCGGATCAGTGCGCTGCCCAGGTGGGCATCACGGCGATAGCCGCGCGCCACCGCCAGGCGCGAGCCGTACCAGATACCCGGGCGGTCGCTGTGGATGCGCACCGTGCCGACCACTTCCTCCGGGCCACCGGCCACGTAGGCGAGGGCGACGATGGTGATGGCGTGATGATCGTGGGCATCGTCGTCGTTGTCCTCGAACAGACGCTGTTCCTGGCAGAACACCGTTTGGCGCAGCGTGCGCGCGGCGCGGTATTCCCACGCCTCGGTCGTGGTTTTCACCGCGTATTCGCAGCTGCGGAATGGTTTGACCGGTTCCAGGATCATGAGGCGGCCTCCTCCTCGAACGCGGACAGTGACGAACAGGCGCCGCAGCGGCCACAGCCGGCCTTGATCTCGGTGGAGCGCAACTCCGCCTTGCGTAACAGCGTGCCAAGCGGTTCCAGAATGCGCTTCATGTGTGCCGCCGTCGGCGCTGGGTGATGCGCCAGTGGTGTGCCGGAGATTGGCACGAACGGCACCACGAAGGGATAGACGCCCAGAGCCACCAGCCGCTCGCATAAGGCGAGAGTGGTGTCGACGGTGTCGCCCAGCCCGGCCAGCAGATAGGTGCTCACCTGGCCACGACCGAATACGTCCACGGCGTCGGCGAACGCCTCCAGATAGTGTTCCACGGTGATCGATGACTTGCTCGGCATGAGGGTCTCGCGCAGCGCCGGGGTGGCGATTTCCAGGTGCATGCCCAGGCTCTGGATGCCGCTGTCGCGCAAGCGGCGGAACCAGGCGCGATCATCCGGTGGTTCGCACTGACCCTGGATCGGCAGATCGACGGCGGCGGTTACCGCTTCGGCGCTGTCGCACAGCACCCGGGCGCCGCGATCCTGCAGATTCGGGGTGCCGGTGGTCATCACCATATGTTTGACGCCGTCCAATTCCACCGCCGCCCGCGCCACCTCGGCGAGTTGCTGCGGGGTCTTGTGGGCGATGGTGCGGCCTTCGTCCAGGGACTGGCCGATGGCGCAAAACTGGCACGAGATCTTGCGATTGTTGTAGCGAATGCAGGTCTGCAACACGGTGGTGGCGAGCACATCCTTGCCATGCAGGGTGGCGATGTGGGAGTAGGGTATGCCCTCGGCGGTTTTGAGATCGTAGAAGCGCGGCGTATCGGTGAACGCCATACGCGCGATTTCCTGGCCGTCGCGCGATACCCTGGCGCCATCCAGACGATAGGGTGAGTTACCGGCACCGGCGGTGTGCACCGGGATCATTACCACCTTGCCGCCGATCTCGACGGCCTTGTGATCGGACGGGCCGGCGCCGCCGCGCCGGCTGGGGGCTCCGGCGGCAGGATCGGTCAGGCGTACACCCCGGGTTTGCAGTTCATTGATGAGCTGCCGCTCGGAGAGCTTGCTGTTCGCACTCATCGTCGTCGCTCCTGGCAATGGCAAAGGCGGGATCGCTGTCGCCGCCGTATCGGGTGAGATCGTGGGAGGTGGCCGCCGGACGGCGGTCAATCATCAAGCTCAGTAGTTCCGGGCGGGCGTAATGGCCGACCGAATCCATCATCCGTTTGCGTTTGAGGATCAGGCCCATGTCCAGCTCCGCCACGCACAGGCCTTCGCCTTCGGTGAGGGGCTGGCCGAGTACCTTGCCCTCCGGTGATACGATCATGGTCATGCAACCGCCGCGCAGCGCTTTCTGTTGCGCCGGATCGGTGGTGATCGCTTCGATCTGATGGTTTTCCAACCAGCCGGTGGCGTTGACCACGAAGCAGCCGGACTCCGCCGCGTGATGACGCATGGCCGCCTCGATCTGATCGGCGAACACCTGGCCGACCATGGAACCGGGGAATTGCGCGCAGTGAATTTCCTCGTGCTGAGTCATCAGCGCGTAGCGCGCCAGCGGGTTGTAATGCTCCCAACAGGCAAGGGCGCCGATGCGACCGACGCCACTGTCCACCACGGTGAGGCCGCTGGCGTCGCCTTGGCCCCAGATCATCCGTTCATGATGGGTGGGGGTGATCTTGCGGCGTTTGAGCAGCAGACGGCCGTCACGGTCCAGCACCACCTGGGTGTTGTACAGCGTGCCCTGATCCCGCTCGTTGACGCCCAGCACCACCACCATGGCGTGGCGGCGGGCCAGGGCGGCGACCCGGTCGATCTCCGGGCCCGGTACCGTCACCGCCTGTTGATACAGCGCGAGATGGTCCGGGCCGGAGAACGCCGGCGCGCGCACGAACGAGAAATACGGGTAGTAGGGCACCAGGGTTTCCGGGAACACAATCAGTTCCACACCCTGTCCGGCGGCCTCTTCGATCAGGGCGCAGACCTTGTTCAAGGTGCCGCCGGGAATTTCCAGGTCCGGGGCGACCTGGGCCGCCGCGGCCGTTACCGTGCGAGCATCGCTCATCGCGCCTCTCCGGTTACAGGGTCCAGGTGTCGAGGATGAAGGCGTTGTCCCGGCGATGAAGCAGTACCAGATCCAGAACGTCCAATGGATTGATTGGTGTGATCCCCTCAATCAATGACGGCTCGCCGTGCCCATAAAGGGCTTGAAGAGCGAAGCGGCAGGCGTAGACCTTGCCGCCTTCTCCCATGAACTTGGTGATCTGATTATTGATCGCCATATGCCCGGGGAACGCCTCATCGCCGAGGGTCGGGAAACCACGCTGGACACCCAGGGTGACGCCGGGACCATAGAGCAGTACCGAGGTGTCGAACCCTTTGCGCAACAATCTTGTGGCCTGCAACATATTGACCAGGCCAATGGAGCCTTCAAAGGCAACGGTATGAAAGGTCACCAATGCCTTTTCTCCGGGCTCCGCCTTGACGTCCTCGAATACCTTTTCTTCGTAGTCGACAAAAAAATCACCTTTCTGATGTGCTGCTTTGCTTACGGTAGGCATAACGGTCTCCTCGGAGTGATGGAAGCAATGGGGGCGGTCCGTATCTGGTCGCCATCCTCTGCGTTAACAATCTCGGCATTAACAATTGCAATCAAAGTGCCAATCAAATAAAAAATTGATTGATTGGTTGGTCTGGTTTTGCGCTAATGCACCGTGCTCTTGGCGACTTTTTCGTCAATGGTAGGAAGAGCGGACCAATCAAAGTGGGCGGTGGGAACGGGGCAGTGGCTCGCGAACTGATCCGTGTCGGTGCGGGTTATGCCCCTCGGTGGTGCGAAAACGCTGATTTTTGGAGATGGGAAAAAGTGAAGAACGTCCGTGACGAGCCCTGGCGGCCTATTCTCAAGGACGGCGACAAGCCGATTTATATCCGGATTGCCGATGCCATTACCGATGACATCCTTGCCGGGCGGCTGGCGGTGGGAGAGCGGTTGCCGCCGTTGCGGGACCTGGCGGGATTGCTGAGTCTGAACTACGCCACGATCTCCAAGGCCTACAACGAGGCCCAGCGGCGCGGTTTGATTTATTCTCGGGTTGGACAAGGCTCTTTTGTGTGTCGGCCGGGGGGAATAAGTCGTCGCGGCGCCAGCGCCGACCGCGCCGTGGATATGACCATGAACCTGCCGCCGGAATCCGGGAACCCGCTATTGCGAGAGCGCATGGAGGCGGGGCTGCGTGCCCTGGGGCCGGACCTGCAGCCATTAATGCGCTACCAGGGGTTCGGTGGGTCCGCCGAGGACAAGGCGGCGGCGGTGGCCTGGCTGCAGCGCCGCCCGCTGACCATTGATGTTGATCGGGTTCTGGTCTGCCCGGGCGTACAGAGCGCGTTGCTGGCGGTGCTTGGCAGTCTCGCCCGGCCCGGAGATGTGGTGGTGTGCGAGGCACTGACTTATCCGGGCCTGCGCGCCATCGCCGGCCAGCTCGGGATTCGCTTGATCGGGTTGCCGTTGGATCAGGACGGTATCGACCCGGATGATCTGGCGCGGTTATGCGCGGAGCACCGCCCCAAGGCGCTGTACTGCAATCCGGTGTTACTCAATCCTGCGGTAGTGACGCTCAGTGAGGAGCGCCGCCAGCGGCTGGTCCAGGTCGCCCGGCGCTATAGCCTGCCGATCATCGAGGATGATGCCTATGGTTTGTTGCCGACCCACCGACCCACCGCGCTGGCCGCCTTGGCGCCTGAGCTGACCTACTATCTCTGTGGGTTCAGTAAATCGCTTGGAGCGGGACTGAGAATCGCATACCTGGTGTTGCCTTCAGCGCGTCTGAAATCCCGGTTGGCGGTCACGTTGCGGGCCACCACGGTAATGGCTTCTCCGGTCACGGCGGCTTTGGCCTCGTGTTGGGTGCAGGATGGAACGGCCGATCTGGCGGTTTCTCTGACCCGTAAGGAATCGCAGTTGCGGCAGGCGCTGGTGAACGAAAACCTTTCGGGAGCCGATTACCAAACCCACCCCGAAGCGTTCCACGTGTGGCTGCGAATGCCCGGGCCCTGGAGCCGGGTGGCCTTTGCCGCGCGCATGAGAGCGCAGGGCATCAATGTCGTGGTCAGTGATGCCTTCGCGGTGAATGGCAAGCCGCCGGAGGCGGTGAGATTGTGCCTTGGCGGGCCGATCAGCCGTCAGGATCTGGCGCACGCACTGCATTTGATTGCCGACACTCTGGATCAGCCCGGTGCGGCCAGCGCCGGTTTTTTCTGAGCCAGTGGCAATCAACAGGGATCGCAAGCCCGGCTAATGGAATAATGTTAGTATTGTTCCATTAATTTTTGTAAAGGGTGGAGAAGGATGGCGGCAGCAAGGAAACCCACGCGTCGTAAGAAGAGCAAGGCGGAAGAGATTTCCGGAACCAAATTGGAGCTGACCCTGGCGGCGGAGAAGGTCTTTGCCATCCATGGCGTGCAGGGCGCTTCCTTACGCCAGATTCGTGAGGAGGCCGGACAGAAAAACGAATCGGCGATCCATTATTATTTCGGTTCCCGGGAAGCGATCATCGAATCCGTTTTGTCGTTGCGTGCGAATCCCCTTGATCATGCCCGCCAGACCATGTTTGACGAGATGAAGCGTGGCAACGGCGGAAGGCCTTTGTCCACCGAACAGACGGTACGCTGCGCCATCATGCCATTGGCGTGTTACCTACTGGATGATGGAAATCGTAGTTTCTATCTGCGCTTCCTTGTGCAACTACGTATGGAGCGCAAACTCTGGCTGTATTTCAACAATATGTATGGAAAGGGAATGGAGAAGTGCCTGGCTGCTTTACGTGAGAGCCGTCCCTATATTCCTCGGGCAATCATTGAGCAACGCTTCCTCAATATGCAGTATATCCACACTAACGGCCTGGCGGCGCTGGAGCGCATTCTGTGGGAAAAAGGGGAGGATTTCAGGTATGAGGAAGGCTGGATTCGCGTGGAAGATATGATTACCTCCACCGCGGCGATGTACGATGCGCCCCTGTCACCAGCCACGCTGGCAGCCATTCGGGAAGCCGGGGCGCGCCATGGGTTGCCAGCCTATATTGAGGTTTCCATCTACGGGGATACTGCCTATGGTGGCACCGAGGGTGTTGATCCTGGTGCCACTTAAGCGCCGTGAGAATTAAAAAAGCTTTATCCGATACCAACTTGATTTCGAGAATAGCCCTCGCCACCGTCACCGCCCAGTGCCTTCAGTGAGGCGTTGGCGGCATCGGTGAAAATGCCCCTGGCCATCAGCGAGGTCTCTGCTTTGGCCCGTACCTGATTCACAGCCGCGCGAACCCGGTGAGCTTCCTGATTCTCCGGTTCCGCGCGCACCGCCATTTCACTGAGGTGGCCGGCCAGGCGCAGATCGCCCTGGTCCAGGTGCTTGGCCGCGGCCTGTGTCAGGGCTTGTGCTCCGCCACAGAGTTCCGCCAGGGCACCGCTTAGCGCGTCCGGGTGTGCCGGCTTCAAGTGCGCTGGATTGCCGTCATACCAGCCACCGTACAAACGCCAGACATTGCGAATCAGAAACTCCGGATCATCGTAGGAAGGATGCAGATAGGGCCGGTCGAGCAGACCTTCGGGCAGCGTCATCTGTTGCACGATATCGGCCAGGGGCAAGCCCTGGTTCATACCCTCCAAAGTCTGGTCATGGATGGTCTCCAGGAAAGTGGCGGTGTCGTCCAGTAGTGTGGCGACACGGTCGGCACCGAACACCGCCGGTCCGTGGCCGGGCACCAGCACTTCCGGTTTCTTTGCTGCCATGGCGCGTAAGGCTTGCGCCCATTGGTGGGCAAAGCGCTGGACCTTTTGTGGGTTGCCGGCATTGGGCGCTGCCCAGATGATGAAATCCCCGGTAATAACGGTACGGTCCTCCGCAATCCAGCTCCAGGTATGGTCGTCGGTTTCACCCATGCCGTGGTTGAGCTCCACCTGGTTGTCGCCGCATTCCAGAATCATCTGTTCTTCATAGAAGCGGTCCGGGTAACGGTACTCCTCCGGCCAGTGGAAGCCCGCCACCTTGAACTGCCGGCCGTTGATGCGTGCATTCCATCCAGCGCTGCTCTGATAGCGCTCGAAACGGCGGCGGATGTTGGCCTGGCCGATGACCTCGGGTTTGGGCTCCCCGGCTTGTTGTGCTTCCTGGTCGAACAGTGGTGTGCCAAAGGCGTGGTCCAGATGGCCGTGGGTATAGACGACATGACGGATGGGCTGGTCCGACCAGGCGCGGATCGCCTTATGAATGGCGGCGGCGGTATTGCGGCTGCCGCTGTCGAACACCACCAGGCCCTGTCCGGTATTGAGGACGGTGACGTTACCCACCACGCCTTTCGAAGCGATGTAGACCAGGTGGTCATTGATCGGTATGACCTGGCTGCCGTGCAGATGGCGATTCCAGTCACGGCCGAAATCAAACCGGTCCCAGCAGGCATCGCCGATAGCTCTGAGTTCTTCGTTGATCACTTGAGGTCTCCTCTGAGGGTGAAAATCAGGAACAGAGTGCTACCTAAAGTAATGTCACTTCATTAGAAAAGATAGGTGAAATTCATGTTCTCGCATTACTTTTTAGGGGAATCATGTTTGGTTTAGAGATGGAAGTGGCGAGTCGAAGTTTCTTTGGGGTGAGATTCTGCATGCCGACATCTGTGCGTTTTTTTCATGTTAATTTAAGGTAAAATAAAATAAATACAATGACTTATGGTTTTTACAGGATAAAAATTTGCGTCTTGAACGAATGTTCACTTATGCCTCTTTGGGCAGTGTCAGGCAATGAATAAATTGTCATGGCGTTTGAGGTATTGGTAACAATCTAATTGACAGTCATTAAATCGGCATGATCTGATGAGCGCACAAAAAAACCAAGGTGGACTTCGATGTCCACGGGAGAGGGAGAGTGCTCACAGATTCAAGTCGTCGGCTTGGCTTGGCGATTGCCGTGGTTCTGGCCGCCATCAGTATTTATACGTCTCTTTTCGGGATCTTTGATCCGAGCTATCAGCGTCCGCTGACGTTCGCTGCTTGTATTCTCGTCGCCGTACTGGTCAAACCGTTGGTGGTGGCGAATCCGCCACGTACCGCATTGATTCGCACCTTGTTCTGGCTCATCGACCTGGTCCTGGTCGGTGCGATCTTGTTGGCGGTCGCGCGTTTTCTGGCCTTCGCCGGTGATATGGAAAACATGCTGGTCGACTACAGCCGCACCGATCAGTTGATCGCGCTGACTGGCGTGGTGGCGGTGATTGAACTGACCCGCCGGGAGTTCGGCCTCGGGCTGTCCTTGTTCGCTGGTGTGACCTTGCTGTACTGCCTGTGGGGCGATCTGCTGCCCGATGCCTTGCGCCACGCCGGCTTTTCCCTGGATCAGATCATGCAGGGAATGTGGTACGGCTTCAGCGGCGTATTCGGCACGCCGGTGGCGGTGATGATCGAGTTGCTGTTCATCTACATCATCTTCGGCGTCATGCTTGAGGCTACCGGCGCCGGACCGGCGCTGGTGCGTATGTCCATTCGTGTCACTGGCCGCCTGCCCGGTGGTCCGGCCCACGCCGCGATCTTTGCCAGCATGCTGTTCGGTACCATGTCTGGCAGTGTTACCGCCAACGTGGCGGGGACCGGCGCTTTCACCATTCCGATGATCAAGAAGCGCGGTTTCAGCCCCGCCTTCGCCGGTGCCGTCGAAGCCGCCGCGTCCACCGGTGGGCAGGTGATTCCTCCGGTAATGGGCGCCGCCGCGTTCATGATGGCGCAGCTTACCGGCACACCTTATCTGCTGATTTGCGTGGCGGCGTTATTGCCGGCGGCGTTCTACGTGATCGCTCTGTTCGCGGCGGTGTACTACGAGGCTCGCCGGCTTGGTATCAAGCCCACTCCGGAGCATGAATTGCCGGTCCTGACCAAGGACGACTGGCTGCGTTCGCTAATGTTCGTGGCACCGGTTTTGACGGTGATTCTGGTGCTGGCCGCGGGCCGCTCGCCGGCCATGGCCGGGGTGTGGGCGACGCTGGTGGCCATGGCCTTTGGTTTCCTCAATCCGGAAATTCGCCGCCGTCCCTGGGCGTTGATCGGCGCTTTGGCAAAAGGCGGCGTGGCCGGCTCGCGCATCATGATCGCGGTGGGGGCCATTGGTATCGTCATCGCCGGCATGGACCTCACAGGTCTGGGACTGAGCTTCGCGCAGGCGGTGGCCGGGCTGGGCGAGAGCAGTTTGCTGTTAAGTCTGATATTGACCGCGTTGGGCTGCCTGGTTCTCGGTATGGGCATGCCGACTTTGCCGGCCTACCTGATCATCGTTTTGGTCATGGGGCCGGCGCTGACCAGCTTTGATGTGCCGCTGCTTTCCGTGCATCTGTTCGTTCTTTATTTCGGGGTGCTATCCGCCATCACGCCGCCCGTGGCCCTGGCGGCCTTTGCCGCGGCGCCATTGGCCGAGGCCAACCCGATGAAAGTGGCCATGCTCTCCGTACGTCTGACTCTGGTCGGATTTCTGGTGCCGTTCCTGTTCGTATTCAATCCGTCGCTGCTGTTGATCGTGGAGGGCTTTGATCCAATGGATCTGGCCTGGGGCGTGGTGCGCCTGACTCTGGTGGTGTGGGCGGTAACCACAGGGTTCGCCGGATTTGGCGGTGAGCGGCTGAGCATGTTGGCGCGGATTCTGAGACTGGTGGTGGCGGCATTGCTGATGGCGCGCGGCACCTCGGTGGAACTGGTCGGTCTGGCTCTGGCGCTGCTTATCCTGCTGTTCGATTTCATGCCGCACCGCAGGCCGCGTTGGCTTGGTTGCGCATCGGCGGATAAGTGAAAGACAGATAAGTAAAAGAGAGAGGGGCTCAGCTGAGCCCCCAAAAGGAGAAAAGAATGTTTGGATTGAGAACGATAAAACGGGCGGCCTGTGTACTGACCGCCACCCTGGCGCTGGGCCAAGCCGCGCAGGCGCAGGAGAGCCATCTGCGCATGCAGACCGCCACCCCCGGCTCGGGATACTACGTTTTCTCCGTTACCTTGCAGTCGATTCTGCAGAAGAAACTGCCGGTGAAGATCAATATGACGGCCGGTGTCACCGGGCCGCGCTCGCCCCTGGACGCCGCGCGCGGACAAACGGATCTGTTCATCAGCAGCCCGTCCATCAATCATTTCATGCGCACCGGCACGGGTATGTTCGCGAAAATGAAAACGGCCCCGGAGCTGTACAAGAACGTCAGGCAGATCATGACGTTCCCGGCCGGACCCTACCATATCGTGGTGCACGAAAAGTCCGGTATTCGTTCCCTTGAGGACATCAAAGGGCGGCGCATCTTTCTCGGCGCCCCGGGCGGGGCGGCGACTCTGGTGGCCATCTCCATCGTCGAAGGCGCTACAGGCTATAAAGCCGGCCAGGACTACGAGCTGGCGAAACTGGATTGGAATTCCGGCCTGCAGGCTTTCCAGGATGGCCATGTGGACATGCTGGTGATGCCCACGCAACTGCCGTCCGCCTCAATGGAACAGATGGCATTGCTCGAGAAGGTGCGCTTTCTGGGGATTCCCGATGCGGCCTTCGAGTCCGATCAGATGAAAGAAATCATGGCTCTGCCGGGAAGAACCCAGGCCACTATTCCAGCTGGTATTTACGGCGGTAATCAAACCAATGAAACGGATGTAAGAACGATTGGTTCCTGGGCCGGCCTCGGTACCCGCAAGGATCTCGATGAAGAGTTGGTGTACCAGATTATCAAGACCCTGTTCGAGAATCTGGATGCCTTCCACAGTGCTGCGAAGTTCATGGAAGAGATCACTCTGGAGAATGCGCTGACCGAGATGAGGACGCCGCTGCACGCCGGTGCGGTTCGTTACTATCGGGAGGCCGGCGTTGACCTTCCGGATCATCTGATTCCACCGGAGGCACGCTAATGAATGCCGCATCAGAACACGCCATTGAGGATCTGGATCGTCTTTTCCGACCCCGCTCGGTGGCGGTCATCGGCGCCAGCGCCACGCCGACAAAAATCGGCGGCCTGCCGATCGCGTTCCTGCTCGCCCAAGGCTTCGAAGGCCCCATCTTTTCAATCAACCCGAAGGCCTCGGAAGTGCAGGGGCTTAAGGCCTACGCCCGCATTGGTGAAGTAGCCGGTCAGGTGGATCTGGCCATCGTCGCGGTGCCGGCAGCGCTGGTCGATCAGGCTGTGGACGAAGCCATTGCCGCCGACGTCAAAGGTATTGTCCTGTTTTCATCCGGCTTCGCCGAGATCAGCGAGGAAGGGCGCCTGGCACAGGAAGCCCTGATGGCTCGTGCCCGCGCGGCCGGTGTTCGTATTCTTGGACCGAACTGTCTCGGTTTCATGAATCTTTCCGAGAAGGTGTTCGCGACGTTCTCACCCGTGGTGGGGCAAGGTGTGACGCCAAAAGGGCGTATCGGCCTGATCAGTCAGAGCGGTGCCTATGGCGCCTATGCCTTTACCTTGGCCCGTCAACGCGGTTTGGGGTTGAGCTACTGGATCACCACCGGCAACGAAGGCAACGTGGATTTCGCCGATTGCCTGAGCTGGCTGGCGCGGGATCCGGACACCGATGTGATCCTGGGCTATATGGAAGGTTGCCGCGACGGCCGCAAACTGGAAGCCGCCCTGGCCGAGGCCCGCGCCGCTGGCAAGCCGGTGGTGATGACCAAAGTGGGGCGCACCGATATCGGTGCCCAGGCCGCCGCGTCTCATACCGCCGCGCTGGCCGGCGAAGATGCGGTCTTTGATGCGGTGTTCCGCCAGTACGGTGTCTATCGGGCTTATTCCATCGAAGAGTTTTTCGATGTGGGCTACGCCTTTTCCGTGGCGGGTATCCCGGGCGGGGAAAACCTCGGTGTGTTCACGGTGTCCGGCGGTGCCGGCGTGCTGATGGCGGACGCCGCCGCCGATGAAGGGCTGGCGCTGCCAGAGCTTAATCAAAAAGCTCAGGACCGCATCCGGGAATTGGTTCCGTTCGCCGCGCCACGTAATCCAGTGGACATCACCGGGCAGATCACCAACGACATCGGTCTGTTCGAGACCAGCCTCGATATCATGCTCGAGCAGGGTGATTACCACCTGGTCGCCGCCTTCCTGGCGGCGGCTGGCCAAGGTCCCATGGGGGAGCACATCGCCGAGCAGATCGGCCGGGTTCGCGACCGGTATCCGGATCGGGTGTTCTGTGCTGTATCGGTATTCAAGGAGCCGGTGCGCGCCTTGCTGGAACGTAATCGCTGTCTTGCCTTCGAGGATCCTACCCGTGCCATTCGCGCGCTGTCCGCCCTGGCCTGGTTTGCCCGGCAACGGCAAAAACCGGCGGTGCCGGTGGATTCGTACGACGCCAGCGTAACGTTGCGTACCGGCAGTTATTCGGAGGCGGACAGCTTCCAACTGCTGGCCGACTTCGGAGTGCCGGTGCCGGAATCTCACCTGGTCGCCGATGGTGCCGAGGCCCAGGCTCGGGTAGCGCAGGACTCCCGCGCCTGGGTGGCGAAAATCGCTTCCCCCGACATTCTGCATAAATCCGACATCGGTGGCGTGCGCCTGAATCTGCGTGGCGCCGAGGCCGTTGGCCAGGCCAGTGATGAAGTGCTCGCCGCGGCCCGTCGCGCCTGCCCGAAGGCACGTATTGATGGTGTGTTGCTCTCTCCGATGGAAGAACAGGGCGTCGAATGCATCGTCGGCGTGCAGCGGGATCCTGCCTTTGGGCCAGTGGTGATGCTGGGACTTGGTGGCGTATTGGTGGAGGTGCTCAAGGATGTCAGCTTCCGCAGCGCGCCGCTGAACCGGGACATGGCCATGGACATGATCAACGAGCTGCGCGGTAGAGCGATTCTTGACGGTGTCCGTGGGCAGCCGCCGGCGGACATCGGCGCCCTGGCCGATCTGCTGGTTAAAGTGTCGCACTTCGCCGTGGCCGCCGGGGACAGTCTGGAAAGTCTGGACATCAATCCGGTGCGCGTGCGTGCCGAGGGGCAGGGCGTGGTGGCATTGGATGCCCTGGTCATCGGGCGCTGATATAGGGCGCCCGGAATCAAGTAACAGCTAGATAAAACAACAAATCGGGAGATTGGAATGAAACTGAAACACCCTTTGATCCGCTGGGCGAGTGGTCTGGTACTCCTGGCAACCGCATCGCTGGCCAGTTATGCCAATGCTGATACCAACCTGCGCATGCATACCGCTCAGCCGGGATCGTCGCCTTACGTCTTCTCGGTGACTCTGCAATCCGTGTTGCAAAAGCACCTGCCGGTTCGCATCAACATGACCTCCAGCATGGCGTCCACCCGCTCCACCCTGGACGCGGCGAAGGGGCAGGTTGATCTGTATATCGGCAGCCAGTCCATCAATCATTTCATGAGCACCGGCACGGGTATGTTCAGCAAAATGTCCAGCGCGCCGGAACTGTTCAAGAACATCCGTACCATCATGAGCTTCCCGCTCGGACCGTACCACATCATGGTGCACGAGAAATCGGGTATCCGTTCTCTCAAGGACATCAAGGACCGTCGTGTCTTCATCGGCCCGCCGGGTGGTGCCGCCACTCTGGTTGCCTTGTCGATCATCGAAGGCGCCACCGGTTACAAGGCGGGTGAGGATTACGAGATGGCAAAGCTGGACTGGAACTCAGGGCAGCAGGCATTCCAGGATGGCCAGGTGGATATGTATATCGGCCCGACCCAGCTGCCGTCCGCCTCCATCGAACAAGTGGTGCTGCTGCAAAAGATTCGATTTCTGGGCATCCCCGAGGAGGCTTTCGATAGCGAGCCGATGAAACAAGTGATGTCGTTGCCCGGCCGTACCGTTGCGAAAATTCCCGCCGGCATTTACGGCGAAAACCAGACCAACGAAGGCCCGGTAAAAACCGTCGGCACCTGGGTCACTCTGGGCACGCAGAAGGATCTGGATCCCGAACTGGGTTATCAGATCACCAAAACCATTTTCGAGAATCTTCAGACGTTCCATGACGCCGCCAAGTTCATGGACACCATCACGCTGGAGAACGCACTCAACCAGGTGAACACCCCGCTGCAGGCCGGGGCCTTACGGTACTACCGGGAAATTGGCCTGGATGTGCCGGATACGATGGTGCCGCCGGAAGTTCGTTGAGAAGCGCAAAGAAAAACCTGGACACTCTCCGAGACCTTGATGCCGGCATTGAGCCCGGATGGCCTTGGGCAGTCCTTTGAAAAAGAGTAAGAGGAAGCAACATGAGCAGTGAATTTACGCCGGTGTCGCCGGCCGAGCTGAAGTCCGCGGCCAAGCGCGCGTACATCTACACGGTTCCGCTGGTGATCATGGAAACCACCCGTAAATGGCGTATGGGCGCCGGGGCCAACGTCTTCAATCATGCCCGCAAGTTGCTGACGCACCGCAGCCGCTGGGTAACCACACCGAACAACGACACCCTGTACTCCGATGCCTGGCTGGATCTCTCCAAAGGGCCGGTAAAGATTACCGTGCCGGCCACTGGCGAGCGCTACTTCTCGTTGGCGTTCATGGACATGTACACCAACAACTTCGACATTCTCGGTACCCGCACCACGGGGAATAACGGCGGTGTTTATACCGTGGTCGGTCCGAATCAGGCGGTGCCGGAGGGTGCCACCAATGTGGTCCGCGCACCGACGCCCAGAGTTTGGGCGCTGGCGCGTATTCTGGTGGATGGCCCCGACGATCTGCCAGCGGCCTGCGCCGTGCAGGATGGTTTGTTCGTTCACGACGGCGCCGCCCCCGAAGATGTCGCGCCGGGCGACCCGGTACAGCGCTCGGCCGACTGGCCTGAGTATCTGGCCACTGCAAATCGCTTGTTACGCCGTGAGCCGCCGCCGGTTACCGACGGCCTGATTCTGGAGCAGATCCGTGCAATGGGTATCGGTCCAGATCAGATGTTCGACGCGGATGCTTTCGACCAGGAACAGGCGGAAGCGATTGAGCGGGGCGTGGAAGAGGCCAGGAACTGGCTGGTTCAGATCCAGCGCGCGCGCCGCAGCGCCATTGATGGCTGGACTTATCCCAGCATGCGCAATGGTGATTATGGCCAGAACTATACGCTGCGAGCAGTGGTATCGGTGGGTGGCCTGGGCGCCTTGCCGTTGGAAGAAGCCATCTATATGCGTGCCGAAGGGGACGCCGAAGAAGGGCTGTTCGATGGCAACCAGAACTATCGTCTGCATTTCCCCGCCGGCGCCATGCCGCCGTTGAATTCGTTCTGGTCCCTGACACTGTACGAAGCCATGGACGACGGACAGTTTTTCTTTGCCGATACCCCGTTGCGCCGCTACGCCGTGGGGGATCGCAGCCCCGGCCTTCAGTACAACGAGGACGGCTCTTTGGATCTCTGGATCGGTGCACGCAGTCCCGGCGCGGACCGGGAGAGCAACTGGTTGCCTGCCAACGAGGGACCTTTTGCCCTGTTTTTCCGAGGTTATATGCCGAAGGCGGATCTGATGGAAGGCCGTTACCGGCTGCCGCGCGTCGAACGCCTGTAAACACTGAATCACCTGTTTTTTCCTTTTTTCCAACGGCACCACCGGTGGCCGTTACGGGCGTCCCTGTGCCCGCCCCGCCGCCGGTGATAACGCAGGAGATATGTCATGACGGGCAACAGCAACAAGCAGGAATCGCCGATCCTGGGCGAATTTCTGCTCGCCAACAAGGATCTCAAGACGATCGCTCCCGGTGTCCATTTGCTCGGAGGGCAGGGCAACAGTGTGGTGGTGGAAACCGCTAATGGCGTGGTGGTCACTGACTCCGGCCCCGGCGGCAAGATCACCCGGTCGATGATCGAACACATTCGCCAGCTTACCGATAAACCGGTGCTGGCGATTGTCTATAGTCACGGCCATTTAGGTTACAACCACGGTGCTCACAGCTGGCTGGCGGACGCCGCCGAGCGCGGTCACCCGCGGCCGAAAATGGTGGCTCAGGCCAACCTGCCGCGTCGCTATGACCGCTACCAGGAGACCTGGGGCTTGCAGGCGCATCTCAATGGTCTGCAGTTCAATTCCCAATTTCCGGAAACCGCGCCGCAAAAATGGTTCACCTATCCGGATGTCACCTTCCGCGAACGCTATGTCATCGAGGGTGGAGATCGTCAGGTGGAGATTCTGGAATCGCCTTCGGAAACCGATGACGCCATGGCGTTGTGGTTGCCGGAGGAAAGGATCCTTTATGCCGGCCCGGCCTTCATCAAATCCATTCCCAATATCGGCACGCCGCTGCGCACGCTGCGTGATCCGGTGCGCTGGGCGGAAACCATGGAAAAGCTGCTGGCGCTGGAGCCGGAAATGCTGATTCCCGAATTCGGCAAGCCGATCGAAGGCCGGGAAGCGGTTCGTGAAGCGATGGCCCTCACCATCAAGGCTTTGCGCTATCTGCGAGAGGAAACCGTGAAGCGAATGAATCGCGGTATGACCGAAGCGGAGATCCTGCACGACATCGCCTACCCGGATGAGATCTTTGGCCATCCGTTGATGAAGCCAAGCTACGGGATGCCGGAGTACATCGTGCGCGATATCTGGCGCTCGGAGAACGGCTGGTGGGACCGCAATGCCACCCAACTGCATCCGGGGGAGCCTGATGCGGTGGCGGCCGCGCTACGCGAGGCAATCAGTGACCCCGAACAGGTGCTGGCGGTGGCACGGCGCAAGCGGGAGGAAGGCCAGCCGCAACTGGCTTTGCATGTACTGGATCTGCTGTCTCCGGAGCGGAGCCAGGACGAAATCGGAGCTCGTGCCCGCGCCCTGAAGGCGGAAATTCTGGAACAACTAGCGGAGGCCTCTCCGTCTTTTGTCTCCGCGCAAATCTATCGTTCGGTGGCGACGCGACTGAACGGGAGATAACTCCGGGTTCTGACCCGTACTAATGAAACAACAAAAAACGATTCGAGGAGAAACTAATGACAATCCGTCCTCTTTTCACTGCGGCAGGCTCCGGTCTGCTGATGGCTTTGCTGCCACTGTCAGCACAGGCTGCGGATATTCAAGTTCTGGAAGACGTTATTCATCCGGAACAGGCGATTAAAAAGAAGATGGAGTTGTATGGGGCGCTGCGCATGTCGGTGGACTACGTGGACTCCGATGTCAGTGATGCGCAAGCGGACACCTCGCCGCTGCTTTCCGAAGGCGGAATCGGTGTCTCCAGCAACACCACGATGATTGGCTTTCGCGGTGAGGTGCCTTACAACGAGGATTATACGTTCCTCTGGCAGTACGAGCAGCAGGTTGACATGGATGACACCGACGGTAATGACGTCTGGACTACCCGTGACAGCTTTCTGGGATTGGGTACACCAGTGGGCACTTTCCTGGTGGGACGCATCAACACGCCATTCAAGAACCTGGGAGTGTCGTATCTCGGTTATTTCAACACCACGGTGGCTGACTCCCACGCTATTCTCGGCGCACCCTCGGCGGGCGCCGGCGGCCGACTGGATTTGTTCGGCGCTAACAGCCTGAACTGGAAGTTCCGCCTGGCTGGTGTCAACGTGGCTTTGCAGTATGCGGCTGATCAGGCCGGCTCTGTTAATAGCGCGGATGATAATGATCGCGACAGTTCAAGCATTTGGTTGGACTGGAAGGGAGGCGGACTGCAGTTGAGCAGTGCCTATATTCATTACTCCGATTTTGCGACCAGGGGGAGCCTTGATGCTTGGCGCGTGTTCGCCAAATATAAATTCTCGGCTTTGACTCTTGGTGCTATCTACGAGGATATCAGTCCGGATGATTTCGCGTCTCTCGATCGCGAAGCCTATGGATTGCAAGCGCAATATACGGTGGCACCACGTTGGAATCTGGCAGCGCAGTGGAACCACGCTGAAGAGTCGGAGGCTGGAGACGATGAAGCGGATCAGTACAGCGTTGGTGTATTCCATTCCCTCAGTGATTCGGTATTGCTGCATGCCATGTACACGGTGACTAAAAACGGCGACAACGCCGCCTACCGTGGCGTGGATTATGCCCACGGCGACAAAGTGGGCACGTTGGCCGGTCGCGATCCGTGGGCTCTGTCCATCGGCGCCCAGTTGAAGTTCTGAATGCCGTTGTTCACTGGATGCGGTGTGTTCTCCGGACATCCTCCACGTTGTCCGGGCGGTGTCGAGACTCTCCGGGGCGGATGCTCTCCCCATCGCCGGAGTGGTGTCGAATGTAGTGTCGATTGTGACACCGCCTGCCGTGTCCTTTTTTGCGCCGGCCTTTGGCCGGCGCTTTTTTATGACCACCGTCCGTGGCGGTCACCCTTCGGGCCTTCGTGGAGCAACGTTAAAAATTGCTCCCGGCAATTTTTTAACCCTCCAGAGCAGACGGGGTCGGCTCAGTCGCCCCAAAACCAGTAAACCATCAACAGGAGTGCTTGAAGATGACGGATCCGAGCCGATCGGAGGAAATCCGATTCCGACAGGAGATTCGCGAGTTCGTGGCCAGTGAAGTGCCGGAGTCCATTCGCCTGAAAGTGGAACAGGGCAGGGACGTCAGCCGTGACGAGACGATCGCCTGGCAACGCAAGCTGGTTGCCCGGGGCTGGGGTGCGGTGCATTGGCCGAAACGCTGGGGGGGCACGGACTGGAGTCTGCAAAAGCGATTTGTCTTCGAGGAAGAGATGGCACTGGCCGGAGCGCCTTCCATACCGCCTTTCAATACCCGCATGCTGGGGCCGATCTTGCTGGAATACGGTACCGAGGAGCAGAAGGAGCGCTTTCTGCCCGGCGCTTTGAACATGGATCAATGGTGGTGCCAGGGCTATTCGGAGCCTTCCGCGGGGTCGGATCTGGCGGCGCTGCGGACCCGTGCGGTTCGTGAAGGGGATTACTACCGCGTCAACGGTGGCAAGATCTGGACCAGCTATGCCCACTATGCCGACTGGATGTTCTGTCTGGTGCGCACCGACCCCGAAGCCAAGAAGCAGAAAGGTATTTCCTTCCTGCTGCTGGATATGCGCAGTGAAGGGGTCGGTGTCGAGCCGATCCACCATTTCTATGGCGCGCACTTGCTCAATCAGGTGTTGCTGGAAGATGTCAAAGTGCCGGTGGACCAGCGTATCGGCGAGGAAAACACCGGCTGGACCACGGCCAAGGCCTTGCTCGAGCACGAGCGACTGGCCACCTCTCGTCACGCCGAGGCGCGCCGCAAACTGGGCCGTCTGCTGGCGCTGGCCAACACCAACCAGGATGCCTCTGGCACCTTGTATCAACGAGCGGATCTCAACGCGCGCATCGCTCAAGTGGCGGTGCAGGTCAAAGCTCTCGAATTCGCTACCCGCCGTGGTCTGGAAATGCTGATTCGCGATGGCCGTATCGGTGTCTTCGCCTCATCACTCAACCTGAAAGGGGTGGCCATTAACCAGGCGGTGGATGAAGCGATCATGGACATCGCAGGTGTTGATGCGCTCGCCGCCGATGCCGCCTATGACGACTTGGCCCGGGACCTGTTGAACGACGGCGGCGACGCCCGCTATGTGGCGGAGTCCCGCTACTACCTGCGAGGGCCGGCCATCGCCGCCGGCTCCAATGAAGTGCAGCGCAATATCATCGCCAAGCACGTGCTCGATCTGTGAGGTATCCCATGGAGTTTATGTTGACCGAAGAGCAGCAACTCATCGAAGACACGGTGGCACGGTTGCTGGAAAAACAATGGGACCCGCGCCGGGATCAGGCGCTGCTGTCCGCCGACGTGGCCCGCCTGCCCTTGTGGCATGAACTGGCCGAGTTGGGTCTGTTGGGGATCGCGTTGCCCGAGGAGTACGGCGGTGGTGGTATGGGGCCGGTGGAGCTGACGGTGTTGTGCCGTCGTTTTGGCCGGGACCAGCTGCGCTCGCCTTTTCTCTCCTCGTTGATCCTGGGCGGCACCGCGTTGACGTGCTCGCCGTCGAGTGCCTTGCGGGATCAATGGCTGCGACGGTTAGCCACCGGCGACGCAGCTTTGACACTGGCCACATTGGAAGATGGGGCCGGGTATGACCACCATCACACGGCAATCGAGGGTCAGCGATGCCAGCAGGGCTATGTGTTGAATGGCCGTAAAAGAGCGGTGATGGATGCCGCAGGTGTCGACGCGTTCATCGTGTCCTGCCGATTGAATGGTGAGCTCGCGCTGGTGCTGCTGGCGCCGGAGACGGAGGGAATGGCGGTGGCTTCCTACGCGGCCTTTGATGGCAGCAGCCTGGCGACGCTCACCTTCAATGGCGTTTTGCTACCGGAAGAGGCAGTGCTGGCCCGCGGCGCGGAGGCACGGGCGGCACTGGATGCGGCGCTGGCCCATGGTGCCCTGGCTGCGGCGGCGGAAACCCTGGGCGCGTGCGAGGGAGCCCTGGAGCAGACCCTGGATTATCTGCGACTGCGGGAGCAGTTCGGCACTAAATTGGCTCGCTTCCAGGCTTTGCAACATCGCGCCAGCGATCTGCATGCGGATCTGGAAATGCTGCGCTCGCTGGTGTCCGGTGCGGCACAAAGTCTGACCCACGAACCGGCCCACGCCGACGCCTTCGCGGCAATGGCGCTGGCGGTACCGGTGGGTGACCGCGTATGCCGGGAGGCGATTCAGATGCACGGTGGCATCGGCATGACTCTGGAACTCGGCATCGGCCGTTATCTGTTGCGCGTGAACGCACTAAGCCGGTTGCTCGGTGACGCCACGCATAACGGACGACTTTATCTCGAACGTATGGAGGCCTGAGACGATGACGGAACAAGCGGTATTGATGGAAACCCGGGAGGCGGTGGCGGTGGTCACCATCAACGCCTACGCCATGCGAAACGCCATGGGCGCGCCTGGAGTGCGTGAGGGGCTGTTGGAGGCCATGGAGCGGTTTGAAAACGACGACAGCCTGCGCGTCATGGTGTTGACCGGAGCGGGGGGAGTGTTCTCCGCCGGTGGTAACCTGGATGCGCTGCGCCGCATTCGTGACGTGGAGAAAATCCGCCAGCGTCTGGAAGCGGGCGGCCCCTTGCTGCAACGCATATTGACGTCGGAAAAGCTGTATATAGCGGCGGTGGAAGGTCCCGCTTTCGGTGCCGGTCTGGGGCTGGCCGCCTGTTGTGATTTGATGGTGGCCGCGGAGGGTGCCCGTTTCTGCGCCGCTCAGATTCGTGTCGGCGCGGCGCCGGATGGCGCCCTTTGGTGGGCACTGCCTTTTCGTGTGGGTGCTGGCCGGGCGCGCCGGATTCTGCTCACCGGTGAGGAAGTGTCACTGGACGAGGCAATTCATATCGGTCTCGCTGACGTGCGCGCGGAGCAGGGCGCGGCTCTGGAAACTGCGCTGAAACACGCCCGCCGTCTCGCCGCCGGACCGCCGTTGGCTCAGGCCACGATCAAGCGGCTGTTCACCGCGCTGCCGGCGGATCTGGTGGAGCGTCTGCGGGTGGAGCGGGAAACCGCGGCGGAAACGTTCGCCTCCGAGGACTTCGTCGAAGGCGCCAGCGCCTTTCTGGAAAAACGCCGGCCTCACTTTAAAGGAGGCTGATTCGCTGGATGTGAGGGCATCGTGGTCTTTTCCTGTGTGGAGAGGGCGCAGGTCCGCCACATACTGATCGATGCTAAGGAGCGCCTTACGAAGCCGCTGTAGGAGCTAGCCCTGCTGGCGATTTTTTTGGCTTTGTGCCCTCTTCGCCAGCAGGGCTAGCTCCTACAGCGGTCTTGCGGTGACCTCTGAATTCATGTCTCCATGGTCGGTAAGCAAGATTGAGGTTTGGTATGCCAGCGTGTTACGTGTAAGCGAGCCGGCGAACAGTGGGACATCGGGCTGCCTTCGGACGGCTTTCATAGCCCACCGTCCGCCGCCAGTTTCACGTAGCGGGCGTCAAAGCGCAGTTTTACGTTGTGCTGGTCGCCGAGCCGGCTGCCGTCGTCAAAGGCCATGCCGATGGCATCGGGGCTGGGAGTGCTTTCTCCCAGCAGGCCTTTCTCGAAGGAGAACCGCCGCACTTTGTTCATGGTCTCGCGCAGACCGGGGGCAGCGGTGAAACGATGGGCCTCGGCCGGGCTGTAAAAGATATGCGTCAGCGCCAACTGAGCGTCATAGCCGGCCAGGTCGGTGCCGGAATCACGGGCCATCTCGGCACGCGCGTCGGCGGCGGCATCGGTGTCGGATCGCATCAGCGCCAGGGTCTCGAACCAGGCGCCCGTGAGTGCCTTCGCCAGCGCCGGATTGTCTTTCAGCACTTCGGTTTTCGCCGCCATCATGTCGATGATCTCACCCGGAATCTGTTTTGAGGTAAACACCTGAACCGCATCCGGGGATTGCGCCATGATACGGCTCAGTTGCGGGTTCCAGGCCGCGGCGGCGGTGACATCGCGAGTCAGGAAGGAGGAGGCCGCGTCGGCGTCGGAGGTGTTCACCACGGTGACGTCCTTCTCCGACAGACCGTGCATATCCAGCGCCCGCGCCAGCAGGTAGTGGGACACGGACAGCTCCACCAGATTGACACGGCGGCCCTTGATGTCCCGCATGGTGGTGCCGTTCTTCAATACGATGGCATCGTTGCCGTCGGAATAATCGCCGAGAATGAAAGCGGTGGTATCGACACCGCTGGCGGCGGGCAGGGTGAGGGCATCCATATTGGTCATGGTGCAGGCATCGAAGTCACCGGCGGTGTACTGGTTGATTGATTCGATGTAGTCAT
The DNA here is from genome assembly GCF_000300005.1 of Alloalcanivorax dieselolei B5. NCBI lineage: Bacteria > Pseudomonadati > Pseudomonadota > Gammaproteobacteria > Oceanospirillales > Alcanivoracaceae > Alloalcanivorax > Alloalcanivorax dieselolei. The sequence continues at coordinate 3,197,126 of NC_018691.1, read as the reverse complement.
TGAACTGCACCATCTCGATGTCGATGCCGTACTTGTCCGCCCATTTATCGACAATGCCGTGTTCGGCGGCATAACCCCAGGGCATCCAGCCGGAGTAAATCGACCAGGCCACTTTGAAGCGGGTTTGCTGGGCGTTGGCCTGTAGCGGCCATAACAATGCCAGCCCGGCGATGAGCAACAGTGCATGCAGCCAGGTTCGCGTTGGTTTACCTGTCATCAGTTTTCCCATGAAGGCACCTCCAGATGGGGTTGGGTTAACGAAGCGTTCGGGTGTAGCGGGTAAGGGTGTCGCTTTCCTGTTGGAACCAGGCGCGGGCGTTGTCGTCGGCGGGGGTGGCCAGCGAAAAAACAAAGCGGGCTTCGGCACTGTCAACGCGATAACGTCGCAGGCTGTTGCGCCCTTCGATTTCAAGCCGTTGCCACAGTTCACCACTGGCGTGGGGTTCAAATCCGTCCAGCGGCATCAGCGGCTGACCTTGACGTTCCGGTTGCAAAGTGTGGGTGATGGTGAAGCCGTCGGTCAGGTTGCCGTGGGCAAGGGAGGTTTCGAATGCCAGCAAGGCGTCACTATCGCGGATGCCGGACAGCAGGCGCTGGCGCAGGGCATTGGGGCGAGCGTCATCGATGCTCTCGGCGCGGCCGCGTACCAGAGCGGCGTACTCGCCGCAAATGATCACGCCGCCGCCGCGATGCAGGACCTGATCAGTCTCCAGGTTCCGCTCCTCGATCAGTTCCAGCCCCACCAGTGGTCCGGCGTCTGATGGTTGCAGGCGCCAGTCCTCCATATAGATGCCGCTGGGTGCCGTTTCGATCAGGCAGTTCCCCACCCGCTGCAAGAGCGCCGGTTCCGGCCAGCGCGTGTGCAGCTGAAAGTCGCTTCCGCCGGACCAGCTCAGCTGCTGGCCATCCCAGTGAGTGTGGGCGAACCAGCCTTCGCTGTTGGCACGGGCGTTTTGTTGTGAGGGCTTCTGATCGGAGAAGGGGGCGGCGGAAAGCAAGGCATCTGTTTCGGGCAGACGCAGGTCGACAGTGAAATTGCGGCTTTGTATCCAGAACACCCGGGTGCGGGTATCGCTCTCGCCATTGGCGAAACTGATACAGTGGCGCCGAAAGCAGCCGAGCATCCAGTCTGGTACCGATCTTTGCGGGACCGTGGGGAAGCGTTGGAGCCATTCATTCAGATGCATGGGGCCGCTCCGCTTCGTCATTGTCCGCCAGCCGCCCGAACGACGCCAGCGCCCGGGCCGCATCCGGCAAGGCGAGGGTGCCTGCCTGCCATTGATCACGCAGATAGCGGAAGGTCTGAATGGTTTGCGCATACAGGTGCTCGCCACAGACAACCGGTTGATAGCGGTCGTTGGTGACCCCCTCCGCCGGCGGCAAAACCGGGGCGATCACGGTGTCGTAGTCGCAACTGCAGAACAACGGAAAAGAGTAGCGCTCCTCCGCCACCTTGCGCACCCGATGGGAGGTGGCGACGAAAGCGCCGTTGCTGAGCACTTCCATCATGTCGCCGATATTGACCACGAAGCAGCCGGGTTTCACCGGCACGTCGATCCACTCGCCGGCGCCGTTCATCACTTCCAGCCCCGGCGCGGTGGGCAGCAGTAACGTGAAACACTCATAGTCGGTGTGGGCGCCTATGCCGGGACGGTCCGCCGGCGTATCCGGATCGAACGGGTAGTGGATCAGCCGCAACTGGCTGGGCGGCGTGGTGATCTGATCGGTGAACGTGGTTTCCGGCAGGCCCAGTGCCAGGGCAAAACCGCGAAACAGGTGTTGCCCCAGCGCCAGGGCCGCATCGTAGTAGGCCTTCACATCCTCTTTGAAGCCGGGCAAGGAGGGCCATTGATTGGCGCCGACCATGGGCCATTTGGTCGGCTCGCGGGTAAGGTCGAAGCCCACGTCATAGGCCTCCTTTTTATCCACTTTACCGCCGTAGAATTGCTCCTCGCCCTCCGGCACATAGCCGCTGTGGTTGTGCGACTGGCCGATGTAATCGCGCATCTTTTCCGCCAGCGGTTGGGCGAAGTAGTCGCGGGTCCGGGCCTGTAAACGTTCGATCAGCGGTGTGGGAATACCGTGACCCGAGAGGTAGAAAAAACCGGCCTCCCGGGCCGCCTGGCCAAGGTTGGCGGCGGTGGCCTGGCGTGTCGCCGGGTGATCGGCGCGCAGGCCGGTGATATCGACCACCGGGATGGATTGAAACGCGGTGTGGCGGGATGAATAGTGGCGGGATGAATACATGACGACGCCTCCTTTTCTTCAAGGGCAGAAAAAGCGGCTGGCCGTCCAGCATGGTTCCGGCAAGGGCCGGCCGGGTCGTCCCGGTGTAAACTGTCACCAAGCAGAAACCGTGCCACTGCATTGCCAGACTCGGGCCGCCTGGCGCCGGGCCTGGTTTCATCAGGGATTCCGCCGCCCCGGGAAGGAGAGCAAAGCCGTCGCTTGGAAAATCGCCATTGCCTTGCTTTGGGGCACTGAAGGATCGCGACTTGACCTTTATAGCAATTGAGAATTATTCTCATGTTCTGAATTGGCTATAGCGTACCAACGACGGAATCCCGCAGGGGAGGGGCGAACGGATGGGGGCGACGAGCTACCTGAAACGTGATCTGGTGGCGGTGCTGTACAGCGATCACCACGGCTGGCTGCTGGGTTGGTTGAGAAAGAAGCTGGGCTGTTCACAGCGCGCGGCGGACATGGCCCATGACACCTTCGTGAGAGTGCTGACCAGCTCCTCGGATTTGCAGGGCGTGCGTGAGCCACGCGCCTTTCTCACCACCATCGCCGGTCGTCTGATCATCGACGATGCCCGGCGCAAAAAGGTGGAGCAGGCGTACCTGGAAACCTGGATGGCGCTGTACGGGGACTGCGCCTCGGCGCCATCGTCCGAGGAACTGGTGGCAGTGGTGGAACTGCTCACGGAAGTGGCGGGCTGGTTGGAGGATTTGCCGGCGAAGCCACGTCAGGCCTTTATAATGAGCCGTCTGGACGGACTGTCCCATGCCGAGATCGGCGAACGGCTCGGCGTATCGGTGAGCATGGTGAAGAAATACGTGGCGCAGGCGTTATTGCACTGCCTGGCTCTGAACGAGACCGATTGAAGCATGACCGAGGGAGACGAAGGGCCTTTTTTGCGCGAGGCGGCGGAGTGGATCGCCACTCTGCACTCCGGGGCCGTCACCGAGGAAGAACGGGAAGCCTGCCGCCGCTGGCGTCGGGCCGATGCCCGTCACGAGCGTGCCTATGTGCGCGCCGAATCCCTGTGGCATCGTCTCGAACCGGTGTCCGGGCGGCATCGCCCGGAAGCCGGCCCGGTGCTGGGTAAAGTACTGGGGCCGGTGCGCCGCAACCGCCGCACCAGTTTGCTGGCGCTGGCCGGACTGCTTGGAGTGGGCCTGGCCTGGTGGCCGCTAGCGTCCTTGAATCTGACTTCCGATTATCGCGCCGCCGTTGGCGAACAGCGTCAGGTGACCTTGCCGGACGGCAGTTCACTGGTACTGAACAGCGGCGCCGCCGTTGATGTGGATTACGACGGCGACGAGCGTCGGGTGATTTTGCGCGATGGCGACGTTTACGCCACGGTGGCGCCAGACCCCGACAGACCCTTCGTGGTGGCCACCGGCCTGGGGTCGGCCCGTGCCCTGGGAACCCGTTACGCCGTCAGTTTGCGTGACCGGCGCATGGCGGTGGTGGTGACCGAATCCAGCGTGCAGGTGTGTGCCGCCACACCGCCACCGCCGGCCCGCCACGCCTGTGTTGATGCTCATGCGGGTCAGCGCACCGCCACCGACGGAACGATCATCAAATCACCGCGCGGCGTCGATGTGCGCCTGGCCACCGCCTGGCTGGACCGGCGTCTGGTGGCCGACGACCAACCCTTGACGGCGGTGCTGGAGGAACTGGCGCGTTATCGGCCCGGATTGTTGCGATTCGACGATCTGGAACTGGCGGGGCTGCGTGTGTCCGGCGTTTTCCCGCTCGACGATACCGACCAGGCTCTGGCGCTGCTGGCGGATTATCTGCCGATTCAAGTGACCAACTACACCCGCTGGCTGACCGTGATCGGCCGTCGCTGACACATAGCGTGTGAATGGCGGTCCGCGGACCGCCCCTGCAAAAAGGTCTGACGTCCGACCAGAATTTCTTTCCCCATCACTGTCCCTTTCCCGATCTCGCCCGTCATCACAGATGAACAAGGATGAGAATGGGAATTGATATTAATGCAGCGCTGTCTCCGACCCCGCTTCGCCATGGGCCTCCTGGCGGCGGTCTTTCTGCTTGGCGGCCCCGGCCAGACCCGGGCGCAAGCCGAGGCGTCCTCCGTGACGCAAAGACACTACCAGATACCCGCCGGCGCCCTGGCACCGGCGTTGAATCGCTTCGCGCTGGAAGCCGGAGTGGTGATGTACTTCGATCCTGGCCTCACCGAGGGCAAACACACTCGCGGACTGCGCGGACACTATGCCGTGCCGGATGGCTTCGCCGCGTTGCTGCTTGGGACCGGGCTCAGCGCCGAGCCGGAAGCGCGGGGCCAATATGTATTGCGCCGAGAAGGTGGGGAGGGCGGCGATGGCGCCAACTCTTTGCCACGGGTGACCGTCACCGGTGAGCTGGACCCGCGCGGGCGGGCCTATCGCACGCCGGGGTCCATGACGATCATCTCCCGGGACCAGATCGACCGGATGCCGCCGCGCAATACCTCCGATGTGTTGGCGGCGGTGCCCGGCGTGCATACCTCGCAAAGTCGCCAGGATCCGGGGGTGTCGGTGAATATTCGCGGTCTGCAGGATTTCGGCCGCGTCAATGTGATGATCGACGGCACCCGGCAGAACTACCAGCAAAGTGGCCACGGCAGCAACGGCCAGGTGTACGTGGATCCGGAATTGCTGGCTGGCGTGGATATCAGCAAAGGCCCCAGCTCCGGCGCCGGCGGCGCGGCGGTGATCGGCGGCATGGTCAACTTCCGCACCCTGGACGTGGACGATCTGCTCGAGCCGGAGCAAAAGGCGGGCGGGCGCGTCAACGCCACCACCGGTGACAATGCCTACCACTTTTCCGGCAGTGTCGCCGGCGCCGTACGCGCCAGTGACAACGTGGATCTGATGGCGGCGGTGAGCCGCAAGAACGTGGGCGCGTTCAAGAAAGGCGAACGGGGCGGCAACAGCGGCGGCTACTGGCACGGCACCAGCCAGTTCACTGGTCAGGAGCAGTGGTCCGCGTTGCTGAAAAGCACCTGGCGTTTCGCCGACAACCAGTCCGTTAAATTCAGCTACATCGGCCTGCGAGCGGATTTCGATGAAGGCAGCAATACTGCGCCCGGCAGTGACGCCACCGATGAAAACCAGATCCACTCCGACACCTTCCTGATCAACTACGCCTTCTACCCCGGTAGCCGCTGGTGGGACCTGGACGCCAGCCTCTATTACACTCGCACCCGCAACGACGAGTATCGCCCGGACGATCCGGACGACGACTACGGCGAGTTTGATCTGCGCTACGAAACCAACACCGTCGGCGGCACCCTGGTGAACCGCATGGAGGTGCCCGTCGGCGATTGGCGCGGCTCTCTGGACTTAACCTATGGTGGCGAGTTCTACCACGACTGGACCCGGCCGGATAACAGCGGCGATGAGCGTGGCGCCGATTGGTTTTCCGGCCCGACGCCGGAAGGGGAGCGTTCCGTGATCAGCGCCTTCACTACGGCGCGCCTGGCCCATTACGACGGCTGGGAACTGACCGGCGGTGTGCGTTACGACTGGTTCCGCCTCGAAGGCGACGGCGAGATGTTTGTCGGCCGGCATAAAAATGAAGACGGCGTGCGTCCACCTTACACCCTTTTGTACAGCAAGTTCGACGTGGCCCGCCACGATGGCTTCGTCTCGCCGACTTTGAAAGCCGCCTGGCAGGTGGCCAACCCGCTGCAACTGTTCGCCAGCTACGGCCAGGGCGTGCGGCCGCCGGCCATCACCGAGTCGATCATGTGGGGCGCCCACATCGGCAATACCTTTCCGTTCTTTCCCAATCCCGGTCTGGAACCGGAACGTTCTCGTACCTGGGAAGTGGGGGCCAATCTCAACTGGCAATCCTTGTTCAAGAACGGTGATCGCCTGCGCATGAAGACCGCCTGGTTCGACACCCGCGTCAAGGACTACATCACCCAAGGGCGGGTCATTGGGCCTGCCCCTGGAGCCAGCACTTCCCAATCCCTGGCGTTCGTCAATCTGCGGGACGAGGTGCGTTTCTACGGCTTGGAATGGCAGGCCGAATACGACGCCGGCGGCTATTTCCTCGAAGCCAGCTGGACGCGGACCCTGCACGACCTGGGCCGGGGCGGTTATGACCCTTACCCGCTCGGCTGCTTTACTGATTGTCTGCCAACCACGATCGGCGACGCCAATGGCGGCGGCATGTTCTATCTGTTGCCGCCGGTGAAGAAAGGCACCTTGAGCGCCGGTCTGCGGCTGCTCGATCGCAAACTCACTCTCGGTGCCCGGGCCCGCTACGAAGACAACGATGGCCGCGGCGGCAGCGCCTACGAAGACGTGGTGGACTGGACCGTCTACGACGCCTGGGCCAGCTACCAGCCCAATGATCGCCTCACCCTGCGGCTCGCGGTGGACAACCTGCGCGACCGCAACTACGCCGAACTCAACGGCCTCTCTTACTGGATCGCGCCGGGCCGCACCGTCACCGGCACGGTCTCACTGAAATTTTGAAGGAAGGAGTGTTTCGATGACGCGAATCGTTTCTCAAGGCGCACGCCCCTGGCTCAGTAGCCTCGGTACGACCTTACTGTTTATGACCTCTTCGGTGATGGCCGATATGGCGCCGCGCGTATTGCATGTGTTTTCCAATGAGGGGGGGCAGCAGCCTCACTCTCCGCCAATCTATTTGAATGCCAGGGAATCGCGCACATTGGTTGGGGTAGTGCCTGCCAGTACGGACTCAGTCGGGCACTACTATGCCCTGGACTTCGCGGCGGGGGTGCCCCAGTTCTCCTCCAGCCTCTTGGCCGAAGGGGGAGCCAGCGGGCTCTATACGGGATTGGTGGAAGATAGTACCGGTGATGTGATTTTCGGAACCAATCCATTTTCTTTTCCGCAGTTTCCTGCCGAGCCCACGGTGTTTCGTTGGACCTTCGCAGAGGTGCCGGTGAACGCCGTGGCCACACCAGCTGACCCGGGCGACGACAGCGACGGTTTTGGCTCATCGTTCGAACCGCGTGGCCTATTCTCCGTGGACACCGACGACAACGTGTATTTCGGCGGTGGAGGAGGGAGAAACGGTAACGGGTTGTTCCGGCTCGCGGCCGACGGCACCTTGGTGCGTTTGGTGGAATTCGAGAACTACGCGGAAGGCTCCGGTAACAGCACCGTTTATAAAAAGGGACAGTATCCGGCGGCCCTGCTGGTGGATGAGGCCAATCGCACCCTTTACGGTATCAATGTACGCGATCAGTCCGCTGGCGCGGGCGATCCGGAAGGGCTCCCCGATGGAGACGAAAGCGCGGGCACCCTGTTCAGTATCGACCTGTCCGACGTAGCCACCGATGGCACCACGCCGGTAACGATCCTGCATACCTTCGCCAAAGAGGCGGAAGGGGAAATCAAGGGAAGTGATTCAGGGCAACAAGCTCTGGTGCAAGTCGGCGACTGGCTGTACGGCACCACAACCACAGCTCTGTGGCGATTTAAACCCGGCACGCCAGGCAGCTTCGCGCTGGTGCATACCTTTGCTGAAGAGCAAGACGACGGTATCACGCCCTGGGGGCCTTTGGTCCTGGCCGCCGACGGCCATGTTTACGGCACCGCCCGGCGCACGGTGACGGCGGAAGATGAGCCCAGCGGCGCCGGCGTCCTGTTCCGGGTGATGATCGGACAAGCCGATAATCACAGCGACGACGAATACGAGATCCTGCACCGATTCGATGTGGAAATCGACGGCGCCTTCCCGGTCGGGCTTACCGCTGGGCCGGTAGTGGAACAGATGCAGACCCTGTACGGCGCTACTAAGCGCGGCGGTAATTCCGGCGATGCCTTGAACACCAACGACGCCGATGGCTATGGCACCCTTTTTGCCGTTGATATCGAGCTACCGGTGACCGCCGATATTCAACTCAGCGCCGATCCACAAACCATTACCCTGGGTGAAAGCACGACCCTGACCTGGTCGGTGAGCAATGCCGACAACTGCGCGGGCGATGGCGACTGGGGCGGTAACAAAGCCAGCGAAGGCAGCGAATCCCTCACGCCCCCCCTGGACGGCGAATTCACCTACATCCTGGGGTGCACGGACGGCGGCGACGAACGGGTGGAAGCCAGCGTCACCGTTACCGTCGAACCGGTGGATAACGGCGGCAACGGCGGTGGTTCTTCCGGCGGTGGTGGCGGTGGCACCTTGTCTTTGCTGTGGCTCTCCGCGCTTGGGTTCCTGGCGGCCCGGCGTCGTCGTGCCGTGAATCTCTGAATGGCGAGCGACGGGCTGGCCCGCCGCTCAAAAGGCAACCGAAAGCCAGCCGCCTCGCGCCAGCCTCGGACGCCCCGGCGCATAAGTGCCGGGTACTCACCCCATAACGGGGTACATCAAATATAGAGCTACAGGAGTATCTGAAATGAGCGTAACCGTAACTTACTCAGCGACGTTTGGTGATTACAGCGGTAACTATGGCCCTGACAGTATTGCCGGCTGGAATGGCGCGGATGACCTGTTCAGTGATAATACCGGGACGACCGTGTTCAGCGAGGAAGATGGCTTCTTGCCTGCTTTCAATCGCCTGTTCCAAATCGCCGATCACAGCGATAACCCCGGTGCCTTTGCTGGTGATGAAGATCCGAACCCGGTAGTGGATCTGGGTATCTGGGATGCCTTTGGAACTTTCTCAGGCACCCAATATGCTTCCTCCGGCGAATATGGCGGCCTGGATCTGGGCTTTATCGTCGAAGCGGCGGACGGCTCCTACCTCAACTACACCTTCTTCGCCAGTCCCACCCATACCCTCTATGGGGAGATCGGTTCCATCACCTTTGGTCTGGGTCTGGAACAGGACAGCAACGGCCTGTACTACTTTGAGGAAGAGCTGGTGACCATCGATGGCCTGGACTCCATCGGCCTGAACGGTGGTCTGGACGCCAACGGGGATGTGATCGACCGCACCACCGAGCTCAACGATACCCACAATATCGTTAACGGCCTCAAGGATGGCGACGCCTCCGCACTTTGGGCAGCACTGGATGCAGCCGGAGTGAGTTCTTCAATGACCGAAGTTCTGGGTGTTGCCGAAACCACCGATGTTGAGTTGGAACTGGCGGCTTAATGGCTGCTGACATGAAGTAACGGAACGCCCGCCGTCATTGGTGGGCGTTTCTTATGATCTGGGAAAAGAATCTATGTTGCGCGTACTCAGTGGTCTGTTGTTGGGCTCTCTTCTGCTTCAGATTCCACCGCTACAGGCACAGACGGTGATGCCGGAGATGACGGTGCTGCGAGCGCTTGGGATGGAGTCCCTGGATGGCGTGGAACAAAAGGCCGGACATCCTTTGATGCCGCCCATTCTGGCGAATAACGGCCGGCTGTATGGCGCCGCCTATAACAATCCCAGTATCTACTCGTTGCCAACTTACCCTGCCCAGTATGTGGATGTGGCGGATCTGAAGGAAGCCTTTAACGTTTGGCCGGATAGTGGCCCTCAGATGGGGTTGGTTCAAGACGAAACGAACTATTTTTATGGTGTGGCGACACCTCGGGCCGATAGTGAAGAGAGTGCCCAGGGTATCCTGTTCCGGTTGGAATTCGATGGTACCCACCCGGAATTGATCTCGGAGGATCTGGTTCGGCCCAATGGTGCTTTGATCATCAAGGACCGTATTCTTTATGGCCTGGATGAAGGGCCAGAGGGGAACGGGCGTCTGTTCGCCTTCGACCTGGATGCGGCAACACCGCAACTGGAAACGGTATATGCGTTTTCCGTGGGGCCTCAAGGGATGCGTCAATTTCCCAATGGCATGATGTTGGGGGTTGATGGTTGGCTTTACGGCATCACCGCTTATGTCCGCGGTATTATTGGAGCCCCCGGCACGCCCTCGGAACTTGCGACACCGACGGGCACCGTCTATCGACTCGACCCGATGGCGCCGGAAACTTTCGAAATCCTGCATGTCTTTACGCTCGAAGAGGGCGAGGTGCCCTGGTACGGGTGTACTGAATGGCAGGAAGCGGGCGCCACGCAGCGAAACTGTGATTATGATCTGGACGTTGCGACCCTTGCCTGGCCCGTGGAGGGAGCGGACGGCTCCGTTTATGGCGCCCTATCCGTGGCGTTCTGCCAGGCTCGCAGTAGTTCCTCGACTCCGACCAGCTGGGACGCGGTGATTGCATTGCCGTTATGTACCGGCATCGATGGCGAATATACCCCTCCATTCGGTCATCCCCACCAGGGCCAGCCGCCTTACTACGATGGTCCTAACTGGTACGGCGCTCTGTGGCGTCTGGATGTCGGGCAGGGTGATTTTTCCGTGATCCATTCGTTCTCGGGGAATGATGGGGGCCAACCTCGCGGCCCCATGGTGCAAGCCTCGGATGGTTTCATCTACGGGACAACCCAGGCCGGCGGTGTGTGGAGTGGCGGTACGATTCTTCCCGGAGAGCCCGTGGAAATTCCCGCCAGGGAGTCGATGAACCGTTTCGGTGTACTGTTCCGATTCGACCCGCAATCCAATGAGACCGGCAAAGGTTTTGAGGTGGTCCATCGGTTTATTGACGGCAGTGATGAACAAGGCAATGTTCGCTATGACGGCCGCCGGCCGGTGGGCTTGCATCTAGGGAGCGATGGTGGTCTTTACGGGGCCACCACCGGCGGTGGCGAGCCCTACAAAACCAGTTTCGGTGATATCTATACCCGTAAAGGCACGATCTTCCGTCTCAGCCTGGACCCGGAAGAAGCGCGATCAAGAGTCACCGTCACCATCACCCCCGGCGAAATCGAAGAAGGGGACACCGCCTTGCTGCAATGGAGCACGGTGGAGGCGTCCAACTGCACCGCCAGCGGCGGCAGTGACGGCGACGGCTGGACCGGTGCGCGGGAAGACAGCGGCTATCTTCAGGTCAGTCCCGAGCCGGGTACCTATTATTACACTCTGACTTGCGAAAACACTCTGACCGGCGGCCAGGTCGGCGACGTGGCCTCTCTCGGTGTCGGCGCGCAGGACCGCACCACCGACGAACAAACCCGAGAGTACGGCAACGGCGGCGGCAGCCCATCCTGGTGGTTACTCGCGGGCATGGGGGTGTTGCTGGCGGCCCGTTCCAAGTGGAGCGCCCGGCGATGAAAAAGACCAGGGACGATCTGCGCGCGGCGCTGGCGTTGCAGCGCGGCACTTTCGTTTCCGTCGGCGTGTTCAGCGCGGTGATCAATCTGCTGATGCTGGTGCCGGCGCTGTATATGTTACAGGTCTACGACCGGGTGCTGGCGTCCGGTAATGGCGTGACCTTGCTGATGCTGACGGTGATCGCCCTGGGGTTGTACGCGCTGATGGCCGCGTTGGACTGGTTGCGCGGTTTGCTGGTGATTCGTGTCGGCGAAGCCCTTGACCAACAATTGGGCGAGCGTGTTTATGACGCTGCCGGCCGGCATGGTTTGCAGGGCGGCAATCTGTCCTCGGCCCAGGCGTTGTCGGATCTGAATCAGCTGCGCCAGTTCTTCGCCGGCAGTGCCTTGTTCGCGTTTTTCGACGCCCTCTGGGCGCCGCTCTATTTGATCGTGCTGTTTCTGTTTCATCCGCTACTGGGGGCCTTGGCGTTGCTGGGCGCTCTGGTATTGCTGGCGCTGGCGTTCGTCAACGAACGCTGGTCCCGGGCGCCGTTGAACGAAGCCAGTGCCTTGTCCATCAACGCCGGCCGCCTGGCCCAGGAACACTGGCGCGGCGCCGCCACCATCAAGGCGTTGGGTATGGGCGGCCGTCTGCGCCGCCGCTGGCGTGAGTTGCAGGACGGTTACGTGGACCATCAGCACCTGGCCAGCGAACGCAGTGTGTTGATCAGCGCGGTGACGCGGGCGCTGCGGCTGGCGCTGCAATCACTGATGCTCGGCGCCGGCGCCTGGCTGGCGATCCACGGCCAGGTCAGCGCCGGCATGATGGTGGCCGGTTCGATTCTGGTGGGCCGCATGCTGGCGCCGGTGGAGCAGGTGGTGGGCGCGTGGCGTCAGTGGAGCGGTACACGCATCGCGGTGAATCGCTTGCAGGCGCTGTTGCAGGCGCACCCGCAACCGGCGCGGGGGTTGAGTCTGCCACGCCCGCAAGGCACGTTGACGGTGGAAGGTCTGACGTTGATGCCCCCCGGCGCGGAACGTCCCAGTCTGACCAATGTGCGTTTCGAGCTGACGCCGGGAGAAGTGCTTGGCGTGGTCGGGCCTTCCGGTTCCGGCAAGTCGTCCCTGGCGCGGGCGCTGGTGGGATTGTGGCCGCCGCGCGCCGGCAAGGTTCGTCTGGACGGCGCGGACCTGCACGGCTGGCCGGCGGACGAATTGGGCCCGGCGATCGGCTATCTGCCGCAGGAGGTGGATCTGTTCGCCGGCACCGTGGCGGAAAACATCGCCCGCTTCGGCGAACTGACCGGCGGTGCCCAGCAGGCGGTGATCGATGCGGCGCGTCGCGCTGGCGTGCACGACATGATCCTTCGTTTACCCCAAGGCTACGACACCGTGCTCGGCGAGGATGGCGGCGGCTTGTCCGGTGGTCAGAAACAGCGGGTGGCGTTGGCGCGAGCGCTGTACGGCGAACCGGCGCTGTTGGTGCTGGATGAACCCAACGCCAATCTCGATGACGTCGGCGAGGCGGCGCTGGCGGAAACCCTGAAAGCTTGGAAGGCGCAGGGCCGCACCGTGGTGTTGATCACCCACCGGGCGGCGGTGCTGGCGGTCACCGACAAGGTGCTGGTGCTCAAGGACGGCGTGATGCAGAAGTTCGGCGTTACCGCCGAGGTGATGGGGCAGCGCCGGCCGGCGGCGAAACAAGCGCCCCGCGTGTCCTACAGCTTCGGCGCTGAAGGAGGCGGGGCATGAATGCACGCATGGAACCGCCGCCGATGGAGGCCGCGCCGGGCGCGGGGCTGCGCCGCCGTGGTCAGCGCAAGCTGGTGTTGTGGGGCGGCGTGACGCTGCTGGGCGGGTTTGCCGCCTTTCTGCTGTGGGCGGTGCTGGCGCCATTGGATGGTGGCGTGGCACTGGAAGGCACGGTGACCGTGGACGGTTATCGCAAGCGTATTCAACATCCTGCTGGTGGTGTGGTGGCCGAGGTGCCGGTGACCGAAGGAGAGAGCGTCAGCCAAGGGCAGACACTGCTGAAACTGGACGCTCAAGTGGCGCGGGCGGAGCTGGCTTCCGCGCGGTTGCATCAGGCCATGGCGGTGGCCGGTATCGCCCGCCTGGAAGCGGAAAGACAAGGGCTTGAGACCCTGGTCCTGGACCCGGCACTGACGCGGCAGGCAGCCACCGACCCGGTACTGGCCTCGGCGCTGGAAGCACAGCGGCAGCTTTTCCGCAGCCGCCGGCTGGCGCTGCAATCCGAACGCGCCGGCCTTGAACAGGCGATGGCCGGTGCCGAGGCGCGCTGGCAGGGGCAGCAGGCCCAACAATCCGGTTTGCGGCAGCGTCTGGCCTTGCTGGATCAAAGACTGGCGGCGTTGCGGCCATTGGCGGAGCAGGATTACGTGCCTCGCAACCGGGTATTGGAACTGGAAGAGGAGCGGGCGCGCCTGAGCGGTGAGCTGGCCGCCACCGGTGCTTCGGCGCGGGCGGCCCGGGCCGGTTTCGGCGAGGCCCGGGCCCGGCTGGACGCCCTGCGTGACAACCAGAACCGTGACGTGGAGCAGGCGCTAGCCGAACACCGCTTACGGGCCGCCAGTGAAAGCGAGCGGCTGGCCAACGCCCGTTTCCAACTGGAGCACAGTGAGATTACCGCGCCGGTATCCGGCCGGGTGGTGAACCTGCAGGTGCTGACCCGAGGCTCGGTGATTCGCCCCGGCGATACAGTGATGGAAATTCTGCCGGCGGATGAGCCGCTGTGGGTGGATGCCAGGGTACCGGTGGATCGCATTGACTCGGTGCACGCCGGCTTGCCGGTGGAGTTGATGTTCACCGCCTTTAATCGGGCCAGCACACCACGCATTCCCGCCACGGTGGCGCGGGTGTCACCGGACCGGCTGGAGGATCCGCACAACGACCAGCCTTATTACGCTGCCCGCCTGCGGGTGGATCAGGAGGCTCGCGCCGCGCTCGGTGACCTGGTGGTGCAGCCGGGCATGCCGGTGCAGGCCTTCGTGCGTACCGGTGAGCGTTCGCTGATGAGCTATCTGTTCAAGCCGTTGCTGGATCGCATCCCGCTGGCGCTGGAGGGGCAATGACGTCGATGACCTTCACCCTCTCCCCCGACCCCTCGGCTTTGGCATCCTGCGTCGCTCTACCTCCTGCGTCCATGCAGCCGTCTCCCCTCAAGGGAGAGGGGGAGGCAAGACAAAACCGCACAACGACCAGCCTTATTACGCTGCCCGCCTGCGGGTGGATCAGGAGGCTCGCGCCGCGCTCGGTGACCTGGTGGTGCAGCCGGGCATGCCGGTGCAGGCCTTCGTGCGTACCGGTGAGCGTTCGCTGATGAGCTATCTGTTCAAGCCGTTGCTGGATCGCATCCCGCTGGCGCTGGAGGGGCAATGACGTCGATGACCTTCACCCTCTCCCCCGACCCCTCGGCTTTGGCATCCTGCGTCGCTCTACCTCCTGCGTCCATGCAGCCGTCTCCCCTCAAGGGAGAGGGGAGGCAAGACAAACCCCTCTATTCGGTCCCCTCTCCCTTGAGGGGAGAGGGACAGGGAGAGGGTGAACAGCCCCCCGCCAAGCCCTTGGCCCTCCGCCGGTCTCAACCCTTGGCCTGGCTGCTGCTTTTGCTATGTCTGAGCCCGCTGGCGTCAGCGTTGACGCTGGAACAGGCGTTCGATGCGGCGCTGCGCCACGAGCCGGAGTTCCAGGCGGCGATCCATGACCGTCGCGCCGCCGGTGAATTCAAGGTGCTGGGCCGGGCCAATCTGCTGCCGACCTTGGCCTACAGTTACTCCTGGGGCAAGAACTGGTCCGAAGTGGAACAGGATTCCCTGTTCGGGCCGGTAACGGAGGAACGGGATTATCGCAGCTACAGTTCCTCGTTGAGACTGGAACAGCCACTGTTCGATTACGGCGCCTGGGTGGCGCGGGATATCGGCCGTTTGCGAGCGGCGCGGGCGGAACTGGAATTCGAGGCTCGCTTGCAGGAACTAGTGGTGAAAGTATCGCGGGCCTACACCGACACCCTGGTGGCCTGGTCCCGGCGCCGCTGGGCGCGGGAACAGACGTCGGTATTGAAGGCGTTGCTGGAGCGTAATGAGGCATTGCGAAAAGCCGGCGAAGGAACCCTGACCGAGGTGCTGGAAACCCGTTCCCGCCTGGCCCTGGCCCGGGCCGAGCGGCTCGCCGCCGAGGAGCGGGCGAAGGTGGCCGAACGCCGTTTGACGCAACTGACCGGTGTGGATCTCAGCGGCTGGCAACCACAGGCGCAAGGCGCGGTATCGCCGTTGCCGCTGGACGGCGATCTGGCCCGCTGGCGCGAACAGGCCCTGCGTCACAGTCCGGTGCTGGCGGTGCGGCGTGAAGACGTGACGTTGGCGGAGCGAGAGGTGGACCGGCAGAAAGCGGGTCATTGGCCCACGGTCAGTCTTTACGCCAGCACCCGGCGCACGGATTCCGATAGCGAGAACACTTACGGTCAACACTACGATACCGACAGCGTCGGCGTGCAGGTGCAGGTGCCACTGTACGCCGGCGGTGGTGTGGCGGCTGCTCGCCGTCAGGCCGCCGCCCGCCAGGATGCTGAACAACAGCGGCTGCTTTCCGCCCGGCAGCAATTGTTGTTGGCGGTGGAGCAACGCTTTCGCGATTGTCGTGGCGGTGCTTCCCGCCTGGAAGCGCTGGCCGAGGCGGTGACGAGCGCCGAGCAATTGGTGGAAGCCACCCGCCAAAGTCTGCGCGGCGGTGAGCGAAACAACCAGGACCTGCTGGAAGCGCGTCGGCAATTGCACGAGGCCCGCCTGGAATGGCTCGGCGCCGGTTACGATTATCTCAATGCCTGGCTGGAGCTGCATCAGCAAAGCGGGGTTCTGGGCGTGCGGGAACTGAAAACCGTGGACCGGGCATTGTCCTTTTCGCCGGCTCACTCGTCATAACTTATAGAAGCCTCTTTATCGGCATCCCCCATTGGCATCGCATATAGGACTCATCATGACTCAGGCCGACACTGTGGAACTTATGGAAAAACCCCTGTCCTTGTGTCTCAAGGAAGGCACCCATCAGATCCATGAAAACCTGGATAACCGTTTGTCCGGCTTCGCGCCGTTCGCCGACGAGCAAAGCTATCGCCGCTTCCTGCGCATGCAGTTACGGCTGCAATGCGCCACCGCGCCGTTATATCAGGCTGAGGAACTGCAAAAGCTGTTTCCCGGCCTGGCGGAGCGATCGCGCTTGCCGGAGGTGGAAGCGGATTGCCGTGATCTGAAAGTGAGCGATTCCGATCTGTCCTTCGATCGTCTGGCCGGCACCACCGCCCTGATCACCGGCATGCCGGCGGCGGTGGGTTGGTTATACACCAATGAAGGTTCCAACCTGGGCGCGGCTTTCCTGTTCAAACTGGCGCAGGACAAACTGGGACTGAGCGAAAGCCACGGCGCCCGGCATCTGGCCGGGCACCCGGACGGACGCGGCCTGCACTGGAAACGTTTCAAGGCGCAACTGGACGCGCTGGCGTTCACTGACGAGGACAAAGCGCAGGCGGTGCGCGGAGCGCGGGAGGCCTTCGCCTTCGTCAACTCGGCGGTGGAAGAACTGATGGCGGATTTGCCGCGCCCGGCGTGAACGGCATGCGTATTTTGTTATGGCGGGCGCTGGCGTTATTGGCGCTGGCCATCGCCATGCTGGGGGTGGTGTTGCCCGGGCTGCCGACAGTGGAGTTCCTGCTGTTGTCGGCCTGGGCCGCCGGGCACGGCTGGCCGGCCCTGGAGCGGTGGCTGCTGGCCCATCCCCGTTTCGGGCCGCCGATCCGCCGCTGGCGGGAGCATGGCGCGATCTCCCGTCACGCGAAATGGATGGCGACGCTGACCATGTCCCTTGGCGTGATATTGATTCTGATCTCTTCCCTGCCGCACTGGGCCAAGGGCCTGCTGCCGCTGACCATGGCGATGGTGCTGCTGTGGCTGTGGCGTCGCCCGGAGCCGGGAGCGGGGTATCAGACCGATGAGTAGCTATCGATCACCCGGCGATATTGGCTTGGAGCCGCACCGATATGCTGTTGAAAGAAGCGGGTAAAATGGCCTTGTTCGGAAAAGCCCAAGGTTTCCGCCAACTGACATAAAGTGCCGACGCGCTCATGTTCCAGCCAGCGGAAAGCGTGGCGCATGCGTATGTCATTCAGCATCAACATTGGTGACATGCCGGTATCATGACGGAATAACGTGAAGAAATGTGCCCGCGACAGATCGGCGATACGCGCCGCGTTCGCCAGGCATTGGGGTTCGTTGAAGTGGCTTTGCAGGTAAGCGCAAGCACGGCGGATGCGGGCGTCCTGAAAACGGTACCGTGGCATACAGGCTTGTCTTTTCAGTTCGTGCCATTGGGAGTGGTCCTCGATCAAGGCGATCAGAAAGTCGAACAGGAGCGATTCGATGTGTTCTCTGAGTACCAGATCGGAGGAGTAGCACTCGGCAATCAGGCAGTCGGCCAGGCGTCGATGTGTACTGCTCAATGCGATATGCGGCCGTGAGAAAAAGCCCGGGTGGGCACAAAGGGCCAGTGATTTCTGAATATTGGTGAGCCAGGTGGGCTCAATGTAGAGCGCCAGGATTTGAGTATTGGGGGTGTTCGGCTGGTGATCGTAGAAATGGGGCTGCCAGGCATTGACCAATACCGCGCCGCGGTCGGTGAGAGGTACCCGGTGACCATCGACATTGAAATAGGTGTCCGCACCGGACACCTTCACAAGCACATGGCACTCGTGGTGGGAATGCGTGGTCAACGGGCGGTCCATATCGAGCAAGGCAACGCGGCCGAACAAACCATGGAATACGCGTCGGGCAACGGACATTGCTAGCTTCCTCCAGGCTGCCCCTGATAACAGGGTCGTACGATATTGTCCGCCAGTGCTCGAGCCGGTTGTCCGGAGAGAGCGTCTGTTCCGGCGGCCGGGCCCAGAGCGATGACGGAGTCCGTGCTAGAGTTCATCTCTGGCCTTCCCCCGGTAAACGCGCAGTACATCGGCCATCACCGCCAGAGCAATCTCCGCCGGTGTTTTGCTACCCAGGCCAAGGCCAATGGGCATATGAATGCGCTGGATTTCCTCATCACTGAGTCCGCCCACCCGTTTCAATCGTTCCGCTCTTTTCGCGGATGTCCGTACCGAGCCCATCACGCCGATATAGAATGCCGGCGTATGTACCGCCTCCATCAAAGCCAGATCGTCGATTCTGGGATCGTGGGTCAGGGCCACCACGGCGGTGGTTTCGTGGCAGCCGCCGGAGGCGATATAGAGAGAGGGAAGGACGGGCTGTACCGGGATGTTATCAATCAGCTCTCCTTGCGCTTCTTCACGGGGATCACAGGCGATAATCTCGCAGCCCAATTCGCGGGCGTAGCTGGCGCAGATCCGGGCCACGGGGGAGACCCCCGCCAGCAATAGCCGTAATACCGGGCCGATCCGGATCTCCACCTGCTCGTCCTTTACCCGGGCCGCCTCGCCACCCTGGTCGGCATGCAAGGTAGCCTCGCCGGTGGTGAGATCCACACGGCGCAGCTGGCGCTGCTGGCCGTGCAGAGTGGCAAGCAGGGATTGCAGATGGGAAAGCCAGTCCTGGCTGGGAAGCCGGCGTTCTATGAGGACCTGAAGCATACCGTCACAGGGCAGACGGAAGCGGCGCCGCTCATCCTCGTCATCCCCGTAGCGAATGATTTGCACGGTGTCGCGGAAGGCGCCCCGGCACAAACTGGCCAGGAATTCCTCCTCAACGCAACCGCCGGACAGGGAGCCGGTATAGGCACCGTCGGCGCGCGCTATCAGCATTGCTCCAGGCGGACGCGGCGCGGAACCGAAAGTGGAAAGTACCGTGCACAGCCAGACTTCATGGCCGTCCCGCGCCCATTGCAGAGCTTGTTCCATGACTTGCAGATCAAGGTGTTGCATGGTGCGGTTCCGGATCCGCCCCTGGCTCTTCCCGCCAGCGACGGACAATGCCCAGTTCGATGTCGAACAAGTCCAGGACTCGCCCCAGACTGTGATCGACCATTTCGTTCAGGGACTCGGGCCGGGCGTAGAAGGCCGGCACTGGTGGCGTAATGATGGCGCCCAGTTCCGCCAACTCCATCATGGTACGCAGGTGATTCCGATGCAGCGGCGTTTCCCGGACCATCAGCGCCAGGCGTCGTTGTTCCTTGAGAATCACATCCGCCGCGCGGGTCAACAGGGTGGAAGTGACGCCACTGGCGATTTCGGACATGGAACGTATGGAGCAGGGCGCCACGACCATGCCCATGGTCTTGAATGAGCCGCTGGCGATGGCGGCGCCGATGTCCTGATTGGAGTAGTGAACGGAGGCCATATTCTTGAGTTCCGACCAGGACAGCCCTGTTTCGTGCGCTACGGTAATCAGGGCGGATTTGCTGACCACCAAATGGGTTTCAACGGGTGTGTCGCGCAGTAGTTCAAGCAGGCGCACACCGTAGACGGCACCGGAGGCGCCGGAGATACCGATGATCAATCGTTGTGATCGGGAATCAGTCCAGCTCATGATCGAGGGCGCCCTCCTTATAGAAGTGAATGGCGTTGAGGCCGGTCACCAGAGTCTTGCCGATGATGTCCACGAACAGCCGGGCCGCGGGGGACAACGGACGGCGGCTATCGTGCACGCACACCATGCTGCGAGTCAGTCCCGGACTGTCCAGCGGATAGGCGCGCAAGGCGCCTTCCTCCAGGCCCGGGCGCAGCACCGTGGCGGGCAGTATGCTGACGTAGTCGCTGCGGCGCAGAAAACTCTCGATCACGGTAAGGTCGTCGAGTTCGAGTTCCGGGGTCAGTTCCAGCCCCAGCGCCGCCATGGAATGATCGATGACAATGCGCAGGCCATGTAGCCGCGAGGGCAGCACCAGTTTCAGTTTGCTCAAGGCCGACAGCGGTACCGGCGCCGCTACCCGCAGGCGATTGGCGGCGCCGGTGGCCACCAGCAGTTCTTCGTCCACCAGATCAATGCGGGCAAGACGTTCCTGCTGGAAACTCTGGTTGATGACGGCGAAATCGAGATCGCCGGAGAGCACCCGGTCGATCAGGTTCTGGCTGTAGCCATAGCTGATCTGCAGTTCCACATTGGGGTGATGCTCGACAAAGTAAGCCAGGGTGCTGGCGAGGGCCTGATTGGCCGCCGAGGCAATGAGGCCGGCATGGATGCGTCCACTGATTTCCCCGTTGCGGTGAATGAGGGTTTGCCGGGCCTCCAGGAGTTGGCCGAGTAGCGGCATGAACAGACGGTACGCTTGCTCGCCGGTCTCGGTGGGGATCATGCCTTTGGACGTACGCTCGAACAACGGCTGCCCGAGTTCCTCCTCCAGTTTCGAGATCTGCATGGAAAGGGCGGGTTGCACAATATTGAGCTGATGGGCGGCTCGTGTGACCGACCCTTCCTCGTAGAGGCAGGTAAAGTATTTTAGCTGACGTAGCTCCATCATGGCCTCGGTCTTGCCGGCTAGACCGCCCCGACACTCTGATAGATATGTTTGAGTTCGGTGAAGTCCAGCAGGGCGTCATAGCCGTGCAGTCGCCCGAGGCCGCTTTTGCGATAGCCACCGGTTTCCGCCTCGGCGAACAGTTTGTTGTGGTCATTGATCCATACTGTACCATTGCGCAGCGCTCGAGCCATGCGCCATGCGCTGTCCGACTGACGCGTCCAGACAGAGGCTGAAAGGCCGAAAACTGTATTGT
Source organism: Alloalcanivorax dieselolei B5 (assembly GCF_000300005.1). Classification (NCBI taxonomy): domain Bacteria; kingdom Pseudomonadati; phylum Pseudomonadota; class Gammaproteobacteria; order Oceanospirillales; family Alcanivoracaceae; genus Alloalcanivorax; species Alloalcanivorax dieselolei. The sequence goes on along the minus strand of NC_018691.1, from coordinate 3,176,088 downwards.
TGGCCTTGGCGATGGCCTCGGCTTCTGTCTCGAAGGGTTCGAGCACAAGGAGCGGCCCGAAGATCTCTTCCTGACAAAAAGGCGCGTTTTCGTCGGAATGGGCGACAAGCGAAGGGGACATAAAGGCGCTACCGTTCGGGCCGGCCAGTTTCTCGCCTTTTAGAACCACTTCGTCCGCCAGATCGAAGCTCCTGGAAATTTCGTCCCAGACTTTGTCGCGGGAGGCGGCATCAATAAGTGGACCCATTTCGACACCCGCGTCCAGCCCGTTGCCGATCTTGGTGCCAGAGAGAGCGGCGGAGAGCGCGGCTTTCATCTCCTTCATGCGTGAGGCGTGGACGAGTACACGGCGGGCGGCTGTGCATTGCTGACCGGAAATGATCATCGCCGCGGCGGCGATCTTGGGGGCGACAGTCTCGATTTGCGCATCCTCCATGACGATGCAGCAGGACTTTCCGCCGAGCTCGAGCGAGAGTTTCTTCATGGTCCCAGCGGCGGCGCTCATGATGCGCTGGCCAACGAGGTTGGAGCCGGTAAAGCTGACCACATCCACGTCGTTGTGTGTCGTCATTGTCTCAGCGATTTCATGACCGGTTTCGAGGACGACATTGACCACGCCGGGCGGCAAGCTTGCATCGGCGATCAGTGGTGCCATACAGGCCGCCGTGAAAAGAGCGGTTTGCGGCGCGGGTTTGGTGATGGCTGTGCAACCTACCGCGAGTGCGGGCGCCAGGGCTCGGATCAGCAGAACCGCCGGGGCATTCCACGGGATGATGAGAGACGCCACACCCGCCGGTTCGCGCAGTGTGATGGAGATTTCACCGGGCGCGACCTCCATAGCCCGCCCGGGATTGTGGCGGCTCAGCCCAGCGTAATAGCGGATTTCCGAAATCGCGCCGGCGATCTCGCCTTTGGCCTGTGCCAGTGGTTTGCCGTTTGTCGCCGTGAGCAGGGTGGCCAGACGCTCCTTGTCTCTTTCCAGGGCATCGGCCCAGCGCAGAAGGACCATCTGCCGGGTACGGGGATCCTGTGGCCAGAGCGTGGTATCGAAAGCCTTGCGTGCGGCGGCAATGGCCGCTTCGGCCACCTCCCGATCTCCGACGGAGAAGGTCCCGACAACTTCCCCGGTTGCCGGGTTGACGGACCGGGCCTTGCTGTTACCTTCGAGCGAATGTCCGCCAATGCTGTGCAAGGCATGGGGAAGTTTATATGCCCGGTTATTCGACATGATGGAGTGCTCCTTGCAGAGGGGGGGAGGTGACCTCGGCCTCCCGGGGCCGGCGAAGCTGAAGAGCGAGCATGCCCGCTACGAGGACAAAGCCCGCGAGGTCGGTGATCAGATTCGGGGTGATTAAAAGAATGGCGCCGACGAAGCCGGTGAGACGTTCGATGCGGGTAGAGTGGCGCAGGTGCATCCCGACGGCGGTGCCGGCCATGGTGTAAACGCCGAGAATGGAAGAAAGCGCTACCAGCAGAATCTCGTACCAGGCTCCGTTCATCACCAGCGCCGGGTTGTAGACGAAGGCGAAGGGAACGATGAAGCCCGGAAGCGTCAGTTTGAAGGCGGTCAGCCCGGTGCGGGTGGCGTCCGCTTTGGCGAGCGCGGCGGCCGCGTAGGAAGCCAGCGCCACCGGCGGTGTCACGAAACTCAACAGTGCGAAGTAGAAGATAAACAGGTGCGCGGAGAGCACGTAGATACCCATCTCGCCGAGCGCGGGTGCCATCAGGATGGCGACCATGATGTAGGCCGAAACGGTCGGCATTCCCATGCCGAGAATGATGCATGCGAACATCACCGCGATCAGGGACAGAATCATGGAACCGGAGGCCAGGGTCAGAACGAACTCCGTGAACTTCAGGCCGATGCCGGTTTGCACGATGATCCCGATGATCAGCCCGGCGGTAGCGCAAGGGACAGCGACGACGATGATTGACTTCGCGGCCTGAATGAAGCCCTCGAACATTTTCCTTAGCCCGATCCTGGTTTCCCTGGTGAGCAGGCTGGCCAGGACGGAACTGACGAAAGCGTAGATCGCTGACATCATCAGCGAGGCGCCTGATACCATCATGCCGATGAGAACGGCCAGCGGTAGAAGAAGATGGATGCGCTTGAGAAGACCCTCGCGGATATTGGGCAGGTCCGCCTTGGACATGCCACTGAGACCTTCTTTTTTTGCGGTGAGATCGACGGCGAAGAGAATGGCGAGGTAGTAGAGCAGAGCGGGAAGAGCCGCGCCCTTGAGGATAGTGACATAGTTCAGACCCGTCAGCTCGACCATGACGAAGGCCGCCGCCCCCATGATTGGCGGCATAAGCTGCCCGCCCGTGGAGGAGGCAGCCTCGACAGCGCCGGAGAAATGCGGCTTGTAGCCAAAGCGCTTCATCAATGGAATGGTGAAGGTGCCCGTGCCGACCACATTGGCGACAGCCGATCCGTTGATTGATCCCATCAGACCAGAGGAAATGACCGCGCTCTTGGCCGGGCCGCCACGCGAGCGTCCGGTCAGTGCGAAGGCGAGGTCGATAAACAGTTGCCCGCCACCGGAAAGCTCAAGGAAGGTCGCGAACAGAATGAAGTAAAAAATATAGGAGACCACGGCCCCAAGAGGCACGCCAAAGACACCGTTGTTCGACAGCACTTCGATATCGATGAAACGGCTGAGCCCCAGACCTGAATGACCGATGCCCGAAGGGAGATACTGGCCGAGGAAGGCATAGGCGATGAACGTCGCCGCGATGACGAAGAGCCCCAGACCCGCCACACGCCGGGTTGCCTCCAATAAGGTAACGACCAGGGCCGTGCCGGCGACCAGATCAAACAGGGTGGGACGGTCGACAAAGGCTATCCTTGTGAGATAGCGATCATGATTCATTGTCAGATAGACGACCCAGCTGATTGTGATGACAATCCACAGCACATCCGTCGCCAGTTTTACCCGGGTCACGGTGTCCTGCTGTTGGCCAAACACCAGAAGGAGCACGGCGCCGAGAAAAAGCACATAGTGCATGTGCAGGGGAAGCGGCTGCCAGATCACACTGTACAGTTGAAGAGCGGTGATCGCCAAGGCGATCATACGTACGCAGAAGGTCAGGGCTTTGGTCATTTTTTTATCCCCAGCCGCCTTTTTCGCAAGCTGAACTTTATTGGCATAAACCGGCTTCCGAAAAAGCAGTGACTCATTCGATCAGGCCGGCTTCGCGGTAGTAACGCGCCGCGCCCGGGTGCAGAGGAATGTTCCCGTTCACGGCAGCCTTGCCCGCTTTGGCGGGGTCAAACGCGGAGAGAGAAGCATGAGCGGCGCGGATACGGTCCGGGTGTTCGATCACGGCCTTGGTGATCGCGTAGGCCACGTTATCCGGCATATCGGCGTTTGCGATGACGCCCGTGGGATAGCCGACGGACGGCACCGCGGTGTCAACGCCATCGAATTCCTCAGGTTTGATCGACAGATCACCGAGAAGACCATAGTCGTTCTCGAGCACGTTCATCTGTTTTTCACCGAGTGGGATGAACTTCACCTTGCCGCTCAGGGCGAGCTCCATGACGTCGGGCTGCTTGTAGCCAATGTTATGGATGAAGATGTCCGCCTGACCGTCACGCATCTGCTGGATTGCGACCGGAAGGTCAACGTGGGTTACGCGCCCGCCGGCTTTTTCGAGATCGCTGTAGCTGGTGCCATAGGCTTCGAGCGCCATATGAGCCAGCGCCTCGCCCGCGCCGCCACGTTGCACCGTCACCAGACGCGCTTTCTCTTTGCTGAGGTCGGCAAGACTGGCGATGCCGCTGTCCTTGCGCACAACGATACCCAGACGGTGAGGCTGGTTCAGACCGCCGAACAGAGCACGGATATTCTGGTTTTCCTCGCTAAAGGTGATCTTGCCGTTATAGGCCCAGTTCGAGAGGGCCGAGAAACTAAGGCCCATGTCCGCTTCGCCACGATTAACAAGGATGGGGTTGCCTACGCCTCCCTGATATGGGAGCACCTCCACTTTTGAGCCCTCCGGCAGCGCTTCCTGGGCCAGCTTGGACAGCGCGGTGGCGTAGATGTACCAGCTGCCGCCAACATTGAACGACGCCATCTTCAGATTGACGGCATTCTGGGCGTAGGCGGATTGCCCACCGAAGGCGGTTGCAAGCGCCAGCATGCCGCCGGCGATCAAGGATTTCAGCTTTGTTTTCATTGTATTTTCTCCTTTCTTTTTTTTGAAACCAGTCAGGCTTTAGTCGTGTCGTCTATGTTCGGCGATAGGCTGACCCGGCGATGGGTGGATGCTCACGGATGAAGTGCTCATCAACTTCGATACCGAGGCCTGGTGCCTCGGAAGGCGTGAAGGTGCCTTGAACTGAAATCCGGCTCTGGCCAAGAACGAGATCGTCGCGTAGCGGGTTGAACTTGGAAACGTCTGATTCGAGGTATCCGCCGTCCTCGATCGCGCACAGGAAATGAAGTGTCGCGGCGGCATTGATCGCGGTCATGGAGGCGTGCGGATGAACTTCCAGACCGTTGGCAAGCGCCAGGGCGGCAATACGCAGTCCCTCGGTGATGCCGCCAACTTTCGAGAGATCCGGCTGAATCTCGGTGACGGCGCCTTCAGCGATCAGGTTGGCGAATTCCTGGCGGGTAAACAGATTCTCGCCCGCCGCCAGCGGTACACGTGCAAGCGAGGCGGCGTCTTGGTAGCGACGCCTTTCCTGCGGCATGAAGGGTTCTTCGAGCCAGCGCACACCAAGTTCGGCAAGGCGGGGCAGGACGCGGCGCACATCCATGGGTGTATAGAGAGAATTGGCGTCGGTCAAGATCTCGATCTTCTCGCCGAGAGCGGTACGCAGCGCTTCGAGGCGGGCGAGATCGCGTTCCACCGTATCGCCGAGACGTTGCTTGATTGCCCGGTATCCGTTTGCAACCAGAGTTTCGGCCTCTTGTACCAGTACCTCGGGTTTATCCCAGCCCAGTGCGATGCCGCCGGCGTAGGCAGGAATGGGTTTGGGTGCGCCGCCAAGCATCCGACAAAGAGGTAAATCGACGGCCCGTGCGCGAATATCCCAGAGTGCCATATCGATCCCGGAAATTGCCAGGGCGGCGGCCCCCGAACTACCTTGAGTGAGCCGCAGCATCCTTGCCATGCGTGTGTTCAGTCCCACCGCGTCGCTGGCGTCAAGCCCCTTGAGATCATGAGCAAGGGTATCGTTGATCATCGTGGCGATTGCGGTGTGCGCCCGCCCGTGGTGCGCCTCGCCCCATCCGGTGAGTCCATCCATGGTCCGTACGCGTACAATAACCGCATCGCGTTTGATGGTATGTCCGACACCGAGAGTTACCTGTGCATGTCCGGGCAGAGGCACGGAAACGGCAAACGCTTTGACCTCGGCAATCCGCAGCGCGCCGCGCGGAGTATCTACCTGGTACGTTCTCGGGATAGTGCCGGTGTGGTCAGTCACGGAGAAGGTCCCCAATCTTCGCATCGACATCCAATACATTGTCGATGTCGATTTCTTTTTCACCCGGAACGCTGATGCGTTTGAATCGGAAGGGGGGCGCGTCTATCGCGGCGGTGGCGTCGATTCCCATCTTCGCGCCGAAACCTTCATCAGTGGAAGGGTCGAGCTTGGAACCCTGAGAGCCACTGATGACGATCAGATCCTTATCCGCCTGAAACCGCGTGGCGATGGCCCACTCCACCATCTCGGCATCGAAAATGTCCACGTCTTCGTCGACTACGACGACGTGCTTGATATCGTAATGCGCGGCGAAGGCGCCGAGAATGACGTTCTTGACTTCTCCGGGGTGGCGCGGCTTCATCTGGACATAGAGGTGGTAGCGGCAGGTACCACCTGGTGCCAGATGCACGTTACGCACATTGGGAAACATCGCTTGCACGGTGTTCAGGATCGTTGCTTCTCGTGGGATGCCCCCGAGAATGAGATGTTCAAGCCCACCGCCAACGATGGTATGGAACAGCGGAGATTGTCGTGTCGTAACGCAATCAACCTCAATTACGTGACGATCCGCGCGTGGCCCATAGTACTGCGGAAACTCGCCGAATGGCCCTTCCGGTCTCAGGGTGTTCGCCAGAAGGCGCCCTTCGATGACAATCTCGCTCTCGGCGGGCACCAGGATATCCTTGCCGAGACAGCGTGCTACTTCCAGTGGCGCACCACCGAGCGCACCGGCGATCTCGAGTTCATCCACATCCATCGGTACGATCGCCTGAGAGGCAAGCATGCAGGCCGGGGAAGCGCCTATAACAATCGCCACTTCGAGGTCATTCCCCGCTTCCTCGGCCGCGGTGAAATAGGACAGAGTATGACGCGGCAGAAGAAGTGCCCCGAGTTCACGTGGGCCGGAGACCTGAAGTCTGTGGATCGACACGTTCTGGACGCCGGTTCGCGGGTCCCGGCAGATCATCAGACCCGCCGTGATATAGGCGCCACTGTCGTGTTCATTGTGAGTGGGGATGGGCAGCAGGCGCGTGAGGTCGATGTCTTCGTGGACAAGATCCTGACAAGGCGCCTTCGTCACCTCTATCGAGGGGATGGGGCAGGCGGCGGCCCGCTGAAACTCTGGCAGGAGTGCTTCGGGTTCGATGCCGAGCGCCTCCGCCATCCACTCACGGCGTGATAAAAGACCTGAGACGACGGTGCCGTTTTCCCCGCCCCTGGGGCGGGGAACAATTAGGGCGCGGGTACCATCGAGCCGATTGGCAAGACCGGCGACGCCGAATTCCAATGGCATTCCGGGTCTGGCGACAGCCAGACGCTGGGTTGCCGCCAGATGCCTCAGCCACGTGCGAAGTCCCATATCGCGCCGCCCGGTCTTTGTGCTCTCTGGTTGGTGGCCGGGAGTATCAGGTGCGTTCATTCGATGTCCTCCTGTTGAAGGCAACTGTAGGCAGGGCGAAGGAGTAGCGTCTATTAACATTGGATTATCGCCTCTATAACGATGCGTGATGACTTGAGTGTCCAGAGAAGTTGGCGGGTATCCAAAACGCCGCCTTATCCCTGACAGGGTCAGGGATAAGGAAAAGGTCAGGCTCTTCGCCGAGGTGCTAAAAGGTCGCCGGGGAGTTAAATGGAGTGCGGTCATTTCCGATTAGAATATGAATTCCGCTCCGACGGACACGGCCAGAGGATCTCCGCCAGGCGCCGTGGCGATCAGATCACCATGGGCGTAGTCCCCGGAACGATAGGCGCCATTTTCGCCGTTGCGTGTGATGGTGGTGGCAAAGTACACCACCAGGGGGTTGAAGATCTGTTGGTGAATCGCCACCGTGAATTGGTCGGCGTCATCGTCGCCCGCGGCCAGTTTGGACTCATTCGCATGCATCCATTGAGCGCCGATCGTGGTGCGTGGAAGAATACGGTGTTGAATATAAATGCCATGGGCGGATCGGGAGAGAGTGCCGGAGGCCACTTCATCGTCGGCATCCATTTCTTCATAAATGCCACCTAACAATGAATTGCCCAACATGTAGCGGACGCCTAGCCGCCAGCCTTCCAGTTTGCCGCCGTGGATTTCGGAGTATTTGCTATAGGCACCAGAAAGCGTCAGGTTGGAAACGGTATAGAAAATGGAAGTGCTGTACATATCGGCATCGTTGTCATCAATATAACCGTCGGTACCGTTCACTGAACTACCATCTGGAAGGGTATAGTCACCGCTGTCCTGGTCCAGGGCGTACTGCGCGGCCAGTTTCACACCGGCGACTTCCCCGTTCCAGTACAGTGAATTCGCCCCCCTAAGGTCCATGCGGGATCCACCGGCGGAGCCTTTGCCAAGGATGGCGAACGGGTCGGCCACCGTGCTGACATAGAGACTGTTGGCCAGCGCCATTTTCTTATAGGGCGTGTCCATGCGGCCAACTCGGAATACACCGATCGGGGTCCTCAGTCCCAGATAGGTGTCGCGGTTGGCGAGAGTATTATTGGCACTGGTATCAACGTCGACAGTTTGCTCCATCTGCCATACCACCGTGTAGGGTTGGTTTTTTATTCCGTAGGAGCCACGAAAGCCAATCAGCGTGGCATTGCTGGAGATGCCGGTGCTGCCGTCCGTTAAACCCTGGGATGGTCTTTCCGGGGCGCCGTTCAGATCCGAATCAGCATAGTCGATGGAGAGTCGGACCTTTCCGTATATCTCCAACGATTCCTTGGTGTCAGGATCGTTGTCAAAGTCCGTGGATATGCTGGCGGGCCAACATATCGAGCTGGACAGAGTGGCGAGAAGAAAAATAAGGAGAGTAAAGGTATGACGCAAATATTCTTTGGTGGATATCATTGTAAGGCCTTTGTTTTATTGTGGAATTTTTTTGCTTGTCTGGGGGACGGGTTTTCGGTTTGTTTTGATTTGAAGATGCGAATCGGGCCAGGATGAAATATCAGAAGACCGTGCTCATACCCGTGCCTTCGGTTTATTGGTTTTCATGGAGTCGGACTTTTAGTTCAGGCGGGGTTTGGGAAGCGATAAGCATGGGCATGTCGACAACTGACATCAGGGATGTCGGCGACGGTCGAGGCTCCCGACTGTGCCATTGCCACGGCGAATTCCTCGCGCAATAAGTCGGCGAAATGGGTACCCCCCTTTTCCCCAAGCGCCGCCAGGGCATAGAGAAAGCCACGTCCTGAAAATGCGGCTTCCGCGCCGAGCGCCAGTGCGCGCATGACGTCAAGACCGGAGCGGATGCCGCTATCGAAGAGCAGCCTTGCACGCCCGTTCACTCGGTCGCGGATGGCCGGCAGGACGTTGATGGGGCTTGGGGCCGCATCCGACTGGCGGCCGCCGTGGTTCGAGATAAGGATGGCATCCGCGCCGACATTGACGGCGGCCTCCGCGTCCTCGGGGTGCAGCACGCCCTTGACGATCAGAGCGCCGTCCCAGATCTTGCGCATTAGCGCAATCTCGGCCCAGGAAAAACTGCCGATCAATTCCTTCTGAACGAACCCCGCGACGCGATCGAGCGTTGCCGCCCCATCCACATAACGGTTGATATTGGCGAACTTCGGGGTGCCATGCCGCACAAGTGCCCTGGCCCACGCGGGCGAGGTGGCGACTTCCCAGACTGTTTTCAGGGTCGGACGGAATGGTACGACCAAGCGGTTGTGCAAATCCCGTGGGCGTTTGGCACGCACGGGCGCGTCGAGTGTCGCCACGATCGCGGCTATCCCCGCGGCTTTCGCACGGCGGACCATGTCAATGGTTACGCGGTGATCGTCGCGAGGAAACCCATAGAGCTGCAACCAGGTACGCTCGCCGCCGGCTATGTCAGCAACCTCCTCAAGAGGGGAGTTGGCCAGAGTGCCGGTAATATAGGGAATGTTCGAGGCCTTTGCGGCCCTTGCAAGACTGGTTGTCGCGCCTGGCCAGATCAAGGCATCCATGCCCACCGGCGCAATCCCGATGGGCGCCATGAACCGGGTACCGAAGAGCGTTGTAGTGGTGTCGGCCTTTTTCAGATTTCCATACCGTGGAATGATCTCGACCGCATCAAGGGCACGACGGTTTGTTTCGATCCCCCGATCAGCGCCGGTACCACCCTGTACGAAGTCGAATGCGAATTTCGGAACGCGGCGCCGTGCACGCGCTTCAAGGAATTCATAGGTGGGGGCGGCATAAGTCATATGGGCGCTATTACCGGTTTTTGATCCAGGGCCCCAAGCCGGTTTACCCATCTTGATGTCCTCGGCCTTGGTGGCTCGGATTGAGGAGCATTCGTCGTTCTTTCTGTACCGTCGCCATCTTTCTGGAGGGCGGCGGCAAGGTGGTGGATTTTCCGAGGGGTTTCGTCCGGGCAGGCAAGAAGGGCATGTCGGCGTCTCTTTGTCGATTTTTGTTTGACCGTCATGCTATAAGCCGGATCGATGCCTTCCTATTAAGCATTTCTGATGCACGCCATCAGTGCTTGAGATACGCCCGTGACTTCCTGGAGGTCGCCGGGGAAGCCATGCCCTCATAGCTTTTTGTCTTTTCGCTGTCACCTGTCGGCTGTCAACTATCAACTGGTTCTCCCGCCCTATAATGTTCGCTGATTGGAGGAATCATTATAAGTTAATGGGAAGCTTGAACCGCGTCGTGCTAGCGTCCGGAACCAGGTTGTAAATAACAATAACCAACAGCAACGAAAAAAGGTTGTGCCAATGAACAAAACAAGATTTGGATGCCGGGCGTTGATGTGTTTGTTGCTGGTCGTTCTGACCAGCGTGGCGGGAGCCAGGGAACTGAAGCTCGGTTTGATCGTTCCCGGAAGCCATGCCTGGAGCAAGGCGGCGGAAACGTTTGGCGAGGATCTGGAAAAACAATCCGGCGGTGAATACAGCGTGGCGGTGTTCCCGGCCGGCCAATTGGGCAGTGAAGCGCAGATGTTGCAGCAGTTGCAAACCGGCGCTTTGGACATGGCCTTCATGACCGCTGCCGAGGTAGCCAACCGGGTCCCCGACCTGGGCGCGCTGTTCGCCCCTTATCTGGCGGAAAACGTCATGGAAGCAGACCGACTGCTTAACGGTCCCACTGCTCAGGCCCTGCTGGAGGAATTGCCACGCAAGGCCGGGGTGGTCGGCCTGGGTTATGGCGTTGCCGGCATGCGTCTGATGCTCACCGCCTTCCCGGCGGAGGATGTGCAGGGGATTAACGACCATAAAATCCGTATCACTCCCTTCCCGCCGGTGCAGGACTTTTATCGTTTGCTCGGTGCTGTTTCCACACCGATGCCGGTTACCGACGTTTACGATGCTCTGGCCAACGGTCAGGTGGATGGCGTCGACGCGGACCTGGAACTGGTCTGGAAACTGCGTCTTTACGAGCGTGCCAAGACGGTGCTGCGCAGTAACCACATGATGTTTCCGGTGGTGGGATTGATCTCGGCGCGCACCTGGTCGCAATTGGACCAGGACGACCGCGACCTTATCCGCACTCTGACCCGCAAGCGTCTGGCGGAGCTGGCGCCGTATTACCAGAAGTCCCAGGCCGAGACCCAGGCCCAGATCGAGGCCAAGAACGTCAAGGTAATCGAGGTGGGGCTTGATTTCTTCGGCGACAAGCTGGATCAGTGGGAAGAGCTCTGGATGAAGAAGACGCCGGTGCTTGGGGAACTCCGCGGGGAAGCCGCCGAACTGTAACCCCGATAGCGGAAGAGCGACTATGATCCAGGTGTTAAGTGATTTCCTGGGCCGCTTGGAGCGCGTGGTTCTGCGTGCCCTGGTGGTGCTGATACCGGTGATGATTCTGGTCAACGTGGCGGCGCGGGCCTTCAGGGCTCCGATTTTCTGGCTCGATGAGCTGGCGGTCCTGACCATGGTGTGGCTGGCCATGATCGGTTTGAGCGTCACCCTCAAACACCGTGACGCGGTGGCGGTGACCCTCCTCACCGACGCGGTGCCGGCGGCGGCCCGGAAGGGACTGCGATTGGCCTCTGATCTGGTGGTGCTGGCGTTCGCGGTGATTTTTTTGATTCTTTGCTACCGCTGGTTCGATCCCATCGGGTTGGTGAACAGCGGCCTCGACCTGGAAGCCTTCGCCGCCGAAACTTTCAACTACATGTACCAGGAGCCCACCGCCACCTTGGGCATCGCCAAGTTCTGGTTCTGGCTGATCATGCCGGTAGTGGCGTTCACCGCCAGCGTGCATGCGCTGGCCAATTTATTGGTCACGCTGCGTGCGCCAGGCGCGGACTTTCAGCAGGTCCGGCCGGGCGCGGAAGGGGTGGATTGATGCCGGTGATCGCACTTTTCGTGGTGTTGTTATTCATTGGTGTGCCCATCGCGCTGGTGCTGGCGGTCAGTGCCATGGGCTATATCCAACTGAGTGACAACAGTGTGCTGTTTCTCTCTTATCCACAGCAGTTTTTCGGTGGGCTGGACAAATATGGTCTGCTGGCGATTCCCCTGTTCATGCTGGTGGGTGAATTGATGAACGAAGGCGGACTGACCAGGCGTCTGGTCGCTTTCGCTTCGGTGTTCCTGGGTTCGGTGCGCGGCGGGCTGGCCTACATCAATATTCTCGCCAACATGATGCTGGCGTCGATTATCGGCTCCGCCAACGCGCAAGTGGCGGTGATGGCACGGGTGATGGTGCCGGAGATGGAGCGCAAAGGGTATAAACGGGATTTCGCCACCGCCACCACCGCCGCCGGCGCGTTGCTGGCACCGGTGATTCCGCCGTCCATGCTGTTCGTTATCTTCGGTGTCTTAGCGCAGATCTCCATTGGTGACCTGTTCATTGCCGGCATTATTCCTGGTCTGATGATGACGGTGGGCTTCATTCTGGTCATCGCGATTCTCGGTTTTATTCACGAATATCCCAGGAACGAACGCCTGACCCCAGGCCGGATTCTGCATGATCTGCTGGCGGGCCTGCCATCGCTGAGCGTGCCGGCGGTGATGATCGGCAGTATCGTCGGTGGCATTGCCACGCCCACCGAAGCGGCGGCGGTGGGGGCCGCCATGGCGGTGCTGGTAGGACGCTTCGCCCACGGCGAGATGAAGTTGCATCGCATGGGGGACATGCTGTTGCGGGTGGGCATCAACAGCGGCGTGGTGCTGGCGCTGGTGGCTGCCGCCGCGGTATTCGGCTGGGTGATTATCTACGAACAGATTCCCCAGCAGCTGGGTGACCTGATGCAGAGCATGACCTCCGATCCCTTTGTCTATCTGTTGCTGCTGATCGGTCTGTTGCTGCTGGTGGGCATGGTCATCGATGGTATCGCGGCGCTGATCCTGTTGGTGCCGATCGTGCTGCCGGTGGCGCAGTCGGTGTACGGCATCGACCCCTATCATTTGGGCGTGGTGATGTGCATCAACCTGACCCTGGGCCTGCTGACGCCGCCGGTGGGGGCGGCGCTTTATGTGGCGTCCCGGGTTACCGAGTGTCGCCCCGGCGACATCATTAAATCGTTGTTGCCGTTCCTGCTGGTCACCCTGGTGGTGATGATCCTGATCTCCTGGCAGCCGGATCTGGTCACGGCGTTTCTTTCTTAAACGTTATGCTTGGAAGTAACGCTTAAAAGTAATTTTGATGAAGGCAAGGGAGACTGGAATGACCCGAATGAAGGATAAAGTGGTGATCATTACCGGCGCCGCCCAGGGCATCGGAGCTGTCTATGCCAAGGCCCTGGCCGCCGAGGGCGCCCGGGTAGTGATCGCCGATGTGCTCGATGGCGCGCCCCTGGCGGAAGAGATCAATGCCTCCGGCGCCGAGGCCATGGCGGTGCGCGCCGACGTTGCCGACGAAGTGTCCGCGAAGGCGATGGCGCAGGCCGCGATGAAGCGCTTCGGACGCATTGATGTACTGGTCAACAACGCGGCCATCTATGCCTCGCTGGAAATTCAGCCGTTCGAGGATATCGACCTGAACGAGTGGGACAAGGTGATGGCGGTGAATGTGCGCGGTCCCTTTATCTGTGCCCGGGCGGTGGCGCCCCGCATGAAGGCGCGTGGTTACGGCCGTATTATCAACATCTCTTCGGGCACGCCGTTCAAGGGCACGCCCAACCTGTTGCATTACGTCACCTCCAAGGGCGCGGTGCTGGCCCTGACCCGGGCCCTGGCCCGGGAATTGGGCGAACACGGTATCGCCGTGAACACCCTGGCGCCGGGGCTGGTGCTCAGCGAAGGGGTGATCGCCAACCAGGCCATGCGTGACAAACTCACCGCTCCGGTGCTGGCCAGCCGCGCCCTCAAGCGTGACCAGACCCCGGAGGACCTGATCGGCCCGCTGCTGTTCCTGGCCTCCGATGAGAGCGCCTTTATGACCGGCGAAAGTGTGGTGGTGGATGGCGGTTCGGTGATGCACTGAGCCGCCGTGAGGATCAGGGTTTGAGAATGCCCGGATCCAGAGGCAGCTCGATCAGGAAGGGACATTGCGCCGATAAAGCGCGCTCGAACACCGCCTCGAAATCCCCCGTCTTCGTCACCCGTTCCGCCTCCGCGCCGAAGGCGCGCGCCAGGGAAATCAGATCCGGATTGACCAGGTCGGTACCGTAACGGCGGCCCGGATACTGCCGCTCCTGATGCATACGAATCGACCCGTAGGAGCCGTTGTTGACCGCGATGACGATCACGTTGGCGCCGTACTGGGCGGCCGTGGCCAGTTCCTGGCAGGTCATCAGAAAGCAACCGTCGCCGGCGAAGCACACCGCCGGCCTTGACGGGTTGTCGAGCTTGGCGGCGATCGCCGCCGGCAGGCCGTAGCCCATGGACCCGGAGGTCGGCGCCAGGGCGCTGCCCAGGGCCCTGAACGGATAGAAGCGGTGCACCCAGAGCGTATAGTTGCCGGCGCCGTTGCTGATCACCGCTTCCGGAGGCAGCCGTTGACCCAGCCAACGAACGATGCGTGCCAACTGAACTGGCCCTGGTGACTCGGTGGGGCGTACCCAGCCGCGATGAACCTGGCTGGCCCGCTCCATCCAGGCACGCCGTTCATCGTCCGGGAGGCGATCGGTGTGCGGCGACAGGGCTGCCGCGAATGCCTCGACGCCGGCGCAGATCGCCAGATCGGTCTGGTAGACATGCCCGAGCTCCTCCGGTTGTGGATGCACATGGATCACTTGCTGGCGCGGCCGGGGCACGGACAGCAGTTGGTAATGGCGGGTGGTGATGTCGCCCAGCCGGGTACCCACCGCCAGGATCAGGTCCGCGCCCTGGATCAGTTCGGCCAGCGCCGGGTTCATGCCCAGACCGGCGTCGCCGGCATAGAGTGGGTGGGTGTTGTCGAAGCGATCCTGACGACGGAAACCGGTGATCACCGGAATACCCCGGGCCTCGACGAAGTGCGTCAGGGTGTCCCGGGCCTCCGCGCTCCAGCCGCTGCCGCCGAATATCGCCAGCGGCCGCCGTGCCGCCGCCAGGCGGCGCTCCAGATCCTCAACGTCGCGGGCCGCCGGGTGGCTTTGCGCGGCGTTGACCGCCGTGGGGGCCGCCGCCGTTTCCACGTTTTCGTAGAGAAGGTTCTCGGGGAGTCCCATTACCACCGGACCTTTGCGGCCGGCCTGAGCGGTGGCGAAGGCCCGGTTCAGGTGTTCCGGCAACCGCTCGGCGTGCTGCGCATCCAGGGCCCATTTGGCTACCGGACCAAACAGGGCGGCCACGTCCACTTCCTGCCAGGCCTCGCGCTGTTGGAAGTCGCTTGGCACCTGACCGACAAAGACCAGCAAAGGGGTGGAATCCTGGGCCGCCACGTGCAGGCCGGCCAGGGCATTGGCGCTGCCCGGTCCGCGAGTGACGAAGCAGACTCCGGGGCGGCCGCTGAGCTTGGCGTGGGCCTCGGCCATCATGGTGGCGCCGCCTTCCTGGCGACACACGACCAACTGAATGTCCTGGGCGTCGTGGAGGGCATCCAGCACCGGTAGAAAGCTCTCTCCCGGTACCGTGAATACCCGGTCCACGCCATTGGCACGCAGTCTGTCGACGATCAATTGGCCGCCGTTACGGACCTGGTTGCTGTGTTGATTCATTGCGCTTGTTCCGCTTCGTCGTAGTACTTTCTGGCACCCGGATGCAGCGGTGCCGCCAGGTTTTCTCTGGCGGAGGCACCTTCCAGGGTCCAGCCGGCCATGGAACCGAAGGCGCTCTTGACTGCCTTCCGGTGATCCATGATCGCCTTGGTGATGGCGTAGGCTTCCTGGTCGGACATGTCGGCACCGGCGTAGATGGAGGTGCTGAAACCCACGCCCTTGACCGGCTCGCTCTGGCCTTCGAACAGGTCCGCCGGCATGGTGGCGGTGACGAAGCCGTATTGCTCCAGGTACTTCACCGCCTTGTCGCTGAGGCTCAGGAAACGCTGCCCCGGGGTGATGGAAAGCTGCGCGGTGTTGGGGTGGCCGGCGGTGGTGATGCCGATGATCATGTCCAGTTTCCGGTCGCCGAACTGATCCTGCAGAATGCTCAGGCTGGAGCGGGTGACACTGCCGCCAAAGGCTTCAATGTCCTCGTAGCCGAGATCGTTGGCGGCCAGGATCAACCGCGCGATGTATTCATTGAGGCTGCCCTGGGGACCGGTGCCGATGCGTACTGCGAGCTTCTGTTCCTTGATGTCGGCCAGGCTTTTGATATCGCTGTCGGTCTGCACGGTAATCCGCTGGTAGTACTGGTCCAGGCCGCCCACCAGACCACGGATATTGTCGATCTTCCGGTCGAACGGGCCGAAACCGCGTCCGGCCCAGGCGGCCACCGGTGGAAAGATCAGGCCGATATCGGCCCGACCGGCGGCCAGCAGTTTGGTGTTGGCGATCGCCATTGGCGTGCCCTGAATATCCACGGTGGAACCTTGCGGCAGGGCGTTGAGCAGCTCGGTGCGCAGGGCACCGGCGTAGGCGTACCAAGTGGTGCCGGTGGGGCCGGCGGCGAACTTCACCTTGATCGGATCCGCGGCCAGGGTGGGCCCGGCCAGGGCGAGCAGGGTGGCGAACAGGGCGGCCAGCAGGGCACGAGGATTGAGAGGTTTCATTTGTTGTTCTCCTGATTCGTGAGCAAGAGTTAGGCGGCCCGGCAAGCGGCATCGCGTTTACGGCGCCACAGCTGCCCGCCCCAGAGGACGGCGAGCAGCGCCAGGCCGATCAGTGAAATGATCGGCTTGGGAGTGATCAGCATGGCGGCGGCGACCAGCAACAACAGCGATTCGGCCCGCGTGTTGGGTGCGCGCAGATAGCCGGCCACGCAGCCGGCCAGGGCGTAGCAGCCGACCGCCGCGGTCACCGTGGCGGCGACGATGTTCTGCCAGTCGCCCTGCAACAACAACGCCGGACTGAAGGCGAAGGCGAACGCCACGAGGAAGCCGGCCAGGCTATAACGGAACGCCGCCCAGCCGGTTTGCCAGACGTTGGCCTTGGCGATGCCGCCAGCGACGAAGGCGGCCAGCGCCACCGGCGGCGTGACCATGGAGAGGGCGGCAAAGTAGAGCACGAAGAAATGCGAAGACAGCTCTGAGATGCCCAATTTGTCCAGGGCTGGAATGGCGAGGATGGCCCCCATGATGTAGGCGGCGGTGGTGGGCATGCCCATACCCATGACGATCACCATGACCATCACCAGCAACAGGGCGGGAATGGTCATGCCACCGGACAGGGCGGTCACGAAAGTGCCGAAGGTGAGCCCCAGATTGGTGGTGGAGGCGATACCCACCACGATGCCGGCACCGGCGCAGGGAATGGCCACGGCGATAGCACCGCGCGCGCCGGAGGCGAGCGCCTGCAGAGAGTCGTCGAGCGCGGTACCCACCGCACGCAGCAAACCGCCGGCGCCGCCGGCGCGCAAGCCTGCCCAGCCGCGTCCGCACAGCCCCAGCAACAGGGTCAGCCAGATCGCCTCCAGGGTGGCGGAGCTGAGAGCCCGGCCGGCCATGATCTGGTAGACCAGCACGAACACCGGGATCAACAGATAAAGCCGCTTGAGCACGCCGGCCCAGTTGGTTTCGATCTCTTCCTGGTGGAGTCCGGTGAGGTTATTGCGGCGTGCCAGCAGATCCACCACGAAGTATAACGCCAGGTAGAACAGCAGGGCGGGAATGATCGCCGCCATCGCCACCTCCGCGTAGGGCACCCCCATGAACTGGGCGATCAGGAAAGCGGCGGCGCCCATCACCGGCGGCATCAACTGCCCGCCGGTGGAAGACGAGGCCTCCACGGCGGCGGCCTGTTCGCTGCTCATGCCGGAGCGCTTCATGGCGGGAATGGTGAACATGCCCATTACCGCCGCGTTGGCGGTGGCGCTGCCGCTCACCGAGCCAAACAGGGTGGAAGACAGAATCGATACCTTGGCCATGCCGCCGCGCAACTTGCCCACCAGCAGCACGGACAAGTCCATGAACAACTGACCGCCGCCAAAGAACTGCAAAAAGGCGCCGAACAGCAGGAAGTAAAACACCTGGCCGTAGGAGACGATGCTGGGGATCCCGAACACGCCCTCGTTCTGCATCGTCTGCATGTCGATGAAGGTCTCGAAGAACAGCCGGCCGGGCTCACCGTCGTGGCCGATAATGCGCAACAGTGGTAATTCGCGCAGCAGCGGGCCGCAGAACTGATAGACCAGGAACACCAGAATCACCGTGGTCAGGCCCATGCCCAGGGAGCGGCGCACCGCCTCCACCACCAGTGCCAGGGTGGCCACGCCGACCATCAGGTCGCGTGGAGCGGGGGGATCCACCATGGCGATACGGGTGGTGAGCATCTCACCGCTCAGGTAGTAGTGCACGGCGATGGTGGCGGCCACCACCACCAGCAGATAATCGCTGGCCCGGAACAAAGTGAAGCGACCGTCCTCCCGGGGCCTCAACGGATGGATGATGAAGGTGAGAATGACGCCGAACATCACATGGATGGGCACCGCCACGATCAACTCCAGGGGCGTACCATAGACCATCCAGATCTGGAACAGGGCCCACAGCAGGGCGACCAGGGTGGCCGGAGTCATAAATTTTTTCATGTCCCCACCTCCGCGCTCCGGGTGGCACGAGCCGCGCTGATCTCGCCAAGCAGCACGGATACTGCCACGCCCGATATCAAGGCCCAGAATGGTGAGCTGACCCCCAGCAGGGAGAATTGGCTCATGGCCACGGTGAGGGCCACGAAAGCCCCCACCTGGCAGGGACTATTCTTGCCAAACGCCTGCTGAAAAGCACCCAGCAGCACACCGATCATGGCGAGACCGGCGATCACCATGATCAAGGCCTTGGGCAAGGCAAGAATGAAGGGGACGGCGAGGCCGGCGAACAGACCGAACAGCATGAACAGCGCGCCGTTGATCAGCGAGGCGCCGTAGCGCAGACGTGGATCGGCACCGGCCTGCTCCGAAGAGCAGATGGCGGTCATGGGCCCGGCAATATTGGCGTTGTGGCCGCCCAGCAGGCCGGCCAGGATGCCGCCCACGCCACTGGCGATGGTCATGCGGTTGACAGGCGGCTCATAGCCTTCCGCCATCAGCACGCCGATGGCCTGGGCGTTCTCGGCGCCGATCACCAGGGCGGTGAGCGGCACGGCGATGGCGAAGAACGCCTGCCAGGAGAACGCCGGCGCGGTGAAGCTGGGCATCACGAAACCCAGACTCACCTCGGTGGGTTGCAACTGGCCCAGCCACAAGGCGATGCCCAGACCGACCAGGCCCGCCACCAGCACCGGCGGTACCGAACGTAGCAGCCGGCCGGTAAGGAAGAACGCCAGGGCGGCGATGCCTGCCACCCAGGGCGCCGACACTACCGAGTCCACCGCGCCGGTGGCGAAACGGAACAGGGCGCCGGCGATCATCGCCATGACGATGGGGACCGGCAGCCAGTGAGCGAGGCGGCCGATCAGACCACTGGCGCCCAGCGCCAGTACCATGACGCCGCTGGCGATGAAAGCGCCTACCGCTTCGTTAAAGGGAATGGTCTGCAGGGACGCCGCCAGGATGGCGGCACCGGGGATGGTGTAGGCACCGCTGATCGGCAACCGGTAGCGCAGGGAGAAAATCACGCTGATCAAACCGCCCAGCACGTAGATGGCGAACAGCCAGGCCACGGTTTGCGCGTCGCTGAGATGGCCACTCTCGGCGGCGTTCATGACAATGACCGCCGGGCCGGTGCAGCCGAACAGAGTAGCGACCACGCCGGTACTGATGGTGCGGGTGTTGAGGGCGGCACGCAATGGGGCGACGCCCCGATTGGGCAATCGGGCGTCGGTACCGCTGGCGGGTATTTTCTTGGGCATGGTGCTGCCTCCGTTTTTTGTTATAAGCCGGGCAGGCCGGGGCAGGGCCCCGGCGGGCGGTTGTTCGTCCGGATCATTCTCTGTGGCTATTCTCCACGAAAGACCGCCGGGCGTTTTGCATGGAAGGCCTCCACGCCCTCCTTGAAGTCCGCGGAGCTGCGCAGGCGACTGTAGCAGTGGCCTTCCATCTCGATGGCTACTTTGAGCGGTGAATCCTCGTTATCGTTGATCAGCTTCTTGGCGGTGCGTTGGGCCAGTGGTGAGAAGCGGCGCAGTTCTTCCACCAGAGCGTCGGTGGCGCTTTCCAGCTCCGTGTCCGGCACGCACTCGGTGACGAAGCCCCAATCAAGAGCTTGTGCGCCGGATACCCGCTTGGCACGCATCACCATATGCTTGGTGCGGGTGATGCCGATCATCTTTTGCAGGCGGGCAGAGCCACCGGAGCCGGGGATCTGTCCCAGATTTTGTTCCGGTAGGGCGTAGCGGGCGGTCTCGGAGGCAATACGGAAATCGCAGGCCAGCGACAACTCGAAACCGACACCGAAAGTGTAACCCCGGTTGGCGACGATGACGGGCTTGCTGCAGCGTTCCGCAGCGGCCACGTTCCAGGCCAGTTTGGATACGTGCTCCGGAGATGCCTCCAGGAAGCCGCGGATGTCGCCGCCGCTGGAGAAATGCTGACCCTCGGCGCGCAGCACGATGACACGCACATCCGGATGGGCGTCCAGGGCCTCGAACACCTGGCGCAGGTCCTCGCGCTGACTCATGGCGATGACGTTGTAGGGGGGGCGGCCGAGGATGATGTCGCCGCGTTCCTGGTCGGTGTGCAGTTCCACCTTGAAGCCGTCGAAGTCGGAGGCCAGGTACTGATCAATCTCATTGGGGGTCATGGTGATTTCCTCTGCTAACGAATCAGGACTGCTCGGCGGGCTGCGGATCACCGTAGTCGGCGATCAGAACACGGCGCAGTATCTTGCCCACCGGTGATTTGGGTATCTGGTCGATGAACTCATAGCGGCGCGGGCGCTTGAAGCGTGCCAGACCGGAGGCGATGCAATGGGCATCCAGTTGTTCCGCGCTCACCGGGTGCCGAGTCTTGATGAACGCCGTCACCAGCTTGCCCCACTGTTCGTCGGGCAGGCCCACCACGGCCACTTCCTCCACCGCCGGATGCAGGGACAAGGCATTCTCGATCTCCGCCGGGCTGACGTTCTCGCCGCCGGTGATGATCAGGTCGTCCACCCGGCCGGTCACGAACAGGTCGCCGTCCTCGTCGAAGAAGCCGGTGTCACCGGTGAAGTACCAGCCGTCGCGGATCGATTTGGCGTCCGCGTCCGGGCGCCGCCAATAGCCCTCGAAGGCTTCATCGCTGGCCAGGTCGGCGATGATCTGGCCTTCCTCGCCGGCCGGGACCTCCTCGGCTGGTGTGTCCGTGTTCAACGGCACTACGCGGATGCGCTGGTTGAGGGCGCCGCGCCCGGAGGAGCCCGGCTTGCGGTGGGCGGCCTGGTCGATGGTGAAGGTGTAGATTTCCGAACTGCCGTAATGATTGACGAACAGCTCGGGTTGAAAGGCGGCTTCTACCCGTTGCATCAGGCCGTCACTCATGGGCGCTCCGGCGAAGCCGATCTTGCGCACGCTGGCCACCCGTTCCGGGCTGAACGCCGGATGCTCGATCAGCATGTGATACAGGGTGGGGACCAGATAGAGGTTGCTGATGCGCTCGCGCTCGATGGCGTCCAGAGTGGCTTCCACGTCGAAGCGGGGAATGCATACGAAGTGGCCATCCAGCAGTGCCATCGCCAGCAGTGAGCGCACGCCCATGGTGTGATACAGCGGCATTACACCCAACGTGCATTCGCCATGGGCGTAAAGGTTCTGGGCCACATGGGCGAGAGCGGCGGCGCGTTCGGCGCGGTGCCGTCGGGGTACCCCCTTGGGGTGGCTGGTGGTGCCGGAGGTGTACAACATCAAGGAGCCGTCGTCCGGGCCGGCGCGCAGAATGGTGTCCGCCGGTGCCTGGGCGCACAGATCCTCGAAGGTGTGCGCCGTATCGAACGGTTTTCTGCCCACGCTCACGCAAGGGATCGCCGGAGCGCCGAGGGTCGTCACCGCGTCGAGCACCGCTTCGTCGTGGAGCAGAGCACGGGCGTCCGCGTTGTCCAGGCTCCATTGCAGATCGTCGGCGGAGCAGCGCCAGTTCAGCGGCGTCATTACGATGCCGGCGCACTGACAGGCCCAGTGCAGGGTGGCCATCTGCCAGCGATTCTGCATGGCGGCGAGCAGATGATCTCCCTTGTTCAACCCCAGTGACTGCAGGCCGTGAGCGGCGCGCTGAATGATGTCGAACCAGGCCTCGTAGGTGAGGCGCCGTGGTCCGTCGCTGATCGCCGTGGCTTGCGGGCGGCGTTCCACCGCTGCCAGGAAGCTGCGTCCAAGATCAAACATCGTTGTGATTCTCCAAGGCTTGTTGTTGTGATTCGCCCTCACGGCGTTGCTTGGCTACCTCAAGTACCGCGCGAACAATGCCGGTGTAACCGGTGCAGCGGCACAGATGCCCGGAGAGCATGTCGCGTACCTGGGCCTCGTCCGGGGCCGGCCCCCGTTGGAGAAACTCCACGCAGGACATCAGGATGCCGCTGGTGCAGAAGCCGCACTGCAGGGCGTGATG
Source organism: Alloalcanivorax dieselolei B5 (assembly GCF_000300005.1). Taxonomy (NCBI): domain Bacteria; kingdom Pseudomonadati; phylum Pseudomonadota; class Gammaproteobacteria; order Oceanospirillales; family Alcanivoracaceae; genus Alloalcanivorax; species Alloalcanivorax dieselolei. The sequence goes on along the minus strand of NC_018691.1, from coordinate 3,153,752 downwards.
GCGGCGAAAGGCCTGCTGCAGATCGTTCATCACATCATCGCGGGCCAGGGATTCCACTGTATCGATGCGGCGGCCATCGGCCTGTACCGCGAGCATCAGACAGGAGCGCGAGGCGACGCCGTCCACCAGTACCGTGCAGGCGCCGCATACGCCGTGTTCGCAGCCCACATGCACGCCGGTGGCGCCCAGTTCATGGCGCAGGAAATCGCACAGCTGCATGCGTGGCTCGGCGCTGCCGCGGCGGGACTCGCCGTTGAGGCGCAGTTCGATGGGGAAGCGCTGGTCAGCGGGTGCGTGCATGGGAAGGCTCCTCGATCAGTCGGCGGCCCAGTTCGCGAACCAGTTGGCGCCGGTAGGCGGCGGAGGCGTGAATGTCGTCCTGAGCGCCCAGCGACCAGGCCAGAGTATTGAGGGTGTCGGGCAGGGCATCGCCCAGGGGCAGGGGCTGTGCCACCGGCCGGTCGGCGACACCGCCCACGCCCAGGCGGGCACCGTGGTCGCTCAGACACAGAGCCAGTGCCACCAGGGCGAAATCGCCGTGGCGCATGGCGATCTCCCGGAAGCGGTATTCGGTGCCGTCCTGCGCCAGCGGGAAACGTACCTCGGAGATCAATTCCCGGGGTTGGCGGGCGGTGGTGAGAAGGCCTTGGAAAAAGTCCGCCGCCGGTACTTCACGGCGTTTGCCCTTCAGCGATTCCAGCACCACGGTGCCACCCAGGGTCACCAGGCATAGCGGGATTTCGGCACTGGGGTCGGCGTGGGCCACTGAGCCGCATACCGTGCCCCGGTTGCGGGTCTGGAAGTGGCCGATCCAGGGCAACGCCTGGGCCAGCAGGGGTACTTCCGTCGCCAATTCCGTGCGGTCGGTGAGTTCCACCTGGCGCACCGCCGCGCCTACCGCCAGATGGCCGCGTTCGTTGCGGATCGAGCGCAATTCCTCCACCCGATTGATATCAATCACCAGCTTAGGTTGAGTGAGGCGCATATTGAGTGTGGCCATCAGCGACTGGCCGCCGGCCAGTACGCGAGCGTCCTCGCCGTGTTCGTGCAGCAGTTGCAGGACCTCTCGCTTGCTGGAGACGCGCACATAGTCAAAGGACGCGGGTTTCATGATGCGTCTCCTTTTCCGAGCAGCCGTGCCAGCAAGGTGCGTAATCGTTGCCAAAGTCCACCGCTGGGTTGGCCGGTAAGGCGCTGAGCGAGTCGGTTGAAGACCTGGCCGATGATGATTTTCGAGGCACTTTGCAGCATGCGTCCGCCGACGGCGGCGATCTTGCCACCGACGTCCACTTCGTAGACGTAGTCCAGCCGGGTATGGCCGTTATCCAGTGCCACCAGGGTCACGTGGGCGCTGCCGGAGGCGGAGCCCATGGAGCTGTCGCCGGACCCGGACAGACGCAGGGAGTGCGGCGGATCCAGATCGCTGAGGGTCACCTTGGCGGCGAAACGCGCCTTGATCATGCCCACGCCCACGGTGACATCGGCGCGGTACTGGTTATCGCCTTCCAGTTCCAGGGCGTGACAGCCGGGGATGATGGCGCGCAGGGTGTCCGGATCGAGGACAGTGTCGTAAACGGTTTGCGGTGAGGCCGGTATCTCCACGGAGTCCCGTGCCTGCAGTGCCGGGCCGCCGGCGCGCGGTGCCGCCAGAGGTTCCAGCCCTTCCGGCGCGGGCGGTTCATCGATGCCGATCAGCGCACGGACCCGGGATGGCGTCAGCGGCAGTTGGATGTCAGCGCGGCCGAGGGCATCGGCCACCGCGTTGGCGATGCACACCGGCGTGCTCATGTTATTGCCTTCCCCCACGCCCTTGGCGCCCAGGGGCGTGAACGGCGACGGCGTTTCAGTGTGCAGGATCAGCGGCTCCACCGCTTCCGGAGCGGTGGGCAGCAGATAGTCGGCCAGGGTACCGGACAGGAAACTGCCATCTTCGCCATAGGCGAACTCTTCCATCAACGCGATGCCCAGGGCCTGGGTGAAACCGCCGCGGATCTGGCCGTCCACCAGCATCGGGTTGAGCAACCGACCGGCGTCGTGGCTGGTGACGTAGCGGTCGATATGGATCTCGCCGGTGACACGGTCGATCTCCAGCCCGCAGAAATCGAAAATGAAGCCGTGGCACAGGGAACTGTTGATGTGGTCATCGTCGTCCGGGGCCTCCAGTTGCGGCGGCGTCCAGAAGGCGGTTTCGCGCAGGCCGCCGGGCTCGTTCTCCGGCAGCAGGGCGGGGGACCAGTGGGCGGTACCGGCGACCCGATGGAAGCCCAGGCTGGGGCCGCCCTCGATGAATACCTTGCCGCCGGCGAAACGGACCTGGTCCGCGTCCAGGTCCCACATTGTGGCGGCGATATTGGCCAAACGTTCGCGCACCTTTAGCGCGGCTTTGTAGACGGCCCCGGCTACCGCGCCCGAGAAGCGGCTGGAATAATTGCCGGAGGCGATCGACCAGGCGTCCTTACCGGTGTCCAGCTCCACATTGACCATAATGTCCTTGGGGGCCACGCCCAGCACTTCGGCGACCACCTGAGCGGCCACGGTCTGATGTCCCTGGCCCTGGGGCGTGGAAGACACGTGCACGGTGATACCGCCGAGCGGATCGATGCCAATGGTGGCGGTGCTCACCGCGCCGTTCTTGGGGCCGGCCTTGCGACGTTGTTCCGGAGTCAGAGCGGTGGTGATATAGCCCATGTTGGAAATCGAAGGCTCCACCACCGCACACAGACCAATGCCATAGAGGCGGCCTTCGGCCCGCGCCTGGTCACGGCGCTGGAGCAATTCGCTGAAGCCGCCGTCGCGCAGCGCCAGATCCACGGTGGCGCCATAGTCTCCGGAATCCAGAAGCGCCCCGGAGGCGGTGCGATAAGGGAAGGCGTCGGCGGGCAGCAGGTTACGACGCATCACCTCCAGCGGATCCAATCCCAGCTGGCGTGACACCTGATGCATCAACCGCTCCAGTGCGAAATACATCTGGCCGCCGCCGAAACCCCGGTTCAAACCGCTAGGAAGCTTGTTGGTGAGCACCACTCGGTTACGCACCGCCAGATTACGGATGTCATAGGCGCCGGTGAGGTTGCCGTGCATGCGATAGAAGGTGGCGGGCTCCGGCGCGCGCAGGTAACCGCCGCAATCATCGATCTGGTCGTAGCGCAGGGCGGTGACGCGCCCATCGGCATCCACCGCCGCTTCCATATCCGCCACTCGATTGGTGGCGCTGGATGAGGCTTGCAAATGCTCCAGGCGATCCTCCACCCATTTCACCGGAGCGCCGGCCTTACGCGCTGCCAGGCCCATCAGCACCACATAGGTGAGCACGCCTTGTTTGATACCGAAGCTGCCGCCGGAGTCCGGTGGCGTACGCAAACGCAGACGGTTACTGGAGACGTCCAGGGCCCGTGCCATCACCGAGTGCAAGGCATAAGGGCCCTGGAAGTTGGAAAGAATATCGTAGCTGCCCGAGGCGGGCAGGTACTGGCCCAGTACCACGTAGCACTCGATCGGGGTGCAGGAGTTGCGGGGGTAACGCACCTTGATGGATACCCGGTGGGCCGCCTCGTTGAAGGCCTTGTCCGGGGCGCCGTAATTGAAGTGGCGTTCGTTGACCACGTTGCTGCCCACCGCCTCATGCAGCACCGGGGCCTCCTTGGCGGCTGCCTTTTCCGGATCGATCACCGGTTTGAGCGGCTCGTACTCAACCCGTACCGCGTCCAGCGCGTCCTCGGCCAGATAACGGTCCTCGGCGATCACCACGCACACCGGTTCTCCCACATAGCGCACTTTATCCACCGCCAGGCACCAGTGCTCCATCGGCGCCCGTACCCCGACCGGGAAGGGATTGGCCCAACGTTTCACGTCCTCTCCGGTCAGGACCGCGCGTACGCCTTTCTGCGCCAACGCCCTGGAAGCATCCACGGCCAGCAACCGGGCATGGGCATGGGGGGAACGGACAATGGCTGCATGCAAGGTGCCGGGAGGCGTCGCCAGATCGTCGGCGTAGCGGCCCAGCCCTCGCAACAGAGCGGTGTCTTCAAGGCGGAGTTGTCGCTGACCCAGGTGGCCACCTTCGACTCTCGCACCGGCTTGATGCGTGCTCATCCGAGGACCTTTGTTCTGTTATTCGATTTTTATAGTCTCGGGTGATTTTCAGAACGATGCCTTGCCGGTGGTTATGAAGAACTGCCCCTGGGTCCGGAAATTTACCAAATAGTCTGATTGTTTGATGGGGGCGATGCCGTGCATCCTGATCTCTGACTTCTGGAGGTGCGTCCCGTCATGCGCTTATCAGGGAGGCTGATCAGGTCCATCAGGATTCGCTAATGGAGGCGGATGGCGGGCCTGTGATAGCGTCTGGAAACAGTGCGTGATTTCAGGCGGAGTGAAAGGTTCTGTTTCTGAAAATAGTAAGTCGGCATATTCGCGATGATGTCAGGAAAAGAAGGACACTGTTATGGGGGCCGCATTTTTACCAGTAAAGGAACAAGCCCTCAGTGACCGTTTTGGCCGGGTCAAACGCAAGCTGCGCTTGTCGCTGACCGACCGCTGCAACTTCCGTTGCCGGTATTGCATGCCGGAACACCCGCAATGGCTGCCCGGGCGAGAGCTGATGGACCGGGAGGAGCTGTTGCGGCTGGCGACCCTGTTCGTGGACAACGGTATTGAAGAGTTGCGTCTGACTGGCGGCGAGCCGCTGCTGCGCAAGGACGTGGTGGCGTGCGTGGCGGCGCTGTCCCGGTTGCGTGAGCACGGGCTGAAGCGGCTGTCGATGACCACCAATGGCACCCGCTTGCCGGCATTGCTCGACGACCTGATCGAGGCCGGCCTGGACGATCTGAACATTAGCCTGGACGCGGTGGACGAGGGCCGCTTTCAGGCGCTCACTCGCCGCCCGCTGGCGCCGGTGCTGGCGGGGATCGAAAAAGCCCGCGACAGCGGCCTTCCGGTCAAGCTGAACGCGGTGTTGATACAGGGGTACAACGACGACCAGATCCTGCCGCTGACCCACTGGGCGAAGGCCCGTGATCTGCCGTTGCGCTTCATCGAATACATGCCGCTGGACGAACCGGGCCGTTGGCGTGAGGAGCAGGTGGTGTCCGAGGCACGCATTCTCGACACTCTGGCGGCGCGCTATCGCATCGAGGCGCGGCCACGCGGCGCCGCGCCGGCCACCGAATACCGGCTCGACGAGAGCTATACGCTGGGCGTGATCTCCACCGTGACACGGCCCTTTTGCGCCGACTGCGACCGGCTGCGGCTGACCGCCAACGGGCATCTTTACACCTGTCTGTTCGCCCGCCAGGGGCACGACCTGCTGACGCCGCTGCGCACCGGGGAAAGCGAAGCCCAGCTGCGGTGTCGCATCGAACAAAGAGTCTGGCACAAGGACGCCGGTTACGCGGCCACGCCTGGCCCGGTGGACCGACCAATCACCATGCACGGGATGGGAGGCTGATGAATCTGTCCTTTGAACTTTACGGTGAACTGATTGCGCTGGCGGGTGGCGAGCGCATCACCCTCGCCACCGCAACGGCGCCGGCCACGGTGGCCGAGGCGCTGGTGTTGCTGGCGGATCAGTGTCCGGCCCTGCAACCGCGCCTGGACCAGTGTGCCGCGGTGCGCGATACCGACATTCTGTTGCGTTCGGATCCACTGCCGGAAACCGGCCATCTGGTGCTGTTGCCGCCGGTGGCGGGAGGTTGACTATGACGGATTCGAGTAACAGGACGCATTTGACCGAACAGCCGATTGCCATCGATGAACTGCTGGCGCTGGATCACTATCCCGAATGCGGCGGTCTGGCCCTGTTCGCCGGCACCGTGCGTGACCACCACCAGGGCTTGCCGGTGGAGAGCCTGCGCTATACCGCCTACGCGCCGTTGGCGGAGAAGCGCATCGCCGAAATTGAACGACAGACCCGTGAGCGCTTCGGCCTGAGCTATTGCCGGGTGGCGCACCGTCTGGGCGCGCTGCGCATCGGTGACGTGGCGATCGTGTGCGTGGCGCGGGCCGCGCACCGGGCGGAGGCGTTCGAGGCCTGCCGTTACCTGGTGGATGAAGTGAAGCATCAGGCACCGATCTGGAAGGAAGAATTTTATACCGACGGCAGCAGCGCCTATGTGCAGGGCTGCTGCATTCGCCCGGACTCGCAGCCGGGCGATCACTCTGATTCTCATCCGGTTGAGGACCAATCCTGATCCGGCGCCAGCCCGGCGGCCAGACGCAGCGCCTCCGGCAGGGCGGTGCTGAACATGGGGCCGTGACCCTGGCCCGGATAGACACGATGGCGCACCTGTGTTCGTGGAATCCGGTTCAGGTCGGCGGCGAAGCGGATGAAGTGCCTGGTGGCTCGGGTCTTCCGCCGCGTCACCTGTTCCGGAGTCATGTCCGGCGTCGCGCGCACCTCCTCGCTGCCACGGCACAACCATACTTGCCGGGTGTGTTGTGGCGGTCGCGAGGCCAGCCCCTTCAGATAATGTCGCAACACGTTATCCGCCCATCCCAATGAAGGACTCACCGGCAGATAAGTGCGGAAGGCATCAGGCCGGGTGCACAGCGCGAACAGTGTGAACAGGCCGCCAAAGGAGTGGCCCCACAACGCTTTGCGGTCGGGGTTTACCGGCGCGGTGTCCATTACCCAGGGGGTGATCCCGGATTCGATCCGCTGTAGGAAAGCGGCGCCACCACCGCCCTGCCGTTGCGGGTGGCGCGGGTCCGGTGCGGGCGTTTTCCCTGCGGACGCCGGCGTGTAGTCGTAGTGACGGGCATCGCCATCGAACAGCAGAGCGGTGTCGTAACCGATCATCACCAGTACCGGTGGCGTGTCTGTGCCAAGCGTTGTCAGCCACTCGGGTCGCAGCCGGCTCAGCACCGCATTACCATCAAGCAGATACAGCGCCGGGAAGCCGGCTGGCGGCGGCGTGCCTTCGGGGATCGCCAGCCACACCCGGTGCCGACGCCGGCCTTCGGCTCCGGCGAAGGTGCGGCTTTCGAAGCGATAGCCGGCAAGGCCGGTATCCGCCAGCGTGGTGCCCATGGTGCGCGTCATATCCGGGCGCGCCAGCACGGCGCCGGGCAGGGTAGCGACGCAGGCTCCGGCCAGAGCCGCTTGCAGAAAACGCCGTCGTTGCTGGTCGGCAACCATCAGAAATCCACCACCAGGCCGGCGGTGTAGCGGCGGCCGTCCAATACCATTTCATAATCGGCGTCGGTGACGCGGCGATCCCCCACGTTGTAAACGCCGGCTTTCAGTGTGAGGTGTTCGCTGGCCCGGTAGTTCAGGCCCAGATCGACCATGGAATACCCGGGAGTGCCGTCAGCCATGCTGGTGCGGGACTGATAGTCCGAAGTGCGGCTGCGGTGATTGACCCGTACCCAGCTTTGCAGGCGATCGGTGGTTTGCCAGTCGACACCGGCGTTGATCATATGGCGCGGAATTTTATTCAGCGGCTCACCTTTGAATTCGCCGGTTTTCTGCTCGGAATCGGTGAAGGTGTAGCTGGCGTTCAGCAGCACGGTGGCCGTCAGGTGCCAGGCCAGCGTTGCTTCCACGCCCTGCATTTGTGCTTCGTCCACGTTGATGCGGTCGCTGACGAACATATAGGTCTGGCCTTCGTAATCGCAACTCCAGGTGCTGGGATCGTTACGGTCGCCGCCGTTATCGCACTCGCGGTATTCGGTGATCTTGTCCTTGAAGTCGGTCTGGAACAGCATCACGCTGGTGGCGAAACCGGACGGCAGATCCAGCGCCAGACCCATCTCATAGTTGATGCTGGTTTCCGGATCCAGGTCCGGGTTGCCCTTGATGATGGCGCGCGGATGGCCGGCCGGGTAGCCGCCGCCGCCGGTGATGCTGCCCCAGTCATCCGCCGCTTCGCGCAGGGAAGGCTGCCGGTAACCGGTGGAGACACCGCCTTTCAAGGTCAATGCCGGATTCAGGTGGTACACCGCGTACAGCCGTGGTGACACGTGATCGCCGAAATTTTCGTCCTGGTTGAAGCGCAGTCCGCCGGTCAGCGACAGATCATTGGTCAGACGCCATTCGTCCTCGAGAAACACCGCGTACTGCCAGCGGCTGATCTCGGTGGTACTGCTGGTGGGCAGACGGTTGGTGGCGTAGTCGGTGAGGTCCTCATCCTTGTATTGCGCCCCGGCGGTAATAATGTGCCGATCGGCAAAATAAGTGGCCTGGGTGTTGGCGGTCAGGGTTTCCAGAGTGATGCCGTTACGCAATTCACCGACCCGATCCGGGTTCTCGGTTTTTTCATTCTGGATGTAGGCGTCGGTGCTCCAGTTACCGAAGTTGCCGTTGTGAGTGAGCGCCGCCACCTCTTTGTCGAAACGACGATTGGAGGGCTCCGAACCTTCTTCGTAGTACTTACCCGGTGAGCCGTTACGCTCCTGGCGGGTTTCCTGATAGGACAGTCCGATCTCGTTGCTTTGATCCGGAGTGAATACCAGCTTGGCGCCACCGCCGCGCACTTTCTGTTCCTCGAAACCTTCCAGGATTTCATCTTCGTCACGGTGACGAACCTGGCCGTTCACCTGCAGGCCAAGTTTGTCCTTCAGTAACGGGCCGGCGAGATACAGATCGGACTGACGGGCATTACCGGACTTGGCATTGTCCTGCAGGGTGGCCTCCGCGCCGAAGGAACCGAGCCAGTGTTCCGGTACTTTTCGGGTAATGATATTGATCACCCCGCCCATGGCCTCGGAACCATAGAGGGAGGACATCGGCCCGCGAATCACCTCGATGCGTTCGATGGCGCGCAACGGCGGCAGATAGTTCTGCTCCAGACCACTGTCATTGCCGTTGGCGGTAGCCTCGCGGCCGGACAGCCGGCGGCCGTCCACAAGAATCATGGTGTACTTCGGCGACATACCGCGCAGGCTGATGTCCTGCCGAGAACCGCCGCCGGTGACGGTGACACCGGGGATGTCCTTCAAGGCATCGGTGACATCGGTGTAACTCTTGGTTTCCAATTGCTCCCGGTCGATCACCGAGATCGAGGCCGGGGCGTCGGCGATGTGCTGCTCGAAGCCGGCGGCGGACACCACCGTCACGGCTTCCAGCACATGGGGGCTTTGTTCCTCGGCGAGGGCGTGATGGGCGACAAGGGTGGCGGTGCCGGCCAGAACGGCGCGGGGAAGCGCCCCCATAGGGAATCGAAGTGATGACAACACGGGCAAACCTCTCGAAAACATGACAAGCCTGCGAACCGGGCGTGTTTTTTAACGTCACCTCGGTGACGGCCCGTGGGGCGGCTGCCATAAAAAAATGGCTCTCCCCTCCCTGTGAGAGGAGAGCCGGCGAAAGGGCCGGATGACGGCCTGATTGAGGTCACTTTATATAGTAATAGTTCTCATTTGTAAATGAGATTTTATGTCATATAGGGGGGTGGCCGGAGGACCCGGCCACGGGGAGGAGTGATCAGTAACGTTTGTAGGGCAGGAATTTACCGGTCATGACGATGCGGACGCGGTCGCCCTTGGGATCGTCCTGACGCTGGATGTCCATGTCGAAATCGATGGCGCTCATGATGCCGTCGCCGAATTCCTCATGGATCAGTTCCTTCATGGCGCCGCCGTAGACATGAATGACCTCATAGAGGCGGTAAACCAGAGGGTCGCTGGCCAGGTTATCGGCGGCTTTGTGCGGAACGGTCCGCAGCCAGGCGGCGGCGTCCTCGGGCAGTTCGAACAGTTCCGCCACGGTTCTGGCCTGGTTCGCGTCCAGTGCCATCTGGCCGAGGCAGGCGGCGGTGGCCCATTCCTTACTTTGGCCGAGGGCGTCGGCGATGGTGCTCCAGCTCAGCCCTTTACGCACTTTGGCGGCGAGGATCAGGTGGGGGATTTCGTTGCGTTGTTCAATCATGGGTCACTCCTGAATCAATGGAAAATAATTAATGTGAAACGAAAGGCGATTAGCGGTGCCCGACACTGAGACTGGCGATCACCTGGTCGCCGCGCCGTTGTTCCAGATGCAGGTAATCCGGTTCATCCACCAGGGTCCGCCAGGGTAGAGCGACGTCGCCACAACCGCGCAGCACGATCGGCAGACGTCGGGTTTTCAGACGGATCACCGGGTCCCGATGTTGATAGTCACCTCCGCTACTGCCGGTGATGGCATGAGCGATCCCCCGGGCCTGGTGGGCGATGGGTTCGATAAAGCGGCAGGGTGTGCCGCTCAGACTGATGCAGTCACCGAGGGCGTAGACATGATCGGCACTGGTGGCCAGGGTGCGGGGATTCACCACGATGCCGTTTTCGAATGCCAGCCCGGCCTGCCGTGCCAGCCGGCCATTGGTGACCAGGCCGGTGGCCACCACCACCTGATCCACTTCAATAAGGCCATGGCGGTTGGTGGTGATGTGCTTGCTTTGACCCATGGCGTTGATAGCGGTGATCTCAGTGGTACCCAGGAAGGTGACGCCCAGTGCTTCCAGGTGCCGGCGCAGGCGTTGACGGGCCGGTTCCGGCAGCAGCGCCTCCAGTGGCGTGGACTGGCGATCGATCAAGGTGACCCGGTGGCCGCTGGCGCTCAAATCCTCGGCCAGCTCGCAGCCGATCATGCCGGCCCCGACCACCGCCACCCGTCGCGGGCCGTCGGCCAAAGCGCGGCGCAGGCCTCTGAAGCCGTCCAGGTGATTGACCCGCCAGCACAGCTCCGGCGGCAACGCCGGCGGCAACAGCGGGTGGGCGCCGTGGGCCAGAATCAGGGCACGATAACGCAGCGTGCCGCGTGTGGTACGCAGTTGACGGCTGTCGGTGGATAATCCCACCGCGTAGGTTTGTGATAACAGCCGCACACCGAGTCGCCGCGCGGCATCCGTTCCGGTTTGTTGCACCAGATCCTCGGGGCCGGCGTCGCGGCTCAGCGCCACCGATAATTCAGGCTTGTGATAACGGTGGCCATCGCAGGCGGTGACCAGGGCAATCGGCAACGCCGGGTCCAGGCCACGCAGCGCTTGCGCCACACTCCAGCCAGCGATGCCGGCGCCGACGATCACCACGGGTTCTTCATCGTTCTGGTGATGGGCCGTGGCCGGGGTTTCCACCACCGAATGTGGTGGTGGCTCATACGGTTCGAAATCCGCCTTGCCGACGCCGCATAACGGGCACTCCCAATCCTCCGGGATGTCCTCGAAGCGGGTACCCGGCGGCAGGCCACCATCCGGATCGCCTTTCTCCTCATCGTAAATCAGACCGCAGGCCAGACAGATGTATTGCTTCCAGGGACGGGTTGTCATTGCGGCCACTCCTCCCGGGAAAGCCGATCCATTTCCCAGCGCAAATGCTTGATCGCCGGGGTGACGATGGCGACGAACTGCGCTTCGCGCAGCCGCCGTTGGGCGGCGGCGCTCATCACATAACCCCGGGCACCCTGGTGCAACATGGCGGACTGCGCCGCGCGCAGAGCGAATTCCGCGCCTTGCGCGCGCAGGTCCAGCAGGTCCAGCAGATAGTCGCGATCGGTGGCGTAAGGCGTGCCGGTGAGGCCCGCCAGTCGCCGGCCCATGTCGTCGAACTCGCGCCGCAGCGCTTCGGGACGGTCATGCAGAAACTGATTGACGTGGCCCAGTTGGCTTTCCACTTCCTGCATGCTGTCCAATGCGCCTTCCGCCACACCCAGGGCCATGCCGATCTGCAACAGAATGAAAGCGCCCCGAATACGTGAAACGAAAGGCGCGGCCGGTTCGGCGATGATCTGTTCCGCGGTCACCGGATACTGGTCCAGACGCAGTCCCCAGGTGGAGCTGCCTTCCATCCCCGAGAACGTGGGGCACGGCCGCAGGGTGACGTGGTCGTTGCAATGCAGCAGGAACATCAGTTCGCCGGCGGGCTGGTCCTTATCGTCGCGGATTGATGCCAGGGCACCGCAATACTGGCCCGGCCCGATGTGACTGACCCACGGCAGGGAACCGGATACCCGATAGCCGCCGTGGCCGTCGGCTTTGGCGATGAGCGCCATGCGTTCGATGCCGGATAACGCTTTCATCGGATTGGACAGGGCGGTGCCACCGAAAGTCTGGCCACTGCGGTGGGCCTGCAGCGGCGTGCCTTGCAGGTGAGGATTGCCGGACTGCTCCATATACAGTCCACACACCTGGTGGGCCCAGATCAGAAAGCCGGTGGTGCCGCAATGGCGACTGACCTCGCGCATGGCATCGACAGCCAGATCAAAGCGTTGACCGTGGCTTTCCAGATGGGCGGCGAGGGCGCCGGCCTCACCGAGATCGGCGAGTACCTCCAGGGGATAGTAGCCGTCGTGATCGATGCGGTTGGCCAACGCCGCCAATGGCCCCTCGGCGATGGCGCGCACGCGTTCCATGTCCACCGGCGCGATGTCATCGGTGGCTCGTTGCAAGGCGCTGTTCATAGCGGTCTCCGTGGACGGCGCCGGAGGGCGCCGCCGTTGTCAGTCGGCAAGGCTGATGGAAAAGTTGATCGGGTTGCGGATGGTGTTGGCCACCGGCGAAAAGTAGTTGGCGTGCTGCACGATCTGATCCAGTTCCTCGCGGCTGGCGTCGCCTTCCACCCGCACTTTCACCCGTACTTCCTGGAATCCCATTTGCGAAGGAATACGCTGGGCGCCGCCGGCGCCCCAGGCGGCGCTGTTGCCAATATCACCTTCCAGGAACAATTCCAGACGGGACAGCTTCACCTGCTTCCAGGTGGCAACGGCGGTGATGCCCACGGCCAGACAGCCGCCGAGCGCCGACAACACGATTTCGCCGGGGGCGGGCGCGGTGTCCTGGCCGAACAAGTGCGGGGGTTCGTCCACCACTACCGGTTCATGATCGCCGACATAACTGAGGGTACGGTATTGGCCTTCACAGACGGTGTGGACCTTGTTGGTGCCGCGTGCCTGCGGGTTGGCGCGGCCTTTTTCCGCAAAGCCAAGCAGGCCGTCGCGGTCGATCGGGCGCAGATAAGCGGAAACGGTTTCGACGCTGGTTTGAGTGCTCAAGACAAGACTCCTTGCTGGTTTTGACAGGTTGGACGCAGCGGTTCAGGCCCTGGGCCCGTCCGCGCTTCCCGATGGGGTATGGCAAAGGCTGTGCCAGGATTGCTAAAAGCCGGCAAGGTTGAGAAAAAAGACTTTAAAAACAGACAAGTAAATAAAACGGATGGGCATGTCAGGCGGTCGACACGGGAGCGGATGGCGCCGTCGGCAAAAGATCGGGCCGGACAATGTCGGACAAAGTGGAACAATGTTCGTTTTTGTTGCGTTTCCATGTCGTCGTCGATCACGTTTCGCCTTCTTTCATAGGGGCCGGGTGCCTGAAACAATGCCGTCGCCGCGAAGCTAATACCTTGATAAATCGTTGTTTTCCGTCCTTCCTCCGATCGTTTTCCCAAACCGTCAGCGAACTTTGGTCCGCTTGGCATGCTTTCTGCTCTTGTCAGGGAGACAGCCGATGGCTTTGTGCAAACGGGAGAAGTAACGGATGGGCGCGACGATCAGCATCAATGGTATTACCCACCACTACAAAGCCGGCGCGGATCCGGTTTTGCAGAACATCGAAAACCGCATCGACAGCGGCGAATGCGTGGTTCTGATCGGCCGCAGCGGCTGTGGCAAATCCACCTTGCTGCATCTGATCGCCGGTTTGCTGCAGCCTTCCGAGGGGTGCGTCAAGATCAACGGCCACCAGGTGGTCCGGCCAATGGCCAAGTGGAACATGATGTTCCAGAAGCCTTCGTTGTATCCGTGGATGAATGTGCGTCAGAACGCCGGCCTGGGATTGGAGTTCGCCGGGCGGCCGAAGGCGGAGATCCGCGGTCGGGTCGATGAACTGCTCACATTGGTCGGCTTGTCGGAGTACAGCGACGCCAACGTGCGGAGCCTTTCCGGTGGCCAGCAACAGCGGGTGGCGCTGGCCCGTTCCCTGGCCACTAATCCGGAAGTGTTGTTGCTGGACGAACCGTTCTCGGCCCTTGATGCCTTTACCCGAGCCAGTCTGCAGAAGGAAGTCGCCGCCATTTGCCGTGACTTCGGCATCACCCTGGTTACCGTTACTCACGATATCGATGAAGCAATCCTGATGGCCGACCGGGTGATGATCATGAATCGTAATCCGGGCCGTATCGAACATGAGTTTGAGGTGGCGCTGGATTGGCCACGGGATACCGCCGGTGTCGACTTTCAGGCGCGGCGACGGGTTTTGATGGAGCAGTTCGAACGTTCCGAAAACGTAACGCCGATGGGCAAGCCTTCCCGGGACCGGGTGGCGCTGCGCCGCGTTGGCGGATGATGTCTTCGAATTGGGGAGAGTGTTTCATGGGTCAGTCAAATCACGATTATTGCGAGCACGACGATCACACTTTGTTGACGTGCCAATGTCACGACGGCGCACTGAACCGCCGTGATTTCATGCGCGACATTCTGGCCGCCACTGGTGCCGGCATGTTGGGGGCTTCCGCCATGGGACTGGCCAGTCCGGCGATGGCGGCAGCGGAGGACGAAGTACTGCGCATCGGTTACCTGCCGATCGTTGACGCTGCCTTGTTGCTGGTGGCTCATGCACAGGGTTATTTCGAGGAAGAAGGTATCGTCACTGAAAGGCCGACGCTGATTCGCGGCTGGTCGCCATTGGTGGAAGGGTTTGCCAGCGGCAAATTCAATCTGGTGCACCTGTTGAAGCCGATTCCGGTGTGGATGCGATACAGCAGCGGTTTCCCGGTGAAAATCATGTCCTGGGCCCACGTCAATGGCTCCGCCGTGGTTGTGGGCCGGCATACCGAGGCCAAGGAATTCAGTGACCTTGGCGGTATGCAGGTGGCGGTACCGTACTGGTATTCCATGCACAACGTAGTGATTCAGATGGGGCTGCGTCAGGCTGGATTGACGCCGGTGATCAAAGGGCAGAGCGAAGCGTTGGCCGCCAACGAAGTGAATTTGCAGATCATGCCGCCGCCGGACATGCCGGCGGCTCTCGCGGCGCGAAAAATTGATGCCTTCATTGTGGCCGAGCCGTTCAACGCCGCCGGTGAAATGCTCGCCGGCGGGCGGGTGCTGCGCTTCACCGGCGACATGTGGAAGAATCATCCCTGTTGTGTGGTGTGCATGAACGAGCAGCAGGTGGCGGCGCGGCCGCAGTGGACGCAGAAGGTAATAAACGCGCTGGTGCGCGCGCAGAATTACACCCAGGCCAATAAACAGAAAGTGGCGCACATGCTGTCCAAGGACGGCAAGGGCTATTTGCCGATGCGGGCCCCGGTGGTGGAAAGGGCAATGACCTATTACGCCGATCAGGACTATCCGTCGCCGGACGCCATTCGCCATCCGGAATGGGAAAACGGACGGGTGGACTTTCACGGCTGGCCTTATCCCTCCGCCACCCGTTTTATCGTCGATCAAATGAAGCAGACGCTGGTCAGCGGCGATACCACTTTCCTGCAGAAATTGGACCCGGATTTTGTCGCCGGCGATCTGGTGGACGACCGTTTTATCCGTAAGGCGCTGGAGGCGGACGCGCAATGGCGGGTCGGACTGGAAGCCGGTTCCGTCTCCTATGAACGGGAGGAGGTAATCAAGGTATGAAGGCCCCGAGCGTATCGATACCCAACCAGAATGCCGTCGGTCTGAGCGCCGTGGCCCGGCGGCGGCTGCAGGCGGTGACCTATCCGCTGGCCGGGATAGCGATCATGTTTCTGTGCTGGTGGCTGGGCGGGTGGGTCCTGACGGGCAATCCGGACACCGTTATTTTTGCCGGTTTCGCACCGGGGCCGACACTGGCCTCACTGCAACAGATGTTGGGAGAAGGCGCGT
This sequence comes from Alloalcanivorax dieselolei B5, assembly GCF_000300005.1. NCBI lineage: Bacteria > Pseudomonadati > Pseudomonadota > Gammaproteobacteria > Oceanospirillales > Alcanivoracaceae > Alloalcanivorax > Alloalcanivorax dieselolei. The sequence goes on along the minus strand of NC_018691.1, from coordinate 3,137,986 downwards.
TATGGGATGCCATCGGCGCCAGCCTGTACAGGATTGGCGCGGGTTTGTTCTGGGGCTGCCTGTTGGGGATTCCGCTCGGCATCATGGTGGGCTATTTCACCACCGCCATGCAGATGGCCAATCTGCCGTTTCAGTTTCTGCGCATGGTCAGTCCGCTGGCGTGGATGCCGTTGGCGGTGATGATCTTTGATAGTTGGGATGGCGCCATTGTGTTCCTGATCGCCATGGCGGCGCTGTGGCCGATTCTGTTTTCCACCGCCCACGGCGTGCGCCGTATCGATCCGGGTTGGCTGAAGGTGGCTCGTAATCTTGGCGCCGGTGGGGCGCAGATGTTGCGCAAGGTGATTTTGCCGGCGGTGATGATGGATATGATGGCGGGGATCCGATTGGCGGTGGGCGTCGCCTGGGTGGTGCTGGTGCCGGCGGAATATCTCGGCGTGACCAGTGGCCTGGGCTATGCCATCAATGATGCCCGCGACACTCTCGACTACTCCGCGCTGGCCGCGGTGGTGCTGGTGATCGGCGTGATCGGCTATGGCCTGGACAGTCTCTGCGGATTGCTGATGCGTCGTTTCAATTGGCGCATGGAAAGCTGATGCTGAGCTCCGGGTTGAATGTTGGCGACGCCGGCCGCGGCGAGGATGTGGATCTGATCGTGCTGCGTGAAGCGGCGCAGCTGATCAGCCGTGCCGACACGCCGGAGCTGGCCATCGGCAGCATTCTGCGACTGCTGTCGCAGATGCTCGGTTTGAACCGTGCCAGGGTTCTGCTGCCGGGAATCCAGGATCACGGATTGAGCATTCGCTATGCTTATGGCCTGACCAATGAAGAACGGGCCCGGGGCCGCTATCGGCCTGGTGAGGGGATCGTTGGCCGGGTGATGGATAGCGGACAGATTGCGGTGGTTCAAGACATCGACGAGGAGCCGCTGTTCCTGTTCCGCGCCGTGGGCCGGCGCACGCTGCCGGACGAAATCGTTTCCTATGTGGCCGTGCCGCTGATGGACGGTGGTGTGCCCATGGGGGTGCTGGCGGCCCATCGTCTGCGGCAGCGGCCCCGCAAGTTCGATCGTGATCTGGCTACCTTGCGCACGGTGGCGGTATTCATCGTTCAGATTCTGAAATGCCACACCCTGCTGGAGGAACGCACCGCCAGCCTGCGCGATGAGAACCGGCAACTGAAGGACGCGCTCAGCCATTGTCGGCCCGGCCATGGCATTCTTGGCGAAAGTGCGCCTCTGCGTGAAGCGCTGTCCAATGCGCTCAAGGTGGCCGCCACCGATGTGACGGTGTTGCTGACCGGTGAGTCGGGTACCGGCAAGGAGCGATTCGCCGAGTTATTGCACAACCAGAGCCCCCGCCAGGACGGCCCGTTCCTGGCGATCAACTGCGCCGCCATTCCCGAACAGCTGTTGGAATCGGAATTGTTCGGTCACGAAAAAGGCGCCTTCACCGGCGCCAATACACAGAAAAAAGGCAAGATCGAGCTGGCCGATAGCGGCACCTTGTTTCTCGATGAAATCGGTGACATGAACCCGGACTTGCAAAGCAAATTGCTGCGGGTATTGGAGAAACGCGCGGTGCAGAGAGTGGGTGGCAGCCGCGATATTCCGGTATCGGTACGTATCATCGCCGCCACTCACAAGAACCTGCAACGGGCGGTGGAAGCGGGGCACTTCCGATTGGATCTTTATTACCGGCTCAATGTGCTGCCGATTCATTTGCCGCCACTGCGTGAGCGGCACGGCGACGTACGTCTGTTGACCCGGCACTTCCTCTATCGCACCAACCGTGAATACCAGCGCGATGTGGTGTTGTCCGCGGAGGCCATGGAGCAGCTTGAGCGCTATGGCTGGCCCGGCAATATTCGCCAGTTGGAGAACATTCTTCGCCGCGCGGTACTGATGGCTCAGGACCACATCCTGGCGGGCACCGATGTGGAGCGGATCCTGGCTCAGGAATCCAGTCCCGTCAGCGACGCTCCGCCAACAATCGCGACACCGGCACCGTTGGCGGCGGTATCGGAACGCCCCTATCGCCGGGTACGGGAGCAGGACCGGGCAATGCTGGAAGACGCCTTGAGACGGGCCGCGGGCAACAAGAGCCGTGCCGCGCGCACTCTGGGGATGACGCCGAGACAGTTTCGCTATCATTTGCAGAAACTGGACGATCAGGACGCTCCATCGAACTGAAAGGCAGGCCGATCAGATCATCCATGCCACCCACACAGGTCGTTTTTGGCAATGGCCATGATCGCGGGAATCGGCAATGCTGCTGCTTTCCTTTGGCGGGAGGCACAACAGTGAGCCTGACTGACGACTTCAAATGGGTGATGAATGCGCCGTTTCTCAAGCTGCTCGGTCTGGAAGCGGTCGGCGTGGAAAGCGGTAAGGTGGTTTCCAGATTGACCGTTCGCGAGGATCACCACCAGCAAAATGGCTATGTCCACGCCGGCGTGGTGGGCACCATGGCGGATCACACCGCCGGTGCCGCGTCGGCCACGGTGATGGCGGAAGGCTTCATGCCGCTGACCATCGAGTTCAAGGTCAACCTGTTGCGCCCGGCAGTGGGACGGGCCCTGGTATGTGAAGCCAAAGTACTGAAAGCCGGCAAGGCGGTGACGGTGGCGGAATCGGAAGTGTTCGCCGAGGACGACAACGGCGAACACAAATTGGTGGCCAAGGCCACCGTTACCCTGGCGGTGGTGCCGCGGCGGTAACGCGGGAGCGGGGCGACATTCAGCTGTTCCGGGGGGGCTGGCGAGCAATTCGTCCAGCCGTGGCTGGACGGCGGCCGTGGGGAGGCCTTTGGGCGATTCTCTCTGGTAACGGTATTCGATAACCTAATTCGTGATTAACTCAATTTCCGCTCCCTTTGGGAATTTTCCCGTCAGGCATGGGCTTCAGCGGTGACGACACCCAGGATCGGCGGGATCACCATGCCAATCGGCGGCGCTTTTATTTATCATTGGGTCTTTCCCGGGGATAGTCGGGGCCGGCGGCTTGACCCGTCGTGGCGCAAACCGCCGTCCCCATGTTCAGGATCGCGGATGAATCAACGAAGAACCATCAATGTGCGGCGAGTGGTCAAGGTGCTGCAGGGGGCGGCGCGCAGCGGCGTGAGCATCCCCGAGTTGCTGGACCAGTGCGGTATCGAGCGGCATGTTCTGGAACAGCCAGACACCCGCATCGAGCGGGATACCTTTATCCGGCTGATGCTGCTGGTGATGGAACAGACCCAGGATGAGTTCCTCGGCTTCGGCCAGGGCCGCAAGTCCAAGCCCGGCACTTTCTCGATGATGGCCCATGCGGTGATCAATTGCCCGACCCTGGATGCGGCGGTGCGCCGGGGGATCCGCTTCTATGAGTTGTTCGACCTCAACATGCGCACCTGGCTGCGGCGCGAAGGCGACCAGGCCCGGCTGGTCACCGAAGTCGATCCGCGCCTGGATTTTCGTGATGTGATCATCGATGCCATGCTGTTTCTCAGCCTGCGCTTCATGAGCTGGCTGGTGGGCAAGGTGGTGGAGCCCCAGGCGGTTTACCTGGATTACCAGCCGCTCAAGGAGGACGATGAACACCGCTTCATGTTCAACTGTCCGACCTATTACAATAGTGGCGTCAATCAGGTGGTGTTTCCCGCCCACTACCTGGACCTGCCTCTGGTGAGAAATGAGCTGTCGTTGTCCCATTTTCTGCGCGAGTCGCTGGCGCAGCTGTTCGAAGGCAACGTGCATAACGTGGGGCTGCCGGCGCGTATCCGTGGCTTGCTGTCCGAGGATTACGGCGGTCATTTCCCGGACTTCGGCGAAGTCTGCCGGCGTTTGCAAATGACACCGCAGACCCTGCGCCGCCGTCTCAAGGATGACAACACCAGCTATCAGGAAATCAAGGACTCGATCCGCAAGGACGCCTCGGTGTATTACCTGTCCAAAGCGGAACTCAGTATTGACGAAATTGCCCTGTTGATGGGCTTCAGTGAAGCCAGCTCGTTTCACCGGGCGTTCAAGAAATGGACCAACATGACCCCGTCGGCGTACCGGCGGACCCACTTTGGAGAAACGAATGAGCACCCCTGACGCCGCCACCGCGCGGCTGCTGGTGACCTGCCCGGACCAGCCCGGCATCATCAGCGCGGTTTCCACCTTCTTCTACAACCACGGCGCCAATATCACCGACCTGGACCAGCACTCCAGCGATACCCAGGACGGAACCTTCTTTCTGCGCCTGGAATTCCAGACTCCGGATCTGGATTGTTCCCGGGACGCCCTGGAGAACAATTTCCGCAAGCGGGTGGCGGAGCGGTACGGTATGCAGTGGCACATCAGCTATGCCGCCGAGAAGAAGCGCGTGGCAATTTTGGTGTCCCGTCACGACCACGTGCTCATGGATCTGCTCTGGCGGGTCTCGCGCGATGATCTGTCCGCGACCATTGCCATGGTGATCAGCAACCATGACGATCTGCGCGCCGAGGTGGAGCGCTTCGACATTCCCTACCATCACATTCCGGTGACCCGGGAAAACAAGGCGGAAGCCGAGGCCCAGGCGCTGGAATTGCTGGAAGGCCAGGTGGACGTGATCGTGCTGGCCCGTTACATGCAGATTCTCAGCCCGGAGTTCGTCGCCCGGCATCCCCATCGCATCATTAATATTCACCATTCTTTCCTGCCGGCCTTCGTCGGCGCCAATCCCTACCAGCAGGCCTGGGACCGTGGCGTCAAACTGATCGGCGCCACCAGCCACTATGTCACCGAGGATCTGGACCAGGGGCCGATCATCGAGCAGAACGTACAGCGCGTCTCCCACCGCCACTCGGCCAGCGAACTGCGCGCCCTGGGGCAGGACGTGGAACGCCAGGTGATGCAGCGCGCGGTACGCTGGCATCTGGAAGACCGGATCATCGTCGACGGCAACAAGACGGTGGTGTTCGTTAAGTAAGAACAAAGTGACAGTTGATAGTGGACAGTTGACAGCGGAAAAACAGGAACAGGCGATCTTTAGCCGCTGTGGGAGCTTGCCTGCAAGCGAATGAGGTTCGCTCGGCACTTGGCAATATTCGCTTGCAAGCAAGCTCCCACAGAAAACACAGGGAGTGACTTTTTCCTTCCGCTGTCAACTGTCCACTATCAACTGTCAACTGCTTTCCCGAGGTTTTATGGCTCATCAACCACACCGCTACCTGGCCTTGTGCCGGCCCGGGTTTGAGTCGGATCTGGCGGCGGAGCTGTCGGATCGGGCTGCTGATCTGGGCGCCGCCGGTTATCCTCAGGCGCAGCCGGACAGTGGCTGCGTGTTCTGGGAGAACCTGCAAGGGGATCCGGCGCCGATTCTGGAGAGCGGACTGATTTTCGCGCGGACCTTCTATCCGCTGGTGGCGGCGTTCGATGATCTGCCGGAGCGGGACCGCATCGGCGCCTTGTGGCCGAGGCTGAAACGCAACGGCCCTTACACGGAGTTGTATCTGGAACACGCGGACACCAATGATCGCCGTGAGCTGGCCGGCTTCCTGCGCGGCTTCCGCAAGGCTCTGGAGCCGCGTCTGCGCAAGGAAGGGTTGCTGCGCTCAAATGCCGGTCAGCGTTTACACCTTTACTTCGACGATTCCCGCCACGGCCATATCGGCGTCAGCCCGGCACGGCTGCCGCTGCCCGAAGGCGGTATTCAGCGGCTGCGATTGGCGCCGGAGGCGCCGAGCCGGTCGGCGCTGAAACTGGAAGAGGCGATGTTGCGTTTCCTCGGGCGCGGCCGGCCGGAGGGGCTGCACACGGCGGTGGACCTGGGCGCCGCTCCCGGCGGCTGGAGTTGGCAGCTGGCGCGTCTGGGCATCAAGGTCACCGGCATCGACCATGGCCGTCTTGATACCCGCCTGTTGGAGGAATACCCGGTACGGCACGTTTCCGCCGACGCGTTCACCTGGCGCCCGGAGCGGCCGGTGGACCTGGTGGTCTGCGATGTGGTGGACAAACCGGCGCGCACGCAATCGCTGATGCTGAAATGGCTCACCCAGGGTTGGGCCCGGACGGCGTTGTTCAACCTGAAATTGCCGATGGCGCGCCGTTATCGCGAGTCGCGGGTGCTGTTGGAACGATTGGCGGAAGGCCTGGAAAAACAGGGGTTGGCCGCGCGCATCAACGCCGCTCATTTGTACTACGATCGCGAGGAAATCACCGTCTGGGTGGATACTCGTGCCCCCTGAGCGCGGGCCGGCCCCGGCATACGTGCTGCTGACCCTGGCCGGGCTCTACTTTCTGCAAGGTCTGCCTTCCGGTCTGCTGGCCAAGGCGGTGCCGGCGCTGGCTCGGGAAGCGGGACTGTCCACGGAATGGATCGGTCTGCTGGCCCTGGCGGCGTTGCCATGGGCGCTGAAGTTCCTTTGGGCGCCCTGGGTGGACCCGATGGCCGGTGCCCGCGCCGGCCATCGCCTGCGCTGGGTGGTGTGGGCGCAACTGCTGGTGACGGCGCTGTTGCTGGTGCTGTCGTTATTGGAGCGCCCGCTCTGGTTTGGCGAGGCGTTTCCGTTTCTGCTTTTGATCCTGTTCCTGATCAATCTGGCCAGTGCCACCCAGGACGTGGCCGCCGATGGCCTGGCGGTACGCTGGCTCAGGGGCGACCTGCGTGGCATCGGTAATGGCATCCAGGTGTCCGGCTACAAGATCGGGCTGATGCTCAGTGGTGGTTTGTTTCTGATCGCCAACGACCTGATCGGCTGGCGCGGCTCGCTGTGGTTGCTGACCGTCATGATTAGCGTGCTGTTGATTGGAATACGGCGTTTCCCCGAGCCGGCGGAGGCCGCGGCGCCGTTTCCACAGCGGCGTGGGGTGCTGTGGTGGTGGCAGCGGTCACGCGACTTCTGGTGGCGGCCGGGGCTGTTGCTCTGGGCGGTGATCCTGCTCGGTTACAAGGTCGGTGACGGTTTTGGTACCCGCATGATCAAGCCCTATCTGGTGGATCAGGGCTGGACGCTTGCCGCCATCGGACGGCTCGATCTGGTGGCCTCGCTGGTGGGGCTGCTCAGTGCCTTGCTGGCCGGCGTGCTGATGCGCCGCTGGCATTATCGGCGGGCCCTGGTGGGGCTTGGCCTGTGGCAGGGGCTGGCGTTCGTGGGTTGGTGGTGGGTGGCTCGAGGCGATAGCGGGGTGCTGGCGATATGGGCCGTTTCCCTGTTCGAGCAGGCGGCGGACGGTGCCTCCACGGTGGCCTTGTTCGTGGTGATGATGGCCTATTGCCGGCCCGGCTCGGAAGGGGGGGATTACACGCTGCAGGCGTCATTACAACTGATGGCGGTGGGGGTGTTCACGCTGGCCAGCGGGTTCAGCGCCGGCTATTTCGGCTACGCCGGCCACTTCCTGCTGGCGGCGCTGCTGGCCTGCGCGGTGGCGTTGCTGGCGTTGGCCTGGCGGCCGCCGCTTGGGCCCGGCGTGACGGGGCGTTATACTGGCGCGCCCAATCACTCCTGAATCTCCGCGGAAATACCATGTCCGACGCCATTGATGCCCAGCACCACCTCGACGCCACCGGTCTGTTATGCCCGGAGCCGGTGATGTTGCTGCACAGCAAGGTGCGCGACATGGCGCCGGGCGAAGTACTGGAAGTCCGCGCCACCGATCCCTCCACCGAACGGGATATCCCCAAGTTCTGCCAGTTCCTGGGCCACACGCTGTTGGCCCGGCAGCAGGACGGCGAGCTGTTTCTGTACTGGATCGAGAAGAAGCGCTGAGAGCGCTCATACGCAACACGCTAATCGCGGCTAAGTGAAGTGCCGCTGGTTTCCCTCGGAAGGAACTACGAAGTCGCTGTAGGAGCTTGCCTTGCAAGCGAATATCCTGCCGCAATCCCTTCGCTTGCAAGGCAAGCTCCTACAGCGGCCTTGTAGCAGGCTCTGATTATCCAGACTGGCAAGAGAAGATCCATTCTGAGTATGTGGATATCCGCTTTTTCAAACGCCATTCCTCTCCGAATCTTTCCTTCATTTCAATGAATTTTTTGTTGTTCTTTGTTGAAACTGAGACCTTTGTTGCGCCGAATAACCTCATAAAAAATAGTGCTTTGCGCGATTCGTCGGTTCCAGTTCCGATTTCATGACATTGCACTTGTTTTCTCTTTCTTGCCCTGGCTAGATGCTGTCATCGATTGTTCAGACGAATCGGTTAGAACGATAACCGTGACACCGGGAAGACGGTGACGCTCGGGATACAAGCAGCTTATTGCGCCAAACATAACGTCAAATAAGTAACGCCAGATAAGGGACCATGGTTCCGGTTTGATACCGGACGGGAATCGTCGTGCCGCGGCGCGGCCAAGTGCACTATCAAGGATGGAGAAGGAACATGGCGGGTGATACCGGCAATACGTTGAAAACACGCTACGTACCCATCGAGCGGATCTCCTTTATCGACATGAAGGAGATGTACGGGCTTTACGAAAAGTACTACCAGAACGTGTCCCTGGAGGTCTTCGTCAAGGATATGTCGGAGAAGAGCGGCGTCTTCATGGTGCGCCGGACCCTGGATCAGCAAGTGGTGGGCTTTTCGACACTGAAAACCGTGCCGATGAACGTCAGGGGACGGGCGGCCACCGGCGTCTTCAGTGGTGACACTATCCTCGAGAAACAATATTGGGGGGATCGCTCCCTGCAAACCGCTTTCCTGCGGTGGATGGTGCGGGAAAAAATGAAGCGCCCGACGAGAATGCTGGTGTGGCTGCTGATCTCCAAGGGCTACAAGACCTACTTACTGCTGGCCAATAACTTCAATCGGTACTATCCCCATCCCGATGGCCACCATCAGGATCTGGCGGATTACGTCGACCACTACTGCGAGCGGCTCTATTTCGGCAGCTATTGCTCCGAGCGCAAGCTGCTGGATTTCGGCGAAAACTATTCCGCGCTCAAGGGCGCGGTGGCGCCGATTTCCCAGGAAATGCGCGACGGCAACGTCAAGATCCGCTTCTTCGAAGAGCGTAACCCGACCTGGGAGCGGGGTACCGAGCTGCCCTGTGTCGGTGTCTTTGATCGTGGCACGGCGCAGGCCTATCTCGCCAAGCTGTGGCGCAAACGGCCGCGCCGCCTGCGTCTGGCCCTCCGTCCGGCGGCTTACGAATAAGGAGAGGGTTATGCTCAGCCAACGGCTATTGCATCTGGGGGTGCTGCCCGCCGGACGGCGTTTCCGCGCCGGCCTTTCCCATCTGGAGCACACCCAGCGGTTTCTTCATCGCCAGTTGATGCGGCAGGTGGCGGCGTCACCGGCGGGGCGGGAGCAGGGGATCGGTGAGGACTGGTCCTGGGAGCGCTTCGCCGAACGGTTACCGGTTACCGGCTACGAAGACTGGCGCGCCCGGGTGGAGCAGGGCCGGCGGGAGGGCGTCAATCCGCTGATCGCCTCGCCCACCGCCCGTTACCAGCCCACCAGTGGTTCCACCTCGGCGATCAAATGGATTCCGTACAGCCGTGCCTTTCTCGGCGAACTGGACGGCGCCATCGGCCCCTGGCTGGCGGACCTTTATCAGTGTTATCCGAAGCTGCGGCGCGGCCGGCATTATTGGTCGCTGTCCTGGATGCCCACCGCGCTGCGGGAGTCCCTCGGCGAGGAATTGAATGACGATCTGGCGTTGATGTCCTGGGGCAAGCGGTTGATCGCCGGTGCCACCCAGAGCGTGCCGTCCACGGTGGCTCTGGCCCGCAGCTCCGACGATTCCCTGTTCGCTACCCTGGCGTACCTGGTCGCTGACCGCCGCCTGAGTCTGCTGTCGGTGTGGAGCCCCACCTTCGGCATTGGCCTGCTGGAAGGCCTGGCCAAATGGCGCGAGGAACTGGCGGAAGTGTTGAACCAGGGCGACTGGGGAACACGGCGAGCGGCGATGGCGGAGTCCGGGTGTCCGCGTTGCCCCCGTGCGGCAGCCCTGCTGCGGGCTTGGGATGGTGAACTGACGGCAGATTTTTTCCGTGTCCTGTGGCCGGCGCTGGCGCTGGTCAGCGCCTGGGATACCGCCGCGTCCGAACCTTGGGCGCGGCGCCTGCAATCGCTGTTGCCGCACGCGGAGTTCCAGGGCAAGGGGTTGTGGGCCACCGAAGGGGTGGTGACCTTTCCCTGTCAGGGCCGTTACCCGCTGGCGTATCGCAGCCACGTGTATGAGTTCCAGGATCCGGACGACGGTGCCATCTACGCCCCCTGGGAGCTGGAAGCCGGGCAGCGGGTGATGCCGTTGCTGAGCACCGGCAGCGGCTTGCTGCGCTACCGGCTGAATGATCTGGTGGAAGTGACCGAACATTGGCGCACCGTGCCTTGCCTGCGTTTCCTGGGGCGGCGCGGCACCGTCGATCTGGTCGGCGAGAAGATGACCGGCGAGGCGGTCAACGACGCCTTCGCGCAGGCGCCATTGCCGCCCGGCGTGACGCCGGTGGGCGTGGTGGCCTGTGAGGATGCCGGTGAAGGAAAACCCGGTTATCTGGCGTTGCTGGAAGGCGCTCCGCAAGCGCCGGTGGCAGCGCTGGCCGAGCATCTGGAGCAGGCCTTCGGTGGCCACTTCCATTATCGTCTCGCGCGCAACCTGCACCAGTTGGCGCCGCTGCGTTGTGTGGTGCTGGCGGACATGCGCGAACGGTATCTGGGCCATTGCCGGGACCAGGGCATGATCGAGGGCAACATCAAGATCGAGGCCCTGCGTGCCTGGCCGGGAACCGCGCCGGCGTTTCTGGCACCGGCGCCGTCGCCGGTTTCAGCCTGAGGAGGGGGCCATGCGTATCCGAAGAGCCACTAGTCAGGACAACCCGGCGATTCTGGCGCTGTTGGAAAACACGGCGCAGCCGGGGGCGATGACATTGACGTTTGAACGGCGCCCGGATTATTTCCGTGGGGCCGCCATTACCTGCGAAGAACCGGAAGTCTGGGTGGCGGAGAGTGACGGGCCCTCGCCGGAGCTGGGCGCGGTGTACAACGTGGGCCGTCGCCGGGTATGGGTGAATGGCGATTGCGTGCCGATCCGTTATGCGCATGATCTGCGTATCGCGCCCGGGCATCAGGGCAGCCGTCTGTTGTTCCGTCTGTTCCGCACTTTGAAAGCCACTCTGCAGGAAGCAGAGTGGATGCAGACGGTGATCCTGCGCGATAACGGAGTATCACGGAATACCGTGGCCAGCGGCCGCGCCGGGCTGCCGGGCTATTATCCCTTCGGCACCATCGAGACCAGTGTGATTTACACCCGCCCGGGCCGCTTTCAGGCACCGGCGGGGCTTACCGTGCGTACCATGACCCGGGCGGATCGTGGCGCGCTGCTGGCGTTGCTGGAACGGGAAGGGCCGCGCAAGCAGTTTTTCCCCTGGCTGGATCTGAGTGAGCTGCATTCCTCTCCCTATTTTCATGGTCTGAGCCTGGGCGACTGGGTCGGTGTTTGGCAGGGCGAAACGCTCAAGGGCGTATTGGGCAGCTGGAATCAAAGCGATATCAAACAGACGCGGGTGAGCGGTTATCGCGGTGCTCTGGAGTGGCTGCGGCCGCTGCATAATGCCACCCGCCCGCTGCACGGCGGTTTGCGGCTGCCGGCGCCGGGCGAGTGTCTGTCGTTCGTCACCCTGCATACCCTGGTGACCGAGAACAATGACCCGCAATGGTTGGCGCCACTGCTGGAGCACGCCGTGCATGCCCATCATCGTGATCACGGCGCGGTGGTGTGCGGCTTTTTCACGCAGGACCCGTTGCGCGAGGCGGTGCGCGGTTTTCGCCGCCGCACCCTGCTCAGCGACCATTATCTGGTCAGTTATGGTGAAGACCCGCGTCCGCGATTGCACCCTGATCGGATCCCTTACGTGGAAGTGGCCCGGCTATGACTGCGGCGGATAAAGATTATATCGGCATGTGGTATCAGGCGCGGCGCCGCTGCGGCATCGACGATGCCATCCACTTCGCGGTGATCGACCCGGAGGGCGTCGGTGAGCGGTACTACTCGATTCCCCATCGACATCACGATGGCATCGGCGGCTTGCTGGTGTTGCTGCGGCAATGGGGAGTACCGTTGCCGCCGGTGCCACACAGCCGTCAGAGTTCCCCTCCACCCTGGTGGCAATGGCTGCGGGCACCGGGGGCGCCGCCCGGACAGCCGCTTCCCTGGCGCCGTTCGCGTGGCCCCGAACCCCATGGCCAGGTGGAAACCACCTGTTTCGATCCCGAAGCCACGGCGGCGATCATGGCGCGGGCGAAGCGGGAGCACGGTTCGTTGAACAGTTTATTGCTGCATCGTCTGCACCGGGCGGTAGGCGAGACGCTGTTGGAGACGCCGTCCACCGGCAGCTGGTTATATCCGGTGAACATGCGCGGCGCGGTGAGCCGCGCCCGCGATGACATGAACCTGTCCAGTGGCTTTTATGTGCCGGTGGCGCCGGAGCAATCGGTGGCGGCGTTGTACGCCACTTTGCGCGAGGGGCTGCGCCAGCAGCAGCACTGGCGTTTCTGGCATTTGGCGCATGTCGGTCGCTGGGTCGGTGAGCGCGGCGTGAATTGGTTATGCCGGCGCATGCTCGAGGGTCCCGGTCATCTCGGTTCCTTCAGCAACCTGGGGGTTTGGCGGCTCGATCTCAGCGCCGCCGGCTTTTCCGATGCCGCTTGTCTGGCGGTATGCGGGCCAGGCAGTCCCAACCACCCGGTCGCCAACGGCGCCATTATCGTCAATGGCCGGTTGACCCTGTCGCTGCGGGTGGACGCCTCATTGACGGCGGGGCGCCTGGCCACGCGAAAATGCCTGAATCTGTGGCGTCACTTTCTGTTGGAAGAGGACGCTTGAGACCGGCTCTTATCCTGCATTCTCATCACCGGCCGGCGCTGCATTCTTGCGCCGCCCGCCGAACCATCCCGTCACATCGTCCATCACCATATAGAGCGTCGGGATCAGTACCAGCGTAATCAAAGTGGCGAAGACGATACCAAAAGCCAGTGATACCGCCATCGGTTTCACCACCTGTGCCTGCAGGCTGTATTCCAGGAACACGATCGGCACCAGCCCCAGAAAGGTGGTCAGCGAAGTCAGAATGATCGGCCGGAAGCGGGCGCGCGCCGCCTTGATCGCGGCTTCCACCAGAGGCTCGCCATCGCGGCGGTAGCGATTGACGAAATCCACCAGGATCAGACTGTCGTTCACCACCACCCCGGCCAGGGCGACGATGCCGAACATGGATAACAGACTGAACGGCATGCCCAGTACCAGATGGCCGACCGCCGCGCCGATGGTGCCGAACGGAATCACCGACATGATCATCAGCGGCTGCACATAGGATTTCAGCGGGATCGCCATCAGCGCATAGATCAGAAACAGAGCCAGGCCGGTGCCATAGAGCAGATCGACCATCATCTTTTCCTGATCCCGGGTGGCGCCGGTGACACGATAACTGACGCCGGGATGATGGCTGAGAATGTCCGGCAACTGATGCTCGATCAGATCCTTGGTGATGCGGCCGGGCTCGGCCACCGCTTTGTCCACCCGGGCGGTGAGGCTGATCGAGCGCTGGCGGTCGAAGCGACGGATGGTGGCTGGGCTGCTACCCATGTCCAGGTCGGCCACGGCGGAGAAGGGCACGGCCTGACCATCGCCGGTGCGAATGCGCATGTCTTCCAGATAACCCTCGGACTGTCGCTCCGTCCTGGGATAGCGAACCATGACTTTCACTTCGTCCTGGCCTCGCTGGATGCGTTGCACTTCCTCGCCGTAGAACGCCTGGCGCACCTGTCGCGCCAGATCCCTCTGGCTCAGTCCCAGCAGTTCCGCTTCCGGTTTGATCCTGAGCTGGATTTCCCGTACGCCGCTGTCATGGGAATTACGCAGGTCGTAAACGCCGTTGTAGTCCCGCAATCGTTGTTCCAGCTCGGTGCTGGCCGCCTCCAGATGGGCCTGATTCTGGCCCACCAACTCCAGTGAGATATCGTTGTCGTCCGGGCCGCCCTCGCCACCGATGTGGAAAGTGCGGGCACCGGGAATGCGGCCGACTTTTTCCCGCCAGCGCCGTGACAGTTCCGGCACCGACACCAGACTGTTCTCGCTCTTTATCAGTTCCACGATGATGCCGCCGGTGGTGTCACTCTCGGTCCATGCCAGTTGGGTGCGCACCAGTGGCTCATTCAACCCCAATTCCTGCTGGAGTTCCTGGTCCACTTCGGTGAGCGCCTTGCCGATGGTGTCCAGATTGGTCTGGGTCACGTAGGCCGGCGTGCCCTTGTTCATTTCCAGTTCCACCTGAACGAAGTCGCCGCTCAGGTCGGGAATGAACACCACTCGCAACAGTCCGCCGACAATCAGGCCCACGGCCAGAATCAGCACGGAAAGCGCGCCGGCCAGCGCCAGATAACGATGGCGCAGGATGCGCCGGAGCAGGGGCAGGTAGGTGTTGTCGACGAAACGGAACAGGCCGTCGGAGAAGCGCCGCTGGAAGCGGATCATTCGATTCGGCTTCGAGGTTTCCGGGGGGGCGTCGCGCATATGGGCCAGATGGGCGGGCAGAATCAGTTTTGATTCGATCAGCGAATAGAACAGGCAGATCACCACCACGCCGCCAATGGAGGCGAAAAACTGCCCCCAGATACCGGAGACCAGCAGGATTGGCAGGAACGCGGCCATGGTGGTCAGCACGCCGAAGGTGGCGGGGCCGGCCACATCGAGCACACCGAGCACCACGTTGTTGGTGGAATGGCCATCCCGTTGAATCCGGGTGTAGGCGGATTCGCCGATAATGATGGCGTCGTCGACGACGATGCCGAGCACCACCAGGAAAGCGAACAAACTGATCAGATTGATGGTGATGCCGAACAGCGGCAGCGTGAACAGGGTGCCGAGGAAGGCGGTGAGCAGCCCGGCCATGACCCAGAACGCCAGTTTCAGACGCAGGAACAACGACAGGATCAGGAACACCAGCACCGCGCCCATCAACAGGTTTTCCGACATCATGTTGAGCCGGCCTTCCAGGTAGTAGGACACGTCGATCATCCAGTTCACCTGGACACCACCGGGCAGACTCTCCTGCATCCGGTCCACGTAGTCGCGGACTTCCCGGGACAGTGCCAGCGCGTCCTGTTCGCCCAGGGCCAGCACACGAATACCCACGGCGGGACGGCCGTTATGGGTCAGGTAGTAGTTGTCCTCGACGAAACCGTCGCGGATATCGGCGATGTCGCGGAGCAGCAGGCGACTGCCGTCCGGGTTGGTGCGCACCACGATTTCCTCGAAATCCCGGCCCACGTAGGCCTGGCCCACGGTGCGCACCAGAATATCGCCGCCGGCGGCCTGGATGCGGCCACCGGGCAGGTCCAGGGAGGAGCGGCCCACCGCGTCCGCCACTTCGGTCAGCGTCAGGCCGTAGTTGCGCAGGGTTTCCTCGCTGACCTCGATGCCGATCTCGTAGGGACGATCGCCAATCAGTTCGGTTTTGGTCACCGAGGGCAGGGCGGTGATGTCATCGCGCACCCGTCGCGCCACTTCCTTGAGGGTGCGGTCGTCCACGTCGATGCTGGACACCGCCACCCAGATCACCTCGGTGCTCCAGACGTTGCGCTGGTATATCGGCCGCTCGGTCTCCGCCGGGAAGGTGGTGATCGAATCCACCCGCATCTTGATGTTGTCCATCACTTCGCGGATGTCGTAATCCGGGGCCACTTCCACTTGCACCGAACCGTTGCCTTCACTGGCGATGGAGACGATTTCCCTGATCCCTTCGAGATCCTGGATCGCTTCCTCGATCTTGATCAGCACACCCTGTTCCACATCCGTGGGCGTGGCCCCCAGATAGGGCACCGTGATGGTGACGTAGTTGGTCTCCACCTGCGGCTGGATTTCCTTGGTGATGGTGAACGCGGTGATGGCGCCACCGATGATCAGAATCGCCATCAGCAGGTTGGCCGCCACCGGGTTGTGCGTGAACCAGGCGATCAGGCCGGTGTAAGCGTTCAGCCGTGGCGCTTCGGATTGTTTGTTATCCGCATCAGGGGGCGACGACATGCGCGGCTCCCTGATCGTCAGCGGGCTCGGCGTTGCCGGGTTCCCCCGGTGAGGTCACCGGTGCCGGGGCGGACGGCTCGCTGTCGTCCTGGTCCGCGTCCAGATCCCGGATTTTCAAGGCCATGCCCGGTATCGGTGTCTGAATCGCGGTGATCACCGCGCGGTCGCCGGGTTGGAACACATCGTTGGTGTAGACCTGCTGGGGCGTACTGCGCACCACCTGGACCTGGCGTATGGCGAGCTTGTCGTCGCCGTCCGCCACATAGACCTGGTCGCCGTTACGCAAGGCGACTCGCGGCAGCACCACCAGTCCCTCGGCCGAGCGGCCCTGGATGCGGGCACTGACGAAGGTGCCGATGGGCAGTGGCGGCTGTTTGCCGCCGCCTTCGAGATCGTACGGATCCTGTACCCGGGCCACCGCATATATCAACCGGGTGCGTTCATCGACCACGCCTTCAGTGCGAACGATCTCGCCGTGCCAGGTCACTGGTTCGCCGCCGACCCGCGCGTGCAGTGCCACTTCGGGCAGCAAGGGCGGCCGGTAGCCCGGGCGTGGCAGATCAATGAAGGCACTGTCCTGCTGGGATAACGGCAGCCGTATTTCCGCCTCCTTGACGCTGAAGGCGGTACCGAGCGGATTGCCGGCGGCCACGAACTGACCCAGATCCACACTGCGTTCCTTGACCAGGCCGTCGTAGGGGAGATGGATGCGGGTTCGCTCCAGGTCCCGCTGCGCCTGTTGAACCAGGGCTTGCTGTGACTGGATAGCGGCCTGGGTCTGTTCCGCTTCCGATTGCCGCTGTTCCAGATCCGATTTCGATATGTTCTTGCGCTGATAAAGATTCTCGAACCGGTCCAGCTGTTGGCGGGCCAGGCGATGCGCCGCCCGCAGCCGCTTTAATTCCGCCTGCGCCTGGGCAAGGGTATTGCGATAATTGCTGGGGTCGATTTCGATCAGCACCTGATCGGCCTGAAACAGACCGCCGGCAACGAACTCATCGGCGATGCGGATGACCTTGCCGGATACTTCCGCCACCAGTTGGGTTTCGATGCGCGGTTGCACGGTCCCCTGGGAGCGCAGCTGAAACTGGCTGTGGGCGGTTTTGATCGGCAGCACATCGACGATTTCCGCCATCGCCGGCCGTTCCTCGACCTCCGGTTGCGGGCGCATGGCCGCCAGTATGGCCACCACGGCCAAGGCGCCGAGCACCATGGCGGCGGCAATCAATGCGAGAGTGGTTTTTTTCATAAAAGTCCGATTAGACGCGTATCAATCCGTTGATGATTCCCTTAGATCGTAAACAGGCTCTACGGCGCGCCGGCGCCCTGGCATCGTGTTCAAGCACGGGTCCGTTCAATAAAAGAGACAGACTAGCATTCCTGTTTTGCGCGGATATGACCGCCTGGCCCGGGCGTGCCGCCGGTCAGCAACATTCGGGGTGTCGCCGGTCTGACAGCCGGGAGAGGAGGCGGGTGTAGGAAAACTACAGGGTGGTGCCGGAGCCGTAAAGCACGTTCAACCGGCGAGAGCCACCGGTGGTCGGCCGGGCCGGCCACCGGGGCAGCGGCGGTCCGCCGGTTGCGGCGGACCGGGGAGTGATGTCGACGTCAGTAACGGGCCGCCAGCATGGCGATGGCGGCCAGGGCTTCGGGGTCGTGTTCCTTGAGCCGGTTGGCGATGCCATGCTGGAAAAAATAGCGGAACCCTTCCTGTTGCTCGGCGGCGACCAGACTGGCGTCGCCGGGTAATACCGGTGTTTGTGTCACCGCCGCCTCGTCCGCCACCATGGCTTGGGGCGTACCGTCACCGTGTACGCGCCAGCTCACCACCTCCATCAACGACAGCGTCTCGAATTCGTCCTGGGAAAACACCGCGTGGGTGCCAATGGTGTCGGGAATCTCCTGGCAACCGTGGTCGCCCGGTTTGCCGAAAAAGCGCAGCGCCGCGTCCAGTTCCTGCACCTTGTGCTCCGGCGCATCACGGAACAGGTAGTCGCTGTCGGGGAGGCGATAACCTTCCCAGCGGCCATTGAGTGGATCGGACAACGCACTGGCGGTGACCAGGTCGCGCAACCAGGGCACCAGCGCCTGGGTGGTGCCGTCCTCGAGACGGGCCCAGGCGAGAATTTTCAGGGAAAACAGAGTGTCGGGATGTTGATCATTGGCATAGAGCAACTCCATGCCGTCGTACTCTGGAGAGAGTCTCAATATGGACGGCTTGCCGGAGCGCCGTCTGGGGGTGAAGGGGATGACGTTACTGCCGCGTGGATCCTGCCGGTTAGCCCGAACCATAAGCGCCTCCGCCCAAGAGAACCGTGGAATACCCCTGCGTCGGCACCGATCCCGTGGCGGATCGTCCTCGCACGGGCTATTCCAGACTCTACGATTTTCACACTAGACGGTTGCGGGCGGAGGCGCAAGTCAGGCGGCGCGGTCCAGAGACTGACCACCATCGCCGGCACGGGCGGCCAGCGGTTGCCGCAGACGCCAGCGCAGGCGGATACCGAGCAGAATGGCGGCGCAGGTGAGCCCGGCCACCAGGCCGATCCAGAAGCCGCTGGGGCCCATGGCCGGCACCAGCAGGTCGGTGAGGGCGAGCGCATAGCCCAGCGGCAGGCCGATACCCCAGTAGGCGAACAGGGTCATGACCATCGGCCAGGCGGTGTCCTCGAAGCCGCGTAGGCAGCCGTTGGCCACCACCTGAATGGCGTCGGAGATCTGGTAGAGCGCGGCGAACAGCAACAGATGCGAGGCCAGGGCGATGACGGCCGGGTTGTCGGTATAGATCCAGGGAACCCAGTGCCGTACCAACACCAGCAGGGCGGCGGCGCCAATCCCCACAAGGCTGACCATGCGTAACGCGCTGCCCACCGCCAGACTCAGGTCATCACGGTTGTGACGGCCGCGAGCGTGGCCCACCCGCACCGAGGCGGCCAGGGAAAAACTCAGCGGCACCATGAAAATCAGCGAGGTGAAGTTGAGCGCGATCTGATGGCCGGCGACGATTTCCGGCCCCAGGCTGCTGATCAGCAGGGCGATCACGGCGAAAATACTGACCTCGAAAAAGATCGACAACCCCACCGGCAGCCCCAGCCGCAGCATGTAAGCGAGACTGGCGAATTCCAGATGGCGCCGCCGCAGATTCAGACGCGCCGGCTGATAGACCGGATGGCGGCGGATGTAGAGCCCCATCATCAGCGCCATGGACCACATCACCACGCTGGTGGCCCAACCGCAGCCGACACCGCCCATGGCCGGGAAGCCGAGTTTGCCGTAGATCAGGACATAGTTGGTGGGAATATTGATCAGCAGACCGATGATGCTGATCCACAACACCGGACGGGTGTGGCGCATGGCTTCCGTGTAGCTGCGCATGGCCAGCATCAGGGCGGCGCCGGGCATGCCCCAACTGAGACCTTCCAGGTAGCCCTGCACCAGAGGCAGCATGGCCGGATCCACGTCCATGGCATGCAGCACCGGTGACATGCTGCGCAACGCCACGGCGGCGAACAAACCCAGCCCCAGTCCCAGCCACAGCGCCTGCTGGGCCAGCGGGTTGACCCGATGGTAAGCTTCGCCCCCCAGATGGCGCGATAAAATCGGCGTGGCGCTGGTCAGTACCCCGGTCATGAACAGGAACAGCGGAACCCAGATGCTGGCGCCCACCGCCACCGCGGCCAGGTGCTCGGCGCCCACGCGACCGGCCATCATGGTATCGACGAAGCCGTTGGCGGTTTGCGCCAACTGACCACCCAGAATCGGCAGGGCGAGAGCGAGTTGAGCAGCGTATTCCTTACGGCGAATGGACATGATGCGGATCGGGAGCAGAGGCACGGGGCGGCTACCATACCGCAAAGCGTCCCCGGGATGTACCGCTCCCGAATCCTGGAAAAACTGTTTCGCGATACCTTTTACCCGCGCTATCACACGGTGCTGGAGGGTGGCGCCGAGGAGCCTGTTTATTTACCGGGTGAGGATAGACCGGGCAGTCCCCACCGCATTGTCTATACCCGCGACTATTTCCGCAGCGCTCTGCACGAGGTGGCGCACTGGTGCGTGGCCGGCCGCCGTCGCCGTACCCTGGAGGATTACGGCTACTGGTACGCGCCGGATGGCCGCGATGCCGCGCAGCAACGCCTGTTTGCCCGGGTGGAGGAAATGCCACAGGCGCTTGAAGCCTTGTTCTGTGCCGCCTGTGGCCATGATTTCCGCGTCTCCATGGACAACCTCGACGGTGACGAGGCCGCCCGGCGGCTGGAGACCGCTTTCGCGGAGCTGGTGTACCGGCGGGCCCGGCGTTATCTCGAGGAGGGATTGCCTGCGCGTCCGCTGGCCTGGTGCCAGGCGTTGGCGGCTTGTTTCAATACCGGTTGGAATGGTGGAGCGGAAAGTCTGGATCGGGTCTTTATCTTTCCCGACGGCGTGACGGAATAAGTGGAGTGCCGCCCGGGCGGCTGCCGCGGACGGGGCCACGAAGCCGCTGTAGGAGCTTGCCCTGCAAGCGAACTCTTGGAACGCAGCGCCATTCGCTTGCAGGGCAAGCTCCTACAGCGGCCTTGTAGAGAGCCTTGATTTTAGGTCTCCGACGTTGGAGCGGCCGTTGGGCGCACCGTCAGATCAAGCCTCCGGCTTACAGCCGATCACCACGAAAGCTTACAGCCACCGCCGTGATGCCGGGTTAGGGTTCGTTCACCGGCTTCCGGCGTTTTCTGGATCGTAGCTTCCAGCTGCGCACCACCGCCAGACGCCAGAATACTTTCACCGCCCCGTAGGAAAGCAGCCCCGCCACCAGGGCCACGATCAGTGAGCCGATCCACAGGGGAACCAGTTGTTGCAGAAACCAGGCGGTGGTGATGCCTTCGCCGTGATGGGGAGGAAGACCCATCAGCCAGGCGCCGATACGGTAGTTGAAATAGAACACCGGAACATAGGTGAGCGGATTGGACAGCCAGACCAGCACCATCGACAGCGGCAGGTTGCAGTGGAAACGTACCGCCAGGAAGGCCGCGAGTCCCATCTGCATGGGAATGGGCAACAGTCCGGTAAACACACCGATGAAAGCGGCGCCGGCCAGGGAATGCCGATTAATGTGCCACAGGTTCGGATCCGACAGGATCTCGCCAAGGAACTTCAGGGAGCGATGGCCGCGAAGTTTCTCGGGGGAGGGCAGATATTTTCGGAATAACCGTTTCGGCATGGAAAGTCGAGAATCCGGTTCCAGGTGCGCGCATTATGCCGATGTGGGACGGTCGCGCCTAGTGTGCGTGATCCGTCCCGCCGCTCAGGCAGTGTAGAACAGACAAGCTGAATGGAAGCTGTCAACAGCGGGGGTTGGCGGCGGGAGGCAAGGATGCCTTGGTGGCGTATGGCCGCAGCGATGACGGCGGCGGTGTGGTACGGCCTGTTATGGCCGGTGGCGGTGGGATTGGCGCTGGCGCTGCTGGCCCGGCGCCGGGGCGGATCCATCGGGGGCTGGTTGTGGCCGGTGCTGACCTATCTTTACGCCGTAGCGGTGCTGCAACTGGCACTGGAGGCCCGTTTGCCGGAACACCTCAACGGCGAGGATCTGCTGTTCGTCGGGCGGGTGGTGTCGTTACCGGAGACCCGCGGTGGGGTGCATTACGGTCAGGCTGGTATCAACCAGATCGCGCGGCTGGAAGGCCGGGTCAGCGCGCCGCGGGGTCGCTGGCCGGGACGGCATCGGCTGCGGGTGAGTTACTGGAATCCGGACCCGCCGCTGCGCGCCGGCGAATGGGTACGGGCACGGCTGCGTCCGCATGTGCCTCGCGGCACCTATAACGAAGCGGGCTTTGATTCAGAACGCTATTTCCTGGCCGAGGGCATCGACGCCCGCGCCACGGTGCGGGCCGTGGAGGCGCGCTGGGGCGGCGGCGGCCTGCCGGGTTGGCGGCAGGCGGTCAGCGACCGGATCGCCGGCCATCTGGCGGCCAGTCCCCATGGCGCGGCGGTGGTGCCGGCCCTGGTGGTGGCCGATCGCCGTGGCTTGCCGGCGCCGTTGTGGGATTTGTTTCGGGATACCGGCACGGCGCACTTGCTGGCTATCTCCGGACTTCATCTGACCTTGGTGAGCGGCATGGTCTGGTGGCTGGCCAGAGTTCTGCTCGGCCCTCTCTGTCAGTGGCTGTGCGGGCCGCTGCGGCGGCTTCCGCTGGCGCTGCTGGCCTGGCCTCCGGCGGTGGCGGCGGCCTGGGGGTACGCGGCGCTGGCTGGTTTCAGCCTGCCCACCCAGCGCGCGGCCTTGATGATCTCGGTGTTGGCCCTGGCGATATGTCGCCGCCGCCCACGGCCGCCGCTGGAGATCCTTGCCCTGGCTCTGTGTGTAGTGCTTTTACGGGATCCGCTGGCGGCGTTGTCGGCCAGTCTGTGGCTGTCCTTCGGCGCGGTATTGGCGATCCTGCTGATAGCGCGGACGGGTGGGCCCTGGTTGTGGATCGGCCTGCCGTTGATGATGGGCGTGATCAGCGCGGTGCTGTTTGACAGCTGGCACTGGACGTCGCCGGTGGCCAACGCCGTGCTGGTGCCCTTGTTCAGTCTTTTGATCGTGCCGCTGGCCTTGAGTGGTGCTTTATTGGATTGGCCGGCGCTGTCCTTGGGGGCGGCCACCGGGGTGGAAGGCGCGGTGGCATTGATGACGGTGCTGGCGCGGTTCTCACCGGGGTCGCCGCCGCTGCTGACGGGGGTGGCCGCAGCGGCGCTGTTGCTGGCGGTGGCATTGGCGACGCTGAGAGCCTGGCCCTGGCCGCGCCGCATGCTGCCATTGCTGATGGTGCCCTGGCTGTGGCCGCAGAATAGCGCGCCCCCGCCCGGACAATTGCGCATGACGGTATTTGATGTGGGGCAGGGCCAGGCGGTGGCGCTGCGCACCCATGAGCATCTGGTCCTGTACGATACCGGCCCGGCCTGGCCCGGTGGTTCCGCCGGCGCCGGTGTGCTGGAGCCGTGGCTGCGCCACCAGCGGTTGCGGCCATCCATTACCGTCATCAGCCATGGCGACCTGGATCACGCCGGCGGCTTGAGGGACCTGCGCGAGCCAGGTTTGTTGCTGTCCGGCGAACCGGACCGTACCGCCGGCGCGGCACCTTGCCAGGCCGGGCAGAGCTGGACTCTGGACGGTGTGACGTTTCGTTTTCTGTGGCCTCGCGACCGGGCCTGGCAAGGGAATGACGCCAGTTGTGTCCTGTGGGTGGAGGCCGGCCCGCACCGCGTGCTGCTGACCGGCGATATCACCCACCAGGTGGAATACCGGCTATTGAATCAGGTGACGCCGGTAACCGTTCTGGTGCTGTCGCATCATGGCAGCGGCACCGGCACGTCGCGGGCCTGGGTGTCGCGATTACAGCCCCGTTGGGCGGTGGCCTCTGCCGGCTATGGCAATCGTTTCGGGCATCCGGCGCCGGCGGTGCTGGAGCGTCTGGAAGCGGCAGGCGTCACGGTTCTGCGCACCGACCGGGCCGGTATGATTGAGTTTCAATTGGGGGCCACCGATAATGCCGCGCCTATAACAAGGTGGCGTGACGATCATGGCCGGCCCTGGCATGGGCCCGGCGGTTTCTGGTAAGGGGGTTACCGGATTGGCCTGATGTCGCGGCGCGCCACCGCAACTGAGCAAGGGGATAATAACGTGCAGGAATTGGTGCAGTCCGGGGGCTGGATGATGCTCCCGATCCTGATCTGTTCGGTGGTGGCGCTGGCCATCGTGGCGGAACGGTTCTGGACTTTACGTCCGTCCCGGCTGGCGCCGGCGGGCACCCTGGCGGAAGTGCAGGGGTGGTTGAAGAAAGGGCAACTGTCCGATGAGCGGCTGGAAACCTTGAAATCGCAGTCCGCCCTCGGTGTGATTCTGGCGGCGGGGCTGGCCAATGCCCGCCATGGCCGTGAGATCATGAAGGAGAGCATTCAGGAGGCGGCCACCGGGGTGGTCCACGACCTGGAGAAATATCTGGCGACGCTGGGCTCGGTCGCCGCCATCACCCCCTTGCTGGGCCTGCTCGGCACGGTGGTGGGCATGATCGATGTGTTCGCCGCGATCATGATTCATGGCACCGGCGATGCGGCCCAGCTTGCCGGCGGCATTTCCCAGGCCCTGCTGACCACCGCCGGCGGGCTGGTGGTGGCGATTCCGGCGATTTTCTTCCACCGCTTCTTTGTGCGCCGGGTGGAGGAGATCACCGTCGGGCTGGAACAAAACGCGGTGCATCTGGTCGATCTGGTGCACGGTGACCGCGAGCCGGAGCAGGGGCAAGGAGCGAAGTCGTGAAATTCCCACGGCCCCGGCAGGAAGAAATCAGCGTCAACCTGACGCCGTTGATCGATGTGGTGTTCCTGCTGTTGATTTTCTTCATGGTATCCACCACTTTCACCCGCGAAACGCAGTTGTCGCTGACTCTGCCGGAAGCGCAGGGCATACCACCGGAACAGGCGCCCCAGGCGGTGGAGATTCTGGTGTCGTCGGCGGGTGAGTATGTGATCAACGGCGAAAAACTGATCGATAACAGCGACGCCGGCCTGCGCTCCGCACTGTTGCGGCTGGGCCAGGACAAAACCGGGTGGCCCATGTTGATCACCGCCGATGCCTACGCCAGCTACCAGGCGGTGGTGACGGTGATGGACGTGGCGGGCCAGCTGGGCTTTGATAAGCTGTCGCTCACTACACGTGAAGCCGCTGAAGAGGGCCAATGAGCCAACAATCGGAAAGTGCATGGCAAACGTATAAACGGCTGCTGCGCTATGTAAAACCCCACTGGCTTCTGTTACTCGCCAGTTTTTTCGGCTATGCCATCTATGCCGGCACTCAGGCCGCCGCCGCTCAACTGGCCGGCTATCTGGGTGAAACCGTGCTGGATCCACAGCCTTACCGGGTGCTGGTGGTGTCCATCGCGCCGCTGATCATCGCCCTGGCTCAGGGCGTCGGGCAGTTCCTCGGCAGTTACACCCTGGCCTGGGTGGCTCAGGAAATCGTCTATTTCATGCGTAATGAAGTGTTTGGCCATGTGCTGCGGCTGCCCCAGTCGGAGTACAACAACAACGCTTCCGGGCGCATCATGTCGAAGATCATCTTCGATGCCCAGCAGGTGACCAGCGCCGGCACCGACGCGGTGATGGTGATTTTCCGGGAAGGACTGACGGTGATCGGGCTGATGGCGTTCCTGTTCTATCAGAATTGGAAACTGACGCTGATTCTGCTGGTGGTGGCGCCGGTGATCGGTCTGGTGGTGAACGTCACCAGCAAACGGTTCCGCCATATCAGCCGCCGCATTCAGTCGTCCATGGGTAACATCACCCAGTTTCTCGGTGAAGCCATCGAGGGTAATCAGGCGGTGAAGATTTTCGGTGGTCAGAAACTGGAAGGGGACCGCTTTCACAGTGTCAGCCGCCGGTTCGCGCGCCAGAATACCAAGCTCAATGCCAGCAAGATCGCTTCCACGGTGATCGTGCAGTTGTTCGTGGCGGTGGGTATCGGCGCCATCACTTATTTGTATATCACGATGATGGGCGAGCAGCTTACCGTGGGCGGTTTCCTGTCCTACATCGCCGCCGCCGGCATGGTACAGAAACCGCTCAAGCAGCTCACCGACGTCAACGTCAAGATCCAGCGTGGTGTTACCGGCGCTTCTTCTTTGTTTGAATTGATGGACCGCCCGGTGGAGCAGGACCTGGGGCAACTGACGCTGCCGCGCACCGAGGGCAACGTGGAGTTCCGCGATGTCACCTTCGGCTATGACCCGAATCAGCCGGTGCTGCGTAATCTCAGTTTCTCCATTCGCAGCGGTGAGACAGTGGCGCTGATTGGCCGCTCCGGCGCCGGCAAGAGCACCATCTCCGCCATGCTGCCCCGGTTCTTCGATCCGGACCAGGGCTCGGTGCTGCTCGATGGCGTGCCGCTGCCGGACTACAAGCTGGTGGAATTGCGCCATCAGATCGCCATGGTGAGCCAGAAAGTGGTGCTGTTTAACGATACCGTGCGCAACAACATCGCCTATGGCGAGATGCGCGATGCCGACGAGGCGGCGGTGGAGCAGGCCGCCCGTAACGCCTATGCCTGGGATTTCATTCAGGGCCTGGACAAGGGCCTGGACACCATGGTCGGCCAGGACGGCGCTCAGCTTTCCGGTGGCCAGCGCCAGCGCGTGGCCATCGCCCGGGCGCTGCTCAAGGACGCGCCGATCCTGATTCTGGATGAGGCCACCAGTGCGCTGGACACGGAATCGGAACACCATATCCAGAAGGCGCTGGAACGTCTGATGGAAGGCCGCACCACGCTGGTGATCGCCCATCGCCTGTCCACTATTGAGAAAGCGGACCGTATTCTGGTGCTGGATCAGGGCCAGTTGATTGAACAGGGCACTCACGCCGAGCTGTTGGAAAAGAATGGACTCTACACTCAACTCTACAAGATGGATTTCGCCGACGACGTTAATGACTGATTTCGCCCGCCGTGTGGAGCGGGGCTGGTATCAAGGCAGCCCCTGGCTGACGCCGCTACGCCCTCTGGGATGGCTGGTGGGGCGGGTGGCCGGACGCCGTCTGGACGCCTTCCGGCGGCAGCGGACAGCGCCGCCGGTGCCGGTGCTGGTGGTCGGCAATATCACCGTCGGTGGCACCGGCAAGACCCCGCTGGTGGTAGCTCTGGCGCAGCGCGCCAGCGAGTGTGGCCTCAGCGTGGTGGTGATCTCCCGGGGCTATGGTGGCAAGGCCGGCCGCTACCCGATGACCGTGACGCCGTCCAGCGACCCCGCGGTGGTCGGTGATGAACCCCTGTTGATCGTGCGCCGGGCCGGAGTGCCGGTGGTGCTGGATCCACGCCGCGACCGTGCCTTGAACTATGTGGTGCGTGAGCTGGCACCGGACCTGGTGATCAGTGACGATGGCCTGCAGCATTATGCCTTGCCCCGTTCCGCCGAGATCGTGGTGATCGATGCCCGCCGGGGGCTCGGCAATGGCCGCTGCCTGCCCGCCGGCCCGCTGCGGGAACCGGCCAGCCGTCTTGATCAGGTGGATTTTCTGGTGGCCAATGGCGGCGTCTGGCCGCGGGCCGTCACCATGCATCTCAAACCCGGTAAACTGACCCGTTTGAGCGATGGCCTGACCCTGGACGGCGAGGCGTTCAGAGAGCGCTTTGGCGCCGTGCACGGGGTTGCCGGTATTGGCCACCCGGAGCGCTTTTTTCGTTCCCTGGCGGTACTGGGGCTGGCGGTGACGCCGCATGCGTTTGCCGACCACCATGCTTTTAAACCCGAGGATCTGGCGTTCGCCGATGGTCGCCCGGTGGTGATGACCGAGAAAGACGCGGTCAAATGCCAGGGCTTCGACAATACCCGACTATGGATGCTGCCGGTGCGGGCCGCCTTGCCGGGCACGGTGCTGGACGCCATGATCGACCGCGCATTGAATCCGGATTCGGCGCCGTCCGCAACGGCGCCGGAATCCGTCGAGAAGGAGAGAGAATGAGTTTTTCCGTGGTGGTGCCGGCCCGCTATGCGTCGGCGCGTCTGCCGGGCAAGGCGTTGGCGGATCTGGCCGGTAAGCCGATGGTGTTGCGGGTGGCGGAGCGCTGCCTGCTCAGCGCCGCCGGGCAGGTGTGGGTGGCCACCGATGATCAGCGTATCGCCGATGCCGTGGGCGAACGCTGTCCGGTGGTGATGACGCGGCCGGATCATCCTTCCGGTACCGATCGTTTACAGGAAGTGGTGACGCAACTGGGGCTCGCCGACGACGACATCATCGTCAATGTGCAGGGGGACGAGCCCCTGATTCCGCCGGAGGTGATCAATCAGGTGGCGGAAAATCTGGCCGCCAATCCGGATTGTCAGATGGCCACGTTATGCGAGCCGATCACCGCCGCCGGGGACCTGTTCAGCGCGGACATTTGCAAGGTGGTGTTCGACAACCGTGGCCGTGCCCTGTATTTCTCGCGGGCGCCGATTCCCTGGGATCGCACCGCGTTCGCCAAGGATCGAGAGCAGCTTGGTGACGGGGAATGGTGGCGGCACATTGGTATCTATGCCTACCGTGCCGGTTTTCTGCACCAGTTCGTCAACTGGCCGCCGGCGCCGCTGGAGAAACTGGAATCCCTGGAACAATTGCGGGCACTGGCTAATGGCGCGGCGATTCATGTGGCGCCGGCCTGCAAGGACGTGCCCGGTGGCGTGGATACGCCGGAGGATCTGGAACGTATGCGGACTTTGCTGCGGGGAGGGGCGCATGACTGATGCTGACAAGCCGGCGGTGTTGTTCGTTTGTCTGGGCAATATCTGCCGTTCGCCCACCGCCGAGGCGGTATTCCGCCAGCGGGTGGCCGCGGCGGGGCTGAACGGCCGGCTGGAGATCGACAGCGCCGGCACCGGTGACTGGCACATCGGCCGGGCCCCGGACCGCCGTGCCGCCGCCGCCGCGGCCCGGCGCGGTTACGTCATGGATGAACTGCGTGCCCGTCAGATCAGGGTGGATGACTTTCACCGTTTCGACCTCATTCTGTGCATGGACCACAGCAACTTCCATGACGTCTCCGCGCTGGCGCCGGCCCAGGGGCGGGCTCGGGTGGCCCGCTTTCTCGAAGTGCTCGGAGTAGGGGAACCGGAGGAAGTGCCGGACCCTTATTACGGTGGTGAAGACGGCTTCGATCAGGTGCTGGATCTGGTGGAACGGGCCAGCGAGCTGTGGCTGGAACAGTTGCGGGCATCGCTGTGATCGACACCGATGTGGATCTGAGCACCGCCAATACCCTGGCCCTGCCGGCCCGCGCCGAGCGGCTGGCCCGTCCCGCCGATGTGGATGAACTGGCCCGGGTGTTGACCGGGCGCGGGGCGGATCCGCTGTTCGTACTCGGTGGTGGCAGCAACCTGGTGCTGACCGGGGACTTGCCCGGCCTGACGGTGATGCCGGTGTTCGATGAGGTAAGCTATCGGCAGGTGGATGAGGGCCTGGCCCAGGTCCGGGTTGGCGCGGGCGTGGTCTGGGACCGGCTGGTGGCGGACACCGTCGCTGCCGGCTGGCAGGGGCTGGAGAATCTTTCCTGGATTCCCGGCAACGCCGGCGCGGCGCCATTCCAGAACATCGGTGCCTACGGTGTGGAGCTGGCGGAAGTGGTATCGACGGTGGAAGCGGTGTCGGTGGAAGACGGCAGCAATATCAGCTTCGATGCCGACCAGTGCGAATTCGCCTATCGGGACAGCCTGTTCAAGAGTCGCTGCCGGGGTGAATTCATTATTACCCACCTGACGTTGAATCTGCGCCGTGGCAACGCCTGCCGATTGGACTCTTTCCGATTGGACTATGGCGGGCTGGCGGAGCGGCTCGCAGGCGACGGGCCGGTGACGCCGGCGCGGGTGCGCGAAGCCGTCATCGCGTTGCGCCAAAGCAAGCTGCCGGATCCGGCGACGCTGCCCAATGCCGGCAGTTTTTTCAAGAATCCGGTGGTCTCGCTGACTCACTACCAGCGGTTGCTGGAGCGCTATCCGGATCTGGTTTCTTTCCCGGTGGCCGAAGGCCGGAAACTGGCGGCGGGCTGGCTGATCGAGCGCAGCGGCTGGAAGGGCCGCCGTCTTGGCCCGGTGGGCATGCACGACCAGCAGGCGCTGGTACTGGTCAATCATGGTGGCGCC
This sequence comes from Alloalcanivorax dieselolei B5, assembly GCF_000300005.1. Taxonomy (NCBI): domain Bacteria; kingdom Pseudomonadati; phylum Pseudomonadota; class Gammaproteobacteria; order Oceanospirillales; family Alcanivoracaceae; genus Alloalcanivorax; species Alloalcanivorax dieselolei. The sequence goes on along the minus strand of NC_018691.1, from coordinate 3,108,397 downwards.
ACCGCCGTTGATGTATTGAGTCTCGCGGCGGCGGTTAGGGAAGACGTGCGGCAACGCTTCGGCGTGGAGCTGGAGCAGGAACCGGTGTTGATGCCGGGAGCCTGAAGCGGCGGTCATAAAAAAGGGCTCATGTCAAGCGCTTTGACTGAATGCAGGTCGCATCAGAAGGCTATACAGGACAACGAGTTAGACCGGATTGAGGTTGCTTTCAGGGCTTCCGGCTTGAAGGGCTAGGAACCACATAGGAGCATCGCGGCAGAAAGCCTCATCGCGTCATGGTGGGCAGTAGAGCAACCATCGGAGCATTGTCTCATCCTTCTCACCGCTGAAAGTGAAAGCGCAGCCCTTGGGCTGCCGATGGTCGAAACGTCGTCAGCCAGGTTTCGGGGGCGGGGCCTTGGCCCCGCCTCCTTTCCTGAACCCCCGATCGCCCGCCATGAACGCCTCAAGCATGTGAGGGATCAGTGTGGTCGCATCGACTACTTCGCCGTAGGCCTGCGCGTGCAGCGCGGCGTAGCGTTCAAGATCGGTCTTAAGGCTGGCCGGGCAAGCGAAGGTCAGCTTGACGCTTTCGGTCTTGGGCAACGGGCCCAGTCGTAGCTTGCGCGTCGTGCTCATCGTGAAGTGCTCCGGTTGAAGAACAACGGTTGGTAGGGCCGCAGCACAAGGTCGCGGTTGACGATGATGCGCACCGGCAGGCCTGGCCGCTCTGTCAGAGTTGGCTGGATGTTGAGATTGCGCCGGGTCATCTCCTGCCCGGCCTGGTTCACGCTGTCCTGCAGGCTGTCGCGGCCGGCGATGATGACGCGATCGTCGCCCTGGCGGTTCTCCGGCGCGGCCAGTTCGGCGCCGACGCCCAGCAGCGTCGTCAACGCCGCACCAGCGAAGATGCGACCCCAATGCCAATCGACGCCATCCTCCAGTCCGGCATAGCCGGCTGGGTCTGTGCCGGCTAGGTTGTCCAGCGTGAGCGAGGACGTGTCCGGCAGAATGACCCTGTTCCACACCACCTGCACACGGCTTTGCCCATAAGCGACTTGGCTGTTGTACTTCCCGAAGATGCGCGACCCCTGCGGTATTAGCAGATAGCGGCCGGTCGCGGTGTCGTACACCGGCTCCGTCACTGTGCCGATCACGTCACCCGGCAGGTCGGACTTGATGCCCGTTACGAGCGCGGCCGCGATCACCGTGCCAGCCATTACCTGGTACGGCGAAGTCGGCATTTGCAGGTTGCCGGAATTCCGTGGGTCCGTGGTTCCGGCTTGCTGGAACGCCTCCTTCTGGTCTTGCCTGTTCTGTAAGGCCGTCGGGTCGGCGGGCTGGGCCGCCGTCGAGGCTGGCCCAGCGGCCTGCGGATCGAAGCCCGCCAAGCCAGGAGTTGGGCTGGCAGCGGCCACCTGCGCCGGCGCGTTAGCGGCGCGTTGGTTGCTGGAGTGGAAGAACACTGACGATCCCGCTGCCGCTTCGGCTTCCTTGCGCCGCGCGTCACGCTCGGCAGCGGCGGGGTCATGGCCAGGCGGCCTGTAGCTGGCCACGGCCGGCTGCTCTGCCTTCACGATGGCCGGCCCCAGATCGCCGGGCAACGGCGGCCCCAGTTCCGGCACCTTGGGCGGCAGCTTGGAGTAATCGGCTGGAAGCTGGTCCAGTCCTTCGGAACGCGAGACTCGATCGACGTTGTAAAGCTCGGCCGGCTCGTTGCCGCCGCGCCGATGCGTCGGCTGTAATGACAATATCGTTGCGCCCAGAACGACGACGCCGAGGCCGCCTGTCAGCAGCGCCAGTGTCCGCCGATTCAAGCGTGTCACGGGGCGCGGCTGAGCCCGCAGCGCCACATTCTCGGGCGCGACCTTCGGCGCAGCATCGGGAATTGGCACGTCTGGGGTTTCTTCCTCGCTCATGGTCAGTTCCCCCGCCTGCCATCCGTGCGCTCGATGCGCACCACGTCGCCCTTGTCACCGCCCAGGCGAAGTTCGGCCGCGCCGAACAGCCGATCGACGATGTAGTACGGTAAGCGAAAGCGGTAATTCACCAGTTGACCGTCGCCCTGCGCACCGATCACGAACAAGGGCGGCAACTCGCCCTGAGCGATGCCTTCCGGGAACTGGATATAGACCTTCTCGCCATCGTCGAAGGCACGCAGCGGCTTCCACGGTGGATTGCTGCCGCTGACCGCATAGCGGAAGCGGATCTTCTCCAGCGATAAACCGGTATCGACCGGCGCAGTCGCCTGCGCGGCCTGCGACTGGCGCTGCAAGGCCAACATCCGGTCTTTCGGATAGTCCCAGGACACCGATGCCATCCATGTTTTTTCTGTCGAGGTCAGCTCCAGCAGGTATGTCCTGCGGTTCGTCGTGACGACCAGATTGGTCTTGAGGCCCGACCGGGTGGGCTTTACCAGCACGTTGACGCGCAATTTGTCGCCGGCTCCGCTTGACGTATCGCCGACAATCCAGCGCACGGTGTCGCCGGCGGCCACCGTCACCAGCTCCTCGCCCGGCTGGAGCGATACGACGGTGACGCGTCCCGGCGCGGCATAGACTTGGTACAGCGCGCCATCGGTGAACGGCCACACCTGAATCGCGTTGACGTAGCCTTCGCGAGTCGGCGCAATGCGCGCCTCGGCGTTCGCACGCGAGACGCGCATGGTTTCGTCGGCCGGCTCCTGCGCGGGCTTGGCTTCATCCACGTCAGGTAGCGGCTTCATCTGCGCCGGCATCGGCAGCACCTTCGGCATCTCCACCACTTCCACCGGCTTTGGTGGTTCGGGCAACGGCTGCGCCAGCACCGGCTCATCGAGTGAGATGTGCGGCGGTGGCTTGCCCTGCGAGGCGCAGCCCGACAGGGCCGCCAAGGTCAGGACAAAAGCGTAAAAGCGGAAAGACAGGTTCATGGCTTGGCTCCTTCAGACGCATCCAGCTCGCGGCTCCACGACAGGCCGTTAACGTAGATGCCCAGCGGGTTCTTGCGCAGGCGTTGCTCGGTACGCGGGGTTTGCAGGACGACGGAAATCACTGCGTTCCAGCGTTGGGTGCCGGCCGGTGCGCCGTTGACGAAACGTTGCTCCGTCCAGCGCACGTTGAATGACGAATCGCTGGCGCGCACGACACTGGTGATTTGCACCGTCACCGACTCCTTGCCGACGCGCGCAAACGGATCGTTCGTACGCGCGTAGTCGTTGAGCACTGCCGCACCGCGGTCGGTGGTGTAGTCATAGGCATCGAGCCAGTTTTGCCGCACGACGATGGGATCGATCGACAGCGAGCGAACCAGCGTGATGAAGTGCGCTAGGTGGAAAGCGACCTGCGCATCCTCCGGCCGGTATGGTGTGGCGGCTTCGCCGACCGCGCGTACCTGACCGGACTTGTCCACCTCAACCACATAGGGCGTCACGATGGATTGCGCCGAAAGCCACACCAGACTGCCCGCCATCAGCAGCGCGAGCACGAAGGAGCCAAAGGCCATCAGCCGCCAGTTCTTCGCCTGCACGCGGGCCGAGCCGATGCGCTCGTCCCATGCCTGCGCAGCGGCTTGATACGGAGTGGCAGGTTGCGGCGTATCGGCATAGCGCACCTGCGGTCGTCTGAATCGCATGGTTCGTTCTCCTTATGAATTGGAATCACTCAGGCTGGGGCCTTGTGCCGAGCCGCCGCCGTCACCACCGCGCAGCGTGTGCGCGGCGGTAGTTGCGGCGTGGGCGATCTGCTGGCGGCGATGCAGGTGCTTGGCCCAAGCGGGTTGTTGTTGGTTGGCTGCATTGGTCGGGGCTTCGCCTGTGGCAGCAGGACCAGATGCCCCGGCACCGTCGCCGCTGAAGGCGGCTGCGGCTCGTTGCCCGAAAGAGCGCGCGCCGGCGGCGGCCTTCTGGCCGACCGCCTGCGCACCGGTCTTGGCGACGTTGCCCAGGCCAGCCATCGCACCCTTCGCGCCACCGCCGACAGAGGTAGAACCGGCCTGAAACGCCGACCGCGCGCTACCAGCGGTCGAGGCGGCGGCACGCGCACCGCTGCCGGCCATCTTCGCGGCCGCTGGCGCCATACGCGCTCCCGCCGCAACAGCACCACCGACGCCAGTGGCAGCGGCACCGACCGCGACAGCGGTTCCGGCCGCGGCCAAGGCCGCGCCAGCCATCGCACCCGCACCGAGTTGCGGACCGCCGGAAATCAGCCCCGTGGCGATGCCGGGTCCAAAAATGCCAAGAGCCAGCAAGGCAAGCGAGGCCAGCATCACGACAAGCGCATGCTCGATGGATGGCTCGTCGGGTGTAACCTGGAACTCGGCGAATAGGCCGGTGCCGATGCCCACGATGACGGCCAGCACCAATACCTTGACGCCCGACGACACTACGTTGCCGAGTACCTTTTCGGCGAGAAACGCGGTCTTATTCCAGAGCGCGAACGGCACCAGGACGAAACCGGCAAGCGTGGTCAGCTTGAACTCGATCAGCGTGATGAAAAGCTGCACCGCCAGCACGAAGAAGCAGACGATGACGGTCAGCCAGGCGAGGAACATCACGACGATGGGCGTGATGTTGATGAACACTTCCGGAAAGCCGGCCATGTCACTGATCTGGTCGAGGATTGGCGCAGCCGCATCGATGCCGGCCTTGGCGAGACGCCCCGGCTGCAGAAACGTCGCCATGTCGATCGATCCGGTCGCGGTCAGACCCAGTCCCGCGAACGAGCGGAACACGATGCTCGCCAGCCAGTTGAAGTTGCCGATGATGTAGGCGAAGGCACCGACATAGAGCACCTTGCGGATGAGCTTCGCCATCACGTCTTCGCCCTGGCCGGTGGCATGGCCGAGCGCCCAATAGAGGCCGGCAAGGGTCATATCGATGACGACCAGCGTGGCGGTCAGGAACGCGACTTCGCCACGCAACAGGCCAAAGCCGGAATCGATGTAGGTGGAGAAGACGTTGAGGAAGCGGTCGATAATGGCAACGTCGTTCATGGCCGCCCCTCCATGGGGTCATCGAAGCTGGCCGGAATCGGCGGCAGATCGGTCAGCGTCTGGTATTCATCCGGCCCGGCCTGCCCGGAAAGGAAGCGCCGCAGATCGGCTTGGGCGACTTGCTCGCAGAACGCGCCGTTGTGCTCGCCACGGCTGCACTGCGCGCGCAGCGTGTGCAGTCGCGTCGGATCGGCGGCCAACGTATCGACCGAGAGGGCCTGGGGCCGGTCGCAGCCGGCCAGCAGGCACAAGGCAACAAGGACAGGCGCGCGCGTCATGGCAGTGCCCGTCAGTTGTTGTAGAAGTTCACGGGCTGCGGCGTGTACGGCGTGCCGGTGCCGAGGAAGCGCCGTGTTACCTCGCGGCCACGTTCGACGGCAGCAGCCTGCCGCGCCAGTTCCAGCGCCGTCGCGCGGCCCTGCGTGAGCTGGAGCTGCTGCGCCTGGATGGATTGCTTCGCCTGCAAGGCCAGAAGTTGATTGGTCGCCTGCTGGGCCTGCAAAGCGCCGGTGGCCGACTGGCTCTGACCGACCAAATCCGTCAGCACGCTTTCGTCTTCAGTCAGGTTCTGCGATACCTGCGCCTGCATCTGCATCGCAGTCTGCAAGCCGCCCATCGTGTTGCGCCAACGCTGTTGTGCGTCCTGGTACATCTGATTGCCACTCACGGTGGCGGCGTATTGCTCCGGGTACAGGCGCGCGAAGTCCTGATTCATGTTCTGTACCTCGAACGCTAGCCCCTGCGCCTGCGCGATCAGCCGGTCGGTGGCAGCGAGCGTCGAGCGCAGCCGGTTGACCACGTTGAATGGCAGGCTGGCCAGGTTGCGCCCCTGATTGACGAGCATTTGCGCTTCGTTCTGGAGCTGGTTGATCTGGTTCTCGATCATTTCCATCGTGCGGATCGCCGTCAGCGTGTTCTGCACGAGATTGGTCGGGTCGATGACCGTGATAGCGGATGCCGGCTGGGCGAGCATGAGCGAGCCAGACAGCGCGACGGCGAGGGAAGCGGAAAGCAAGCGGGTCTTCATGGTGAAACCTCCAGTGGTTGAGAAGCGAGGAAGGAAGCGGCAGATGGCGCGGACGGCAACAGGTCGGCCGCCCAATCCAGGCCGCTGTGGCGCAGCCAGGCGCCAGCAAAGCCCGGCGCTCCTGCGTCGCGCAGCACGCCGTCGATGGCGCGCTGGTCCTGGGGCATCGAGGCGCCTGCGAATGCAAGCGTGACCGATCCCAAGTCGAGGTCGAACAGGCGATTGCCTGCACGGGATTGGTAGTAGTAGTCGCGCTTGGGCTGCGCGGTGGCGACGATCTCGATCTGGCGGCTGTTGAGGCCAAAGCCTTCGTAGATCGTGCGAATCTGCGGCTCGGTTGCCTGCGGGTTCGGCAGGAAGATGCGACTCGCGCAGCTTTCGATGATCGCGGGCGCGATGCTCGAATCCTTGATGTCTGCAAGCGACTGCGTGGCGAAGATGACGCTGACGTTCTTCTTGCGCAGCGTCTTCAGCCACTGGCGGATGCGCGCGGCGAATACCGGATCGTCGAGGAACAGCCAGGATTCATCGAGGATCAGCAAAGTCGGCGCACCGTCGAACCGCTCATCGAAGCGCGCGAACAGGTAGCCCAGCACAGCTAACACCGCAGCCTTGCTGTGCATCAGCTCCTCCATCTCGAAGCACTGCACGTCGGCCGCGCCCAGGCGGTCGTGATCGGCATCGAGCAGCCTGCCGTGCGCGCCGCCGAGCACGTAGGGCGCGAGTGCCTGGCGCAGCGCGTTCGACTGCAACAACACCGACAGGCCCGTGAGCGTTCGCTGTTCGACCGGCGCGCCGGCGAGACTCCCGAGCGCCGACCAGATGGCCGCCTTCTCGTCGGGGCCGACGGGGACACCTTCGTGGGTCAGGCGACCTTCGACCCATTCGGCGGCCCAGGTTCGATAGCTCTCCCGGTCGATGTGCGCGAGCGGCTGGAAGGCGATCGCGCCATCAGCGCCGAGATCGTAGTATTCGCCGCCCAGGCCCAGCGCCGTCGCCCGCATGGAGCGGCCCATGTCGAACGCGAAAATGCGCGAGCCGGGATAGCGGCGGAACTGCATGGCCAGCGTAGCAAGCAAGACCGACTTGCCCATGCCGGTGGGGCCGGCGATCAGCGTGTGACCCACGTCGCCGATGTGCGTCACCAGCCGAAACGGCGTCGCGCCTTCGGTGCGGGTGACGATCAACGGCGGGCCGTCGAGATGGGCGTTCTTCTCCGGCCCGGCCCACACCGCCGATACCGGCATCAGGTGCGCGAGGTTCAGCGTCGAGACGATGGGCTGTCGCACGTTGGCGTAGGCGTTGCCTGGCACCGACGATAGCCACGCCTCCACCGAATTGAGGGTTTCGGGAATCGTCACGAACCCTCGACCCTGAATCGCGCGCTCCACCATGCGCAGCTTCTCGTCAGCCGTGTTGGCATCGGCATCGAGCACCGTCACGGTCGCGGTGACGTAGCCGAAGGCAACTTGATCGCTGCCCAGTTCCTGCAAGGCAGCGTCGGCATCCGCCGATTTGTTGCTGGCGTCGGTATCCACCAACGGGCTTTCCTGCTGGAAGATGGTTTCGCGCAGAAGCGCCACCACGTTCTTGCGCTTGGCGAACCACTGCCGGCGCAGGCGGCCGAGTTCCTTTTCGGCCTCCGATTTGTCCATGCACAAAAAGCGCGTGCTCCAGCGGTAGGCGAAGCCCAGCCGGTTGAGGTCGTCCAGAATCCCCGGCCAGGTCGAGGTTGGGAAGCCGCGTACCGTGGCGATGCGCAGGTGCTGGTCGCCAAGCATTGGTGCGAGGCCGCCGATCAAGGGCGCGTCAGCAAGCAGCGCGTCAAGGTGGAACGGCACGTCCGGCACGGCGACGCGGTAGCGCCGTGTCGAGACGGTCGCATGCAGGTAGGTCAGCGTTTCGGCGTCATCGAGCCAGTCGATCTCCGGCATCACACCATCGAGCAGGTCGAAGACGCGGCCCGTTTCCGCGACGAACGCGGTCATGCGTTCGCGCCAGTCCACGCCTGCGGTCGGCGTGTTCTCGTACAGCAGCTTCGCTGCGCGGGCGCGGGATTCCTCCGCCGGGAGGTATTGCAGCGTGAGGTGATAGCCGCTCTCGAAGTGGTGGCCTGATTCCTCGAAGGTCGCGCGCCGTTCCTCGTCCACCAGCCACGACAACGGTTCGGGGAAATCCGAGCGCGGATAATCCGCCGCCGGCCGGCGTTCGGCTTCGACGAACAGCGCCCAGCCGGCGCCGAGTCGGCGCAGCGCGTTGTTCAAGCGCGCCGTCGTGGCGATCAGCTCGCCTTGCGTCGCGCTGTCCAGATCAGGGCCACGAAAGCGCGCCGTGCGCTGGAAACTGCCGTCCTTGTTCAAGACGACACCCGGCGCGACCAGTCCGGCCCACGGCAGCCAGTCGGCAAGTAATGCGGGGCGCTGGCGGTATTCGGCGAGATTCAACATGGCTCGGTCCTCACACGTCCAACAGCGGCTTGTGCTTGATGTGCTTAGCGAACACCTGCATGAACTGCGGATCGACGCGCGCCCCCCACACCGCCAGCGAATGGCCGACGATCCAGAGCACGACGCCGGGAATCCACAGTTGCAGGCCCAGGCCGACGGCAGCGGCCAGCGTCCCGTTGGCAATTGCCACGGTGCGCGGCGCGCCGCCCATCAGGATCGGCTCGGTCAGCGAGCGGTGAAGTGGCACCTCGAAGCCCGGCAAGTCGTTAGCCGTGCTCATACGACGGCCCCGCCGGAGAAGCTGAAGAACGACAGGAAGAAGCTCGACGCCGCGAACGCGATGGTCAGACCGAACACGATCTGGATCAGCTTGCGGAAGCCGCCGCTCGTGTCGCCGAAGGCCAGCGCCAGGCCGGTGGCGATGATGATGATGACCGCAACGATGCGCGCGACCGGCCCTTGGATGGATTCGAGAATGGATTCGAGCGGGCCTTCCCAGGGCATCGACGAACCGGCAGCCCGTGCCGTGCCGGCCGTCGTCAGCATCACGGCGGCGGTCAGCAGGCCGTGATGCGCGGGGCCAGCCAGGCGCCGCAGGCGAGCCAGGATTGAGGCCGGATTTACGGAAATGCGGAAAGTATGGGCGTGCATCTGTGTCATGGCAGTTCTCCAAGGTGGTCAGGGGATGGGGGAAAAAGCGGCAGTTCTGGAAGCGGTGGCTCCAGTGCATCCGCGAGGCGATAGCCCACGCCGTCGAAACCAAGGACGCGGGCAATGCTCTCGATGCGGCGACGCCGGCCACGGCCGGCGATATGGATGACGACGTTGACGGCCTCGGCGACGAGCGCCCGCGGCGGATTCACAGCGACTTCGAGAATCAGTTGCTCCAGGCGCAAAAGCGCGCCGACGGCAGAACCGGCATGGATCGTGGCGATGCCGCCGGGATGGCCGGTGCCCCACACCTTGATGAGATCCAGCGCTTCGCCGCCGCGTACTTCGCCGACGATCACGCGGTCGGGGCGCAGCCGCATCGTGGCGCGAACCAGTTCGGTCATCGACACGACACCGGCACGCGTGCGCAGCGGCACGTGGTCGCGCGCCGTGCATTGCAGTTCGATGGTGTCTTCGAGCACCAACACGCGGTCGCCGGTGGCGGCGATTTCCGCGAGTAAGGCATTGGCGAGCGTGGTCTTGCCGGTGCTGGTGCCGCCAGCGATCAAGATGTTCTGTCGCTCGCGCACTGCCCCCCGCAAGAACTCGGCTTGTTCGACCGTCATCATCCCGTCGGAGACATAGCGCTCCAGCGGGATCACGCCCACCGCGCGCTTGCGTAGCGCGAAGGCTGGCCCCGGCGCGGCTGGTGGCAGGATGCCCTCGAAGCGTTCGCCGGTTTCTGGCAACTCAGCGCTCAAGAGCGGCTGGCCGCGATGGACTTCCGCGCCAACATGCGCGGCGACCAAGCGAATGATGCGTTCGCCGTCTTCCTCTGACAGTTCTGCGCCCAGCGGCGCGCGGCCGGACGACAGGCGATCGACCCAAAGTGTGCGATCGGGGTTGAGCATGATTTCCACCACGTCCGGGTCTTCGAGCGCGGCGGCGATCAACGGTCCCATCGCCGTGCGCAGCATGCGGATGCGCCGGTCGAGCGACGTGGTGGCGAAGGACTGCCCGACAGTCGAGGGGATGGCGCTCATGAAGCACGCTCCTGAGCCTCAGCCATAGCCGCCGCATCGTCCAAGTGAGAAGTGTCGGGATGCAGTTCCTCCACCACGTCGCGCACCAGGCTGCGCCCGCGCATCAGGTGGCGGCCGAGTTGTTCAACGAACTGCTCGAAGCGCGCTTTGCCTTGCGCGCGTGCTGCGTCTTGATGGGCTTCAGGAACCGGCGTGCTGACCGTCAGGAAGTAGCGGACAAACAGCCCCAGCGTTTCGATCTCGATGTTCTGGTCGCGCTCCAGCCTCTCGAACTGGCGCGACAGTCGATCCAACCGCTTGGCGATGGCGGCCTCGCGCTGGTCGCCCGCGTCCGGCGACAGCCAGGACGCTAGCGCCGCCGCGACGATGGACGACTTGGACACGCCTTTCTTGGCGGCCAGTTCGTCGAGCCGCTTGGCGTGCTCGTGCGGAATGAACAGGTTGAGGCGGTATTGGCTCATAGCTCGATTCCGTCGTGTTGGTCGAGGGATGCCAGCCGGGCCGTGCGCTGCATGGCCGGGTCGAGCTGGCGAGGAAGGGGCAACGGCAAGTCGTCGTCATCGAGCAGCGCCAGGTCGCTGGTCGCTGGCTCTTGGTCGGGGAGGTATTCGGTGACCTCGGATAGCTCCGGTTGTCGACGCGGTCCGCCGTCGTCGGCAGCGGCTTCGCTGTCGGTCAAGTTCAGCGCTGCGGTCGAAGCGGCAGGTACGACAGGGATAGCCAAGCCGCTCCAGTCGTCTGGACGGAGCGGCGGCGCATCGGCGTAGCGCCCGGCGGTGAGCGTGGGCGGCGGTAGCACGCGCTGCTGGAAATTCGCGTCGGCGTAGTAGCGCAACTTCTTGGCCTTGATCGGCGCGAGGCTCGACACCATCACCACGCCGTCGTCCGGCGGGAGTTGCATCATTTCGCCGGGCGTCAACAGCGGACGCGCGGTTTCTTGCCGCGACACCATCAGGTGCCCCAGCCAAGGCGCGAGCCGGTGGCCGGCGTAGTTGCGCTGTGCGCGCAACTCGGTAGCGGTGCCCAGCGCTTCGGAAATGCGCTTGGCGGTGCGTTCGTCGTTGGTGGCGAATGTCACGCGCACATGGCAGTTGTCGAGAATGGAATGGTTCTGGCCGTAGGCCTTATCGATCTGATTGAGCGACTGCGCGATGAGGAAACTGCGGATGCCATAGCCGGCCATAAACGCCAGCGCTGTCTCGAAGAAATCGAGCCGGCCCAGTGCCGGGAACTCATCGAGCATCAGCAACAGCTTGTGACGGCGTGCAATGTCGTCGCTGCCGTCGAGCGATTCCGTTAAACGCCGGCCGATCTGGTTGAGAATCAACCGCACCAGTGGCTTCGTGCGGCTGATGTCGGACGGCGGCACGACGAGGTACAGCGAGACGGGATGCTCGGATGCGATCAGGTCGGCGATGCGCCAGTCGCAACGCGATGTGACTTCGGCCACCGTGGGATCGCGGTACAGGCCGAGGAAGGACATGGCCGTGGACAGCACGCCAGACCGCTCGTTGTCCGACTTGTTAAGCACTTCGCGCGCGGCGGATGCGACAACGGGATGCGGCGTATCTCCGAGATGCCGCGTCGTCATCATCCGATGCAGCGTCAGCTCGAACGGGCACGCCGGATCGGACAGGAAGTTGGCGACGCCGCGCAGTGTCTTATCGGTTCCCGCATAGAGCACATGCAGGATGGCGCCGACCAGGAGCGCGTGCGAAGTCTTTTCCCAATGGTTGCGGCGCTCCAGCGCACCTTCGGGATCAACCAGGATGTCGGCGATGTTCTGTACGTCGCGCACCTCATGCGCGCCGCGCCGGACTTCCAGCAGCGGGTTGTAGGCCGCCGACTTCGAATCAGTGGGGTTGAATAGGAGGCAGTGCGAGAAGCGCGAACGCCATCCGGCGGTGATCTGCCAGTTCTCGCCTTTGATGTCGTGAATGACGGCGGACGCTGGCCAGCTCAACAGCGTGGGAACTACCAGGCCGACGCCCTTGCCGGATCGCGTCGGTGCGAAGGTCAGGACGTGCTCCGGGCCTTCGTGCCGCAGGTATTGGTCGTCATGCCGACCAAGGAAGACGCCTGCGGGCTGCGTTAGTCCCGCCTTTCGAATATCAGCTGCGTCGGCCCAGCGCGCCGACCCGTAGGTCGTCACCAGTTTCGATTGCCGCGAGCGCCACACGGACATGGCGATGGCGACCACGACAGCCACCAAGCCGCTGCCGCCCGCAATCGCGCCGCCCGTGTCGAAGACTCGGGGCGCATAAGCATCGAAGAAGAACCACCACTCGAACAACCGCCACGGGTGATAGACCGGCGTGCCGAAGAAATCGAACCAGGGCGAGCCTAGGCGTAGCTGGTAGCCCAGTGCGGCGGCTGTCCACTGTGTGGCGATCCACACACCGGCGATAGCGATGCCGAAGACGACACCGACCTGCCCGAAAAACACGCCTTGACCTTGCATCCTGGCCTCCGCTCTCCTGCGCAACCGGCGGCACAAAGGCGTGCCGCACACTCGAGGGTCGGGGTCAGTTCAAGGACGGTCAAAGACCGTTATCGGGACAAAGGTCGACGAAAAAGCAAGATTTCACGTCACGGCGAATCGAGGGAAAATGCCTCGGGCAATGCCGTATTGCAGCGTGCCTGCTTAGGAAGCCGATATCGCGTGCGAATTGGCTACGCTCAGAACTTAGGAGATTCCTTTGGCGGGTTGTAGGGTACCTTGCTGTCTCCAAAGAAGCGTCGATTCGACGCCTCGGCCACACGATTGCAAAGTTCGCCGCCTAGCTTGGCGCGATCTGTTTTGCACTGCTGGCGCAGTTCCTTCAGTCGTTCGGGATTGGCCGCAAGCGACGCTACCGTTTCGGTTGACTCGGATTTTCCGCAGGCGGCTAGTGCCACGGCGAGTATCATCACCATGCTCTTGTTCATGTCTTTGGTTCCTTCAATCCATCAAACGGGGGTGTTGTGGAAGGCTTTTGTCCACTGGGCGATTCGGTAGAACTTACCCTTTCGATGAAACGCGCCAGTGGCTGAGACGTCTCTCCGTCCAGACGCAACAGATAAGTGGTGAGCATCGGCGTGCGGCCGGCCAGTGGGCGCGCCACTACGCCCGGCTCGCGGCTGGCTGCGATATGCGAGGCGCCAGCTAGCCCCAAAGCAAAACCTGCCGACACCAAAGCCATCAATAGATCGATAGTACTGACTCGCTCGACAATCAGGGGCTCCTGCTCTACTCGTCGGAGCGCGCGATCTATCTGGCGTACATGGCCTTCGCAGGTCTGAGGATCGCCGAGTACCAGCGGATAGTGCAGAACTTCCTCTAAGGGAATGCGTTTGTACTTCAAGAGAGGATGGCGAGCAGGCACTGCTACCATCAGCGGATCACCCCAAACGGGTTCCGCGATAACGCCATCGCCAACTTCGTCCGATTGGGCAAAGCCTACGTCATACAGATCCTCGTGCAGGCCCTTGATTTGCTGCGCTAGCGGGACCTCCGACAAGCGAATCTCGGTCTCAGGTTCCTCTTGGCGGCACAAGGCCAGAAACGTTGAGAATCGCAGTGGCGTGATGCCGTCGGAGAGTGCAACCCGCAACTGGCCGTGAAAGCCATTGGCGGCGGCTTTCACACTGTCGTGTGCCTGCTGCAAGGCGGTGAACACACGGGGCACACGCTCAAGAAACAGCTTCCCGGCATGAGTAAGCCGAGTGCTGCGCGTGGTACGGACGAACAATTTCACTCCGAGGTCTTCTTCCAACTCCTTTATTGCACGCGACAACGGCGACTGCTCGATATGCAATCGCTCGGCAGCACGGGCGAAATGAAGTTCTTCGGCAACAGCCAGAAAACATCTGAGATGACGCAATTCCATAGAGCAAGCCTCCCGCGTGAAGGAAGCCGCCGGTTGGCAATCGCGCCAAACCGAGACGGTTGACGACGATCATGGCTTGCTCCGAAGGGACGTTCAGGCTTGCCATGTACGCTCCGCTAGCAACCTATTTCATGTTCCCTGGTGAAGCTGGCGCAGCCAAGTTGCGTAGCACGGTAGTCGTTGGCAAGGGCCATCCTGGTCACTTTGGCGGACGGTCCTCTTCGCTTCGGCGCTGTTCAGCGCGCGATTCCAGACGTCTCCAAGCGAATGCTGACGCAGACTTTCCGCGATCTGGAACGCGACGGACTGATCGCGCGGAAGTTGTTCACGACCAAGCCGCCGAGCGTCGAGTACTGCCTGACGCCTCTAGGCGAAACGATTCTCGAACCTCTGACCGTGTTTGTCCGGTGGGCCGATCGCAGCCATGCAGCGATCAAGAACGCTCGCTTGACATATGATGGAGCGTCTCAAGGGGTTTGAACCAACGTCGGTTTTCCCGCTCCTCGATCATTCTCAGAAAATTCTGTCCGCGGAACGTCGTTAGCTATTGTCTCCTGCCTCCCCCGAGAGCCCTCCGTCCGTTACCCACAAGCTTTGCGCGTTCGAAAGTCATGCCGCTCCCAGTACGCGGCGCTCGTTGTATATGGGTGAATAGCGGCTGCGCTCGTACGGGCGTTGACGCCGGGTGGAAATACGGCGTCAAGGAGATGCGGCTTAAGAACTGGATAAAAGACCGAACTGCCTTGCCAAAGCTCGATCCACCCATCTGGCCGGCAGGAAGCGGGGAAGCAAATTTGTGAGATATTCCCGGCGCGGTAGTACGGCATATCGAACACGCGGCTTCCGAGCAGTCAATGCAACCTCTACAGCCTGCCCAATGGCTTCTGGCGGTAAGCCTTTTCGCCCACCATCTGCCATAGCGGCTTTAAATTTTAGAAATGGGTGTTCCCATATCGTTCCTGTTAGATGGTCCGTCGACGCTGCATCCGCCTTATCCCAGATCGCAGTTCTCACGGAACCAGGACCTATCACTATCACATCAATCCCTACGAGCATCAGCTCACGACGCAAGCTCTCAGAAAGTCCCTCCACGCCGTGTTTCGCAGCAGAATAGGCTCCGAGAAACGGCGGCCCAAAAGTGCCACCTACGGAGCTTAGGTTCACGATTCGACCTTTCGCATCGCTATGGGAAGAGCTAGCTCCTAGCAAAGGCGCAAAGGCCCGAATGACAGCGAACATGCCGACCAGGTTGATATCAATCTGTTTCCTGAAGTCCGCGACACTTTGAAGCAGTAACGGATCGGAAAATGAGCCGCCGGCATTGTTCACCAAACCGTCTAAATTCCGATCACCCAGTGCTTCGCGCACCAGTTCAGCAGCAGACAGCACAGCACTCTCGTCCTGAATATCCATCAGCAGTGGGGTAAACGAGTCCCCATACTGATCTTTCAGAGATCTGATGTCCTCGATTTTTCGTACGCTTCCAAACACATGCCAACCGCGTTCAATCAGGACATTCAAAGTTCCTCGGCCGATTCCCGAAGAAACGCCCGTAACCACGACACTTTTCATTTCGATCTCTCCTGCGTTGACAGTGTCAACATGGTAGACGACGAAGGTGGACAGTGTCAACATCCGACTATGATGACATCAACTAAAGTACGTATCGGTCTTGCAGCAACGAAGCTCCTTGACGAGGGTGGTGATGCTGCGGTGACCCTCAGATCCGTCGCCGAGCGCGTCTGCGTCTCACACAATGCCCCCTACCGGCATTTCAAGGATCGCAATGCGCTGTTGGCATGGATTGTGTATCGGGCTTTTGAAAATTTGACTCAATGCTTCACAAGGGCACTGAGTTCGGGAAGTACCTCGCGACAGGCTCTAGACCAAGCCATCGACGATTTCATTCGTTTCGGGCTGGACTACCCCAATCGCTACAGATTGCTCTTTAGCGCGCAGGCGGTGGTGGCGGACGAGGACCTGAAGGCTGCAGCTTTCGGATGTTTCCAGATATTTATCAAGATCGTCTCTTGGTGTCAGGACACCCGGGAGTTGCCGCAAGGCGACCCGGTGCGCTTGTCCGGACTCATATATGCAAGCATGCATGGGGCCATCGATCTACAGATCGGGGGACGTTCTGGAGAGAGAAAAGGCTTGGGGAGCGTGCGTGAGGTGTTAGATCTACTTCTCGCAATGCTCAAACCCAAGCCTTGATGACGGATTTTCGGCGTAGCCCGTCATGTTGGAGCGCGCTCTGACGGAAAGCGTAGTCCTTGAGGGCACTTTACTTCTCTTGACATTGCCGATGGGAGCGCTACGGACAAGCATTTCAGCTGCGAATGGATGACACTCCTTCCGGGTAGTGCCCCGTAGCATGGCTTATCCACGCGGCGCGATCTTCGCAGGAAAGCCGCTCACAGGCGTGGACCAAGCGATCCTAAATGCCTCTGGACAGAGTCCGCTTCATCATGACAACGCTGCGATACAGCAATCAGTGCGTTACGTATGCACCAAGGATGAGGATGCAGAAAATTCCGACCATTAACTTTGGCTCCCAGTACTCCATGAAAAGGAAAGTGATCACGAGCCAACCAAGCCCAGCCAGGATTGAAAGCACAAAGACAGGCGCCTCAACCTGCGGACCCATGGCACGCCAAACAAACATCAACCCAAGCACTCCGAAGGCGAGCTGACCCAAGGAGAACGCGGAATTGAGCCCGTAGTACAGGCTCGTCTCCAGACTCGGCTCACGCTTTCCATGCAGGTACTGGGACATCACATCGACAATGAAGTGAAGAACGCCAGTAGTGGCCAGCCAGCCATATGCTGCGTAAGCGAGATACTTATACATGTCAGTCAACCTGTAAGTCGGAGACAGCGTGGCGCTCCATGGAGCGATGCCGGCTGCCATGAAATCGCGAGAGTCCTTCTGAACGAATTTCCTGATGATCGGTCCTTCCTGCCATCCCTTCGGCGGAATGAATAAGTCCGCGACATGAGATGTACCACGATCCTCGGCACACGTCAGATCACTGATTGCGTATGCGGCGTAGCGCTGGCGTCAAATAGATCGACAGCAGTCACTTCGAACATTAGCGATGGTCTCGATCGGCTTGATGAGACTCGCCCTCCAGTCATGGCGCAACCAGAGCGAACCTCAAAAGCCTGTGACCAAAGTCCTACAGATCGCATTCGACACCCTTCGCGCTGAACTTTAGCGTTGCGTTAGTTAGTTAGTTAGTTAGTTAGTTAGTTAGTTGCGCAGACTTGCAGGCACCTCGGACGGATGCAGGCCAACGAGGTTGCTAGAGTCTTCCCACAACTTTCTGGCACTACCCTCCTCGTAGGACGCTTTGGAGGATCTTGTATCTTGCAGCACTCCTTCATTAGATTGAAGATACTTCCCTGACATCCCAGCGAACTCCACACTAGCAACCACTTTCGCAAGAGCTTCGCTGGAAAAGTCCAATCTTCCCTGGGTGACACCAATCATTCGCGTGATCCATCTCGCAAATGATGTCTTGGCGAAGCTCTGCAGTTGCCGCGGAAGGCTTCGTATTAAACCCGTCTCTGGAATCGACCCCGGATCGAACGCAATTGAGGAAATTGACTTCCCAGAACGTTTCAGTCTGCGGTCCAACTCATATGTCAATAGAATCATGCAGAGTTTTGAAGTGCTGTATCTCTGACCCCAAGATATAGTCTTTAAATTGTACTTGCCCAAATGGGCAAGAGCTACCGCATCGGCCTTACCTGCCTTTCCGACCATCTTCCCATCCCGTGTCTCAGGGTCGTGCGTGCCGCTCGTGACAAATACGATCCGGCCATTCTTAGCCACGTAATCAAGCAGAAGTTGCACCAAAAGGAAATGCCCCAAATAGTTGGTTGCGAACGTAAGCTCGTAACCATCCGCGCTGTACTTTATACCTCCCATGAAACTTGCGCCGGCATTGCAAACAATTGCCTGAAGATCATCAATTTCTCGTTTCGCAATAAGATCTTGAATTTCAGCCACTGAATTCCTGACGGAAGTGAGCGATGAGATGTCCATTTTGAGGGCAACGGCTTTTATTCCATATATCTCAATTAACCTCTTCGCGACGACTTCGATTCGAGCCGGATCACGACCGGCAAGAATCAGATCGATACCTCTGCTCGCGAGTTGCTTTGATGTCTCAAGCCCAAGCCCGGAGTGCCCGCCAGTAATTAGTATCGTTGACATTTATTAATCCTATTCAATTTAGATTCAAAAATTATCAAAAATAGATCGCTGCCTGCTCTTAACGGTTCCGCTCCGCGCTCCTGTCTTTGTCCCCGACGGTGCGGCGCGGCAGTTTTTTTGTTTCACCTACGGCGAGGGCGACAAAGGCATCGTCATTGATTCCAAACTTTCTGCGCGCGTCCGCTAGGTCACGCGGTGGCTGATCCAGGGCTTCGTCAGTAGTCTCGAATGTGCCCCAATGTATAGCGATGGATTGCCGCGCCTGTATGTCCTGATGAATTTTAACTGCCTCGTCTGGATTTATATGTTCTTCGCGCATGAGTTCGCGAGGCTCGTAGGCTCCTATGGGAATTAATGAAATATCGAAGCCTTTGCCGTTCTGTCTGCCAAAGAACCGCTCATTGATATCGGAAAAATCTTTCGAATAGCCGGTATCGCCCGCAAAGAACAGATGCAAATCCCTCGCGAATACAGCGAAACCTCCCCAGAGCGTTTGCATGTGATCGGTTAGGCTGCGACTTGACCAATGCTGCGCAGGCGTCAGCACGAAGTCCACACCCTCTTGGGAATAGCTTTCCCACCAGTCCAACTCGGTAACGTTGGTTATGCCAATTTTATTGAACCAAGTTTTGAGGCCAAGCGGAACAATGAAGCGCGGCGGACCACCAATCTGAGCGTTGAGAGCTCGAAGGCTATGCTCGTCGCAATGATCGTAATGGTTGTGCGACACAAGCACGACATCGATGCGCGGCAGCTGCGTGATCTCGAGACCCGGCGGCTGCGCACGCTTAGGCCCCAGCCAACTGAGTGGCGAAGCCCGATCTGAGAACATGGGATCAGTCAGAGCATTCAGTCCCCCCATTTGCACCAAAACAGTGGAGTGCCCAATCCATGTTATTGCGGGCTGCATTGCCTCGCCTGCCTCGGCATTTGCTCGGATGAAGTTCACGTCGGCGGCAACCATTGGGGTCGCTTGCAGAGGAGTTTTCGGAAGCCCGGTGGATGCGGCCGACAACTTCCATCTCAAAATCTCACCCAGGCTCTTGCTTTGGTACTCGACATAATTGTTCTGATAGCCGTTCTTTCGTTGATGCGACGGCCGCAAATCTGTCGTCTCCGTAGTTCCAACTGAGGTACTGCATGCAAACAGTAGGACGAAGAACGAGCTGGTAAGCAACCGAGCAATGGATTTACCTCTCTTGCCGCTCGCCAGCGATTGCAAAATCCGTCGACTCTTGGCCGACCCGCGCAGGATTTCTGGCCCACTGGCGGAGTCGGCACTCAGGTTGCTCCTGCCATTCCGCTGTGTCGCGACCATCCTGAAGCCCTAGTAAAATGCATGCAGTCATAATAATATGACGCATCCTTCACGTTTACTATTCGCATATGGTCAAGAGTACAAGTGCCAATCTCTCCCCTAGAAAAATGCCTAGGCAAGCACGCTCTCAGGCAACCTTAGAGGCGATCTTTCAGGCCACCATTCAGGTTTTGCTATCCGAAGGACGACAGCGGCTCACGACCATCCGAGTTGCTGAGCGGGCAGGAACTTCCGTTGGTACCCTCTACCAGTACTATCCGAACAAGCAGGCGCTACTGTTTGCGGTTGTGCGACGTCACGTGACCGAAGTCGGTGAGCAGGTTCGAAGAGCAGCAGAGTCCGTTCACGGCAAGCCGCTGGCCGACATCGTGTCCGCTGTAGTGAGCGCGTTCGTGCGCGCAAAGATTGATCGCATCGACGAGGCCCGCGCTCTGTTTTCGGTAGCGGGCGAGTTGGACTCTCGTGTACTAGTGGTAGAAAGTGAGGAGCGTGGTCTTGCGATGCTGACCGCTGTGCTAAGGACAGCCACGGATGCCAAGTTCGATGATTTGCCAACGGCGGTATACATTTTTATGGCGGCAATGATCGGTTCAACCACATACATGATTGAAGGTGGGGCACCCCCTTCAATCTTGCGGGCTTGGGGCGGCCAACTTGAGTCCTTATGCCTAGGATACCTGGAGCGCGCAGCGCGTTCGATTCATAATGACAGCCGCTGACTTCAAGGTGACATAGGCTTAGCTATGCGCCGGGCTTATTGGGTGGAAGTGCCATGTCGTGGCTCGTGGCCACACAGAACCCTGAAAAGAACAGCCGGGTTGAGCTCTTGCGGGGGCGATTGCCAAGGGACAACAGGGTTGATTCCTCATGGCTGCCCAGTCGGCTAAGGTACCCATTTCGAAAAACGCGCAGCCTTGCCTGCGCGCGCTCTAACGACATGGGAGATTACCAAACAAGGGTGGCCCAAGCTGCATCGTCCTTAATGAGCCGGTACATATCAGATCACTGATCGCGTATGCGGTGCGCCCCAGATAGTTAGTAGCGGTTGCGTTCGTACAGGCCTCGGCGCCCGGGTGCAAATACGGCATCACGCGGGATATGGTCATGGCAGGGCCTTTCTTTTTGCTTGTTCGGGCACGGGATAGCGACCGAGCAGAAGAATCAGCACGTTGGCGATAACGATCAGGGCGATGGAAGCCCAGAGGATCGGGTCGTAGTTTTCAGTCCAGTCGACAAGGAAGCCCCAGGCGGAAGCCGCAACCCCCACACCGACGGCGAAGGAGACATAAACACCTCCGAAGATCTCGGCGTAGTGCTTGGAGCCGAAGTACCTCCGCGTGATGTAGGCAATGATGTCCAGTTCCGCACCGAGTGCGAGGCCGGTCATGATTGCGGCGAATCCAACCGTTCCGATCGACAGCGGCCCCTGCATCAACAGGCAACCAATGCCGAATACCGTTCCGGAGAAGTAGATGGCGGAGACCAGCGGTGCCCAGATGCGATCCATGAGGTAGCCCGCCGACAATCGGCCGGCAATGATGGCGACACCGAGCAGGCTGATGATCGTCCCGATATCGGCAGCAGCGACGCCCTTTTCAGCAAGAAGTAGCGCGAAGTTCGGAACCAGTCCTCCAACGGCAAGCGAAATCAGAAAGACCGCTGCGCTGACGAACCAGAATCGGTAGCCGAGGTAGGCCTGACTCGGGGAAAGGCCCCCCTGGTTCTCCGGTGCCTGCTGCCTCGACATCTGTGTTGGTACGGACCTGCGGATGAAGGCCAGCACCACGAGGGTCGCCATCACCCATGCTATCAGTCCAAGGCTGGCATAGGTCCATCGCCACCCGAAGGTGTCCAGTCCGAAGCGCACGTAGAGCGGCGCCAATGCCGCCGCGACACCCGTTCCGCTCATCGTGATACCGATGGCAAGCCCAAGGCGCACCTTGAAATACTGGCTCACTAGTGCGGTCCAGGTAATTGGCAGAGAGCCCGCGGCCAGAATCGACAAGGCGCCATAACTTAGATACCAGAGCACAAGCGACCCGGGATTCACCGCCAGGAGCAAATACCCCAGGAAATGTCCGAGCAGACCCAACAGACCAACACGACGGACCCCGAACCTTGCGACGAGTTTTCCCACTAGCGGGCCGGTGACGACGCCAAGCAGCATGAGAATCATGTAGCTGGTGAAGAATTCTGCGCGCGTCCAGCCAAACTCCTGCGTCACCGGCTGGAAAAACAGGCCTTGCGTGTAGAAAGTGATCGAGAGCAGGCCGCAGCCCGTGCCGATCATGGCGGTCAGAAGGATGTGCCAGTAGCTTCTGACCTCAGAGGGAATGTGTTGTGCGGACATGCTGGTCTTTGCTCCCTTGAGATTCATGTGTAGCGCTGAACGCGCGAGTCCAATGCATAGGCCCCGCCGCCCCGCGCCACCATGTAGAGCGCCAGAAATCCCATGAGCACTGGATACTCAATGCCGCGATCGATCCATGGCCAGGCCGGTCCAAGCGCGTAGCTGATGCCCACCATTTGCAGGACAACGAGGAATGCGACGAACCGCGTGCATAAGCCGAGCGCCAGCAGGATGGCACCGCCGGTCTCCAGCAGCATGACCAGGAACGCCAACTGCGGAGCAAAGGGAATGCCCATTACGTTCTGGATCAGGTTGATCGAACCTGCCATCGGATCGGCCATGGAACCGTGCGATGTGCCGAGCGCCTTGGGAAGGCCATGGGTGAACAGCACGATGCCGAAGACGATGCGCAGCAAGGCGTAGAAAGCCGGCTCGCAGCGTTCGATGTATCGTCTCAAGACTGAGAGTGCACTTTGCCTCGTCTGTCCAGTCACTTTGGCGGTCAGCCCCATCGTCATGATGATTCCTTCCATTGACCTTGGGAGGCGGTCGAAGCAACGCGCGACTTCAGATTGCCGATGAAGCCTCTCAATGCCGGCTGGATGTCAGCGAACAACGGGTCGCGGCGGTGCGTCAGTACGACGCCGCCAAGCAGCTTGACTCCTAGTGCCAATGCGCTGGCCTCGTCTGCCGTGAACGCCATCCCCGCGCGGACGCGATCGACGATCGCGAGAATGTCGTCATGGCTCTCAACCTCGAACGCCAAGGGTGCGCTTGTGCCTGCATAGTCGGCCGGACCGTCGATCTTCTCGACGCTGATCCGGAATAGGTGTGCGCTCTTCGTGCTCATTGGATTTCTCCTTGATGCGATGGGTATTCGAGCATGCGTCCCGCCGGGGCGGACAATGCATGCACCGGGGCAAGGACTATCTCGACTTGGGTGGCAGCCCCATCTTCTCTAGCGTCAGCGTCTCGTCGGCACGACCCCAGCCGCCATCGGCAACCTCTTCGACCAGAACCATCGAGTACGGGCGGACGC
The DNA here is from genome assembly GCF_000300005.1 of Alloalcanivorax dieselolei B5. Lineage (NCBI taxonomy): Bacteria > Pseudomonadati > Pseudomonadota > Gammaproteobacteria > Oceanospirillales > Alcanivoracaceae > Alloalcanivorax > Alloalcanivorax dieselolei. The sequence continues at coordinate 3,085,481 of NC_018691.1, read as the reverse complement.
CCTCGCCGAAATACTCGACGAACATTGCCGTGGTGCGATGGATGATTTCTTCCTTCTTGGCGTGGTCCAGAATTCCTTCCGGGAACTTGTAATTAGCGAACGGCATTGTGTTGTCCTCTTGAGGCAAGTGATCTACGAAAGGTTGTAATTGGATCAAGATGCTGAACTGGCGGGACGGGTCGCGTTGACGCGATGCGCCCAGGTATGAGCGAGGAAACCCGCAGTCGCACCGATCGCTGCGGCCACGCCGAGGCTGGCGAAGCTACCCAGCGTCGGCGGCAGATGCGAGGCGAAGTACGACACCAAACCAAGGAAGAAGCCGAGCAGGTTGTTGAAGACCGGCACCCGGGCCAGCGACAACGCAACCGCAGTGATCGCCAATACGACGGCGCTGATCGCGTACGCCCCCAGATGCGGGCCGAGCGCTCCTTGAAGGTGGGCGGCACCAATGCCCAGCACCAGACCCATCAACACACAGCCCAGATTGATCAAGCCCGCCTTGAGGTTGAGGCCCCGGGTGAAGAAGGCGATCCAGCCGATGAACATCGCCCATATCGGCAACTCCAGCGCCAGCGCGCTGAAGGTCGCGGCCAACGAGGCCACGACCGATTTACCCGCCACAACCTGAAGATGCTTGCCCCAGGAGTTGTTAGCCGACATGAGATGCCTCTGGATGGATACGCGGCGACAGCAGGTCACCCAGTTGGATGCGGTGCAGAAACTTGGCGCGGATGCGGTCGGCGACCGCTGCCACCACCGTGCAACCGTCGTCGGACGGGTCGATGTGCACACGGAACGGTCGGCGACCGAACGGCGTATCGACCACTTCGACGATGGCGTGGGCGACGCTAGTCGGATCTGCATCCGGCGGCTCACACGCGGCTAGGTTCTTCAGCGCTTCCTCGGCCAGTCCGCGGTTGGGGCCGTTGTCGTACTCCGCCTGGCGCGTCTCGTCCGCTGGCTTGCCGGCATGCAGGAAGTGATTGGTGCCCTGGGTGAATGCACCGGGCACAATGATGCTGGTCTCGACGCCCCAGCGCGCCAACTCGCCGGCGTAGCTGACCGCCAGTGCGTCCATCGCCGCTTTGGCCGCGAAGTACGGGGCGAGATACGGCGGCGTGCCGCCACGGTGGCTGCTGCTGCCGACCCACACCAGCAGGCCCTTGGCCTGCTTGCGCAACTGCGGCAGCGCGGCGCGGTTGACCCGCTGCGTGCCGAGCACGTTGACGTCGTACAATTGCGCGTATTGCTCCGGCGTGAACGCTTCGGCCGGGCCGAACACCATGTGTCCGGCGTTGTGGATCACCACGTCGAGGCGGCCCTGCTCGGCGACGATGCGTTCGATCGCCGCATCGGCGGAGGGCTGCGACTGCACGTCGAGTTCGATAGCTCGCAGTTGGACGTTGCGTTCCTTCGCATGGTCATCGACAGCCTCGACCTGCGGTGCATTGCGCCCGGCCGTATCGCGCATGCTGGCGTAGACGATATGTCCGGCATCTGCGAGCGCGCGCGCGCTCATGGCGCCAAAGCCGCTGGATGCCCCGGTGATCAGAATGACTTGGCTCATGGAATTGTCCTTGGAAGCCTGACTCAGGCGAAGCCGCCGTTGGCGCGCAGCACTTGCGAGTTGACCCACGCCCCGTCGGGGCCGGCCAGGAACGACACCACGCTGGCGATGTCCTCCGGGGTTCCCAGGCGTTGCAGCGGGGCAAGTTTGGTGATCTGGTCGATCTGTTCCGGGGTCTTGCCGTTGAAAAACAGATCGGTGCCGACCGGGCCGGGAGCGACGGCATTGACCGTGATGCCCCGGCCGCGCAGTTCGTTGGCGAGCACGTGGACCAATCCCTCGACGCCGGCCTTCGAGGCGATGTAGGGGCCGTAGGACGGGAACGACTTGGCGATCACGCTGGTGGACAGCGCGATGATCCGGCCGCCTTCGCCGAGGTGCTCGGCGGCCTGGCCCAGCACCAGGAAGGCGCCACGCAGGTTGGTCGCGATGACCTTGTCGAAGTCGGGCAGGCTGGCTTCGTTGATCGGCGCCATCGGCATGACGCCGGCGCTGTTGACCACTACGTCGATACGGCCGAAGGCCTGCTTGGCGTCCTCGAACAGTGCGGCCACGTCGGCGGGATTACCGACGTCACCCTGGATCGCGATGGCTTTGCCGTTGGCCGCTTCGATGGCGGCGACGGTTTCGTGCGCCTTGGCGGCGTTGCCGACGTAGTTGACGGCGACAGCGAACCCATCGGCCGCAAGGCGCTGGGCGATGGCCCGACCAATGCCACGGGAGCCGCCGGTGACGATGGCGACCTTAGGTGTTGTGTTTGCATTCATGGAGTGCTCCGGATCGAAAGAGGGCGACATACCCGCGGAGCTCATTATTTGCGTTTATTCCAATGAGATAAATGGTGCTAAATTGGCATGTAAATTCAACCACAAACAACAATAGGCACTATGGATCGCTTCGATTCCCTGCAATTGTTCACTCGCATCGTGGAGTTAGGCAGCTTCAGCCGGGCCGCTGGTGCATTGGATATTCCCCGCGCTACAGCCACCCATGCGATCAAGCAACTGGAGGCCCGGTTGAGCACGCGGCTGCTCGACCGCACCACACGCCACGTACGTCCGACGCTCGACGGCCAGGCGTTCTACGAGCGGTGCGTGCACGTGCTCAGTGAATTGGACGACGCCGAAAGCTCATTGCGGCACGTCGCCACTAATCCGCGGGGCACGCTGCGCGTGGACATGTCCAGCGTTCATGCGGTCCACATCGTGCTGCCGAGGATCGACGACTTCCGCAACCGCTATCCCGGCATCGACCTGGTGGTAAGCAGCGGCGACCGCCTCATCGACTTGGTGCGCGAAGGCGTCGATTGCGTGATCCGCGCCGGTGTGCCACGGGATTCCACCCTGGTGGTGCGACGGCTCGCGCTGATGCCGCAGGTGATCTGCGCCAGCCCCGAATACTTGGCTTATTTCGGCACGCCACGGCATCCGGACGAGCTGTCGGCCCATCAGGCAGTGGGCTTCTTTTCCAGCGGGAACACGGTGGACTACGGGCTTGAGCTGATCGTTGACGGCGAACTCCGCACATTCACGCCGGGCGGCTGGATGTCAACCAACGATGCCGAGAGCTACGGCGTTTGCGCATTGCGCGGATGCGGCCTGGTGCAATTGCCGCGCTACCACGTTGATGATCAACTGCGCGATGGCCGCTTGATTGAGGTACTGGGCGAGTGGGCCAGCCCCGACATGCCGTTGTCCGCGCTGTATCCCTACCACCGGCAGTTATCGCCGCGCGTGCGCGTGTTCATCGACTGGCTTGGCAAGCTCTATGAAGAAAGATTCGGCTCGCTCGTTGCGGCGCCTTCGATGTGAGCTTCGTACCGCAAATGGCTCAATTCGATGATCACGGCTAGGCTGCTAGAAACCAAGGCGCCCGTGAACCCTCCAACCGTCCGATATCTCTATGGTGTGAGTTGGCAAATGGATGGCTCACGTCGTCGCCCAACTTCCCTAAATACGTCACCGCATCGTATCGCGGCGATCCACTGTCTCAACTGTTGTTCGATCACCGGTCACCAAGGCACTGGGCTGAATCCCATGTCGTCATCCAGCATCGCGTATCACTCACTAGCGAGCATGATCGAGCGCCGGTAGATGCCGGCAAGGAAAAGCAAGATTTCGCGTCAGCGACGTATAAAAACAAAACGCCGCGAGTGGAGGTGCATTGCATAAATGTCAAGCGCCGGCATAGTGAGTGGCGACGTCGAGCACCCACGTCACCCCGAAGCGATCCTTCAACATGCCGTAGAGCGGCGACCAAGCGGCCGGCGCGAGCGGCTGAACGATGGCGGAGCCTCGGGAAAGCTTGTCCCAGAATCCCCGTATCTCGTCTTCGGCATCGCCGCGCACGGAGACGAAGAACGGATTCTCGCCCGCGCTCCACGCCAATCGCGAGGGGACGTCGTACGCCATGATGGCGAAGCCGTTTTCGGCCGTGACCTGGCCCCACATCACTTGATCGGCCTCGGCAGGGTCCTGTACGGCGCCGGCCTGGCTGTAGGTCACAGCAACGAGTTGCCCTTCGAAGACAGACTGGTAGAAGGCGAGCGCCTGTGCGGCGGTACCACGAAAGTTGAGATGAGCAACAGTTTCAATCGCCATGATTTTTCCGTGAGTTTTGTTGTCGAGGTGGAGTACGGTACCATCCCTCTACTGACAGTTTGCGGCAGTAGCAAAGTGGCTCGAACCGATCGTCTATTTCGACTTCTCCAAACGATGCGCAACCTGCCATCACCCTTCACCGGTGCGCGTTTAGCAGAGGAGACAGGTGTATCGCTACGCTCAATTTACAGAGATATTGACAGCCTGCGGGCAGCGGGGGCTCGTATTGAGGGCGAGCGTGGCTATGGATATTGTTTAGTAGAAGACAATTCGCTGAAGCCGCAAGCATTTGATCGCACGGAATTAGAAGCGCTGGCACTGGGCTTGGCTGAGGTTAAGCATCTCGGCGATTTCGGCTTGGCCAGCGCTGCCCACGTTGCACTGACAAAGATCGCCGCAATGCTGCCTCGCGGCCGCGACCAAGAACTGTTTCACGCCATCTCGCAGGTCTACCGGCCCAATCCTCGCTATACGATCAAACTGGATATCGAGACAGTCAGGCACGCTTGTTGGCATGAACGTGCGCTCCACATCCGTTATACGGATAGCAACGGTTCAATCAGCGAACGCACCATTCTTCCGTTGACGGTTATGTACACGAGCGAAGCGATGACAGTGCTGGCTTGGTGCCTATTGCGCGAGGATTTCCGAATGTTTCGCATTGACCGCATCCTTGAATTGACTAGTACGGCGAAGAGCTTTCGCCCAAGGCGCGTTGCGCTGTTGCGCGAATACTTGTCCGTCCTTGCGCCCGCGAGGGCGGAATCGGGAAGTTAGGTTGATTGCTAAAGCTTGTCTGATGCGAACCCGCACGGAATACGCATCTTAGGTCCACCCCCCGATGTGCATCCGTACGTCAAGATACTGTTTCTCCGGCGGACCAAGCCCAGTGCGCTGCTAGAGCAATCCCTACATCGCCCCGAAAGGCTTCTGCCCGAGCCGCTGGTGTCGGATCTACCGCATTGGTTGACCTGGAACACTCAATTCCTTCGAGACACCGGTGCTGAGATTGCCGACCTGGAAGGGTCGCCGAGTACGAAGACTCTCATGCGAGGCTGGGACTGGGCTCTCGACCGATTTCCCAAAACACATGACCAGCTCGAACCGTGGCGGCGAGCTGACAAGCCTTTGTTCAATTACCGGCCTCCACGGCGCGAGGCTGAACCCCATTCCGTCATCCAGCATTGCGTAGCGCCCACTGGCAAGCACGACGGAACGCTGGTACGACTGCCTTAAAGACCTTGGGTGCGCATTTCAGCGATCGTGGACGCCTGTTTCAGGCTGATCGCGGACGCTGTTTCAGCGCCATCGTGGACGCGCAGGGGATGCACGCAAGCGAGGGGTTCAATGTATCTCAATCGTCCACGATCAGTTTGAAGCGCACTGACGCGAAGCGAGTTTCCAGGTGTTTGGTGAGGGTCGCGGCGCAGACTTATCCACGGCGGCGGACGGCGCTTGCGACGTACCGGCCGACGCGGTGGATAAGTCGTTTTCAAGCCCTCGGGCTTGTGAGGCAGGCGCCGCGTTCATTGCATCAGTTCCTCATCGCGCAGCGATTTGCCTTTGAGCTCGATCTTGTGACTGCTGTGCACGACACGGTCCAGGATCGCATCAGCGAGGGTTGGGTCGTCCAGGTAGGTGTGCCAGGCTCGTACCGGCAACTGGCTGGTGATCAGCGTCGATCGCGTGCCCACGCGATCGTCCAGCACCTCCAGCAGATCGTTTCGCTCGGGCGCGCCGACCGGGGAGATCGCGAAGTCGTCGATCACGATCAGATCGAGCTTGGCCAGCTGCGCCAGGCGCCGGGTGAAGCTGCCGTCGCCGTGGGCGACCTGCAGCTCATCGAACAGGCGCGCAGCGCGGGTGTACAGGACCGAGAAGCCCGACCTTGCCGCCTGGTGCGCCAGCGCGCATGCCAACCAGGTCTTGCCGCACCCCGTCGCGCCGGTGATCAACAAGTTCTGCGCGTTTCGCAGCCAGTCGCCGCCGGCCAGCGCGGCCACCTGGGCGCGGTCCAGCGAACGACTCGCGCGCCAATTGATGTCCTCCACGCAGGCCGTGCTGACCTTCAACCGGGCGGCCTTCATCAGACGCGCCACCCGCTTGTTGTCGCGCCATGCGATCTCGCGCTGCACGAGCATGGTCAGGCGCTCGTCGAAGCCCAGTGCGGCCGCCGCGGTGCTCGTAGTTTGCTCCTCGATTGCGCGCACCATGCCGTCCAGGCGCAGGCTGCGCAGTTGGTCCAGGGTGTGTTCATTCAGCATCGTCATCTCCTTCAGTGGTTCAGTGGTAGTAGTCCGGGCCGCGCACGTTCTCGTGCGTGGGCAGCGGCGTGGATGTCGTCGCGAACAGGGCGGGCTGACGGTCCAGGCCGTTCTTCAGAATCGAGGCGACGCTGCGGTAGGTCGGCGCGCGGATCGCCAGCGCTCGGGCACAGGCAGCCTCCAGCCGTGCCGGCGTGTACTCGCGTGCCAGGCGCTGCAACCCCAGGCAGGCGCGGTAGCCCTGCTCCGGATGTGGGCGGTGTTCGAGTTGCCATGTCACCACCGCCGCCGCACTGACACCGATGCGCCGGCCCCAGTCGATCAGCTTCTGGGGCGTCCACTCCAGGTGGGCGCGGTGCGACGCCGGCATGTGCTCGGCGATGGTCGTGTGTGCGCCCTTGCGGTGACTCAGCGCATGGCAGGCCACGCGCTGGTTGGCAGCGAAGCACTCCACCAGGCTGGCGCTGACGCGCAGCTCGACGGTGGTGCGCACGAGGGCGTGCGGCACGCTGTAGTAGTGACCGTCGAACTCGACGTGGTAGTCGATGTTCACCTTGGCGCTCTTCCACAGGCACGCCTCGAAGCGCTGGGCCGGCAGTGGCCGCAGCGCGGGCGCGTCCAGCGTCTCGAAGGCGCTGCGCCGGCAGCCGGGCAGCTTCTTGAAGGGGCGCTGGTTCAGATCGACCAGCAGCGCGGCGATCGCCCGGTTGAGTTCGTCCAGGCTGAAGAAGCGCCGGTTGCGCAGGCGCGCCAGAATCCATCTCTCGACCACGAGCACCGCGTTCTCGACCTTCGGCTTGTCGCGAGGATGGGCCGGGCGTGCTGCGAGCAACGCACAGCCGTAATGGGTGGCGAACTCGTCGTATAGGCGATTGGGTTCGGGGTCGTAGCGATCTGGACTCTTGATCAACGCGCGGGCCTGATCGGGCACGATCAAGCGCGGCACGCCGCCGAAGAATTCCAGCGCACGCACCTGGGCGCCGATCCAGTCTGCGGTGGTCTGACGCGCGGTGGCGCAGGCGTAGGTGTAGTTGGACGCGCCGAGCGTGGCCACAAAGATCTGCGCGGCGGCGATCTCGCCGGTGGCCGCGTCGATGAGCGCAACGGTCTGGCCGGCGTAGTCGACGAACAGCTTCTCGCCGGCGATGTGGGTCTGGCGCATGGACCGCTTCAGCCCGAGCGCCCACGCCCGGTACTTCACGCAGAAGCTCGTGTACTTGTAGGCCTGCTGGCCCGCCCCGACGAGGCTGCGGGCGTACTCCTCCCACAACAGCTGCAGGGTGACACCGGCGCGCTTGAGTTCCTGATGGACGAGCGCGAAGTCGGGACTGAGTTGGTGGCTGGAGCGGGGCAACGCCGGTCGATACAGCCGGGATTCAAGCTCCTCGTCGGTGAGCGTCTGAGCCACCACCCAGTCGATGCCCGCGGCGCGGGCGAGCGAGACGTACTTGCCCGCCACGCTCTTGGAGATCTTGAGCGCTCGGCCGATCTCGTTGTAGCTCAGGTCTGCCTGCAGGTGCAGGCGCAATGTCTCTCGGATTCGGCGCATCGTGATTCTGTTCGTGGGCATCAGGCTTCACCGCAAAAGGCGATGAGCTTGACGCCCGGTCAAAAGATCACTTGCGCGCTCCCCAAATCGTCCACGATCGCGCTGAAACAGCGTCCACGATCAGTTTGACATGCCGTCCACGATCACGTTGAAACGGCGTCCACGATCAGCCTGAAACGCCGTCCACGATGGGCTGAAATACGCACCTTGGGCCACCTGCAAGAGTTAACTACGCGTTGAAGCGTTTGTAGATTTTGCTCCAGCTTCCGAAGACCTGAAAACTTCTGACAGGCCTCGCCAGGGGGAATCTGCGCGCATGCGATACAGCTGCCGTCGACAGTCATTCGTAGATCGAGCTTTGTAGATGGGCTTGTGCAGCAGATTTACCACAACTCCGCCCAGCGCCCACGGCATCGCTGCGGATGACGTTTCGGCGACAGTTTTCGTGCGCCTTTCTACTCGCCGGGCCACGTGGTATCCTGAATGAGTTCATAGTAGCGGCTCTCAATTTGAAGCTGCTTAAGATGAAATCGTAGGCGTTAACGTTAACCAACGCGCACTGCTTAACTTTAGCAGGGCGCGCTTATGTCTATTCGCGTCCCTGTGTTGCATTAGGGTCCCGAATGTTATCCCACGCATCCCCCCGTTTCGACGTAGCGCGTATCCAATGCGCCGTAATCATTTGTTTTTTTCTTGTTGGCCTCTCACTAGGTGCTTTGCCGCTATTCATTACCAAGGATTTAGCGGCAGATGACACCATTGTGGGGCTGGTGATAGGCAGTCAGTTCCTGGCATCACTACTAAGCCGCATTTTTGTCGGCAGGTTGCTGCAAGCAGGATTGCGTCGATGCGTGCTCGCCAGTTTAGTAGGTTTGATGTCCTATGGGCTCTTGCTGGGCATATCCCCCTACAACTCCGAACTTGCGGTGCCGACCCTTATTTTCGCACGTGTAGTACAGGGTGTGGCTGTCGGCACTTTAGCCACAGCGGCCATCATGTGGGCAATCGATAAACTCGGTGAATCTAGTACGGCGAGAGTGCTCTCTATGACCGGGATATCTATCTATGGGGCGGTAGCTTGCGGTGCTCCTGCAGGAATCCTTATTTTCCAATATTTGGGACTTCCAGCCGTAGCGGGCCTTATCATAGCCCTGCCCATTATTCCAGTCGTGACGCTGTTGCGCGTGTCTGATATAGCACCTAAGACTGAGCAAAAAACTATTGGAACAAGAGTATTTGGCAAAGTGCTGCTTCCGGGCTCCGTGCTTTTCCTTCATGGTGTGGGATTTGTTTCCATTGAAGCATTCGTGTCACTTTATTTTTCACAATCGGGCTGGCCCTTGGTGACATGGGCTTTATCGCTTTTTGGCGTATCGTTTGTGCTTATTCGAGTAAGCTTGGGGCATCTATTGCAAGGCTCAGGGCTGGTTCGTCTAGCAGCTGCATCATTATCTTTTCAAGCCCTTGGATTAACGCTACTCGCGGTCGCTCCTAATCAGTATTGGGCTCTACTGTCTACCGCAATAATCGGCGGTAGTTGCTCACTTACTTTTCCCGCGCTCGGAGCAATAGCAACAGGATGTTGTAGTACGCATGAACGCGGTACGGCAATGGGCTATTACTCAGGCTTTCAGGACGCTTCGTATGCCTTGACCGGGCCTGCCATAGGATTGGCAATCAATGCACGAGGTTACGGCACCGGTTTTTTCGCGGCCGGCATCTGCGCTCTGCTCGGACTAGTGTTACTTAGTCGAGTAAAAAGATAATGCACATCCGACGCCGCCAGGCCAACAGGGAGCTAGGAGTCAATGTCAAACGGGTTTACCGTGTCATGCGCGAGCATGGCCTGCTTCTGCAGCGCCATACCGGCAGGCCCGCAGACACGCGGGGACTCAACGGCAGGGTGTCGGTCGACAACAGCTACCTGCGCTGGTGCTCCGGCGACTTCGAGATCACGTGCGACAACAGGCAGAAGGTGCGCGTGGCCTTCAGCCTGGACTGCTGCGACCGCGAAGCCATTGGCTGCGTGGCCACCATAGGTGGCATCGATGCGGCAATGGTGTGCGACCTCATGTGGAGTCGGTGGAGGCCAGGTTCGGCGACCGGTTGCTGCCCAAGCCCATCGAATGGCTGACAGACAACGGCTCGCCCTACGTGGCTCGCCAGACGCAGCGCTTTGCCAGGGAAATCGGCAGGGTGCCACTGTCCACACCGATCAGCAGCCCGCAATCCAACGGCATGGCCGAGAGCTTTGTCAAAACCTTCAAACGGGATTACGTCAGGAGGATGGACCGCAGCAATGCCGCATCGGCTATCGCGCAGCTTCCCTCGGCCTTCAAGCACTACAACGAGGTGCATGCCCACGCGGCGCTCAAGATCAAATCGCCGAGAATGTTCAGGCGGTCGGCTCAAGGGCTGCACGTCAATTCTAACTAAGTGGGAGACCGTGTCCGGTCATGCAGGGGCAACTCCACTTGGGCAGGCTCCGCCACCTGCGGCCATGTTCAGTCACGTACAGGATGGAGTTGGCCACCTGTAGGTTGCTCAAGCTGACGTTGCCGCGTTGGATAGGCAGACAGTGCTCGATCTTGGCGAATTGCTCTGGTGTGATTCCCATGCCAGGATTTTGCTGGAAACAAGTTTCCTGGAAACAGTTTCAATTGACAATAGTGTTAACGCACCCTAGACCATTTCAGTACTCCCACTTTTCAAGGCCATGCGAAGGCCGGCGACCACTCTGTGCCCGGGAAGAAGTCAGCCCTGATACAAGACAACTGTCCCGCAGGTTGCTCCATTTCGGCGAGCCGAGGACTTGGACTGGCGCTTCCTTGGCTTACATCCTTTGTTCCCACCAGCCACGGGTGTCCACTTCAGCCGCGTCGGCGAGACCTTCTAGTTCTGCAATTTCATCTGGGCTGAGCGTGATCCGGCCAGCTCGGACCAGACCATCAACATGATGTGGCTTAGTAACGCCGACGATAGGCGTCGCCCCCTTGGCGATAGCCCAAGCCGTTGCGACATCGGGAGCTGCTGCACCCTGCATCTGACCGATCAAGGCGAGTTTGTCCGTCAGTGCCTTCAACTGAGGCAGCATGCCGTTGTACGTTTCCGCGCGGTTGCTACCTGCTGGCAGCGGGTTCTCCGGACCGTATCCACCGCTCAGGGCACCTTGTTCAAGCACCATGTAAGCGAAGAATGGGATGTCCTGTTTGCGGCAGTAGTTCAGGATCCCAGCGCGCTCTGCGCTGCGGTAGAGGAGGCTATAGTGGTTCTGAACGGCTTCAACCCGAAACCCGGCCTCTCCGAGAATTCGGTTGGCAAGCTCAATTTCACTTAGGTTGTGATTTGAGACTCCGACATGTTTGACCTTTCCGCTCTTCAACAGCGGGATCAAGTGCGGCGTCCACCGCGGCACGTCCGCCGGATTGTGAATCCAGTAAAGGTCGATGTAGTCGGTGCCGAGGCGGGCAAGGCTCTGCTCTAGCATTTCTGCTACCGGATAGGCGCCGATTCCCGCGGCCTGCGGGGTGAACTTCGTTGAGAGTTGGTAGTCGCTGCGTGCGAGGCGCTTTAGGATCTCCCCAAGTACGTTCTCTGAACGGCCAGCGCCATACACAACGGCGGTATCCCAGAGACTGAACCCGGCTGTATGCGCCCTGTCGGCGATTTCTTCCAGGCCGACTTGAGTGAGGCTGCTGCCGAAATAGCCAGTGCCCACCTCGCCGCTGTCGCCCCAGGCCCACGTGCCCAATGCGACCGTGGGGATCTTCAGATTTCCGTTGGTCATGTTTGCTCCGGTTAATGAGTTCTGCGGCTAGCTTTGCTGTGCCCCAGATGCAGCCGAAACTGTGACGTGCGCCGCCGCCCAGGCGTTAGCCTAATGCGCCGAAATTGCTGCCTAATACTCTAAGTGCCTCGGTTCGAATTGCCTCGGCTGCACACTCATGCAATAGTCTCAACTATGGAAAAAATAGTGGAAATTGCAAAAATAATTGCAAGAAACGTCTCGAAGGATGGCTTCAATGCCACTCTGATAGAACGCGTGACACTTGTTCGATCCTCCACAGTGACGATGCCGATGCCGAATGTTTACCGGCCGCAACTATGCCTCGTCGCGCAGGGACACAAGGAGGTGACGCTGGGTGACCACACCTTCAAATACGCGCCCGGCCGCTATGGGGTAGTGACCTACGACCTACCGGTGGTTGGTCATGTGGTCAAGGCGACACCTAACGAGCCCTACCTCTGCCTGTATCTCGATTTCGATCCGGTGATGCTGGGCGACCTGGCGGCGCGCGTGCAGCCAATGCCGGGAGCGCCATCCCAGCCGATAGGCAAAACGGTGTCCGACGCCAGCGCTGCTCTACTCGACGCAGCGTTACGCCTGCTGCGACTGCTCGATGCACCGGCTGCGCTGCCAGTGCTCGGACCGCTTGCCGAGCAGGAAATTTTGTATCACCTGCTCGCCGGTACTGAGGGTGCCAGGATGCGACACATTGTCTCCAGCCAGGGTCCGGTGGCGCAGGTCGGACGCGCCATCGCTTGGATCGGGAAGCACTTCCGGGAACCGTTTAGCATCAAGCGGCTTGCCATGGAAGTAGGCATGAGTCCGTCGAGCTTACATGAACATTTTCGCGCCGTGACGGCGATGACGCCGCTGCAGTTCCAGAAGCAGCTCAGACTGCAAGACGCACGCAGCCTGATGCTGGTTCATGACCTCGACGTCACCACTGCCGCCTTCCGCGTGGGTTACGAAAGCCCAACGCAGTTTAATCGCGAATATCGCCGTCACTTCGGAGAACCGCCGGCACGAGACATAGCCCGCTTACGCGCGTTGCCAGACTTGAAGTCGTACTAATAAGTTAGAGCGCCAAGCGAGCGCTGTAGACGTGCAGCAAAAAGGTGTCGGGGCCAATTTTTGGTTCTCCGCAGATAACCGTGGAGCCTTTTCGTAGTCCAACATACCTTTGAGACTCGATCTCTCGGGCTTGAGGGTAAGGTGATGCTGGATCGGAAGACGATCGAGAAGCTAGGCGGATGGGAAGGCTATCGGCTTGAACGAGTGGCATGGCCTGAAGGCGATAGCCGGACGGTGACCATTTTCCTCCAGCCTTCGACGCGGACCATGTATTGCGAGCACTGCGGCAGTCGATGCAGGCAAGTGCATGAGACTACGATTCGTCGGGTTCGAGATCTGCCGCTGATGGCTCTTCGTGTCGCCCTGGTCGTGCCACGACGACGGGTCTGGTGCGACCACTGCGGTGGCCCGCGGCTTGAGAAGCTCAGCTGGTTGGGGCGCTATCAGCGCGTGACGAACCGGCTTGCCGAAGCGGTGAGCCAGTTGCTTCTTTCGAGCAATATCCTCGCCGTGGCGCGCTTCTTCCAGTTGGGATGGCACACAGTTAAGTCACTGGATAAGGCCCTCCTGCGCGAGGCCGTCCAGGAACCGGACTGGAGCCAGATCCACTATCTGGCGATGGATGAATTCGCCCTGCACAAGGGTCATCGCTATGCCACGGTGGTCGTCGATCCGATCAGCCGTCAGGTGCTGTGGCTGGGCAACGGCCGGTCGCGCGACACCGCGCGAGCCTTCTTTGAGCAGCTTCCTGAAGGAGTCGCCGCCCAGATCCGCGCCGAAGCGATCGACATGACGACCGCTTACGAGCTGGAGATCAAGGCCAACTGTCCCAACGCCGAAATCGTCTACGACCTGTTCCACGTCGTGGCCAAGTACGGTCGGGAAGTCATTGATCGAGTCCGGGTCGATCAGGCGAACAAACTGCGACAGGACAAGCCCGCACGCCGGGTCATCAAGTCGAGCCGATGGCTCCTTTTGCGCAACCGGGAAAACCTGGACCGCCGACAGACAGTGCAACTGAACGAGCTTCTGGATGCCAACCAGCCACTGCTCATGGCCTATCTCATGCGCGACGAGCTAAAGCGGTTGTGGTTTTACCGACGTCCGGGCTGGACTCGGCAAGCCTGGGATCACTGGCTTGAGCAGGCTCAACGCAGCGGGATCGCCGCGCTGGCCCTGTTTGCCCAACGGCTTTCGGTCTACCTGCACGGCATCCTGTCCCGCTGCCGGCATCCGCTCAACACCAGCATCGTCGAGGGCATCAACAACACCATCAAGGTCATCAAACGCCGGGCTTACGGCTACGGGGATCAGGAGTATTTCTTCCTGAAAATCCGCGCCGCGTTCTCCGGCATTCCGCGATGAACCTAAAATTAGGTTCTTAAATTATAGTGTATTCACGCTGTTTATTATACAACGACCGGATCGCGATGCCGTCCAATGTCCCATGACACGCCATTGCTACGCACCGTGACAGTATGCAGTTGTCGCGCTTCGATCACCGGCTTCCACGGCACCAGGCATGAACTCCATACCGTCATCAAGCATCGCATAGCACCCGCTGGCAAGCATGGCACTGCGTCGGTAAAGGCCAGTCACGCGCTGCCCATCGACCACGGAACGATGCTCCAAGTCTGTTTCATCTGCGATGTCCTGCGCGGCCTGCGCCATCTCTCGCTCGTGCAGGGTTACCAGCAGATTGCGCGCGATAACAATGCGCGGCCCACACTGGTGCCAGCAATCCAGCTGAAAATGGCACCGGATAGCATCGTCTATACCGACAGCTTCGGCAGCTATGAGGCGTTGGACGTCAGTCAGTTCCACCACGTTCGCATCAACCACTCCAAGGAGTTCGCCCGTGGCCGCAACCACATCAACAACGTCGAGAACTTCTGGAACCAGGCTAGGCGGGTACTTCGCAAATATAATGGAATCCCAAAGGACAACTTCCCTCTGTTCCTCTAAGAATGCGAGCTCCGCTTCGACTACGGAGCCCACAAACAACAACTCAAGACGCTGAAGGAGTGGGCTGGAATTTAGCCTTATCTACGACAGCCCCTGGATATATTTGATCTGCACGCCAGACCGCCCGGATTTTCCATGTCGGGCAGCGGGTGGTTTCAGGCGGCCGCTTGCTTGAGACTGGAGTCAAGTTTCCCGATGAAACTATTCATCGACTCTTCGCCAAGATCGACCACCTTGGCGCCGCCACCCGCGATGATCGTCACATCCGTGATCCCGATCACGCTGAGGATCAAATTCAAGTAATGCCGTGCGATGTCGCGATCGCGGATGGGTGAACCTTCGGTGTACACGCCGCCGGATGCCAGCAACACAGTGGCCTTTTTGCCGCTGACCATACCCTTACCGTCAAAGCCCAGTGTCATGCCCTTGCGCACGATGTAATCGACCCAAGCCTTGAGCGAGGCTGGGATGTTGTAGTTGTGCACCGGAGTGGAAATGACGATTTCGTCAGCGGCCAGCAGTTCGGCGACCAGTTCATCGGAGAGGTGCAACGCTTCCTTCATTTCGGCCGATTGCTCCCCGGGCGGCGTGAAGTATGCCTGCAACCAAGGCGCCGTGATGAAGGCAAGATCTGTTTTCGCAAGATCGCGCTCAACGATCTCACTGTCCGGGTGTGCGGCCTGCCAATGCGCCACGAAGTGGCGCGTCATGTTGCGCGATATGGAAGAATCGCCGCGAGGACTGGTTTCAACAACTAGTAGTTTGGTCATGGAAATCTCTTCGATTGCCGAGGTGGATGTCAGCCGAAGCGAAAGCCGGATATAGGCTTTCCAATCGCTTGGCCATGAAAGTCGATATGTCCCGGTTTGCCGGACGCCGCCCCGGCGGCGACCATCAGCGGAAGCAAGTGGTCTTCGTGGGGCTGAGCATCGCGCGCACCGGGAGCTTGTTCCCAGTGCATCAACGCGCGATCGCGAGTGGCGCCATCCAGCATCGCAGTACGCAACCAGGCGTCAAATGCTTCTGCGCCAGGGTCCGAGCGACCATATCCCGAAAAGCCACGCATGTTGTGGTAGGCCTGCCCGCTGCCGACGATGAGCACGCCCTCGTCGCGCAGCGGCTTCAAAGCGCGACCAATAGCGAGGTGGGCAGACGGGTCAAGTCCGCGCTGCATCGAAAGCTGCAGGACGGGAATGTCAGCGGTCGGAAACATGACCTTCAGAGGGACGAACACGCCGTGATCCCAGCCGCGTCGGTCATTTACGGCGCTTGCCACGCCAGCGGCACCGAGCAATTCGCGGACACGGGTCGCAAGCTCTGGTGCGCCGCGGGCAGGCCATGTCAGTTGGTAAGTGTAGTCGGGAAACCCGTCGTAATCGAAAAGCAAAGATGGGGCAGCGCCTACATTTACGGTCGGACGCACCTCCTCCCAGTGTCCAGAGACGACAAGGATAGAGGACGGACGTTCCGACAGTGTGCTGGCGAAATTCATCAGATACGCCTCTAGCTCGTTCCAGTCGGCGCGCACCGGGCCGGGCTCAAGAAAGAAGCAAGGGCCGCCGCCGTGGTTGAGGAAAAATGTTGGTTGCATGCACAGATATTGGGGGCGGCCGAACATCTTGAAAAGTGATATAATTTAGATACTTTCCATCTCATTATATGATGCATGGCGCTTGGCACTCTTAGCCTGGATCACCTGCGTGTGTTGGTGACAATTGCGGACATGGGTAGCTTTTCGGCTGCGGCCCGGAAGCTTCGTCGTGTTCAATCGGCCGTCAGCCAAGCGGTCGCCACCCTTGAGGAGATGCAAGGCGTCCGACTGTTCGACCGAAGCGGTCATCGACCGCAACTCACGGATATTGGACAAGTACTTGTCCAGCAGGCGCGCCTAGTGCTGGCCAGCGCAGCGCGCTTCGAGGCAGTTGCGGCAAGCAACCGGGCAGGACTGGAAGCCGAACTCGCTCTTGCGATTGATCCACTGGTGCCGACCGCACCGCTTATCGATAGCCTGCACGCGCTGCGCAGCAGCTATCCCGACCTTCCCGTCAGCTTCAGGACAGAGGGTCTTGGTGGTGCCCTGCGTCGTCTGCGCAATGATTCTGCCGCGCTGGCCATTTGCCTGCTACTTCCCGCCGTACCCGAGGACGTCGTCGCATATCCCCTGCTGCGCATTGAGATGATCCCGGTCGTCGCGCCCGAACATCCACTGGCCTCACTTGGAAGGCCGGCAACGCGAAGCGATCTTGAATCGCATACCCAACTCGTGCTCTCTGACCCGGTTGACCCCGGCGGTGCATCTTATGGGCTATCAAGCGCCAAGTTGTGGCGCTTCGTCGATCTCGGGAGGCGCTCGGATTTTCTTCTTGCAGGCCTTGGATGGTGCCGTATGCCCGGCCATCTCGTCAGCGATCCCATTGCTGCCGGACATCTAGCTCGTATCGAGATTGAAAACGATCCAACCCCTCGTGATGGAGTGACGATCTATGCAGCCCATCGACGCGACCATGCTCCTGGGGTCGCCGGGCGGTGGTTACTAGACGAACTGAAGCGGCGTTTGTGCCCCTGAGGTAGAGTGTGGCGTGTAGGAGTCTATCCAACTGCAGGCCCGCGTTGGCGTCCGATCTCCCAAGACACACTACCGCCGCGTACCGTGGCGGCTAGCTGTTGACCCAGTCGCTGTTCGATCACTGGCTTCCAAGGCACCAGCGAGAAACCTATGCCGTCATCGAGCATCGCGTAACGCCCACTGGCGAGCATGACGTTACGCCGATAGATTCCGGCCACGCGCTGCCCGTCTGCCACCGGCCGATGTTCTAGACCAGCTTCAATAGCGATGTCCTTCGCAGCCTGCGCCAGGTCGCGCCCGCGCAGCGTCGCCAACAGATTGCGGGCAAGCACGATGCGCTGCTCGCGATGCTCGGCCAGTCCTTGTTCGGTCAGGAAGTCAGCGCGCTGCCGCAGCGCGTCCTTGACCTCGGCACCAAAGCCCAAAACGCCAATCCCCTTGCCGCCACCGACCAACTGCTGGTCGAGCCAGGTAGCGCCGATGATGCGGGTTTGCCGCTCAATGGGTAGGTGCGATTTCAGCTCCACAGCCACAGGACCTAGGCGCTGTGCGTCGTACTGGTGACCCCGCTCGGCCAAGTCGCCGGGCACATGCCAGACGCCTTCGGCTTCGCGCTCTACGATGCCGGCGCGGCGCAGAGCTTCGAGCCGGCGAACATGGGCGGCCACCACCTCGCGCGGATCGCGGTCAGACGTGGCCTGACCTTGGGCGAGCGCCAGGTGATGATCGGTACGGTACACGCCATCGACGGCCAGTGCCGCGATGTTGCGGTCGGTGGCGCGCACGTCGGCAGCGCCTTTCACTTCCACCACGGCGCCGGTCGGGTACTGCTCCAGCTCCGACCGCGGCGGCAGCGCAACGTAGTGCGCCTTGCCGTCGGTGCCATCGACAATCAGATAGCCCTTGTCGTACAGCTCGTCGGCCAGCCCCTTGCCCGCCACCCGGCCGATGAGGGTGCGGCCGTCGTTGCCCTGCTCGAACACGGCCAGCTCGCGGGACTTGCCGCTCATCGCCCGCTGCATAGTTCGGATGATGTCGCCACGCTCGCCCATCGCCCGTAGGGTCGGCTCGGCCTCGGCATGGATGGCCCATGCGCCGGGCTGCTGCTCGGTCGCCAGCCCCATGCGCTGCAAGCGTTGCAGGCGGCCGATCAGCGCCTGCCGTTGGCGTTGCAATCGGGGTTCGGTGAAGCGTTCGACGCGCACCAGGTCGTCGTTGCCGGCCTCTCGCTGCAAGCTGCGATCCAAGCCCGTCCACCGCTCTTGTTCCACCTCACGCTGCATGGCGTGCTGCATCTCCAGTTCGGTGCGCGGCCCCAGCCATTCGGTCGCCAGCTCCGACGCACGCCGGCGCATCCCCTCGCCAATGTAGTCGCGGGAAATGATGAGGTCTTTGCCGGTGTCATCCTTACCGCGCAAGACGACATGCGTGTGCGGGTTGTCCGTATTCCAATGATCGACTGCAACCCATTCCAGGCGCGTGCCTAGGTCCGCCTCCATGCGCGCCATCAAGTGCCGGGTGTAGGTACGCAGATCGTCGAGCTGTTCGGCATCCTCCGGCGAGACGATGAACCGGAACTGGTGGCGGTCGTCCGCGCCGCGCTCCTTAAACGCTTCGAGGTCGGCATCGTCGGTCGTCGACCCGTAGGCGTGACCCGACCCGCCCTGGCGATCGACGCCTTCGCGTTCGACGTAGCGCAGATGTGAGGCGGTCGAACGCGGGCCGGCCTTCGCCAGATTCACCAACCGGACCTTGATCGTCACTCGCCGGGCATTCGCCCCAAGTCCCTGACCGGCAAAGCGCGCCGCCACATGGCCGCGGCCCAACCGTGAACCGGGTCGCTGGCCGACCTTGCCGGTTGTCTTATCGAGCTTCGCGCCGGCCTTGTCGGCCTGGCGTAGCACCTTGTTGATGAAGGCGTCGCCACGCTGCTTCGGCGCACCAGGCCGAACGCGGAATCGGTCATCGTCACGGCTGCTCATGGTGCGGCTCCATCCAAGGCCGTCGCAGTCCAGCGGACGAAGCACGCGGTTTCGCCAACGCCGATGCGACGTTGCGCACCTTCGCGGCACGATGCCGCTCCCTGGCGCGTGCCGCGCCACCCCCATGTGCAGACAAGGTTCCCAAGCGGCCACGTGCCGCGACCTTTTATCTTGCCTTCCGCCTTTGCCCTTCGCTGTCGCTCCGGGCATCGTCGGCCCGGCGGCGTTGCTGCACCCGCAGCCAGCCCGCTGGCAAACGCGCCAATGGCCGCAGGTCGAGCGCGTTCGAGGCAAGACGCCTGCACGTTGGACGGCTGCGCCGAAGACTGCGCGAAGTGCGGTGCGAATGCATCCGCACTGCACGCGCGACGACACGGCGAAGACCTGCAGAACGACGCGCCTGATAGCACGACAAGAGGCACGGCAACGTGCAGTGAATTGGCGGCCATCATGGGCGTGTCTCCAACCAGACCGGATGCGCAACGCCGATCGTGGCGGATGCACTGACTGGCCCGAAATAGCGGCTGTCGAACGATGCCGGATTGGTCACGCTTAACAGGAACAGCTCGCCCGGTTCGAGGCGGCGGCAAAGCTGCAAGGTTGGCAGCGGTCGGCCCAGCCGGTCGGCAGGCAGCGCAACGGCCACTGGCACGCCGTCGATGCGTACCTGTCCGCCGAGGATGCAGACGTGTTGCGGCGCGACCGCGCCCACACGCTTGAGCAGCGGAACGCGGGTCGGCAGGTAGCCGCGCTGCGCAGCGAGCACGGCAACATCTGGCGGCAGCGTGGTCAGGACGACGCTGCCCACGGACAAGGGACGTGGCAGCGAGTCGGTGCCGTGGCGCTGCGGATCGACGCGATACCAACCGACCGGAACACTGTCGGACGGGTTGTAGATCAGGCGCGGCAACGGCTGCACGAATGCTGTCCAGGCCAGCGCAGTGAGGCCGGCTGCGGCGAAGCCCGCCAGCACGAGGCGAGCGCGCAGGCGCGAGCGAGGAAGCGGTGCGGCTTCGGGCGTGCGTGCGGCGGTGGGATGGGCTGTCATGGCAGCGCCCTCCCGGCCAGCCAGGCAGCGTGCCGCTCGGCGGTGTAGTCGGGCAGCGGCGAATGCGCGGCGAGCCGGTTTGCGAGCGTGCGCCAGTACGCGGGCGACACGTCGATGGCAGCGATCCCCAGCGCCTCGATGTCGTCGATGCGTTCCAGCACGGCGCGCACATTGGCATCACCTTCGGCATGCAGCAGCAGGCACGCGCCTGGCTGCACGCCGGGGATGCGCTGCAAGGCATCAAGCGGTGTAGCAGCCTGCATCACCATGAGCTGCCAGCGGATCGTGCCGTAGTCGTTGGCTTGCCAACGAATGCGGCAGAGGATTGCACCCGGCAGGAACATGGCGCAGCGCCGCCAGCGGTCGAGCTGGAGCGTGCGGGCTGGTTCGCCGAAGCGCAGATAGAGCTTGAAGCGCGGTTCAATGTAGGCGAGCGATACGCGCGTCAACGGCGCGCTGCTAGGCTGGCTGGACGGCGCAGCGTGCGCAGCCGTGATCGCGATGGCGGCAGGTGCGGCAGCAGACAATGCGGATGTGGTCATAGCGTGTTCTCCCTGCGGTGTTCTGGAAACTCGCGCTCCAGCAAACCGCGCAGCAGGTCGGCCACGGTCACGCCTTGCGTGAAGGCCGACACCTTGATGCGCGCCCGCATGGCGGGCGTGATGTCGAGGGTCAGGCGAGCGGTGTAGAGGTCGCCCTTGTTGAGCGCATCGGCGTCGCCCTGGCGAATCCAAGCCTCGGCGTGCGGATTGGCTGGCGGACGCGCACCGATGCCGACCCGCTTGGCCGGGCGTTTGCCGTTGGGTGGGTTGCTGTTGTCGCTCATAACGGCCACCGCAGCAGTTCATCGGTGAGCGCGGTGATTTCCTGCGCCGCCGCACTATCGGGGGCTGTCTCCCGCGCCAATCGACCGGCAGCCACGCTGTCGGCAAAGACGATGCGCTGGCGCACCTCGCTGCGCAGCGCTGGCAGTGGTTGTTCGGCCAATGCCTGCCGTGCTTCGCGCCCGATCACCGTGGTGCTGACACGGCGGTTGATGACGAAGGCCGCGCATAGCGCAGGCCGGAACACCTGGGCCTCACGGATCAGCGCCACCATCTCGGCGCTGGCCCACAGGTCGTAGGGGCTGGGTTGTACCGGGATCAGCACCCGTTCGGCCGCCAGCAGCGCAGAGCGCGCCAAGGCGGCGATCCTGGGCGGCCCGTCGATGATGACGTGATCGGCCCGCCTGGCGAGTTCTGGGGCTTCCTGGTGCAGTGTTTCGCGTGCAAGGCCCACGGCGCTGAACAGCCGGGGCAAGCCCTGCTGACTTCTGCGCTGTGTCCAGTCCAGTGAGGAACCCTGCGGGTCGGCATCCAGCAGGACGACGTGCAGGCCGCGCATCGCCAGCTCGCCCGCGATGTGCGTGGCGAGCGTGGTCTTGCCGACACCGCCTTTCTGGTTGAGCAAGGCAACGATCATGGCGCGGCCCTCCTGCTTGGAAGACCGGCCTGTTTTTGCCGTGCCGAACGGGGTGGTTTTTGGAGTTTCTGCTGGCTGATTTTTCGGCCTGCGGCAGTTGTCCACCGCAATGCTGTTTCTCTATCAATAGTTAGAGAATTTAAGTTAGTAATGTTAGAGGGATCGCAAACCCGCGCCGTTACTGGCTTTGCGGCGTTTTCGTACTCCTGATAGCACGATAGGCGTACTCCTGATAGCACGATACCTCTTACTCCTGATAGCACGACCCCATCCACAGCTTGTCCCGCTGTTATCCCCGTGCCGTCTGCGGCACGGGCCGGAAGGTCAGCAATTCCATGTCGTCCTCGGGAATCCGCACGATGCCCAGCTCGTATCCCGGCAGTGATTGCCGGGCGACCAGCGCCCGCAGGTCGTAGGCGAAATCCGAAAACCGCGTGCTGCTGCCCGACTTGCGGTGCAGATGCCGGAAGTCGAACTGCCAGCCGTATTCCTGCCGGCCGCCATGCTTGCGCACCAAGCGGTACAGCCAGCGCTCGATGCCACCTGTGAGTCGGAAGTACGTCGGGTCGATGGTCAGCACCAGGGCGGCGTCCAGCACGCCGGCATAGAACCAGTCCGGCAGGATCAACTCGATGCCCAGCGGCGTGCCTCTGGCATCGGCCAGTTCCTTCCACTCGTTGATCCACGAAAAGCGGTGCAAGCGCCTTCCCGTCGTTTCGCGGATGGATGTGGCCACCGTGGTCGATTGCAGCCGATCCAGCGCGGCCTTGAGGCGCTGGTAGTCGCGCAGCGACTTGCCGCGCCCGATGAAGCGCAGGATCTCGTAGGGCGTGGCCTGCATCCGCCGGGACGGCTGGATGCCCGCGTCCTTGGCTTCGACGATCTGGCTGGCCGCCCAGATCAGGATGTCGGCATCCCAGATGGTGGCGATGCCATGCTCCTGCGTGCCTTCCACGCGAATGGTGATGTTGCCGCTGCGGAAGTCGATCGGCGCGGTGCGCCGCGACTTCGCCAGCGAGAAAAACGGATACGCCATCAAGTCCTGGGCATCGCGCGGTGCCATGTCCTCGCCCGGCAGAGCGTGGAACAGGTCGAGCTGTTCGCGCTGCTGCAAGGCGTGCCCTGGTGGGCGGGACATGCCGATGGCCACCGACGATGCTCCGATCAGCGCGCACGGCTGTCAGCCGAGTGGTGCTCGGCATATTCGGGGTCGGAGGTGGTCTCGAAACTGCGCGTTTCCGCCCAGGCATCGAGGTCGGCCACGGCGTACATCACACGGCGGCCGAACTTGCGGAACTTCGGGCCACCACCGATAACGCGCTGTTTCTCCAGCGTGCGCGGTGACAGGCGCAGGTAGTCGGCAGCCTCATCGTTGGTGAGATAGCGCTGGGGTTGTGCGGGTGTGGCAACGGGAGCGGCGGCGGGCCGCAAGGGAGCAGGTCGCATGGGATGTACCTCCATCAAGCCCGGCCACACAGCGCAGCCGGATGGAGGCAGTCTCAAGAAACTTGAGGCTCTTGTTCAGGGACGTTCTGCTGCGGATGCGAAACGTCCCCCCTCATGCGAAGTGACAGCCGGAAGCTGTGTCAGACGGCGATAACCGCCGCGCATCAGCCCATCGCCCCGACGCACCAGCCGCCGCACGCGGGCGCGCAAAGCGCTGTCGGCGTGCCAGTCGGCGGCAACGGTATCCACACCAAACAGCCCTTCGGCCACCTCCCGCAAGGACGCACCCGCCAGGGTCGCGTCCAGCGCCTGAAGCGTGTGCAATTCCAGCAATGCGGACAGCGGCGGACGTGGCCGGACGGTCGCCGCAGGTGTGGCACCGGCAGCTACGGCGATCTTGCTCAATTCGCTCGCCAGGGCCACATAGCGTTCGCAAGGCGCGGTGCAGGCCCGGATGGCATAGGCGTAAGCCATGCCATCAGCCAAGCCTGGCGCGAGCACGAAGCGCAGGCAACAGCCGGGCCAGCGCGCCACCAGCACCAAGCGCTTGCCGTCATGGATCAGGTGTTTGTGGCCCGGCAGCTTCCAGAACTCAAAGCACAAGGCATCGGGCGGTGGATCGGCATCCGGGTAGAGCTGCACCACGGCATCGTGATCGGGGAACCAGGCCGGGTGCGCGTCCCGCGCATCCAGGGCGGGATCTTCCAGCAGGCGCAGCCCCCAATGCCCGGCGGCATCCGGTTGGCGACGACGGCGCAGCCAGTCGTGCCGATAGTCTGGATGACGGCGCAGGTACTCCCATGCCAGCGCCGGGCCATCCAGGTGCAGAACGTAGAGATAGGCCGCCGTGGCATACCACGGCTCGGCACTGCGATCAGCCATACGGCAACCTCCCTGTGCTGGGGGTGCGTCGCCACGGCGAAACGGCGTGCTACGAGGCCATCGTCAAAACGTCATGGGTGAAGCGTAAACTGGCAGTGTCAAGACCGATGAACTCCGATGCGTTGCTGAAATCGTCCGAGTGCGACGGCGGCAACGCTCTCCAATGGCATGCCGCGTCGGTCAGCTTGCCGTAGCCCGCGCCAGGCATCATGACCGTTTCGATCAGGCACGCACCACTGCGGTGCAACACTGCCGATTCAGACCGAACGGGTCACAGACCAGACCGAAATAGACACAGTGCGCCTCGCTTCGCGGTGGTGCTCAATCGGTGATCGAGCCGCTGTCTTCGGCCAGTCGCAGGTATTCCGACAGCCGCCGCAGCGGCTGGAAGTAGCGATCCCGCATCACGGGCTGCTCGCGCGGCCCGACGATGGCGGCCAGGTCGGACAGCTTCACCGTTCCCAGTGCAGGCATGCCAATCCCCAAGTCGATCAGGCCGTGGGCAGTATCGCCATCGGCGGGGTCGAGCGAAGCCAGCAGCCAAGTGGCATGCGCATCTGGCGTGAACAGGCGCACCACAGGCAGCGGGTCGGTGTCCTGCCCGGCGGCGCGGGCGTGGCCGTTGGCCAGCAGGCACATGCGCTCGTCGGTGGTGATGAGCGTGGTCATGGC
This sequence comes from Alloalcanivorax dieselolei B5, assembly GCF_000300005.1. Lineage (NCBI taxonomy): Bacteria > Pseudomonadati > Pseudomonadota > Gammaproteobacteria > Oceanospirillales > Alcanivoracaceae > Alloalcanivorax > Alloalcanivorax dieselolei. The sequence goes on along the minus strand of NC_018691.1, from coordinate 3,060,621 downwards.
TGTACGTCCACGGACTTGCGGAGCAGCAGAGGCGCTTTCACGCCGTCCAACGAAAGCACCAATGCGCAACCCCACGTATCCGCAGAGACGTAGAAGCACGAAGGCACATGCACGGAAGTCAGGAAAGGCACGGATCAGGCTCTCCGCTTTTGAAGAAAGCCGCCAATGCGGATTTCAGTAAAGGCACAAAAACAGGTGAGATTGGATGAATGAGTTAAATATAACGTGGTTTTAATTGTGCTGCGAATCGACGCTTCTGTCTATGCAGAAGCGAACCGTCCAGCGCGGCCGACCGGCCGGCTCTACCACCTTCGACGCCGAGCTGGCCCAGGCCTTCGGTGTGGCGGTGCGTGCGCTGCGCACGGAGCGCGGCATCGCACAGGAAACGCTGGCCAACCTGGCCGGCATTGAACGCTCGCACATGGGCAAGATCGAGCGCGGCGAGCATTCACCGACCCTGGCGATCATCTTCAAAATCGCCGGTGCGCTGGAGTGCAGTACAGCAGCGCTGATGGCCGAAGCGGAAAACCGACTTTCGGCTTCCGAGACGTAGCGCCCCGCCGCGATGGACGGGGCGCTGCGGCGGTTACGCCGCTTTGGGCTTGCTGCGCGACCAGATCAGGTCGTGTGCGCCGTCCTCGCCTTCGATCAGACGGGCATAGACCGTTGCAGGGAACGATGGATCGTCAAGGGTCACGGACACATAAGGGCGTCCGGCCTCACTGGTTTTTTTCCACGCTGCGCCGATGTCGTGGCCAGCCGCTTGCAGGCGGTAGTCGGGTGCGCTCTCGTTGTCACCCTTGTCGTTGGGAACCAGCTTGACCTTGACGTTGAGCGTCAGGGTGCGAAGTGTGCCGGTGAAGCCGTCTTTCTCTGCGGTGAAGGTGCCGATGTTAGCCATGATGATTTCTCCTTTCGGGTTGAACAAGGTCGCGCCAGTGCGTCCTTGTTGTGATCCGCCCGGCGGGGGATGGGCTGGCCGCACCGCGCAGCGGTCGCAACAACGTGGAGAACCAGGAGGAGAAAAGAATTTGTCCCGCGAGGAATGCGCGCAGCGCAGGGGAAATTGTTTTCGCCTCCAGGTTGCGGTCATAAAGCCCGGGCGCAGCCGCGCCACCGCCAGGATTCACGACAAGACAAGGACGCACGGGCCGCCCGCTCCCGAATGGAGACATGGCCGACTCGGCATCCTCGCATGACAACTTCACCGGCTTGTTCCCTGACGCGGCCAGGTCAATGCCCCAGCAACAAGGTACGAGCGCTCCTGCCACAACTTGCGGCCACATGCTTGATGCGTGGCGTGGAAGCTCCACATCGAGGCCAGGTGGTGTGTCGGTGAACCGTCCTTCGTGACGTACAGGCAACGAACCGCCAGCGTCGAGCACAGCACGCTTTCGTGCAACCTGCCGCAGCAAGCCGTGGCGTAGTCCCACAAGCGCCGCCCATAGCGGCGAGGTGCTGTCGGAATGTCGGCGACGCGTGCGCCGCTGCACTTGCATGGCTTCAATGGCTTTTGCGCACAAGGCGACTTGTGCGCGGCCCCTTTGCCGCCTTCGGTCAGGCGGCAAAGGGGCGTTTTGGCTTTGAGCCTTGAAACCGGGTGCGGCCACTGCCGCGCGCGGAGTTTTGGCATTTCCCGCGCCCAAGACGGAACGGCTTGGGCGCGGGGGGGCTTCCTATTCTTTGGTTTCGATGATCCACCACACGGCACGCGGCAAGGCGCAGCCCGTGATGGGGTGTAGGTCGGTCAGGTCGGCACGGGCTGTCCAGCCGCGAGGCGGACGATAGCCGCGCACGTCGCTATCGCCATGCCAGCGGCGGGCGCGTATCGTGCCGGGGGCGTAAGTCGCGGCCATGCGCGGGCGGTTCGTGGTGTCGTGGCTCATGGGGGAATCCTCGGCATGAAAGCGCCCCGGCCGGAACCGGGACGCTATCTGTGGTGCGGGGTCAAGCGGCCAGTGCCTCGGCTTGCGTCTGCTCATCCGCCACGGCGGCGACTTCCTCCGGTGCTTCGGCTGCCTCATCCGTCACCACCTCCTGCGCGGCCTGCTGCGTGGCTTCGGCGGCGAAGATGGCTGGCATCCAACCAGTTCCATCAGCCAGCCGTTCGGCCTCGCTGGCAATGTCGCCTTTTTTCAACTTCGCCAGCCGGGTGACGTGCTCCGGTGCGAATTCGCCCACGGCTTCCAGAATCGCGGCCTTCGGCACATGCTGGAAATAGCCTTCGGCGGTCGGCTGCCACCACGCTGCCATGTCCAGCCCCACGGCCTGCGTCAGTTCGGCACCCGGCTGGTGCTGTGTGGCGCGGGGCGTCACCACATCGACCGTGGATGCCACGCATACGGCCAGCAGACGCACCAGTTCATCCTGCGGCTTCGCCAATAGTGCGGCGAACAGTTCGGCGCTGTCCTCCGGCAAGGCTTCACCCGCTACCTGTTGCAGTTCGCGCAGTGCCACGGCGGCGGACGATTCCGGCCAGTCCGGGGCCATGCCTTCCAGCCGATCTTGCTGGGTCAGCTTCACGCCCAGCGGCAGGTCGTGGCCGTAGTAGCTGCCGTGCAAGACGGTCTGCACCATGCCATGCACCAGTGCGGCCAGCGCCACCTGCGGATGCCGGGCGACTTCGATTTGCAGCGCGGCGGTACGGTGGGCGCTCAAGCGTTGCGCCAGCCGGTCGGACATGGCGGCGGTCTTGGGGGCGTTGTCCGCTTCCTCTCCTTCGTCGTCGTTGTCGGCTTCGCTGCCGAAACCTTGCCGCAGCCGTTCCAGCGTGCGCAGTGCCTTGGCCTCGGCTTCGCGCAGCAGCCCGCGATGAATCACGGCCTCGCCGTTGCGGTCGATGGTGACGATGGCCCCGGCGGCAGCTTTGACGGCTTCCCCGTAGTCCTGCAAGCCATCTTCCAGCGCCTGCAACTGTTCGCCCAGGTGTTCGCCTTCCTCCTGCAAGGCGTCGGCCTTTTCTTGATCGTCGGCGTCCAGGGCGGCATCCACGGCCTCGGCCAGCGCCTGCATCTTGGTTTGCAGCTTCTCGATGCGTTGGGCTTCGCGCTTGTTCGGGCTGCGGCGCTGCCTAGGGGCGCGCTGGAAGGCTTGCAGATCGGCATGGGTAGTGCCGGGGGTGGCATCCACCCATGCCCAGCCTTCGGCCTTCACCTCGGCGGCAAGGCCGGCCAGCTTGTTCTGCGCCAGCCGTTCCAGCAGCGTGGCATCGGTCAGATACACGCCGCTATCGGCTTCCGCGAACAGATCGCGGCGGGTGCCACCGCCTGCAGCCTCGTAAGCATCCAGCCCAACGAAGCGCACCAGCGGATGCCGATGGGCATCAATCTCGCGCTCGGTCAGGCGGTCGCGCAGGTTATGCGGACTGCGCAGCCATGTCGGCGCATCGTAGAACGCGGCTTCCTGCGCGGTGTGATCGTCGGTGATGGCAAGGGCCATCAACTGGTCAAGGCTCACGACCTCGGCCCGGTAGTCGGCCAGCAGGCGCGGCGATACGTTGGCGAGTTTCAGGCGGCGCTGCACCACCAGCGGCGTGACGCTGAAATCTGCGGCAATGTCCTCGATGGGTCGGCCTTCGGCCACCAGCGCGGCGAATGCCTCGAACTGGTCAGCGGGGTGCATGGCTTCGCGCTGCACGTTCTCGGTCAGGCTGGCGGTGCGGGCGGTGCCATCGGCCACCAGCAGGCAAGGTACATCCCATTCTTTGCTGATGCGGCGCTTCTTCGCCAACAGCTTGAGGGCGGCAAGGCGACGGCCTCCGGCCACGACTTCGTAACGCTCGCCGTCAGCGGTCGCGGTCACGATCAGGTTTTGCAGCAGGCCGACACGCTGGATGCTGGCGGCGAGTTCAGGAATCGACATGCGCGGGGTATTGCGCACGTTGCGGCCCGTGGGGCGCGACACCAGCCGCGACAGCGGCACAAGAATCAGATTCTTGCTCGGGTCGGCGGCTTCCAGCAGCACGGCAGGCGCGGCGCTGGCTGCGGCGTGGATGGCTTGGGCTTCGGTGTGGTTGATAGCGTTCATGGTGAAAACTCCTTGCGATGATGGAATGCAGCAGCGAATGACGCGGCAAGGGTTGCTGCCTGCCCCTGCCGCGCAGGGAAATCAGGCTTTCAACTGGCGCAGGCCGTCGGCCAGCAGCCACAGGGCGCGATTGAGGCGAATATCGGAATCAATGCCCTGCACCGGGCGGGTCTGCTGGCGTCGCCCGTTGGCGCTGCGCCCATGCAAACCGCCTTTGGTCAGGTTCTCTTGGGTGCGGTTGAACACGCTCCACAAGTCCGGGCGGCGGTCGTCGAAACGGCGCGGCATCAGGATTTGCGATTCGGTGATGGGTGCGGGCTTGTCCGGGTCGTCGTACTTGAGCGACAGCGCGGCGCGGGCGAACACTTCGGCCTCGCCTTCGTCCAGCGTGATGGCCTGCATGGATTCGCGGGATTCCAACGCACGGTCAAAACCGTGCAGCACCTGATAGGCACCTTCGATCACTTGTCCGGCCACGTCGCCCTTATGCGGCACGCGCACATCGGCCACGGTATCGCCGCAAACAAGGCCATTGCTGCACACGAAACGGAACATGCCGGCCAGCATCTGGTAGCTGCTGGTGCCATCGTGCGAGTTCAGCAGGATGATTTCGTTGGCTTCGCCTCGGGCATTGATCTGGCTGGCGTGGCGCAGCCGGATCATGTGCTTGGTGTAGTCGCGCCGGTCTTCGTGGCGGGTGCGGGTCTGCGTCACCATGAAAGGCTGAAACCCTTCCTTGCGCAGTTCGGTCAGCACCGTGGCGGTGGGGATATAGGCGTACCGCTGGGAGCGGCTTTCGTGGGGTGCCTCGGCAAAGATGGACGGGGCCACGCGGTGAATCTGCTCATCGGACAGCGGGGAGTCGCTGCGCAGTACCGGGGAACGGGAAGCGAAACGGGATGCAAGCATGGTCTTTCTCCTGACGAAAAGGGTTTGCTGTTCAAACCGCACACCGGATTCCTAGATTCGGAGCCCAGCCTTTCGGCTGTTCGGTGCGGTTGGCACGAGGAACCCGGTTGGCCCTGTTGCCACCGTCTTTCCTGAGTTCATCGCCCGCGACGGTCAGGAGCCCACGGACGTGGGCAGTCAAGGAGAAAAGCGGCAGGTAGGTGCGGCCCGCAGGCGCAGCCGAGGACACGGCCTGGCGCGCCTTGATGGCACGCGGCCACGGGCTACAGTCGCGAGCAAGGTGATGGAGTCAGGAGAGACGGCTGGACATGGCAACAGCCGCCGCGATGTGCAAACCGCACGCAAGCGAAGCGCGCAGGCCCGAAGCTGGAAGCCGGGCCGTAGGCGTCAGCTGAGCGGAGCGAGGGAACGATGGAAGCCCGTCAGGGGCGAGACTCGCGTAGCGAGGCTCGATGCGCAGCACGACAGCGCGACCGGTCATGCTTCTTGGCCGGGGACGCCCTTTCAGCATATCTTTAAGTAATGATTTCTGGCTTTCTGGCTTTCAACAAAGCCAGAAATGCCGCATAATCCAAACATAGTCCTGTTCGTAAGGACGATCGCTAAATGGAGAGCGTCCAATGACTGGCAGCAAGGTGGCTACAGGCGAAAAAGAAGTCACAGCGAACTCCGACAAAGGAGCGTCGCTCAATTTCAAAGTCAGCCCGGAATTCAAAAAACAATTCAAAGGGTATGCCGTTGCTCAAGGCGTCAGCATGACCGACCTTTTAAAAGAAGGCTTCTCTCTCTTGAAGAAAAATGGTCAAACCAGTGAATAAGACCTTATCCATTCATATCAATCGGGTTCAGCGCAATGGCGGTCAAAATGACACTTGATGCGCGCGATATTTCACACATGTCGGTTGACTGGTTGCGCTTGATTCGTGAAGGCCACGAGGTCTCCAGCATTGCGGGACTGGTTGCCGTCAGCAATTATGATCATAAGGGAAGACCTCCAGAAGAAGTCTCCATTATGGAGAAGGCCCGATCCTATGGGGCACGCGCTGTCTTTTTTGAGGAGGCACGTCATGGTCGTGCCCCTGTTGCACAGGCTTTTATATTTAATTCCACAGATGAGCCTGATGACACACGTTTTGCAGAATTGCATAAACGCCTCTGGAGTTGGGGGGGAGTTCCACTTGCGTATCGGGCCTTGCCGGGCTGCATTCAACTATTCCGGTGCGCTCATGCGCCAGATTTTCTGGGCAAAGATGGCGCCCCAGTTTGTAACCCTGTAAGAACTCTTATCCTTGGGGCAAAAATCGCTGCGGCAGATGTATGGTGGGATGCCGATAGGATTCACAACGGAGCGATCTGGGATGATCCCGACGCCTGCAAATTAATGCTTTCTGCGCAGAAAGCTGCGCATCGAACTCTGGTTGAAGCTGTACGGACGCTAGCGGGTAAACTTTCAGAGCGGCGACTACTCGCACCTCGCCTAAGCCGAAAACTTCTTATTCTGTCGCTACTCATCGCCTACCTTGAAGAGCGATCTGTTCTGTTGCCTGCTGATTTCGGCAATGCGTGCCAAGGAGCCAGGCGCTTCTTTGAAGTTCTCAAAGATGGCAAGGCGTTATCAACGCTTCTAATAACGCTAGAGGAACGATTTAACGGTCACGTTTTTCGTTTGTCAAAAGATGAGCATTCAACATTAGCAGGCAATACCGAACTTGAAAACTACGCGAGACTTATTGAAGGCTTTGAGGATGGTGGTGGGCAGCTTAGTCTGTGGAAGCTGTATTCATTCAAAGACTTGCCGGTTGAGCTGATCAGCAACATTTATCAGCTTTTTGTCAAAGATGCATCGAGCTCTATCTATACACCTCCTGCGTTAGTTAGATTAATGCTGGAAGAGTCACTAAGCTGGAGTCGGCTTGATGAACTAATGGCAGGAGATGGGGTGATTCTTGATCCAGCATGTGGATCAGGCGTCTTTTTAGTCGAGGCGTACAAACGACTGGTTTTACACTGGCGCTGGCGTAATGACTGGGCGCGGCCAGGCATAGATGATCTGCGCCTCCTACTTCAGCGTGTACACGGAATTGACGTCGAAGACGGAGCAGTTGAACTCGCAGCATTTAGCTTATGTTTGAGCTTGTGTGATGCACTACAGCCGGAAGAAATCCGCTCGAGCGTTAAGCTATTTCCGCCTTTAGCCGATGTAACGCTGCATCACAGTTGTTTTTTTGAGGCAAAGCAAAAAGGACTAGTAACATCGCCGATTTCCGTAGTGGTGGGCAATCCTCCATTTGAATCATCTTTGACTACAGATGGCGCACGCCGCAGCTATGCTTCTTATAAGAAATTGCATGGCCCTCTGGCGGACAAGCAGTTGGCATACCTTTTTCTCCACGAAGCAATGGAGATGCTCGTCGAAAATGGCATATTGGCAATGGTTGAGCCAGCTGGTTTTCTTTACAACCAGCATTCGCTTTCCTTTCGGCGCACCTTTCTTGAACGCTGGAAAACGCGTGAAATTTTAGATTTCGTTTCTGTGCGAGGGCTTTTCAAAAAAGGAGGCGCTGATCCTAAAATTGTCGTGGTAATTGCTGAAGCAAAGAAGCCGGCAGCCGAGGATCGCTTGCTTCATGCAATTTTCCGTCGCAATGGCCGCGCGACCGCGGAGCAGGGATTTGATATCGACTATTACGATATTCACTGGATTCGGAATCGCGATGCGGCGAAATCTCAGGACATTTGGCGTGCAAACTTGCTGGGGGGAAGTCGCGTTCATAGCATGATCACGCGTTTACGGAAATATTCAACGCTAAAGGACTTGGCCACAAAGCAAGGATGGGATTTTGGCGAAGGGTATTTTGGCGGACAAAAGAATAGCTCTGAAAATGTCCAGCACTTGATTGGGAAGGCGCTACTACCAACTCAGGCACTGGGGGCTGACGGCATTGACCGATCCTTGCTCAGCGTTGTACCTAATGATCCGATCAAAGATCCGAAGTCAGAAAATCGGTTTATGCCCCCACTTCTGCTTATTAAAGAGCATGAGGATCTTTATTTTGATTTATGGAAAGACGGGTATCTAGCTTATAAAAACGAAATAGTTGGATTTTCCGCTCCCGGCAACGCGGAGAAACTGGATGAGGTTGCAGATTGGCTTCGCACTCATTCAACTGTTTTGCGAGCGTTCGCCGCTGGAATAAGTTCACGCTTATTTACACAGCGTGCCACCTCTATTTTCAATGCGGATATTCTCTCCCTTCCGTATCCAGAGGACGGAAATCTTGACGTAAGTAGCAATGAACTAATTATCGCTGAGGACATTGTCTCATTCCAACGTGACCTCATTCGATTGGGCACTGCGTCCCCCGCAATGCAGCAAGTAGAGCTAGATGCTCTTAGCGCATTTGATGATGTTTTCACTGCTCAAGTTAACGGAGTTTATGGGCGAAATTCTTTGCGAGCACTTCCAATGGAGAGATGGTCGGGTGCTATTTGCAAAACATACGCTTTCGGTGATGGATCAGTGGACTGGTCAGATGCTGGCGATTTGCGTAATCGCCTGGATGCTCTTCTTTGTGAGAAGAGAGGGAATAATCTGAATATTACGCGCATCACTAGGCTCTATGACAAGAATTTTTTATTCCTTCTAAAGCCTGATCGCCATAGGTTCTGGATGCGTTCAATTGCACTTCGTGATGCTGATGACGTTCTGTCCGATCTACGCATGCAGGGGTTTTAACAATGCTTGCGGATGAAATTGGAGGAGAAGCGTATTCAGGAGCACTAGATAGCAACGTCTGCTTGTCTGGTGAATGGTTTGATTCTTTGATTAACTTTATCGAAAATGTTTTGCCAACCTGGCGCGACGACCCCATAAGGCCATGTCAAACTAGTGAAAATAGCTTGACTGCACAACTATGCTCGCGCCTCACGAGTGCAAGTCGGCATACCCCGGGATGGGATTTCCTTCAATTCAAAAGAGAGGAGCCCGATGATACTGATGGGCGTCGTTCAATAGATATTGCTATAGCCCCGGCCGGAACGATGATTTGGATTGAGGGACGCGAATATACGGAATATCAAACTCTGTTGCCAATAGAGTGTAAGCGGCTACCTACTCCGGTGGGCAGTAAGCGCGATGAGCGAGAATACATCTACAGTTGCTTCAGCAGCACTGGAGGAATTCAGCGATTTAAGGCAGGGCATCATGGCGCAGCACATAGCCGAGCAGCAATGATCGGTTATATTCAGGCGGATGATATAGCCACATGGACCAAAAAAATTGATCAATGGATTGATGAATTAGAATCCTCTAAAACTGAGGACTGGTCTCTTGCAGATAAGCTCTCCCTGAGTAGGCACGACATAATGTCCAGAATGGCCTCGTTGCGGTCAATTCATACGCGTCACCAAAACCCGAATAGGATAATAATTGATCATCTCTGGATAGAAATGTGATTGCCATAGCGGCGCAGATTTTCCTACTACTGTAATTGGTTACGACAAAAGGGGCTGAACCCCCTGGAAGTCACAACAGGCCATGTTCGGCGAAGGACGTGGAACTGCTGCCGCCGACAATGACATGATCGAGCACGCGTATATCGACCAACCCCAGCGCTTCCTTAAGCCGCTGCGTCAGCATCTTGTCGGCCTGAGACGGCTCAGGACTCCCGCTCGGATGGTTGTGCGAGAGGATCACCGCCGCCGCATTGAGCCGTAGCGCCTCCTTGACCACTTCACGCGGATACACCGAGGCACTGTCGATGGTGCCGTGGAACATCTCCCGGTACTCGATCAACCGGTGGCGCGTATCCAGAAACAGTATCGCAAAGACTTCATGCTCGAAACCTGCCAGCTTGTTGCGCAGGTACTCTTTGACCAGCACCGGGGAAATGAACTCAGCACCACGTTGCATCTTCAGTTCAATGGCCTGGCGTGCCGCTTCAAGAATTTGATCCACCGATGCCGGCAGGTAGCGCCCCTTGGCGTCACGCACCAGCAAAGCGTCATCGAGCGAGGAAAAAGACAGTTGGGACATGATCGTGCTCCGGTTGCTCGGGCGGAATTGCCCGGAACCGTGGCCAGCACGGCGCAGCGCAAGCAGTCAGGGATCGAAGACGGCCGACAGGCCGCAAGCGTGCGAACACGCGCAGTCATTGACGGCGAGAACGCCGTGATACGGTGAAGGGAACAGCAAGACCGCCTACACCCGCCCACTTCACACAGTCGACTTTCGGGCAAGCGGAGCGCGCAGGCCCGTCAGGGCCGAAGGCGTCAGGGGTCAAAGCCGAATGGCCGCGATTCGACACGAAGCGCGGGGCGCAGCCCGCGAACCCGACGCCGGGACGCCGGGACGCACGGATGGTGCTGTCAGGACTTTCGCCAGGTTCCCGCTGCTCGATCTGCAACCGCGCCCGCTCGGTCGCCTGCTGCAGCTTCTCGCCCAGCACCGCTCGCGGCGGCAAGCTGGTCAGGTACTCGGCGACATGGATGCCTGACTTGTCCAGTTCCAGCAATTCGATCTGTTCGCGCTTCTTGCCGGTGCAAAGGATGATCCCCAGCGGCGAGGCTTCTTCCGGCTCCCGCTCATGCTTGTCCAGCCAGCGCAGGTAAAGCTCCATCTGCCCTTTGTAGGCCGCCTTGAACTCGCCGATCTTCAACTCCACCGCCACCAGCCGCCGCAGCTTGCGGTTGTAGAACAGCAGGTCAAGGTGAAAGTCGTCGTCGTCAATCTGGATGCGTTTCTGCCGCGCGACGAAGCAGAAGCCCGCCCCCAGCTCCAGCAGGAAGGCTTCCATTTCGCGGATGATGGCCGCCTCCAGATCGCTTTCCTGCCAGCTATCCCGCAGCCCCAGGAAGTCGAGGATGTAGGGATCGCGCATGACCAGTGCTGGGGTCATGCGCTTTGCATCGCGCAGGGTCGCCAGTTCCTGCGCGATGGTTTCCTCTGGCTTCTGAGACAGCGCTGTGCGTTCGTACAGCATTGAGTCGATGCGCTCGCGTAGCGTCCGCACGCTCCAGCCCTCGGCACCTGCCATCTGCGCGTAATAGTCCCGCTGGAGCGAATCTTTCAGCGGCAGCAAGGCCACGAAATGCGACCAGCTCAATTGTCGTGACAGCGTCACGACAATTGGCTCTTCGGGGTAAGTGGCCGCGAACTGCACCATCCGGCGCAGGTTCTTGTCCGCGAAACTGCGCCCGTAGTCGCGGACAAGCTGCTCGGCCAGGGATGGCATGATTTCCTCGCCGTACTCGGCCCGCTGCCCGGCCAGCACCTCCGTATGGATACGCTGGCCGATCCTCCAGAACAGCAAGGTCAGTTCGGCATTGACCGCCGAGGCGGCGCGCTGGTGCGATGCCTCGATCAGTGCCCGAATGTCACCCAACAGCGCCTTCGGCTCTGTTGGTGAAGGGTTGGCAACCCTGCGTCTGCTCATGCTGTCACCTCCGCAGGCGATTGCTTAGCGCCGGTGATCGCCTTGCGTCGGCTCGCCACCAACTCAGCGGCCTCCCGCACTGGTTTGTCTTCGGTGTGGACGTAGCGCATGAACATCGCCACGGTCTTGTGCGCCGTCAGCGCCATACCGACCTTCACCGGGATGCCAGAATTGGCAATGTCCGTCGCCGAGCGGTGACGGATACCGTGCGTGCCCACATGCGTCACGCCTGCAGCTTTGAGAGTGCGACTCCAACCGTTGTAATACTCGCCATCGGTCAGATGCCGAGCGGGGTGACGCGGAGACGGTAGTACATGGGGCGTCGTCGCATTGCGAGCCGCCGTCGAAAGAAGCCGATAGGCTTCTTCGCTCATGGGCTTGGACATGCCGCCTGTCTTGCTGTCAGGCCACACCACCCGCCGGTTTTCCAGATCAATCCAATCCCATTGGAGTGAGACGATCTCAGAAAGGCGAGCGGCAAACTCGAATTGCAGGCGGATGGCCAACGGGATCACAGCATGCTCCAGCCCTTCCGCCTCCAACTGGTCAAGGTAGCGAAACAACTTGCCCATTTCCTCGTCGCTGATGAGGTGAGTCGCCTTGCCGTTCGGGTACATGGGTACATGGCGGCATGGATTGGTGCCGTCAGGGCGATAGCCCCATACCTCTGCCAAGTTGAACATCTTGCGCATCACGCTGAACGTGCGGTTCGCATCGGCGGGTTTGTGCGCCATCTTCTTCATCATCGAAGCCACGTCAGGCCGCTTCAAATCCTGTACCTTCATACGGCCAAGCATTGGGATAATGTTGCGATCAATGACGCTCTGATAGCCTTCTTGCGTGCTCGGCTTGTTGCGCTGGCTGGAGTAGTCCTCCATGAACTTGATGCACAGTTCCTTGACCGTGGGTGCCTGACGCGCTGCAGCCTTCTCTGCAGCAGGGTCGCCACCCCGGCGCACTTGCGCCAGCCACTCCTGCGCCAGCGACCGAGCCTGTTCGACGGTCAGTTCCCCGTACAGACCCAAGGCAGGTTTGCGCCGCTCTCCGGCATTCGTGCGGTACTGGAGCATGAACACCTTGCGGCCTGCCGGGGTGATCTTGCACAGGAAGCCAGGAACCAGGGTATCGCGCAGTTCGACTGGCTGCGCTCGGGCTTGTGCCGCATCGACTGCGGACTTGGTGAGTTTGATTTTCGCCATGATGACTCCTCGGAAGACCCGATTTCCAGGAGCCTGTTGGGAGCCAAGCGGGTGGAAGCCGGGTCAAGTTTCAGAAAGCACCGGCATATGATGAATCCGCCTAAGTTATTGATAAACCTGCTGTATCGGGCTGCGGCGTAGTCCAGCGAAGTTCGGTGCTGGAGTCATGGTGAAATAAAAAAAGCCCTCGCCGGTAACCCGGCGAGGGCTTTTTCATGCCTGAAGGATCAGGACATCAGGCGCCGGTGTCGGCGTCCTTGGTGCTGTCCGCCGCGGCGGCCGCCTGCTGCTGTTGCTGACGACGGCGCAGGCGCGGGTCATTGCTGGCCCGGCCCTGCGGAGCGGCGGCCGGCGCTTGAGGCGCGGCTTCGGAGCCGGTGCCTTGGGCGTCGCTCGCCGGTGCCGGCTGTTCCGCGCTGACCGACGGCTTTGCCGCTTCCGCCGGTTTGCTGTCAACTTCCGGCTTGGCGTCGTCCGTGGGGGACGTTGCGGCCGTCGGTTCCGCTTTCGGCTCGGCTTTCTGTTCCGTTTCCGGTTCAACCGTCGGCGCTGCCGGTTTCGGCGGCTCGGCCGGGACCGGCTTGCTGTCCTCGGCTTTTTCCGGCGCTTTCTCCGCGGCCTTGACTGGAGCAGGGGCTGGCTCAACCGCCGGTTGCGGTTCTTCCGCCGCCGGCGCCGCCGGTTTTTCCACTACCGGTTTGGTAACGGGTTCCGGTTGCGTGGCCGGGCCGTCGTTGGTGTGTTCCGGCTCGGACGCTTGCGGCTTGGTCTCGGCCTGGGCCTGGGCCGCGGCCTGGCGGTTACGCTGGCGCGGATCGTTGCCGGCACGCGGTACTGACTGCTCTTCCGCTTCGGCTGCGGCCGCCGGGTTCTCGTCCCGGGCCGGCGCTTCGGCGGCGGGCTTCGGCGCTTCCTGCTTGGTTTCCTGTTCCGGCTGTTGCGGCTTGCTTACCGGCTTGTCGTGTTGCTGCCGGGAGCTGTCCTTTTGTTGCTCCGCCGGAGCGTCTTTGCTGGCATCGCCATCCTGGACAGGTTTGGCCTGAGCCGGATTGGCCTGGGCCGGTGCCTGCTCGGCTTGCGCATTGCCTTCGCCGCCTTCGTGGGCCCCTTCCTGGGCTGGCACCAGCTTGGCCTTGGGCGGACGGCTGTCGCCGCGTTCCTGATCGCGTCCCGGCGTATTGTCCTCACTGGTCATCAACGGTGGTTGAACCGGAGCGCCGCCGTTACCGGCATCCTGCTTGTCGTCCGCTTGGGACTCGCCACGGCCGGCGTTTTGCTGGCGCTGATCATTGCGGCGCTGGCCGTTGTCCCGTTGCGCGGCGGCCTTGTTGCCGTCGTTGCGAGGCTCTTCCTTGCGCTGCTGCTGAGCGTCCTGCTGCGGGGCCTTGCGGTCGTCCTGGCTCTTGCGCGGTCGTTCGCGTTCGCGCAGCGGACGATCATCCTTGGCTTCCTGGCGGCGGTTGGCTTTGGGGCCTTCGCCACGGCGTTCCTGACGGCCCTGGCTTTCATTCGCCTTGGCATCAGTGGCCTTGGTATCGCTGGACTTGGCGTCGCTGGACTTGTTGTCCGTGCTTTTGTTGTCCGAGGAGCGGTCGCCGCCACGGTTGCGACCGCGGCGGTTATTGCCGCCGCCGGCGTTGTCACCGTCGCGACCCTCCGCCTTGTTGCGGTTGCGATTCTGGTTGCCACGGTTACCACGACGGTTATCGTCCTGCTGCTCCGAGTCATCCCGCCGGTTGCGATTATTGCGGTTGTTGCCCCGCTCCGGCTGACGGCGGCCGCGCTCTTTGTCGCGGTTGTCGCGCTGGTCACGGTTTTGCGGAGCGCGCTCCTGCTGGCGGCGTCCGTCTTTCTGGCCGCCCTTGGATTGCTGTTTCTGTTCCTGCCCGGCACCGCCACCGAACACGGCAGCGAACCAGCCCAGCAGTCGGGCGAACAGGCCGGGAGCGCTTTCGGCCGCCGCCGGTGCGGCCGCGGGTGCAGGGGCCGCGGCGGCCGGCTGCGCCTTGGGCGTTGGCGGAGCGGTGTCCGGAGTGATCAGCTTGACCGCCGGCTCCTGGGGTTTCGCCGGGGCTTCCTGGGTATTGGTGACGGGCTCCTCGGCGCTGTTGTCCACCAGTTCCAGCTCGTGGCTGGTCTGCGATTTGACTTGATCGTCGCGGATCCGTTCGACCAGGAAGTGGGGCGTTTCCAGGTTCGGGTTGGGGATCACCACCACCCGGGCGTTGTGCGCGGTTTCGATATCGCGCAGCACGGGGCGTTTTTCGTTGAGCAGGAAGGTGCCCACGGCCACCGGTACCTGGGCCTGGATTTCGCCGGTGCGCTCCTTCATCACCTCTTCTTCGATCAGGCGCAGGATGCTCAGCGCCAGGGACTTCACGTCACGGATATGGCCCTGGCCATTACAGCGCGGGCAAACGATGCTGGAGGTCTCGCCGAGGCTGGGGCGCAGCCGCTGACGGGACAGTTCCAGCAGACCGAAGCGTGAAATACGGCCCAGCTGGATGCGGGCACGGTCCGCTTCCAGGGCGTCGCGCATGCGGTTTTCCACTTCGCGCTGGTTGCGGGCTGGCCCCATATCGATGAAGTCCACCACGATCAGGCCGCCGATATCCCGCAACCGCAGTTGCCGGGCGATCTCGTCGGCGGCTTCCAGGTTGGTTTGCAGGGCGGTTTCCTCGATGTCCGCGCCCTTGGTGGCACGGGAGGAGTTGATGTCGATGGACACCAGCGCTTCGGTGGGATCGATAACGATGGAGCCGCCGGAAGGCAGTTTCACTTCCCGTTCGAACGCGGTCTCGATCTGGGATTCGATCTGGAAACGGGAGAACAGCGGGATCTCCTCGTTATACAGCTTGATCTTGTGCTTGTAGTCGGCCATCACCTGCTGGACGAAGGCCTGGGCTTCCTCGAACACCTTCTCGGAGTCGATTAGCACCTCGCCGATGTCCTTGCGCAGGTAGTCGCGGATGGCGCGGATGATGACATTGGATTCCTGATAGATCAGGAACGGGGCCTTGCGGGACTGCGATGCTTCGGAAATGGAGTCCCACAATTTGAGCAGGTAATCCAGGTCCCACTGCAGTTCCTCGGCGCCACGGCCGAGACCGGCGGTACGCACGATCACGCCCATTTCATCGGGCAGCTTGAGGCTGGCCAGGGCTTCCTTGAGCTGCTGGCGTTCCTCGCCCTCGATACGGCGGGAAATGCCGCCGGCGCGCGGATTGTTGGGCATCAGCACCAGGTAACGGCCGGCCAGGCTGATGAAGGTGGTCAGGGCGGCGCCTTTGTTGCCGCGCTCTTCCTTGTCCACCTGGATGATCACTTCCTGACCTTCCTTGATCACATCCTTTATATTGATGCGACCCTGGATGTCCTTGGGATCCTTGGTGAAGTACTGACGGGAAATTTCCTTCAGCGGCAGAAAACCATGGCGTTCGGCGCCGAAGTCCACGAAAGCGGCTTCAAGAGAGGGTTCAATGCGAGTGATCTTGCCTTTGTAGATATTGGCTTTTTTCTGCTCGCGGGAGCGGTGCTCGATATCCAGGTCATAAAGACGCTGGCCGTCCACCAGGGCCACCCGAACCTCTTCGGGATGGGCGGCGTTGATCAACATACGTTTCATTATGCTACCACGTTGTTTCGTGGCGGCATGCAGCGGGCCGGCTTGGTGCCGGTATCAGACCCTGACCCTGAACGAGGAAAAGCCGCAAAGGCATTAACGTCACGTGTTTACGGCGCTTTGAGGCGCGGAGACGACGATGATGATTCTGCCTGTTCGCTACTCTTTCTCCTCCGGATTTAGGAAGTCGTTCCGTTGGTGTTGCGTCGGGGATGTCATGCCCCGTGGTTGTGCTTCACGCTGTGCCCGGCGCTCGGATTTGCTTGGCGCCGGACCGGGTAAACTTTGGTTTGTCTGTATACCGGTTCTCTGTCTTCAGCCTGGCTGCAGTCCGCCTGTTTAGGTTGTCGGCAACCTGCCGGGCATTGACGCGGCCCGGGAGGTCATGCTGCAGCGTCGCGCTCCGGTGGGAGTTCTCGCGACGTCATCATGGTCGGGCGGGGCGGGCGGTCTTATCTTGACGGCGAATGGTCGCTGCGCGTCGCCGTTGGCCTGCCGCGGCCGACATGAGTCTGTCATCAGCGTTCCGATCGCGCATCGGAGGCCATTTTTTCACGGTAACCGGGCGCAACGAGCGTTTCTGATTGGGTGGGCGGGCACGGGAAGCGGCAAGGATATATGTTTCCGGGGGCGTCCTGACTTGACCCGATAGGGGAGCAGGGCGCCGGCCCGGGCCGCCCGTCATGCTCACGGGACCACCGGCTTCACTGTTCGCGCCCCGCTATCCGTAAATGTGAGTAATGGGCGGACGCAACGATCGTAAAGCTGTTGCCAGACAAGGCACTATAGCAACAAAACCGCAATAAGATCAATCTGATGGCGCTGTGGCCCTGGTCGGGCAATTGACCTGCGCGAGGGCTGAGGTCAGAATCCCCGCATGTCCGAGACCCCCTCCGCCGACCGCGTATCCTTTGTCACCATTGATGAAGGGCGTGACGGTCAACGCCTGGATAATTTCCTCATCACGCACCTCAAGGGCGTGCCCCGTTCCCGTATCTACCGGATCATCCGTTCCGGCGAGGTACGGGTGAACAAAAAGCGCGCCAAGCAGACCACCCGCCTGGCGAATGGCGACATCGTGCGCGTTCCGCCGATCCGCACCGCCGAGTCCGAGGCGCCGCCGAAAGTCAGCGACGCTCTGGCGGAGCGGCTTTCCCGCACCCTTATTTATGAAGACGAGTACCTGTTCATCTTCAACAAGCCGGCGGGACTGGCGGTGCACGGCGGCAGCGGCGTCAGTCTCGGTCTGATCGAGGCGCTGCGGGTGCTCTATCCGGAGGAGCGGGAACTGGAACTGGTGCACCGGCTTGATCGGGATACCAGTGGCTGCATCATGGTGGCGCGCCGGCGCAGTTTTTTGCGCCGATTGCAGCGGTTGATGCAGCAGGGCGGCGTGGAAAAGCGCTACTGGCTGTTATGCCAGGGCTTCAAGGGCAAGGAGCGCCGTATCGAAGCGCCATTGCTCAAGTTGATGCAGGGAAACGAGCGGGTGGTGCGCGTGTCCCGGGAGGGCAAGCCCTCGATCACCGACTTCCGGCTGCTCGAGCGCCTCGGCGGTGTCAGTCTGGTGGAAGCGACTCTGGGCACCGGGCGCACCCACCAGATCCGCGTACACAGTCAGTTCGGTGGCTTCGCGCTGTTGGGGGATGACAAGTACGGCAACGATCAGGGTGATCGCCTGCTTGGGGAACTTGGCGTGCGTCGTTTGTGTCTGCATGCCCATAGCCTGACTTTCCGGCATCCGCTCAGCGAGCAGCGGGTGCGGGTGGAGGCTCCCCTGGACGAGGATTTCGAGTCGATCCTGGCGGCGCTGCGGCGCCGCTCCCGATCCTGATCCTGAAGTAAAGCTACCCGAGGCGCTGGCAACATGAGCTACGATCTGGTGATTTTCGACTGGGACGGCACGGTGATGGATTCCACCGCCCGTATCGTCGCCTGCATGCACGGAGCCGCCCGTGATCTGGATCTGCCGGCGCTGGAAGATGAGCAGGTGCGCGGCATTATCGGCCTCGGCCTGCCGGAAGCGATCCTCACTTTGTACCCCTTTCTGGACGAAGTCATGGTGACCACCATGCGCGAACGGTATGCTCATCATTTCGTATTGGCGGAGCGTTCCCCCAGTGTGCCTTATCCAGGTGCCCGCGATACCTTGCTGGCGCTGCGCGAGCAGGGGCTGCAGCTGGCGGTCGCCACCGGCAAGTCACGCAAGGGGTTGGACCGGGTCTGGACCAACACCGGCCTGGGTGCCTTGTTTCACGCCTCCCGTTGCGCCGATGAAAGCCGCTCCAAGCCGCATCCGGCCATGGTGCTGGAGCTGCTGGAGGAATTGAGAGTGGCGCCGGAGCGGGCGTTGATGGTGGGGGACACCACCTTTGATCTGGATATGGCCGAGGCCGCCGGGGTCGACCGGGTGGCGGTCAGCTATGGCGCCCACACGCCGGAGCGCCTGCGCCAGCGGAGTCCGCGGGCGCTGATCGATGCTTTGCCACAGTTACTGCCCCTGATCGGGGTAGGGGTAACCACGCGAGGAGCAGATGTAGATGGATTCGAATCAACCGCCGTCCCAGCCGCAAGGCAGTAATAAAGAGTGGAAGCTGATCGAGAAGCTGCTGGGACAGGCCCAGGCGGAGCAGCGTAAAAGTCGCCGCTGGGGCATTTTCTTCAAGACGCTGACCTTTATTTACCTGTTTGTCGTGCTGTTCATGTTGATCCCCGGCCGCGACGGCGCTTTGGCCGTTTCCGAGCCCCACGTGGCGGTGGTGGACGTGGACGGCGTCATTAGCGCCGACAGCGAGGCCGCGGCGGACCTGATCAGTGCCGGTCTGCGGGAAGCGTTCGAGGCGGACAACGCCAAGGCGGTGTTGCTGCGCATCAACAGTCCCGGCGGGTCACCGGTGCAATCCAATCAGGTTTACAACGAGATCCGGCGGTTGCGCGAGAAGCATCCGGAGAAGAAAGTCTATGCGGCGATCACCGACACCGGTGCCTCCGGGGCCTACTATATTGCTTCGGCCGCTGATGATATCTACGCCGATCCGGCTAGCATCGTCGGCTCCATCGGCGTGATCATGGCCGGATTCGGCCTGCAGGAAGCGGCGGAGAAGCTGGGCGTGGAGCGCCGTGTCTACACCGCCGGCGAGAACAAGGACCTGATGGATCCGTTCGCGCCGGTCAATCCGGCCCATCGCCAGCACGTGCAGGCGATGCTGGACGAAATTCACCAGCAGTTTATTGCCGCGGTGAAGCAGGGGCGCGGTGACCGCTTGCGGGTGGATGGCCATCCGGAATTGTTCTCCGGTCTGTTCTGGACCGGTGAGCGGGCTCTGGATTTGGGGCTGATCGACGGTCTCAAGAGCCCCGGCCAGGTGGCCCGCGATGTCATCGGAGTTGATAAGCTGGTGAACTACACCTACAGCCCGTCTCCGGTGGAGCAACTGCTGCAGCGCTTCGGCGTTTCCATCGGCAAGGGGCTGGGCAGCAGTCTGGGGCTGGAGCAGTACCTGCCGGATCTGCGTTGATGAGGGACGTCCGGCGTCAGGGCAGGCTGACGCCTTCCGCGGCCAGGAAGTCGGTCAGTAAAATCAACGGCAGCCCTACCAGGGCGTTGGGGTCCCGGCCTTCCAGTGCCTTGAACAGGACGATGCCAAGCCCCTCGGACTTGAAGCTGCCGGCGCAATTGAACGGTTTTTCATTGTCCACGTAGCGACGGATGCGGTCCTGGTCCAGAGTGCGGAAATGCACGGTGAAGTTTTCGCAGCCGCTTTGATGGCGGCCGGTGGCGCTGTTATACAGGCACAGGCCGGTATGAAACACCACGCTGCGGCCACTGGCGTTGGTTAGCTGGGTGATGGCGTTGTCCCGGTCGCCGGGTTTGCCGAGAATGGCGCCATCCAGCACACACACCTGGTCGGAGCCGATGATCAGCGCGTCGGGGTGGTTGGCGGCCAGGGCCCGGGCTTTCAGCCGGGCCAGGCGAAGTACCAGCTCGGTGGCGCTTTCGCCGGGCAGGGCGGATTCGTCGATGTCCGGACTGGCGGCGGTGAAAGGCAGCCCCAGTTTGCCCAGCAGCTCACGGCGAAACGGAGAGGAAGAGGCCAGAATCAGTGTCGGCTGAGTGTCATTCACCATGGTCTCCTCGGTTTTGAAAGCAGCGAGTGTAAAAGAGGTGGGTGTGGCAGTGCACGAAAAATCCAAATTTCTCAGATGGTTAGGTGCCGGCCGCTGGCGTGATTTTCGCTTTGACAGCGCCGCGGCGCGGGCCTAGAATTGCGCGCTTATGTTTTCAGGGCAACTGCCACCGTACCTGGAACCGCGCAAGTTCGCGGACCAGGAGCGCGTCATCGAGGGCGAAGCTCGGGTTGGGGATCTTCCCCGGCTGCGAGAATATCGCGAGAGCCAGGACCAGCCGGTCCGGGTGTCGCTGGCTTTTGGCCGCGACGAGGACGGGCACCGGTGCGTTCGGGGCCAGGTGGAAACCACGTTGGTGTTGATTTGCCAGCGCTGCCTTGAACCCGTGCACCAGCGGATCCTCGCCAATGTGGACCTGACCATGGTCTGGAGCGAGGAGCAGGCAAAGGCATTGCCCGCGCACCTGGATCCTCTGCTGGTCACCGAAGAGCGCCTGCCGTTGGCGGATGTGCTCGAGGAAGAGCTGCTATTGGCAATGCCACTGGTGGCGCTGCATGATCAATGCCCGAATCCGCTGCCGGATACCCGCGACGATGGGGAAGACGGCGAGGGCCGGGACAAAGACAATCCGGATAACCCCTTTGCCGTGCTGGCCCAGCTCAAGGGTCGCCGCAAGTAACACGCCGAGGAGCTCGACAATGGCTGTTCAACAGAATCGCAAAACCCGTTCCAAGCGCGGTATGCGTCGTTCCCACGATGCGCTGTCCGCCGCCACGCTGACCGAAGACAGCAACACCGGTGAAGTGCATCGCCGTCACCACATCTCTCCGGACGGCATGTACCGCGGCCGCCAGGTTCTGCGCACCGCGGACCTGGACGAAGAAGAATAAGTCGAACGGCGCCCGTCACCCGGTTGCATCCGGCGTCTGACGGGCGCCGTTTTTCGTTCTGGGGCACTGGTCTGTGTCCGGCCTTTACCTCGGTCGGATTAGGAGTATTCTGGGTGCCGCCATGCCTCGAAGGAAATGGTCATGTCAGACGTGACTCTGGCGGTGGACGCCATGGGGGGGGATCACGGGGTACCTGTCACCGTTCCCGCCGTCAGCCGTGCGCTTTCCCGTCACTCCAGTCTCCATATCATTCTGGTCGGTAATCCCGACGTTCTGGCGCCGGCGCTGGCCAAGGCCGGTCTCGAGGGCCACGCCCGCGTTTCCATCGAGCCCGCTTCCGAAGTGGTGGCCATGGATGACCCGGTGGCGGTGGCGCTGCGCCAGAAAAAAGATTCCTCCATGCGGGTGGCCATCAATCTGGTCAAGGAAGGCCGTGCCCAGGCCGCGGTCAGCGCCGGCAATACCGGTGCCCTGATGGCGGTCAGCCGCTTCGTACTGAAAACCCTTCCCGGTATCGACCGTCCCGCCATCTGCACCGCCATTCCCTCCGCCAAGGGCCATTGCCACATGCTGGATCTGGGCGCCAATGTGGACTCCCAACCCGAGCATCTGTTGCAGTTCGCGCAAATGGGGCAGGCGGTGGTCCGCGCCGTTGACGGGCTGAGCCAGCCACGGGTGGCGCTGCTCAACATCGGCGAAGAGGACATCAAGGGCAACGAGCAGATCAAGGAGGCCGCCGCCCTGATGCAGGCCGCCGAGGACCTCAACTACGTGGGGTTCGTCGAAGGCAATGGCATCTTCCTCGGTGACGTGGACGTGGTGGTCTGCGATGGCTTCGTCGGTAACGTGTCATTGAAAACCATGGAAGGCGTGGCCACCATGATCGGCGGGATGATCCGTGAGGAGATCGGCCGGTCCTGGTGGCGCAAGCTCAGCGGCCTGTTTTCCCTGCCGGTGTTGAACGGCCTCAAGCGCCGCATGGATCCGGAGCGCTACAATGGCGCCAGTCTGGTGGGGCTTAATGGCGTGGTGGTGAAAAGCCATGGCGGCACCGGCGAAGCCGGCTTTACCAGTGCCCTGGAAGTGGCGCTGCTGGAAGCCCGCCGCAACGTGCCGGCACTGATCCGTGACGCCGTGGCGCCGCTGGTCCAGGCCTCCGAACAGCCCGCATCCTGACGGATGCCGCGCCGACGCCATTCATACTTTGTTGCAGCCCGGAACGGACAAGCCGGGCGGGTAAAGGCATACTGCCGCCAAATCCAATAACCCGACGTCCGGGGCGGGCTCTCGCGGAGTCCCACCGGCCGTCCTTCGCGAATCAGGGAAACGCATGTCAAAAACCGCTTTCGTTTTTCCCGGTCAGGGCTCGCAGAGCCTGGGTATGCTGGCCGATTTCGCCGATCACACCGCCGTGCGCCAGGCCTTCCAGGAAGCTTCCGGCGCCCTCGACATGGACCTCTGGGAACTGGCCCAGAATGGCCCCGAGGCCAACCTCAATCGCACCGAGAATACTCAGCCGTTGTTGCTGACCGCCGGTGTTGCCCTGTGGAAGGAGTGGGAGCAAAGCGGTGGCCCGCGCCCGGCGCTGCTGGCCGGGCACAGCTTGGGTGAATACACCGCGCTGACCTGTGCCGGAGTGATCACCCTGGGTGACGCGGTGCGCCTGGTGCGCACCCGCGGCGAGTTGATGCAACAGGCGGTGGCGGAAGGCGAGGGCGCCATGGCGGCGATCCTCGGTCTGGACGACGATCAGGTGCGCCGGGCCTGTGCCGAGGCCGCTCAAGGCGAAGTGGTGGAGGCGGTCAACCTCAACGCCCCCGGTCAGGTGGTGATCGCCGGCCAGGGTAGCGCCGTGGAGCGCGCCATTGCTGCCTGCAAAGCCGCTGGCGCCAAGCGCGCCATGCCGCTGCCGGTGAGCGTGCCCTCTCACTGTGCGCTGATGAAGCCGGCCGCTGAAGCGCTGGCGGAGCGCCTCGAGCAGGTCCGTTTCCACGCCCCGGAACTGCCGGTGATCAATAACGCGGACGTGGCCCGGGAAACCGACCCGGAGGCGATCCGCAGTGCCCTGATCCGGCAGCTGTACTCCCCGGTGCGCTGGGTGGAAACGGTGCAGGCTCTGGCCGCCGATGGCGTGACCACGCTGTACGAATGCGGCCCCGGCAAGGTACTGTGCGGCCTGACCAAGCGTATTGACCGGGGGTTGGACGCCAAGCCCCTGGAATCCCTGGACGCCTTTCAGGCGGCTTTGAACGGTTGAGGACGCCCCATGAGCGACGAACGTAAAGTGGCCCTGGTCACCGGTGCCAGCCGCGGCATCGGCAAAGCCATCGCCAGGAATCTGGTGGACGCCGGTTTCTTCGTGGTCGGTACCGCCACCAGTGAGAATGGCGCCAAGGCCATTGCCGACACCCTCGCAGAGAACGGTGACGGCGCGGTGCTGAATGTGTCCGATGACGCTTCGGTGGAGACGGCGATCAAGGCCATCGTGGAAAAGCACGGCGCGCCGCTGGTGCTGGTAAACAACGCCGGCATCACCCGTGACAACCTCATGTTGCGGATGAAGAGCGACGAATGGATGGATGTGATCAACACCAACCTCAATTCGCTGTACCGGGTCACCAAGGCTTGCATCAAGGGCATGACCAAGGCCCGCTGGGGCCGGGTGATCAATATCAGTTCCGTGGTGGGAACCATGGGCAACGCCGGCCAGGCCAACTATGCCGCGGCCAAAGGCGGCGTGGAGGGCTTTACCCGGGCTCTTGCCCGCGAGCTGGGCTCGCGTAACATCACGGTGAATTCGGTGGCGCCGGGCTTTATCCAGACCGACATGACCGATGTTCTGCCCGAGGCCCAGCGCGATGCGCTGCTGCGGGAGATCCCCCTGGGCCGCCTCGGCAGTCCCGATGAAGTGGCCAGCGCGGTGGCGTGGCTGGCCGGTGACGGTGGTGGCTATGTAACGGGTACCACGGTCCATGTTAACGGTGGCATGTTCACCGGGTAGGGACAAATCCTCCGGAAACCGCTAAGCTGCCGGTTCCGGTTGGAATGCGCCGGCCTTTCGGGGCTGGTTTATGCAATGGATTCGCCCGGGCCGCTGCTTCAGGGTGGCCCCCGTCGAGATGGCATTTATCGTCTCCACGGTGGGTGGGGTTCAACATATTTGGAAACGTATCCGTGAAAACGGGCACCGGCGGCGGCTTGCAAGCGCAAATCGCGTTCACCTAGAATAGCCGCTCATAGGTGCTTGCACACCATTAATAGGAGAGTAATAGGATCATGAGCAGCATCGAAGAACGGGTCCAGAAGATCATTGTCGAGCAATTGGGCGTTAAGCCGGAAGACGTGAAATCCGAATCTTCCTTCGTGGAAGACCTGGGCGCCGATTCCCTGGACACCGTTGAACTGGTAATGGCCCTCGAGGAAGAATTCGAGACCGAAATCCCCGACGAAGAAGCTGAGAAGATCAGCACCGTACAAGCAGCCGTGGACTACATCAAAGCCCACAGCTGATTTCGGTCGTAACGCTGCGCTAAGGAAAACCGCAGGCTCTGTACGGGCTTGCGGTTTTTTTGTGATCACCCTCCATGGTGATCACCGTCCATGGTGCTCACATTGCGTCTGTTAGCGTTGGAGATATGCAGTCGCGCTGTATTCGCGAGCAGGCTCGCTTCCCACGGAGAGCGCTACGGAGCTGCTGTGGGAGCTGCCCTGGCAGCGAATCGGTACGTTATAATCCGAGGGCGCCGGCGCTGATTGGTCCGGCCCCGGAATCGTCATTTTGGGAGGAATACAGGTGACACGACGTCGAGTAGTGGTAACCGGTCTGGGTATGCTCACGCCCCTGGGCGCCGATGTGAACAGTACCTGGGAGGGCATCAAGGCGGGCCGTAGCGGCATTCGCCCGATTGAGCACTTCGACACCTCGGATTTCTCCACCAAATTCGCCGGCCTGGTACCGGATTTTGAACTGGGTGACTACCTGTCCGCCAAGGAAGGCCGGAAAATGGACCTGTTCGTCCAGTACGGCATGGTGGCGGCGATCCAGGCCATTGGCGATGCCGGCCTGGATATGGACAAGGAAGACGGCGAGCGCATCGGCGCCGCCATCGGTTCCGGTATCGGCGGCCTCACCAATATCGAGGAGAACCACCGCAAGTTACTGGATTCCGGGCCGCGCAAGCTGTCCCCGTTTTTCGTGCCCAGCACCATCATCAATATGATCGCCGGCAACCTGGCCATCATGTACGGCTTCAAGGGCCCGAACTTCGCCACCGTATCCGCCTGCACCACCGGCACCCATAACATCGGTTTCGCCGCCCAGCAGATTCAGTTGGGTCTCGCCGACGTGATGATCGCCGGCGGCGCGGAAAAAGGCTCCACGCCGCTGGGCATGGGCGGTTTTGCCGCGGCGCGGGCGCTGTCTTCCCGCAACGACGATCCCCAGGCGGCCAGCCGGCCCTGGGACCGCGAGCGTGACGGCTTCGTGCTTGGCGACGGCGCCGGTGCCGTGGTGCTGGAAGAATACGAACGGGCCAAGGCCCGGGGTGCCACTATTTACGCCGAACTGGTCGGCTACGGTATGAGCGATGACGCCTACCACATGACCGCGCCTTCCGAGAACGGCGCCGGCGCCGCGTTGTCCATGCGTAACGCCCTGCGTGACGCGGGGATGGACGCCGGTGAAGTGGATTACATCAATGCCCATGCCACCTCCACCAAACTGGGCGACCTGGCCGAACTGAACGCGGTGAAGCAGGCGTTTGGCGAGCACGCCGACAAGCTGGCGGTGAGCTCCACCAAGTCCATGATCGGTCACCTTCTGGGCGCCGCCGGTGCCGTGGAAGCGATCATTTGTCTGCTGGCCATGCGTGACAAGGTGGCTCCGCCGACCATCAACCTGGACGACGCGGATGAGGGCTGCGACCTGAACCTGGTGCCCAATCAGGCCCAGGATCGCCAGATGGACGTGACCTTGTCCAACTCCTTCGGTTTCGGCGGCACCAACGCCACCCTGCTGTTCCGCCGCGTTTGAGCGGAGCGTCATGCTGTCCCGCAGTGACCGTGGTCTGGCCTACGGGGATGGTCTGTTCGAAACCCTGAGGGTTGGCGCGGACGGCCGGGTGCCATTATGGCCCCGGCACCGGGCGAGAATGCTGGCCGGCGCCCGCCGGCTGGCGATTCCGCTGGCGGCGGAAAGTCTGGAACGGACTCTGGCGGCGCAACTGCGTGATCACGACGCGGAGGCCGGCGTGGTCAAACTGGTGTTGACCCGTGGCAGCGGCGGCCGTGGTTATTTGCCGCCGGAGACGCCTGAACCCACCCTGTTTGGCCAATGGTTCCCGCTGACGGAGGAACCGCGCGATCATCTCCGGCACGGGGTCGAAATCGGTCTCTGCGATACCGTGCTGCCGGACGATCCTTTTGCCGGACTCAAGCATCTCAACCGCTTGCCACAAGTGGCGGCGCGCGCCGAGGCCGGCCGCCATGGCTGGCGCGAGGGACTGTTGCTGGACCGTCACCGGTGTCCGCTGGAAGCCACTTCGATGAATCTGTTCGCCGTGTTCGGCAACCTGCTGTGGACGCCCTCCCTGGAGCGCGCCGGAGTCGCCGGTGTGGCACGCGACTGGCTGCTCGACGTCGCCCGCGATCAGGGCTGGTCGGTTGAGGTGAGGGCGAGGCCCCTGTCACATCTGCGCCGGGCGGATGGCATTTTTCTTACCAACAGTA
The DNA here is from genome assembly GCF_000300005.1 of Alloalcanivorax dieselolei B5. Classification (NCBI taxonomy): domain Bacteria; kingdom Pseudomonadati; phylum Pseudomonadota; class Gammaproteobacteria; order Oceanospirillales; family Alcanivoracaceae; genus Alloalcanivorax; species Alloalcanivorax dieselolei. Next base: position 3,033,686 of record NC_018691.1, on the reverse strand, counting down.
TTGTCGGCCTGTTGCCGGTGCGTAAACTGGCGCAGTGGGTGTGGCCGATGAACCCCCATGTTCTACGGTGGCAACAGCTCTGGCGGGCGCAGTTCAACGACTGAGCGCGCGCATAACCCCGATCCCTCTCCGTGGCCAGGGATCGTCAATACAGGCATTGAAATTCAATCCATGCGTCGAAAAATACGAGTTTTTGCTCTGCTACTGGTGTTCGTCATCGTGGCGATTCCGCTGGCGGGCTTTTGGGTAAGTGGCTATTTGCATCGACCCTTGCCGGTGACCGAGGCCCGCCTGGTGCAGGTGCCGGCCGGCACCGGTTTCAGCCATCTGATGAGCAGGCTGCAAGGGGAAGGTCTGCTGGGCGGTGAGCCGGAGTCCACGCTGCGGCGGGTGGCGGGACGTCTTTACAGCCGTTTCACCGGTGTCGAAGGGCGCATGCATGTGGGGGAATATCAATTGTTCCCTGGGGACTCTCTGTTGACGCTGCTGGAGCGTATCGACCGGGGGGAGGTGATGCAGCGCAGTGTCACCCTGGTGGAGGGCTGGACCTTTCGCCAGTTTCGCGCCCGTTTGTCCGAGCTGGAAGGGCTCACCGTCACGCTGGACGGCGTGGACGACCAGGACGTGATGGCACGGCTGGGGATGCCGGATACCCATCCCGAAGGCTGGTTCGCCCCGGACACCTATTTCTACACCGCCGGTACCAGCGACATGGAATTGCTGCGCCGGGCCCTGGAGCGTCAACGCAAGATACTGGACGAAGCCTGGCTCGGCCGTGATGATAAGCTGCCCTATGACGACCCTTACCAGGCATTGATCATGGCCTCTATCGTGGAACGGGAAACCGGTGTAGCCAAGGAACGCGGCCAGATCGCCGGTGTGTTCGTCAATCGTTTGCGCCTGGGAATGCGGCTGCAAACCGACCCCACCGTGATCTATGGCATGGGCGAGCGCTACGCCGGCCGCATTGGCCGGGCTGATTTGCGTGAACCCACCCCTTACAACACCTATGTGATCACCGGATTGCCGCCGACGCCCATCGCCATGCCTGGCCGCGATGCCATTTTCGCCGCCGTGCATCCGCAACAGACCAAGGCGTTGTACTTCGTCGCCCGTGGCGACGGCAGCCACACCTTCTCCAATACGCTGGCGGAGCACCGGCGCGCGGTACGCCAATACCAGCTCAACCGGCGTGATGATTACCGCTCAAGCCCGGGAGCGGCACCGTGAGCGGCCGCTTCATCACGCTTGAGGGCGGTGAGGGCGCCGGCAAAAGCGTCAACCTGGAATGGGTGGCTGAACGCCTGCGTCAGCGCGGCAAGACGGTGCGTGTCACCCGGGAGCCCGGCGGCACCGAACTGGCGGAGCGCATCCGTCAGGTGCTGCTGGCGCCCAGCGAGGAGCCGATGGCCGATACCACCGAATTGCTGTTGGTGTTCGCCGCCCGTGCCCAGCACCTGGACGCTCTGATCCGGCCCGCCCTGGCCCGTGGCGAATGGGTGTTGTGCGATCGTTTCATGGACGCCACCTGGGCTTACCAGGGCGCCGGGCGTGGCCTGGACCACGATGCCATTGCCATCCTTGAACGGCTGGTGCTGGCCGGGGTGGCGCCGGATTACACCCTGCTGTTCGACGTGCCGGTGGAAGTGGGGCTGGCCCGCGCCGGCAAACGGGGAGAGCTGGATCGCATCGAGCAGGAGAGCCGTGACTTTTTCCAGCGGGTGCGTGACTGCTATTTGCAGCGGGCCCGCAATGAACCCGGCCGATTCGTGCAGGTGGACGCCACCCGGCCGCTGGAGCAGGTGCGCCAGCGCCTGGGCGCCTGGGTGGACGCGATTACGGAGGAGGCATGAGCAAAGCGCCGGTACAGGTACCCTGTCCCTGGCATCAGGAGGAGATGGCGCGGCTGCTGGATCAGCACCAGCGTGAGCGTTTACCCCATGCCCTGTTGCTGGCCGGTCCCGAAGGCATCGGCAAATACCGGCTGGCGCAGTCGTTGATGCAGACGCTGTTGTGCCGGCAACCCAGCGCCGGCGTGGCCTGTGGCCAGTGCGAGGCGTGCCATCTGAGTACCGCCGGTACCCACCCGGACATGCACGTGCTGACACCGGAAGGAGGCAGCCGCGCGATCAAGATCGATCAGGTGCGGCGCCTGGTGGAGTTCTGCTCCCGCACCGCCCAGTTCGGCGGCGGGCGGCTGGCGCTGTTGTCCCCGGCGGAAGCGCTCAACCGCAGTGCGCAGAACGCGCTGCTCAAGACTCTGGAAGAGCCGGGACCGGGCATGACCCTGATTCTGGTCAGCCATCAGCCCAGCCTGCTGCTGCCCACCGTGCGCAGCCGTTGCCAGCAACGGTTGTTGCCGGTGCCCGCCGCCGATCAGGCGCTCTCCTGGTTGACGCCACAGGTCGGGGAGGTGGCACCGGCATTACTGGACGCGGCCCAGGGCGCGCCTTTGAAAGCGCTGGTGCTGCAGGACGCGGACTGGTTCAGTGATCGCCGTCGTCTCGCCGAGCAGGTATTGCGAGTGGCCCAGGGGCGTCTGTCTCCGGCCCAGGGGGCGCAGGCCCTGGCGGCGTTCGAGCCGGACACCATGGCGCGGATATTGTATGGTTGGTTGGCCCGGGCGACGCGGTTGGCGGCGCTTGGGGGCGCGGCCATACCCGCCGGCGAAGGCGATGCGCAACTGGAGCCGCTGCTGCGGCAGCTGGCCGATACCGTTCCGGTGGCGCGGTTGATGCGCGCCACCCAACGGATTCAGGAAGGCCGCCGGCAGATCCTGGCCGGCGCCAACCCGAACAAGGAATTGCTCATGGAGCAATGGATGCTGGTGCTGGTGGGCGTGGACGCCGCCTTGCAGTAATCGCCCACGGAATTGGCATGCACAACAATCACAAGCAGTACCGCGACAGGGGGGTGGCATGAAGATGCCGGGGGGCCGTAGTGGCATTCTTTCACTGAGTATCAAGGACAAGGCGGCGCTGTACGCCGCTTACATGCCGTTTATCGGCAACGGCGGTTTGTTCGTGCCGACCGAGAAAGCCTATCAACTGGGGGAGGAGATCTTTCTCCTGCTCAGCATCATGGATGAGCCGGAGAAAATACCGGTTGCCGGCCGGGTGGTCTGGATCACGCCACGAGGCGCCCAGGGCAACCGCAGTGCCGGCATTGGCGTGCAGTTCTCCGACCAGGACGATACCGCCCGGCGCACCATAGAAAATCACCTCGCCGGCTCGCTGCAATCGGACCGGCCCACGCATACGATGTAGCGCCTGTCGTCCGGCACCCGGGATCCCGTTTCATGTAGAATGCCCGCAGTTCAATACGGAGTGTTTCATGTCTACGGAGACCCTTGATCTGGTGGACTCCCATTGCCACCTGGACCGCCTCAATCTGGACGCCTACCAAGGTGATTTTCAGGCCCTCATGGCCGCCACCCGCGCCGACGGCGTGGGCACCATGCTGTGCATCGGTGTCGATCTGGAGACCTTTCCACGGGTGCGGGAGATGGCTGAAACCCAGCCGGAGGTGTTCGCCACCGTCGGTGTGCACCCGCTCTACAAGGACGTGCATGAACCGGACGCGGCGGAACTGATCGGCCTGGCGGACCATCCCAGGGTGGTGGGCATCGGCGAAACCGGTCTGGACTACTTCTACGCCAAGGAGCAACGGGAGTGGCAGCAAAAGCGTTTCGTTGAGCATATCCGCGCCGCCCGCGACACCGGTCTGCCGCTGGTGGTACACACCCGCGGCGCCAAGGACGATACCCTGGCGCTGCTGCGCGAGCATGGGGAAGGGCGGGTGCGGGGCGTCCTGCACTGCTTCACCGAGGACCGCGACATGGCGGAGCAGGCCATCGAGCTGGGTTTTTACATCTCCATTTCCGGTATCGTCACTTTCCGCAACGCGGAAGCGCTGCGTGAAACCGTCGCCGCGTTGCCGGTGGAACGTTTGCTGATCGAGACCGACGCTCCCTGGCTGGCGCCGGTACCCTACCGGGGCAAGCCCAACGAACCCCGCTTCGTCGCCAAAGTGGCGGAGTGCGTGGCGCAACTGAAAGGGCTGCCGGTGGCGGAGCTGGCCCGCATTACCCGCAATAACTTCTTCCAGCTGTTCAATAAGGCGGTACCGTGATGACGGCGATGTTTGGGTGGTGGCTGGCGGCCGCCGCCGTGGCCGCGGCGGTGATCGCCGCGCTGCTGGTCTGGCTGCCGATGCGGCGGCGCCGTGCCCTGTTGGAACAGGAAGCGGAGCGGTTGGCGCTGCGGATCCAGGCACTGGAGCAGGAGCGTGACGAGCAACGCCAGCACTTGGAGCAGCAAGGTCAACAATGGCGCCAGGCGGAGGAGAAGCTGTCCGTGGCCCGCGCCGAGCAGGCCCGTCTGGAGGAGCGTTTGTCCGGCCAGCAGGACAAGCTGCGCTTCGCCGAGGAGAGCCGGGAGCAGCTGCGCAAGGAATTCGAATTGCTGGCCGCGCGCATCTTCGAGCAGCGCAGCCGTCAGTTCGAGGAGAAAAACCGCGAAGGCATCCATACTCTGCTGCAGCCGTTCCGTGAGCAGCTGACCGAATTCCGTCGCCGCGTTGACCAGATCCACGGTGATGATGCCCGTGCCCAGGCGGCGCTGACCGAGCAGCTCCAGCATCTCAAAAGTCTCAATCAGCAAATGCATCAGGACGCCCGGAATCTGACCGACGCCCTGCGCGGCCAGGTGAAGACCCAGGGCAACTGGGGCGAGATGATTCTGGAGCGGGTGCTGGAAAGCTCCGGCTTGACCAAAGGACGGGAATACGACACCCAGGTGGCGTTGCGTGGCGAGGATGGCGGCCGGCGACTGCCGGACGCCATCGTCCATCTGCCCGAGGGCAAGGACGTGGTGATCGACGCCAAGGTCTCCCTGGTGGCCTATGAGCGCTTCACCAGCGCCGAGGACGAGGAGGAACGCCGCCAGGCCCGCGATCAGCACCTGCAATCCGTGCGCGCCCATATCAAGGGGCTGGACATCAAGGATTACAGCCGTCTGGACGGGATTCGCAGTCTCGATTTCGTGTTGCTGTTTATCCCGGTGGAGGGGGCCTTCATGACCGCCATGGAAGCGGAGCCGGGGCTCTATACCGAAGCCTACGAGCGCAACATCGTGCTGGTCAGTCCCACCACCTTGCTGGTGACCCTGCGTACTATTCAGAACATCTGGCGGTACGAGTATCAGAATCGTAATGCCCTGGACATCGCCGACCGCGCCGGCCGTATCTGTGATCAGGTATCCCTGATCAGCGAATCCCTGGAGGATGTGGGAGACAAGCTCGGCAAGGCGCAACAGGCCTGGGAAACGTCCTACAAGCGGCTCACGGAAGGGCGTGGCAACCTGCTGGGGCAGGCCCATAAGTTGCGGGATCTGGGGGCCAAGGCCCGGCGCAATCTGCCGCCTCCGGTGGAGGATGACGGAGACGAGGGCATCAGCGACCAGTAAGCCACTTTTTATAGTGCTATAAATTGTAGATAAAAAACTTAAATAGGCGCCTATCGTGTGGTTAATCTGCACGAAATGGCGCCTTTTTATTGTTTTTGCACATGCCTTTTTGTGATGCGCGTCACAGTGATATATCCTTAAATAAATACTAGGTAGAATTTCTCATTAATCTGGGATTAATGTCCTGTCTCTTTGCGAAATTGCCTTGGTGGGTGTGGTGTGAATTTGCGTATCTTTGCTGCTTTCTCCTGTGTGCTGCTTTGCCTGATGCCCTTGGGGGGCCGGGCACAGAGCATGTCGCCACAGATTATCGGGGGGGAACCGATAGCAACGGCGCCGTCCTGGATGGCGGAACTGGAGGTGAGCCGTTCCGGTGATCCGGAACAGGGCTCGTTTCTGTGTGGCTCGGTCCTGGTGGCGCCCCGTTGGGTGCTGACGGCGGCACACTGCGTGCGTGGCCAGAGTGGTAGTCAATTGAAGCCGGAGCAGCTGTTCGTGGCTCTGGGCAGCGCGGACCGTGACGGGGAGCCGGCGGAGCGCTGGCCGGTGCGGGCGGTGCATGTTCATCCGCACTTCGTCTACGGTGTTTTCTACAACGATCTGGCGTTGCTGCAAATACGGGGAGAATCGGCCCTGGCCGCGCTGGACCTGGCCAAGAACCGGGAAATGCAGGCGTTGATCGACGGCGCCGCCGAGCGGGCCCTGACCGCCTACGGTTGGGGTACCACTGAGAGCGGAAGTGCTCCCCGGATGCTTCATCAGGTGGCGCTGGATTACATCACCCCGGAGCGCTGCGCGCGTCACTGGTCCAACCTTACCGATCAGCAGCTGTGCGCCGGTGAACTGCAAAGACAAGGTGAGCCGGGGCGCGATACCTGCCGGGGAGACAGCGGCGGGCCTCTGGTCTATCGCTATGACGGCCGCTCCTGGCTGGCCGGCATCACCAGCTATGGCCCGCCCCAGTGCGCCACACCGGAGGTGCCGGGCGTCTACACCCGGGTCAGTGATTACCTGGCGTGGCTGGAGAGCACCTCCGGCGATGACCTGGTGGATCTGCACAGCCGTCCGCTGGGAGGGCGCCGCTACTACAGCCCCCCGGGCGAGACTCTGACGCTGTCTTTGAGGCTGGAGAATCAGAGCCGGGTCAATGCGGCGCACCGAGTGGGCGCCCGTATCGATCATGACCAGGGGGTGCGGATCAGTGCCGATGAGCTGGCCTGCAGTGACCATGACGGTTACAGCCTGTGCCGGGGTGATGCTTCGCTGGCGCGCGGGGCCAGCAGCGGCGATTACCGCTTGCGGGTGCAATCCAGCACGGGTGCGACGGTGCAGTCCCGGTTGTGGATCTGGCCGGACAGCGCCGCCCACGATTATTACCGGCTGGAACGGGATGCGGTGACCGCCATTTTCAGCGATCAGCCGGATCTGCTGATGGCCGGAACCCAGCGACTCAACGGCGACACCGTCACCCTGGAAGCCCGGTTGATCAATCGCGCCACCCATTTCCCCGCCCAGGATGCCTGGCTGTCGTTCCGGATTCCGCAAGGCTGGTCCTGGAAGAGCCTGCCCGAGGGGTGCAGTGGTGGCGCTGTGGTTCGGTGTCAATTGGGGGACCTGGCGGAAGGGGCGCAGGCCAGTCGGTTACTGGTGATCGAAGGAGAGGGCGAGGGCCGGGTCTATTTGGATGGTGGCTCTTCCAGCGGCGATTTCCCGGCCGGCGATACCCAATTGTCGTTCCTGCCATCCCAGGCGCGGGCGGAGACGCCTCGTGCCGAAGCTGGCGGCAGCGGTGGTGGTGGCGCCCTGGGACTGGGGTGGTGGCTAATACTGTTGATTTACGGGTTATCCACCAGACTCAAATGAGAGGCGCGCTGTTCCGAGGCCATGGCGCTGGCGTTCCCTTTCCACGGAATAGCCTGAAATCCGGCGGGGACCTGATCCAGCAGATAAGGGGCCTTGATCACGTCGAAATAGGGCGAGTGATCGAAGTCGGCGGCGTGGAACAGGCGCGGCTGCAGCCGCAGCAATCGTGAGCCGTCGTCTTCCGGCCGTTTCACCAGCGGATAAACCGGGAATTGAATGAAAGCGAAGGCTTCGCCCACCAGACTGCCGCTGAGGGTACGCAGCAGCTCGGTGGCCAGGCGATTGGCGAGGCGCCGGCGCCAGCCATTTGGCATTGCGCGCCAGGGAAACAGCCAGAGCAGCATCAGCGTGCTCCAGGAGGTGGTACTGCCGGTGCCGACCCGGCTGATGGCGTAGCGCAGCGCGTCCTGACGCTCGTCCGTGGACAGATTCTGTGCCCGGCAGACGCGCAGATGCAGGCCGCTGAGCGTGCTCAATTCCCGCACCCGTAACCCTCTCTCCAGGCTGGCATCCAGCACCAGTTGGGTGTCCGGTTCGCAAGGCACGTAATCGGCCAGCAGGGCGCGCAGGGACGGGTCGGCGACGTCATGCAGGCGGCCGATATAAAACAGGGCACGGGAGAATCGGCTGCCGGTGAGCCGCCGCAGCCGCCGGTCCAGGGCGCTGTCGCTGTCCACCAGCAACACGTCGCAGGGCTGCAGCAGGACACGCTGATGGTCCAGGCTGCTTTGCGGCCAATCCTTGCTGCCGTCCTGACGTTGCAGGCGCTCGCACAACCATTGATAGAGTCGTTGGGTTCGCATGGGGCGCTATCCTACAACAGCGCCACGGCACGGTCGATGACTGACTGGTCAGTATGGAAGTGGGGCGAGAAGCGCACGCCGCCGCCGCGCTGGGCGCAGACCACGCCGCCCTGACGCAGACGTTCGAAGGTGGATTGCGGTGCCTCGCCGGGCAGCCGGAAGGTGACGATACCGGCGCGGCGGCGTGGCGCTTCCGGGGTCAGCAGTTCCGCGCCGCGCGCCTTGAGGGCGCCGATCAGGCCGGTCACGGTATCGCTCAGGCGCTGTTCCACCGAGGCCATGCCCACCTCTTCCAGTAATGACAGCGAGGCGTTGAGCGCATGGGCGCACAACAGATTGGGACTGCCGCACTCGAAGCGCCGGGCGTCGTCCGCCGGTCGCCAATCCTGGCGATCAAAGTCGCTGCTGTCGGCCACCATGTGCCAGCCGAACTGGCGCAGGCGCAGCCGGTCGCGGGCTTCCGGCCGGGCGTAAAACAGCGCCAGGCCCTCCGGCCCCAGCATCCATTTGTGGCCATCGGCAACGACGAAATCCGCATTGATGCTTTCGGCGTCGAAGACGTGAGCCCCCAGACTCTGGATCGCGTCCACGCAGAACAGCACGCCCCGTTCCCGGCACGCGGCGCCGATCGGCGCCAGATCCAGGCGAATACCACTGGCGTATTGCACCGATGACAGCGACACCAGGCGTACACGGGGGCCAAGCGCATCGATGACGCGCTGCTCGGCGTTGTCCCCGTCCACTGACACCTGGATCACTTCCACACCCTGTTCGGCCAGGGCCTGCCAGGGAATGCGGTTGGAGGGGAACTCCTGGTCGCTGATCAGCACCTGATCGCCGTCCCGCCAGGACAGCCCCTGGGCGATGACGGACAGCCCTTCGGAGGTGTTCTTGAGCAAGGCGATGTCCTCGTGTGGCACACCGCCGATCAGCGCCGCGAGGCGGCCGCGCAGGGTCTGCTCGGTGTCGAGCCAGCGCGGATAGTCCCGCGCGCCCACGGTGATGTTCTGCTCGGCGAAACGCACCACCGCGTCCCGGGTGCGTTTCGGCCAGGGTGCCACGGCGGCGTGATTGAGATAGAGCACGTCGTTTTCAAGAGGGAATTCCGCGGACAGATCCAGAGCGCTGGCCATGTGATGATCGACTCCATTGTCATTGCCGGGCGGGCGGGTATCATCCTGCCCGAAAGGGGCATCGATAATTCGCCGGAACAGATGGCTCACAGCATGACCGATTGCCGTGGCAGGTCAACCTGGCCCGTGATGCACGGTGCCCGGGGGTGGGATAAACTGTGGTGAATCGCGGGATTCACCGGTCTTGGGAGTAAGGATGAATGGCTGATCTGGAAAAAGCGACGCGTAAGGCACAGGAGTTCCGGCAACGAGAGCAACAAATCCTCGATACCGCTCTGGAATTGTTCCTGGAGCAGGGAGAGGATCGTGTCACCGTGGAAATGATCGCCGACCGGGTGGGGATTGGCAAAGGCACCATCTATAAGCACTTCGAAACCAAGAACGAGATCTATCTGCTGCTGATGCTGCGTTACGAAGAGGATCTGGCGGCGGTGTTCAACAGTATTTCCGAGGACGACGACAAGGAAAAACTGACCCGCGAGTATTTTCGTTTCCGCATCAACGATCCGGCCCGCTACCAGCTGTTCGACCGGCTGGAGAACAAGGTGATCAAGGACCACGCGGTGCCGGAACTGGTGGAGAAACTGCACAACATCCGCGAAGCCAATTTCGAACGCCTCAAGAGCATCGTCAAGGCGCGCATCAGCGAGGGGTCTCTGGAAGACGTGCCGCCGATTTATCACATTTGCGCGGCCTGGGCGCTGGCCCACGGCGCCGTGGCGCTGGTGCAGTCGCCGTTCTATATGGGACTGATTGACGAAAAGGAGGATTTCCTCGACTTCCTGATCGAGATCGGTATTCGCATGGGCAATAAAGGACAACGCCGAAAATGACTTCCGCCGATTCCCTGTTGGCCTTGCTGGAAAAGGCCGAACGGGACGAGCAGGGGCTGCCGCCGGTGCATCAGTGGCACCCGGAACATCAGGGCGAAAGCCGTATGCGCATTGCCCGTGACGGCACCTGGTACTACCAGGAATCGCCGATTGAGCGGGAACGCATGGTGCGGTTGTTCTCCACCATTCTGTTGCGTGAAGGCGGCGACTACTTCCTGATTACGCCGGTGGAAAAGTTGCGTATCGAGGTGGACGACGCGCCTTTTGTCGCCACCGACGTACAGCAGGTGAAGGACGGCGGCGTCGACAAGCTGGTGTTCACCACCAATGTGGGGGCTCACGTGGTAGCCGGCGAACGGCATCCATTACGGATAGAGCACGATCCGGACAGCGGTGAGCCGTCCCCTTATCTGCACGTGCGCGATAATCTGGAAGCGCTGATTTCCCGCAACATGTTTTATCAACTGGTGGAATGGGCCGGCCATGAAGAGCGGGACGGCGTGACCCACTTATATATCGACAGCGACGGCACCCGTTTCCCCCTCGGTTCCTTCTGATACACAACCAGACCGGACTACGAAGCCGCTGTGGGCGCTTGCCTTGCAAGCGAATCTTTTGCGCCGGAAGCCGAATTCGCTTGCAGGGCAAGCGCCTACAGCGGCCTGGTAGCGACCTCCGATTTCATGTCTCCCAGGCCAGCAAGCAGACTTTGGGGCTGGCGTTTCAGCGGGCCGCCCCACAACCGGGCCCGTTTTTGTCCCAAGATGGCGCACCATAATCTGCCTCGAAATGGGGCGCCGTTGCCCGCTGCTAAAGCGAGCGTCCCTTCCCCTGATCGTTCTACAGAGTCTTAAACCCCTTTAAATCAAGGGGTTATGCACATGGCATGGGCTTTGCTTTCTCCCTGTTCAACAGTTGGCAAGCTGAAACGGTGAAAGGGGACATTCCCATGACGAAACAAAAGGTGTTGCTGGTAGGCCACGGTATGGTGGGGCAGCGCTTTCTGGAAGCGCTGGCGGACCGTGGTGGTCTTGATCACTACGACGTGACGATCCTGTGCGCGGAGAGCCGGCCGGCCTATGACCGGGTTGGCTTGACCCGTTATTTTACCGAGCGCGATGCCGATGCCCTGTCGCTGGTGCCGGATGGCTTCATGGCACAACCGGGGCTGACCCTGAAGCTGTCCACCCGGGTGCGCGAGATCGATCGGGACGCCAGGGTAGTGATCACCGAGGCGGGAGAGCGGCTGGATTACGACAAGCTGGTGCTGGCCACCGGGTCCTACCCGTTCGTGCCGCCCATTGACGGCAACGACCGCCCAAACTGCTTTGTTTACCGCACCCTTGATGACCTGGACGAGATTATCGCCGCCGCGGATCAGGCCCGTATCGGCACCGTGGTGGGCGGCGGCCTGCTCGGCCTGGAAGCGGCCAAGGCGCTGCACGACCTGGGGCTGGAAACCCACGTGGTGGAATTCGCGCCGCGTCTGATGGCGGTTCAGGTGGACGATCTCGGCGGCGGTTTGTTGAAGGACAAAATCGAAACCCTGGGCGTGACGGTCCACACCAGCACCGGCACCCGGGCCATCGTCGACGGAGAACAACACCGCCATCGCATGGACTTCGGCGAGGACCACCACCTGGAAACCGACATCATCGTGTTTTCCGCCGGCATTCGTCCGGAGGACAGCCTGGCCCGTGCCAGCGGGCTGGAGCTCGGTGAACGGGGCGGGGTGGTAATTGATGATTACTGTCTCACCTCCGACCCGGACATTTTCGCCATTGGCGAGGTGGCGTTATGGCAGGGCCGGATCTTCGGTCTGGTGGCGCCGGGCTATCAAATGGCGGAGACCGCCGCCGCGCGCTTGTGCGCGGATTCCGAGCCCAGCTTCCAGGGTGCCGATATGAGCACCAAGCTGAAACTGATGGGCGTGGACGTGGCCTCGGTGGGGGATGCCCATGGCCAGACGCCGGGCGCCCGCAGCGCGGTGTTCTTCGACCAGAGCACCGGCGTGTACAAGAAAGTGGTGGTCAGCGAGTGTGGCAAGAAACTGTTGGGCGCGGTGCTGGTGGGCGATGCCAACGATTATGGCAACCTGCTGCAACTGTGCCTGAACCAGATTGACCTGCCCGGAGAGGCCGCTGCTCTGATCGCGCCGGCCGCCGGCGATGCGCCCATGCTCGGCGCCGACGCCTTGCCGGACAGCGCCCAGATTTGTTCCTGCAACAATGTTTCCAAGGGCGCGCTGTGCGCCGCCATCGATGATGGCGCCACCACCGTCGGTGACCTGAAAGCCTGCACCAAGGCCTCCGCCACCTGCGGCGGCTGCGCGGCCCTGGTCAAACAGGTGCTGGACAGCGAGCTGGCCAAGCGCGGCGTGGAGGTGAATAACCACGTGTGCGAACACTTCCCGTATTCCCGCCAGGAGATCTACCACCTGGTGCGGGTGGGGGAAATCAAAACCTTCGACGAGCTGTTGGAAAAGCACGGCAGCGGCGACGGCTGTGATATCTGCAAACCGCTGGTCGCTTCGGTGCTGGCGTCCTGCTGGAACGACTATGTGCTGAGCAAGCCCCACGCCGGTTTGCAGGACACCAACGATTATTTTCTCGGCAACATGCAACGTGACGGCACTTACTCCATCGTGCCCCGTGTACCCGGTGGTGAAATTACGCCGGACAAGCTCATCGTGCTGGGCGAAGTGGCGAAGAAATACGATCTGTACACCAAGATCACCGGTGGGCAGCGGGTGGATCTGTTCGGCGCCCGCGTCGAGCAGTTGCCGGAAATCTGGAAGATCCTGGTGGACGCCGGCTTCGAGACCGGCCACGCCTACGGCAAATCCCTGCGCACGGTGAAGTCCTGCGTCGGCTCCACGTGGTGCCGATACGGCGTCAAGGATTCGGTGGGCACCGCCATTCAGGTGGAGGAGCGCTACAAGGGGCTGCGCAGTCCGCACAAGATCAAGATGGCGGTGAGCGGCTGCACCCGTGAATGCGCCGAAGCGCAAAGCAAGGATGTGGGCGTGATCGCCACCGACAAGGGCTGGAACCTTTACGTCTGCGGTAATGGCGGCATGCGTCCCCGTCACGCGGATCTGCTCGCCTCCGATTTGTCCGACGAACAACTGATCAGGACCATCGACCGCTTCCTGATGTTCTACATCCGCACCGCCGACCGCCTGCAGCGCACCAGCGTCTGGCTGGAGAACCTGGAAGGTGGGCTGGATTACCTCAAACAGGTGGTGCTGGAGGATTCACTGGGCATTGGTGATGAGCTGGAAGCACAGATGCTGCAAGTGATCGACACCTACCAATGCGAGTGGAAGACCACCGTGGAAGATCCCGAGGCGGTGAAACGTTTCAAACACTTCGTTAACGACGATGTCGCCGACGACAATCTGCACTACGTCCGTGAGCGCGGTCAGCGTCGTCCGGCCTACGAACATGAACGTATCGATCTGGTGCAACAGGAGGGTTAAGGCATGAACAGTTCCGTTACCCTGGAATGGAAAGCGGTCTGCAAAGTGGACGAGATTCTGCCCGGTACCGGTGTCGGGGTGCGTCTGCCCGAGGGGCAGGCGGCGCTGTTTCGCACCCGTGACGGTCAACTCCATGCGCTGGATAACATGGACCCGTTCAGCCGCGCCAATGTGATCAGCCGTGGCCTGCTGGGCTCCCTGGGCGGCACCAGGGTGGTGGCATCACCGCTGTACAAGCAGCACTTCTGTCTGGAAACCGGGAAGTGCCTGGAGGACGAGACGGTATCCCTGACCGTGTATCCGGTCCGGCAGCGCGGCGAACTGGTGGAAGTCGCCGTCGGCTGATCAGGGCGTGTCGTCGCCGGGCTTGGGCAAACCGGTACCGCATTGCTTGCAGAAGCGGGCGTCCGGATCGTGGTCATGACGGTGGCAGTTGGGGCATTCCCGTTCATAGCGGCGGGCAATGTGCGCGGCGGAGATTTCCGCGGTGACGATGCCGGTGGGCACGGCGATGATGGCGTAGCCGGTGATCATCGCCATGGACGCCACGGCCTGGCCGAGGGGCGTCTGCGGTGAGATATCACCGTAGCCCACCGTGGTCACGGTGACGATGGCCCAATAGATGCTGCGCGGAATACTGGTGAAGCCGTTGCTTGGCCCTTCGACCACGTAGATCAGACTGCCGAAGATGATGATCACCACCAGCACCGAGAACATGAAAATGCCGATCTTGCGGCGTGTGCGGGCCAGCGCCAGGCCAAGCTGGTTGGCTTCGCTCATCAGCGCCGCCAGTTTCATGATGCGGAAGATTCTCAGCACTCGCAGAGCGCGAATGGTAAGCAGATAGTTGGCGCCGGGCACCAACAGGCTGATGTAGGTGGGGACCACGGAAAGCAGATCGACCACGCCGAAGAAACTGCGCGCGTAGCGTAGCGGCCGATCACTTACCCAAAGGCGAATCAGGTACTCGCCAGTGAACAGCAAAGTGAAGAACCATTCCACGCCATACAACCAGTCGCCATAATGCTGATGGATGCTCTGCACGCTGTCCAGCATGACGGCGGCAACGCTGCTGAGAATGGCGATGATCAGCAAGACGTCAAAACGTTGGCCCGCCGGGGTATCCGTACCGAAGATAATGTGGCGCCAACGCTCACGCCGGGATGGGGACTGGGACGACATCCTGTTGATTGCTCCGTTGCTGCCCGTGCCGGACCGGACTGGATGAGGCGATCCGGTCATTCTGATTGGCCAGGTTGCATTCTCTCTTGTTAAACCTTTCGTGACCACCTAACTTATCCCTTGTAACGCATTCTGGAACCTTGGGGAAAACGTTTCAGGGTAGATATGCGATCACCTCCGATGGCGGCGGCCAGGCCCCGCGATCCGCATAATGATAGTCAACAATAGCCAGGGGGCGACAATGATCGGTATGGCATTGGCGCGGCGAGGGCGACGCAAGGGGACGGTGTCGCGGGCTGTGGTGGTGCCCACGGACGGGGTTGGAAATGGGGATGGCAAGCGGCACGTGATGAGACGGATCCGGGCTTTCCTGATTGCCGTGCATCCAGTGGTGGCTGCGGTGATCTGCTGCCATGCTTTCTGGATGGCGGTTTCCCAGCGTCACTGGATTTGGCTTGGCCCTTTGCTGGTCAATGCACCGACCTTGTCGCTGGCGGTGTGGCTGGTGCGGCGCGGCCGTTCCGGCTGTGGTTCGCAACTGCCGGTGGTGTTGCTGTGCGCCTGGCTCGGCAGTGCCTGGACCTTGCTCGGCACCCTGTCGCTGGATGATCCCCAGCCTCTGGCCTGGATTTACACGGCAATTGGCCTGGTCGGACTGGCGGCCTGCCTGCTTTGGTATTTCCCTCAATACCGGGAACGCAACGACGGGCCCCGCCCCGGTCAGCGGTTGCCGGTGCTGACGTTTCAGGATTTGCGCGGCAATGCCGTATCCTCCACCGCATTGCGGGGCGCCCCGGCGGTACTGTTATTTCATCGCAGCGACTGGTGCCCCAAAAGCGTGGAGCTGTTGCGTCTGCTGGCGCGGCATCGTGGTGCCCTGGGGCGCCGCGGTGCCCGTATCGTTCTGATTAGCGCCGACAGCGATGCCCGCTCCTGCCGCATGGCGGACCGGCTCGGTGTACCGCTTGAACGTTGGATCGATCCGGATCTTGCCGCTGCCCGGCAACTGCAATTGCTGGATCCCGGCGGCACCCCTTTGGGGCTGGAACTGCTGGGGCATCAATCCGATACCGTGGACCCCACGGTGATCATCATCGACAGCCTGGGTGATATCCGCTACGTGGACAAGGCCGGGAATTCCCGTTACCGGTCCGAGCCGGTGACCTTTCTCAGGGTGCTGGACAGCGCGGTGCCCGCATCGCGGTAGGACGCCCTCGGCCGATGGCTACGAAGCCGCTGTAGGAGCTTGCCCGCAAGCGAATTCTTTAGACATGGTGCAATTCGCTTGCAGCGGCCCGCCGCCCGGCCAAAGCTCCTACAGTTATGGCTTCAGCGGTCGCGCCGCGGCAGTACGTCACGGACCTTGTTGGCCAGGGCGCGCACGGCGTCCTCGGTGGTCTGCCAGCCGATGCAGCCGTCGGTGACGGAAACGCCGTATTGCAGATCATCCAGGTTCTCGGGGATTTTCTGATTCCCTTCGTTGAGGTGGGACTCGACCATCAGACCGACGATGGAGGTGTTGCCCTCGAGAATCTGGTTGCCGATGTTTTCCATCACCAGCGGCTGCAGGCTCGGATCCTTGTTGGAGTTGGCGTGGGAGCAGTCCACCATGATGTTGGTGGAAACGCCGGCCTTGTGCAGGGCGCCTTCGGCCAGGGCCACGGACACCGAATCGTAATTGGGCTTGCCGCCGCCACCACGCAGCACCACATGGGCGTAGGGGTTGCCACGGGTGGTGGTCAGCGCCACGCGGCCGTCCGGGTCGATGCCCAGGAAGCGGTGCGGGTACTGCACGCTGAGCATGGCGTTCACCGCCACATCCAGGCTGCCGTCGGTGCCGTTCTTAAAGCCCACCGGGCTGGACAGACCGGAGGACATTTCCCGGTGGGTCTGGGACTCGGTGGTGCGGGCGCCAATGGCGGACCAGGCGATCAAATCCTGCAGATACTGCGGCGTGGTCGGGTCCAGTGCCTCGGTGGCCGCCGGCAGGCCCAGTTCGGCCACGTCCAGCAGCAGACGACGGGCAATGTGCAGCCCTTCCTCCACCTTGAAGGAGTCGTTCATGTGCGGGTCGTTGATCAGACCCTTCCAGCCCACGGTGGTGCGGGGCTTCTCGAAATAGACCCGCAATACCAGGAACAGGGCATCGTCGACTTCCTCGGCCAGGGCTTTGAGGCGACTGGCGTATTCCAAAGCCGCTTTCGGATCATGGATGGAGCAGGGCCCGATGACCACGAACAGCCGCGGGTCCTTGCGGTCGAGAATGTCACGAATCACCTGCCGGCCGCCGACCACCGCGTCCCGGGCGGCGTCGCTCAGAGGCAACTTTTCCTTGAGCGCCCGTGGCGTGATCAACACCTGCTGGGACTCGATATTGAGATCGTCTACCTGTCGTATCTGGCTCATGATGCTGGATTAGCCTGTGTTTTCAGTCTCTGCGGATTCGGCAGTCTAGCCGAATCCGGAGCGGTTGATAATAGTTGACAGTGGACAGTTGACAATTGACAGCGAAGATCCAAAAAGCTCAATCTTTAGCCGCTGTGGGAAGCTTGCTTGCAAGCGAATGCTGTTAAACGCCTGAAGGGCCCCATTCGCTTGCAAGCAAGCTTCCCACAGTAGCTAAGGAGCTCCTGTTGTTTTCGTCTTTCGCTGTCAACTGTCCACTATCAACCGTCAACTCGCCTTTCTTACCCGTATTCCTTAATCAACCCCTCCACATACTCCGGCACCTGTTGCGTGGCGGGGCCGTGGTGGTGTTCGTGGAAGGTGCTGAGCTGCTCCGAGGGTTCCAGGTTCAGCTCCACCGTGTGGGCGCCGCTGGCGCGGGCCTCGGCGACGAAGCTGGCGGCGGGGTAGACGTTGCCGCTGGTGCCGATGCTGATGAACCGCTCACAGCCGGCCAGCGCCGCGTAGATCCGGTCCATCTCCAGGGGCATCTCACCGAACCACACCACGTGGGGCCGCAGACAGCCGGGCACCCCGCACAGCGGGCAGGCCAGCCCGGTGCTCAGCTCGTCGTCCACGGTCACCAGGCCATCGGTGGTGCGGCAGCGGGCTTTGCACAGCTCCCCGTGCATATGGATCAGGTTGCGACTGCCGGCGCGTTCGTGCAGGTTGTCCACGTTCTGGGTGACCAGCAGCACCTGATCGGGCAGGGCGGCTTCCAGCCGGGCCAGGGCCTGATGCGCGGGATTGGGGGCAATGGCCGGACCGTGCAGTTGCCGGCGCCGCTGATTGTAGAACTGATGCACTTTCACCGGGTCGCGCTGGAACGCTTCCGGCGTCGCCACCTCCTCGATACGGTGTTCCTCCCATAGGCCGCCGTTGTCGCGAAAGGTGCGGATACCGGACTCCGCGGAGATTCCGGCACCGGTAAGTATTACAATCTTTTCCTGCATGACCCTGACCCATGGAGAATTATGGATACCATTATTGCACAGCAGGAGATTGTGTCCCTGCCGCAGCGCGGCCGGGTCAATCTGCTGCATTTTCACCAGGGCATGGTGCTGCTGGTGGGGGCGGACGCCGTCGGCCTGTACCGTGATCGCGCCTCCGTGGACGACCCGCTGGCCAATGGGCTGATCGGCTACGAGACCATTCCCGATGGGCTGCGGCCGGCTTACCGTGAAGGCGACGGCTATGTGGCGGAACAGATTTCCGGTTACGTGGCCCTGTACTCCGGCGCGGTGCTGTTCATTCGTCCGGACGGCGTGGCCCTGTACCCTGATGGCCAGAATGCCCTGCGTGACCAGCATCGTTGCTGGCTGATTCCTTTTCCCCCTCTCAGTTGAGCGGAGATCGTCATGGCGGAAGAAAGCACCCGTTTGCGGCTGCGGCAGTTGACCGCGGAAGATTACCCGGCGCTGGCCCGGTTGATGAATCAGGTCTACCACGACATTGGTGGCGCCTGGTCGGAAGACACCATCAAGGCCCTGATCCGCGTGTTCCCGGAAGGGCAACTGGTGATCGATGACAATGATGAATTGGTGGCGGCGGCCCTGACCATCAAGGTGGACTACGACCGCTTTTCCAATCCGCACCGCTATGAGGACCTGATCACCGACGACAAGATCCGCTCCCACAGCCGCAAAGGGGATGCGCTGTACGGTCTGGATGTGTTTGTCGATCCGGAATATCGCGGCTACCGGCTCGGCCGTCGTCTTTACGAAGCGCGCAAGGAATTGTGCCGTGACGAAAACCTGCGGGCGATTCTCGCCGGGGGACGGTTACCCGGCTATAACGATCAGGCCGACAAGATGTCGGTGACCGAGTACATCTCCCAGGTGGAAAGCCGGGCCATCTATGACCCGATCCTGACTTTCCAGCTGTCCAACGGTTTCGACGTCAAACGGCTGTTGACCAAGTACCTGCCCGAGGACGAAAGCTCCCGTGGCTACGCCACGTTGCTGGAATGGGACAACATCCTCTATCAGCCGGACGAGGACGGGGAATGGCCGCGACGTTCCACCGTGCGTATCGGTGTGGTGCAGCGCCGTATGCGCGCCGCCCGCTCGGTGGAGGATCTGCTCGGCCAGGTCGAGTTCTTCGTCGACTCGTTGTCCGATTACCGCGCCGATTTCGCCGTCCTGCCGGAATTTTTCAGCGCGCCGCTGATGGGACTGAAACCGGAACTCAACTCGGTGGAGGCGGTGCGTTATCTGGCCAGCTTTACCGATGAAGTCCGCGATGCCATGGCGGACATGGCGGTCAGTTACAACATCAACATCATCGGCGGTTCCATGCCGGTGGAAGAGAATGGCCGCATGTACAATGTGGCCTATCTGATGCGCCGCGACGGTTCCGTGGAAGAGCAGCGCAAAATCCACATTACCCCCCATGAACGCAAGGATTGGGCGATCCAGGGTGGCAATGAACTGCGTATTTTCGACACCGATGCCGGCCGTATCGGCATTCTGATCTGCTATGACGTGGAGTTCCCGGAGCTGGGCCGGTTGCTGGCGGAGCAGGGCATGGAAATTCTGTTCGTGCCGTTCTGGACCGACACCAAGAATGGTTATCTGCGGATACGCCACTGCGCTCAGGCGCGGGCCATCGAGAACGAATGCTACGTGGCCATTTCCGGCAGCATCGGCAATCTGCCCCGGGTGGATAACGTGGACATTCAGTACGCCCAGTCCGCGGTATTCTCCCCCAGCGATTTCTACTTTCCCCACGACGGCATCATCAGTGAGTCCGTGCCGAATACGGAAATGCTGTTGTTCGCCGATGTGGATCTGGAAAAGCTCAAGCTGCTGCACAGTGAAGGCTCGGTGACCAACCTGCGCGACCGCCGTGGAGATCTGTACGATCTGACCTGGAAAGGACTCAGAGCGCTGGACTGAGTGCTGCTGGACTCGAGGTCGGATGTCCGATTAACGATAATCCCGGAACGCCGCTTTCACCTGCTCCGCCAGGGCGTCATGGGCGGGGCCGGCGGCGCCACGCACCAGCGCGATCTGGTAGTGGCCCAGCTCTGGCAACCCGGCTTCATTGTCCAACCGTCGTAACGGCGGCTTCACCAGACTGTGTGGGAACGGTGCCACGGCCAGATCCGCCAGCATGGCGGCCTCCTGGCCGGCGCAATGTTCGCTGCTGTAGGCGATCCGGTAATCAATGCCGGCGTGATCCAGCGCCGCCAAGGCCACACGGCGCCAGGCACACCCCTGATTGGCCAGAGACAACGGCAAGGGCTGGCGCTGCACCGCCAAACCGCCATCGCGACCGGCCCACACCAGCGGCTCGCTGTGCACCACTTCCCCCAGAGTCGGCTCCAGGCCATCGTTCCCCACGGTCACCAACGTCATATCCAGATCGCCGTCATTGAGTCGCTGTACCAGATCCACACTGCGCCCGGCCAACACATCCACCTGCACCGCCGGGTGGGTACGGGCGAAACGCGCCAGCACCCGTGGCAGAATGCGGGTGCCGACATCGTCCGGCGAGCCCAGCCGTACCTGGCCGGTCAGCGCCGGCTTAAGAAAATGTCCGACGGTTTCCTCATTGAGTTTCAGCAGCCGGCGGGCGTAACCGAGCAGCGCCTCGCCCTGGGGCGTGAGCCTCACTTGCCGCGCCTCACGGATGAACAACGGCTGATCCAGCATTTCTTCCAGTCGCTTGATCTGCATGCTCAGGGCGGAGGGGGTGCGATGCACGGTCGCCGCCGCGCGGCTGAAACCGCCACTTTCGGCGATGGCGACGAAACTCCGGATTACATCGATATCGAGCAACGGCAGGTCCATTAGGGGGGGAACTCCGGGATGGATTGGTCACTTTTAATCTTTCAGTTTTATTGAAAGAAAGATGAAGGGTAATTCGTTTGATTGATCGGTGGCAACTCCTCAGTCTGGCGTTGGCCATTCATTGACTGAGCACTCACCAAAGGAGACCGCCATGACCTTCCCTGATCCCGTGGAGCACCCCGCCACCGGACGCGACGACGACGGCCCGGTTCCCGAACCCCGGCTGGCCATGCCGGCAATGCCGCCGTTGCGGCTGATTGCCCGGGTCGAGCGGCTCTGGCGCCGCTGGCGCCAAGGGGTTGAGCGCAGAGCCGGACGGGCATAGGCTGACGAAACCGCCGTCTCACAAGGGAATATCTCCCGGGAGGCACACCATTCTCCCTGCGCGGTGACCTGTTTTCCGACAAGTCCCAGACTGATATCTATTTCGGAGTACGCCGGCTGCTGGCCGGAAGCCCAGTGGGTGCTGCCGGATGCCTACTTCAATGACAAGACCGGCGCCATCACGATCTGGACGAAGTGCCCGGCGACACTCCCCCGCTAGAAAGAAAAATCGTAAGTCCGCTCTTTTAATCCTATGCATCCCAACAAAAAAGGCGCCGTAGAGGCGCCCTTCTTGTCGTTACCAACGACCGTTACATATTGGGATAGTTCGGGCCGCCGGTGCCTTCCGGAGCCACCCAGTTGATGTTCTGGGTCGGGTCCTTGATGTCGCAGGTCTTGCAGTGCACACAGTTCTGCGCGTTGATCTGGAAGCGCTTCTCGCCCGAGTTCTCGTCCTCCACCACTTCGTACACGCCGGCCGGGCAATAGCGTTGCGCCGGTTCGTTGTACTTGGGCAGGTTGTACTCGATCGGGATGCTGGGATCCTTCAACTGCAGGTGGCAGGGCTGATCCTCTTCATGGTTGGTGTTGGAGAGGAACACCGAGTCCAGTTTATTGAAGGTGATCTTGCCGTCCGGTTTCGGGTAGTCGATCTTCTTGCACTGATCCGCCGGTTTCAGGGTGTCGTGATCCGGGGTGGTATCGCGCATGGTGATCGGCAGCTTGCCGTTGAGCAGGTTGATATCCACGAAGGCGAAGGCGGAACCGATCAGATTGCCGAACTTGTGCTGGGCCGGTCCGAAGTTGCGCTGCTGGTGCAGCTCTTCGTGAATCCAGCTGTTCGCGAAGGCGTCCTTGTAAGCCACCAGTTCATCATGGCTCTGACCGTTCTTGATCGCTTCGGCCAGCAGTTCGGCGGCGATCATGCCGGACTTCATGGCGGTGTGGGAGCCCTTGATCTTGGCGAAGTTCAGGGTGCCGGCATCACAGCCCACCAGCAGACCGCCGGGGAAGGTCATCTTCGGCAGGGATTGCAGGCCGCCCTTGGCGATGGCGCGGGCGCCATAGCTGAGACGTTTGCCGCCTTCCAGGAATTTCTTGATTTCCGGATGGGTCTTCCAACGCTGCATCTCATCGAACGGAGAGACGTGCGGGTTGGAGTAGGCCAGATCGGTGATCAGACCCAGGGTGACCTGATTGTTCTCGAGGTGATAGAGGAAACCACCGCCCGGAGATCCGGACTCGGTCAGCGGCCAGCCGGCGGTGTGTATCACCAGGCCCTTACGGTGCTTGGACGGATCAATTTCCCACAGCTCCTTGATGCCGATGCCGTAGTGCTGGGGATCCGTGCCTTCACGCAGATTGAATTTTTCCATCAACTGCTTGCCGAGATGGCCGCGGCAGCCTTCGGAGAAAACGGTGTACTTGGCGTGCAGCTCCATGCCCGGCATGTAGCCGTCTTTTTTCTCGCCGTTGTGGTCGATGCCGAAATCGCCGGTGGCGATGCCTTTTACCGAACCATCTTCGTTATAGAGGATTTCGCTGGCGGCGAACCCCGGGAAGATCTCGATGCCCAGGCCCTCGGCCTGTTCCGCCAGCCAACGGCAGACGTTGCCCAGGGAAACAACGTAGTTGCCCTCGTTGTGCATGGTCTTCGGCACGAACAGGTTGGGCACTTTGGAGCCTTTCTCGGCACCGGTGAGATAGAA
The DNA here is from genome assembly GCF_000300005.1 of Alloalcanivorax dieselolei B5. Taxonomy (NCBI): domain Bacteria; kingdom Pseudomonadati; phylum Pseudomonadota; class Gammaproteobacteria; order Oceanospirillales; family Alcanivoracaceae; genus Alloalcanivorax; species Alloalcanivorax dieselolei. The sequence goes on along the minus strand of NC_018691.1, from coordinate 3,010,654 downwards.
GATTTCATCATCGGTGACGGCAGCGTTCAGGGGGGCGCCCAGTTCCTTCCAATTGGGGAACAGTTCATTCAGGGCACGAGGTTCCAGTACCGCACCGGAAAGAATATGTGCGCCGACTTCGGAACCTTTTTCCACTACGACCACACTGAGTTCCTGTCCGCTTTCCTGGGCGATCTGACCCAGGCGGCAGGCGGTTGCGAGACCGGACGGACCGGCGCCGACGATGACAACGTCGACTTCCATAGATTCGCGTTCCACAGCCTGTCTCCTAACTATCGGTTGCGTTACAGCCCTTCTGCTGGGGCCGGTCGGGAACCCCCGAGCCCCGCACCACCTTGTTCGGTGCCGGGTTCGGCGCACATTGTTCCGGGCCCTGGTATGGCCGGCCAGTCGCTGCGGGCCTTATGGGCCGGCAGGACATAGAGCGCTGTTCAGAGGTTCGGGCGCCTGCATCCGCCAATGCGAAAAAAAGGGCGGTACAGGCCTTAGGGTGCGCGGAGTATATAAGCATCGGCTATATTCCACCACTTTCGGAATGGTTTTCCACACCAATTCAAACGAGCGTTTGGATTATCGTCGGATCAGCGGAAATGGGCAAGGGCAGGGGAGACGGAGCAACCCGGTCGTTATTGCCGGGATGACCGCAAGGTCATGAAAAATGGACGAAAATTGATGTCTATTTGCAACAAAATCATCCGGTTACGATTTTCCGGCCTATTGACCTCGTTCCGGCCAGAGTTCAAGATAGCCGCTCTCTCGCGGGGGTGGACCCGGTAACGGCGTCGTCTCGCCTCCTTCTACAAGTCATCAGTGGAACATTCCGAGGATCCTATGAAGGTTCTTGTACCCATCAAGCGAGTCGTTGACTACAACGTTAAGGTTCGCGTGAAGGCAGACAACTCCGGTGTTGATCTCGCCAATGTGAAAATGGCCATGAACCCCTTCTGTGAAATCGCTGTGGAAGAAGCGGTACGGCTGAAGGAAAAAGGCGTGGTTACCGAGATCGTTGCCGTGTCCATCGGTCCCAAGGCCGCCCAGGAACAACTGCGTACCGCCATGGCGCTGGGCGCGGACCGTTCGATTCTGGTGGAAACCGACGAGGAAGTTCAGCCTCTGGGTATCGCCAAGGCCCTCAAAGCCATCGTTGATGAAGAAAAGCCGGAGTTGGTCATCCTCGGCAAACAGGCCATCGACGGTGACAACAACCAGACCGGTCAGATGCTGGCGGCTCTGGCCGGCATGCCGCAAGGCACCTTCGCTTCCGAAGTGAACGTGGCCGACGGCAAGGTGAAAGTGACCCGTGAAATCGACGGCGGTCTGCAAACCGTTGAGCTGAGCCTGCCGGCGGTGGTGACCACCGATCTGCGCCTCAACGAGCCGCGCTACGCTTCCCTGCCGAACATCATGAAAGCCAAGAAGAAGCCGCTGGACGTGAAAGCCCCGGCTGATCTGGGCGTTGACCTGACTCCGCGCGTCACCACCGAGAAGGTGGAAATGCCGCCGGAACGCAGTGCCGGTGTCAAGGTGGGCTCCGTTGATGAGCTGGTGGATAAACTGAAAAACGAAGCGAAGGTGATCTGATGAGTGTTTTAGTCTACGCCGAACACGATAACGCTACGCTCAATAAGGTTACCCTGAGCGTGGTTGCCGCCGCCAAGGAGCTCGGTGGCGACGTCACCGTCCTGGTTGCCGGTAAAGGTTGTGGCGCCGTGGCTGAAGCGGCCGCCAAGGTTGATGGCGTAAGCAAAGTGCTGTGCGCTGACAACGACGCCTACGAGCACCAGCTGGCGGAAAACATCGCCGACCTGGTGGTTGAGCTGGCCGGCGACTACAGCCACATCCTGGCCGCCGCCACCACCACCGGCAAGAACTTCGCGCCGCGCGTGGCCGCTCTGCTGGACGCTCCGCAGATCTCCGAAATCTCCGACGTGGTCGACGGCGACACCTTCAAGCGTCCGATCTACGCCGGTAACGCCATCGCCACCGTGAAATGCGCCGACGCCAAGAAAGTGCTCACCGTGCGTGGCACCTCCTTCGACGGCGTTGCCGAGGAAGGCGGTTCCGCCAGCGTTGAGAACGTTGACGTGGTCAAGGACGCCGGTATCTCCTCCTTCGTGGGTGAGGAACTGGCCAAGTCCGACCGTCCGGAACTGACCAGTGCCGACATCGTGATCTCCGGTGGCCGCGGCATGGGCAACGGCGACAACTTCGAAATCCTCTACAAAGTGGCCGACAAGCTTGGCGCCGCCGTGGGTGCATCCCGCGCCGCCGTTGACGCCGGTTTCGTGCCGAACGACATGCAGGTGGGTCAGACCGGTAAGATCGTTGCCCCGAACCTGTACATCGCCGTCGGTATCTCCGGTGCCATCCAGCACTTGGCGGGCATGAAGGATTCCAAAGTGATCGTGGCCATCAACAAGGACGAAGAAGCCCCCATCTTCCAGGTGGCGGACTACGGTCTGGTGGCGGATCTGTTCGAAGCGGTACCGGAGCTGGACAGCAAGCTCTGAACACTCGCATTCGACGATGTCCTGGAAAGCCCGGCCTAGTGCCGGGCTTTCTGCTTTTGGGGCGGGGGAATCCATTGCCCTGCTGGCGAAGCCTTGTTGTGCCCCGATTTGGTGCCTCAAGGTCGGCCTGCTTCAGCATGGATCGCAGTCTTGCGCCATGCCGGGGCGGATGTCCCTGAATCCTTTGTCTCCGAATTGGCATATCCCTTGCTGAGCCTGTTGGTATCCCCGTCGTTGGGGAAAGGGCCACAGGGAATAACGCGCCATGCAGTCGATTACACCGCCGGCGGTGTCCGGCTTTGATGAGATGTTCGCCAGGGAAGGGGCGGTTCGCCCCCACTATTCCAGTTATCACGGCTGGTTGTTGGGGCAGTCCAATGAGCTCCTGCACCGCAAGCGTCAGGAAGCCGAGCTGTTGTTCCACCGGGTCGGCATCACCTTCAATGTCTACGGTGAGGAGAGTGGCGCGGAGCGGCTGATTCCTTTTGATGTGGTTCCCCGCATTATTCCTGAACAGGAATGGCACCACCTGGAGCAGGGCACGGCCCAGCGGGTGAGGGCATTGAACCAATTCCTCGATGACATTTACCACGGCCAGGAGATTATCCGCGCCGGCCGCATTCCCGCCGATCAGATCTATGGCAACGCCCATTACCAGCCCTGCATGCAGGACGTGGATCTGCCCAATCAGGTGTACAGCCACGTCAGCGGCGTGGACCTGATCCGTGACGGTGAGGGAACCTGGTACGTCCTGGAGGACAATCTGCGTACCCCGTCCGGGGTCAGCTATATGATCGAAAACCGGCGGGTGATGATGCGGTTGTTCCCGGAGTTGTTCGCCGGGCAATCGGTGGCGCCGGTGGAGCACTATCCATCGCTGTTGCTGGATACCTTGCAGCATAGTAGTGCCGTGGCCTATCCCACGGTGGTGCTGCTGACGCCCGGGCGTTTCAACAGCGCCTACTTCGAGCACGCCTTCCTGGCGCAGCAGATGGGGATCGAATTGGTGGAGGGGGCGGATCTGTTCGTCAAGGATGGCTTCGTCTACATGCGCACCACCGCCGGGCCGCAACGGGTGGACGTGATCTATCGCCGCATTGATGACGATTTCCTCGACCCGCTGGCGTTCAACCCGGAATCCATGCTGGGGGTGCCCGGCCTGCTGTCGGTGTACCGGCAGGGTAACGTGGTGCTGGCCAACGCCATTGGCTCCGGGGTCGGCGATGACAAGTCCATTTATCCTTATGTGCCGGAGATGATCCGCTTCTATCTGGGTGAGGAGCCGATTCTGGAAAACGTCCCGACCCGGCTATGCCGCCGTCCGGAGGACCTCCAGTACGTATTGGAGCACCTGCCGGAACTGGTGGTTAAGGAGGTCCACGGCGCCGGCGGTTACGGCATGCTGGTGGGACCGGCGGCCAGCCGCGAGGAGATCGAGGGTTTCCGTCAGCGTCTGCGGGCACGGCCCGACAATTACATCGCCCAGCCGACCCTGTCGCTGTCCACCTGCCCGATCTTCGTCGAGCAGGGCATCGCGCCCCGGCATATCGACTTGCGCCCATTCGTGCTCAGTGACGGCCGTACTACCCGCATGGTGCCCGGCGGTCTCACGCGGGTGGCGATGAATGCCGGTTCGCTGGTGGTGAACTCGTCCCAAGGGGGCGGCACCAAGGACACCTGGGTGGTGGGGGCGCCGTCATGTTGAGTCGCACCGCGTCCGACCTGTACTGGCTGTCCCGTCTGGTTGAGCGGGCCGAGAACACCGCGCGCATGCTCGACGTGGCCTGGAATCTGTCGATGATGCCGTTCGTCGCCAATCCCCGCGATGAGATGATGGCGCCGTTGATGATCTCGGGCACGCATGAGCTGTATATGAGCCGGTACGATGACGTCCAGGTGCGCGAGGTACTGCATTTCTTCACCCTGGATCAGGACAACCCCGGCAGCATTTTCAACTGCCTGCGTCTGGCGCGGGAGAACGGCCACGCGGTGCGCGGCAAGATCACCGCCGAGATGTGGGAAAGCATCAACAGTACCTGGCTGGAGTTGAAGGAGATTCACCGTGGTGGCCTGGATCAATACGGTGCCAGCGCTTTTTTTGATTGGGTGAAAAAACGTTCCCACCTGTTCCGTGGCGCCACTTACGGCACCATCATGCGCAATGACGCCTTCCGTTTTCTGCGCATTGGTACCTTTATCGAGCGGGCCGATAACACGGCCCGTATCCTCGATGTGAAATACCAGATCGGCACTCTCTACGGGAGTCTCTACGGCGTTCCTTCCGGCGGTGACGCCATGGACTTCTATCGCTGGCACGCCTTGCTGCATTCGGTGGGGGCGTATGAATCCTATCGCGAGCTTTACAGCGAGGCTATTAGCGCCGACCGGGTAGCGGAACTGCTGGTTCTCGGCGCCGAGGTGCCACGCTCGCTACGCTCGTGCATGCAAATGCTGTGCGAGTTGCTGCCGGCGATCGAGGGGCGCGCCGGGCAGACCGCCAAGCGCTTGGCGGCGGTGCAGTTCGCGCGGCTGCAGTACGGTGATCTGGAACATGTGCTGGACACCGGCTTGCACGATTACCTGACGGACTTTCTGCGTCGTATCAATGAGCTGGCGGATACCATCCGCGAGGAATATCTGGAGGTCGTATGAAACTGTCGATTCGACACAGCACCGAATACCGCTATTCCGAGCAAGTGCTGCACAGCACGCAGTATTTGCGGCTGACGCCGCGTCCGTCGGCGCGGCAGCGCATTCTGCACTGGCATCTGGACATGCCGGAGCCGGCCAGCGAGGCCTCCGACGGCTTTGGTAATATCCTGCACGTGCTGACCCTGGACCAACCCCACGAGGCCATACACCTCACCGCCACCGGCGAAGTGGAAATCGATGGTGAGGACCGTGAGGATGACGACACCCGGATCTCCCCTCTGGTTTACTGCCGCTATTCTCCGTTTACCCGCCCTGACTCGTTGCTCCATGAACTGGCCCGGAGTCATCAGCGTACCGCCGGGACCTTGACCAATCTTGAGGGGCTGAGCGAAACCATCCTGTCGCGAATGCCGTTTACGCCCGGCATCACCGATGTATCCAGCACCGCCGCCGAGGCTTATCGGTTAAGGAAAGGGGTGTGCCAGGATCATACCCATGTGTTTTTGTCCTGCTGCCGGGCCTTGGGGATTCCCGCCCGTTACGTCAGCGGCTATCTTTACAGCGATGATTCCGAGCACGTCGCCAGCCATGCCTGGGCCGAAGTCTGGTTCGATGAGCGCTGGCACACGTTTGACGTGACCAACCAGACCCGCCGTCCGAGACGCCATCTGAAACTGGCGGTGGGCTTCGACTATCTGGATGCCTGCCCGGTACGCGGCGTCCGTTACGGCGGTGGCGTGGAATCCCTGCGCGCGGCGGCCCTGGTGCGGCAGACCGGCACCGGGGACCAGTGACCGCACGGAGAAACCGATGACCTATTGCGTCGCCATGCGCCTGGAACAAGGGCTGGTGTTCGCCGCGGACTCGCGGACCAACGCCGGCGTGGATCAGATCGCCACGTTTCGCAAACTGCACACCTTCCCGGTGTCCGGGGAGCGTCTGGTGGTTCTGCTCAGCGCCGGCAACCTGGCCACCACTCAGAGCGTGGTCAGCCTGTTGCGCATGCGTCTGGACAGCGACCGGCCCAATCTCAACGGCGTCGGCTCGCTGTACGATGTGGCGGCCATTGTCGGTGCCACCAGCCGTGAAGTGCGTCAGCGCGACGCCGGCCAGACGCAGGGGTCGGTGGATTTCGGCAGCAGCTTCATCGTCGGGGGGCAGATTCGTGGTGAAGCGCCGCGGCTGTTTCTGGTTTACCCGGAAGGTAATTTCATCGAATGCACGGCGGACACGCCGTACTTTCAGATCGGCGAGACCAAGTACGGCAAGCCGATTATCGATCGGGTGGTGGAATACCGCACCTCCCTGGACGATGGCATCAAGTGCGCCTTGCTGAGTATCGATTCCACCCTTCGTTCCAATCTGTCCGTGGGCTTGCCTCTGGATGTTCTCAAGTATCCCCGCGACAGCTTTGACGACCATCTTCATTATGATGTGGATGAGCATCACCAGGGTTTCCGGGCGCTGGGCGAGGCCTGGTCCCAGGCATTGCGCGGTGCCTTTCAGGCGATGCCGGACATGCAATGGTAGGGGCGGTTTTCCCTTACCTTTTCGTGGCAAGGCGACTCCCGCGACGGCGCAGCCGCATACCGAAACGCTCCTTCAGCACCAGCGTCGTCACCATCAGGCTGGGCAGGAAAGTCAGCGTGACCACCGTGGAAAACGCGATACCGAACATCACAATGGCGCCCAGACCGCGATAGAGTTCGGTGCCTGCTCCGGGGATCAACACCAGCGGCGCGATGCCGAAGATGGTGGTCAGGCTGGACATCAGGATCGCCCGCAGGCGTGTGTGCACCGCATCGTCGACCGCCACGGTGATCGACTCGGCGCCTTCCTCCAGGCGCTTGTAGGCTTCCTGCACGATCAGGATCGGGTTGTTGACGACGGCGCCAAGCAGTACCAGGAAGCCCAGTAGCGTGATCATGTCGAACGGCTGGTGAATGCCGAAGGCGGCGCCGACGCTGTTGAGTATCGCCAGCCCGACGATCCCGCCCGCGAGGCCCAGGGGAATCGTGGCCATGACCAACAGCGGCCGGCCCCAGTGGCGAAAGATGGCCACCAACATCAGGTAGCACAGCAGCACGGCGATGATGAAATTGCCCGAGACCGCTTCGCGGGTGGCCTGCAACTGGTCGCTGGCACCGGTGATGCCGACCGAGACGCCGTGGGGAATCTCGCCGGCGACGCGCATGGCCTCGATCAGTTCGGTGCGCACGCGTTCGACACCGGTTTCCAGCGCCACCGAACGCGGCGGCACGATGTTCAGCGTGACCGTGCGGCGGCCATCCAGTCGGCGAATGCTGTCCGTGTCGACGGAATCGTGCAGATCGGCCAGCGCCGAAAGCGGCAGTACCGCACCGTCCGGTGTGGCGATGGGCAGATCGCGCAGGCGGTCCGCCCGCTGCTCGCTGCCGGCGCTGCTGAACAGGTAGATATCGACCCGGCGGTCGTCCAGGATCATCTCGTCGGCGAAGGCGCCATCGCTCAGCGCCGCCACCGAGTAGCCAAAGCGCTCCGCGTCCAGGCCGACCTCAGCCAGGCGTTCCCAGCGCGGCCGCACCTCCAGCAGCGACTGGTCCAGACTGAGCGAGCCGGGCTCGGAACCGATCTGCGCGCCGTCGAACAGCACCCCCGCGCGGGCGTACGCGAGGCCGGCGACCTGATAGATCCGAGCAAGATCGGAACCGGAGATGTTCACGTTGATGCTGCGCGTTCCGCCGTCGTTACTGGAGATGATGGAACCGCGCGAGGCGAACGCGCGCATACCCGGCCAGGCGGTGAAGCGCGCCTCCAGTGCCCCCATCAAGGCTTCCACGTCGGCCGGGTCCTTGGGATCGGTGATCACGTTGATGCCTTGGGCGTCGACGAATAGGGCGAAGAACCGCAGTGCGGGCATGTCCGTCTCGTCACTGTGGAAGCGTGCCGGTTGGTCTTCAAGACGTTGCCGCAGCTCCGGGATCAGCTCCCGCGCAATGCCCTCCATCTCCGTCAGGTTGTAGCCCGGCGGCGCGATCATGCGTGAGAAGATTCGCGCCTCTTCGCCCTCCGGCAGGTATTCCGCTGGTGGTGTCAGCCACACCACGGCCAATACCGACGCGCACAGTGTTCCGACCAGAATCGCCCCGCGGCGCTGCGGACTGCCATGGGCCCTGGCGATCCAGCGACCGATTCGGTCAAGGGCACCGTCGCTGGCGGAGTCGCCGGGCGCCAACGCCGGCAGCAGCCGCGCGGCCATGGTCGGCAGCACCGTCACCGCGACCGCCATCGATGCCAGGATGGAGGTGGAAATGGCAATCGCGATATCCGAGTAGAGTTGCCCGGCTTCCTCCTGGATGAACAGCGTGGGGGCAAACACCAGGACAGAGGTCAGGGTGCTTGCGATCACCGCCGTCCAGACCCGGCGCACCCCGGCCACGGCGGCGTCGAAGGGCTTCAGGCCACGTCGTCGCGCCTGGTCGATGCTTTCCAGTACCACGATGGTGTTGTCCAGTGTCATACCGATGGCAAACGCCACGCCGGCCAATGAGATGACATTCAGCGTGCGCCCCGCCAGCAGCAGACCGATGAAGGCCGCGATGGTACAGATCGGGACGGCGACCACCCCCACCAAGGTGCTGCGCGCCGAGCGCAGAAAGGCGTACATCACCAGGGTCGCCAGCAGCGTGCCGAGCAGAAGATTACGCCAGACGTTGGCGACCGAATCCTCGACGTAGCGTGCGTCCTCGTTGACCAAGGTCATTTCCAGACCCAGCGGCGCCAGGGTTTCGGCGCTGATCGCCTCGACCTCCGGCAGCACGGCGTACTTGGTCTGGATGACATTCGAACCGGTCTCGCGGCGCACCGCCAGGATCAGCGAAGGCTGGCCGTTGTAGAAAGCCCGGGAGCGTAGTTCGTGGTGGCTGAGCTGGATCTCGGCGAGGTCGGACAGCCGCACCAGGGCGCCGTGCCGCTCGGCGACGATCAAGTCGCCCATGTCGGTGGGTGCGCTGAAGCGGCCGAGCGTACGCACCATCACGCTGCGTTTACCGCTGTCCAGATCGCCCGCCGAGCGGTCGACGTTGCGTGCCTGCAGCGCATTGCGTACATCGGTCATGTCCAGCCCGCGTTCGGCCAGACGGTGCGGATCGACCTCCACACGGACCTGCCGTTCCTCCGCGCCCCTGATCTCCACCAGCGACACACCGGCAACGCGCTCCAGGCGTGGCCGCACCTCATCTTCCAGAAAGTTGCGTATCATCGCCAGATCGGGCTGAATCCGGCTGTCCGCCCGCGGCCCGATGCGGAAATACATGAAGGGTTCGTCCGAGGACGAAATCGTCGTCAGGGCGGGGGCATCGACGTTCTCGGGGTAGCCGGACACCTGGCTGAGCGCGTTGTTGGTACGGATCAACGCCTCATTGATGTCGACTCCGAAGGGAAATTCCAGCTCGATGGTTGCCTGTCCGATACTGGCGGTGGAAACCATGCGTCGCAGATTGGGCAGTGTCCGCAGATACTGCTCCTGCTCGATCAGGATCTCCTGCTCCACGTCCCGTGGAGACGCCCCGGGCCAGCGCGTCTCCACGCTGATGGTGCGCACCTCCAGATCGGGAATCATCTGCACCGGCACGCGCAGCGCGGCGCTGCCCCCCAGCACGCACAGGATCAGGACGGCGACGGCGATCAGAGTGCTGTGCTGGAGAACACGATCAAATCCCATGCATCAGCGCTCCACCAGGTCCACGGGCTGGCCGTCGGTCAGGGCCTCGTTGCCGCGAATCACGACCCGGGTGCCTTGTGCTATGTCGTCACCAGCAACGGCGACCCTGCCATCCTGGTCATGGAGAATCCGCACCGTGCGCCTGCGCGCCACCGGCTGGTCACCGTCGTCTTCGACGACGTACACACTGAGGCTGCCATCGGGGTGACGCAGCAAGGCGTCACGACTGATCGTCACGATGCCGGTGCCCGCTTGCGCGAGCGAAATCTCGGCACGGGCCGAGGTCCCGGGTAGCAGATGGCCTTCAGCATCGTCCACCAGCAAACGCAGCAGGAAGGTTCTGGTGCCGGCATCAGTGACGGGAACCCGCGCATCAACGCTGGCCGGCAACGGCGTGCCGCCAAGTGCATCGGCGAAAACGCGGACCCGCGCATCGTTGTCGATCTGCCAGAAGCGCTCCTGTGGCACGCGCAGATCCAGACGCACGCGGTCCGTCGCTATCAGTGACAGTACCGGTGTGCCGCGCTGTACCCATTCGCCGGTCTCGGTAAGCTTTTCGGCCACCACGCCTGAGAATGGGGCGGGCAGAGTGTGCCGCGCGACGATTTCTTCTTGCTCGCGCGTACTGGCCCGGGCGGATTCCGCCGCCGCCCGCGCAAGGTCCAGAGCGGCAGTGCGCGCCCCGAGTTCCGTGGCGGCAATGGCCCGGTGCTCGACCAGCCGCTGTGCTTCGGTGACCAGGCGCTCTGCCTCGCGCACGGCGGCGTCCGCCTCGGCGGCTTCGGCTTGGGCGCGCAGTAAGGTTTGGCGGGCGATGGCGGGATCAAGTTCGAGCAATACCTGCCCGGGTTCAACCTGATCGCCGGCATCGACATGCACCCGCGAGACGAGCCCATCGACACGTGCCGACAGCCATGCCTGACGTTCAGCGGTCAGGGTCCCGGACATGGAGAACCGCTCCGCGAACGCAGCGGATTTTGCCGACGCTACCATGACACGCGCCACCGCGACGGACGCCTCACTGACCTCCGGGGGCGGACCATCATCGCAGGCGGAAAGCAGCAGGAAGGTGAGTACTGAAGCCCAGCGTTGGGCAATTACGGGCATCTTCATAGTCGAGTCGTCATAGGCCGCTAGGCAGATGAGGACCATAGAGCCTTCCGACCATCCGATCTATGCGGTAAAGTCCGGTGTTCCTTTGTAATCGTCCAGGGAAAGGCATGGACCCGCTTTCAGACGTACTCTCGCTGCTGAAACCCCGCAGCTACGTGTCCGCCGGTTTTGATGCCGGAGGCGACTGGTCGATCCAGTTCCCGGATCAGCACAAGCTGATCAAGTGCTATGCGGTGGTGTCCGGTGGATGCTGGCTGGCGGTCGATAGTGTTCCCGACGCCGTGCATCTGAAGGAGGGAGACTGCTTCGTGCTGCCAAGCGGACGCCCCTTCCGTCTTGCCAGCGATATGGCACTGTCGCCGGAACCTTCCAGCCACTATTTACCGCCCCCACGCCCCGGCGCCGTCGTGAGGATCAACGGCGGAGGCGACGTCTTTCTCGTCGGCAGCCGGTTTGGCGTCAACGGCGGGCACGCCGATATGCTGATGAGCATGCTGCCGCCCATCGTGCACATTCACAATGAGACGGAACAGGCGGCGCTGCGCTGGTCGGTGGAAAGGATGATGCAGGAACTGCACGACCCCGAGCCCGGTGGGTTTCTGATCGCCCAGCACCTCGCCCATATGATGCTGGTGCAGGCACTCAGGCTGCACGTGAGAAAAGGAGCAGCGGGCAGCACGGGATGGCTTTTCGGCGTGGCGGACAAACAGTTGGGTCCGGCCATCGGTGCGGTGCATGCCGATCCGGCCTATCGCTGGACGCTGCAGGCATTGGCCGAGCGTGCCCACATGTCGCGTTCGTCATTCGCCCAGAAATTCAGGGAGACGATGGGCACCTCGCCGATGGAGTATGTGACGCGCTGGCGCATGCTGCTGGCGGGAGACAGGCTGGAGAACTCCAAGGATCCGGTTTCCGTTATCTCCCTGTCGCTGGGTTATCAATCCGAAAGCGCGTTCAGCACGGCGTTCAAGCGGGTCATGGGGGCCTCGCCACGACGGTATGGCCGGCGACCGCCAGCCGCGCCGAATGGCCGCGCCGGAAAACCGGCGGCAAGGTGATCGCGTCATCACCCTCGAACCCGTTCCGCCAGCGCCAGGGCGGCGGTCAGCCCCGGTGACTCGATGCCCAGCAATGCGATCAGGCCCGGCAGGCCGTGGTCGTGTTCGTCGAGCAGGCAGAAATCCGTATGGGCTTCGCCATGCAGGTGCAGTTTGGGGCGGATACCGGTGTAGTCCGGCAGCAGTGAGCCGGGAGCAAGGCCCGGCCAATAGGCGCGCACGGCGTCCTCGAAAGCGGGCTCACGTTGGAGATTGACGCGGTAATCCACCTGGTTGATCCATTCCACGTCCGGCCCGAAGCGCGCCTGGCCCGCCAGGTCCACGGTCAGATGCACACCGAGGCCATGGCGCTCCGGCAGCGGGTAGATCAAACGCCGGGTAGGGCTGGCGCCACGCAGGCGGAAATAGTTACCCCGCGCCAGTCCCTGTTGTGGAGCCAGATCCGCTGGCAGCCCGTGCAGACGTTGCAGCAACGGCACGCTGCCCAGGCCGGCGGCGATCACCAGTTGCTCGCAGTGCAACTGAAAGTCGCCATCCGGGCCGGTCACCTGTAACTCGAAGCCGTGCCGGTCTCCGCTCAGGGCGATCACACTGTGCCGCAAGCACAGTAAGGCGCCGGCTTCTTCGGCGTCGGCGGCCAGAGCGGCCATCAGGCCGTGACTGTCGACGATGCCGGTGTGTTCGCTGGCCAGCGCCAGATCCGCCGCCAGCCAGGGCTCCTCACGTTGCAGAGCTGGGCGCCCCAGCCAGTGCAAGCCTTCGGCACCGGCGGCAATGGCGTTGTCGTACAAAGTCTGCAGTTGCCGGGCCTGCTCCCCGCCCCTTGCCACCACCCATTTGCCACAACGGCGATGGGCTACCTGACGGTGTCGGCAGTACTCGTAGAGCAGGGCATTGCCACGCAGGCAGGACATGGCCTTGAGGGAGCCCGGCGGGTAATAAAGGCCGGCATGGATCACTTCGCTGTTGCGCGAGGACAGGTGCTCGCCAAAGTGCGTCTCCGCTTCCAGCAATACCGGTGCGCGGCCGGCCAGAGCCAGTTCCCGGGCAATGGCCAGGCCCACCACGCCGCCGCCGATGATCACCGTTCCCAGGGATTCCATGCTCCTCACCCGGTGACGCGGCGGATGGTCAGCACATGGGCGATGCGCTCGCCATCCCAGATGTATTCGTAGTGGGTGCTGGGAATCACCGATTCCACCAGATGCGGGGAAAACAGGGCAAAACACAGCGCTCCCGGGTCGCGTACCGAGCTGTAGGCGAGGCCATGCTCGTCGGCTTCAAACAAGCATTGGCCGAGGCGGCGGGCACCGCTGTAATCCTCGGGGTGATACCACTGATCGTCGTCGCGCAATGGGTTGTGAATGTCGCGCAGAGCGGCGGAAAAACGCACCCGCAGGCCGCGCATCACCACCCGGTCGTACTTCAACCCAATGACGTGCTGGAAGTAGTGTTGCTGGTGGTAGCGGGTTTCGGCGATGGCGGTGGCCATGCGTTCGGCGCAGTAGAGCACACCGAAGTCGCCGTCGGAGAAGCGCGAGCCGGCGGGGTTGACGTGGACAAAGGGCGCCAGCGCGTAGCTGCAGCCGGGAATGCCCCAGGGGCGGCGTTCCGGCGGTACCCGGTTCAGTTCTCCGATCTGGGTTTGCAGCCTGGGGTTGGTCAGTGCCTGTACCGCGAAAAGGGCGCCGAAATCGCGCTCGTCGGCGACATCGTCGAACAGGTCGATGGGCGGATACTTGCCATTGACCAGACGGTACGCCTCCTGATGCTCGAAGGCGCGCAGCGGCAGTTCGCGATAATCCGCTTCGTTCACCACTGGCCCCCACGCAGGCTGTCCAGATGGCGGAATACTTCGTAGAGGCTGGCGACCCGCCCGGTGCTCATGGCCTCCATGGGGCTGAGGCCGTTGAAATAGGGATTGTGGTTGGGCATGCGCACGAAGCCATAGACGTTCTCCCGGTTGCCGAACAGGGTACGTAACGCCTGATGAATATTGAGCAGATAGCTCAAACGCTCCAGCAAATCATTGGAAATGCGGGCGCTTTCCGGGCGACCCTGGTACTTATGCAGGGTGGAGCGGCCGACTCCGAGCAGGGCGGTCTTCTCCTTCTCCGTGCATTGCCACAAATCGAGCAGCTTGAGCACCGCGCGCAGGGCGGCGTGGCGAGCCTGGTCGTCCAGGGCGGGCAGATTCGGGGTGTCGTGGGCCGGTTGCATGGGGCACCTCCTGACGTTTTGTCCATGATAGGACATTTAATGTTATTTTGTCTACAAATGGATAAAAGGGTAAGACTCTGTATAATCCGTAGAACCCCTGGCGGGCTTGCCGGTCAAGGAAGGCAGGACATCATGGAGGAAAGGAAAGAATGCGATCTCTGGCCGTATTGGCGTTGCTGGCGAGCTCACCGTTGTGGGCAAGGGATGCTCATTACGAGGGGCAGTATGTGGATGCGCACCTGCATTACGTGGATTTCATGCAGGAAAGCGAAGGTATGGACGCCATGTTCAACGCCATGGACAAGGCCAGGGTGGAGCAGGCCTGGGTCTTTGGGCTGCCGGTGGTGAAAAAATGGGAGCAAAGCGCGCCGCGCCGGCCCCGTTACTTTCTTGGCGACGAAGCGCCGTTGTATTACTACAGCGCCACCGACGATCTGTTGGCCCGGGCCATCGCGGCGTTGCCGCAAGAGCACCGGCAGCGGCTGGTGCCCTTTATCAGCGGTATCAATCCCACCGACCTCAATGCCGCCCGGCACGTGGAGGCGCTGATCGAGCGCTATCCGGGCCTGTGGCGCGGCATCGGTGAAGTAATCACCCGCCATGATGATCTCACCGCCCTGACCGAAGGGGAAACGCCACGGGCCAATCACCCGGCGCTGATGAAGGTATACCGGGTGGCCGCACGCCACGGTTTGCCAGTGCTGCTGCACAGCAATCTGACTTCGCTACGCGAGAAAACGCCGATCTATCTTGAGGAGCTGGAAGACGCGCTCAAGGAAAACCCGAAGACCCGCTTTATTCTTGCCCACGCCGGCACCAGTGGCGGGGTGGAAGCGCGGCAGGCGCCTTTGGAAACGCTGCCGGCTATTATCCGCGCGCTGCTGGAACGCTACGACAACCTCTACGTGGATCTGTCCTGGAGTGTGCGGGAGCACTATCTGCTGGATGACGACAAGCCGCGCGAGGTGTGGCTGACGCTGATCAACGACCACCCCGACCGCTTCACCCTGGGCACCGATCTGGTCGGGCATTTCGACAGCATGAAGAAAATCCTCAACAGCTACCGGCCGCTGCTGAATGCCCTGCCGGAAGAGGTGGCGCGACGGTTGGCCAGCGACAACGCCAAGGCGCTGGTGCCGGAAAAGGGCGCGGCGGCGCAGTAGCTACGACGCCGCTGTGGGAAACGGCCAGACGCCTGACCTGTCACTATTCCCTGATCAATCCCGCCGCAACCGCCGCAGCAGACTGGACGTATCCCAACGGCCGCCGCCCATGGCCTGAATGTCCTTATAAAATTCGTTGATCTGCGCGGTCACCGGCAGGGGGGTACCGGTGCGGTTGGCCTCGGCCAGGCAGATCATCAGATCCTTGCGCATCCAGTCCACGGCGAAGCCATGCTCGTACTCATCGGCGATCATGGTCTGGTGGCGGTTCAGCAATTGCCAGGAACTGCCGGCACCGGCACCGATCACCTGCATGGCTTTTTCCGCGTCCAGCCCGGCATCCCGGGCAAAGGCAATGGCCTCGGCCACGCCCTGGATCGCCGCGCCCACGCAAATCTGGTTGGCCATTTTAGTGAGCTGGCCGCTGCCCGCCGGTCCCATCAGCACCACGCTTTTGCCATAGTGATCCAGCACCGGGGCGACACGCTCGAACGCCGCATCCTCGCCGCCGCACATCACCGAAAGCTGGCCGTTCTCGGCGCCTTGCTGGCCACCGGAAACCGGTGCGTCGATAAAATGCGCCCCCTGTTCACGGCAGGCGTCGTCCAGAGTTCGGGCCATGGTGGCGCTGGCGGTGGTGTGATCCACCAGCACCGCGCCGGCGGCCAGGGTACTCACCGCGCCGTCCTCGCCAAGGGTGACCTGATGCAGATCCTGATCATTGCCCACGCACAGGAACACCGCATCGGCGTCCTCGGCGGCCAGTGCCGGAGTGGCGGCATGGCGGCCGCCGTATTCCTTCACCCAGGCTTCGGCTTTGGCGCCGGTGCGGTTGTAGACCGTCACTTCCAGACCGGCACGGGCCAAGTGACCGGCCATGGGGTAGCCCATAACGCCAAGGCCGATAAATGCGACTCGGGAAATCATTGGGACTCCTCAAGGTTGTAGATGGCGAAGCTGTTGGCGGTGAGGCTGCCCAGCAACAAACGCTGGTCGACCTGCTCCACACTGGTGATAGGGGAAAACGCATCGTCACCGAGATACTGCAGGTTATGGGTGACGTTGCCGTCGGTATCCAGACCTAACACAAAGGCGTGATGGGCCGGTTGCGGCTGCATGAACTCGGGCAGACGAAAGACCACCTTGCGCAACAATGGCTTGTCGGCCATGGCATCCAGAGCGGCGTTGCGCGGTGCGAACAGGGCCACCCAGAAAGTATCGGTGCCATTACCGGAGATGCCGTCGGGAATGCCCGGCAGATTATCGATGAACACTTCATTTTCACCGGCGCGTTCGCCGCTGAGCCAATAACGCTGCACCCGGTAGCTGCCGGTTTCCACCACCAGCACATAGGACTCGTCCGGGGCCAGGGCCACGCCGTTGGCGAATTGCAGACCGTCCAGCAGGACCGTGGTGGTGTTGTTTCGCGGATCGTATTGGAGCAGCCGGCCGTGGCCGCCGTGTTCGATGATGTCGTCCCGGGCTTTCATCGCCGGACCGAACTTGCTGGAAGCATCGGTGAAGTAGATGACGCCGTCGCTGGCCACATCCACGTCATCGGTGAATTTGAAGGGCACGCCGCCGGCCTCCGCCACCAGTGCTGTGACCGCGCCGGACTGCGGATTGATACGTAACAATCCTTTGTAGCCATCGGCCACCACCAGAGTGCCGTCCGGGGCGAAATCCAGACCCAGTGGCCGACCGCCGGTATCCGCGATCAGGTCGGCGTCACTGCCGTCACCACGGAAGCGTACGATGCGTCCGTCTTCATAGCCAACATAGAGACGCCCCTCGTTATCCACCGCCACATCTTCCGGGCCATGGCCTTCGCCTTCGGCCAAACGGTGTGCCCGGCTGAGCCGGTCGTTCACGGCGTAGGGACCTTCCAGAGCCGGTGCTTTGGGAACGTCCCAGGCCACCGGCTCCACCGGTACCGGCCAGAACAACAGGTAACTGGCCAGCACCAGAAGGATCAGGATCAAAAGGGTTTTTTTCATTTGTCGTCCTTAAAAACAGGCTTTTGAAACCTCGAATGCGGGGCATAATCCGTCCCGTCGGACATGATAGGCTATCATGCCAGTGGATGGTGGCGATGACCTTCCCTCGGGGATCGCGCAAAGGACAGCGGAACGGGACGCCGGCGCCGGGATAATAGTGGATAAGGACAGCAATATGAGCAACGTAAATCCGGAACAGGGCGGTTTGCAGGTGGCGGTGCCCGACGCGCTGGCGGCGGAACTGAATTCGGCCATGCCGGTGGCGGACGATGAAAGTCAGGCGCTGGCACAACGGGCTGATCAACTGGTGGAACAGTTACTGAGCGCGTCCGCCAGCGGTGACCCGGCCCCGGCGCGCGGCGCCGTGGAAAACATGGGGCGGGACGTTCAGGCGCGCGCCGCCCGTCAAAGCCGGTTGTTGGAGGAGCCGGTGCACCGGCTCGCCAGCCGCGCCGAGGACGGCGGGCCCGTGGCCAACGCCCTGGTCGATCTGAAAGTCCAGGTGGAGTCATTGGACCCGGCGCGGGTGGATCTGTCCCCGGGCTGGTTTTCCCGGCTGGCCGGCTATCTGCCCTTCGTCGGCACGCCCCTGAAACGCTATTTTTCCCGCTATGAATCCGCGTCCACGGTGATCGCCGCCATTGTCGAGTCGCTGGAGCAAGGGCGTGAGCAGTTGCGCCGGGACAACATCACCCTGCAGGCGGATCAGAAAGACATGCGTGAGAACGGTCGGCAGTTGAGCCGGGCCGTTGCCCTCGGCGAGCAGATCGATGCGCGTTTGTCCCGTGCCCTGGAGCGTGAAATCGACCCCCAGGACCCGCGGCACCGGTTCGTCCAGGAGGAGTTGCTGTTTCCATTACGTCAGCGAATGCAGGATATGCAGCAACAGTTGGCGGTGAATCAGCAGGGCGTACTCACCACCGAAGTGATCGTCCGCAATAACCGCGAGCTGATCCGCGGCGTGGACCGTGCCACCCAGGTTACCGTCAATGCGCTGCGGATCGCGGTGACCCTGGCCATGGCCCTGGCCAATCAGCGCATCGTGCTGGACAAGATCGACGCGGTGAACAAAACCACCGATACACTGATCGCCGGTACCGCCCAGCGGCTGCGTCAGCAGGGCGCGGAGATCCATACCCGCGCGGCGTCCACGCAGCTGGATATGGATGTCCTGCGACAGGCGTTCGTTGATATCAATGCTTCCCTGGAAGACATCGCCCGGTTCCGCCGTGAAGCCCTGCCGGGCATGGCCGATTCGATTCAGAAAATGGCGGCGTTGACCCGCAAAGGGGATGACGCGCTGGCACAGTTGGAGCAAGCCGAGGCGTCCCGTTCGGCCCTCGCCATCGACCTCAATCCGTGATTCGCGGGAGGCAGTTATATTGCGTGCCATGACGCGGGGTCTGATCGCTTATTTCCGGGATTGTCTGGCGGAGGACGGCGGTGATCGTCTGATTACCGACCTGTTCGCCCAATCCGAGCGCGGCCATGTTTTCTTTCGTGCCGATGGGGAACAGGCTCCAGGGACCTGCCGGTGGCTGATACCCGAGCAAGAGGCGCAACGACTGCGCCACGAGCAGAGTGCCCAGCGTCAGGAGCGGCGTCTCATGGCGGGGCTGTTCGTGGTGAGCGTGGCGGTGGACGGAGAGGGCTCGCGGCGTGGTTACGTGCGTGCCCCCTTACTGATCGCCGAAGCAATGGTGAGCGACGAGCAAAGTGACACTGCCGCCATCGAAGTGGACGGCCTTCGTTATAACAGTGCCGTGTTGGACGCCTTGGCGGAATCGACGCCATGGGTTGCCGAGTTGGACCCGGAACAGGTGAACGCGGACACTCTGGCGCGTGTTCTGGCGTCGATGGACAACCGAGAATACGCCGATAATGCCCGAGGCTTTCCGCGCCCGCGCAGCGGCGCCCGTCCACGCTATACCCCGGCGGGCGTGGTCTGGTTGTCGGCCCGCTCGCCTTTGCAGCGCAGTGTGCTGTTCGAGCTGGAGCGACTGGCCGGGGGGGAGGTTCCTTTGTCGCCGCCTTTGCGGCAGGTGCTGGGAGAGCCGGTGCCGGCACCGGAACAGGTGCGGGCGGCCGAGCCGGACACCCTGCCGGCCAGTCTCACCCATGCCCAGCAACAGACCCTGCAAAACGCCGCCTCGCAAACGCTCAGCGTGATCAACGGCCCGCCCGGTACCGGCAAGACCTATACGCTGTCCTGCCTCACCGTGGATCGGGTCATGCGTGGCGAATCGGTGCTCATCGTATGCAGTAACGAACATGCCGCCGATGTGGTGCGCGGCAAACTGGATGGTCTGTTCGGCGAGGCCGGGGATCTGATTCTGCGTGCCGGTCGCGGTGACCATCGCAAGCACTTGCTGGAACGGCTGGATTACTGGCTGTCCGGGGAAATGGCGCTGGCGCCGGAGCCGCAACGGCCGGCTCTGTTAAAACGGATGGACTCGGCGACCCGGGCCTACCGGGAGCTGGAACGGCGATTCCGCCGGGATTTGCGCCGGGCGGAACGGGCCGGCGCGCGCACCGGTGGGCTTTGGGCTCAACTGCGGCGTTGGTGGGCGAGCCGGCGCTTACTGGCGCAACCGACGCTGGCGCAACAATGGCAGCAGTTACAGGCGTCGGTGGAGGCGCACCAGGAGCTGGCCCGGCATACCCTGGAAGCCGGTGCCAACGACAATCTGGCGACGCTGTTGCGTCAGCGTCGCAATCAACTGAGCACCTTGTCGCGGGCGCTGCGTTCCCGTAGCGGAGCGTTGCGCCAGGACCGCTTCGATAAACTGGACTGGTCGCTGCTGACCAGCACTTTCCCGGTGTGGGTGGTGTCCGCTCACGCTCTGAGCCGAAGCCTGCCGGTCAATGAAACGGTATTTGATCTGGTGGTGATGGACGAGGCCACCCAATGCAATCTGCCATTGGCGCTGCCGGCGCTGCAACGGGCACGCCGGGCGGTGGTGGTGGGGGACCCGAAACAGCTGCGCCATTTCTCCTTTCTCGCCCGTGACCGTCAGCAGGCATTGTCGATTCAGCACGCTGTCACCGAGGCGCCGCTGGACCTGGATTACCGTGACCGCTCACTGTTGGATTACGCCCTGGACGCGGTGGCCAGCCAGGAGGCGGTGGCGTTCCTCGATGAGCACTTCCGCAGCCATCCGGCGCTGATCCGCTTCAGCAATGCGGAGTTCTATTCAAACCGGCTCAAGGTGCTGACCCGCCTGGATGATCGTGAGTCGGATCAGCCGTTGCGGCTGGAGAGCTGTCCGGTGACGCTGAAGGACACCGTGAATCTGGCCGAAGTGGACCTGGTGATGGCGCGGTTGCAGGGGTTGGTCGAGGCGTGCCGGGATTTGCCGGACGACCGTTGCCCGCGGATCGGCGTGGTGGCGATGTCTCGGGCGCTGGCCACGGTGCTGGAAAACCGGCTGCTGGACCGCTTCGAGCTGGCCACGCTGGGGCGCCACAATCTTCGTGTTGGCACGCCTTACGCCTTCCAGGGGGAAGAGCGGGATTTCATGCTGGTCGCCACCGGCGTTTATCCGGGACGGTCGGCGGCGGCCTGGCGCTACCTGGAACGGCCCGATGTGTTCAATGTGGCGGTGACCCGGGTGCGCCACCGGCAATGGCTGTTCGTCGGCGAGGGGGCTCTGGATGAGCGGCCACAGGGATTGCTGGCCCGCTATGTGGCCACGGTGGCACAGCAAAATGACATTGCCATCAGCGCCTCGCCAGCGGTGGAAGCATTGCGGCGGGAACTGGTCGGGGTGCTGGAAGGGTGGGGGGCTCGTTGCGAGCTGGATTACGTGTTCGCCGGCCAATCCCTGGATCTGCTGGTGCGCCATGCCGGCGGCGCCCTGGCCATCGATGTGATCGGTGTGGGGGAGGCAGGCGAGGCGTGGCAGTGGCAGCGCTATCGACTGTTGGAACGGGCCGGGCTGGCATTGTTTCCGGTCAGTGCCCTGGACTGGAGTCATCGCCGGGACGTGGTGTTGGAACAGTTACAGGGGCGTTTGGCGCTCTGCGATGCCGAGCCGGTGAGTGCTCGTCCTTATCATTCCCTTCGCTGGCGGCTGCAAGTGTTGGAGGCGCCCCGCTTGCAGCAGTTGCTGGGTGAATTGGAGCAAGTGCATGGCCAGGTGCTGCACTGGCTGGATCAGCGCTTCCTGCCCACCGAACTGACCTACCAGCGTTACCATGACGGTGTGGAGCAATTGCAGCGCGCGGCGCTGGCCGAACTGGAAGGCGCCTGCGTGCTGCTGGAAGGGATTCGTGAGTTGGACGAGGACATCGACGCCGATATCGATGCGCGTCTGGCCGCCTGCCGCGCCGCGGTGGAGGCATTGAGCCGGTTGGGGAAAGAGCTGGCGTTGCTGCGACAGGAGGATTCCGGTCTGCAAGGGGCGCTGGATGATGTGCTGAAACTGGCGGACAGGGTGTCGTTGTACCAGCGTTAATAACGTCACTCGCTCCAGCAACAAAAACGCCGGCCCGAGGGCCGGCGTTTTTGATTGACACCGAGGTGTCTGGAGGTGCCTTACTTGCGCTCGTTGACCGGCACGAAGGAGCGCTCGGTCTCGCCGGTGTAGAGCTGGCGGGGACGACCGATCTTGTAGGGATTGGAGATCATTTCGTTCCAGTGCGCGATCCAGCCCACGGTACGGGACAGCGCAAAGATCACGGTGAACATGCTGGTCGGAATGCCAATCGCCTTGAGGATGATCCCGGAGTAGAAGTCCACGTTCGGGAACAGCTTCTTCTCTTTGAAGTACGGGTCGTTGAGGGCGATCTCCTCGAGCTTCATGGCCAGCTCGAGTTGCGGATCGTTGACGCCCAGTTCGGCCAGCACTTCGTGGCAGGATTCGCGCATCACGGTGGCACGCGGGTCGTAGTTCTTGTACACCCGGTGGCCGAAGCCCATCAGCTTGAACGGATCGTTCTTGTCCTTCGCCTTGGCGATGAACGTCTCGATCTGGGAAACGTCGCCGATTTCCTCCAGCATCTTCAGCACCGCTTCGTTGGCACCGCCGTGAGCCGGACCCCACAGGGCGGAAATGCCGGCGGCGATACAGGCGAACGGGTTGGCGCCGGAAGAACCGGCCAGACGCACGGTGGAAGTGGACGCGTTCTGCTCATGATCGGCGTGGAGGATGAAGATGCGATCCATGGCGCGGGCCAGGGTCGGGCTGATCTCGCTGTCCTCGCAGGGGTTGCCGAACATCATGTGCAGGAAGTTTTCCGCATAACCCAGATCGTTGCGCGGGTACATCAGCGGCTGACCGAGACCGTACTTGTAGCACATGGCCGCGATGGTCGGCATCTTGGCGATAAGACGGAACGCGGTGACGTCACGATGGGTGGAGTCATTGATGTCCAGCGAGTCGTGATAGAACGCGGACAGGGCACCCACCACGCCGCACATGATCGCCATCGGATGGGCGTCACGGCGGAAGCCATTGAAGAAGTTGCGAATCTGCTCGTGCACCATGGTGTGGTTCTTCACGGTGCTGACGAATTCCGCTTTCTGCTCGGCGCTCGGCAGCTCGCCGTTGAGCAGCAGGTAGCACACTTCAAGGTAGTCGGACTTGGAAGCCAGTTCCTCGATGGAGTAGCCGCGGTGCAGCAGCTGGCCTTTCTCGCCGTCGATGTAAGTGATCTTGGATTCGCAGGACGCGGTGGACGTAAAGCCCGGGTCGAAGGTAAAGATGCCATTGGCGGTGAGGGAGGACACATCAATGACGTCCTGGCCCAGGGTCGGCGTATGGATCGGCAGTTCCAGATCCTCCCGGCCCTCTACCTTGAGAATGGCTTTCTTCTCGGTCATGGGAATTTCTCCTCGGTGTATAGAGGGAGCAGCAGCGGAACCTGTGGACAGCGTCCGGACGGCGATGCCGAGCAGCGGCTGTTCAAAGGTCCCCCAAGGTCCTCCAGAGCGCGGGGGACGTTAAAGTTTTGGCCTGTCTTTGTCAACGAAGAAGGGGCCATGAGAAAAGGTGTCTTTTGCAGGGTAAACAGCTTGTTACGGCGCGCAATACCGTCATTTGCCCTGGAATGGCAAGGTGGTTGATGTAAAAGTGCCTATATAAAACAAAGCGTTAGCCTGTTTTCCGCCAGTTGGCGTTTGTTTTGCCGTCGGCGCGGCGATATACTGCCGCCCGCAAGGGAGCCTCTGACCGAGTCCCTTGCGGCACAGCAAGGTGGTGGCGTGATGCCGAGCAGTATAAGCGCAATGACAGGCGCCGCCCCTTGATTCGGGAGTTGTCAGGGAATACACAACCGACCACGCCGCCATCCTAACCCGTGGATGACAGCGGTGGTGTCGTTAGTGCATTCCGGCGACCGCCGACCGCAACGGACTTGGTCATGGATTCCCGGAATACGGGCTTCACCCCGGCCCTGGTATCACCGGATTCGCCGCCAGTCTTCATGTTGAGACGACATCGGTGATGCCAAGTTCCCGACAACCGCTCCGGCCTGCCCGGAGCCCGGCAAAAGTGTAGGCTACCGTGAACGACAAAAGACCCGTCAATCTCGATCTATCGACGATCAAGTTCCCGGTCACCGCCATTGCGTCCATCACTCACCGGATTACCGGCGTCGCCATTTTCGTGGCGTTGCCGATATTGCTGTGGATGCTGGATCGTTCCGTGGCGTCCCCGGAGAGCTTTGCGGACCTGAAACAGCTCCTTGATTCCCCCCTGGCCAAACTGGTCGTGTGGGCCATCCTCACTCCGATCCTGTATCACCTGGTGGCCGGTATCCGGCATCTGTTCATGGACGCCGGGATAGGTGAGACCCTGGAAGGCGGACGGCGTGGCGCCAAGTCGGTGTTCATCATCACCGCCGTTCTCGTTGTACTGACAGGAGCTTGGATATGGTAACCCGGGTAACCAGCGTCACCAGTCTGGGCCGTAACGGCCTGTACGACTGGCTGATTCAGCGCGTCAGCGCCGTTGTTATCGGCGTGTACTTCATCGGCATGTTGGGCTATCTGATCGCCCAGCCGAATCTCGACTATGGCACCTGGAAGGCCTTCATCGGCTCCGTGCCAATGCAAATCGCCACCACCTTGCTGGTACTTTCCGTGGCCGCCCACACCTGGGTCGGTCTGTGGGGTGTGACCACCGACTATCTCACCGGCATGACCCTGGGCAAATCCGCCACCTGTGTACGCCTTGTCGTGCAGATGGTGATTGCTCTGCTACTGATGGTCTACGTCCTTTGGGGCCTGGTAACGATTTGGGGAGGCGCTTGATCCATGTCCATTCGCACCATTACCTTTGATGCCATCGTGGTAGGTGGCGGCGGCGCCGGCATGCGCGCGTCCCTGCAAATGGCGCAGTCCGGTTTCAAGACCGCGCTGATTTCCAAAGTCTTTCCCACCCGTTCCCATACGGTGTCCGCCCAGGGCGGTATCACCTGTGCCATTGCCTCCGCCGATCCCAATGACGACTGGCGCTGGCATATGTATGACACGGTCAAGGGCTCCGATTACATCGGTGACCAGGACGCCATCGAATATATGTGCTCGGTCGGCCCGGAAGCGGTGTTCGAACTCGACCACATGGGGCTGCCGTTCTCCCGTACCGAGGAAGGCCGGATCTATCAGCGCCCGTTCGGCGGTCAGTCGAAAAACTTTGGCGAGGGCGGTCAGGCCGCCCGGACCTGTGCCGCCGCCGACCGCACCGGTCACGCGCTGCTGCACACCCTGTATCAGCAGAACCTGAAGAACGGCACCCAGGTGTACAGTGAGTGGTACGCCGCCGAGCTGGTGAAGGATGGTCAGGGCAATGTCTGTGGCGTTATCGCCATCTGCATCGAAACCGGCGAAACGGTATTCTTCAAAGCCAAGGCGACGGTCTTCGCCACCGGCGGTTCCGGCCGTATTTACGCCTCCACCACCAACGCCCTGATCAACACCGGTGACGGTGTCGGCATGGCCCTGCGTGCCGGTCTGCCGGTGCAGGACATCGAGATGTGGCAGTTCCACCCCACCGGTATCGCCGGCGCCGGGGTGCTGGTGACCGAAGGTTGCCGGGGTGAGGGCGGTTACCTCATCAACAAGGACGGCGAGCGCTTCATGGAGCGCTATGCGCCCAACGCCAAGGACCTGGCGTCCCGGGACGTTGTCGCCCGTTCCATGATGATGGAAATCCTGGACGGCCGTGGCGCCGGTCCGGATGGTGACCACGTTTTCCTCAAGCTCGATCATCTGGGCGAGGAAGTGCTGCACAGCCGCCTGCCGGGTATCTGTGAGCTGGCCATCACCTTCGCCCACACCGATCCGGTGAAGGAGCCGATTCCGGTGGTGCCCACCTGTCACTACATGATGGGCGGTATCCCCACCAATGTGCATGGTCAGGCGATCAAACTGAGCGCCGGCCACGAAGGCCAGGAGCAGTTCGTCAACGGCCTGTTCGCGGTGGGCGAGGTGGCCTGTGTGTCCGTGCACGGTGCCAACCGTCTCGGCGGCAACTCGCTGCTCGACCTGGTGGTGTTCGGTCGCGCCGCCGGCCTCTTCATTGAAGATGCCTTGCGCCAGGGCATGACCCAGTACGAGCCGAGCAACGACGATATCGACCAGGCCCTGAGCCGGGTGCGTCGCTGGGACGACTCCCAGGGTGGCGAATCCGTGGCCAGTTTGCGCAAGGAACTGCAAAGCACCATGCAGAATCACTTCGGTGTATTCCGCAAGGGTGATCTCATGCATGAAGGCGTCTCCAAACTGGCCGATCTGCGTGAGCGTGTCGCCAAGGCTCATCTGGAGGACAAGAGTCAGTCCTTCAATACCGCTCGGGTCGAAGCGCTGGAGCTGGACAACCTGCTGGAAGTGGCCGAAGCCACCGCCATCGCTGCCGAAGGCCGCAAGGAAAGCCGTGGGGCTCACGCCCGTTACGACTTCCCGGACCGTGACGATGAGAACTGGCTGTGCCATTCCATCTACGATCCGCTCACCAAGCAATTGGGTAAGCGTGCGGTGAATTTCGAGCCGAAGACCGTGGATACCTTCCAGCCCAAGGCGCGGACCTACTAACGGAGAGCTGCAATGAAAGTCAGTATCTATCGCTACAACCCGGATACCGACCGCGAACCGACCATGAAAGAGTACGACGTGGACACCCAGGGCAAGGACCTGATGGTGCTCGACGTGCTCAACCTGGTGAAGGAGATGGACCCGTCCCTGGGGTTCCGTCGCTCCTGTCGCGAAGGCGTGTGCGGCTCCGACGGTATGAACATCAACGGCAAGAACGGTCTGGCCTGTATCACTTCGCTGTCTTCCGTGGCGCCTGGCGTTAAAGAAGGTAAAAAAGCGTTGGTGCTGCGGCCGCTGCCGGGACTGCCGGTGGTGCGCGATCTGGTGGTGGACATGACCATGTTCTACAACCAGTACGAGAAGGTGCAGCCGTACCTGCAGAACAGCACGCCGGCACCGGCCATCGAGCGCCTGCAGTCCCCCGAGGACCGCGCCAAGCTTGACGGTCTGTACGAGTGCATTCTGTGTGCCTGCTGCTCCACCAGCTGCCCCAGCTTCTGGTGGAACCCGGACAAGTTCCTGGGGCCGGCGGCGCTGTTGCAGGGCTATCGCTTCCTGGCGGACAGCCGTGACACCGCCACCGAAGAGCGCCTGTCCCGGCTGGACGACCCGTTCAGCCTGTTCCGGTGCCACGGCATCATGAACTGCGTCAGCGTGTGCCCGAAAGGGCTCAACCCGACCCGGGCCATCGGCCATATCCGTTCCATGCTGTTGGAACGGGGCATCTGACCCGGACCAGAAAAGGCGGCCACGGCCGCCTTTTTTGTGGGTGTGGTGTCCGGCGATTTTGTGGCCACCGTCCATGGCGGCCACCCTGGCGGGCCATCGCTGGCGCGATGTCAAAAATCGTTCCAGACGATTTTTTGTATCTGAATGCGACCCCCGGGGGCCAATCCGGTGTGCTTCGGATAAGCTTGAAATCGCCGCGACAGCCCCGATAAACAGACTCGACCTTGGTGGCATTGAAGTTCTTCCCCAAAAGGTCGATAAGTCGGACAGCGTTGGGGGCTGAACAGGCCGGTTGGCAGGGTACGGGCCGCCGGGCCGCCCCAAACCGGCTCTAACAAAAGCCTCACAAACGTACTACACTATCGGCCGGTTCCGGAAACCCCGGAATCGGTGTACGCAGCAGGGTGGAGTGGCGCTTAAAAGGCAGCCGCTCCGGACACATTGAAAGCTCGGGAACAGGGTCATCCTCCCTGTGGTCACAGCACCATCTCATGCCACAGGCGTGACAGGCTCCCGGCTAAGGAACGAGCGACGATGCAAGACAGTTCCATGCAGCGCCAATGGCAGTCCTCCCATCTTGGGGGCGCCAACATGGCCTATGTCGATGAACTGTACGAATCCTATCTGACAGATCCCAACTCCGTGCCGGAAGACTGGCGCGCTTACTTTGAAAAACTCCCCAGCGTTAACGGTGCCGTTGAGTCCGATGTTCCCCACGGACCGGTGCGTGAGTACTTTTTGCTGGAAGCCAAGAACCGCTCCCGGGTCCAGAAGATGGGCGCCGGCGCGGTCAGCAGCGAGCACGAACGCCGCCAGGTGCGGGTTCTGCACCTGATCGCCGCTTACCGTAACCGCGGGCATCAGGTCGCCAGGCTGGATCCGCTGGGGTTGATGGAACGGGAACAGGTGGCGGATCTGGAACTGGCCCATCATGGCTTGAGCCAGGCCGACCTGGAAACCGTATTCCAGACCGGCAACCTGTTCATCGGTAAGCCGGAAGCCAAACTCCGTGAAATCGTTGACTGCCTGAAGGAAGCCTATTGCTCCTCGGTCGGTGCCGAATACATGCACATCGTCAACACCTCGGAGAAGCGCTGGATTCAGCAGCGGCTGGAGAGCGTGCGCAGCCATCCGCACTACAATGCCGAGATCAAGCAGCACATCCTGGAACGGCTGACCGCCGCCGAAGGGCTGGAGAAATACCTGGGCAGTCGCTACCCGGGTACCAAGCGTTTCGGCCTGGAAGGCGGTGAATCCCTGATTCCGCTGGTGGATGAGATGATCCAGCGGGTCGGCAGCTACGGCGCCAAGGAAATGGTGCTCGGCATGGCCCACCGGGGCCGGCTGAATGTGCTGGTGAACACCCTGGGCAAGAGCCCGCGGGATCTGTTCGGCGAATTCGAAGGCAAGAGCTTCAATGAGCAGGGCTCCGGTGACGTGAAATATCACCAGGGCTTCTCCTCCAACGTGCAGACCTCCGGCGGTGAAGTGCACCTGGCCATGGCCTTCAACCCCTCTCACCTGGAAATTGTCTCTCCGGTGGTGGAAGGGTCGGTGCGTGCCCGCCAGGACCGCCGCCAGGATCACGGCGGTGACCAGGTGGTGCCGATCCTGGTTCACGGTGACGCCGCCTTCGCTGGTCAGGGCGTGGTCATGGAAACCTTCCAGATGTCCCAGACCCGCGGTTTCAAAACCGGCGGCACCCTGCACGTGATCATCAATAACCAGGTGGGTTTCACCACCAGCCGTCAGGACGACGCCCGCTCCACCGAGTACTGCACCGATGTGGCGAAGATGGTCCAGGCACCGATCTTCCACGTCAACGCGGACGATCCGGAAGCGGTGTACTTCGTTACCCAACTGGCGGTGGATTACCGCATGCAGTTCAAGAAGGACGTGGTGATCGACCTGATCTGTTACCGTCGTCTGGGTCACAACGAGGCGGACGAGCCGTCCTCCACCCAGCCGTTGATGTACAAGAAGATCAAGTCGCACCCGACCACCCGCACCCTCTACGCCGAGGCCCTGATCAACCAGCAGGTGATCAGCGAGCAGGACGCGCAGAAGATGGTGGACGATTACCGCGACGCGCTGGACGAAGGCAACCATGTGGTCAAGGCCCTGGTGCGTGAGCCCAACAAGGCGCTGTTCGTGGACTGGTCTCCCTATATCGGCCATGAAGTGGAAGACGATTGGGATACCGGCTACCCGCTGAAAAAATTGCAGGACCTGGCCAGCCGTCTGGAAACCCTGCCGGAAGGTCTGGTGCTGCAGCGTCAGGTCAAGAAGATCGTGGAAGACCGCCGCAAAATGACCGCCGGTGCCCAGCCGTTGAACTGGGGCTACGGGGAAACCCTGGCCTACGCCACGCTGCTGGATCAGGGCTTCGCGGTGCGTCTTACCGGTCAGGACTGTGGCCGCGGCACCTTCTCCCACCGCCACGCGGTGCTGCACAACCAGAAGAACGGCGAACAGTACGTTCCTCTGCAGCACCTCTATGAAGATCAGCCCGAGTTCGATATCTACGACTCCCTGCTGTCCGAGGAAGCGGTGCTGGGCTTCGAATACGGCTACGCCACCACCACGCCGAAGTCACTGGTGTTGTGGGAAGCGCAGTTTGGCGATTTCGCCAACGGCGCCCAGGTGGTGATCGATCAGTTCATCTCTTCCGGCGAGGCCAAGTGGGGGCGGCTGTGCAGTTTGACGCTGCTGTTGCCGCACGGCTACGAAGGGCAGGGACCGGAACACTCCTCCGCCCGCCTGGAACGCTTCCTGCAGCTCAGCGCCGAGCACAACATGCAGGTTTGCGTACCGTCGACCCCGGCACAAATCTTCCACCTGCTGCGTCGCCAGGCGGTACGGCCGCTGCGCAAACCGCTGGTGGTGATGAGTCCGAAGAGTTTGCTGCGGCATAAACGGGCGATCTCGTCCCTGGAGGATCTCTCCGAGGGGCGTTTCCACACGGTGCTTGAGGATACCGCGGAGCTTGATAGCAAAGCGGTGAAGCGCGTGGTCATGTGTTCCGGCAAGGTCTACTACGACCTGCTGGAAAAACGTGAGTCCGACGACATCAAGGACACCGCTCTGGTCCGCATCGAGCAGCTCTATCCGTTCCCGGAGCAGCGGCTGCGCGAGATTCTGGACAGTTATCCGAATCTCGAGCATGTGGTCTGGTGTCAGGAGGAGCCGATGAACCAGGGCGCCTGGTACTGCTCCCAACACCACATGTTCCGGGTGGCCCGCGCGGTCAATCCGAAACTGTACGTGCAATACGCGGGCCGTGACATGGCGGCGGCTCCAGCGGCGGGTTCGATGTCCCTGCACGTGGAACAGCAGCAGCGTCTGGTCGAAGACGCCTTCAACATCAAGTAGACAGCCTAACGAACTGGTTTAAGGAACAGGCATGGCGACAGATATCAAAGCCCCGCAATTTCCGGAATCCGTGGCCGATGGCACGGTAGCCACCTGGCACAAGAAAGAAGGCGAGGCGGTTAAACGCGACGAGCTGCTGGTGGACATCGAGACCGACAAGGTGGTCCTCGAAGTAGTGGCTCCGATGGACGGTGTGCTGACCAAGATCATCAAGGGCGAAGACACCACCGTGGAAAGTCAGGAAGTGCTCGGACAGTTGGAAGCAGGCGCCAGTGCGTCCGCCTCCGCTGCCGCTGAAGAAAAACCGCAAGCCGAGGCGCCGGCCGCCGAAGCACAAAGCGGTGACGATGATGGCGACGCTCAGGCCGGGCCGGCCGCGCGCAAGCTGATGAGCGAGCACGGTCTCAGTGCCGCGGACGTCAAAGGCACCGGCGCCAAGGGCCGCATCACCAAGGACGACGTGGAAAAGGCGCTGGCCAACAAGCAGCAGAGCCAGCCCGCTTCCGGCGGTGCGCCCGCGCCGGCGGCGGCTCCCGCCCCGGCCGCCGGCGAGCGCGAGGAACGCCGCGTACCGATGACCCGCCTGCGCAAGCGCATCGCCGAACGGCTGGTGGCGGCGCAGCAGGACGCGGCCATGTTGACCACCTTCAACGAGGTCAACATGAAACCGATCATGGACATGCGCAAGCACTATCAAAGCGAGTTCGAGAAGTCCCACGGCGTGCGCCTGGGCTTCATGAGCTTCTTCACCCGCGCCTGCGTGGAAGCGCTGAAACGCTTCCCGGCGGTGAATGCGTCCATCGACGGTGACGACATCGTCTACCACGGTTACTACGACGTGGGCATGGCGGTGTCTTCCGATCGTGGTCTGGTGGTGCCGGTAATGCGCGACGCCGACCAGAAAGGGCTGGCCGAAATCGAATCCCAGATCATCGAGTTCGGTACCAAGGCCCGGGACGGCAAGCTGTCCATCGAGGACATGACCGGCGGTACCTTCACCATCTCCAACGGCGGTGTCTTCGGCTCGCTGCTGTCCACGCCGATCCTCAACCCGCCGCAAACCGCCATCCTGGGTATGCACAAGATCCAGGAAAGACCGATGGCGGTGGATGGCGAAGTGAAGATTCTGCCGATGATGTATCTGGCGTTGTCCTATGACCACCGGATCATCGACGGCAAGGAAGCGGTGCAATTCCTGGTCGCCGTGAAGAACTTCATCGAGGATCCGGCACGGCTGCTGCTGGACATCTGATTCCCGGCGCCGGCCCGGGGCCCCGCGCCCCGCGCCGGTGGCCCCGACGCATATAGGGACTGGTTATGTCAGAGAAATACGATGTCATCGTCATCGGTGGCGGGCCTGGTGGCTATGTCGCCGCGATTCGCGCCGCGCAATTGGGTTACAAGACCGCCTGCATCGAGAAGCGCATCAACAAGCAGGGCGACCCGGCTCTCGGCGGCACCTGCCTGAACGTGGGATGTATCCCCTCCAAGGCGCTGCTGGACTCTTCCTGGAAATACCATGAAGCCGAGGAAGCCTTCGCCGATCACGGTATCGGGGTTGGCAAACTGAACCTGGATCTGGACACCATGCTGCAGCGCAAGGACAAGGTCGTGCTGCAACTGACCGGCGGTGTCGCCCAGTTGTTCAAGGCCAACAAAGTGGATTGGCTGCAAGGTACCGGCCAGCTCAAAGCCAACAAGCAGGTGGTGTTCAAGCCGCTGGAAGGCGACGAGCAGACCCTGGAAGCGGAAAACGTGGTCCTGGCCGCCGGTTCCGTACCGATCGATATCCCGGTGGCGGAAGTGGACCAGCAGATCATCGTCGACTCCACCGGTGCTTTGGAATTCACCAGCGTGCCCAAGAAACTGGGCGTGATCGGCGCCGGCGTGATCGGCCTGGAACTGGGCAGCGTGTGGGCGCGCCTGGGCAGCCAGGTGACCGTGCTGGAAGCCGTGGACACCTTCCTGCCGGCGGTGGATCAGCAAATCGCCAAGGAAGCGATGAAGCAGTTCACCAAGCAGGGCCTGGACATTCACCTCGGTGCCCGGGTCACTGGCAGTAAGAAAAACAAAAATTCCGTTCGCGTTACCTATACCGATGGTGACGGCGAACACGAAGAAACTTTCGATCGTTTGATTGTGGCCGTTGGCCGCCGCCCCTATACCGAAGGCCTGCTCAGCCAGGACGCCGGTGTGACCCTGGATGAGCGTAACTTCATTTACGTGGATAACCAGTGCCGTACCGACGTCCCCGGTGTGTACGCCATCGGTGATCTGGTGCGCGGTCCGGCCCTGGCCCACAAGGCCATTGAAGAAGGGGTCATGGTGGCGGAGGTGATCGCGGGTGAGCATACCCAGGTCAACTACGACGCCGTCCCCGGGGTGATTTATACCCACCCGGAAGTGGCGTGGGTAGGTAAAACCGAGGAAGAAGTGAAGGAATCCGGGGAGCCCTACAAAACCGGGGCAGTTCCCTTCGCCGCCAATGGGCGTGCTCTGGCCGCCGGTGAATCCGCCGGTATGGTGAAGTTCGTGGTGGACGAGAAAAGCGACCGCGTTCTGGGCATGCACGTGCTTGGTCCCCAGGCTTCCGAACTGGTGCAACAGGGCGTTATTTCCCTGGAATTCGGCGCCAGCATCGAGGACCTGCAATTGATGGTGTTCGGTCACCCGAGCCTGTCCGAGACCGTGCACGAGGCGGCTCTGGCCACGGATTACAAGGCCATCCACGTGGCGCAACGGCGCCGCAAGAAATAAGAGTCGGGCCCCGGCGTGCCGCGCTGGCCGATACCGGACTTAGTGTGTTTGCACCGCCGCGCTCCCGCGGGAGCCGTCGGCGCAAACGCGGAACTTGGTCGGTTGTTGGCGTGCCACGCCGTCCCGCCTTTTGATCTTTCATCAACGACGGAATTAATGGCATGAACCTCCACGAGTATCAGTCGAAACAGCTGTTTGCTGATTACGGCCTGCCGGTTTCCAAAGGCTTCGCCTGCGACACCCCCGAAGAGGTAGCCGCCAAAACGAAGGAAATTGGTGGTGACAAATGGGTCGTCAAGGCCCAGGTACACGCCGGCGGCCGTGGTAAGGCCGGTGGTGTGAAATTGGTGGACAGCGCGGAAGAAGCGGCTGAATTCGCCAAAAAATGGCTGGGCCAGCGTCTGGTCACCTTCCAGACCGACGAGCACGGTCAGCCGGTTTCCAAAATTCTGGTGGAAACCTGCACCGACATCGCCCGGGAACTGTACCTGAGCGCGGTACTGGATCGCGCCACCCGCCGGGTGGTGTTCATGGCGTCCACCGAGGGCGGCGTGGAAATCGAGAAAGTCGCCGAGGAAACCCCCGAGAAAATCCTCAAGGCGGAAGTGGATCCGCTGGTCGGCGCGCAGCCGTATCAGGCCCGTCAAATCGCGTTCCAGCTGGGTCTGGAAGGCAAGCAGGTCAACCAGTTCGCCAAGATCTTCACCGGCCTGGCCAAACTGTTCGACGACAAGGACCTGGCGCTGATCGAGGTCAACCCGCTGGTGGTCACCGAGCAGGGTGATCTGCACTGCCTGGACGCCAAGATCAACGTGGACGGCAGCGCGCTGTTCCGCCACCCGGACATCAAGGCGCTGGAAGATCCTTCCCAGGAAGACGAGCGTGAGCGTCGCGCCGCCGAGTGGGAACTCAACTACGTGGCCCTGGAAGGCAACATCGGCTGCATGGTGAACGGCGCCGGTCTGGCCATGGGCACCATGGATCTGGTCAAACTCAAAGGCGGCCAGCCCGCCAACTTCCTGGATGTGGGCGGCGGTGCCACCAAAGAGCGTGTCACCGAAGCGTTCAAGATCATCCTCTCCGACGACCAGGTACAAGCGGTTCTGGTGAACATCTTCGGCGGTATCGTCCGTTGTGACCTGATCGCCGAAGGCATCATTGGTGCCGTGGAAGAAGTGGGCGTCGAGGTGCCGGTGGTGGTGCGTCTGGAAGGCAACAACGCCGAGCTGGGTGCGCAGAAGCTGGCCGACAGCGGCATGAACATCATCGCCGCCAAGAGTTTTGATGACGCCGCCGAGCAGGTGGTGAAAGCGGCGGGAGGTGCCAAATGAGCGTATTGATCGACAAGAACACCAAAGTGATCTGCCAGGGTTTCACCGGCAGTCAGGGCACCTTCCACTCCGAGCAGGCGATCGAGTACGGTACCCAGATGGTCGGCGGCGTGACTCCGGGCAAGGGCGGTCAGACCCATCTGGGCCTGCCGGTCTTCAACACCGTGGCCGACGCGGTCAAGGAAACCGGCGCCACCGCCTCCGTGATCTACGTACCGGCACCGTTCTGCAAGGACTCCATTCTGGAAGCGGCCGACGCGGGTATCGAGCTGATCGTCTGCATCACCGAGGGCATTCCGGCTCTCGATATGCTGTACGTGAAGGAATACATCACCCGCAAGGGCGGTGTGCGTCTGATCGGCCCGAACTGCCCCGGCGTGATCACTCCGGGCGAGTGCAAGATCGGTATCATGCCCGGTCACATTCACAAGCCGGGTAAAGTGGGCATCGTCTCCCGTTCCGGTACCCTGACCTACGAAGCGGTCAACCAGACCACCAAGCTGGGTTACGGTCAGTCCACCTGTATCGGTATTGGTGGTGATCCGATTCCGGGCACCACCTTCATCGATGCGCTGGAAATGTTCCAGAACGATCCGCAGACCGAAGCCATCGTCATGGTGGGTGAGATCGGCGGTACCGCGGAAGATGAAGCCGCTGCCTACATCAAGGAGCACGTGACCAAGCCGGTGGTCAGCTACATCGCCGGTGTCACCGCGCCTCCGGGCAAGCGCATGGGGCACGCCGGTGCGATCATCGCTGGTGGCAAGGGCACCGCGGACGAAAAATTCGCTGCCCTGGAAGCCGCCGGTGTCGTCACCGTGCGCAACCCGGCGGAAATCGGCGAAGGCGTGAAGAAAGCCACTGGCTGGTAAGGCCAGGTGGTGCCGGACCTTGAGTCCGGCCGCCAGCGCCAATGTCATCGCGGCCCGTGGGCCGCTCCCGCAGGAGATTTCGACCTCTCGCGGGAGCGGCCCACGGGCCGCGATGCTTTTTGAGGTTCAGTCAATCAGCGCCTGATAGACCAGTGAGCGCAGGGTTTGCCGGATCGGTACCAGCGTGGACGGCATCATCTGGGCCATCTGGATGACGATCAGGTCTTCACTGGGGTCGATCCAGAACTGGGTATTGGCCATGCCGGTCCAGAAATACTCGCCCACCGAACCCATGGTTTGAGCCAAGGCCGGATTGAGTACCACGCCAAAACCCAGACCGAATCCCAACCCGGCCCCCATGTGAGTATTGTTGAAACGGGGTTCGCCCATGTCGGCCATCGAGCCGGGCAGGTGATTGCTGTGCATCAATTCCACGGTCTTGCGGCCCAGCAGGCGTGCTCCGTTGAAGTTGCCACCATTGCGTAGCATCAGAGCGAAACGCAGGTAGTCGCCGGTGGTGGAGGTCAGACCACCGCCGCCGGAGAAAATTTTGGGTGGCTGAGTGAATTGCCGGCCACCGGACGCACCACTGACTTCCAGCGTGCCCCGCGGGTCAGGGGTGACTTCGGTGGGCTCGCCCTTGATGCGTGGCGGCGTGGCGCCAGCCAGGGTGTACATCTCCGCCAGCCGGTGCAATTTATCTTCGGCGACCCAGAAGGCGGTATCGTTCATGCCCAGAGGAGCAAAGATATGTTCCTCGAAATAGCGATCCAGTGATTGTCCGGAAATCACCTCCACCACCCGCCCCAGCACATCCGTGGAGATGCTGTAGTTCCACTTCGTGCCGGGGTGGAAGAGCAGCGGCATTCGTGCCGCCTGCCGGGTCATTTCCGCCAGTGAACCGTGATGTCGGCTGAAGTTGATGCCGTGCTTGCGATACAGGGCATCCACCGGTGGAATGCTGGTGAAATCGTAGGCCAGCCCGGAAGTGTGTGTCAGCAGTTGCCGCATGGTGATCAGGCTGCGCGCCGGTTCCAGCTTGGGATTCTCCTCGTCCCCGCCCACACAGACCTGCATGTCGGTGAACTCAGGCAAAAATTTTGCTATCGGATCATCGAGCTGAAACAGGCCCTGCTCGTAGAGCATCATAGCGGCGACGCTGGTGATCGGCTTGGTCATCGAGTAGATACGAAAGAGGGTATCTTCGGCGATCTTTTGCTGCTGATCCGTTTTCAGGTGGCCTGCACCGCCAAACCAGGCGCAGTGCCCGCGCCGGTAAACCAGTACGCTGATACCGGCCAGCCGCCGCGATGCCACCAGCGTCCGCATCCAGTCGGCCACGCGCTCCAATCGATTGCTTGAGATTCCCACCAGCTCCGGTGTCACCAGATCGAACATATTGTTTTTCTCCAACTCATGACGACGGCGTGGCCATCGTGGAATTGCTGGCCGCGCTGGGGAATCAGCCGCCATCGTGCAAGCATTTTGCACGATATCGGCGTCGTGAAGATAGGGCGATAAGGCTGTCTCCATGCTTTTCAACGGGCGGTGGCGCACCCGTATTGTCTGTCGCGGCGGAACATGATTAGCTCAAGCTCCGGTTTTCAGGAGGAGTGGTTTGTGATGAAAAAGCACGCACAGGCTTTGATGGAAATGAAAGGGCGGACGCCCATCGCCATGTTGACCGCCTATACCTGCCCGGTGGCCCGGGCGGTGGAACGGGCATCGATTCCGGTGATCCTGGTGGGGGATACCGTGGGCATGGTGGAGATGGGCTTCGAGAGCACCCGTGACGTGACCATCGACCACATGACCTATCACGTCGGTGCCGTACGCCGTGGCGCGCCGGAAACCCACATCATCGGTGACTTGCCCTACCTGACCGACAAGGATCCGGACACCGCGCTGTGGAACGCCCGCCGCCTGATCGCCGCCGGCGCGGACAGCGTAAAACTGGAGGGCGCCAAGACCGAGGTGATCCGGCATCTGGTGGACAACGGTATCGCGGTGGTCGGACACACCGGCCTGACTCCGCAAACCGCCAAGAGCTTCACCAAGGTG
The DNA here is from genome assembly GCF_000300005.1 of Alloalcanivorax dieselolei B5. Classification (NCBI taxonomy): domain Bacteria; kingdom Pseudomonadati; phylum Pseudomonadota; class Gammaproteobacteria; order Oceanospirillales; family Alcanivoracaceae; genus Alloalcanivorax; species Alloalcanivorax dieselolei. The sequence goes on along the minus strand of NC_018691.1, from coordinate 2,973,083 downwards.
GGACGCACGGAACAGGAAGCCAGGCAGGTGCTGGAGGATGCCATCGCCATCCAGGAGGCGGGTGCCTTCATGATCGTGCTGGAACACATTCCCTACGATCTGGGCGCGACGCTCACCGACACCCTGGGGATTCCCACCATCGGTATCGGTGCCGGTCCGGACTGCGACGGCCAGGTGCTGGTGATCAATGATGCCCTGGGACTGGGCGATTACTGGCCGCCGTTCTCCAAGCAGTACGCCCACGTCAGCCGTACCATTTTGCAGGTGGCGGAGGACTTCGCCGGTGAGGTGGCCTCCCGTGAGTTCCCCAACAATATCATTGCCTTCCCCGGCTCAGGGAAAGCCTAAACTTGGGTAAGGTATTTTTATGCATTTTATATCATAAAAATGTAAGTCTAAAGAAAAGTTATAGCAACTGACTGGACTGTACGTTAGGACAGTATTTATAGTGTCCCTTTGGAATTGTGGAGGGACGTTATGATTTTGATTAGCGAGGAAGGAAAGTCACTTGTAAAGATTGAGAGGTGGCAAGAGGTTCTAGAAAGGCCTGGATATGTGGAAACAATCAATGCTGATAAAGTGAAACTGAAAAGTATTATCGGACGATATCACATTGAAACTAAAGAGCCCTGTGGCATTAGTAGTTGCAGGACTCCTCACAGCAAGGGCTATTTGGTTGTATGTGAAGGAGGTGTTGAGACAAATATTGGCAACAAGTGTGGACAAAGAATATTTGGTGTTGAGTTTAAAGAGCTTGAAACAACGTTCAAGAAAGACACTAATGCTCAACGGTTCAGAGAAAATATTGATAAAAAACAGAACGAAATCACCAAGAGGGTCATTGAGGAAATATCAAAGCTAAGAGATGGTGAAGGGAAAGCTGAATATCTATATGAAAGAGTTAACTCATACTTGACAAGGCTATTTGATGAAAAAATTTCATCAGCTCTTATTCAAAGAGCGAAACGGAAAGACCCGTTCCTTTATGAAGAGATATTACTAACGAGTAAGGAAAGGGAGGTCGCACAGGAGCTTGGCGGTAACACCTCAACTAAAAGAGAAATGGTCGGCGTGATTCAAGGCTTGTCAGCAGTTGCAGAATATAAAACCATGCGTCGATATGTTCTTCATGATCTTGGCCAAGACCTGGAAGCCTTTAAAAGTCTAAAGTCCGAGCTTTTGAGTTATGAAGAGTTGCGAAAATGGAATCGCTGGGCGAGTCAGTTTGAGAAAAAAATCAATGAAACAAAGAGGATTATGAGTGAATGTAATCGTTTCTTGGGGAGGAGTAACATTGATTTTGTTAGAGAAAATAAAGTTCTGCTATAAGTGTGCTGTGATGGTTTGTACAGTGATGGTTATTACCTGACAGCCCCCTTCTGACGGGCAGTTTCAGTTGTGCCGTTTGCACGGCGTTTTGCAACGATTTTCTTATTTGGGAAGTCTTTTAAGAACACGGCATTGAGTGTTTGTCCCTTCATGTCGCTCCCTTGATAAGAGCATTTGCTGTTGTGGCGCGTCAGATAGTTGTCGAGAACGGTTTGCGTTTCCTTGATGCTCTCGTACTACTTTTCTCCGCTTGGCGGACGTTTTTCCTTGCCATGCAATGGTCCGGGGAGGCTGGTGCGGGCACCATGAGGCGAGAAACGGACGGTTTATGCTAATGTCCTTCCTTTGTCGGCATGACATACAGGATGTCGTTGATGACGGAAAGGGAAGAAAACGATCTGGAACGCCTGCTGCGGCTGGCAGCCAGCGAACCGGCTCACCGGCCGGAGTTCTACCAGCGGCTGCTGGAATCCACGGTCTATGTGCTGGGCACCGCCAATGGCGGTGGTGGGCAGACCACCCTGGAGGCCGGCAGTCAGGTCAATCTGGCGCAATGGGAGAAGCAGGACGGGAGCTCGGCGATTCCGTTCTTCTCGTCCCTGGAGCTGTTGCAGCAAGCCATTGAGGAGGAGCAATCCTACCTGGCGCTGCCGGCCCGTTCCTTGTTCGAGATGACCGAGGGCGCGACTCTCTATCTCAACCCGCGCCTGCCCCACGGCAAGGAGTTCGTGTCGGCGGAAGTGCGGGGGCTGCTGAACGGCGGTGTTGGCGGTGCGCCGGAGCAACGCACGGTGGAGCAGGATACCGAGGTGCTGTTGGGACAGCCGGCCGAATATCCGGCCAGAATAGTGGATTCCCTGACCCAACTTCTGGTCAAGCACGGCAATGTGAAACGCGCCTTTCTGACACTGATGCATGATCGCTCCGTCAGCGAGCACCCCTCCTTGGTGGTCGGTATCGAGGCGGAAGGCGACATCGAGCCGGTGATGCGCGAATGCGGTCAGGTCATTGGTGACACCGTGAGCGAAGGGAAGGCGGTGGATCTGTATCGGATCGCGGAGAATGACGAACGGCTCAGCCGCTATTTCGTGGAGCAGGTGGAGCCGTTTTATCAGCGTCGCCGGGGATCCCGGCCGCGCATTTTTTTCAAGGCTGGAAACGCCTGAGAGAGACTATTGCCTCGGAGGGAGTGATGAAACAACCGGTTGCCGAACTGAACACCGAGCGTCTGCGTTTGCGCCAGTGGCGGCCCGCGGATCGTGCTCCGTTCGCGGCTATGAACGCGGACCCGGAAGTGATGCAATTCTTCCCCGAGACCATGAACGAGGCGCAGAGCCAGGCCATGGCGGATCATTGCGAGGCATTGATCGCCGAACGCGGCTGGGGCTTCTGGGCGCTGGAGCAACAGCAACAGAAGCGGTTTCTGGGCTTTGTCGGCCTCAATATCCCCAACGTCATGCTGCCGTTCCAGCCCTGCGTGGAAATCGGCTGGCGTCTGCGCCGCGATGCCTGGGGTAACGGCTATGCCACGGAAGCCGCCAGAGCGGTGCTCGAGTTCGGTTTTAACAACCTGGAGCTGGAGGAAATCGTTGCCTTCACCAGCGTACTGAATTACCGCTCCCAGGCAGTGATGGAGCGGCTGGGCATGGAGCGGCAGGAGGAAACCTTCGACCATCCCAGCGTGCCGGAAGGCATGCCAATACGGGAGCACTGTCTTTACCGGCTGTCCGCCGGGCACTGGCGCCGACGCTAGCGAATAGTCGAACCAAAAGGGAAGCGGATAAATGGAACAGGGAAGCCCGAATCAGGGGGAGGGGACGCCTTACGCACCGCCGCGGGCGGATCTGTCGGAAAAACCGCTGCAACCGGAGGCGTTGATTGACACCGGTGGGCTGACCAAATGGGCCATACGCTTGTTGTACGCGGATATGGCCATGGCGGCGGTGGCGGTCATCTCCGGATTGCTGGAATATCGACTGTTGATCCGGATCCGCGACGGCGTGGTGTTAAGCGATCAGGCTATTCAGACCACGGCCATTCGCCAGGGCGTGGTTGGCCTGGTGCAAACCCTCGTTCTGTTCACCGCCGTGATTCTGGTGGCCCGTTGGATCTACCGCGCCAATCAGAACTGCCGCAGGCTGGGGGCGCGGGACATGCGATTCACGCCGGGCTGGGCGGTGGGCTGGTACTTCATTCCCGTGCTCAGTATGTGGAAGCCGTTTCAGGCGATGAAGGAAATCTGGCGCGCCAGTGCCGCCCCCGCCGATTGGCGGCGTCAATCCACGCCAATGCTGATGCCGGTATGGTGGGGGATGTGGCTGCTGTCCCTGATGCTCGGGTCGGCCATCATACAACTGGCTCGTCATGCGGATTCCGTGGATGATTACCTGCTCCTTGGTCAAGTGACGCTGGTGGCCGACTTTCTGGAGATACCGCTGGCTTTCGCGTTGATCGTATTGATCCGGCGTATCCATGCCATGCAGCGGTCCGGCGCCATGTCCGCCGAGCAGGCATGGGGGGTAAATCGTACGGCGTGAAGAACCGGCTCTGCCATTGCCCTGCACGAACGTTGTTTTGACAATGTGAGAAAGACAGACGCTGGAGGGGATTATGGCGGAACCGAATGTGGTGCTGGTCTATGACAAACAATGTCCCGCCTGCGACAACTATTGCCGCTGGGTTCGCCTGCGCGATGCCGTCGGCCCCTTGCAACTGGTGGACGCGCGCGAGGACACTGAGATTCTGAGTGAGATCACCGCCCGTGGCTGGGACATTGATCAGGGCATGGTGTTGAAGGTCGGAGAGCAACTCTATTATGGTGCCGACGCCATCCACGCGCTGGCGTTGATGGGCAGCCGTTCCGGGCTGTTCAACCGCTTGAATTACTGGATGTTCCGTTCTCCCAGGATGGCATCCGTGTTGTACCCGGTGCTGCGTGCCCTGCGTAACTTGTTACTCAAGGCATTACGGAAAAGCAAAATCAATAACCTTGGCAAGGCGGACAACGAGCGTTTTTAGGTCACGGCGCCATGGCAGGGCAACCCTGCGAAAAAACAGAAAAAGATGAACAAAAAATGAAGGATACCGGCGGGCTCCGTCAGCCCCGAAGGGCGACGGAGGCCGGTGAGGTTCAGTGCAGAGTATCGTCGTCTTCAAAATCAAGGAACTCGTACTCGCTAAGCTCCCGTTTCAGACGGCGCTCCTCCAGCCGATCCTCGATACGATGACGCATATCCATGTTGAAACTGCGAGCGCGGGCGCTGCGTTCCTCCTGGAGTTCCTCATCGTTGTCGTCATCGACAAGGTCAAAATCATCATTCATCAGCAGATCTTCCGATTCATAGTCACGGTCAGCGCGGCGGTTACTCATGGGGCCTCCTTTCGGTAACGAAAGCGCCGTAAACAACCGGGTGCCAAGGGGGACTTCGTGAACGGAACTCCCAACCCGACGACCTCAGCGCCTATATAACTTCTGTTTTTCCCCGATACAAGTATTTTTTTTGTTCATCGCGGATCAACCGGGGATGGGTGTCTCCATCGGGGGGACACGGGTCTGTACGGAGGCCTTCCGGTGCCGGCGCTATGTGACCCTGGTCATAAGCCCGGGATCTCCACCCCCCGATGGCGGGGGAAACGCTGGCGGGCTCCGGGGAGGCTTTGTAAGCTGGCCTTTTGGGCGGTCGCGAGCGGCATGGACCCGGGATTTGGGGAGATAAAAGACAATGGCGGATTGGCTGGTGGTAGTGGGCGTCAGCATGGCGGTCATGGCCACGGTGGGGCTGATCAGGCAGGCGGCCTGGCGCGGCCACAGCCTGGTCCTGTTCGTATTGCCGGTGGCGGGCCTGCAACAAGTGCAGGAGAACTGGGAGGCCTATGGCCGGCTCGCGTTGCTGCGGGTGGCGGGGCTGGTGATCACCCTGGCGGGCCTGGGGCTGATGTACGTGGACTACCGCGAAAACGCAACGATTCCCCTGATGCCCGGCCAGGTGGTGAGCGGCGGCGCCGACATTACCAGCAGCCCCTTCGTACGCTCCTCGGAAGCGGCACTGCTGATGGCCCGTGGCGAGGGGCATCCGCTCACCGGCCGGTTGCACGGCACCGATCTGAAAACCCCTCAGGTGACCCTGGTCAACGGTGTTTTGACGGTACACCAGGGGGACGGTGTGCTGCCGGAGCTGTCCGTCAGTCTGCTTTTGAACTGGCCGGCGGAGGCGATCCGCGAACGCCGTACCTTGCTGGTGTCGCCCTGGGAAGAACAGGGACCGGAAGTGCATCTTTCCTGGACGCCCGCCGGCCAGCAATACCCGGAAACGCGCATCATCCGTAACGGCTACCGCCTTGATCTGGCGCTGGCGCCACGGGATCGCAGCGGCTTCAGCGGCACCATTCAACTGGTCTTGCCGGATGAGAAAAACAGCTATCTGGTGGGGGACTTCACCGCCCGCCCCAATCACTTGCGCTACCGGGACGGCAAGGTGGACGCCGCGTTTGATCACCCGGACACCCTGGCCTGGGTGGCGGAGCAGTATTTGCAGACCCAGTTCCCCGCCGGGGTACTGCAAAACGTGGAAGTGGAAAATGTGACCCTGCGCCGTGCCGCCGGCGAGGGCCGGGTGGAGGTTCGTCTGACCCGCTCCGATGGCGGCGGTGGGCGGCGTCAGCTCGGCCTGGAGAAGAACCCGGTGGGGTGGGCGGTGACACCGGGCTCCATGACCGGGGGCCGCCAGCCGTCGCCGGAACCGTCACGGCCGCCGGAATCGGCCGAACCCCGGGGACCGGACACCTCGGAGCCGCTGACCGACTTGCTAGCGCTAGCGCCACTGACCGGCACCGAACTGACGGTGCGCGAAAGCAGTGGCCGGGAGCGCACCGGTGTGCTGACCCGGGTCGCCAGCGATCGGCTCTGGCTGCGCCTGGCGCTGGGTGCCGGCAACGCCGAAATCGCCGTGGACGGCGCCCACATCGACAGCCTGGGCAGCCACGATGGCCGCCGCTGGCAAGTGGCGACGCCCTCCGTTGCCGATACGCCGTCGGCGGTGGCGCCGGGCGATGACCCGGTGGCCCCGGAGGTGCCTTATCAGGCGCTGCTGGGGCGTCAGGTACGGGTTACCACCGGGGACGGCAAAACCCAGGAGGGACGCTTGCAGGCGGTGGAAGGCGGGCGTATTACTTTGACTGTGCCGGTGGGTGCCGGCACAGTGGAATACTTCCATGCACTACCCGACATTGTGTCCATGGAGGCGGTTCGGTGAATATCCTGATGACCGGCGGCACCGGTTTTATCGGTGGCGCCCTGGGACATCATCTGCACAGTCTCGGTCACCGGCTGGTGGTGCTCAGTCGCCAGAGCCAGCAACGGGCGCTGGCGTCATGCCCGCCCGGCACCCGGATCATCGCCTCGTTCGATGACATCGCCGACGACGAGGCGCTGGATGCGGTGGTCAATCTGGCTGGCGAAAGCCTGTTCAGCCGTCGCTGGAGTGCGGCGCGCAAACAGCGGTTGCTGGACTCCCGGGTCGGCCTTACCCGGGACCTGGTGCCGCTGATGCGCCGTCTGCGGCAGCCGCCGGCGGTGATGGTCAGCGGTTCGGCGGTGGGCTTCTATGGCGATGCCGGTGACGCCGAGCTGACCGAACGCAGCTCCGCCCGGCGCAAGGACTTCGGTTACCGGCTCTGCGATGCCTGGGAGCAGGCGGCCCGTGAGGTCACCGGTCTGGGCATACGGTTGGCGATCGTCCGTACCGGCGTGGTGCTGGGCGCCAACGGCGGCATGCTGGCCAGGCTGTTGCCCGCTTACCGGCTCGGCCTGGGGATGCGTCTGGGCAACGGGGAACAATGGCTGAGCTGGATCCACCGGGATGATCTGGTGGCGATTCTGACCCGGGCGCTGGCCGCTCCCGGCGTCGAAGGGGTGTTCAACGGTACCGCACCGGAGCCGGTGACCCAGCGCGAATTTCATCACACCCTGGCCCGGGCGGTGCGGCGGCCGGCGCCCTGGGTCATGCCGGCGCCAGTGCTGAGACTGGCACTGGGCGAGATGTCGCAGCTGATGCTCGGCGGGCAGCGCGCTTATCCCCGCCGACTGGAAGAGCAGGGGTTCGTGTTCCGCTATCCCCATCTTGAGCAGGCCCTGGCCGATCTGGTGTGACTCCGGTGGAGAGGGCATTGTGGTTCGTGGCCTCGGCGGTCTCACAATTCGCTGGTACGCTTAGAGCCTGCCTACCGGCCTTGGAAACATGTACTCAGAGGTCGCTACAAGGCCGCTGTAGGAGCCAGCCCTGCTGGCGAATTCTTTGGAAGCAGCCCGATTCGCCAGCAGGGCTGGCTCCTACAGCGGCTTCGTAGACCCGTCAGTGGCAAGCTGCCTTGGCAGCCAATAACGGGTAAGCGGACCATGATGTGCTGGTTCGGCGCCCACCCCCTTGAAATACTGGCCGCCACCCCTATTTTTCTCCCATCCCAAGGCGGAACCCCACAACAAAACGGAGAACCCCTCGATGAGCAGTGACCGCGAGACCCGTGGTTTTCAGGCGGAAGTGTCCCGCCTGTTGCACTTGATGATTCATTCCCTGTACAGCAACCGGGAAATTTTCCTGCGTGAGCTGGTATCCAACGCCTCCGACGCCTGTGACAAGCTGCGCTTCGCCGCGCTGGATCACCCGGAGTGGTTGGAGGAAGACCCGGAGCCGGCCATCGATCTGGCGGTGGACGCCGACGCCGGCACCCTGACCATCAGTGACAACGGCATCGGCATGAACCGCGAGGAAGTGGTGGAGAACCTGGGCACCATCGCCCGTTCCGGCACCGAGAAATTCCTCGCCAGTCTCACCGGTGATCAGAAGAAAGACGCGCAACTGATCGGCCAGTTCGGCGTCGGTTTCTATTCCGCTTTTATCGTCGCCGACAAGGTCACCGTGGAAAGCCGCCGGGCCGGAGACAGCGCGGAGCAGGGCGTGCGCTGGGAAAGCGACGGCCAGGGCGAGTTCAGTGTGGAAACTCTGACGGTGCCGCACCGTGGTACCCGCATTACCCTGCATCTGCGTGACGACGCCAAGGACTTCGTCGACACCGGCAAGTTGCGCAACATAGTACGGCAGTATTCCGACCACGTGGCCTTCCCGATCCGCATGGCGGTGCCGGCCGGTGACGAGAAAGAGGAGGGCGCCACCGAGCTGGAAACCCTCAATTCCGCCATCGCCCTGTGGCAGCGCCCCCGCCAGGAGATCAGCGACGACGAATACCAGAGCTTCTATCGTCACGTCAGCCATGACTTCCAGGATCCACTGACCTGGAGTCACAACCGGGTGGAAGGCAACCTGGAGTACACCAGCCTGTTGTACGTACCGCCGCGGGCACCGTTCGATCTGTACCACCGGGAAGCCAGCCGGGGGCTCAAGCTCTACGTTCAGCGCGTGTTCATCATGGACGACGCCGAACAGTTTCTGCCCCTGTATCTGCGTTTCATCAAAGGCGTGGTGGATGCGCCGGGCTTGCCGTTGAATGTCAGCCGTGAATTGCTGCAGGACTATGGTCCGGTGCGCAAGATCCGCGCGGCGCTGACCAAGCGGGTACTGCAGATGCTGCGCAAGCTGAGCGGTGACCAGGAAGCCTACGCCACGTTCTGGCAACAATTCGGCCAGGTGCTCAAGGAAGGGATCGGCGAGGACGGCGATAACCGTGAAGCCATCGCCGGTTTGCTGCGCTTTGCTTCCTCCACCTCGCCAACGCCGGGGAGCGTGGGGCTGGATGACTACATCGAACGTGCCGGCGAAGAGAACAAACGGATTTACTACCTGCTGGGCGACAGCCTGAGCGCCGCGCAGAACAGCCCGCACCTAGAAGTGTTCCGCAAGAAAGGTGTCGAGGTGCTGCTGCTGGCCGAGCGGGTGGACGAATGGATGATGGGCTTCCTCACCGAGTACAAGGGCTACACCCTGGTCAACGCCGCGCGCGGTGAGCTGGACATGCCCGGCGATGAAGACGACAAAGCGGAAGATCCGCAGCAGGATGCGCCGGTGCTGGGTCGTCTGGGCGACGTGCTCAACGAGCAGGTGGAAGCGGTGCGCGCCACCGCTCGGCTGGTGGAGTCCCCGGCCTGTCTGGTGCTCGGTGCCGACGAGCTGGGCCCGCAGATGCGCATGATGCTGGAAGCCGCCGGGCAGCCGGTGCCGGAGAGCAAGCCGGTCCTGGAGGTGAATCTGTCCCATCCGTTGATGCAGCGCATGGCCGAGATCGAGGACGGCGATACCTTTGCCGAACTGACTCAGCTACTGCTGGATCAGGCGCTGCTGGCCGAGGGGCAGTTGCCGAAGGATCCGGCGGCCACCGCGCGGCGCTTGAATCAACTGCTGCAGGATCGCGCCGAACGGGCCTGATAGGAAGGCCGGACGACGGACCGGGAGCAGGAAAGTGGCCTAAGGTGGAAAGATCCGGCCCAGGCTCTTATGATGCCGGAAATTCGCGGCGCGGCCGGGGTCGTGCCGCCGGACAAAGGATGCCCTGCATGACGCAACATACCGCGGCCATTCTCGGTGGCGGCAGCTTCGGTACCGCCATGGCCAGTATCCTGGCGGAAAACGGCCACGGCACCCGGCTCTGGGTGCGCGATCCGGAAACCGCCGCGGCCATCAATGAGGACCGTGAGAACCCGCGCTATCTGCCAGGGCAGGCCCTGCCGGCCGGAGTGGTGGCTTCCGAGAGCCTGGAAGAAGTGCTCAAGGGCGCCGATCTGGTGTTCGTCGCCGTCCCCAGCAGTGCCTTTGTCGAGGTCCTCGGCCAGGCCCGCCATTGGGTGCCGGACGGCACCATCGTGGTCAGTTGCACCAAGGGTATCCTGGAGGACGGTTTCCTGCTGATGAGCCAGGTGTTGCAGCGCGAATGGCCGCACACCCGGGTCGGGGTACTCAGTGGCCCCAACCTGGCGCGGGAGATCGTCGAACGCAAATTCACCGGCACCGTCATCGCCAGTGGTGACGAGGCACTGCGCGCCACCATCCAGAAAGCCCTGAGCTGCGATTACTTTCGTGTCTACGACAATCCGGACCTGTATGGTGTGGAACTGGGCGGGGCGCTCAAGAACATCTACGCGGTGGCGTCCGGGATGGCGGCGGCCATTGGCGTTGGCGAGAACAGCCGCAGTTTCATGCTGACCCGGGCGTTGGCGGAGATGAGCCGCTTCGCCGTGGGGTTGGGCGCCAATCCACTGACCTTCCTGGGGTTGGCCGGGGTAGGCGATCTGATCGCCACCTGCTCCTCGTCGTTGTCGCGCAATTACCGGGTCGGTTACGAGCTGGGGCAGGGCAAGTCGCTGGAACAGGCGGTGGCGGACCTTGGACAGACCGCGGAAGGGATCAACACCATCAAGCTGGTGGCGGAGCGGGCCAGGGAACTGCAGGTCTATATGCCGCTGGCCACCGCGCTCTACGACATCATTTACGATCATCAGCCGCTGGAGACCATGGTGGTGCGGCTGATGAGCGGTGAACACAAACACGATGTGGAATTCAGTTTCCACGGAGCCTCGTCTTGAGAGTGTACCTGTGCCGTCATGGTGAAGCGGTGGCCAAGGCCCCCACCGACGCGGAGCGCCCGCTGACCGAACGGGGCCGGGCGGAAGTGTTGTCCCTGTGGCAAACCTTGCGTGAGGAAGGGGTCAGCGTGGGCCGCATGGTGGCCAGCCCCTACCGGCGCGCGCAGCAGACCGCGCTGTGCATCGCTCAGGCGTTCGGCGGCATGGAACAGGAATCCTGCGGTTACCTGGTGCCCGAGGCGCAGCCGGAGCGGTTTCTGGAGTGGTTGATGCTGCAGCCGGAGCAGGAAAACCTGGTCCTGGTCAGCCACATGCCGCTGGTGTCCTTGCTCACCGCCACCTGGATTGGTGAGCCGTGCTCCCGTCCGGCGTTCCGGGTCGGCTCGGTGGCGGCGCTGGATGTGGACGTGGCCGCCGCCAACGGCGCCCGCCTGCTATGGCTGCGCGGGCCAGAACGGCCCTGCTGATCCACGATACCCCACGCCCTTCGCGGCTAAAGCAGAGCGCCATCCGACCGTTTCCCACGGAGCCACTGTGGGAAGCTTGCCTGCAAGCGAATACCCGAAAACGCCGGGAGCCCTATTCGCCAGCAGGGCTGGCTCCTACAGACCATGCCACGAAGCCGCTGTAGGAGCTTGCCCTGCAAGCGAATACTTCCAACACGGGGAGACCGTTCGCCAGCCGGGTCGGCCAAAACCCTGGGGCGGTAGCTCGACCAACCCGCATTCTCGCCCATTATTGCCCGGCTTCCCGTTCGCGCCTTTCACGGCGCGCTTGGCGGGCTTGCTGCCGGCGCTTCTCCTCGAGCATGCGCTCATCCGCTTCCTCGTGTTTCCAATGCTGCACGGCAATTTGCGCCTTCACTTCCTCGAGAATATCGAGCAGGGTTTCGCGAATCAGCGTATTCAGTTGTTGCTGTTGGCCGCTGGTGGCGGTATTGATCAGATCATTGATCAGACGATCCAGCCTCTCGCGGTTGGCCGGCGCGCTGATGTCCTCCACCAATTGCTCCACCAGAGCGTCGCCGGCATCGCGCACGGTCTCGCCGAGCAGGGCGACGGCCCGGGGGCCGGCCACCGGAATCGCCGCCAGCCGGCGGCCCGCCGGGGTGCGGTTCACCGCCTCGTTGGTGAGATGGCTGAGATAATCTCCGAGTTGGTCCCGGTACTGGTCGTGACTGCGCCGGGTGGCATCGGCGATGCGTCCGCCGAGATAGTCCACCAACTCGTCGCGGCGTGGCAGCAGCACGTCCTGCTCAATACGGTGCATCAACTGGCCGCCGCTGACGATCTCCCGCTGGGCGCCTTCCAGGATGTTGATCACCACCCGGTCGGAAATCTCCTCCACCAGGATCCGGTAATACTTGAGCACGGTGCGGCCCAGATAGGTCTCGGTGAAATCCACCACGCCCCGCTTCTGCAGCCGGTACATGAGGCTGATCACACGCAGGATCCGCAACCAGCGGAAGCTGCCCACCGGGATACAGCCGAGCAGATCGTACCAATGCGCGAACGGGTAGAAGAACCAGCGATGGTAGGTGCGCCGGCCGATGGCGACGCCCCAGCGAATCACGAACTCGGTAAGGAAAATCGCCACGAACCAGAGGTCGATCTCGAGAAAATTGGCGTGCACGGTGTCCCGGTAGAAGCCGAAAAACGCCGGTGACAGCATGTGCAGAAAATCCTGCACGGCGGGGATGCGGAACAGCCAGTCGAACAGGATCAGTCCCAGATTGAGCAGAATCAGGCCGATCATCGCCAGATCGACCAGATAGCCCAGGCTGTCCAGATCCGGACGCAGCTGTTTCAGATTCAGACGCACGTTCATGAGATCGGGTCGAAGCGGCTCCACACCGGGCAATGGTCGGAGGGTTTTTCCATGGCGCGGATGTCGTAATCCACACCGCAGTCCTTGAGCTTGTCAAGCAACGGCCGGGTCGCCAGCAGGGTGTCGATACGCAGGCCGCGTCGTGGATCACGGTGGAAGCCCTTGGAGCGGTAATCGAACCAGGAGAACACGTCGTTGGTTTGCGGATTCAGGTGGCGGAAGGTATCCACCAGACCCCAGTCCACCAGCCGCTGCCACCATTCGCGCTCTTCCGGCAGGAAGCTGGTTTTGCCTTCGCGCAGCCAGCGTTTGCGATTGTCCTCGCCAATGCCGATATCCAGATCGGTGGAGGAAATATTGAAATCGCCCATGATCACCAACTGCTCATCCGGCCTGTGTTCGCTTTCCAGATACTGTTGCAGGTCCTCGTAGAACTTCTGCTTGGCCGGGAACTTGGTCGGGTGGGTGCGGTTCTCGCCCTGCGGAAAGTAGCCGTTGAGCACCGTCACCGGCGCGCCGTCGCGATCATGCAGACGGCCGATGATCATGCGCTTTTGCGCGTCCTCGTCATCGCCGGGAAAGCCATAGCGAATATCCGCCAGCGGCTCGCGGGTGATCAGGGCAACGCCGTAGTGGCCCTTCTGACCGAAATAATAGGGGTGATAACCCATATCCCGCACCGCCTGCTCGGGAAACTCGCTGTCCTGAACCTTGGTTTCCTGCAGACCGATCAGTGCCGGCTGGTACTTGTTGATCACCGCCTCCAACTGATGCAGACGGGCGCGAATACCGTTGATGTTGAAAGAAATCAGAGTCATGCCTTTTCCTCGGATCAATACCCGGCCGCTGGCGGCCGTCGGCCATCGGGGCATTGTACACGAGCGGGCATGGGTTGCGCTGGGCCCCCATCTGACCGAATCCGCCCCCCATGATGTCGTAATCGGTCCATGTGTTTCCCCGTTGGTGTGGCTATGATGTCCGGCTCGCCACGCTGGTTCTGAGGTTCATACATGACGGATACCGATAACACCGGTGAAGCCGGGCGCAAAACCACGCTCGCGTTCGCCCATGCCAACGGTGTGCCCGGTCACAGTTACGACACTTTCCTGGCGCCGCTGGCGGCGCACTATGACGTGCGGATTATCGAGTGTCTGGCGCACGATGCGCGCTTCCCGGTGGACGCCGACTGGAAAAGCCTGAGCCTGGAGCTGGAAGAGTGGATGCGGGATCTGCCCAAGCCGCTGATCGGTCTGGGCCATTCCATGGGCTCGGTGCTGATGTTTCACGTGGCCCAGCGCCACCCGGACTGGTTCAAGGCGCTGATCATGCTGGATCCGCCCATGGCCAACGGGTTCCGGGGCGTGCTCATGCGCGGCATCAAGGCGCTGGGCCTGCAGGACAGGTTCACCCCCGCCGGCCTCAGCAAAACCCGGCTCGATCATTGGGATAACTGGGAGGACGTGGAGAGCTATTTCGGCTCCCGTGGCTTCTTCAAGGCGTTCGATCCGCGCTGTCTGCGGGATTATCTGCGGGCCGGTCTGGAGCGTCACGGTGACGGCTGGCGGCTGCGCTTCCGCCCGGCAATCGAAGTGGCGATCTTCCGTGAGGTCCCCACCGGCCTCACGCGCATGCCCCGCCTCAAGGTGCCCGGCGCCCTGGTCACCGGCCAGGATTCGCCGCCGCCGTTTCATCACAGCGGCGGGCGTCACGCGCGCCGTCACCGTCTGCGCCGGCTGTTCTCGCCGGGAGGGCACATGTACCCGTTGCAATACCCGGAGCGTACCGCTGAAATGGTGCGGGAACTGATCGTGGAACTGACCGGAGCCGAGCATGCCCTCCCCGCCAACCAAAAGAGTGCCTGAAGAACGCCGCTTTTCCGCCTACGGACAAACCCTGGCGGCGCTGTATTGGGATGGCGAGGGTGAACCGATTCTCGCGCTGCATGGCTGGCTCGACAATGCCGCTTCCTATCTGCCGCTGTCCGCGCATTTGCACCGGCCCATGGTGGCGCTGGACTTCGCCGGCCATGGCCATTCCGAGCACCGTCCGGCGGAGCTGGCCACCCATTACGTGGACCATGTGCGTGACGTGCTGGCAGTGGCCGATCAACTGGGCTGGGACCGTTTCGTGCTGATGGGGCATTCCATGGGCGCCGGCGTGGCCTGCCTGTTCGCCGCCACTTTCCCCGAGCGGGTCAGCAAACTGGTGCTGATCGAAGGACTGGGCCCGCCCGCCACGCCCGCCAATGAAGTGGCCAGCACACTGCGCACCGCCATCGATCAAATGCACACCCTGCCGGAGAAGCGCAAGCCGGTTTACCGTCACATCGACGACGCCGTGGCGGTACGCCAGCCGGCGCTCGGTGGTCTGGAAACCGAGTCCGCGCGGCTGCTGTGCGAACGTGGTCTGGTGGCGGTGGAAGGCGGCTGGACCTGGCGTACCGACATGCGCCTGCGCATCGCTTCCTCGGTGCGCTTTACCGAGGAGCAGGTGGAGGGCTTTGTCCGTGCCATTGAAGCGCCCACCATGGTGATTCTGGGTGAGCAGGGGTTGGCCGGGAAAGCGAAGTTCGAGCATCGCTTCGAGTGGCTCAAGGATGGCCGCAAAGTTGTTCTGCCGGGACGGCATCATCTGCACATGGACACGCCGGAGCCGGTGGCGGCACGGATCCGCGCTTTCCTGGATCTGGAGAGATCCGGCGATTGAGCCCGGCGGTCCGAAGGGCATGAACCCTGCATGACCGGTGGCACATGGTGATGTGGACCGGTCATGAACAAACTCGACAGTGCTCTGCTGAATATCCTGATCAAGGACGCGCGCGCCTCCTACGCCGATATCGCCCGCCAGCTCGGTATTTCCCGTGCCCATGCCCGCACCCGGGTACAGGGGCTGGTGACCAGCGGCGTCATTGAGCAATTCTCCGCCGTGGTCAATCCGGAGAAGCTGGGCAAGGTGATTTCCCTCTTTATCGATCTGAAAGTGGCGCCGGCGCAGTTGGAAACGGTGTCCCAGGAACTGGCGGACTGCCAGGAAGTGGTCAGCCTTTACATCATGAGTGATTTGCAGAGCCTGCATATTCACACCCTCACCGACAGCTTCGAAAGCTTTGACGCCTTTGCCCGCCGCCGCATCTTCAACCGTCCGGAGGTCCTCTCCGTCGACTGCAAAATGCTGATGTCCCGCGTCAAGCACCGGCGTGGCGGCCCGCGTCTGTAGCGTCGGCTTCGCACTGTGCGGGTGCGCGGGTACTCAAGCGGTGCGCGCCATACATCTGTCAGCGATGGCGGCCCCCGGACTGACGATCGGACACCAATGTTTGCCGCCAGATGACAAATGGCTTCCCGGCCCGTGGTGATACGCCATTTGTCATTCGTTTGTGCGGTTGTCCGGCTCCGTACTGGGCGATGCCGGTGCTCATGGAGAATGGCTCGCCGTAAAAGAAAAAAGATAAAAATCATAGCGTTACGGTTAGCTATGGTTTGGCATGAGCCTTGCTGAGGTCGGCATTACAAATGCCTTCGGGCGCTGATCACGGAAACAGGAGCAGACCACCATGACCCTGAATCGCCGCAAGTTCCTCGCCACCGCCGGGGCCGCCGCGTCCGGTGCGATACTGGGCGCCCCCGCCATCGTTCGGGCGGAGTCGCAAACCACCTTCAACTGGAAGATGACCAACGCCTACCCGCCGGGCGCGCCGTTCTATGTGCAGGGGCCGGGCAGCCCCACTGACTTTTGCAAGAAAGTGGAAATCCTTTCCGGCGGGCGTCTGAAGATCCAGCATTTCGCCGCTGGCGAATTGATTCCCGCCATGGAAGGGTTTGACGCGGTGTCCAAGGGGTTGGTGGAGATGAACGCGGCCAATGCCTATTTCTGGGCCGGCAGAATTCCCGCCGCGCAGTACTTCACCACGGTCCCTTTTGGTATGAACACACAGGGCATGAACGCCTGGATTTACCACGGTGGCGGCCTCGAATTATGGAACCAGATCTACGCCGAGCACGGGCTGGTGGCCATGCCCATGGGCAACACCGGTACTCAAATGACGGGCTGGTTCCGCAAGCCGATTGAAAATGTCGGTGATCTGGATGGGCTCAAGATGCGTATCCCGGGGTTGGCGGGCCGGGTCTACGCCGAGCTTGGCGTGACCGTGCGCCTGTTGCCCGGCGGGGAAATCTTTCCGGCGCTGGAACGGGGCGTGATCGACGCCGCCGAATTTGTTGGTCCTTATCAGGACCGGCGTCTCGGGCTGCACAAGGCGGCCAAATACTATTACACCACCGGTTGGCACGAGCCGACCAACGTCACCGAACTGATCATCAACAAAAAAGCCTGGGACAGCCTGCCCGAGGACCTGCGGGCGGTGGTACGGACCGCCGCGCAGGCATGCAATGTGGAGAGCCACGCCTGGTGTGAAGCGGTCAACGCCGATGCCCTTACCGACCTGGTCACCAATGAAGGCGTCGATGCCCGCCCGTTGCCGGCGGACGTGGTGGCGAAGTTGAAGGAGGTCACCGCCGAAACCCTGGAAAGTCTGGCCAAGGCGGATAAGACCACACGCAAGGTGCACGACGCCTTCATGGATTTCCGTGGCAAACACGAGTCCTGGGCAGCGGTGAGCGAAAAAGCCTTCATGATGCTGTGAGAGCCTTGCTGATGGATGGGTTGTTGAACCGTTTTGTAGTGAACCGCCTTGAGCCCGTGGTGCGGGCCGCAGGCTGGGTGGCCCGTGCCGCCGTGCTGATGCTGGTGGTTCTGGTCGCCACCAATGTGCTGCTGCGTTATGTGTTGTCCTGGAGCCCGGTGGGCATGCAGGAAGCCGAATGGCATCTGGTCTCGCCGATCGCGTTGCTCGGCATGGCCTACGCGGTCTATCACCGTGCGGATGTGCGGGTGGATTTTCTCTATGAACGCTTCGGGCCGCGCACGCGTGAAGGGATCGATTTGCTCGCCAGTCTGCTAACCCTGGCCGTCGGCGTACTTATCGCCACGCTGGCGATACCCTATGTGATGCAGTCCTATCACACCGGTGAGGGATCGCCGGATCCTGGCGGCCTGCCTTACCGCTATTTGCTCAAAGTATTCATTCCATTGGGATTCGCGTTACTGGCGTTGCAGGGATTGATCGACGTGCTGCGTGCCGGGGCGCGGTTGTTTTCCCGCGCAGCACCCGAGGATAGCCGGGAGCCCCGCCCATGAGCGGTAATGAGTGGTTGATACTGGCACTGATCGGCGGCTTTCTGACGCTGATGATGATCGGCGTACCGGTGGCCATTTCACTGGCGGTATCGGGATTCACCGTCGGCTTCATCGGCTTCGGTCCCATGCTGTTTTCACTGTTGCCCGCGCGCCTCTACGGCGTGGTCACCAACTACACCATGCTGGCGATCCCACTGTTCGTGTTCATGGGCGTGATGCTGGAAAAATCGCGGGTGGCGGAGGATATGCTGGAAACCATCGGCCGTTTGATGGGGCCGGTGAATGGCGGCATGGGCATCGCCATCGTCATTGTCGGCGTGCTGATGGGGGCGTCCACCGGTATTGTCGGCGCCACCGTGGTGACCGTGGCGATGCTGACCCTGCCGACGCTGATGCGTCGCGGTTACGCCCCGTCCATCGCCTCCGGCACAATCTGCGCGTCGGGCACGCTGGGGCAAATCATTCCTCCCAGTCTGGTGCTGATTCTGCTTGCCGAGATCGTCGGTGAATCGGTGGGCACGCTGTTCGCCGCGGCGTTCCTGCCCGGCTTGGTGCTGGCGCTGGTGTACGTCGTGTTTCTGCTGATACTGGGCCGGTGGCGGCCATCCTGGGTGCCGGCGATTCCCGCCGGGGAACGGGCGACATCGGGCGGGCTGGGCCGTGACCTGCTGCGTACCGTTTTACCGCCGTTGCTGCTGATGATGGCGGTGCTGGGATCGATCATCGCCGGTATCGCCGCGCCCACCGAAGCGGCCTCCATGGGGGCGCTCGGCAGCGCCTTGATCGCGCTCGCCGCCCGCCGTATGAACGCCACGTTGCTACGCGAAACGCTGCACGGCACCTTGACCATCACCGCCATGGTGTTCTTCATCCTGTTGTGCGCTCAGCCCTTCGCGCTGGCCTTCCGTGGGCTCGGAGGCGATAACCTGGTGCATGAGCTGTTCGCGCTGCTGCCCGGGGGCGAAATCGGCGCCGTATTGTTTCTGATGTTGCTGTTGTTCGTGCTCGGCTTCTTTCTCGAGTGGATCGAGATTTCCTATATCGCGTTGCCCATGTTTCTGCCGGTGTTCCATGGCTACGGCACCGACATGGTGTGGCTGGCGACGCTGGTGGCGATGAATCTGCAAATGTCGTTCCTGACGCCGCCGTTTGGCTGGGCGCTGTTCTTCCTCAAGGGTGTGGCACCGCCGGGGATCACCACCCGTCACATCTATCTCGGTGCCTTGCCGTTTGTGTTGTTGCAGATGCTGGCGGTGATGATCCTGTTTTTCGTACCCGAGGTGGCCACCTGGCTGCCCAAGGCCATCGGTTGGTGATTCGCCGGCCTTGCACAAAAAAGATCGCGGTTCTTTTCGCAAGCGCCGGACCTCGGGAACATGAAATTAGAAGTCGCTACAAGGCCGCTGTGGGAGCCAGCCCTGCTGGCGAATAGGGCACAAAGAAAAGATTCGCCAGCAGGGCTGGCTCCTACAGAGGCTTCGTAGTTCGGTCTGTGGGAAGCTGCTTTAGTAGCGATGCGCATAAGCCAGTTGGCCCACAACGGTGCTTCATACGGGGAAGGACCGCGACGGATCAGACGCGCCGCGGACGCAGGGCGATGATGACCGGCACCGCCAGGCACAGCCAGGACAAGGCATCCCACACGCCGTCGGCAAGCAGGGCGGACACCAGCCCCACCGCGCTGATCACACCGATCCAGAACGGGATGCGGAAAATGCCCCATAACCCGGTGGGTTTTGCCACGGCTCGTTGCTGCGTGTTCATGCGGTGTCCTCCAGCAGGTAATCCGGTTCTTCTTCCGTGGCTCGTTTGTTGCCGCGTCTTTTGCCGAGCCACAAGTACAATCCGCTAACGAGCACCACGATGGTGATCAGATCCAGCACCGTCCACAGCAGTTTCAACGGCAGGCCGCCGTAGTCACCGAAGTGCAGCGGTTGTGACAGAAACAGGGTCTGGGCGTACCAGGGCATGGCGCGGGTGGCGGTGATCTCGCCGCTGGCGGCGTCCGCCAGCACCGGAGTCAGCACGCGGCTGGTCACCGGGGTATTGCCCACCAGATAGACGCCGTAGTGATGCGGGCTGGCGAACGGCGTGCCGGGAAAGGCCAGGGTGAGCAGATGGCTGTTCGGGAAAGCGGCCCGCACTTCGCCGGTAACCCGGTCCGCGGCGGCGTAGTGTTCCGGCACCGGCCGGTCCCGATGGGAGGCGCTCATCGCCGCCAGCTCGCTGGCCTGCCACATGCGCTCGATGGGCACCGCCAGGGTATTGATCATTCCAGTCAGGGTGACCACCGCGAGCCAGACCACGGTGACGATGCCCAGCAGGTTGTGCAGATCCAGCCAGCGCAGACGCCGGCTGCGTTGAGTACGTACCGTGGCAAAAGGCTGTTTGCGCATGAACGGCGCGTACAGCACCACGCCGCTGACGATGGCGATCATCACCAGCAGTCCCATCAATCCCAGGAACAGCATGCCCGGCAGCGCGGCGAACAAGTCCACGTGCAGACGCCTCATTACATACATGAAGCCTTCCGTGGGCTGGGCCACCTGCAGTTGCCGGCCATTACGCAGATCGAAGGTCTGGTAGTGGAAGGTTTCCGGGGCGCTCATCGGCGAGGCGCCGGTGGCTACGATGACCAGAGGATCCTCGTCGTCGAAGAACGCATAGAGGACGTGTTCATCCGGGCGGTTGCGGTCCGCCCGGTCGATGATGCTCTGTACCGGCACCGCCGTGTGGTCCTCGGGCAGGGTTTCCAGTTCCGGCAGCGTCAGATGTTCGATCTCATGATGAAAGATCAGCGGCAGACCGGTCAGGCACAGCATCAGCATGAAGACGGTGGCGACCAGGCTGGTCCACTTGTGCACGAAGGACCAGATGCGAAAAGCTCGGGATGTCATGGTTCTTATCTCCGCCGGTGGCCTTACAGATCCATGGTCACGGACAGGGTGAAGGTGCGCGGCACGCCGATGTTCACCCCTTCATAGCCACTCGCCCCTTGCCAGTAATCCTCGCCGAGCGCGTTTTCCAGATTGGCGCGCAGCACCACCGGCGTGCCGGAAAGATTGAGACGATAGCGGGCGCCCAGATCCACCCGGTGCCAGTCGGGAATAGTGCGGGTGTTGGCGGCGTCCAGATAAGCTTCGCCGGTGTAAATCCAGCGGGCGCCGAGACTGATTTGGCCGGACAGGTCCCAGTCGAAACCCAGGTTGGCTTGCTTGCGGGAAACGCCGGGGGCATCGTTGTCGTCATTGTCGCCGCCCTGGGTATCGGTCAGGCGAGGCTGGATATAACTCAGGCCGGAAAGTACGCGCAGGCCCTTCACGGGCTCACCGAAAAGACTCACTTCAACGCCCCGATTACGCTGTTCGCCATCGGCTTTGAAAACATTGTCACTGTTCACGTAGGCGCTGGGTTTTTTGATCTGGAAAGCGGCGAGGGTGGCACCAAACCGGCCGCTGTCGTACTTCGCGCCTACTTCGAACTGTTTGGTTTTATAGGGGGCCAGAATGGTGCCTGGATTGCTGGCGGTGAGCGGCGCGGCATCGCCGGGACTCAGCCCCTGGATGGCGTTGGCATAGAAGGTCAGGTTGTTCAGTGGCATCACCGCCAGGCCAATCAGGGGCGTCCACAGTTGTTCGTTGTAGTCGCTGGTTTTGGCGCCGGTGTTCTGGTCGTAGTTATCAGTCTTGATCCACTGACGGCGAGCTCCCAGGGTCAATTGCAGGCGGTCGTCCAGCATCAACAAGCGATCGGTGAGAGTCAGACCGCTGAATACGTATTCCTGAGTGGTGGGGATGTGGCCATCCAGGGAGGAGTAGTCCACCTCCAGATCCCTGGCTGGATCGTAGAGATTGCCGCTTACCGGTGCGCCAAATTGATAAACGACGCCTTCGCGATGTTTAAGACGATTCACGCTCACCGACCACTGATGGTTCACGGCGCCGGTGGCGAAGCGCCCGCGCAGGCCCGTCTGGGCCACCAGGGTGCGCCGTTCGGCGCGTTGGCGCGCGGAGCCGAAGTTCGACGCGCCGCTGTCCCCATCGGTAACCACAACATTGGCGGCTTCGGTGTCCCATTCATTTTCGCGACCACCGAAGGTAAGAAAGCCGGTGATATGGTCATTGAAGTCGTACTCGGCGTTGTTGGCGATGGATAAGGTCTGGGCGTCGGAGTAGGAGTTTTTCATGCCGAACAGGCGATCGGCGTCCGGTGCGTCCGGCATCGACACGCCTTCCGCCACCTGGATCGGCCGGATCACACCGTTGAGTTTCTCCTTCTGGAACAGCAGATCGGAGGACAGTCGCAAACGCTCGCCCTGATAATCCAGCGCCAGAGTCATCAACGGGAATTCCCGGCTCTGGTCTTCCAGAGCGGTGTCACCCTGACGATAGACGCCGTTGAAGCGCACGCCGAAACGCTTTTCGTCACCGAACCGTCGCCCCACATCCACATGAGTGCCGACCTGACTGTCGGAGGTGTAGTCCACGCTGAGCCGGGTCAGCGGCTGCGCCGCCGCCCGTTTGGGCACCACGTTGATGGCGCCGCCGACGCTGCCGCTGGGGGCCATGCCGTTGAGCAGGGCGTTGGGGCCGCGGATCAGTTCCACCCGCTCGGCGAACTCAATCGGTACCCGCCAATAGGGCAGCAGGCCATAGACGCCATTGAGTGCCACGTCATGGTTGTTCACCGGAAAGCCGCGAATGGTGTAGCTGTCGTTGAGGTCGCCCCGGGCGCCGGTGAGACGTACCGCGGCGCTGTTGTTGACCAGGATATCGGCGACGCTGCGCGCCTGCTGATCGTCCACCAGTTCGGCGGTGTAGGCGGTGATATTGAACGGCGCTTCCATCATATCCATGTCGCCCAGCACGCCAACACGGCCGCCGCTGGCCACCTGACCGCCGGCGTACACCGGCACCGGCATGGCGGCGCTGGAGACCGGGACATCGGCGCTGACGTCGATCGGCGCCAGACGTGACGTCGCCGGTTGGATTCGATAGCCGCCCTGGCCGTTGGTGCGTGCTTGCAACGCCGTGCCCGCCAGCAAGTGCTGGAGACCATCCGCCACCGTATAGCTGCCTTTGAGGCCGGGGCTGCGCAGATCCTTTACCAACTCGGGAGAGAACGACAGCAGGATCCGCGCCTGTTGACCAAAGCGGTTCAGGGCCGCTTCCAGGGGCCCGGCGGGGATGCTGTAGCGCTGCCGTGCTTCCGTATTGGCAGCGGCGCTCTGGGCCTGCGCGGCAACGGGCAGCAGCGGCAGGCCCAGACTGAGGATAACCAGCAGGGACCGTCCCAGGGAGGGAAGGGACCGGCAAGCAAGGGAGGTCAACGAAACGGGCATCAGGGACTCCGGATCAAGGGAGAGATAAGTGGGTTTACCTCTTATGTCCCGTGAGCTTCCGAAAACAGCTCACCCGGAAGACGATTTTGGCAAAATCCGTACCCAATAGCGGGTCAGGAAGCGCACTTCCACCGGCAGGATGCCGGGCAGGGCGGTCAGTACCTGGTCGCTGTCGGCCAGCGGATAGGTGCCGGACAGGCGCAGGTCCGCCACCGCCGGATCGCAACTCAGAGAGCCACTGCGGTAGCGGCTCAGTTCCGCCAGGAAATCCGCCAGACGCTGGTTGCTGGCCACCAGCATGCCGTGGGTCCAGGCCGCGGCGTTGTCGTCCAGCGGAGCCGCCGGCGCCACGCCAAAGGCGTTGAAGCGCCGCTGCTGGCCGGCTGGCACCCTGGCGGCCTGGTACCCCTGGTCGCGGGGATGGATCGCCACCACGCCTTCGAGCACGCTGAGACGAATGGCATCCTCCAGGACCCGCACCGTGAAGCGGGTGCCCAAAGGGCGCAGTTCTCCCTGCCCGGTTTCGACCACCAGCGGGCGGCGGTCCTGGCCGGTGGTGACCATGATTTCGCCGGCAATCAAGCGCAGCCGCCGTTCGTGATCGTCGAACAGCACATCCACGGCGCTGTCGGTATTCAGTGTCAGTTCGGTGCCGTCCTCGAGCCGGTGGGTGGCACGCTCGCCCACCGCGGTGCGCAAGTCCGCCCGCCACACCGGCCAGGCATCACGGGTGCTCCAGGCGCCGCCACCGAGAAACAAGGCGGCGACCAGCGATTGCACCACACGCCGGCGCGTGCGCGACCGGGAAGAGAGGGGAGGCGTGAGCAGGGTAGCCCGGGCCAGCGGCGCCCGGTGCGGCCCGCCGAGATCGCGCAGGCGCTGGTTGACCTGCTCGATGTGCCGCCAGGCGCGGCGGTGATCCGGATTGGCGTGGTGCCAACGGCGAAACGCCTCCTGGCGGTCGGCGGTCATGTCACCGGATTGCCACTCCACCAGCCATTCCACCGCCTGCCGAGCAATCTCCTTGGCAATGTCCGGCGGGGTGGGCAGCCCTTCCTCGGCGTCGGCGGACCAGGACTCACTCATGCACTTTCCAGAGCGAAGTAGCATTGGGCGGAGGCACGAATCAGATAGCGCTTCACCGTGCTGATCGACAGGTTCAGCTTGTCGGCGATGGCCTGATGGGTGAGGCCGTCCAACTGGGCGTAAAGAAAAGCGCGCTTCACCGGCAACGGCAGGTCGCCCAGCATCCGGTCCACCTGGTGCAAGGCTTCCAGCAGCAGGGCGTGCTCCTCCGGCGAGGGCGCCTGCGCCTCGGGCAGCGCCGCCAGACTCTTCAGGTAAGCGGCTTCCACTTGCTCGCGGCGCCAGTGGTTGGACAGCACCCGGCTGGCCAGGGTGGTGAGAAAGGCGCGCGGCTCGCGCACGGTGATGGCCTCCCGGCGTACCAGCAGGCGCATGAAAGTGTCGTGGGTGAGGTCATCGGCACGCTGATGGCAGCCGAGCTTGCGACGGAACCAGCTCACCAGCCAGCGCTGGTGGTCGCCATAAAGCCGATCGATTTGCTGGTGCCACTGGCCGCTACTCGCCATCGCGGATCGTCTTCCCCATGCCCAATCATGATAATAATAATGGTTATCATTATGCGGGCTGGCGGCGCGCCACGCAATCGGGGGAAGGCCCGCCGTCAGGCTGTTTCATGGATCTGTTCGAAACGGATACCGGCTTTGATCAGGCGCTCCAGCAATTGGTCGCGCAGCGCCATCACCGGGGTGATGACGCCGGTATCTCGCGGTTGGCCCGGATCCAGAGCCAGCGCCATGGCGGTTTCGGCGAGCATGCAGGCGGTTTCGTCATAGCCGGGATCGCCACCGGACACCTGGCACAGCACCTCGCTGTCTCCGCAACGACCGCGCAGCCGCACCTGGAACCAGGAGCGGGCACGGGTGGCCGCGTCCGGGCCGTCGCCAGCGGGGCGGCGTTGCAGCAGCCAGCGCCGCAGCGGGCCCACTTGCGCCGCGCCGATCAGCGCGCCGACGGCGGCGGCACCCAGGCCCAGCTTGAGCGGATTGCCGCTGGCCAGATAATGGCCGTAGCGGAATTGCGGGCCATAGCGCTCCAGCGCGCGGGCGGAGCGCAGCACCACCATCGGGTCGATGGTCGGCAGCGGTGCCAGCCAGCCGCCCAGATCCGTGTCATGTCGGGCCCGGAAAGGCAGAGTGGCGACCTGTCTCGGATAGTCCCGGCGCAGTTGCTCGTTGGCCTGGCGCAGGCTGTCGCGATTGGCGCCGGGGCGGGCGAAGGCTTCCAGGGCGGAATGCCAGGTGCCACCGGAAAACTGCGCCGAGGCGGTCAGCGCCCCTTCCACCGTTACCGGCTGGTCCAGCGGGCGGCCGTGGGCCTGGATCAGCCGGTTGATGGTGAACAGCACGCCGGCGTCGTGGGGAATGGAGTCGAAGCCGCAACTGTTGACGATGGCACAGCCGGCGTCGCGGGCGGCGGCATGGTGCTCCAGCAGCAGACGATTGACGAACTCCGGTTCACCGGTGAGATCACAATAGTGGGTACCCTGGCCGATGCAGGCCCGCACCAGCGGTTCACCATGACGGACATAGGGCCCCACCGTACTGACCAGCACCCGCGTCCTGGCGGCCATGGCATTAAGGCTGGTGTCGTCGTCACTGCAGGCAATCAGCAGATCCGGACGGTGACCGCGCTGCTCCAGGGCGGCGGCGATTTTCTCCAGACGATCACGGTGCCGTCCGGCGATGGCCCAGCGGACATCCCGGGGCAAATGACAGCTCAGATAGCGGGCGGTGAGCCCGCCGGTGAAACCGGTGGCGCCGTACAACACCAAGGCATAGGGACGTGTGTCGCTCATGCTGCCCCCCGATCCTGTTCAGAACTGGTATTCCAGTGTACCTTCCCCGCCGTTTCTGGCCCATCATAGAGTTCTTTGCACACCGGCTTTTTGGCCAATACGAAAAAACGTTCGGGAGACAACATGGAAATGACGGTGGAGCGCCGCTATCCGGTGGATGTGGAAACGTTGTACGCGATTCTCACCAGCAAGGCATTTTTCGAGCAGCGTTATGCCTGGGGAAGGGTGGAGGATTATCGCTTCGATGCCTTTGAGCAGACCGGGGACGGCGCGCTGATTCGCATCGTCCAGCCGATTGCCATCCGCGCCGATAAAATTCCCGGTTTCGCCCGCCGCTTTCTGCCCACCCGGGCCGACCTGACCACGGAATTCCGCTGGCACCCGGCGCCGGAAGGCGGCTACCGTGCGGAATACCGCTTCGCCCTCGGCAATGTGCCGGTGAAAGTCAGCGGCACCATGACCCTGTTACCCGGCAGCGATGGCGGCGGCGAATCCCGCCAGATCACCCAGGTGGCGGTGCGCTCCTCGGTGCCCCTGGTGGGCGGCAAACTGGAAAAACTGATCGGCCAGCGTTTTGACCAGGCCTTGGAAGGGGACTATCGAGCCACGCTGCGGTACATAAAAGAAAAGACAGTTGACAGTTGATAGTGGACAGTTGACAGCGAAAAAGACAAAAAAGCCCGATCTTTAGCCGCTGTGGGAAGCTTGTTTTCGCTGTCCACTGTCAACTGCTTATAAAGTTAACTGCGTTTTTTCCACTTGTGGAAAAAACGCATGGGGTTGCGTCGTTTGCGGCGCCAGGCGCGGCGGGCTTCTGCTTGCGGGAAGATATACAGCGGTCGTTTGGCGGCGGCGGTGAGAATGTCTTGTGCCACCGTATCAACGTCGTCGGCGGCGCGGCGCATGGCCCGTTCCAAGCGTGCCCGGCTGAGCGGGTCGGCGCCGGTGAGGCGCTGATGCAGCGTGCTGGCGAACAGGTCGGGGCAGGCCACGCTGACGGCGATGTCGGTGCCAGCCAGCTCCGCCGCCAGCGCCTCGCTGAGGCGCACCAGGGCGCCGCTGCAGGCGGCGTAGCTGCTCAATCCAGGCGGCCCGGTGATACCCGCCAGCGCCGCGATGTTGATCAAATGGCCGCTGTTCTGCCGTTTCATCTGCGCCAGCGCCGCCCGGCACACGTACACCGTTCCCATTACATTGGTCCGCCACAGCGTTTCCCAGCCGTGGTTACCGAGCGCCTCGAACGGACCGGTGTCGGCGACGCCGGCGTTGTTGATCACCACGTCCAGCCGCTCCCAGCGCCGCTGTATCCGTTCCATCGCCTGGCGCACCGCGCGTTCGTCACTGACGTCGGCATGCAGAAACAACACCTCGCCGGTACGGCCGCGCAAGGTGTTGGCCAGGGTTTGCCCGGCCAGTTCATCACGATCCAGCAGCGCCAGCCGGTAATCATCAACGGCCGCCCGGGCCAGGGCGGCGCCCAGACCGTGGGCGGCACCGGTGATCAGCATCACGGGGCTACTCTGACTCATGGCCGGTGCTCGCGCCGCGGGCCGGGTCTACACCGCATGGCGTTGGCCATCCAGTTGGCGCATCGGGGTTTGTAGCACGTTTTCCTCGCCTTCACTGCGGGCCAGCAGGACGGCGCCGACGCTGTCGCCCCACACATTCACCGCGGTACGGCACATGTCGAGAATACGGTCGGTGACCAGAATCAAACCAATCGCTTCCGCCGGCAGGCCGATGATGCCGAGGATCACGGTGATCGCCACCAGGCTGGCGGCGGGGATGCTGGCGACGCCGATGGAAGTGATCAGGGCGGTGAACACAATGGCGAACTGCATGCCGAAGGACAAATCCAGACCATAGGCCTGGGCGATAAAAATGGCGGCGGCGCATTCGTACAGCGCGGTGCCGTCCATGTTCACGGTGGCGCCCAGCGGCAGCACGAAACTGGCGGTGCGCTTGGAAACACCGGACCGCTTTTGCACGCAATCCATGGTCAACGGCAAGGTGGCGGCGGAGCTGGCCGAGGAGAACGCGGTCATCAGTGCCGGTGACATGGCCTGGAAATGGCGCCAGGGGGAGCGTTGCGCCAACACCCGGATCAGCAGTGGCATCACCACGAAGGCATGCAGGAACAGGGCGGCGAGTACCGTGAAGAAGAACCACAGCAGCGGTTCCAGGGCGTCCAGCCCGGTGCGGGTGACGGTGGCGGCGATCAGGCCGAACACGCCCAACGGGGCGAAACGGATGATTAGCATGGTGATGCTGACCATCACCTCGTAGAACCCCTCGACCATGTTGCGCAGGGTGTCGCCCGGCGCGCCGGCCAGCGTCCGCAGGAAAAAGCCGAACAGCAGCGAGAACACGATCAGCCCCAGCATCTGGCCATCGGCGGCGGCCTGCACCAGATTGGGCGGTAACATTTGCAGCAGAATCTGAGTGAACTCGCCGGCGCCCCGGCCTTCGATTTTCTGTAGCACGTCCTGGGTGTTGGCGGCGAAGCCCAGCAGGTCCCGGGCCGGTTCGCCGTCGATGATGCCCGGGGTGATGAGATTCACCAGCAACAAACCGATCAGAATGGCGATCAGGCTGGTGCTCATATAGAACAGCACGGTCTTGGCGCCCAGTCGGCCCAGGTTCTTGCCCTGGCCAACGTTGATCAGACCACTGATGATGGCGGTGGTGATCAAGGGCACCACCAGCATTTTCAAGGCATTGATGAACAACGTGCCGATCAGGTCATAGGCTTCGATAACGGCGATGCCCAATATCCGGGTATCTTCACTGGTCACCCAGCCCGCCAGCCCGCCCAAAATCATGGCGAGAAAAATCTGGTGATGCAGTTTCATAAAGTGCCCCACTGCGTTGTTTTTCTTACTTAAGCATACCGGAGGAAACGGTGGCGAGTGAAACCGCCTCTTGCCCGGTCAGGCCGCGCCGGTGGCGGATCGCGGCTCATCGGCTCCGCACAGGGTCAGAATCTGCCGGTACTGCCGATCCGTTATCTGCTGGATCGACAGTCGTGGGCGGGTCACCAGTTCCATGTCGGCAAACTCCGCGTGATCGCGGATGGTCGCCAGGGAGAGCGGTTCGGGAAAGTGGCGCCGGTAGCGCACATCCACCTGATACCAGCGCGGGTTGTCCGGGTGGCTACGCGGATCCTCGCCGGCGCCGCCGGTAATGAATTGAGAGGGATCCGGATAGGCGTCGGACACCACTTCCGCCTCGCCGACGATGGCGGGTACCTTGCAACTGGAATGGTAAATCAGAACGCGGTCACCGTTGCTCACTTCATCGCGCAACCGGTTGCGAGCCTGATAGTTGCGCACGCCATCCCAGCCGGAGGTGCCGTCCGGGGCGGCTTGTAAGTCGTTCAGGCTGAAGGCGTCGGGTTCGGTTTTGAATAACCAGATGCGCATGGCTTCCTCATTCAGTGTCCGCGAAAAAAGGAGGGCGTGATTATTATGGGCAGCGGCGATTTTTTCTTTACTACCTGCCTTTGACACTGGCGGCAAGGGGGCTATTCCCTGCGTCGGGAGGAAGTTCACTGAGTAGCCGGGTTCTCGCCTGCTCCAGCGATAACGCCGTGCTGACGGTAAACGCCGGCTTATTGAGTGTCAGCATCATGTGCGCGAAGGTTCGGTTGAGCGCGCTTTCCAGCACGATGACCTTGTGCGCGGTGATCCGCGCGAAATCGTTGCCGCAGGCGAAGCGCGCGGCACGCATGTCGAGGCTGCCGATATTGCCGCGGTAGATGACGTGCTGACGCCGTTCGCCATGCATATGAAACAGCGCCAGTCGCTGACGGTAGATACGCCACTGCACCGCCGGATCCACATCAATGCCATCGGGCAGTTCGACCAGGGTCAAGGGGCCGTCCTGACGGACGGTGAGGGAGGGCATGGGGTTATCGCATCCTGCTTATTTTGGGCAACCTTATGAGAGTGGCGCAGGTGGGCTTGGGAAATCAATCCGGTGAAAGTGCTATGTGGGCGGCCAGAGGACCGCGATCCTCCATCCCGCGCCGTTCTATGCTAATCTTGCGCGCCCATTCGTGGAGGTCCTCAGGTGATCGACGAGATTCAGCAACAACAGGCCCTGGCCACCCTGCGCACGCCCCGGGATTGTCTGCGTTGGGGCGAGAGCTGCCTGCGCCGCGGCGGGGTGTTTCTGGGCCACGGCACCGACGACCACGGTGACGAGGCGCTGGCGCTGCTGCTGCATGTGCTGGCCTTGCCCCACGACAGCGACCCCCGCATGCTCGATGCCCGTTTGCTGCCCCATGAAGTGGAAGCCTTCGTGGCCCTGCTGGCGCGCCGTGTCAACGAGCGGGTGCCGACGCCGTATCTGACCGGCCAGGCCTGGTTCTGCGGTCTGCCGTTCCAGGTGGACGAGCGGGTGCTGATCCCCCGTTCGCCCATCGCCGAACTGATCGAAGCCGGTTTCCAGCCCTGGTTGGATCCGGAGCAGCCAGTGCGTGCACTGGATTTGTGCACCGGGGGCGGTTGCATCGCCATCGCCACGGCCTTGGCCCTGGAAGACGCCGAGGTGGACGCCAGCGATATTTCCGCCGACGCACTGGCGGTGTGCCAGGCCAACATCGACCACTATGGTCTCGGGGACCGGGTGCGGGCGGTGCTTGCGGATGGCTTTGACGGCTTGCGGGGAGGTTATGATCTGATCGTGTCCAACCCGCCTTACGTGGACGCCGCCGATCTCGCCGGCATGCCCGAGGAATTCCACCACGAGCCGGAACTGGCACTGGGCTCCGGCGCCGATGGCCTGGATTTCACCCGCCGCATTCTGGCCCGGGCCGCCGATTATCTGAATGACGACGGTGTGTTGATCGTGGAAGTGGGCAACAGCGACCAACACGTGATGGCGACCTGGCCGGAGGTGCCGTTCCTGTGGCTGGAGTTCGAGCGCGGCGGCCATGGCGTTTTTCTGCTGACACGGCAACAATTGATCGACCATCGTGAGTATTTCGCCGGCTGACCGGCGTCCCCTGATCGAGGAGCACGAATGTCTGGGAACAGTTTTGGTGAACGGTTTCGGGTGACCACCTTCGGTGAGAGTCACGGCCCGGCGCTCGGGGCCATCGTCGACGGCTGCCCGCCGGGGCTGGCGTTGAGCGAGGCGGACCTGCAGGGCGAGCTGGATCGGCGCAAACCCGGCACCAGCCGTTACACCACCCAGCGGCGCGAACCGGATCAGGTGCGCATCCTCTCCGGCGTGTTCGAAGGCAAGACCACCGGCACGCCGATCGGCTTGCTGATCGAGAACACCGATCAGAAATCCAAGGATTACAGCGAGATCGCCAACACCTTCCGTCCCGGTCACGCCGACTACACCTACACCCAGAAGTATGGCTTCCGTGATTACCGCGGCGGCGGGCGCTCCTCCGCCCGGGAAACCGCCATGCGCGTGGCCGCCGGCGCCATCGCCCGCAAGTTTCTGGCTGAGCGGATCGGGGTGCGGATTTACGGCGGCGTCGAGCAGATCGGCGATATCCGTGCCGAACAGTTTGACTGGAGCACGGTCAACGACAACCCGTTCTTCTTTCCGGACGCCGACAAAGTCCCTGAACTGGAAGCGCTGATCAACGCCCTGCGCAAGGACGGTTCTTCCATCGGCGCCCGGGTCACGGTGTTCGCCGACGGTGTGCCGCCGGGCTGGGGTGAGCCGGTGTTCGACCGCCTCGACGCGGATCTGGCCAAGGCTCTGATGTCGATCAACGCGGTGAAAGCGGTGGAAGTGGGCGATGGCTTCGGAGTGGTCAACCAGCGCGGCGAACAGCACCGCGACGAGATGACCCCGCAAGGCTTCGTCAGCAACCATGCCGGCGGTGTCCTCGGCGGCATCAGCTCCGGCCAGCGCCTGCGCGCCAGCATCGCCCTCAAGCCCACCTCCAGCATTCTGATCCCGGGCCGCAGCCTGACCCTGGACGGCCAGCCCACCGAAGTGGTCACCAAGGGCCGCCACGACCCCTGCGTCGGCGTGCGCGCCACCCCCATCGCCGAAGCCATGATGGCGCTGGTGCTGATGGACCACTACCTGCGCCACCGGGCGCAGAACGCGGACGTGGTGGCGCCCTTGTCGCCGGTGCCCGGCGACAAGGGCAGTTGATAGTTGACAGTGGACAGTTGACAGCGTGAACCGGCCCCAAAAAAGTAGACACCTTCATTAACGAGGAAGGTGTATGCAATTTCGCAGCAAGCGTCGGTTTAGTGACGCGTTCAAACGCGAGGCCGTTGAGGCCTCGCTGTCCAGCCCACAGACACAAAGACAGATCGCTGCCAAACTAGGGGTTCATCCGACCTTACTGAGCCGCTGGCGGCAGGAGTGGATTGTGGGTAAGTCATCCTCCAAGAAACCGGTCCGTAATGCGGGCCCGACCAAGAGCCTTGAGGAGCTGGAGCGGGAAAATGCCCGCCTGAAGAAACAGCTGAAACGGGCGGAGATGGAGAGGGACATCCTAAAAAAGGCGGACGAGTACTTCGCCAAGCTCCAGAAATGAGGTTTGCCTTCATTGACGGGCACCGTGACCGCTGGCCAGTGACGGTGTTGTGCGAAGTACTCGACGTATCTCGGGCGGGGTATTACCGGTGGTGCCACGCCCCCTGCCGGCCCAGCGCCCGGCGCCAACGGTGGCGGACCTTGCAGACGTTCCTGCTGGAGCAGGCGAAACAACAGGATGGGGTGCCGGGTTACCGCAAGCTGTGGTTGGATGCGCAGGCGGCAGGCTTTGCCTGCGGCAAGAATCAGGTTCAACGGCTGCTACGGGCCTGCGGATACCGTTCTAGCGTGGCGACGAAACCGGGGCATCGGCGCCCCAGCAGCGGGTTGCCAGTGCTACCGAACCTGCTGAACCGTCAGTTCAATGTAGCTCACCCCAACCAGGTGTGGGTGTCGGATATTACCCAACTGCCGTGTCAGGAGGGTTGGCTGTATGTGGCGGTGATCTTGGACCTGTGCACCCGTCAGGTGGTGGGTCGAGCGCTGGGGCGGGTCAACGACTCGGGCCTGGTGCTGCGTGCTCTGGAGCAGGCCTGGGCGTGCCGTCAGCCTCGAGGAAAAGACCTGCTGTTCCACTCGGATCAGGGCGTCCAATACCGCAACGAGGCGGTGATGGGCTGGCTCAATGACCGGGATGTCACGATCAGCATGTCGCGCCCGGGCAACTGCTGGGATAACGCCTGTGCGGAGAGCTTCTTCGCCTTGTTGAAGAAGGAGTGGACGAAGCGTCTAGGGTTGATCGGCCGGGACGAAATGGCCGATGAAATCCAGTACTATACGGACCACTTCTACCCCAAAGTACGGCGCCACATGACGTTGGGAGGGCTCACCCCCAACGACTATGCGGCTACTTTATAATCGGTGTCTACTTAAATGGGGCCAGTCCAGCGAAAGTCAAAGACATTGCGATATCGCAAACTCACTTTGCACATCCGCAGACTACTGTTTTCTCTTCCCGGAAGGCCGCTCCCAATCCAAGGGTGCGGCCTCCTTATTATGGGCTGGCCCCTGTTTTGTTTTTTCGCTGTCAACTGTCCACTATCAACTGTCAACTATCTTCACCGTCTCCAGGAAGGCCCGTGCCGCATTAGACCGACTCCGCCCGGGGTGCGTCACCACCCCCAGTCGCCGTAGCGGCAGCGGCGTGTCCACCGCCAGCTCGATCACGCTCTGGTCCAGCATGGTGGCCGGCAGCACGCTCCAGCCCAGGCCGATGGACACCATCATATGGATGGTCTCCAGATAGTTGGTGGACATGGAGATGTTCAGCGCCAGGCCGTGTTCCTGAAATAATCTTTCAACGATGCGGCGGGTGAAAGTGACTGGCGAGGGCAGGATGGCACTGAAGCGGGTCAGGGTTTCCAGGGTGAGATCCGCTTGCCGGGCCAGCGGGTGTTCCGGCGCGCACATGAACACCAGCGGGTCGTCCCAGATCACCTGGCTGTGCAGGCGGGTATCCGGCTGCGGCGGCAGGGTCACCACCCCCATCTCCAGATCCCCGTGCAGCACCGACTCCCAGGCTTCCTCGGAATCAATGAAATGAATGTCCAAACGTACTTGCGGGTACTCCCGGGAGAAGCGCCGCAGCACCGGCGGCAGGCGGTGCAGACCGATATGGTGACTGGTGCCGATGCGCAGGGTACCGCTGACCTCGCCGGTTAAGTTGTTGATGGCGCGGCCCATGTCCTCCAGTTCCTGAAGCACTTTCCGTGCCCGGGGTAACAGCGCCTCGCCGGCTTCGGTGAGGCGGATGCGCCGCCCGACCCGGTCGAACAGCCGCGCGCCCAACTGTTGCTCCAGCACCGCGATGCGCTTGCTCACCGCCGGCTGGGTCAGGAACAGCCGCTCCGCCGCGCCGGAAAAGGAACCGCTCTCAGCCACGGCCATGAAAGCTTGCAGGGATTGGGTGTCCATAAAGTCTCGCTTGCACGCAACACGCTGACACGCAACACGCAAAAAATTAGGGGGTTAGCGTGCCAGCGTGTTGCGTGTCAGCGTGCCAGCGCTTCCCTTGCCTGGCCGGAAGCCCTTTGCTTTCCGGGTCTCTGCAATACTCTCAAATAACCTCCAGGAATCCAAACCATAAAAAAGATGAATTGGATTTATCTTATGCCCCCGCGTAGGGTGTGCCTATTAATAGCCCCCCAAGGCTCCAGGAGAAGCATCAATGGCAGGCAAGACCCTCTACGACAAGTTGTGGGACGCCCATCTCGTCGCCCAGCGGGAAGACGGATCGGCGTTGATCTACATCGATCGTCACATCATCCACGAAGTGACCTCGCCGCAGGCCTTTGAAGGGCTGCGTCTGGCCGGGCGGCAGCCCTGGCGGACCGGCGCGGCGGTGGCGACCATCGACCACAATGTGCCGACCACGCCGTTCAAAAGCGCCGCCGACATCACCGATGAGACCTCGCGGATTCAGGTGCAGACGCTGCAGGACAACACCCGCGAATTCGGCATCACCGAGTTCGGTATCGGTGACGTGCGTCAGGGCATCGTGCACGTGATGGCGCCGGAGCAGGGCGCGGTGGTGCCGGGCATGACCGTGGTGTGCGGCGATTCCCACACCTCCACCAACGGCGCTCTGGCTTGTCTGGCTCACGGTATCGGCACCAGTGAGGTGGAGCATGTGCTTGCCACCCAGACGCTGGTGGCCAAGAAGATGAAGAACATGCAGGTGAAGGTGGAGGGCGACCTCGGCCCCGGTGTCACCGCCAAGGACGTGGTGCTGCACATCATCGGCGTGATCGGCACCGCCGGCGGCAACGGCCACGCCATCGAATTCGCCGGCAGCGCCATCCGCTCGCTGAGCCTGGAAGGCCGCATGACGGTCTGCAACATGGCCATCGAGGCCGGCGCCCGTGCCGGCATGGTGGCGGTGGACGACACCACCGTCGATTACGTCAAGGGCCGTCCGATGGCGCCGACCGGTGAACAATGGGCACAGGCGGAAGCCTACTGGCGCACCCTGGTGTCCGATGACGACGCCGAATTCGATACCGTGGTGGAGATCGACGCCGCCGACATTCGCCCGCAGGTCTCCTGGGGCACCAGCCCGGAAATGGTGGTGGCGGTGGATGCCAGCCTGCCGGATCCGCAGGCGGAAAACGACGAAGTGAAACGCTCCGGTATGTTGCGCGCCTACGAGTACATGGGCCTCAAGCCGGGCATCAAGGTCGGTGACATTCCCGTGGACCGGGTGTTCATCGGCTCCTGTACCAACTCGCGGATCGAGGATTTGCGCGCCGCCGCCGATGTGGCCAGGGGACGCAAGAAAGCGGATTCGGTGAAGCAGGTACTGGTGGTGCCGGGCTCCGGTCTGGTGAAGAAGCAGGCGGAACAGGAAGGCCTCGACAAGGTCTTCATCGAAGCCGGCTTCGAGTGGCGCGAGCCCGGTTGCTCCATGTGTCTGGCGATGAATCCGGACCGTCTGCAACCCGGTGAGCACTGCGCCTCCACCTCCAACCGGAACTTCGAGGGCCGGCAGGGCAACGGCGGCCGCACCCATCTGGTGAGCCCGGCCATGGCCGCCGCCGCCGCGGTGGCCGGTCATTTCGTCGACGTGCGGGAATTGGGGTAAGCGATCATGGAAAAATTCGTCAAGCATGAAGGGTTGGTGGCGCCGTTGGATCGCGCCAACGTGGACACCGACCAGATCATTCCGAAGCAGTTTCTCAAATCGATCAAGCGCACCGGCTTCGGGCCGAACCTGTTCGATGAGTGGCGTTATCTGGACGAGGGCTACCCGGGCCAGGACAATGACGCGCGGCCGAAGAACCCGGATTTCGTCTTGAATCAGCCGGTTTATCAGGGTGCCACGGTGCTGCTGGCCCGCCGCAACTTCGGTTGCGGCTCCAGCCGTGAGCACGCGCCCTGGGCGTTGATGGATTTCGGTTTTCGCGCGGTGATCGCGCCGAGCTTCGCCGATATCTTCTACAACAACTGTTTCAAGAACGGCCTGTTGCCCATCGTGCTCTCCGAGGCGCAGATGGAAGAACTGTTTCAGGCCGAGGCGGCCAATCCCGGACTGCGTCTGACCGTGGACCTGGAAGCCCAGCAGGTGCGCACGCCGGACGGCAAGGCCTACGATTTCGACATCGATGAGTTCCGCAAACACTGCCTGCTCAACGGCCTCGACGAGATCGGCCTGACCCTGCAGGAAGCGGACACCATTCGTGCCTACGAGGAACGCCGCCGGGCCCGCGAGCCCTGGGTGTTCGCCGAGCACGCGAACCACTGATCAGGACAACACCACGGAAGCGAACCATGAGCCACATTCTGATTCTGCCGGGTGACGGCATCGGCCCGGAAATCGTCCAGGAAGCGGTGCGCGTACTGCGTGCCGCCGAGCAGCGTTTCGGCCTCGACATCAGCCTGGACGAGGCGCCGGTGGGCGGCGCCGCCTACGATTTGCACGGCGATCCGCTGCCGCAGTCCACGCTGGACAAGGCACGCGCCGCCGACGCCATTCTGTTCGGTTCCATCGGCGGTCCCAAGTGGGACACCATCGAACGGGACAAGCGCCCCGAGCGTGGCCTGCTGCGGCTGCGCTCCTCGCTGGGCCTGTTCGCCAATCTGCGCCCGGCGATTCTGTTCCCGCAACTGGCGGACGCCTCCTCGCTGAAACCGGAAGTGGTGTCGGGCCTGGATATTCTCATCGTCCGTGAACTGACCGGCGGCATCTATTTCGGCCAGCCGCGCGGTATCCGTGAGGAGAACGGCGAGCGGGTCGGCTTCAACACCGACGTTTATTCCGAATCGGAAATGCGCCGTATCG
Source organism: Alloalcanivorax dieselolei B5 (assembly GCF_000300005.1). NCBI lineage: Bacteria > Pseudomonadati > Pseudomonadota > Gammaproteobacteria > Oceanospirillales > Alcanivoracaceae > Alloalcanivorax > Alloalcanivorax dieselolei. Next base: position 2,935,684 of record NC_018691.1, on the reverse strand, counting down.
CCAAGGTGGCGTTCGAACTGGCCGGCCAGCGCAACAACAAGGTCTGCTCGGTGGACAAGGCCAATGTGCTGGAAGTCACCGAGCTGTGGAAAGAGGTGGTCACCGACGCCGCCAAGGACTACCCGAATATCGAACTTTCCCATATGTACGTGGACAACGCCGCCATGCAACTGGTGCGCGCGCCGAAACAGTTCGACGTGATCGTCACCGGCAACCTGTTCGGTGACATCCTCTCCGATGAAGCCGCCATGCTCACCGGCTCCATCGGCATGCTGCCCTCCGCGTCCCTGGACGAAAACCGCAAGGGCCTGTACGAACCCTGCCACGGCTCGGCGCCGGATATCGCCGGCCAGGGCATCGCCAACCCGCTGGCCACCATCATGTCGCTGGCCATGCTGATGCGCTACAGTCTGGAGCGCGGCGACGTGGCGGATGCGATCCAGGCCGCGGTGGAGCAGGTTCTCGACCAGGGGCTGCGTACCGCGGATATTTACACCGAGGGCACGCGCAAAGTGAGCACCGAGGAAATGGGCGCCGCCGTGGCCGAAGCACTGGCTCGCGGTTGATCGGCGCCTGAACCCATAGATTAAGAAGGGGCAACCCCTTCGGGAGACAAGTCTCAATGAAGAAAGTCGGTTTTATCGGCTGGCGTGGCATGGTCGGTTCCGTATTGATGGACCGCATGCGTGAGGAAAACGATTTCCAGGACATCGAACCGGTGTTCTTCTCCACCTCCCAGGTGGGCCAGGCCGGCCCGGATGTGGGCAAGGAAATTCCGGCGCTGGGCGACGCCAAAAGCGTCGATGAGCTGAAAAAACTGGACGTCATCGTCACCTGCCAGGGCGGCGACTACACCAATGAGGTGTATCCCAAACTGCGCGAAGCCGGCTGGCAGGGTTACTGGATCGACGCCGCCTCCGCGCTGCGCATGCAGGACAACAGCGTCATCGTGCTGGACCCGGTGAACCGCAAGGTGATCGACCAGGCGCTGGACAACGGCGTCAAGGATTACGTCGGCGGCAACTGCACCGTGAGCCTGATGCTGATGGCCCTGGGCGGTTTGTTCAACGCCGGTCTGGTGGAGTGGGCCAGCGCCCAGACCTACCAGGCGGCCTCCGGCGCCGGCGCCCAGAACATGCGCGAGCTGATCGCGCAGATGGGCACCATCCACGGTGCCGTGGCGGACAAACTGGCGGACCCGGCCAGTGCCATTCTCGACATTGATCGTCAGGTGGCGGACACCATGCGTTCCAGCGATCTGCCGCAACAGCATTTCGGCGCGCCGCTGGCCGGCTCGTTGCTGCCGTGGATCGACAAGGAAATGGAAAACGGCCAGAGCAAGGAAGAATGGAAAGCCCAGGCCGAGACCAACAAGATCCTCGGGCGCGGCGACCAACCGATCCCGCTGGACGGCACCTGTGTGCGCATCGGTGCCATGCGCTGCCACGCCCAGGCGCTGACCGTCAAACTGACCAGGGATGTGCCGCTGGACGAAGTCCATGCGCTGCTCAGCGAAGCCAACGATTGGGTGAAAGTGGTGCCCAACGAGAAAGAGGCGACGCTGCGTGATCTGACGCCGACGGCGGTAACCGGCACCTTGACCGTTCCGGTGGGGCGCCTGCGCAAGCTGAACATGGGCGGCGAATACCTCAACGCCTTCACCGTCGGTGATCAGTTGCTGTGGGGCGCCGCCGAGCCGCTGCGCCGCATGCTGCGGATTCTGCTGGAAAGATAAATATCGCTGGCACGCTTGCACGCCGGCACGCTGGCACGCTAAAACCCGGGGGGCGTTGCACGACCCTCATGAGCCGGGTTTGGCGTGTTGGCGTGCCGGCGTGTTGCGTGTAAGCGCTGTTCCCAACCATGGGACGGCAGTCGTCCTGGAGGAAAATGCAATGTCGATGGAACCCGGATTGGCGGTGGTTGGTGCCACCGGCCTGGTGGGCGATGCCCTGCTGGAGCAACTGGCGCAGCACAAGGTGCCTTACGGAGAGCTGTTCCTGCTGGCCTCCGAAGAGAGCGAAGGCAAGTCGTTGCGGGTGGGCGGCCGTTCGCTGACGGTGCAGCGGCTGGATGGCTTCGACTTCTCCCGCGTGGCGCTGGTGGTGTTCGCCGCCGGCGCCGCGGTGTCCCAGGAATGGGCGCCGCGCGCGGTGGATGCCGGAGCCATGGTCCTGGACCTGTCGCCGGCGTTTCGCTACGAGCCGGACGTGCCGTTGCTGGTGGCCGGGGTCAACGACGAACAGATTCCCGCCGCCCGCGAGCGTAACCTGGCCGCCGCCGCCGACGCCGCCACCGTGCAACTGATGTTGGCGTTGAAGCCGCTGATGGCGATCTCCGAATTGCAGCGGGTCACGGTGACCCAGTTGCAAGCCGCCTCCTCCTCGGGGCGCAATGGCGTGGAGCGTCTGGCCCGCCAGAGCGCGCGTTTGCTCAATGGCATGGAGGCCAGCGAAGGCGCGGAACCGCAATACGCCTTCAATCTGCTGCCTACCGTCGGGCGTCCGCAGGACAACGGCTATACCAGCGAGGAATTGAAACTGATGCTGGAAGCCCGGCGGGTGCTCGGACGCCCGGACCTGGCCGTGGATGTCAGCTGTGTGCAGGTGCCGGTGTTCCACGGCCTTTCTCAGGTGGTGGTGGTGCGTGGCAGCTTGCCCATCGGCTTGGCTCAGGCACAGGCCTGCTGGGACGAGGCGCCGGGTCTGGCCCAGGATGACGGCGGTGAGGGCGATGGTGCCTCCCCGGTGCGGCAGGTGAAGGAAGAGCCGCTGGTGCGGCTGGCCCGCGCCCGGGAAGACGTGGACGGGCAGGGCGAACTGAGCTTCTGGACCGTGGCCGATAACATCAAGGCCGGCGCCGCCCGCAATGCCGTCCTGCTGGTGGAGCAACTGCTCGCCGGAGCGTGAGCCCGCATGCACACCATTCGCTGCCAAGGCGGCTTCCCACGGACCAGACCACTCAGCCCCTGTAGGAGCCAGCCCTGCTGGCGAATGAGGGCCCGGCAAAAGATTCGCCAGCAGGGCTGGCTCCTACAAAGGCCTTGTAGCGACGTGTATGCGGGCCAGAGGCAATTCGCGGGCAAAGGAAGTGCTTACCCCCTCGACAACCCCCATCCCACCAGAATAAAGTCGTAGCTCTCGGGCCGCCCTGACGGCTCGGGATGGGGGCGTTTCAATTCACGGTTGGGCGCGCATTTTTCCGAAAAAACCATGAAAAATGCGCACTTACTAGCAATATGTGACGCAGTTTCTAGGTTTATACCCCGTCGTCGGGCACAATCGAATGCGGACTTTCTGACCAGAGCGTCTCAGAATAAGGTTTGTTTTCTCTGGATTGTTCCAGACCTTATTCCGAGACTCGCGGAAAGAAATCCGCAGCGTGCCTGCCGGCTCAGAGGGCGGGGAATACAGAATAAGTAACTGGGGTTCAACCACATGCTCCGAAAATTTGGCATAGGGTTTGTCGCGCTGGCGGCGATGACGCCGGGGCTTGCGGCTGCTCTGGGGGTGGGGGAATACGAGCTTAACTCCTATCTGAACCAGCCGCTGGAGATGGACGTCGTCCTGCATGAAACCGGACGGCTGTCGACAGAGGAAATCGTGGTCAATCTGGCCCCGCAAGCGGAATTCGACACCGCCGGGGTGGAGCGCGGCTATTTCCTCAATGATTTGACTTTCGAGGTGACCTTCACCGGCGAGGGCGACGGGGTGCTGCACATCCGTTCCCGCCAGCCGGTGCGTGAGCCCTATCTCAACTTCCTGGTGGAAATCCTCTGGCCCACCGGCCGTCTGGTGCGCGAATACACCGTATTGCTGGATCCGCCCAGCTACGATGCCGGTGGTGAGGCGGTCAGTGCCGCCCAGGTTCAACCGGCGCCGGTGCCGGTTCTGCCGCAAGCGGAGCCGAAGACGGAACCGGCACCGCCCGCGCCGGAGCCCGAAGCCCTGGCGCCCGCCGTCAGTGACCAGGAGACGGAAGGAGAACCAGGAGACGAGACGGAAACCGCCGCCGAGCCGGTGGCCGAATCCGCGGAACCGAAGCCGGAACCGGAGCAAGCGGAAGCGGACTCGGACCAGGGCGGCACCGCCAGCGGCGCGACACCGGGGCGTGGCACTCTGAACGAAAGCAATGACCGCTACCGGGTGCGCTCGTCCGATACCCTGTGGCGCATCGCCGCTGATCACCGCCCCGGCGGCGGGGTCTCCGTCCAGCAGATGATGATGGCGATTCAGGAGATGAACCCGGAAGCCTTCATCGACGGCAACATCAATCTGGTGCGGGAAGGCGCGGTGCTGCGGCTGCCCAGCGAACGTCAGGCGGCGGCGATCGCCAGCAGCGAAGCCATGCGGCGGGTAGCCGATCAGACCAGCGAATGGCGCCAGCGGCGGGCGGCTAGCACCAATGCGGAGGAAACGCTGGCGGCGGCGCAACTGGATGCCACCGAGCAAAGCGATGCCGCGCCAGTGGAGCAGGAAGACGATGGTGGCCGGGTCACGCTGGTGGCGCCGGATGCCACCGCCGCCGCCCGTGACGGTGATGGCACTGGCGATGATGGCGAGGCGGCCACCGCCGCGCTGCAGAACGAACTGGCTATCCGTGACGAGAATCTGGACCGGCTGAGCCGGGAAAACAATGAGCTGCGCAGCCGCATCGATGAGCTTGACGAGCAACTGGGCACCAGTGGCGAAATGCTGCGTCTGCAAAACGAGAAGATCGCGGCGCTTCAGGAGGCCTTGCGGCAGCTTCGGGAAGGCGAGGGCGATGGCAATGTGGATGAGGCATTGCTCGCGCCTGCGCGGATAACCCCCGCGGAGATAACCCCTGAGCAACGGGCCCCGGGAGAGCCGGCGTCAGCGGAAACAGAGGACCCGGCGGCGGCCACCTCGCCGCCGGCCGACTCCGCCGCCATGGACTCTTCTACTATGGACTCTTCTACTATGGAGAGGCCCGACGGCGCCGCCGAGGCCGCGCCGAAACCTCTGTCCCAACCGGCAAGCGGCGCTGACAGTGCCGCTTCCGTGCGTCCGCTGCCGCCGGCAACCGAGCCCGCCGCCCCGGCGTCCTCCGGCTGGCTGGACTGGGTGATGCGCAATCTGCTGTATCTGGGGGCCGCCGTGGCGGCGCTGTTGCTGCTTCTGCTGCTGGCATTGCGCCGCCGCCAGGGCGGCAAGGGTGACCCGGAGGAGGACGCTTTGCCGCCATTGATGCCGCTGACGGATGACGGCGACAACGAAGACCAAGGGCCGTCCGGGCAGGACCCGATGGTGGCGCGGACCGGCGCCGGCGACGTCGATGAAGAGGATGAATCCCGTACCGCCGCGGCCGCCAGTCAGGATCCGCTGGAAGAGGTGGAAGTCTATGTGGCCTATGGCCGCTACCCGCAGGCGGCGGATTTCCTCCGTAATGAAATCAATCAGGCGCCGGGCCGTAACGATTTGAAAGTGCGGCTGCTGGAAGTGCTCAACGAGATGGGGGATCAGGCGGCGTTCCGGCAGCAGGCGGCGCTGTACGCCGGCACCGCGGTGGAACTGGACCGAGCCATCGAACGGCTGGGCGGTGGCGGGCAGGCCGGCACGGACGAGTCCGCCCCGTTATCCCTGGACGATCTGGAACTGGATCTGGCCGGTGATTTCAGCGCGCCGGCCCCGTCGGAGCACGATCAGCACGGGGCAGGGGAAGAGGACCCGCTCAATCTGGATGACTTCGAGTTCAGTCTGGACGATGACAAGGCGCCGCCGAGCGAGGCCGATGACGACGAACCGGTGCTGATCGACGACGACCCGGAAGAGGCCTTGGCCCTGGACGAGGAGCCGTTGACCCATTCCACGCTGACGGTCCGGGACGATACCCCGGTGAGTTCGGATGGCCTGGATCTGGATGATCTGGATTTTTCTTCCGGCGCGGATGACACCGACGACAGCGATGACATCGAGGGCCTGGAGCTGGACTCGACGCCGGTGGACGCCGTTCGGGAGGAACCGGTGGCCGGGACGACGCCTTCAGGATCGGACTCGCTGGAGTTCCAACTGGACGACCTGGAACTGGAATGGGACGGCGACAAGGCCGAGCCCGCTGCCGAGTCGGTCCCTGCGCCGGCCTCCGAACTGGAGAGCGACGACCAGGGCGAAGTGGGCATTGAGGATCAGGGGGATGACACCTTCGAATTCTCCCTGGATGGCCTGGATCTGGACGATGCCGGTGCCGATGAAACTCCGGAGGAGGCGATCGAACTGACCGAGCCGGCGGCCGCCGAGGCCGGCACGGAGGCGTTCGGGGACCAGGCCTTCGAGGCTCCGGCGCCTGCTGAACCGCCGGCCAGCGAAGTTCAGGAACCGGCCGCGCCGGTGGCCGCCGACGAGGACGATGATTTCGACTTCCTGGCGGAAACCGATGAGAACGCCACCAAGCTGGATCTGGCCCGCGCCTACATCGAGATGGGGGACATGGAAGGCGCCCGGGATATCCTTAACGAGGTGATCAGCGAAGGCAGTGACAGCCAGCGGGACGATGCCCGCCAGTTGCTGGAGCGCGTCGAGTAAGGCGTATTACGTGTAAGCGAAAACGCCGTTCTGTAAAAAAAGGGGGCGATGCCGTAAGGTATCGCCCCTTCCTTTTGGCGTGAAAAAACAGGCCCATCATGACCCGGATCGCGTTGGCGGTGGAATACGATGGCAGCCGTTTCCATGGGTGGCAGACCCAGGCGGACGGCGTACGCACGGTGCAGTGGCACCTGGAGCAGGCCCTGTCGCGGGTGGCGGATCATCCGGTGACGCTGATCTGTGCCGGCCGCACCGATACCGGTGTGCATGCTACCGGCCAGGTGTGCCATTTCGATTCAAACGCCAATCGCGACATGAAGGCCTGGGTCATGGGCGGCAACCGCTTTTTGCCCGACGACGTGGCGATTCGCTGGGCGGTGCCGGTGAGCGACGACTTTCACGCCCGTTTCAGTGCCTTCCGGCGCTGCTATCGCTACGTGATTTACAATGCCGGCGCGCCGCCGGCGCTGTTCCGCCGTCAGGTCACCTGGAACCACCGGCCGCTGGATGTGCAGCGGATGGCCGATGCCGCCCGGGCGCTGCTGGGGACCCATGACTTCACCTCCTACCGTTGTGTGCATTGCCAGGCCAAGTCGCCGATCAAGACGCTGCACCGGCTGGACATTCAGCAGCGCGGCCGGATGATCATCCTGGAAGTGGAGGCCAATGCCTTCCTGATGCATATGGTGCGCAACATCGCTGGCGTGCTGATGGCCATTGGCGCCGGTCACCAACCGGTGGAATGGGCCGCCGAGGTGTTGGCCGCCCGTGATCGCCGCGAAGGCGGTGTCACCGCGCCGCCCTACGGACTGTATCTGGTGGATATCGGTTATCCGGACGAGTTTGAATTGCCGAAGGAGCCGTTGGGGCCGCTCTGGTTGGAGTAGGCCAGGGAAGGTACGCTGGCGCTGGCGTGCCAGGTCTGCCTACGAAGCCGCTGTAGGAGCTTGCCTGCAAGCGAATATCCCACGCGGAAGGGCCGATTCGCCAGCAAGGCTAACTCCTACAGCGGCTTCGTAGTTCGGAAGTGTTGAATGGCATGTTCGCGTGCCAGACCCGCGCCGCTTTGCTAACATGGACGGTCCCCGCGGGGCAGGTGGCGTCGCCTGTGGCGCTGTCCTTCGGCCCGCGTTTCCTGATAGGATTTCGATGAGCACACCTCGGGTTAAAATCTGCGGAATTACCCGTCCGGAAGACGCGGTACAGGCCGCCCGCGCTGGCGCCGATGCCATCGGCCTGGTGTTTTATCCATCCAGTCCCCGTTACGTGGATCCGCGACGTGCCGCGCGCATTCTCGCCGCGCTGCCGCCGTTCGTGACCACGGTGGGCCTGTTCGTCAACGCCGACGCCGGGCTGGTGCGCGAGTACCTGCGTGAGCTGCCCCTGGACATGCTGCAGTTCCACGGTGACGAGACGCCGGAATACGGCGCCGCTTTCCAGCGTCCCTGGATCAAGGCCCTGCGCATGCGTGACGGCGCCGACCCGGCCGGGGTGGCACGCGAGTACGCCGCCGCCGGCGCCCGCGGGTTATTGGTGGACAGCTATGTGCCGGGCACCCCCGGCGGTACCGGCGAACGCTTCGACTGGGGCCTGCTGCCTCGGGAATCGGCGTTGCCGTTAATCCTGGCCGGTGGTTTGACACCGGCCAACGTGGCCGAGGCCGTGCGCCAGGTACGCCCCTGGGGGGTGGACGTGAGCGGCGGCGTGGAGGTGCGGGCCGTGACCGGCGCCACCCTCGGCGGTATCAAGGACCGCCACGCGGTGCGGGCCTTTTTGCGCGCGGCCAAGGCCTAGCCCTTGGATCGGGCCCTTCGAGCCCGGCGCGACAATCCTGACAGTACGCTATCCCAGACGAGGAGCATGAGGTGACTGAACGTCCTGATTACAAGGCATTCCCCGACCAGCGGGGCCACTTCGGGCAATTCGGCGGACGGTTCGTCTCCGAAACCCTGATGGCCGCTTTGGACGAACTGGAAACCATGTACCGGCGTCTCAAGGATGACCCCCAATTCCAGGCCGATTTCGATTACGACCTGGCCCACTACGTGGGGCGTCCTTCGCCGTTGTATCTGGCGGAACGCTGGAGCGAACAGCTCGGCGGCGCCCGCGTCTGGCTCAAGCGTGAGGATCTCAATCACACCGGCGCGCACAAGGTGAACAACACCATCGGCCAGGCCTTGCTGGCCAAACACATGGGCAAGAAGCGGGTGATCGCGGAAACCGGTGCCGGTCAGCACGGGGTTGCTTCCGCCACCGTGGCCGCCCGGCTGGGGCTGGAGTGTCACGTGTTCATGGGCGAGGAAGACATTCGCCGGCAGCGGCTCAACGTCTACCGCATGAAACTGCTCGGCGCCGACGTGATTCCGGTGACCTCCGGCTCACGCACCCTCAAGGACGCCATGAACGAAGCCATGCGCGACTGGGTCACCAACGTGGACGACACCTTCTACATCATCGGCACCGTGGCCGGGCCGCACCCGTACCCGATGCTGGTGCGGGACTTCCAGTCGGTGATCGGCCGCGAGGCCCGTGAGCAGAGTTTGAAACAGGCCGGCAAGCTGCCGGACGCGCTGGTCGCCTGTGTCGGCGGCGGCTCCAACGCCATTGGCCTGTTCCACCCGTTCCTGGAGGACGAGGGCGTGGCCATGTACGGCGTGGAAGCCGCCGGTGATGGCGTCGACACCGGCCGCCACGCGGCGCCGCTTACCGCCGGGCGCCCCGGTGTGCTGCACGGCAACCGCACCTATTTGATGGAAGACGAGAACGGCCAGATCATCGAGACCCACTCGGTGTCCGCCGGTCTGGATTATCCGGGGGTCGGCCCCGAGCATTCCTGGCTCAAGGACATCGGCCGGGTCAATTACGTGGCCGCCGACGACCAGGAAGCGCTGGCCGCGTTCCGCGAGCTGACCCGGGTGGAGGGCATCATGCCGGCGCTGGAATCCGCCCACGCGCTGGCCTATGCGCGCAAGCTGGCGCCCACCATGAGCGCGGACCAGAATCTCATCGTCAATCTGTCCGGACGGGGTGACAAGGATATCCTGACCGTGGCCGACATCGACGGCATCGAGTTTTGAGGGGGAATGCCATGAGCCGTATTCAAGCCTGTTTCGAACAACTGAACACGAGCGGCCGCAAGGCGCTGATTCCCTATATCACCGCCGGTGATCCCAACCAGGCCGTGACCGTGCCGGTGATGCACGCGATGGTGGAGGCGGGAGCCGACATCATCGAGCTGGGGGTGCCGTTCTCCGACCCCATGGCCGACGGCCCGGTGATCCAGAAAGCCTGTGAGCGGGCACTGGAGGCCGGCACCAGCCTGCGCGACGTGCTCGCCATGGTCGCCGATTTCCGCCGCCAGGACGATCGCACTCCGGTGGTACTGATGGGCTATCTGAACCCGGTGGAAGCCATGGGTTACCAGACCTTCGCCGATGCCTGCGTCAGCGCCGGCGTGGACGGGGTGCTGCTGGTGGACCTGCCGCCGGAGGAATGCGAGGACATCGCGCCGCAATTTCGCCAGCGCGGTGTCGATCTGATCTTCCTGGTGGCGCCGACCACCACCGATGAGCGCATCCGTCGCATCGGCGAGGCGGCCAGCGGTTATCTTTACTATGTCTCCCTGAAGGGCGTCACCGGCGCCGCCACCCTCAATGTGGAGGAAGTGGCGTCGCGGGTTGAAACAATTCGCAACCTTGCCCAATTGCCCATTGGGGTAGGCTTTGGTATCAAAGACGCGGCATCGGCCCGGGCTGTCAGCCGGGTCGCCGATGGCGTGGTGGTGGGCAGCGCGCTGGTCAACCAGATCGCCGCCAACGCGCAACGCCCCGAAGCCATCGCACCGGCGGTGGCGGCCGTGCTTGCCGACATGCGCTCCGCCATGGACGAATAAGCCGGTGCCGTACTCGCTTGGAGATAAGCGGGTCCCATAAAGCGGGTCAAATACAAGGGTCTAGGTAATGAGCAACAACTGGCTGGAAAAGATTTTGCCCGCGGTTCGCCGGCCGCAGGAAAACCGTCGCAACAGCGTACCCGAAGGTCTGTGGCGCAAGTGCCCACGCTGTGACAGCGCTTTGTACCGGCCGGAGCTGGAGCGCAACCTGGATGTGTGCCCCAAGTGCGAACACCATATGCGCATCGGGGCCCGCAAACGCCTGAAGCTGTTCCTGGATGAAGGCGTCACCTCCGAGATCGGTGTGGAACTGGCGCCGGAGGACCGGCTCAAGTTCAGGGACTCGAAGAAGTACAAGGACCGCCTCACCGGCGCGCAGAAGGACACCGGCGAGAAAGACGCGCTGGTGGTGCTCAAAGGCAAACTGCATGGCCTGCCGCTGGTGGCCTGTGCCTTTGAATTCAAATTCATGGGCGGCTCCATGGGCTCGGTGGTGGGTGAGCGCTTCGTGCGCGCGGTGGAAGTGTGCCTGGAACAGCGGTTGCCGTTGGTTTGCTTCGCCGCCAGTGGTGGCGCGCGCATGCAGGAAGGTTTGTTCTCGCTGATGCAGATGGCCAAGACCTCCGCCGCCCTGGAGCGTTTGCGTGAAGCCGGGTTGCCGTTCATCTCGGTGCTCACCGATCCGGTCTATGGCGGCGTGTCCGCCTCCCTGGCCATGCTGGGTGACATCAACGTGGCCGAACCCAACGCCCTGATCGGCTTCGCCGGTCCGCGGGTGATCGAGCAGACCGTGCGGCAAAAGCTGCCGGAAGGCTTCCAGCGCAGCGAGTTCCTGCTGGAGCACGGCGCCATCGACATGATCGTGCCGCGTCTGCAAATGCGCGACACTCTGCACCGTCTTCTCGCCAACATGACCCGGGCGCCGCTGTCCACGCAATGAGCGACCTTCAACACTGGCTCGAACGTATCGAGCGGCTCCACCCCAGCGAAATCGAGCTGGGGCTGGAGCGTTTGCGCCGCGTCGCCGGAGATCTGGGCGTGCGCACCCTGCCGATGCCGGTGATCACCGTGGCCGGCACCAACGGCAAGGGCTCGGTGGTGCGCCTGCTTACCGCCATGGCGGAGGCCGCCGGGCTGCGCTGCTGTGTTTATACCTCTCCCCATTTGCTGCGTTTCAACGAACGCATCCGGCTGCCCGATGGCCCCGCCTCGGACCAGGCGCTTTGCCAGGCTTTCGCGGCGGTGGAGCAGGGGCGCGGCGATACCGCGCTGACCTATTTCGAGTTCACCACTCTGGCCGGGCTGTGGCTGTTCCAGCGCAGTGACGCCGACCTGTGCATCCTTGAAGTCGGCCTGGGCGGACGGTTGGACGCGGTCAACCTGATCGACGCCGATGTGGCGGTGGTCACCTCGGTGGGGCTGGATCATCTGGACTGGCTCGGCGACAGCCGCGAAGCGATTCTGCGGGAAAAAATCGGCATCGGCCGGGCCGGCCGGCCGCTGGTCTATGGTGAAGCGGCGTCGCCTTCTAATCTGGACTCGGAACTGGCGGCGCTGGCGGCCTTGCCGCTAAGGGCAGGGCGGGAGTTCACGCTGGGCGACGGCGAAGTGGCCGTGCGGGCTGGCGATGAGCAACGCCGCTACCGGATACCAGAGCCGGCGCGTCTGGGCGATGACAATCTGGCCACCGCGATCCAGGCCCTTGCCGCCGCGGGTTTGGCGCCGGCCCGGCATATTCCCGCCCAGGTGGTGGATACCGGGCTTACCGGTCGTTGCGACCGGCGCCGTTTCAACGGCATCGATTGCATCCTTGATGTCGGTCATAACCTGGAAGCGCTGACCCGGCTGCGGCGGCGGTTGCTGGCCTGTGCCGGCCGCCGCCGGCTGGTGCTGGGCATGATGGCGGACAAACCGGTGGAGCAGGTGGTGGCGCTGTTCGCCGCCGAGCCGCTGGAATGGTATTTGTGCCGGCCGGATCTGCCCCGCGCCGCCACCGTGGAACGACTGGCGGCGGCGATACCGGAGACGGCCCCGCAGGCAGCAGCGGTCCATCTTTGCGACAGCGTCGCCGAAGCCCTGGTGGCGGCGGTGAACGACAGCGATACTGGCGATCAGGTGGTGATCGTGGGATCCTTCTACACCGTGGCCGAAGCCCTGACGGTGATCGAAGCGGTTCCGCCGCCGGCGCGCTAGAATGCCGCCAGCGCCAGGCCGAATCGCTTCGGGGGTGGCCGGCCTGAGTCCAGGATCCATCCGTTGTTGGACCTTTTATTCGCAAGGAGCTTTCGTTCGTGCAGTCCCGCACCCGTCATCGCTTGATTGGCCTGTTGCTGCTGCTTCTGCTGGCGGCGATTCTCGCTCCCTTGGTTCTGCGCTCCCCGGATCAGGTCCGGGTGGCGCTGGATATGACCTTGCCGGAAGCGCCGGCGCTGGAAACCACCGAGGTGGAGCCGGTCATCGACGAACAGGAGCAGGAAAGCCTGGAGCGGGAGATCGAAGCGGACCAGCAGGCCGTGGCCGATGCCGGCCAGGCGGAACTGCAAAAGCCCTTGCCTGAAGAGCAGGACGGCAAGGACGAGGCGGCACCGGCCCCGGACGATCAGCCCGAACCCCAGTCCGAACCGGATCCCGAGCCGGAACCCGAGCCCGCTCCGGCACGGAACGGCACCCTGCCAAAATCGGGCTTCACCGTGCAAGTCGCCAGTTTCAGTGATCAGGCCAATGCCGAGGCCCTGGTGGAACGGCTGCGCGAGGCCGGCTACAACGCCTATTTCCGCGCCCAGGAACAGGACGGCAACCGCTGGCAGCGGGTGTTCGTGGGGCCGGAAATCCAGCGTAAGGACGCCGAGGCGATGAAACAGCGCCTGCGCGATGACAAGCGCTTCGCCCTCGACGGCCTGGTGCGCACCTTCGTGCCTTGATACTGCTTCACCCTCTCCCCCGGCCCCTCTCCCCTCAAGGGAGAGGGGAGACAAGACAAGCCTCTATTCGGTCCCCTCTCCCTTGAGGGAGGGTGAAACGGCCTTGCGGATTTTATACCAAAGCTGTACCGATATGCCCTTACACACATAGGCTCCGACGATGACGTTCATTCGAGTTCATCCATGGGCAAGCGCGGGACGCTCTGGTAAACTTTGCCGCCTGTTCCGCCCACGCCCCATCTCATGACTCTGAACCTGGCAGACGGCATCATCCTGTTCATCATCGCTGTGTCGGCCCTGATCAGCCTCCGCCGCGGTTTCACCCGGGAAGCCTTTTCTCTGCTGACGTGGGTGGCCGCCTTCGTGGTGGCGCGGTTGTTCAGTCCGGCGCTGGATGCGCTACTGGTGGATCAGATCGAGACCCCCAGTCTGCGTCTGGCGGTGGCGTTTGGTGTGCTGTTCGTCCTGACACTGGTGATCGGCGCGCTGATCAATCATTTGCTCGGCGAGTTGGTCCGGGTCACCGGCCTGAGCGGGACCGACCGGCTACTGGGCATGGTATTCGGCGCCATTCGCGGCGTCCTGCTGGTGGTGGTGCTGGTCGCACTGGGCCGCCAGCTTTTCATCGAGGATCCCTGGTGGCAGGCGTCGGTACTGGTACCGCATTTCGTCATGCTGGAGAACTGGACCCGCCAGGTGGCCGGGGATCTGCTCACTTATCTCATCAACATCAGCGCAAGCTCCAGCTAGCTCGAGGATAAGCAAATGTGCGGCATTGTTGGCATCGTGGGCCACTCCCATGTGAACCAGGCGATCTACGACGCCTTGACGGTCCTGCAACACCGTGGACAGGATGCCGCGGGCATCGTTACCTGTGACGGCGACCGGCTGTTTCTGCGCAAGGATAACGGCATGGTGCGGGACGTGTTCCGCAACCGCCATATGCGCCGGCTGGTCGGCAACATGGGCATCGGCCATGTGCGTTACCCCACCGCCGGCAGCTCCAGTTCCGCCGAGGCGCAGCCGTTTTATGTGAACTCGCCTTATGGCATCACGCTGGCGCATAACGGTAACCTGACCAACTCCGAGGCGCTGGCCGAACACATCTTCCGTGCCGACCTGCGCCACATCAACACCACCTCGGATTCCGAAGTGCTGCTCAACGTGTTCGCCCACGAGCTGCAACTGCGCGGCAAGCTGCAGCCGGAGCCGGACGATATCTTCGACGCGGTGGCGGCGGTGCATCGCCGGGTGGAGGGCGCCTACGCGGTGGTCGCCATGATCACCGGCTACGGCATTCTCGCGTTCCGCGACCCGCACGGTATCCGCCCGGTGTGCTTCGGCAAGAAGGATACCGAGCAGGGGCCGGAATACATGGTGTCTTCCGAGTCGGTGGCGCTGTCCTCCCTGGGCTTCCATCTGGAACGGGATCTGGAGCCCGGTGAAGCGATTTACATCACCGCCGATGGCCAGATGCATACCCGCCAGTGCGCCGACAACCCGCAACTGAGCCCGTGTATTTTCGAGCACGTTTATCTGGCCCGCCCGGATTCCATCATGGACGACATTTCCGTGTACAAGGCGCGCCTGCGCATGGGCGAAAAGCTGGCGGAGAAAGTCGAGCGGGAATGGCCGGATCATGACATCGACGTGGTCATCCCGATTCCCGATACCAGCCGTACTTCCGCCTTGCAAATGGCCAACCGGCTCAACGTGAAATACCGGGAAGGCTTCATCAAGAACCGCTACATCGGCCGCACCTTCATCATGCCGGGCCAGCAGATGCGGCGGAAATCCGTGCGCCAGAAACTGAACGCCATCGAACTGGAATTTTCCGGCAAGAACGTGCTGCTGGTGGACGATTCCATCGTGCGCGGCACCACCTGCCACGAGATTATCCAGATGGCGCGCGAAGCCGGTGCCCGCAAGGTCTACTTTGCCTCCGCCGCGCCGGCGGTGCAGTACCCGAACGTGTACGGCATCGACATGCCCGCCGCCGATGAGCTGATCGCCCACGACCGCAGTGTCGACGAGGTTTGCCGGATCATCGGCGCCGATCGCCTGATCTATCAGGATCTGGAAGACCTGGTGTCCGCCTGCAAGGAAGGTAATTCGCGGATCAAGGAATTCGATTGTTCCGTGTTCAATGGCGTCTATTTAGCCGGTAACATCGACCAGGACTATCTCCAGAATCTGGAGCAACGCCGCAATGACCTGGCCAAATCCGCTCGCGAACAGGCCCGGGCCCTGGCGGAAAACGAAGTCATCGACCTGCACAACTCCAATTGAGGTGAACCGAGAACATCATGAGTGATTTTTCTGATCCGAACGAACTGCATACCGATACGCTGGCGATTCGCTGGGCGCAGTTGCGTACCGATCAGATGTCGCACTCCGAGCCGTTGTTCCTGACTTCCAGCTTCGTCTATGACAGCGCCGCCCAGGCGGCGGCGCGGTTCTCCGGCGAGGAACCGGGCAACGTCTATTCCCGTTTCACCAATCCCACGGTGGCGGCGTTCGAACAGCGCCTGGCCGCCATGGAAGGGGCGGAAAAGGGCGTGGCCCTGGCTTCCGGCATGGCCGCCATCAGCAGTACCTTTTTCGCGCTGCTGACCCCCGGCGATCATATCGTCAGCTCCCGCAGTGTGTTCGGCACCACCAATGTGGTGTTCGACCGCTACCTGAAAAAATTCCAGGTCGAGACCACCATGGTGGACCTGGCGGACCTGGAGCAATGGCGCGCCGCGATCCGGCCGGAAACCAAAGTGCTGTTCCTGGAGACACCGTCCAATCCGCTCTCCGAAGTCGGCGACATTCCGGCCTTGGCGAAACTGGCCCATGACAACGGCGCCATTCTTATCGTCGACAACTGCTTCTGTACGCCCGCCTTGCAGAAGCCGCTGGCGCTCGGCGCGGATCTGGTGATCCACAGCGCCACCAAGTACCTGGACGGGCAGGGGCGTTGCCTGGGCGGCGCCGTGGTGGGCCCGGCCAAACTGGTGGATGAAGTGCATGGTTTCGTCCGCTCCGCCGGTCCGAGCATGAGCCCGTTCAATGCCTGGGTATTTCTCAAGGGGTTGGAGACCCTCGGCATTCGTATGGAAGCGCATTCCCGCAACACCCTGGTGCTGGCTGAATGGCTGGAACAACAGCCGGGCATCGTGCGCGTGCATTACGCCGGACTCAAATCCCACCCGCAGCATGAACTGGCGGCGCGCCAGCAAAGCGGATTCGGCGCGGTACTGGCGATCGAAGTGGAAGACAGCGACGGTAACCGGGACCGTCAGGCCGCCTGGCGTTTCATCGATGGCACCCGGTTGATCTCGATCACCGCCAATCTGGGCGATACCAAATCCACCATCACCCATCCGGGCAGCACCACCCATGGGCGGGTGGCGGAAGAAGACAAACAACGGGCCGGCATCACGGAAAATCTGATCCGTATTGCGGTAGGCTTGGAAGACTTGGCGGACCTGAAAGCGGATCTGTCCCTGGGGCTGAAAACGCTGGGGTTTTGAGGGAAGAGATCCGACATCGGGTGTAGCCAGCCTCTTTTGGGCTCCTGAATTGGGGGGAGCGCCGTTTTAAAAAACGACGACAAGGCCGTACCCATGCAGGCACTGGAAAAAGCCCTGGCCCAGGTGGGCCGGGTGGTATTGGGGAAACCGGAACAAATCAAACTGGCCCTGGCCTGCATGCTCGCCGGCGGCCATCTGCTGATCGAAGACCTGCCCGGCATGGGCAAGACCACCCTGGCTCAGGCTCTGGCGCGGGTATTCCGGCTCGATTACCGGCGGGTTCAGTTCACCAGCGACATGCTGCCGGCGGACATTCTCGGGGTCTCCGTATTCGATCCGGACAGCCGTGAATTCACACTCCGGGAGGGGCCGGTATTCACGCAACTGCTGCTGGCCGACGAGATCAACCGCGCCACGCCCAAAACCCAGGGGGCGTTGCTGGAAGCCATGGAAGAGCAGCAAGTGTCGCTGGATGGCCTGACCCGGCCGCTGCCTGAACCCTTCTTCGTGGTGGCCACGCAAAACCCGGTGACCCAGGCCGGCACCTTCGTCTTGCCGGAATCCCAACTGGACCGTTTTTTGATGCGCATTTCGCTCGGCTATCCGTCGCCGGAAGTGGAGCGGGATCTGCTTGCCGGCGGTGACCAGCGTGATCGGGTACGGCAACTGGAAGCGGCGATTGAGCCTTCGGGGCTGCGGAAACTCTGCCGCTTCGTCGATCAACTGCGTGCCACCCGGGAACTGATCGACTACGTACAGCGTTTGCTGGACGCCACCCGTGCCGACAGCCGTTTCGTCGCCGGCCTTTCGCCCCGTGCCGGTCTGGGGCTGCTGCGCGCCGCTCGTGCCTGGGCGTTGCTGCACGGTCGTGACTATGTGCTGCCGGAAGATGTGCAGTCGGTCTGGGCGGCGGTGGCGGAACACCGGCTGCAGCCCCGCGAAGGCGGCAACGTGGCGGCGATGACCCAGTCCCTGTTGCAGACCGTGCCGGTGGTGCGCTGACCGGCGCGAGCGAAGGAGGGCGGCCATGGTAAAACGCGCCTGGCAAAACTGGTTGGCCCGACGTCTGCCCCGCGACCATCAGGTGCAGCTGAACCAGCGTCGTATCTTCATTCTGCCCAGCGGCTATGGCGTGCTGTACTTGGTAGTGGCGCTGCTGTTGTTTCTCGGTGGTGTCAATTACGAGAACAATCTGATTCTGGCACTGTGTTTCCTGATGGTGTCGTTGTTCGTGATGGGCATCCTGCATACTTTTCGCAATCTTTCCGGTCTGACCCTGCGCGCCGGTGCCGCCCGCAATGGCTTTGTCGGCGGGCACGGCGCTCTGGCGGTGGTGCTGGTATCCCTGGGGCAGCCCCATCGCAGTGTGTGGTTGAGCTGGCCGGGGCAGGATGCCCAGGAAGTCAGTCTGGAAACCGGAGAAGAAAAAACCGTGTGGCTGAATCTGGCGCTGCCGCGGCGCGGCCCGGTTCGGCCCCAGCGATTGCGGGTGGAAAGCCGCTATCCGTTGGGCCTGTTGCGGGCCTGGTCACTGGTGGCGCTGGAGCACCATTGTCTGGCCTGGCCCAGGCCCCGGGAAGATGCCCCTTCGCCCTGGGATGGCAGCGGCGGTTCCGGCGGCATCGGCCGCCACGGCAGTGAAGCGTTCCAGGGGCTGCGTGCTTACGTGCTGGGGGATTCCCTTCGCCAGGTGGACTGGAAAGGTTATGCGCGCGGTCGTGGTATGAACACCAAACTGTTCGACGCCGAGGAAGGAGAACGGCTCTGGCTTGGCTACGACCGTCTGGAAGGCCTGCCTGAGGAACAACGCCTGGCGTTGCTGTGCCATTGGGTGTTGCTGCTGAGCGAGGCCGGGCAACCCTTTGGTTTGCGCTTGCCCGCCATGGAACTGGCGCCGGGCAGCGGTGATGAACACCGCTTGCGGGCTCTGGATCTGCTGGCGCTGCACGGCAACGAGGGAGGGCAGCGCTGATGGCCCGCCTGTATCAGGTACCCAGTCACGCCCGGCCCTGGCTGACCGCCGCCATTCTCGCCATTTCCCTGCCGCAATTGCTGCGCGGACCGTTCTGGCAGGTGTTGTTGTTGCTGGCGATCCTGCTGTGGCGGGCGCTGATGGATCGTCAGCGGGCGCCGCTGCCGGGCCGATGGATACGGGTGTTGCTGTTGCTCGGCACCGTCGGCGGCATTTATCTGAGCTTCGGCCGTCTGATCGGGCCGGAAGCGGGCACCGCTCTGATCACCAGCCTGTTCGCCTTGAAGTATCTGGAGCTGGTGGGGCGCCGCGACGCCTATGTGCTGATCATCATCGGCTATTTCGTCTGCGCCACCATCCTGCTGTTCCAGCAGGGGTTCTTCGTTTTTCTCTATGTCTGTCTGTGTCTGCTGCTGCTCACCGCCAGTCTGGTGGGGATCCACTACAACGATTCCCAGGCGCGTTCGCGCCAGCATCTGGGCAAGGCGGCGGTGTTGTTACTGCAGGCGGTGCCGTTGGCGGTGGTGTTGTTCGTACTGGTGCCGCGGTTGCCGCCATTGTGGAACGTGCATACCGATCAGGGCCAGGCGCGTACCGGCATGAGCGACACGATGGCGCCCGGACAGGTCAGCAATCTGGCCGAGTCCAGCGCGATCGCCTTTCGCGTGCAGTTCGATGGCGAGGTGCCGCCTTATCGGCAACGCTATTGGCGTGGCCTGACCTACAGCTGGTTCGATGGCCGCACCTGGAGCCAGGCGCGCCCGGACGACTGGGGTGACGAACTGACCTTCTACAGCGGCCGGGGGACGCCGCCGTTGTGGTACCGGGACCTGCTGCGGCGAGCCGCGGACCGCCCTTACTGGGACTACCAGGTGATCATGGCGCCGAGCCAGCGGCGCTGGCTGTACGCGCTCAATACCCCGGTGCCGGAGTTCGATGGTCTGGTGCTGGCCCGAGACCGGCACCTAGTCGCCACCGAACCGGTCAGCGGTAATTTCCGCTATCGGGTACGCAGTTACACCGGGGTGCCACTGAGCGAACCGCTGGCGCCGGATCAGCGCGCGTTGATGCTGAGTTTGCCGGAACAGGGGTTCCCGCGCGCCCGCGAACTGGCCAGCCAATGGCGCCGGCAATATCAGGACGATAGCGCCCTGGTGAGCGCCGCCCTGGACTGGTTTGGCAATGAGCCGTTTCATTACACCCTCAGCCCGCCCGCCGTCGGCCCGGATGTGGTGGACGGCTTTCTGTTCAATACCCGCCGGGGGTTTTGCGAGCATTACGCCAGCAGCTTCGTGGTGCTGATGCGCGCCGCCGGTATTCCAGCCCGGGTGGTGGGGGGCTACCAGGGCGGCGAAGCCAACCCCATGGGCCGGCACCTGTTGATCCGTCAGTACGATGCCCACGCCTGGGCCGAGGTGTGGCTGCCCGGACGCGGCTGGGTGGAAGTGGACCCCACCGCGGCGGTGGCGCCGGAGCGGGTGGAACTGGGCTTGCGTGGCTCCCTCAGCCAGGCCGGCGAGGCCCGGCTTCCCGGCGATGGGATCGGACGTTTGCCGGTGCTGTTTCAATTGCGGCAATGGGCGGACCTGCTCGAATTCCGCTGGCAGAGCTGGGTGCTGGGCTATGACCTGGAGCGCCAGAACCAATGGCTGTCCCGTTGGCTAGGCGCGGTGACGCCCTGGCGGCTCGCCATGCTGCTGCTGACCCTGGCGGCGCTGCTGGTGCTGGCCACGGCGCTGATCATGTTCCGGGGGCGCGGTCCCCGTTCCGCCACGCCGCTGACCCGTGAATACCGGCGGCTGGCCCGGGGGCTGAGCAAACGCGGAGTACGGGGGGCGGAGCGCCTGTCCGCCACCCAACTGTGCGAGCGGATCGCGCGCCGCTGGCCGGCGGCGGAAACGCCGGCACGGACCTGGCGGGAGGCCTTCGAACGGCTGGCCTATCAACAGGACACGGCGCCTTCCATCGGCGCGTTGCGAACTTTGCGCCGGCAACGACGGCGGTTGTTGAAGGCGTGCCGTTGACTCTTATCGGGCACCCAAGGGAAAGCACCACGAAGCCGCTGTAGGAGCTTGCCCTGCAAGCGAATTCTTGGGGCACAGCACAATTCGCTTGCAGGGCAAGCTCCTACAGCGGCCTTGTAGCGATCTTTTCAATTCATGTCTCGTCACTGGCACAACCACCAAGAGCGCAGTAGGCTTTATGCCTCGATGATCACGGGAACGGATCCGACAAAAGGGGAAAGCATGTCCGTCGCGCGTTATAAGGAAGCTCTGCAACTCACCGGACACGAACCCTGGGCGCAACGTTTTTGGCAGGCGCTGGTGCCCTACAAGGACCAGGTGGTTGAGCATCCGTTGTTCGTGGAAATGGGCGAGGGGACTTTGGCACCGGAGCGGTTCCGTGACGCGCTGCTGCACTTCTACCCCTTGGTGGAAAATTTCCCCAAATACATGGGCCTGGCATTGGCCAAAACCCGGCCGGGCATTTTCCCCGGTCACGAGGAAAGCAAGAACTGGCTGATCGGTAACATCAAGGTGGAGCAGCGGCACGCCTATTGGTATCAGGACTGGGCCGCCGGCTTCGGCATCGATCAATCCATCCTGGAGAACACCGTGCCGCCCGCCGCCATGGACGCGGTGAACCATTACCTCTGGTCCGTCGGCGAGCGCGGCACGCTGGAAGAAAGCATCGCCGCCACCAACCTGGCCATCGAGTGGGCCACCGGCGAATGGAGTCAGCGCGTGGTGAAAGGCATGACCCATTACGCGGAGCAGGGCGTGGCGCGGATCAACCGGCACACCATGGCCTGGTTACGCGCCCATGCCAGCTACGACGACGCCCATCCCCACGAAGCCATGGAACTGATCAAACGCCTGGCGATCGACCCGGAATCCCGCCGCCGCGCCTTCGCCGCCGCCCGCCGCGGGCTGGAATACTACCTGCTGGCGCTGGACGATTGTTACCGGATGGGCGGGGAAAGAGCGGAAGAGCAGACACCGGAATTTTTGTAGGAGCCTGCCCTGCAGGCGAATTACCGGGCGCTTGAAGACGGGGATGTTCGCCTGCAGGGCAGGCTCCTACGGTGCTAAAGAATTAACTATTCTCCGGGGATATGCCGCTGCCATGAAAGTGCAGCACCAGTTCTTCCAGCAGGTCCGGCAGGCCGGTGGCCATTTGTCTTACCACGGCGGAGTTTTCCCACAGTTCGTCCAGGGACGGGTCCTCGTCCACGCCGGAGATCAACACCACCGGCAGCAGCCAGTTGGCCATGGTGTCTTCGTGATCCTGATACCAGTCTTCCTCGCGCAGGAACACGCCGGCAAGAAACCCCGCGCACCAACTGGCCAGATCATTGCCATCCTCTTCCCGGTACGGATCCAGCAGGCACGGCAGAGTAGTGCGTTCACCGTTATACAGGCCGGTCAGCAGACGGCCGCGCAGTGACACCAGAGCCTCCAGGACCGGCTCCGGCAGCTCGCTCTCCAGGGCGGTGACGAAATCCTCCGGCCCCCCATAAGGCCCCACCGCCAGGGCGCAGGTCAGGCCATGAATTTCCACCCAGGTAGGGGCGTCCTCGCCCTCACTGGCGAAATGCCCTTCGATGGTTTGCTTGAGACTCGGGTTGCTGACATCGCTCATAGATTCCTCCACATGCGGGCAAGGATACCGGTTTGCGCCACGGATGGAAGCGCCATGTACCTACCCGCTGACCCGGTTGCGGCCTTCGGATTTCGCCCGGTACAGGGCCTGGTCGGCCCGTTCCAGCAAGGTGCGGGCGGTGTCGCCGGGCTGGTAGGCGGCGAGGCCGCAGGACAGGGTCACCCGCAGGTCCGGGGCGAAGGCATAGCGTGCCTCGGCGAACCGTTCGCGCAGCCGGGTGATGGCCGCCAGGCAGGCCTCATGGTGGCTGCGTGGAAACAGAATGGCGAATTCCTCACCGCCGTAGCGGGCCAGCACATCGGTGCGCCGCAGGCAGTGGCTGGCGACGTTGGCGAATCGCTGCAGCACCGCGTCGCCGGCCTGATGCCCGTAGGTATCGTTGACCGGTTTGAAGTGATCCAGGTCCACCAGCGCCAGATACAGCGGTGCCGGCTCCCGGCTGATCCGGCTCAGCTCTTCATCAAACCGTTCGAGAAAGTGGCGGCGGTTATAAAGACCGGTGAGTTCGTCGCGCACGGCGATGCGCGCGAGCCGGTCATGGGCTTGCAGCAGCGATTCGCGCTGAGCCCGGAAACGCTGTTGCAGGCTCTGAATGTGGCTGCCCATGGACACGAACCAGGTCAGGGTGAGGGCGAGAATACCCCAGTGACCGAACATCAGAGTGAACTGCCGTTGAGCCGGCTGGTGCAGCCATTCGTAGATCAGCAGCAAGGTGAAGGCGCTTTGCGCCACCAGCGCCATGGCGATCTGCCGGCGCCGGTGGATCGAGAACACACCGAAGGTCATCAGCATCAGGTACAAGCACAGCAGGGCGCCGCGCAGTTCCCGTGCGTAGTGCAGAATCAGCGTGATCATGGCGATGCCCGCCAGCATTTGCGCCACGGTCAGGCTGGGGTCCTTGAAACGCTCGCTGTAACCGCTGCGGATGATCACGAAAAACACCGCGTTGACCGCCAGCAGGACCAGTAATAAAGGCAGATGAGGCAGATCCGGCGCCACCGCGCCCAGTCTGGTGCCGATCGCCAGCCCGCCCCACATCAGCAAATAGGAGTACACCGCCATCAGCAGGCGGCGCAGGCGCAGGGCCCGATCCGGGTGATCCCGGGGTAGCAAACGAAAACCGGGTTCCAATGAATGTCGACTCAAAGACAGCGGCCAATGGTCACCCAGGGCGAAAAGGCCGGGATGCCGAGGCATGTTAGTAGTTATATAAGCGACACCCTACACGGAGCGGGGCAGGCGGGGAAGTGGAAAAGGAGGGGCGGGTTGGCCCTGGAATATGAACTCAGAGGCCGCTACAGGGCTGCTGTAGGAGCTTGCCTTGCAAGCGAATTCATGGGTAACACGCCCAATTCGCTTGCAGGCAAGCTCCCACAGCGGCTTCGTAGTCTTCTCCGCGGGGTAGGTGGCCCTAACCGTAGCGCTTATCGCTCAGCGCCTGGATCCGATCATCCAGCGGCGGGTGCGAGCGGAACAGCGCGGAGAGCCCCCGGCGCACGCCGCTGTTGATACCGAACGCCACCAGACTGTCGGGCATCTGGTTCGGTACTTCGGATTCCGCTTTCAGCCGTTGCAGAGCGGCGATCATGTCGCGGCGGTCCGCCAGCTGGGCGCCGGAGGCATCGGCGCGGTACTCACGGAAGCGGGAGAACCACATGACGATGACGCTGGCGGCGATACCGAAGATGATCTCCGCCACGAATACCACGATGTAGTAGCCGAAGCCCAGGCCGCCCTGGCCGTCGCGGCGCAGGAAGCTGTCGATCACGTAGCCCACCACCCGGGCGGCGAAGATGACGAAGGTGTTGACCACGCCCTGGATCAGGCTGAGGGTGATCATGTCGCCATTGGCCACGTGGCCGATTTCATGGGCCAGTACCGCGCGGGCTTCCTCGGGGCGGAAGCGTTGCAACAGCCCCTGGGATACCGCCACCAGAGCGGCGTTCTTGTTCCAGCCGGTGGCGAAGGCGTTGGATTGCTGGGCGGGAAAGATACCCACTTCCGGCATCTTGATGCCCGCTTTCCGGGACAGCTCATCGACGGTGGCCAGCAGCCAGCGCTCGGCGTCGTTGCTGGGCTGCTCAATCACTTGCACCTTGGCGGACCATTTCGCCATCGGCTTGGAAATGAGCAGGGAAATGAGCGAGCCGGCGAAGCCAAAGACAGCACTGAAAATCAGCAAATTGGTCAGATCCAACCCGCTGCCACTTTGCGCCAGGTAGGAATTCACCCCCAACAGGCTCAAAGTAATGCTGGCGACCACGATAACCGCCAGGTTAGTGAGCAGGAAAAGCGCAATGCGCATCATCGGTATGTTTCTCCACTGACTGATGTTGTTGGCCCTGATGGGTCCGATGCCCGGACACCAGCGTACCCGACGTGGAGGGCCCCCACATCGAGCAAACTTCAATGGAAAATGGGGGCAGGGCGGTTGCCTTCAAGGTCCGGCAGCGGAATACTCCCGCTTTTCCCGGCGTGACTGCGAATGCCCAGGCTATGACCCACTCCCATTCCATTGACCAGCTCGATCCCTATTTGGTTCCCCCGAAGGACCACCGGCACCGCCTCTTTCACGGGCGTGGCAAAACCCTGCCCGGCTGGGAGGGGCTGACTCTTGACCGCTTTCCGCCGGTGTTGATGGCGACCCTGTTCGACGACTACGACGCCGCCACTCTGGAGGCGCTGGAACAGCGGCTGCGGGCGGCGCTGCCGGAGCTGGGTTGTGACACCCTGGTGTTTCAGCATCGTCATCGCCGACCGGCCCTGACCCGGGTAATCACCGGCGCCGTGCCGGAACCGCACTGGGCCCATGAAGCGGGCCTGCGTTACCGGCTGGATTTTGAACGGGGCCAGAATCTGGGGTTCTTCGCCGATATGGCGCCGGGGCGGAGCTGGCTGCGGGAGCGGGCGGCGGGCAAGACAGTGCTGAATCTGTTCAGTTTCACCTGCGCCTTCTCGCTGGCGGCGCTGGCCGGCGGCGCCGAATCGGTGGTGAACATCGATCTGTCCGCGCCGGCGCTGGCCCTGGGGCGGGAGAACCAGGTCGCCAACGGCTTCGCCGACGCCCGCGTGCACTATCTGCCGCACAATATTTTCCGCAGCTGGAAAAAGCTGCACAGCCTGGGCCGCTATGACCTGATCGTGGTGGACCCGCCCAGCGCCCAGCGCGGCAGTTTCATGGTGGAGAAGGACTATCCCAAGGTGCTGGAGCGGCTGTCCAAGCTGCTGGCGCCGGAGGCGGAATTGCTGGTGTGTCTGAACGCGCCCTGGCTGGGACGGGACTGGATCGAGGCGCGGGTGGCGGAGCGATTGCCGGGCGCCGTTCTGGAGGCGGTACTACCGGGAGCGCCGGGCTTCGATGAAGCCGCGGAGCCGGCATTGAAAGTGCTGCACTATCGTTATCGGCGGCCGGCTCTCACATGAGTACTACGAAGCCGCTGTAGGAGCCTGCCCTGCAGGCGAATGGTGGTGGGGAAGGCAAAACCATTCGCCTGCAGGGCAGGCTCCTACGGTGAGTCGTCGTCCTCTACTTCTTGCGAATGCGATCCAGATAGCGGGCGATGCGGCCGATGGAGTCTTCCAGGTCGTCCACCCGGGGCAGGAACACCACCCGGAAGTGGTCCGGATCCGGCCAGTTGAAGGCCGTGCCCTGAACGATCAGCACGTGCTCCTCGCGCAGCAGATCCAGGGCAAAGGCCTCGTCATCCTGGAACGGGAACACCTTCGGGTCCAGCCGTGGGAACAGGTAAAGGGCGGACTTGGGCTTGACGCAACTGACCCCGGGAATGGCACTGAGCATGTCCCAGGCAATGTCCCGCTGCCGGCACAGCCGCCCGCCCGGCGCCACCAGATCATCGATGCTCTGGTAGCCCCCCAGCGCCGCCTGGATCGCGTTCTGGCTGGGCACATTGGCGCACAGGCGCATACTGGCCAGCATCTCCAGACCCTCAATGTAGCTGTCCGCCAGATGTTTGGCGCCGGAGATGATCATCCAGCCGGAGCGGAAGCCGGCGGCGCGGTAGTTCTTGGACAGGCCGTTGAAGGTAATGAACAGCAGGTCGTCCGCCAGGGAAGCGATGGAGGTGTGTTTCTCTTCGTCGTAGAGAATCTTGTCGTAGATTTCGTCGGCGAACACGATCAGGTTGTGTTCGCGGGCGATCTGCAGCATGTCTTCCAGCAACGCGCGGTCATAGTTGGCGCCGGTGGGATTGTTCGGGTTGATGATCACCAGGGCGCGGGTGCGGTCGGTGATTTTCGAGCGCAGATCGTCCAGGGCCGGGTGCCAGTCCTGCTTTTCGTCGCACAGGTAATGCACCGGGTTGCCGCCGGAGAGCCGCACCGCGGCGGTCCACAGCGGATAGTCCGGCGCCGGCAGCAGCACCTCATCGCCGTTGTTGAGCAGGGCCTGCATGGCCATCACGATCAGCTCGGAGACGCCGTTGCCGATAATGATGTCGTCCACCGAGACATCCTGAATGCCCTTGGTCTGGCTGTACTGCATCACCGCCTTGCGGGCCGGGAACAGGCCTTTGGAGTGGCAATAGCCGGTGGCGTCGGGCAGATTATGGATCACATCCTGGAGCAGTTCTTCCGGTGCCTCGAAACTGAACGGCGCGGGGTTGCCGATGTTCAGTTTGATCACCCGGTGGCCTTCATCCTCGAGCCGATGCGCTTCACGCAGCACCGGACCGCGAATGTCATAGCAAACACCGTTGAGTTTGTCCGACTTACCGATCCTGAAAGGATAACCGCTCATGGAGATCTCTCGCCCTGATCCGCGCAACAGAAGAATGGGAACCGATTCTACATGGGCGTGGAAATGCTGTATATGAAGGGGCGGCCCCAAAAAGGAGAAGCAATACCATGATCAAGTTCGAGGAACTGATGGCCCTGGCGGTCAACCGCAAGGGCGGCCTCAAAGCGGTGGAGGCGGCGCTGCCGGAAGTGAAAACGCCGGCGCAATTGCGTAAACCGGACGATGCCTTTTACTTCTCCGCCATGACCCGCCGTGTGTTCCGGGCCGGTCTTACTCACCGTCTGGTGGACGCCAAATGGCCGGCGTTCGAGCAGGCGTTCTTCGGCTTCGACCCGGAGAAACTGGTGCTGATGCCCGACACCATGCTGGAAGAGCGCATGCAGGACACCCGTCTGATCCGGCACTGGGGCAAGATGAAAGCGATTCGCCATAATGCGCAACTGGTGCTGGATCTGCGCAAGGAATACGGCGGAGTAGGGCGCTGGCTGGCCGGCTGGCCCGAGGAGGACACCGTCGGCATGTGGCAGTTGCTGAAGAAGCGCGGCAAACAGCTTGGCGGCAATTCCGGCGCCGCCTTTCTGCGCATGGTCGGCCGCGATACCTGGTATCCCACCAACGATGTCATCGCCGTGCTCAAGTCCCACCGTATCATCGACAAGCCGCCGGTCAGCCAGCGCGATCAGGCCGCCGCCCAGGCCGCGTTCAATCAGTGGCAAAAGGAATCCGGCCGCCCCCAGGCGCACATCAGCAAGATTCTGGCCTTCACCGTGGGATAAGCCAAAGTAAAGATCGCAAAGCAGAGAAGAACACTTTGACTTTTGCCCATCGGAGCGCGACCATAAATGAGAATAATTCTGCTTTCTATCGGGCTCCTTATCTCATGACCAGAACCCTTCAGCGCTGGCTGAGCGCTTTCGTTGTACTGTTTTTGCTGTCACCCCTGGCTCAGGCCGCCTCCCAGACCGCTTTGGTGCAATTGGTGGAGTACGTCGGCGCCGACTACATCAATGCGGTGCAGGACGGCACCATCGTCAGCGACGAAGAATACGCGGAGATGGAAGAGTTCTCCCGTCTGCTGCATGAAGGGATCGGTCAACTCGACGACGTGGAAGGCCGGGACACCCTGCTGGAGCAGGCCGCCGCACTGCAACAGGCGGTGGCCGACAAGGCACCGGAGGCCGAGGTGAAAGCCCTGGCCCAGTCCATACGCGGTACCCTGGTGGACGTCTACGGCATCCCGGTGATGCCCAAGGCGGCGCCGGATATGGCGCGGGCCGCGGAGGTTTATCAAAGCACCTGTGCCCTGTGTCACGGCGCCGAAGGGCGCGGTGATGGCGCCGCCGGCGCCGCGCTGGAGCCGGCGCCCACCGATTTCCATGAACTGGCCCGTTACGAAGGCCGTTCCCTGCTGGGGCTGTACACCACCATCACCGGCGGTGTGGAAGGCACCGGCATGGCCGCCTATGAAGAGACCCTGAGTGAAGCCGACCGCTGGGCGCTGGCCTTCTATGTCGGCAGCATGGCGGTGACCCCGGACATGGCCGCCAGCGGCAAGACCGCCATCAACAATGAGCAGGAACTGAAAACCGCGCTGACCCTGGACGCGGTGATCGCCAAGGCGCCGGAAGACGTGCGCAATCAGCTTGGTGACGAAGCCTATGACGCCGCCGGTTACCTGCGTACCGAGCCCAAGGCGCTGTTCAGCCAGAACCGCTTCATCGAGATCAGTGACGGCAAGCTGTCGGAGGCCGAGCAGGCCTATGCCGCCGGCGATACCGGCGCCGCCCGCGCCGCCGCGCTGTCCGCCTACCTGGACGGCTTTGAAATGATCGAGCAGCAGCTCTCCGCCGTGGACCCGGCCGTCATGCGTGGCATCGAACGCCGCTTCATGGCCGTGCGCGAAGGCATCGAGCGTGGCCTGCCGGAAGCGGAAGTCAGTGACCGGGTGGATCAGGCCCGCGCCGGTCTGCAGGAAGCGGAGGACATCCTCAGCGGTGATGGCCTGAGCGCCGCCGCCACCTTCTCCGCCAGTTTCTTCATCCTGTTCCGGGAAGGGCTGGAAGCGCTGCTGATCATCGCCGCGTTGCTGACCTTCACCCGCAAGGCCGACGCCAAGACCGCCACCCGTTATATTCATTACGGCTGGATACTGGCTCTGGTAGCCGGTATCGCCACCTGGTACGTGGCTTCCACCCTGATCAACCTGAGCGGCGCCACCCGGGAAATCACCGAGGGCGTGGCCGGTATCGCCGCCGCCGTGATTCTGTTCTACGTCGGTTTCTGGATGCACAACAACAGCCAGAGCCAGAAGTGGCTGGGTTACATCAAGAACAAGGTCGACAGTGCTCTGGATGGCGGCACGGTATGGGCCCTGGCGGTGGTGTCGTTCATCTCCGTGTACCGCGAGATGTTCGAAACCATCCTGTTCTACCAGGCGCTGTGGACCCAGGTGACCGCGGCGACCCAGTCCTACCTGTTCTATGGCTTCGGCGCCGCCGTGGTGGCCCTGGCCGTGGTCTGTGTGTTGATCTTCCGCATCGGCATGAAGCTGCCGCTGGGGCTGTTCTTCAAGGCCACCAGTCTGGTGCTGCTGGTATTGTCGGTGATCCTGCTCGGCAAGGGCGTGGCCGCGCTGCAGGAAGCCGGTATCCTGAACGCCCGCTATCTGCCGTTGCCAACCATTGAATGGCTGGGCTTCTTCCCCACCATTCAGGGGGCATTGGCTCAGGCCGCGGCGATCGTGCTGGCGGTGCTGATGTGGCTGCGTAGCCGGGGGCAGGTGAAAAGCAGCTAGAAGAGCAGTTGATAGTTGACAGTGGACAGTTGACAGCGAAAGACGAAAAACAGCGCGGCCCGGGGGATTCTCTCGGGCCGCGTTTTGTTTGTGGGGCGGGTGGGATCGGGTACCATGTGGCGGCGCTTTGGTCTGGGAATTCCCGCATGCCCCGTTTTGCCGCCAATCTGACCCTGCTATTCACTGAATACCCCTTTATGGAACGCTACGCCGCCGCTGCCCGGGCCGGCTTCAAGGGTGTGGAGTGTCTGTTTCCCTATGAATGGGGGCCGGCGGAGCTGGCGCGGAGGCTGCACGACAATGATCTGCGGCAGGTGCTGTTCAATCTGCCGGCCGGGGATTGGGACGCCGGCGACCGTGGTCTGGCCGCCTTGCCCGGCCGGGAAGCGGAATTCCGCGACGGCGTGGCGCGGGCCCTCACCTATGCCGAAGCGCTGGACTGTCCACGGGTCAATTGTCTGGCCGGCATTCCTTCCCCGGACGCCGATCCGGAACATTGCTTCGAAACGCTGGTCCACAATCTGCGTTACGCCGCCGATCAATTGGCGGAGCAGGGCAGGGAAGTGACCGTGGAGCCGATCAACACCCGAGTGGATATGCCCGGTTTCTTTCTCGCCACCAGCGACCAGGCGCTGGCCGCGATCACGGCGGCGGACCGGCCTAATCTGCGTTTGCAGTACGATCTTTACCACGCCTGGGTGATGGGCGAGGCGGTGGCGGCTTCCCTTTCCCGCTTGCGGCCCCATATAGGGCATGTACAGTTCGCCGATGCCCCCGGCCGCCATCAGCCGGGCAGCGGCGAGATTCCGCTGGCGGAGCTGTTCGCGCGGCTGGACCAGATCGGCTATCAGGGTTGGGTCAGCGCCGAATACCGGCCTCTGGGACACACCGGGGACAGCCTCGGCTGGCTGCCGGTTTAACCCGCACGCACCACTAAGGACAGGAGCAAGCGAGTCTTTATGAGAAGTTGGGGTGGCAAGATCATTGTCGGTCTGCTCGGTATGCTGGTGGGCGGCCCCATCGGTCTGGCGGTGGGAGTGTTGATCGGACACTTTCTGGATCGCGGCGTGGAACGGGTGCAGTCGTTCAACCCATTCCGGCCGTACCGGCCCGGTGAGAAGGAAGAGGTACAGGACGCGCTGATGTCGGCGGTGTTTTCGATCATGGGACATCTGGCCAAGGCCGATGGCCAGGTCAGCCGCACCGAGATCCAGCACGCCGAGGCGGTGATGGCGCGCATGCAGCTGAACCCGGAACAGCGCCGTCACGCCATCGACTGCTTCAACCGGGGCAAGGCGTCGGACTTTCCCCTGGACGCCACCGTGGTGGAGTTCCGGCAGCGTATCCGTCACCGCCGCCATCTGGTGCTGGTGTTCCTGGAAATCCTGCTCCAGACCTGCCTGGCGGACGGAGAACTGAAACCGGAGGAAGAACGGATTCTGATCCGGGTGGCCAACGGGCTCGGGGTGCCGCCGGACCAGTTCCGCCAGATCCTCAATATGCTGCTGGCCCAGGCCCGTTTCGCCGGAGCCGGCGGCGCGGCCGGCGGTGCCGGGAGCGGCCAGCCCGGCGCCAGCCGCCCCTCCATCAATGAGGCCTACGGCGTGCTGGGGGTGGAACCTTCCGCCTCCAATCAGGAAATCAAACGGGCCTACCGCAAGCTGATGAGCCAGCATCACCCGGATAAGCTGGCAGCCCGCGGCGTGCCGGAGGAAATGATTCGCATGGCCACGGAAAAGACCGCGGAAATCAGCAAAGCCTATGAAATGATCAAGACCGCGAGGGGCTTCTAGACCCCTCGACAGTACCCGGGCCCTGGGTTAGCGTTGGAGAGACCCGCCCGTCCTTGCGACCGCCCGTTGATGAGGGATCGACATGCTTGGCGAGATACACAGCATTCACCACGAATTTCCCGAACACCACGCCCGGATCGACGACCTGGCCCGCAGCGATCCAGGATTCCGCTCCCAAATCCAGGAACACGATAAACTCGATAAGCGGATCCGTGGCCTGGAGCTGCGCGAAAGCCCCATCGGCGACGAGGAAATGGAAGCACTGAAACGCCACCGGCTGCAGCTCAAGGATCAGATCCTGAAGCGCCTGCTCAACGGCGCCTGACCCCGGGCCGGCGACGAAGCCGCCGTAGGAGCTTGCCCGGTCCGTGGAAGCTTGTCCGGGCGGCGGGCCGCTGCAAGCGAATCCGTTGACCAAGAGCCCGTTCGCTTGCAGGCAAGCTCCCACAGTGACCTCGTAGCGCAAACTGTGGGAGCTAGCTTGCTGGCGAATATGGCGAGCAGCTCTATGCCCGGGCCTCTTGTAATTTAGCCGCCGATCCTTGCCCATTCCTATGCCTGGCCCCCGCCGTACCTGGCTTTCCTTTGACTTTTACCGCCAACTGCCCCATCTCTTTGCCCATCGTTTGTTCGTTCGGGAGTTTATATGACGGCCTATTCCGTTCTGGATCTCTGTCCCATCCTGCGTGGCGGGGATCCCACCCAATCGTTTCGCCATTCCCTGGATCTGGCCCGCCACGCCGAGCAGTGGGGCTACACCCGCTATTGGGTGGCGGAGCATCACAACATGCCCGGTGTGGCCAGCTCCGCCACCGCCGTGGTGATCGCCCACATCGCCGCTGGCACTCAACGCATCCGGGTCGGTTCCGGCGGTATCATGTTGCCCAACCACGCGCCGCTGGTGGTGGCGGAGCAGTTCGGCACCCTCGCGTCCCTGCACCCCGGCCGCATCGACCTGGGACTGGGCCGGGCGCCGGGCACCGACATGGAAACCGCCCGCGCCTTGCGTCGCGACCTGCAATCCAGTGCCATGGAATTCCCCCAGGACGTGCAGGAACTGATGGCCTATCTGGATGACCCGGACCCGGAACAACGGGTCAAGGCGATCCCCGGCGTGGGCACCAAGGTGCCGGTGTGGCTGCTGGGTTCCAGCTTGTTCAGTGCGCAATTGGCGGCCCGTCTCGGCCTGCCATTCGCGTTCGCCTCCCACTTCGCACCGGAAGCGCTGCACGACGCCCTGGCGATCTACCGCGACCGCTTCGAGCCGTCACGCTACCTGGACAAGCCCTACGCCGCGGCGGGTATCGGCGTCTACGGCGCCGACGACAACCGCGAAGCCCAGCGGCTGTTTACCTCGGTGCAGCAGCAGTTCACCAACCTGCGCCGGGGCCGCCCGGGGCCGCTGCCGCCGCCGCTGGAAAACATGGATGAATTCTGGTCGCCGCTGGAACGGGCCGGTGTAGAGCAGGCGCTGCGTTGTTCCATGGTCGGCGATAAAACCACGGTCACCGAAGGGCTGCGGGAGTTTCTCGACAAAACTCAAGTGGATGAGGTCATTATTACCTCAGGCATATTCGACCACGACGCCCGTTTGCGTTCATACAAAATGGCGTCGGAGATATTAAGCGAATTGCCATGATGGCGGATTGATATCGTTGATTTAAAAGGTAACCGCCATGGACGGCCGGTTACAAAAAATCGTCGGGAACGATTTTTGACGTTGCCTTGGCAACGGCCCGCAGGGTAACCGCCATGGACGGCGGTTACAAAAAAAGGGGACAGAAACTCTGGACAAAATCAATCGGTCGTTTCAAAGTAAATGACTGCACCGACGGGTTAAAATCCGTCGGCCTCGGAAAAAAATAACAGCGAAAAAGGGGACGACCATGCCACGGAGCGGGCGGTTGATTCTTCCAGGGCATCCACATCACGTCATGCAGCAGGGATTCCGTGGTCAAACGGTATTCCACACCGATGGGGATTTCCGCAAGTACCTGCGCGACATGCGCGAACTGAGAGAGGAACTGGGCGTGCGTATCTACGCCTGGTGTCTGCTCAGCAACCAGGTGCATCTGTTGCTGGACCCGGGCTCCGATCCTGAGGCCCTGCCGGAATTCATGAAGGCACTCTCCCTGCGCACCACACGCCACCGCAATCGGCGTCGTCAGCAAAACGGCAGCCTGTGGGAAGGACGCTACCGCTCCTCCCCGGTACAAACCGGCTATTGGTTTCTCGCCGCCCTGCGCGGCATTGAGCTGCAAGCCGTGGTGCACGGTGAAGCGGCCCACGTGGGCAGCTACCGCTGGTCCAGCTACCGCGAACGCATGGGCAGAGCGGAACCCTATTGCCTTGATCCCCACGCCGATTACCTGGCGCTTGGCCGTACCGATGAAGAACGGCGGGAGAGCTACCGCCTGCTGATGCGGCAAGGGCAGAGCGAGCAGGAGTGGCACCATATTGAACTGGCGCTGCGTCGCAGCCAGCCCATCGGTGATGATATGTTCACCCAATCCGCCGCCAACAAGGCATCCAGGACGGTTACATCACGTAACCGAACCCGCCCCCGAAGCCGGAAATCCTGAGTCTCCCCCCTCATCCCCCGCTCAATGAGCGGGGGCACACCTCTTCCATCTCTTGTCCGTAGACTTCTGACGCCCTGCGCGCCCTTTCCTCGGTCTGTGTTTCGGAACTTTATTTCAAATTTCCATAAAAAACAGCGAGTTAAAGAAATAAAGATGTTTCGAGAATGAGTAAACCTTTACGGCATAAATGTATCTTTTTTGCCCGGACCTTGGGCCTTTCGGGCCTTTCAGGGAAGCAAAAGGGGGACAGGTAACTGAGGCTAAGTGATTGATTTAAGAGCGCCTTTAAAATGTAACTGAACGATAAATGGCGGATTTCGAAAGATCAACTTAAGACACAACTGTGCACCGTTGTAACCTCATAGTCAGTCGGTACGGGGGGCAACACAGCGACCGGTACCGGCTACGGCAAGCCAAAGGAAGCAGTAACGACTTGCCACCAACCCAAAATATGGACTAATGAGGAATTGATCATGAAGAATATGAAGAAAGCTTTGATCATGGCGATCGGCGGTGCGGCTCTGATGGGGGCTGCTGGTGCTCAGGCGGCCAGCATCTCCCAAGTTGGCTCTAACCCCTTCACCTTTGTAGGTTCTACGGTTCTTAATCAAACTGGCTTGCCGTCAATTACTTGTACCCTGAGCCTGACCGGTAATGTAACTTCTGGTGGTGGGGCCGTGACTGTTGACGTGACTAGTGGTTCCGTCAGCGGTGGCTTCGGCTGTAGCGCAGTGGAGCTTGAATTCCCGTGGACTGCTACTACGACTACCGCTGCTGCAGCGGGTGAAGATACTGCGGTCACCTTCGACGGGGTAATTGTTTATACTACTTTGTTTGGCAAGCAGTACTGTGGTAGCTCCAGCGGTAATTCCGTGGATGCAGTATTCAACAATGGTAGTGTGGCACTGAACGCTGCGGCTTCTCAGTTCTCCTTTAATACCAACGTCGGCTCTAACTGCACCGTAAACGGCACTCTGACGGGTCAGAACTTCCCGACCCAGGACGTAGATCTGCTGCCGTAAAGCTAATGAAGAGAACTTCTCTCTTCTAATGGTTTTGTGATGGCGCCATGGTAAATTAGGTGTTGTTACGGATCCCAGTAAAAACCCCGGCCACACTTGGTCGGGGTTTTCTGTTTCTGGCGTATATGTAATGCCCTATGGTTGCTTGATACTTGCCAGCCGTTTCTTAATGAAAGCGGCCCTATATAGGGAATTTCACAGGAAGGCGACTATGGATCATGTGCTCTGGACCGGCTAAATGGAATCGGGTCATAGCCGCTTGATTGGGTTCTATGCCGAAGGCGGGGTAGGAGGCTTATATTTGGTTCATTGCGGTTTGGAGGGAACTGGAATGTAAGCGTCCGGCGACCCCATCTTGAGTCGACGGTTGCGGCCTTCACGATAGTGTCCACTTATTTCTTAGTGGACACTATCGATGGACCCGTTAAGCGTATCTCAGCCCCAACCTCAACCACGACGTCGCCGTCACTTCTCCCGTGAGTTCAAGGCGCACATCGTGGCCGCCTGTCAGGAACCGGGCGTGTCCGTCTCCCGGATCGCCCTGGACAACCAACTCAACGCCAACCTGGTCCGCCGCTGGATCCGTGAAGCCGAGCAAGCCGGCCAGACAATAACGTCACCCGCGTTTATGCCCTTGGCGGTACCGGTGGCGTCGAGCCCTCCTGACCGGTCTTGCGCCAAGGAGTCGGGTAACCGCATCCGCATTGAAGTGCCCCGCTCCGGCGGACCGGTCATCGTGGAATGGCCCGCCGAGCAAGCCCATCAGTGCCTGGCCCTGTTACGCGAGCTGCTGCGATGATCCGCATCGACGAGATCTGGCTGGCCACCGCGCCACTGGACATGCGCGCCGGACCGGACAAGGCCCTGGCCCGGGTGATCCAGGTGTTCGGTGCGGCGAAGCCACATCAGGCTTACCTGTTCGCCAACCGCCGGGGCAACCGCATGAAAGTGCTGATCCACGACGGCTTCGGTATCTGGCTGTGCGCCCGCCGGCTCCATCGGGGCAAGTTCCACTGGGGTGACGCTTGGCGCGGCGATCAGTTGCGCCTGAATGAAGAACAACTGGCCGCCCTGGTGCAGGGCCTGCCCTGGCAGCGACTGGGCGACGAGGCCGTGATCTCGGTGCTGTAACCACACCTCGTTCCCGTTGGCTATACGCCCAACCTCCAATCGCCCACCGGGCGCTGGCTTGGCATACTGTCCGCATGACCTCGCGCCCTGACCTCAACGCCCTCTCTCCCGACCAACTCCGTGCCCTGGCCACCGAGTTGTTCGATCACTTGGAGAGCAAGGATCGGGTCCTCGCCCAAAATGACCGGACCCTCAGCCAACAAGAAAAAGCGATCCGTCACCGCGACGCGGTGATCGAGAAACAGGCCCACGAACTGGCGCTGCTCAAGCGCCACAAGTTCGCCCGGCGCAGCGAGCAGTTCAAGGGCGTGCAGGGCCAGTTGCTTGACGAACTGATCGACGCCGACCTGGCCGCCATGGAGGCGGAGCTGGCCGAGTTACTTCCAACGCAGGCGCCCCCCGCCGCTGCCAAGCAACAGCCCAAGCGCGCCCCGCTACCGCCCCAACTGCCCCGCACCCTGATCCACCATGAACCCGAGGATACGCAATGCCGCTGTGGGTGTGCGCTCAAGCGCGTCGGCGAGGACATCAGCGAGAAGCTGGACTACGTGCCGGGCGAGTTCACGGTGGAGCGCCATATCCGGGGCAAGTGGGCCTGCGAGCAATGCGAGACCTTGATCCAGGCGCCGGTGCCGAGGCAAGTCATCGACAAAGGCATCCCGACGTCTGGGCTGCTGGCCCAGGTGCTGGTGGCCAAGTACGCCGATCATCTGCCCCTGTACCGCCAGGAGCGCATCTTCGGCCGGGCCGGTCTGGCGATCCCCCGTTCCACCCTGGCCGAGTGGGTGGGCACCTGCGGTGTGTGGTTGCAGCCACTGGTGGATGCGCTCAGAGCCCAGTTGCTAGCCCAGCCGGTGCTGCACGCGGATGAAACGCCGGTAGCGATGCTGGCACCGGGCAAGAAGAAAACCCACCGGGCCTATGTGTGGGCTTACTGCAGCACCTCGTTCTCTGAACTGAAGGCCACGGTCTACGACTTCGCGCCCAGCCGGGCGGGCGCACACGCCCGCGCCTTCCTGGGGGACTGGCATGGCAAGCTGGTGTGTGACGACTACGCTGGCTATAAGGCGGGCTTCGGCGAGGGCATTACCGAGATCGGTTGCCTGGCGCACGCCCGTCGCAAGTTCCACGACCTGCACGTGGCCAACAAGAGTGAGCTGGCCGCCCAAGCGCTGGAGTCCATCGGTGCGCTGTACGGGATCGAGCGAGAGGCGAAGGATCTGCCGGATAAAGACCGCCAGCGCTTGCGCAACGAAAAAGCCCGGCCCATCGCCGACGCCCTGCACCAATGGATGATCTCCCGACGGCAAAAAGTCCCGGACGGCTCGGGTACGGCCAAAGCCCTGGACTACAGCCTGAAACGCTGGGCGGCGCTGACGCGCTACCTGGACGATGGCGCGGTGCCGATCGACAACAACCGGGTGGAAAACCAGATCCGCCCCTGGGCGCTGGGGCGCAATAACTGGCTGTTCGCGGGCTCTCTGCGCAGTGGTCAACGTGCGGCCGCCGTCATGAGCCTGATCCAGTCGGCGAAGCTGAACGGCCACGATCCTTATGCGTATCTGAAGGATGTGCTGGCTCGGCTGCCGACGCACAAGAACAACGCCATCGACGAACTCCTGCCGCAAAACTGGGCGCCGACCTCCGCCTGACAAGGTGGGATTACCGGACGCTTACACTGGAATTACCCTCCATGCAGACCCGCATCCCCGATGGAGGTCCGCATTACCGTTATTCCGCGATGAATCTTATATTTTCGGGTTTTCGTTACATAGATACGACGATTATGCCTGCTCTCCAGGGTCTTCTAATCTAATGAGTGATGTGGTTCCGTGAGAGACGACTTCGTTAACTGAGAAATTTGCGAGGCGTATCGGTGATTAAATACAGGGATTTTTCAGATTAAAAGGAGACTGTTAAAAGCACTATGATTCAGCAGGTAGTAAAATATGAAAGGAAGCCCCGCATGGACGCGGGGCTCAACGAAGGTTTATTTGATTGGAGCGGATATATACTGAAGGCGGCTGCCGTACGCTGGGATTCTTAGAGGAAGGCTGCCGGCGCTTACGCCATCGTGCTGATGCAGCACGATATCGACATCGACATCGTTCGTGTTGAACTGAGAAATCATCATTCTCCCATCATCAAGGAACTGTATTTCCCCTGAAAGGTCCATTGTGGCGGGGTAGCTCATAAAGCTATGGGTTGGGTCCAGGTAAGGAAGATTGTGGCCCAGTTCGATGCCGTCCATATAGAGATCCACCGAGGTGGTTAATATTGGGGTGCCGTTGCCCTCGTCTTTGATCCAGCCTTCAATTGCTTGAGAGCGGACTCCTGACTGGCCTTTGGCATAGCGCATTCTTAGCATTTGTGCGCCGCTTTTGCTGGAGCCAAAGATTGGCCCACCGGTGAGATGGAAACGTACCGGAATAGAGGTTGACATGAACTGGCTGGGCCAGATCAGGACCTTGATGCCGCGGCCTTCCACGTACTCTCCAGTGACCTCAGCGGTAAGGGCGCCGGTAAGATAGGTGAACTTCTGTTTGGGGCATTCATAGGGAATACCATATACCGCGAAGGGAACTGCGGGGTCCCATGCAATGGCCTCTTTATAGCCACACCCAACACTGGCTCCGTTTACGACAGGGGCTGGAGGTACCTTTGTA
This sequence comes from Alloalcanivorax dieselolei B5, assembly GCF_000300005.1. Taxonomy (NCBI): domain Bacteria; kingdom Pseudomonadati; phylum Pseudomonadota; class Gammaproteobacteria; order Oceanospirillales; family Alcanivoracaceae; genus Alloalcanivorax; species Alloalcanivorax dieselolei. The sequence goes on along the minus strand of NC_018691.1, from coordinate 2,896,432 downwards.
GAATCCGGTTCAACGCCCCTTGTATCCAAGGAAAATACCTTGGCGCTGTTGGGGGGAGGTAAAACGCCATTCGGGTCGAGCAGGGGATCCGCGTTGGGATCCAAGGGTTGATCGTCAGCCCCTTTTTCTTCGGCGTAGTATTGGTAGAGGTCAGTAGCAGGGCTTGTATAGAATGCTCCTGAGCCGTCAGTGATTTGTTCGTTTTTTTCGTGCACGAAGTTTGCGTTGACATCATAGGATGGCGAATTCGCCAGGATCTGAAGCACGTTGCTATTCGTCGTATCGCCCTTAAAGTATAGAACGATGTCCGGACCACCTGCGTCATAGGGCTTTCGCTCGGTGAGGAAATTCCATTCTCTTTCTGAGCTATCAGGAAGAGGGGTTCCAGGAGGGCCGGCGGCATAGACGGGTTCAAAATCGATGTCGGCAAAGTAATCCGTTTGTATCGGGTAGCCGTCGAGATCGCAAACTGCCTGGCTGCCATCGCATGTCGCGGTGTTGGAATAGCTGTCGCCATTGGACTTAAGGGTATAACTATATAACTTGCCTTCTACCCAGGGTGTCGCCGGCGTGAACTTCAAAACCTTGCCGCTGAGAGAATAGGCCCCCTCCACAGGTGTGGAATTGCCATTCTCATCAAATTCGCTGACAAGGAAGCTGCTGCCGAGTTTGATGCTCATCGGGTCAATTTCTCTTGAAAACTGAACGACGATTGGTTTGTTTGCGGAGAGCTTCGGGACTGGCAGCAGGTCGTCTGCTTCTTTCTGGTCATATTGTGAGCCTTGATCCCACCCTGGGAATGCGCCTTCGCAACGGCCTTGTATGTCGTTGTCCAAGTCCCGGGTCGTTTCATCAATGGCACACGGAAAGCCGGGATACGTCGACAGGACGACTGGTGAGCGGTGCTCTACCGGGATAGGGCCGGTTGTAGGAGGGGGGGCTCCATTTTCTCCGGAGATGGCTTCCCTTTCCGTGACAACCAGAGGGAGAGTAATATCGTTTATTTGCGAGGGCTGTAGCGGATTGCCCGCAAGATCGGTGATTCCTGTGGGAATTGTAAGGCTATAGACATAGTCCTGCTCGGGTCTAGGATTCTTCAGGTTATTTTTGGGTTTAATGACGATAGAGGTCCCATCAGCGTAGTAGCTGATTTCTTGTTCTATGCCATTCTCATAGAATACAAATCTCTCCCCACCGATATTCTGAAGATCCAGCTTTTCGCTGAAGTTCAGAATGATAGGGTCGCCAGGCATATAGAGCTGGGATTTATCATGAACGACGCCATTTTCATCGGTGTACTCACCCAGAGTCCAGCTCTGGAGCACCGGCGGCTGGTTATCTTCCATCTCAGCCACCGCATCCACCGGCGGATTCTGTTGATCTTTGTAAGACTGCAGCTGGAAGCTGAGCAGGCCGTAGCCGTATTCCTGGCCGAGCACGTTCGGTTCCACCACGCTGACGGCGTCGATGTTGAGCACGCCTTCGGTGGTATCCACGGCGGCGGTGCCGATCAGTTCGATGTGCAGAAGGTCCTGGGTGAAGGCGCCGTTGGTGCGCGGGTCCTCGGTGGCGATGGCCACGTCCATGAACAGGTGCACGATGCGCAGGGCGTCGCTGCGGTTGCTGTTATAGGGGTTGGGCACCAGGTAGCCGGTGGCGTCGCTGAGCATGCGCATTTCCACCTGGCCGGAGGAGAAGCCCGCCGGTACGTGGCCGCCGATCAGTACGTCGATGCTGCTGCCGTCGAGCACGGTGTTGCGCGGCAGACGGATCGGGGTGACATCCGGGTACTGGGTGACGTCCGCCAGTTCCGCCATGACCGCGTTGTTGCTGGCCTGGGTAATGTTGGCGTCTTCGCCGAGCAGTACGCCGTTCACCGGCACCTCGTTGATCGGCTTGCCGGTCAGCGGTGACAGGTTGGTGCGGTTGGCGGAGTCGGTGATGCGTTGCACCAGCACCGCCGGTTCACCACGCGGTGAGGAATCCTTCGGAGTGAAGGCGATTTCGTCGCCGCCGAAGGTTTCGCCATAGACGCTGGTGATGCCGTCGCCCAGGCGCAGGGTGTAGGTTTCTCCCGGCGTCAGGTAGGAGAAATACTTGTCTTCGGGATCGTCGGACTGCGGGTTCGGGTCCACGGTCATGTAGCGGTCGTTGACCACCAGCACCGCGTCCACCAGGTTGCCCTGGCTGTCGTACAGGCCCACGTTGTCCGCCGGCGCGGTGCTGCTGGCCGGGGCGTCGCCGTAGTGCACGGTGGCCGGGTCGATGGGCTGGCTGAACTGGAAGCGGAAGGTGGAGAAGTCCATCACCGGTTCGCTGCTGCCGCCGTCCGGGATGCGCCGTTCGATGACGAAGTCGTCGCTGCTGACCACCAGGGAGCGCGGGCCTTCATGCAGCGGCCGGGTGGTGAAGCCCAGCACCTGATTGGCGGCGGTACCTTTCTCCAGTTTCAGGTTCCTGATCACCACGGTGTAGTCGGTGAGCGGTTTGAGTTTGTCGTCCGGGGTTAGCACCAGGCCGCGCGGTTCGCCGTCTACGGTGGAGAAATTGGCGGCCAGGGCGGGCCCGCTGGCGTCGCCTTCGTGCAGGGTAATGGCTGCCTCGGCATCGGCCACGGTGACGGCGCTGGAGAAGCGCAGTACCACCGGGGCCGGCGTCGGCACTTCGGTCTGGCCGTTGTCGGGGTAGGCGTAGAGCAGGCTCTGCGTTTTGCTATCGCCGGTGCCAGGGCCCGGCATGTCACTGCCGCCACCGCCGCCGCAAGCGCTGAGAATCAGAGCGGAGGCAATCAGCAGGCCCCCCCGCTTCAGGGTCAACGTATTCATGTCTACTCCTTAGAACTGCATGCTGATGGAGGCGGCGAAAACACTGACGTCACCGTCGGTCTTGACGCGGTCGTCGTTGCTTTCCTGATCGGAGAGGACCCGGAAGTCCCGCTCGCCGATGGCGTGGTACTGGTAGGCCAGATCGAAGCGCACCGGGTGTTTGAAGCCGTAGACACGGTTGGCGGTGGCGTGGAAGCCGAGGCCAAAGATGGTGCGGCGGGCATCCAGGTAGTTGATTTCCCGGTTGACGCCGGTTTCCAGCGGGGACTCCTGATAGGCGATGCCGCCGGAGAAGCCGGTGCCGGGCTCGAACTCGTATTCCACACCGATGCGCGGGGTAAAGGTGTCGCGGAACTGCAGATCACCCACGTCCTTGATGTCGTCGTGGCCAGCGGTCAATTTATCTTCCAGCTTGGACCACTCCTGGAATTCCAGGGCCACGCCAGTGCGCCATTTGCCTTTTTTCACCTGAGTGCCGAACACATAGGTGTTGGGCTGGTAGGAGTCGATGGTGCTCAGGTTGATGAACAGGCCGGGCTCTTCGATGGTTTCCGGGATGACCATGTTGGCGTCAACGCTGACCCGCGCATAGGAGTAGCCACGGAAGGCAAAGGCGGTTTCCACGCCGTTGTACCAGCACTCGGCGTCGGGGCAGAAGGTCTCCTTCCAATCCAGGCTCATGCTGAGGATGGGCCGCAGTACCGGCTTGGCGGTGACGTCCAGTTGTTCGTACTGGGTGTCGCCAGAGAGGTTGCTCCAGGCATAGAGCTTGGCGTCGGAATGCAGGGTGATGCGGGTGCCGAAGCCGATGGCCAGGCCACGCCAGATATTGGTGCCGATGCCCAGGGACAGAAACAGGGGCTCACGGCCATGGCTGAAATACTGGCCATAGGGGGCGGTGCTGGAGTTAAACGCCATCAACTCCTGGGAGTATTTCTCGGAGCCGATCAGCAGGCCGAGCACGATGGGCTGGCCCAGTTCGGTGATGTCGGAGAGATCGGTGCGCAGGCCGAGCAGGATCTGCTGGGCGGGATCGTCCTGCACCTTGTAGGTGCCGTGGTTCTGGCTGTCCGCCTTGAGGTTGGGATCGGCGTGCATCAGGCCAGCGGTCATCTCACCGCGGGTGTCGCGGGCCAGATAAGCGGGATTGTAGAAGGCGGTGGAGACCTGGGTGTTGAACATGGACAGGGCTTGCACGGTGGCGACGTCGCTGGGCATGACGCCGTAGGTGGTGGCCAGGTTACCCATGTTCGCGGAAGCGATCGCGGGGGCGAGTAACAGTGCGCCGGCGCGAAGTCCGTTTCTCAGGCGGGAGCGTGATGACATTGGTGACAATCCTCCAATTTCTTATGTGATCTTCTTGGCGTTTTTTTTATGTAGTGCCGCCTCCGGATTCGGGAGAGTAAAGGGTTGGAGCGGCGTACAAGGGGTAGGGTAGGACAGAAGTCTCTGTGTCCAGAATTTGTCATTGAAATGAGGCTCTTCAAGACACTTGACGAAATGGAAAAAATTAGCAAAAACAAATAGTTATGATTTTATTGTAAATGCCATGTAACGCTCTTTGGGGGCTAAGGTCCAAGGAAAAAAGAAACAAAAATGCCTAAAAAGTTTACCTTGGCACGGACAATATGGGGACACAAATCGTATACCCTGTTCGGCGCTGTACTCTGAAAAAGGGGACATGAACGATAGGGCGAAGGGATTAGCGCCGGAATGCCCGTAAAGTAAGGGCTTGGCTCTTGTTCCTGTCCGCCACGAATCATTGGTTTTTAAGTAAACATATGTTCACTACCGTGATGACGGCAATTTTTGTCTCGGCTGCCAACCGGTGGGGAACGGACTGCTAAGCGTCTGTAGGAGCCAGCCCTGCTGGCGAACCGGCCTCGGCATGGTGATATTCGCTTGCAGGGCAAGCTCCTACAGAGACTTCGTGGGGCGGGGCTCAGAAAGGAGAGGCGGAAAAAATACGATAAAGCCCGTTTCCCGAAGCCCGGATCGGATCTCGGGCTTCAGGCATTGTTTGTCCCCGAGACGGGTCAGTGCTGACTGCCGGTGCTGCTGCGAAGCCAGCTCAGAATCGACTCCCGTGTCAGGTAATGAGGTTTTGCGCGTGGCCGTTGGTCTTGGGCCGTTCGGGCTTTAAACGACCCAGTTTGACGTTTTTTGACGCACGCACCTCACCGTTGGAGAAGGTATAGACGTCTCCGGTTTCGGAGAGAAACACGGTCCAGTAGAGCTCGTGTTCCGGCCCATAGTCGATCAGTACATGGGCCAGTCCCTCACCCCTGGGGGTATTCAGGGGAATCGCCGGATTCAACTGAATCATCATCATGGCCAGAACCTCCATGGTTAATGCCAACACCCCGATTGTGGCGTGAGGTGAAGCGGAAACACCATAAAAGGACTGTAAAAGTAGATGAACGGTTACCTGTTTTACCGTATTTGACCGCTTTTCAGCGGTTTTCGATGCAACCTTTGCGTGGATTGCCGATCACAGGGAAACCGGGCCAGGCCATCACGCAAATTCGCACAGGCGGTTTGGAGCGGAAGCTCGAGAACGGGTAGTTTAAAAGGCGTGTCCAACGGCACCACCGCATAGTGAATGGAGGCTGAAGAATGAATTCAAGGATCAATGCTCTGCTGGGCGGCGTGCTGCTCACCGTTACCTTGCCCGCCCTGGCGGCCGAGTCGGAGCCGCGCCCGCTGGAGCCTCTCCCACTGGAGAAAGTCGCCCCTTATCCGCAAGCGGAGGAAGGTTACCAGCGCTGGGTGATCCGCCTGCCCGAAACGGAGAACCCGGCGCGCATGCAGGTGGAACTGATGCCCGGAAAAGTTCAGTCAGTGGACTGCAACCACACCTGGTTTCACGGCAAACTGGAGCAACAGACCCTGGACGGCTGGGGTTATTCCTACTGGCGGCTGACGGATGTCAGCGGGCCGGCGTCCACGTTGATGGGCTGCGGCGACGATACCCGCCGTGACGCCTTTGTCGGCGTCAACGGTGATGGCTTCGTGCTACCCTACAACAGCCGTCTGCCGGTGGTGGTGTACCTGCCGGAAGGGTTCGAGCTGCGCTATCGCCTGTGGCGCGCGGATGAGGAGCAACGGGAGGCGAAGCAGGAATAGCGCCCGAGAACGGAATCACAATTTCTACACTGTTTCACGACAACAACCGCTTGACTGGTGTTCAATGTCAGGCACGATGGAAGAAAAAAGTGCTCAGGAGGAGCCATGTCCCGGACTCAGCGTCCCGTTATAAACGGATATTTCAATTACTTCGAGCAATGCGGAGACGCCATGCGCAGCGTGTTCCGCGACAATCTCGACTGCCGCCGCTATCTCGCCAACCTGTACGAACTCAAATTGCGTTTTGAAGTGCCGATTTATGCCTGGTGCCTGCTGCCCGTGAGCGCCAGCATCCTCACCGGCCCGTTTCGCAATAGCGACGATGCCACCGAATTCATGCAGTCGCTGAGCCTGTTCCAGGTGGAGCCGCGCCGTATGCCGGCTCCGAGCACCGCCAGCCGTCGTTGGGAACAGCGTTTTCAACTGTGTCAGGTGGCCCCGGGGTACTGGCCGCTGGCGTGTATGCGCTACATGGAGTTCCTGCCGGTACGGGCCGGTGAGTGTGACATGCCCTGGAATTACGCCTGGAGCAGCTTCCGGGCGCGCATGGGCATCGAACCCAGTGCCTTGCTGGATCCCTACCTGGGCTACCTGCGCATGGGGAATGATGAAGAAGATCGCCGGGAATGTTACCGGCTGTTCATGGGGCGCGGCGTGCCGGATGGCGAGGCCGCGACCATCCGTGAAGCCTTGCTCAGAGCATCGCCGTTAAAAGGATAACGACAAAGAGTAACGACGGTTTCTGCCTTCCAAGCCAACAATGGCTCTTTCACGGCACCTCAGGGTGCCGTTTTTTTATACATAACGCTTGCGTTCGATATTTTAAAAAGCAAATTAAAGAGCGCCTTTGTTATTATCCTGGGTAGTGTATTTTGCTATTTCAGATTCGCTTTTTTATACGGAAAAACAAGGTTCGTCGCCTCTTTTAAGGTAGGTTGTCGCGGCACAACAAAAGGGGACAGATAAAATCTGTACCATGGTGCCGATTTCGGGTTGGTATTTTTAAAGTGAAGTGTAAAATTATCGAAACATAATTAAAGACTGTGCAGAGAGCATGGCTATGCCACGGAAGAGGCGTTTTATTCTTCCAGACTTCCCCTGTCATATCATGCAGCGAGCCCGAACCGGTGAGCGGATATTCCGGGAGGTGGAGGAATTTCATAAATACTTGCTGGACGTTCAGGATCTGCGCACCAAACTGGGTGTGAGGGTTTATGCATGGTGTCTGCTGAGCGATCAGGTTAACTTACTGCTTGATCCCATGGGCGATCCCCAGCGCATTAGCGAATTCATGAAATCGCTGTCGGTGAGAACGGTGCGCCGGCACAATCGCATAGCCAAGCGTAATGGCCGGCTCTGGGATGGGCGTTATCGCTCAAGTCCGGTGCAATGGGGTCCATGGTCGTTGTCCAGTATGCGTTATATCGAAACCCTGCCCTTGAGTATGGCGGGGGTGGAACATATTGATCATTACGACTGGTCCAGCCATGTCATCCGTATGGGATTCGTGGCCGGCTATCCGCTGGATGATCATCCGGATTATCTGGCTCTGCACAGCGATGAAACAGAGCGGCAGAAGCTTTACCGCCGGCTCCTGGCCCGGGAGATGGGGGACGCCGAATGGTGCCGGATCCATAACGCCATTCACCGCAGCCAGCTTACCGGTGATGAACGCTTTGTTGATCAGGTGGAAAAAGCCACCGGTGTCCGTCTGGCCAGCCGCGGACCTGGCCGTCCCAAAGGCTCGGTATCCCGAACCCCTCGCCGCCGCAAAGCACGCCGCCGCCGCCGCCGCTGAACTTTTCTCCGGCCGCTTGGCAGCGAATTGGTGACGGCAGAGATTGCGATAAAACGCGACCTTGGATAAGGTTTTATTCAATTGATTCATTGATCATTTGAGGTCCGTGCATGCCGGTATCCCGCCAGGAACTGTTTGATGTGCTCTCCCAGCTGGGTCGCGCTTTGGCAAACGGCCATCGGCTGGCGCTGTTGGAACATCTGGCGCAGAGGGACGCTCCGGTGGAAGAGCTGGCGAAGGCCAGCGGCCTGTCCATCGCCAATGCCTCGCAGCATCTCCAGCATCTGCGTCGCGCCGGGTTGGTCACCGCCCGCCGGGACGGGCGACAAAGGGTCTATCGGCTCACCGACGAGCGCATTCCGCGGCTGCTGACGCTGCTGCAGGAGGTGGCGGAAACCCACCTGGCTGAAATGGAGCGCCTTATGGGGCGGCTGTTCGCCGACGATGATGCCGGTGAAACCCTTGAGCCGATGACCCGCGCGGAATTACAGCGGGCCCTGGAGAACGGCGAGGTGACCTTGCTGGATGTGCGCCCCAATGCGGAATATCAGGCAGGCCACCTGCCTGGTGCCCTGAACGCGCCGGTAGCGGAATTGGAAAGCATGTTGTCGGCTCTGCCGCGGGACCGGGAAATCGTCGCCTATTGCCGTGGGGTCTACTGCACGTTCTCCCATGATGCCGCCCGCCTGTTGCATGAGCGGGGCTTCCAGGTGCGTTGCTATCAGGCGGGCATCCTGGAGTGGCGCGCGGCGGGACTGCCGTTGGCGGATTAGGGGCTAGCCGGGAGCCGGACATCTGTTAGACTCAAAGCCAGATCATGGAATGTCAAACGCCGTGAGGCGTGGGCGAAACTGGCAAGAGGTAACCACCATGCTGGTAGAAAGAATAAAAGAATCGCAACAACAATACCGACAGGCGGGCCTGTCCCAGGGCGTGGCTCAGCAATGGCAACAGGGCGTTGAAAAGGGCGCCACCGATGTCGCCCGGTCCATTCTGCAACGGCAACTGCAGCGCCGCTTTGGTCACATTCCCCCTCATATCGAATCCCAACTGAACGCGGCGCGCCTGGACGACCTGGATCAGTGGATCGACCGCCTGTTCGATAGTCTGACCATTGGCGAAGTATTCCGCTGAAGCGCCACATCCCGTGCCACCATGATGGCGATCACCCCCGTGGCGATGGCCGCTACCAGCATCGGTGGCAGCGGCCACAGCAACGCCACCGGCACCAGCAACGCGAATACCCCAGCCGCACCCAGACGGGCCGCCACGGCGCCGTGCCGGCGATCTCCCGCCACCACGCACAACAACAGGAAGAACGCCGCCAGCGTGGCCAGATACAGGGCCGCGTAAAGCGCGTTTGCGTGCCCGCTGATCACCGACTGGAACAGCTTGCTCTTGGCCACCGCCGAAATGATCAGCACCAACCCCAATGGCAGGTGGGCGAAAATCCAGGGGATCGGATTGCCCACGCACACCGTGCTTTCGGCGGCGTTCTCGCCATCGATGGCGGTGAAGTAAAGCCACCACAAACCAAAGAAGGTGGTGATGGCCAGCGCCGAGAACAGCCCGGCCTGGAGAGACAGGGCAGGGGCCGGGTCAACGGTGATGCTTTTGATGAAGGTTTCGCCGAGCACCAGAATGATCAAAGTGCCGAAGCGTTCCACCAGATGATGAGTGTGCACGGGAAATTGCCGCATCAGCGCCTGGAAACGGGGCATCAGCGTATTGCCGGCCTCCCACAGGAAAGTGGCGACCCAGACCAGTGGCCGCTGTTCCGGTGGCAACAGCAGTGACAGCCCCCACAATAACGCCCCCGGGCCGTGAAAATGGCTGATATGGCGGATCAGCAGTTGCCGTTGTTGCGGAGCATGGCGCAGGGAACGCAGGTACATGGCGATCATGGTCAGGCGAAAGCCGATATAGCACACCACGAACTGTGTGCTGTGATCGCCGAACGCCTGCGGCACACTCAGTCCCATCCAGGCGATGAAAAAAATCTGCACCAGTAACAGCAACCGGTGCGGCACATCATCCACGTCGAAGCGGTTCATATACCAAGCGACGTTCGCCCATACCCACCACAACGGCGCGAACAGCACCAGGACCTTGAGAAAGCCCGCCGTATCCAGATGGTGGCTGAGCAAATTGCCGATCTGAATGAAGAGGGCGACGAACACCAGATCGTAGAACAACTCCAGCCAGGTCGGTTTGGCGGCGTCGTGCTCGGACAGATGATGGCGACTGCGTGGAGGACGAAGCTGGCGGGACATTCAGGCGTCTCCTTTTCCTGAAGGGTTACTGGCATATCGGTGCCATCGGCGGCGCGCCGCTGGAAGATCAGTTTTAACAGCGTCAGCGTGATGCTGAACAGAAACAGGCCGATGGACAGGTACATGCCAAGAGACAGTCTCGGGTCCGCCGGGTCGGCCACCACGCCGCCGGCGAAGATCAGAACAAATATCACCAGAATCAGGTTGGGCCAGATCGGCTGCTCCCGCTGGCGAGCCACGGCGATGCCAAACACCAGCATGCCGGCGTAAAACACCATGTACAGTCCTTCCCAGAAAGGCCCGTACACGGTGAGAGGGAAGCCGAACTGGGCGAGAATCACCAGCAGCAGGAACAGCTTCAGGTTCAGCAGATTCCGCGGGTTCATTGTCTTGGGAGGCGTTGCTGCCGCCAGGCCCAAAGCCCGGCAAGGGCGGGAATGCCGAAAAGAAACAGATGCACCAGCAACTCTTCACCGAGCGCATAGCCGGCGCGCAGTCCCTGACTGAGGTTGACGGCACTGACCAGCAGCCACACCACGATGAACCCCAGGGCCGCGCGGCCACGCCAGTGGGGGCGGCTGAATAACAGCAGCAGACCCAGTAACAGCAGTCCCGCGGCGATGAACAGAAGCGTACGCATGGTGATTTCCTCAAATTGGCATCCCACAGAAGCCTCAGCGCGTGGTGTAGCCGCCGTTGGCGAAAATCGTCTGGCCGGTGATCCACCAGCCGTCGGTGGCGAGGAAGCGAACGATGGGTTCGATGTCCTCGATTCGGGTCAGGTCGCCATTCATCGCCTGGGATTTATGAAACTCTACTCGCTCCGGAGTTTCCTGGGGATAGAAAAACGGCGTGTCCATGGGGCCCGGGGCGATGGCGGTGACGGAGATACCACGGGAACCGAACTCCTTGGCGGCGGCCCGGGTGAAATGATCCACCGGTGCTTTGCCGCCGGCGTAGGTGGAATAGCCGTCGGTGAAGGCGCCCAGCAGGGCGGTGACGATGGTGATGATCTTGCCGTTGTCGTTCAGGTTACGGCCCGCCTCCTTGATAAAGAAATAAGCGGCCTTGGAGTTGATGTCGAACATCGAGTCGTACTCGTCTTCCGACGTTTCCAGGATCGGCTTACGCAGTACCTTGCCCACCGTGTTCACGGCGATGTCCACGCCGCCGAAGTGGCTCACGGCCTGATCGAACAAGGCGGTGACCTGGTCCGGTTTGCTCAGGTCGCCCTGTACCGCCAGAGCGTCACCGCCGGCGTCCTTGATCGCCTGTACCGTGGCGTCGGCGTCATCCTTGGAACCGTCGCTGTGATAGTGCACTACCACCTTGGCCCCGCCTTCCGCCATCTTACGGCTGATCAGGCCACCCAGGTTCTTGGCGCCGGCGCCGATCACGGCGACTTTGTTTTCCAGAGTCTGCGCGGTCATATCCATTATCTCCTTTGCTGGACTTTAGCTGCGTATGCAATACGGTGAATCCCCGAATCAAGGGCAGGGAAGGTCACCGTCCTCGTTGAGGTTAACCACCCGTTTTCCCGGGATCATGCCTCCATTCTCGACAGCAGTGTTCGAACTCAACGAACAATGCTCCGCTATCCGGCATGCCACTCGTTTCCCACTGCTGGGCCACGAAGCCGCTGTAGGAGCTTGCCCTGCAAGCGAATCTCTTCGGACCTAACGGCCAATTCGCTTGCAGGGCAAGCGCCTACAGCGGCTTTGTAGAAGTCTCTGAATTCATACCGCCCATGTTTGTTGCAACGCGGATTGCGCTTAACGCAATCGATCCGGGGGGATCGTGCCGCTTAGGATGGGCTTCCCAGAGGGAGAGTATGATTATGAACAATAGTGACCAGGTCCGTTTTTGGGTACAGCGCGACGATCCGCGTACCGTCCGCTGGCAGCGGGATCAGCGATCCCCCGCTTTGCCGGAGGGTGAAATCGAGGTGGCGGTGGAGAAATTCGCGTTCACCGCCAACAACATCACCTACGCGCGTTTGGGGGACAGCGGCCGTTACTGGGACTTCTTCCCGCAGGCGGACGGCTGGGGTTCGGTGCCGGTGTGGGGGTACGGGCATGTCATCGCCTCCCGGCATGAGGCGATCGCAGTGGGCGAGCGAGTGTACGGCTACTTGCCGATGAGCAGCCACCTGCGCCTGGCACCGGAAAAAGTGACCGCCCGGCGGTTTCTGGACGGCGCCGCGCACCGCCGCGCGCTGCCGTCCACCTATAATGAATACACCCGCGTGACGGAGCCGGAAACGGACCGGGAAAACCCCCATCTGGTGTTGCGGCCCTTGTTCAGCCTGTCGTTTTTTCTGGCCGACTGGTTACAGCAGCAGCGGGCTTTCGGCGCCGAGCAGATCCTGATCTCCAGTGCATCCAGCAAGACCGCCTTGGGATTGGGCTTCATGCTGACCGGAGCGGACCGTCCCGCCAGTGAGGTGATCGGGCTTACCGCCCCGGCCAATCGGCACTTCGTGGAAAGCACCGGACTCTACGACACGGTGCTGTGTTATTCCGATCTGGATACGATCCGGCGCCGGCCATCGGTGTATGTGGACATCTCCGGCAACCAGGGCAGCAGGGCGGCGGTGCATCGCCATCTCGGTGAGGCTCTTCGTCACAGTTGCCGGGTAGGCTTTACGCACTGGGACGCGGCCTCGCCGAACCTGCGTGAGCAGGAGCCGGATTTACCGGGACCGCCGCCGACTTTGTTTTTCGCGCCGGATCATATTCTCGCCCGGCGGCGGGCCTGGGGCGCGGAGCGCCTGGCGGAGACGGTGCGGGATCACTCCGCGCGCTTTTACCGGCACGCGGAGCGATGGCTGGAAATCCAGTCGTCCCATGGGCCGGAAGCGGTGGAACAGGTCTACCGTGAGGTGCTGGAGGGCCGGGCACGCGTCGATCAGGCAAACGTGCTTTACTGGTGACCTCTTGTCGGAGGAGATGCGAATGTGAACCGGCGCTCGCCACCCTGGGGGGCAATAGAGGCGTTCATTGTCGCCGCGCGCACTGGCGGGTTTCGTGACGCGGCGGAGAAGCTGGGGCTGAGCCCATCGGCATTCTCACGCCGCATCCAGGCTCTGGAAGAACACATCGGCGTGCAACTGTTTGATCGCTCCGGGCCCTCTCCGCAACTCACCGCCGCCGGCCGCCGTTATCTTCTGCGTCTGGAGCCCGGCTATCAGGCCCTGCGCGCCGCCACCGAATGGATGGCTCCGGATCCAACACACCGTCCATTGCGGGTGGGCATTTCCCAATCGCTTGCCATCAGCTGGCTGTTGCCCCGCCTGCATCGCTTCCAGGCCCGTGAGCCGGGTATCGAACTGATCCTGCAAACCCGCTCCGGTGATATTGATCTGGTGGGTGGTGCCGCCGATGTGGGGGTTCTCTTCGGTGACGGGAAATGGCGTCATCTGGTCTCGGAGCCGTTAATGGCGGTCACCGCCGAGGTGGTCTGCGCCGAGCGCCTGGCTTACGATTTGCCGCCGCCCGGAGGGAAAGAAGATTTGCCCCGGCACCGCCTGCTCGAAGCGGTGTACCCCGCCAATCAATGGCGCGACTGGTTTCAATGGGCGGGGCAGCCGTCCTGGTCCGGCCAGGAACGGCTTCGTTTCGACAGTTTGCAGGTTTTGTACGAAGCCGCCGCCCGCGGCCTGGGTGTCGCCCTGGGCGTTCGTCCCCTGGTGAACCCGTTTCTGGAAAGCGGGCGCCTCGCCGTGGCCTTTCCCGGCCCCTGGTCGATTCCCGGCCATTACCACATCGCCACCGCGCCCGGGCGTCGGCATGACCGGGCCGTGCAAGTGTTCTGGCAGTGGCTGAAGGAGGAAGCCGGTCTGCCGGAGAACGCCTGACGCCGACAATAAAAGATGTCAATATGCCGTTGCGTTGCTCACTGCTTTAGGGTGTCTACTGATATTGCAAGACATTCTTTCAAGAAGGTTAATAAAATGGATTCAGGCGAGACTAGAAAAGCTTCCAATATAGCCATACAGCGCGCTGACTTCGGTCGTGTTTCCGTCCTGTTTGGTGAAAAAAGCGGGAAATACCCCGATGGTAATCAGGTGCTCATACGGGGTACGGATACACGCGCGGCGTTTGACACCCCGATTGTCTCGAACTATATCGGCGCGGAGTTCGACGCCACCGAACTGGTGGTGATGGGGCATGTGCATGAAGACCATATGGCGGGGCTGCACCGTCTGCCGGAAGCCGAGGTTCATGTGCATGAGGCCGACCTGCCATCGGCGCGGAGCTGGGAGGGCCTGGTGGCCGCCTTCGGCATGACATCGGAGCAGCGTATCGAGCAGACGCTGAAGAAGTTCCAGCGAGATTTCTTCTACGCGCCCCGGCCCGATGCACAGGGGTACCAGGATGGCGCGTGCTGGGAACTTGGCGGTTCCACGGTCCGTGCCTTCCATATGCCCGGCCATACCGCGGGCCACTGTGTGCTACTGGTGGAACCCGAGGGTGTGGCCTTTATCGGTGATATCGATCTGACCGGGTTCGGCCCTTACTATGGGGACGCCTGTTCGAACCTGGGCGACTTCCGCCGCACCCTGGCGCGGCTGCCGGATATTCCCGCCAAAGTCTGGGTCACCTCCCATCACCGGGGCGTCTACACCGATCGGGCGCATTTTCTCAATGACCTGGCCGCCTTCACCGCCAAGATCGACCAGCGTGAGCAGCGGCTACTGGATCTGCTGAGCGAGTCTCCAAGGACGCTGGAACAACTGGTGGAACAGCGGCTTCTCTATCCTGCCGGGTTCAACGCCGCCTGGGTCACGGACGCCGAGAGCCGCACGATTTCCCAGCACCTGGCCGAGCTCACGACCAATGGACGGGTGATCGTGGACGAATCGGGTATCTATCGGCTGGGGGGCTGAGGTTCTCTTATATCCATTTTAGGAAAGAGCTGACTTCGCTTTTATCCTTATGATCGGAAGGGGGCTTTGGCCCCCGAACTTATTCCATTTCCTGAGAAAAATATAAAAAGAAAGGCGGGAAATTGGTATTGCCGCAAAAACCGGCTCGAAGAGAATTGCGAAAAATCGAATCGAAGAGGGGGAGCCTTGAAAAGAAGCAGAGCGGGCCCGGAAGTGATCGACGCTAAGATAATTATTTGTTATAAATTGAATTGTATAAAAATAATAGAAAATCTCAATTTCCTGTCAGCGCCATACCGGCATGAGGAAGTCAGCGCAGCCACCTGAAAACACAATGATTTCCGATAGGGCCAAAGGCGACTATGGAGCAGGGGCATGTCAAGGAAGAAACGAATTCTGGTG
This sequence comes from Alloalcanivorax dieselolei B5, assembly GCF_000300005.1. Classification (NCBI taxonomy): domain Bacteria; kingdom Pseudomonadati; phylum Pseudomonadota; class Gammaproteobacteria; order Oceanospirillales; family Alcanivoracaceae; genus Alloalcanivorax; species Alloalcanivorax dieselolei. Next base: position 2,881,120 of record NC_018691.1, on the reverse strand, counting down.
GTGGGGGAAGCTCATCACGTCTTTGAGGAAAGCCATAACCGGGAACCGGTATTCATCGAGGACCAGGATTACCAGGAGTACCTGCGTCTGCTGCAAGTCGCCAAAGGCCGCTTCCAGGTGCGGGTGCATGGCTGGTGCCTGCTGCCCAATGCCGCCCACTTGCTGCTGCGCCCCATGCGCAAGGCAGACGACCTGAGTTGCTGTGTTCAGTATGTGCAGCGCCGCTACAGTCAGGACTTCAACCACCGTCATGGCCGTGATGGCGCGCTTTGGCACGGGCGCTTCCGCAGCGCCCTGGTGGAACCCGGTCAGTGGCTGTTGGCGGACCTGCGCTACATGGAACTGCTGCCGGTGATGCAGGGACTGAGCAAATCAGCGGGCCGTTATCGTTGGAGCAGCCACGGGGCGAGGATGCGCGGCGACCCTCCTGGATTGCTCGATTTCAACGAAGGTTTCCTGCATTTGGGGCCGGACATCAACAGCCGCCGGGAAGCGTTCAGGGAACTGTTATCGGTGGGGTGCGAGGAGCGCGAACGGGAGCGTATCGAGGCCGCGGTGAAACGCAATCAGTACATCGGTAGCCGGGCTTACGCCGACAAGCTGGAAAAACTCACTGGCGAGCGCCTCCACTTCCGGGGGCGCGGCCGGCCCAGGAAGAAAGGATAAGAGCGTAAGTCACTCTTTTTATTGATGTTTTTTATCTGAAAAAGGTTGTTTGGCCAGGCTGGATAAGCGATAGTGATCCGTATCGATCAGGAGCCTTGTGTTTCCGATCGAGGATGAATGATTGGCTTGTACTGTTGTTTATGCACGCTCAACCAGGGCCTTCCCTGTCTCCATATTGGCCCCAAACCAATCGGCCTCTGGTTTGAGCGTCTTTTTGCCTCCGAGGATACTCAGCGAAATAAAAGGGCGTTGCTTCTATGGGGGAAGCGTCGCCGTATAGCGGTAGGACTGGAACGCCATGCTTGAAGATAACATGCGAAGATGGATAGAGGAGTTCCGCGGTGAGCAATTGGAGTTGGTACTGATTAAGATGCTCGTGGACGCTAAGAGAGAGGGTATGGATCGAGGGTCGACTGAAGAGGCTCGGAACATTCTGCGCGACCAGTTATTTCGTCGTTTTGGTCAGATCACGGAGGATATCGAAGCCCGATTGAATGACGCGGACCGGGAGCGCTTGGAGAGCTGGATTGATCGCCCTTATGAAGTAGATACTTTGGAGGCGGTTTTCGAGTGAATTTTTTCATGGGGTTGGTAACGAGGCGCCCATTATCGGGAGGCTTGTCATCTGTAGGGGCTATCGAAGCGATGACCTTTGAAGATTGGATAGAGGGGTGGAGGGAGGGTTGGATAGAGGAATGGTTGGCTCCGTTCCATGGCGAGAACATGGTTATGATGGTACTGGCAATTACCTTGTACGCTCGGAAGAAAGCCGCAGAAAGAGGGGCTGTAAGCGAGATGCGCTTTATTTTGCGCCGTCAGATAATTCGCCGCTTCGGAGAGGTACCGAAGGAGATTCAGATCAAGCTACGAGCTGCTACCCCAGAAGAACTAAAATATTGGCTCGACCGTCCTTACCAGGTAAAAAGCCTGGGCGAAGTGTTCGAGTAGAGCGCATTCAACATTTTCATTCCCCCGGTGGGAAGCTGCCTTGGCCGCGAATCGACGCGCCAGGCAAGACCATCCGAATGGCGCTTCAAAGGGAATCGGTCAGGCCGCGATGATACGGAAGCGGGCTGCTTTGGCGATAGGGCGCACCCGATTCTGTTCCCGTTTCAGATCCACGATGCCGTAATGCGACAGCGTTTTCAGAGTGCGGGACAAATTACTCACCCTTCGGCCCGTGGTTTCCGCCAAGGTGGAGATAGAGGCTGGCCGGGTTTCCATTATCACCTTGAGCAGCGCGCGATTGTCGTCACTCAGAACCTCGGCGAGGGAGCGCATGGAAGTAAACCAATTCCATACGGCTCATGGAGTGTTAGCGAATATCGAATGCCGTGCGCTACCTCAGGCGAAGGCTTTACGCCCAGGCCTTGATTTTGATCCAGTACCCGCGCTCCTGGTCGAGAACCGAGCCATCCAGATCAAGCAAGGTCGCCATGGCGGGATCATATTGCATGGAGTATATCATCTGTTGATAAGATTGGGCATGCCAGAGCCCTCGTGGATGGGGGATGGCAGAGGAGCGCAGTAGTATGAATGGTGTAGCGAACGGTATCTGTCAGCCAGCGCGGACGTTGTTGTCAGCCGAAGCAGTGCGATTGTAGGGAAATAGTGCCGAGTGAAAGAAATCTGGTCGCTGCTGCGTTCGCGACATGCTGTGCGTCATCGCGTGTTTGATGGACTGGTTGAAGGATCCAGAGCAATAATACCTCAGCAAGGTGTTTTGGAATGGCTGCGCCGCCGTCTGCCCCAATGGATGCCGGGTGTAACGATCCCGCAGCTGCTCGACCTACAGGAGATCCAGAAAATGACGCGCAATAGTGCTCAGGAATGGAAGGACATGCACCACCGGGTGGGTCTGAGGGAAGGTCTCGAACAAGGCCTCGAACAGGGCCTCGAACAAGGCTCCACCGCCGAAGCCCGAAACATCCTGCTGCGCCAGCTACGGCGCCGCTTCGGCGACGTGCCGACGGAGATCGAAATCAGGCTGAACGCCGCCAGCCGGGAACAGCTGGAAGATTGGATCGACCGCGTTTACGAAGTGGAGACAGTGGCGGCGGTTTTCGACTAGCACCACCCGCATTCACACCCCCTGTAGGAGCCTGCCTGCAGGCGAATTCTTTTCCCCAAAAAAACTTCGCCAGCAAGGCTGGCTCCTACATGGGTTGTCAGGCTGTAGCTACAACATGATTTGGTGGTGCTTCCCATCCGGTAGCTCTATATCGAGCCGGACTTTCCCTCCCGCCGCTTCGATATAGCGCTTCAGAGTAGAGAGCTTCAGGTCCTGTCCGGGCTTTTCCATACCCGCGATGGTGGGTTGTTTCACTCCGAGCGACTGGGCCATTTCAACCTGTGTTTTCCGCATCAGCGTGCGGATCTCGTTAAGGTGGATGTTGAGAAGGATGGTGTCGGCCTTCTCCTTTGCCTTTCTAACGACCTCGGGCTTTTCGGTCCTCAGAATCTGATTCAGTGTTTTACCCATTTCAACCTCCCTTTTTGAGTTGCTCCAGATGCAAAGAGAACGCTTTGTCAGCCAGAGGGATCATCGTCTGATAAAAGCGTTTTTCCTTGCCGGCTTTCATGCCCGCGCATAGCAGTACGGCTGTTCTGCGGGGATCGAAGGCGAAAAACACCCGGATGGGCCTTCCCTTGCTTTGGATGCGCAGTTCCTTCATGTTGGCGTGGACGCTTCCTTTTACCGTATCCGCGTAGGGGCGGAGCAGATAGGGTCCTTTCTGCTCCAGAACAAGCATCGCCGCGATTATATTTACCCGATCAGAATCGTCACGCCCTTTGAACCACTGGTCAAACAGATCCGTTGTTTGAACTTTCCACATTTGGACACTCGATTATAGGTTTAAGGCTATATAGGATATGGGCTATTGTCAACGCTCATGACGCTCGCTCCAATCTGCCCGTAAGGAGATGCTGTCTGGCGATACCTTCTATTTATGGAAAGAGTGTGCTGGAGGTTTGGAAGGGAATCTGTCAGCCCGCGAGGAAATGGGTGTCAGCCGTAGCAGTGCGGATGTAGGAAAAGATCTCCGGGCGAAATAAATCTGGTCGCCGCTGCGTCCACAACATCCTGCTGCGCCAGTTACGGCGCCGCTTCGGTGAAGTGCCGGCGGAGATCGAAACCAGGCTGAACAGCGCCAACCGGGAGCAGCTGGAAGACTGGATCGACCGCGTTTACGAAGTGGAGACACTGGAGGCGGTTTTCGACTAGCACCGCCCTGTATTCACACCCCTTGTGGGAAGCTGCCTCGGCTGCGAATCGGCACGCCAGGAAAGACCTGATCCGAATGACGCGCACCTTTCCTACACTCACAGTCCTTTCCCACTGACATACCTTTCCGTTTCGGCTGACAGACCAGTCCCTCATCCATCGTCATAGTGTCCTTCTGCTACTGGAGGGCACATGACGGATCATGACACCGGCTATAAATTACTGTTTTCCCATGCGGCCATGGTGAGGGACCTTCTGGAAGGCTTCATGCCTGGGGATTGGATTCAGGGACTGGATTGGCATTCCCTGGAAAAGATGAACGGCAGCTACGTTAGCGACGACTTGCGCACCCGTCACGACGACGCCATCTGGCGGATTCGCTGGGGGCGGGATTGGATTCATCTTTATCTGTTGTTGGAGTTCCAATCCAGTGTGGATCGGTTCATGTCGGTGCGGGTTCATACCTACACGGGCCTTTTATATCAAGACCTGATTCGCCGCAAGAGGCTTGAAGATAACCACCAGAAACTGCCCTTTATCTTGCCCGTCGTACTGTATAACGGAGAACCCCGATGGCGGGCTCCCATCCACGTCAGGAACCTGATCCTGCCTGGCCCCGCGGAGTTTGCCGGTCTTCAGCCGGAGCAGGCCTTTTTACTTCTGGATCAAGGGGCTTTTGATCTGGATCAACTGGCGTCCATGCGCAACCTGGTCGCCGCTCTGTTCCGGTTGGAACAACATCGCACCTTTGCCGAAGTACCCGAGGTTCTTAATGATTTGATAGACTGGTTACGTCCACCGGAACTGGCGGGTCTGCGGCACAGCTTCGTGGCATGGCTGCGCCGCCGGCTTCCCCAATGGATGCCGGGTGTAACGATCCCACAATTGCTCGACTTACAGGAGATCCAGGAAATGACGCGCAACAGTGCTCAGGAATGGAAGGACATGCACCATCAGGTGGGTCTGAGGGAAGGCCTGGAAAAAGGCCTCGCACAAGGCATTGAACGAGGTATTGAACGAGGTGTGGAACAAGGTTCCACCACCGAAGCCCGAAACATCCTGCTGCGCCAGCTACGGCGCCGCTTCGGCGACGTGCCGGCGGAGATCGAAACCAGGCTGAACAGCGCCAGCCGGGAACAGCTGGAAGACTGGATCGACCGCGTCTACGAAGTGGAGACAGTGGAGGCGGTTTTCGACTAGCACCCACCCGAGGTTTATTCCCCTGTAGGAGCCTGCCTGCAGGCGAATTCTTTTCTCCTCCCCAAGAAAACCTTCGCCAGCAAGGCTAGCTCCCACAGCGACTTCGCAGCCCACTCCCGCCTGTGGGAAGCTGCCTCGGCAGCGAATCGACGCACCCCCATCAACCGACCAGACAACGCGATCCTACCCCTCATTCCTCTTCCCAACACAAACAACCATCTTTTCCACTCGAAACGGTAAACGTTTTCCCGGAAATGTTTCCTTTTCTCCCTTTTTATTTCTGTCCCCATTTTATTTTCTGAATTTTTCCCTCAAAAAAAGCGTCGTTTTTTCGTGAGCGACACCGTCTCTTATCCAAAAAAGGTTCCAGGTACATTTTCTGTAAACCGCATGGTTACTGGGTTTGTGTTTTTGAAAAAAGAAAAAGTGCTTAAGGGGACAGGTAATCTATTGTTTTGCTGTTGTGAATCTATTTATCTGGTTCGTGCCGAAGGGTGAACAACCCGGAGGTGGCCAACGGAGCAACTCCGTTGACCGGAGGCAGGCCAGGGATGCAGTCGACCTGTTCTCCATCAAACCTAAAAACGTTCAAATGCTATAAACAGGAGACATAGCAATGAATAGCAAAACCTTTAAACCAATGATGTTGGCACTGGCTGGGGCTGTAGCGTTAGCTGGGACTGGATCCGCACATGCGGATGATCCGGAGTGGGCCCTGTATAATGGGACTTCCACTCTAACTAATAGCGATGTTGGTTCTATTACCTGCTACCTGACGATCGGTGGAACTATCACCAACGATGGAGATATTAATGTTAAGTCTGTTGGCGTAAAGCCAGGGGATCCGAACTGTACTCTCCTTCGAATCGGCAACGAGAATTGGACAGGTACTTTGGCCGGTGGGACTTTGGCGACAGGTACTGATAGTACTGTCGTATACGCCGGTGGTAGTGTGATTACCACATGCGGCGGTTTGGTTACGGGTATCACGTACGGCCCAACCGCCTCAGGGACCATCAACACTCCATCAAGTGTAAATGTTTCCGGGGCTTACGGGACTAACTGTAGTATAACCGCTGACCTGACCCTGGTCGCAGATGATAGATAACTAGCTTTTGGTGCTATGGTAGGGGGCCCGGGTTTCGACCCGGGGCCCTTTTTGAGTTTTATGTGACTGAGCGGCCATCTGATTTCCAACTATATGGTCGCTCACCTTCAAGCCTAAAATTTCAGCTTATTCCTTAATAGGCTGGGAAATATACTGTAGAAAGCTGCCTTCTTTGGGAATGATTAGATCTATAAACGTGGCAGGTTGATTGCCTCGTAAAGAAAAATTTACCTCGTTTTGGTTTATCTGCTCTGCGATCATTCTACCATCTTCCAAGAATTTAACCCCTCCAGTTAGAGAAAATGAGGTTTCGTAACTAAAGAAGTTGTGGTCTGGTCCTCCAAGCGTTCCTTGAGTATTCTGAATGTTTCTCCACAGTAGAGGAGCATCCAGATATAAGTCTACCGATGCGCTCAGTTGAGGCGTGCCCTCAGGGCTCTTTCCGATCTCGGCCTCTATGGGATAGATTCTATTATTACTGCCATCTTCGGTATATCTCATTCGCATAACTTGATACCCGCTAGGTGTAGGGACCATCGTGGTTCCTTTAATGCCACCTCTGACAACTGTTAAGAAAGATGTTGTTACTACGTGGCCAGGAAATATGTTTACTTTAATGGAGCCATCTTCACTGACTTCACTTGTTACCTCTGCAAAAAGAACACTGCTAAGATAGGTGAACTTTTCTGTGGGGCAGATTGATGGCACCGCTCTCTCTTGAGCGCAAATCGGAGGAAGGCCTGGGAATGGATTGTCTTGGCATGTTGAATCAACACCCTGAATGTTCTGATAACCACACCCCACATTCGCACCAGCATACATCGTATTGTTGATGGATAGATAAGGCCAGTCTGCATCTGGGTTTGCAACGTCAAATCTGGATGAAAGGACTTTGGCACTGTTGGGGGAAGGTTTGACTCCGTCTGGATCCATCATATAACCCCACCCCAAGTTATCTGAGTCAGTTAATGATTCAGTATTTGGGTCAGATATCATTTTAGGGCCGGGCTCCTCCAGTTCATAGATGCCATCAAAGGCGATTTCCGGCTTATAGAAGAAAGGATTGTTAGGATCCAGTCTATTCCACCCTAGGCCTTGTCTGAGTTCTTTTCGTTCCCCATCTTCGCCTCGGTAGATCCTCTGCCTGTCGCTTACTAGATTGCCATTGATGTCGGAAATGGGGGAGGTTGTCAGCATCTGAAGCACATTGGAGGTTGGTGGCGCTCCGATGAAATACTGAACTAAATTGGGACCACCTCCTGTCGCTTCATCGTATCCGAGATGCGTTTGTGGAACGATCTTGTATGGGAGAAGAAGGTGATCAGGAACTGATGGGTTGCTGAAGTTGCCCTCTTGGATTTGTATATTTGCTAAGAGCTGGGTCTGTAGAGGTAGGCCTGATAGGCTACAGAGGGTTTCTCCGCAATTTGTATCACTTGATGATAGTTGTCCATTTGACACGAGAGTGTAGCGATAGAAATCCCCCTTTTTCCAGGGGGTATGTGGATGGAAATAGACGGATCTTGGTTTTATCTCTAAGTCGCCAGGCACTGAATTAAGTACATCTCCATTTTCGGTGATGTGTTCTACAATAAAACTTGTTCCTAAATGAAAACTTGACGGATCCATGTCTTGAGAAAATGCCACTATGATTGGTCTGTTGGCAGGTAGCTCGATGATCGGCATGAGATCGTTTTCGGCTTTTCCATAATCATTTGGGTAGATTCCGCCCTTGCAACGGCCCGATATCAAACTTGCCAAATTCAAAGTGCTTTCATCCAAGACACACGGGAACCCTGGGTATAACCCAAGAATAAATGGGGATCTAAGTTGTGTGTCACTTTGAGTTCGTGCAAGTTCATTCCCATCTGAGGAATAATCAAAAGCCATCCACTTTTCGATCGTATGGGGTAGCAGAAACTCCTCATCAAAGCTCCCACTCCAATCTTCCCCCCGCAAATCCTTGATCCCACTCGCCAACTGCAAACGATAGGACGTCGGATTGGTCTCCGGGCTGTAGCGAAGTGGCTCCTTGGGCTTGATCACCAGCGCGGCACCATCGGCGTAGTAGTCAATGTCCTGAGGTACAGCGGTGTTGTTGTTGTCCGTAAGCATGAGAGACACTTTGCCGCGAACGGATTCCCGATCCAGTGGCCGATTGAAGTTGAGCACAATCGGATCGCCGGGTTTGGCCATAGCGGTCTTATCCAGACCAGTCTGCCCATCCACACCCAAGGTCCAGCTCTGGAACTCCAACGGCGTGGTGTCGGGAATAGGTGCCGGGGCGTTGAGCTGATCCTTAGGACTCCAGCTGGAAGCTGAGCATGCCGTGGGCGAATTCCTGGCCGAGCACGTCCGGTTCCACCACGCTGACCGCGTCGATTTTCAGCACGCCTTCCTGTGGATCCACTTCGCCGACGCCTATCAGTTCGATGTGTAGCATATCCTGAGTAAAGCCGCCGTTGGCGCGGGCTTCGTCGGTGGTGATGGCCACGTCCATGAACAGCCGCACGATGCGCAGGGCGTCGGCGCGATTGTGGGTGTCGTAGGGGTTGGGCACCAGGTAGCCGGTGGCGTCGCTGAGGAAGTGCATTTTCACTTCGCCGGATTCAAAGCCGGCGGGTACTTCGCCGCCGATCAGGACTTCCAGGCTGGTGCCGCTGAGGATGGTTTCAGCGGGGATGCGTACCGGGGTGACGTCCGGGTAGACGGTGACGTCGCCCAGCTCCGCGCGCACGTCGCCGCTGGCCTGGGTGACGTTGTCCTGGCCGAGCAGGGTGGCGTTCACCGGTACTTCGTTCACCGGTTTGCCGGTGAGCGGGGAGGTGCGGGTGCGGTTTTCTGAGTCGGTGATGCGCTGTACCAGGATGGCCGGCTCGCCACGCGGTGATGAGTCTTGCGGGGTGACGGTGAGTTCATGGCCACCGAATGTATTGCCGAAGGTGCTGGCCAGACCGTCGCCCAGGGTGAGGGTGTAGGTCTCTCCCGGAGTGAGGTGCTCGGGCGCGGGGTCCAGGGTCATGTAGGGCCCTTCGGTGAGCAGGCGCGCTTCCACCAGCTCGCCACTGCCGTCCACCAGGGCCACGGTGTCCGCTGGCGTGGTGCCGTCGCCGGGGTTGAGGCCGTAGCGGGCGCTGGTGGGGTCGATGGGCTGGGTGAACTGGAAACGGAAAGTAGAGAAGTCCATTACCGGTTCTTCGGTGTCACCGCTGGGAATGGCGCGGGCGAGGGTGAAGTCGTCGTCGGCCACCACCAGGGATTTCGGGCCCCGTTGCAGCGCGCGGGTGGTGAAGTGGATATCCCGGTTCGGTGCCTTGCCCACGCTCAGTTGCACGCCGCGCAGGGTCACGGTGTAGTCGGTGAGCGGTTGCAGTTTTTCCGTGGGTGTCAGCAGGATGCTGCGGCCATCGGCTTCCACTTTGCTGTAGGTGACGGGGACGATGTCCCCATCGGCGCCCCCAAGGCGCAGTTTGATGTTGTTTTCAGCGGCGGCCAGCTCGATGTCGCTGGTGAAGCGCAATACCACTGGAGCGGGGATCGCCACTTCACTTTGGCCGTCGTCTGGATAGGCATAGAGCAGGCTTTGACGTTGGGCGTCGTTGGCATCATTGCCGGGCATGCTGGAGCCGTCGCTGCCGCCGCAGGCGGTGAGGACGGTGGCACAGGCGGTGACGAATAAGGTCCCGTAGAGGGTCCGGTTAAAGGTTCCGCGAAGCATAAGGTTCTCCCCCCTTAAAACTGCATGCTGATGGAGGCGGCGAAGACGTTGACGTCACCGTCGGTCTTGACGCGGTCGTTATTCCCGTTCTGGTCGGAGAGCAAACGGAAGTCCCGCTCGCCGATGGCGTGGTACTGGTAGGCCAGATCGAACCGCACCGGGTGGACCATGCCGTAGACCCGCTGGGCGGTGGCGTGGAAGCCGATACCAAAGATGGTGCGGCGGGCGTCCAGATAGTTGATCTCTTTGTTGACGCCGGTCTCCAGCGGGGATTCCTGATAGGCAATACCGCCGGAAAACCCAATGCCGGGCTCAAACTCGTATTCCACGCCAATGCGCGGGGTGAAGGTGTCACGGAACTGCAGATCACCGACGTCCTTGATGTCGTCGTGGCCGGCGGTGAGTTTGTCCTCCAGCTTGGACCATTCCTGGAACTCCAATGCGACGCCGGTGCGCCATTTGCCTTTTTTCACCTGAGTGCCGAACACATAGGTGTTGGGCTGGTAGGAGTCGATGGTGCTCAGGTTAATAAACAGACCCGGCTCGGGGATGGTGCCGGGAATAATGGTGTTGGCGTCGACGCTGACCCGGGCGTAAGAGTAGCCACGGAAGGCGAAGGCGGTTTCCACGCCGTTGTACCAGCACTCGGCAGCGGGGCAGAAAGTCTCCTTCCAGTCCAGGCTCATGCTGAGGATGGGGCGCAACACCGGCTTGGCGGTGACGTCCAGGGTCTCGTACTGGGTGTTGCCGGAGAGGTCGGTGTGGGCGACCAGCTTGGCGTCGGAGTGGAGGGTGACGCGGGTGGCGAAGCCGATGGCCAGGCCGCGCCAGATGTTGGTGCCGATGCCGAGGGACAGGAATAGCGGCTCACGGCCGTGATTGAAATACTGGCCGTAGGGGGCGGTCTGGGAGGTGAAGGCCATCAGTTCTTCGGAGTATTTCTCGGAGCCGAGCAGCAGGCCGAGGACCAGGGGTTGGCCGAGTTCGGCGATGCCGGAGAGATCGGTGCGCAGGCCGAGTAGGATTTGCTGGGTGGGATCGTCCTGGACCTTGTAGGTGCCGTGGTTCTGGCTGTCGGCCTTGAGGTTGGGATCGGCGTGCATGAGTCCGGCGGTCATTTCGCCACGGGTATCGCGGGCGAGGAAGGCCGGGTTGTAGTAGGCGGTGGAGACCTGGGTGTTGAACATGGACAGGGCCTGGACGGTGGCGACATCACTGGGCAGGACACCGTAGGTGGTGGCTATGTTACCCATGTTCGCGCAAGCAATCGCCGGGGCAAGCAACAGCGCCGCGGCCCCCAGGCGCCGTGGCCCGAAGTGGGGCTTCAGTCGAGAACGGGAGATCATTTCAGGAAATCCTCCAAAGATTATTGTGGTCGTTATTGCGTTTTCTTTTTTGTCACGATTTTTTTTGTGTTGTTTTGGTTTTAAAGAAAGGCACGATCTGCATCGTTGGCAGCCAGAGCCTAGGAGTGGTTGGCGGGCGCCCATAACCGGCGATTGAGAACGGTCGGTCATGATTTTGTTTTTATGTCGAAAAGTTGATTAAAAACAAATGGTTGGGATGATTTTTTGAGCAAGAAAAGGGAAGCGAAAGGGAGTGTAAAAAGAATAAGAGTAAGGGATAAGTAAACAAAGTGGTGTCGTTATTCTACCGTTTTCCTGTCTTTTTCGGACAAAGGCGCGCCGCTCTGTCCTTTAATGAAGAGCGAGGACGGGATTATTAATAAGCGGGGAAACGTATTTTAAAAAGGGGACAGGAAAAAATCGCTGCCAAGCGGAGCGCCGCCCGGCCATCTTCCCTCAGCCGGGACTACGAAGCCGCTGTGGGAAGCGAGCTCGCTCGCGAATCAGCTGTGGCGTTTGGGGACTATTCGCTGGCAAGCCAGCTTCCCACGGCGGCTTCGTAGTCCGGTCTGTAGGAGCCAGCCCTGCTGGCGAATCTTTTTTCTTATGTCCCATTCGCCTGCAGGGCAGGCTCCTACAGCGGCTTCGTAGTCCGGGCTGTGGGAGCCAGCCTTGCCAGCGAATAGTCCCCAAACGCCAAAAAAGATTCGCCAGCAGGCTGGCTCCAACAGCGACCTTGTGGCGACCTCAAGCGTCATGTCCCCATGCCGTGGAGCCATGCCCGGCCATGGGCTATAATGCGCGCCCCTCGTTCCAGCCAGGAGTGCCCCCAATGACGGTGATTCGCCAGGACGATCTGATCCAAAGCGTGGCCGATGCCCTGCAGTACATCTCCTATTACCACCCGGTGGACTTCATCCGCGCGGTAAAGGAAGCCTACGAGAAGGAAGAGAGCAAGGCGGCCAAGGACGCCATGGCGCAGATTCTGGTGAACTCGCGCATGTCCGCCATGGGGCACCGCCCGATCTGCCAGGACACCGGTATCGTCACCGTGTTCGCCAAGGTCGGCATGAACGTCACCTTCGAAGCGTCCTCCGGGGAAGAGAGCATGTCTCTGGACGACATGATCAACGAAGGCGTGCGCCGGGCCTACAACCACCCCGACAACGTGCTGCGCGCCTCGGTGCTGGCTGATCCGGATGGCAAGCGCGCCAACACCAAGGACAACACCCCGGCGGTGATCAACTATTCCATCGTGCCCGGCGACACCCTGGAGATCGACGTGGCCGCCAAGGGCGGCGGTTCCGAGGCGAAGTCCAAGTTCGCCATGCTCAACCCGTCCGACTCCGTCGTCGACTGGGTGCTGGAGCAGGTGCCGAAGATGGGCGCCGGCTGGTGCCCGCCGGGCATGCTTGGCATCGGCATCGGCGGTACCGCCGAGAAGGCCATGCTGATCGCCAAGGAATCCCTGATGGACCCCATCGACATTCACGAGTTGCAGGCCCGTGGCCCGCAAACCCGGGCCGAGGAACTGCGCCTGGAGCTGTTCGAGAAGGTCAACGCGCTGGGCATCGGTGCCCAGGGCCTGGGTGGCCTGACCACGGTGCTGGATGTGAAAGTGGCGGATTACCCCACCCACGCGGCCAACAAGCCGGTGGCGATCATTCCCAACTGCGCCGCCACCCGCCATGCCCACTTTATTCTCGACGGCAGCGGCCCGGCGGATCTCAAGGCGCCGGATCTGGAAGAGTGGCCGGACATTGCCTGGGGCAACGACGAGGGCGCCAAGCGCGTCAATCTGGACACCGTGACCCCGGAAGAAGTGCAGACCTGGCAGCCCGGCGATACGCTGCTGCTGTCCGGCAAGCTGCTCACCGGCCGTGACGCCGCCCACAAGCGCATGGTGGATATGATTTCCAAGGGCGAGAAGCTGCCGGTGGACTTCACCAACCGCTTCATCTACTACGTCGGCCCGGTGGACCCGGTGGGCGACGAAGTGGTGGGCCCGGCCGGTCCGACCACCGCCACCCGCATGGACAAGTTCACCCGTACCATGCTCGAGGAAACCGGCCTGATCGGCATGGTCGGCAAGGCCGAGCGTGGCGACACCGCGATCCAGGCGATCAAGGACAACAAGGCGGTTTACCTGATGGCCGTGGGCGGCGCCGCTTATCTGGTGTCCAAGGCGATCCGCAAGTCCCGCGTGGCGGCTTTCGAGGACCTGGGCATGGAAGCGATCTACGAATTCGAGGTGGAAGACATGCCGGTGACCGTGGCGGTGGATTCCAACGGCGAATCGGTACACAAGACCGGCCCGGTGATCTGGAAAGAGAAGATCGCCGCCAAGAAGTCGGCGTAATCCTGCCTCGCTTCCGCCCCGGGGGGAACCTCTCGGGGCGGAACGCGTCAGACAGACCACTATGAATACTGTTGCGTTGTCTCGTTGGGGGGCATTGGCGTTGTGCGCCCTGCTGCTGGGTGGCTGCGCCAGTCTGCGGCAAACCGCCGGCGGCTGGCTCGGCCTGGCGCCGGCGCCGGCCATGGTGGCCGGCCTGGACTATGTCACCCAGAACCGATTGGGGGTCGCGGACCCGGCCTGTGACGAGCTGGCCACGGCCTGGCGGCAAGACCGCTGGCTGCCCAATGACCAGCGCGCAGGGTTGATCGCCCGCTGCGGCGCCAGGGTGCGCCGGGTGCTGGATGCCCGTGAACAGGATCAGGAACTGGATCGTCTGGTGTCCGAGGCCTGGGATGCCACTATTCAGGCACGGCTGGAACGTGAACGGCGCGAGCGCCGCCGCGAGCAGGTGCGCCGTGCCATCGCCCAGGCCCGGGAAGAGGCCGAGGCCCGCAACGACTCCGCCGCCGAGGACGCCATGGCGCAACTGCGCGAACGGATGGCGGACGCGCATATCCTGCAAGTGCTCAGAGAGGTGCCGGACCAGCCTCTGGCCTATGCCATCGGGCAGCCCTCGGAACGCTCCATGAAGGAATTCCTCTCCTGTCTCGAAGTGGCCTATCCCAATGAAGGTTATGAGATGCAATGGGAAGGCGACAGCCTGTCGGTGCGCGCGCTCAACGCCACCATGCCCCGGGGCGACATGGATATCGACACTCAGTTCGTCAGTGTCTGGAACACCTGGATGCTGAAATCCCTGAGTGTGGCCGAACTGCAGGCCACCAACGCCCAGGACCGCTTCATGCTGGCCCAGAATCTGGTGGCGGGGCAGTGTTATGACGTGGATGGGCGGTTGTAGGTTTATTCACCCTCTCCCCCGGCCCCTCTCCCCTCAAGGGAGAGGGGAGCTAAGACAAACCTTTCTATTCGGTCCCCTCTCCCTTGAGGGGAGAGGGACAGGGAGAGGGTGCAAAACGTCAAACCGCCGTGGTCGCCCGGTCCACCAGATACACCAGCCCGTGATAATCAATGCCGCCATGATGGCTGAGACCAATCTCGCAGGTGCGGCTGGTGGAGATGCCCTCGTCGCAGTGCCGCACGGTGTCGTGCAGATCACGCAGCGCGTGGGCGTTGAGCTCCGGGGTGGTGAAGCCCTTGTCACCGGCGAAGCCGCAGCAGTGAATCCCTTCCGGAACCACCACCTCCCGGGCACAGCGACGGGCGATATCGAGCAGACCGGCGCTTTCCCCAAGATGCTGCGTGCTGCAGGTGACGTGCACCGCCACCGACGTGTCCAGCGGTGAAAACGTGAGCCGGGAATAGAGATGCTCGCGAATGAACTTCACCGGATCATAGAGTTTCAGTCGCTTGTCCAGAGGGCCTTCCGTCAGCCGCAAGGTACAGGGGCTGGTGTCGCAATAAATTGGATCCTCGCCATCGCGGCTGGCTTTCAGCAGCGCCGCCGCCAATTGATCCCGTTTACGGTCCCCCTGTTCCGGATAGCCTTTGGAAGCGAAAGGCTGGCCGCAGCACAGGCTGTCCAGATCTTCCGGGAACACCACCTCGAAGCCTGCTTTTTCCAGCAGCGCCCGGGTTTTGTCGATCAGCGGTACTTGCTCCGGATCGCTCAGCGATGGTCCCATGGTGCGGGAGACGCAGGCGGCCAGATAGACCACGCGCGGGCGCTGCCCGGCGGAAAGAGGTTGATGGCGGGGCAGGGAGGTGGCTTGCGGCATGGCCGGCGTCCACATCGGAATACGTTCACCGGACAGTTGGCGCAGGCCCTTGGACAGCGTTTGCAGCCGTTCCCCGCCGAGCAGTTTTTGCGCGGTGGTGGCACCGCGCAGGGTAACCCGGGTGGCGGCAAGAGCGCCGCTGAAATGATCGGCCAGCCGGTCGGCGGTGCCGGTGTGCCGGGCCTGTTCGGCTCTCAATTCACGCACCAGATCGCCGGTGTTGATGCCCACCGGGCAGCGCTGGGCGCACAGGCCGGTGGCCGCGCAGGAATCGATGCCGCGATACAGATAGTCGTTCCAGAGCGCGGTGGCGCCGGCTCCGTCGCGGCGTTTGGCCTGAATGTCCCGCCACACCACGATGCGCTGGCGCGGTGTCAGGGTCAGGCCGCGGGAAGGGCACACCGGTTCGCAGAAGCCGCACTCGATACACTTGTCGACGATCTCGTTGGCGGCGGGCAGCGGCTTGAGATGTTTCAGGTGAATGCGCGGGTCCTCGGACAACACCACATCCGGGTTGAGGATACCGGCGGGGTCGAGCAGCCGTTTGATTTTCCACATCAGTTGATAGGCGTCGCGGCCCCATTCCAGCTCCACGAAGGGCGCCATGTTGCGGCCGGTGCCGTGCTCGGCCTTGAGCGCGCCGCCGAAGTCTTCCGCCACCAGTTTGGCCACGTCGCCCATGAAGGCTTCATAGCGTTGCACCTGGGCCGGGTCGTCGAAGCCCTGGGTGAACACGAAGTGCAGATTGCCTTCCAGGGCGTGGCCAAAGATGATCGCTTCGTCATAACCGTGTTTATCGAACAGGGTGAGCAGGCCGCGCACGCCGTCGGCGAGTTGTTCCACCGGGAAGGTCACGTCCTCGATGATCACCGTGGTGCCGGTGGGCCGCACCGCGCCCACCGCCGGAAAGGTGCCTTTGCGGATGGCCCAGAGTTGCTCGTTCACCGCCGCATCGGTGCTGAAATCCACCTGCTTCTCCACCGCGAAGGCGGCGAGGGCCTGGCGAATACCCTGTAATTGTTCCTGCAACAGGGTTTCGGCGGCGGCGCGGGATTCGATCAGCAAGGCGCAGGCGCCGTCGGACAGGCCCGGCACCCAGTCGGGCATGCCCGGCTGATCCTGTACCGAGCGCAGACTGCGGCGGTCGAGCAATTCCACCGCCGACACCGGTTGCTGCTTCAGCACCGGCACCGCCCGGCAGCAGGTGTCCACGTCGGGGAACACGATCAGGGCGCTGGCCCGGTGCGGGTACTCCGGCACGGTGTCGTAGGTGACCGCGCTGATGAAGCCAAGGATTCCCTCCGAGCCCACCATCAGATGGGTGAGAATATCCAGCGGATCGTCGTAATCCACCAGCGCGTTCAAGGACAGGCCGGTGGTGTTCTTGAGACGGTATTTATGGCGGATACGGCTGCTTAGAGGCATATCGGCGCGGGTCGCCCGGCCCAGTGCCGCCAGTTGTTCGAGCAGGGCCGCGTGGCTTTGCCGGAAGCGCGTGATGCTGTCCGCGTCCTCGCTGTCCAGCACGGTGCCGTCGGCCAGCACCAGGCGCATGCCGGCCAGGGTGTGGTAGGTGTTCTGGGCGGTGCCGCAGCACATGCCGCTGGAATTGTTGGCGACGATGCCGCCGATCTTGGCGGCGTTGATGGACGCCGGATCCGGGCCGATCTTGCGGCCCAGCGGCGCCAGCCAGGCGTTGGCCTGGGCACCGATGACGCCGGGTTGCAGGCGGATCTGTTCGCCGTCGTTACGAATTTCCCGGCCGTTCCACTGGTCGCCCAGCACGATCAGCACGGAATCACTGATCGCCTGGCCGGACAAACTGGTGCCGGCGGCGCGGAACGTCACCGGCACGGCATGCTCGCCGGCCAGCTGCAGCAGCGTCACCACTTCCGCTTCCGTTTCCACCCGGATCACCAGTTTCGGAATCAGACGGTAAAAGCTGGCGTCGGTGCCGAACGCCAGAGTGGACAACGGATCGTCGAAACGCCGTGAGGCGGGAATCAGGGCTTCCACTGCCCGCAGAAAAGGGGCGGGCAGCGGGCCGTGGGCGGCAGCGGTCATGCGTCCTCCAGAATCAGTACCACCAGGTCCTTGGGGCCGTGGGCGCCGTAGGCCAGTACCTGCTCGATGTCGGCGGTCTTGGACGGGCCAGAGATCAACAGCGCGTTGGTGGGCATGCCGGCGCGCCAGTTCAAGGCGCGCTGGGCTTCATAGAGATTGTCATGGATGGTGCTGGCGCGCAGTAGCGCGAAATGCACCGGCGGCACCAGACTCATCAAGCGCGGTTCGTGGCGGTCCGGGCACAGAATCAGACTGCCGGTGGCGGCGATGGCGCCGACCGTGCCGGTGAGACTGGCCGGGGTGTCATGGAACAGCTCGTGTTTCCACTCTTCCACGGGCCGGTCGTAGGCGTGCAAGGCCGGTAAATCGGAGGGCGAATGCTCCTGAGTTGAGTCCGTGCCGGATCCGGCCGCTGTTTCACCCTCTCCCCCGGCCCCTCTCCCCTCAAGGGAGAGGGGAGACAAGACAGGCCCATCTATTCGGTCCCCTCTCCCTTGAGGGGAGAGGGACAGGGAGAGGGTGGATAGTGACGCATCGGAACGGGTCGACCAGTGCGCGGTTAATTGCCGGCCATGGTCGGTCTCCGGTGCGATCAGCAGACGTGTCAGTTGCTTTTCGGCGAGCAGGGCGGCCAGCAGGTCCGGCCATTGAGTCTGGCTGGTGAGATGAATTTCCGTGCGCACCGCTTCCATCAATTCCCGCAAGCGGGCAAGGCGCTGCTCCGGCGGATAGCGCCAGGGTTCGGTGACCAGCGTCTCGTCGAAATCGTCCGGCAGCGTTTCGGTGCCGGCCAGGCTGTGCCGGAGTTTGTCGAGAATGCGGGCTTTGGCGCTCATCGGGACTGCTCCAGATGTTTGCGGGCCAGTTCGTGCAGGGAACGGGCGGCGGGTTTGGGGGCGCCGCGGTGCTCGGTCCAGGGGCCGAGACGCGAGGGTGTCAGCGCGCGCAAGCGGGTGGCGAAGAAGCGGAACAGCCGGTACAGCAGCGGGCGCGTGTACAGCGTGCGCCAGAGCGTCCAGACGGTACTCTCCAGTGCCGAGTATTTGCTGCCCTGGCCGCGCATCACCGCGTGCCCGGGGTCCGGACGGGACACGTTCTCTTCGCGCAAGCGCCGCAACAGCGATGGAATCGGAATCCGCACCGGGCAGACTTCGCCGCAGGCGCCGCACAGGGAAGACGCGCTGGGATGGTCCGGCACTTTGTCCAGGCCCACCAGGTGCGGGGTGATGATGGCGCCGATGGGGCCGGGGTAGACCTCGCCATAGGTGTGGCCGCCGACGCGGGTGTACACCGGGCAGTGGTTCATGCAGGCGCCGCAGCGGATGCAGTTCAGGGTCTGCCGCAGTTCGCTGTCGGCGAAGGCTTGGCTGCGACCGTTGTCGAGCAGCACCAGGTGGACTTCTTCCGGCCCGTCGCGCTCGCCGGCCTGGCGCGGACGGGAGATCATGTTGATGTAGGTGGTGATCGGCTGCCCCAGAGCGGAGCGGGTCAGCAGCGACAGCAGCGGCACTACATCACGCAGATGGGCCACCACTTTTTCGATGCCGGTGACGGCGATGTGCACCTTGGGCACGGTGGTGCTCATGCGGCCGTTGCCCTCGTTTTCCACCAGCACCAGGGTGCCGGTTTCGGCCACCGCGAAATTGACGCCGGAGACACCGATGTCGGCGTCGAAGAATTTTTGCCGCAGTATCCGGCGGCCAGTCTGAATCAGTTGGTTGACGTCGCGGGTGTAGGGTTCGCCCAGTTCCCGTTCGAACAACCGGGCCACCTGATCGGCATTCTTGTGGATCGCCGGCATGATGATGTGCGAGGGCTTCTCGTGATCGAGCTGAATGATGTACTCGCCCATGTCCGATTCCAGACACTCGATACCGTGGTCGGCGAGGACATGGTTCATATCCATCTCCTCGCTGACCATGGACTTGCCCTTGATCACCTGCCTGGCCTGGCGGCGCTCGGCGATGTCGAGGACGATGCGATTGGCCTGCTCGGTGGTTTCCGCCCAGTGCACCTGGATACCGTTGGCGGTGAGATTGCTTTCCAGCTGCTCCAGAAGATCCGGCAGCCGGGACAGCGCGCGGGCGCGGATGTGATTGCCCAGGGTGCGCAACCGCTCGCGCTCGTCGGCGTCGCTGAAGGCGGCGGCGCGCTTCTCCATCAGCGAGTCCATGGCACCGCGAAAATTGCGTCTGAGTTGGGCATCCCCCAGTGCATCGTGGGCGCGGCTGTTGAATTCATCCCGTAGCGGGATGCGCGCGGGCTGGCTCATGGCTGGCCTCCGGTGCGTTGCCAAAGAAAGCTGGCCAGATGCTGGCCTTGCAGGGGGGCTTGCTGTTTTTCCAGGGCGCCGTTGATGTTCATCAGGCAGCCGGCGTCCGCGCTCACCACGCGGGCGGCGCCGCTGTCGCGCAGGGAGCGGGTCTTGTCCGCCACCATGGCGCCGGAAATCTCCGGCATGCGCACACAAAAAGTGCCGCCGAAGCCGCAACACTCGCTTTCGTGATCATGATCCACCCGGCGTACCCCGGACAACTGATCGAGCAGGGCGCGACCGTGATGGTGGGTGTGCATTTCCCGGCGGGCGCTGCAGGAGGTGTGCAGGGCCACCTCGGTGGGCGGGCCCTGATCACGCAACTGGACGTGGCAAACATGCAGCAGGAACTCCGCCAGTTCGTAGGTGCGTTCCGCCACGGCCCTGGCCCGTGCCAGGGTATCCGGCTCGTCGGCGAACAGCTCCAGGTAATGATGGCGGAACATGCCGGCACAGGAACCGGAAGGCACCACCACCGGCCAGTCCTGGTCGAACAGCGCCAACTGCGCCCGCGCCACTTCGCGCGCCTGATCGGTGTAGCCGCTGGTGTACGCCGGCTGGCCGCAGCAGCTTTGCGCCTGGGGGAAAACCACCTGAATCCCCTCCCGTTCCAGTAACCGTATGGCATCCATGCCGGCCTCCGGGAAAAACAGATCCACCACGCAGGTGCCGAACAGATAAATCCGCTCGGGCTTGTGCTCGGGATAAGTCCGGGGCGCCGCGGTTGGCTCGGCGGTGCGGGTGGCCTGGGGAACGAAGGTGCGGGGAGCGTTCATGGCGGCGATTCCTTCATTGAACCAGTGGATCGGTGACACCGAGGAGGTAGAGCGCCAGCAGGGCGATCAGTCCTGTCATCATCACATAATAAAACGTCGGCCAGATGGTTTTGCGCAAAGTCGCCCCTTCCTGACCGAGCAGGCCGACGGTGGCGGAGGCGGCCACCACATTGTGGATCGCCACCATGTTGCCGGCGGCGGCGCCGACCGCCTGGGCCGCCACCATCATGGCACCGGACAGCCCGAGGCTGTGGGCGACGCCATACTGAAACTGGCTGAACATCATGTTGCTGACCGTGTTGGAGCCGGCCAAAAAAGCCCCCAGCGCGCCCACGGCGGGCGCGAACAGGGGGTAAATGCCGCCGACGCTATCCGCTACGTAGCGGGCCATGGCAATCGGCATGCTAGGCAGATCCGAGGCATTGACGCCGGAGTTGATCAGAATCCGCACCATCGGCACGGTGAACAACAACACGAACCCGGCGCTGAGCAGAACGCCGGAGGATTCCTTCACCGCCGCGCCCAGGGCGGCGGGTTTCATGCGGTGCAGCAGGAAGGTGATCAGTACCACCGCCACCAGGATGCCGCCGGGCAGATACAGCGGCTGGACGCTGGCGCTGATGCCGGTTTCTCCGAGCAGGTCGGTGCAGCCGACGGCGATGCTCTTCAGCGCCGCGCCGATTTCCGGGAACACCCGGCTGATCACCAGCAACCCCCCGACCAGCACATAGGGCAGCCAGGCGCGCAGGGTACCCATGGGGCGGCCGGTCAAATCCGCCACCTTGATGTCCAGGCTGCCCAGCCACTGATGCGGCCAGTGTTCACGGTCGGCGAAATCCCACTGCTGTTTGGGGACCAGGAAATTCAAACGAATGGCGGTGGTGACGATGGCCAGGCCGATCAGGCCGCCGAGCAGGGACGGGAACTCCGGGCCGAGCAGCAGGCCGGTGGCCAGGTAGGGCAGAGTGAAGGCAAGGCCAGCGAACAACGCGAACGGCAGCACTTCGAAGCCGGCTTTCCAGCTTTTGTCCTTGCCGAAAAAGCGGGTCAGCATCAACACCATGATCATCGGCATGATGGTACCCACCAGGGCGTGGGTGATGGCCACGCTACTGGTGATCTGCTGCAGAAACTGCTCCCAGCTGGAACCGCGCTCGGTCAGCTCGAGGCTCAGGGCGGCGCTGTCCAGACCGCTGGTGACGCCGACCACAATGGGCGTGCCGACGGCGCCGAAGGAAACCGGGGTGCTTTGCACCAGCATGCCCATCAGTACCGCCGCCAGGGCCGGGAAACCGATCGCCACCAGCAAGGGCGCGGCGATGGCGGCGGTGGTGCCGAACCCGGAGGCGCCCTCGATGAAACTGCCGAACAACCAGGCGATGACGATGGCCTGAATGCGACGGTCCGGGCTGAGTGTGGTGAAGCCCTTATGAATCACGGCAATGGCGCCGGAATGCTTGAGTGTGTTGAGCAGCAGCAGCGCACCGAAGATGATCCACAACAACCCCAGCGTGATCACCAGCCCTTGAAGCGTGGAGGCGAGCAGGCGGTTGAAACTCATGTCCCAGACCAACAGGGCCACCACGGCGGTGAACAGGTACACCACCGGCATGGCGCGGCGGGCCGGCCAGCGCAGGCCGATCAACAGCAACGCGGCGAGAACGATGGGGGAGAAAGCGAAAAGAGCAAGCAGGCCGGGTTGCATGGCGCGAACGTCTCCTTGGTATTGTTGTTTGCATCGTCGATGGGATTTGTGTAAATTGGTCTGACCAATTATCCAAACTGAAAAACTAGACTAAAAGCTGATCCTCGGTGCGTCAAGGCTGAGGGTGGGTCGACCTTTGTCTAGGGATGGTGGGCAATGGATGGCGTGAAGATTTGGAGCGTCGTAGGATAATTCAATTGGTAAGACCAATTCTGAGGTGAGTATGAATACGGGGCAAGTCCGTCATCGGCGGCTTTCCGATGAGATCGTGGAGAAGCTGGAAACGATGATTCTGGAGGGCAGTTTCAAAGCCGGAGAGCGTTTGCCGGCGGAACGTGCCCTGGCGGAGCAGTTCGGTGTGTCGAGGCCCTCTCTGCGTGAAGCGATTCAGCAACTGGTGGTGCGGGGCCTGCTGACCAGCCGCCAGGGCGGCGGCACTTTCGTGGCGGAGCAGTTGGGTTCCACTTTCAGCGATCCACTGCTGCATCTGCTGGAAAAGCACAGCGACGCCCAGCAGGATCTGCTGGAATTCCGTCATACCCTGGAAGGGGCCTGCGCCTATTACGCCGCGCAGCGGGCCACGGAACTGGATCGCCAGCGTCTGCGCGATGCGTTCGAGACCCTGCATCGCTGCTATAGCGACGCCAAGGTGGCTCGCGCCGAGGAAGGCGCCGCCGATGCCGCCTTCCATCTGGCCATTGCCGAGGCCAGTCACAACGCCGTGCTGCTGCACACCATTCGCGGCTTGTTCGAGCTGCTCAAGCACAATGTGGTCACCAACATCGGTGGCATGTACGAACAGCGGGACGAAACCCGTGACATGCTGCTGGCCCAGCACCGCCAGCTTCTCGACGCCATCCTGGAACAGCGTGCCGAGGATGCCCGCGCGGTGGCGCAGAATCACATCAGCTACGTGCGCGAAGTGCTCGATGAAGCGCGCCAGCAGGCGCAACGAGTGGAGCGGGCCGAGCGCCGGGTGCGGCGTTGAGGGCCCGGTATACCCGTTGTGGGAAGCTTGCCGGGCGGCGCTCCGCTTGCAAGCGAATGACGTTGTCCGGGACCTTTGCCATATTCGCTTGCAGGCAAGCTCCTACAGCGGCTTCGTAGCATGGTCTGTAGGAGCT
This sequence comes from Alloalcanivorax dieselolei B5, assembly GCF_000300005.1. NCBI lineage: Bacteria > Pseudomonadati > Pseudomonadota > Gammaproteobacteria > Oceanospirillales > Alcanivoracaceae > Alloalcanivorax > Alloalcanivorax dieselolei. Next base: position 2,857,739 of record NC_018691.1, on the reverse strand, counting down.
AGCCCTGCTGGCGAATCTTGGCTTCCGGCGTTGCTCCATTCGCTTGCAGGGCAAGCTCCTACAGCGGCTTCATAGTGCAAACTGTGTGAACCTGCTTTGACAAACGTGACATTCATCACAAAATCAGGGCGGAGAATTTGGTTTGTGTGGCGAAGAATAGTCGCTTGACGTCTGTCGGTATTATGAAAATGTTTTATCGCCGCACTGGCAATCTTCCTCATTCGGCGCCGAAGAACCGGCGTTAGCGCTTTGATACGATTCACTTTCCTTACTGTCATCGAGCTGTCTTCAACGGATGGGATCATGACGCTTTATGGTCAGTTATAACCCCTTTATAAAGGCCTGTTCGTTGTGGTTATTTGGTTGACAAACTTGGTGGTATAAAAGAAAAAGACGAGCTGAGATATTCCTATTACGGATATGGGAATGGCACTATCAACAGGGAGCGTTTCATCTGTGATCTTTCCGCGCACTTCTTCTGATTCCCTTCTTTTCCGACAGCGTAGAGCGACGCCATGAGCATGCTTGTGCAAGCGTTTCGTTCCTTGATCAACGAGCAGCACAATCGCTTGCTGCGACTGAAGTTTCCCCATAACGATGGGCCGGATGCGGTACTGTTGCCAGAGCAATTGGATGCTACGGAAGGTCTGTGCCGGGATTTCAGCTACACGGTGACGCTGATATCCGATGATGCCCATCTGCACGCCAAAAGCTTCATTGGCCGCATGGTGACCCTGGAACTGGTGCGCAAGGATGGCTCGCTTCGTTATTTCAACGGTTATGTTTTCGAGTTTTCCCGGCGCGGTACCGATGGCGGCTACGCCACCTACGAAATGCAGCTGGGGCCGTGGCTCAGTTTCCTGAAGTTGCGTAAGGATAATTACCTGTTCCAGAACCAGACCGTGGCGGATCAGACCGCGGAGGTCTTCGCGGACTATCCGTTGCGGGACTATCGTACTCATTTCATCAAGCCGGAGGACGATGCCACGCTGACCTTCGCCATGCAGTGGGATGAATCCGACTACAACTATCTGCATCGGCGCTGGGAGGAGCGAGGTTGGTATTACTGGTACGAGCATCACGCCGACGGCCACACCCTGGTGCTCAGTGATGACTCCGCCACCTCGGAACCCGTCGATGGCTCACAGCGGGTGCGCTATCACAAGGAAGGCGGCAGCCGGGTCAGCGACGCCATCAGTGAGTGGTTCGCCCATCGCCGTCTGGCGTCCACCGCTTACAGCGCCGCCAGTTTCAACTTCAAGAATCCGCAACCGCAGATGGCCAGCGCCGCCACTGTCAATGATCAGGGCATGGTGCCGGACCTGGAGGTTTACGAATACGCCGGCGCCTATGGTTTCAAGGCGCGGGAGAGCGGAGAAATGCAGAGCCGCCGCCGCATGGAGGAAATCGAGGCCCACGCCAAGGTGTTCCAGGGCGAGGGCGATTGCAGCCGGTTGCAGCCGGGCCGCTGGTTCGGACTGGCGGATCATTTCGACCATGATGTGGAAGAGGAAAGCGACCACCAGTTCCTGGTGGTGGAGACGCATCATCAGGCGCGCAACAACTACCTCGGCAAGGAGTCGGTTTCCCAATACGAAAACCGCTTCCAGTGTCTGCGCAAGAAAGTGCCCTGGCGGCCCGGGCGTGGCTTCAACAGTCAGCAGCCCAAGCTGTACGGGCTGATGACCGCCACCGTGGTGGGCCCCAGCGGCGAGGAAATTTATTGCGACGAGTATGGGCGGGTGCGGCTGCAGTTTCATTTCGACCGCGAAGGCCAGAGTAACGAGGCCAGTTCCTGTTGGGTCAGGGTGGCATCGAACTGGGCCGGTGAGCGCTTCGGTTTCATGGCGGTGCCGCGCATTGGTCAGGAAGTTCTGGTCCAGTTTCTGGACGGTGATCCGGACAAGCCGATCATCACCGGTCGGGTCTATAACCAGGCCAATATGCCGCCCTGGGATCTGCCCGCCAACAAAACCCAAACCGGGATTCTGACCCGTTCCAGCCAGGGCGGCGGCTATGACAACGCCAATGCCATCCGCTTCGAGGACAAGAAGGGCGAGGAGCAGCTCTGGATCCACGCGGAAAAGAATCAGGATATTGAAGTCGAGAACGACGAGACCCACTGGGTCGGCCAGGATCGCAGCAAAACCATCGACCGCGATGAAACCAGCCACATCAAGCGCGACCGCACCGAAACCGTGGATCGTGATGAAACCATCACCGTGCACAACAACCGCACTGAAAGGGTGGACCGGAACGAGACCATTTCCATTGGCGCCAATCGCAGCGAGGACGTGGGCGACAATGAGAATGTGGTGATCGGCGGCAATCAGACCGAACTGATCAAACAGGCCAAGGCGGAAACCGTGGCCCTGGCCAAGGCGCTGACCATCGGCGGTGCTTATCAGGTTTCCGTGGGGGCCGCTATGAACACCACGGTGGGGCTGTCCCAGTCGGAGCAGGTAGGCATCAATAAATCCGTTCTGGTGGGCAAGCGTTTCACCATCAATGCGCGGGATGAGCTGTCCATCACCGTTGGCAAATCCTCGCTGGTGATGAAGTCCGATGGCACCGTGCGCATCAATGGCGTGCAGTTTGAGTTTGGCGCCAGCGGGCCGGTTCACATCATCGGCAAGGACGTGGATATCAACTGACCGATGGAATTCCGCAACCTCACGCCTTTCGATGCGCTTTGCTACGGTGGTCTGGATCCGGCCGGCGCCGAGCATCGCATCATCGCGATGAAGGTGGGCTACCGTCTTGTGCCCGATGACAACGAAGCCGGCGTGTTCCATGCCCGGGTGATGGACGGTGAGCCGCTGCCTTTGTGTATGGAAGACCGTTACTACGGGGAGCCGGGGTACTCCAGTGCTTTCGAGGAAAGCGACCTGGCGCCGTACAAACCCAAGTGCGATGTCTTGCTCAGAGGGCAGGCTCATGCGCCCGGGGGCAAGCCGTCCCGATCATGGCGGGTGCGCTTCAAATTGAGCCTGCCGATGACTCCCGCGGATATTCAGACGCCGCCGCCGCGGCCGTTGAATCCCCGTATGCCGTTGTCGGAAAAGCAGCGGCAGCAATGGCAATTTGAGCGTCAGCAGGCGGAACGGGAACGGCTGCAGGCGCCCACCACCCGCGTGCTGATGGACAAGGTGCTCCAGGTCACCGGGGAGCGTTATTTCAAACGCCGCTGGGGACGCTGGTGGCTGTCCCGCCCGGCCCGCGCCCGGACGGTGCCGTTGCGCTGGGAATATGCCTTTGGCGGGCGTAGTGAAGTCGCCAATCCCGGCCATGCCGGCGATCCGTCCGCGCCTTCTCATTGGCTCAATGAAGTCTGTTTCAGTAACCCTTTGGGATGTGGCTGGATCGAGCGCCGTCATCGCCGCCTCGCGAACAAGGTCGGTCAATCGCTGACCCGGCTGCCGGCGCCGCGAATTGAAGACCCGCGACAGCCATGCAGTGAGCTGGTGCAGGGCCGTCATCCGGACGGTGAACAGGACGCCAGGGCAATGGCGCGCCTGGCCGCCGGGTACGGCGCCACGCCGGCGGGGTTTGGTATTGTCGGTCGTGCCTGGGCGCCACGGCTGGCTCGTGCCGGGAGTTACGACGATGACTGGCTGAAACGGCGCTGGCCCGGCTTGCCGGAGGATTTCGATTTCGCTTATTGGAATGGGGCGCCAGCGGATCAGCAGATCGAGTATCCGCTGCCGGGAACGCACATCGAGTTGTGGAATCTGACCGACCCCTCGCAGACGCCGCGCGGCTATCTGCGAACCGAATTGCCGCAGCACAAGCCCTTTGTTTTGTTGCGAATGAGCAATGGCGCCATGGTGCCGATGCCGCTGCTGACCGACACCCTGATCGTCGATACCGAAGCCATGGAACTGCATGTGACCCACCGGATTTCCATTCCCGAGGGGACGCCGGTACGCGTGATCGAAGCCCGCTTTGAGACCGATCCGGAAGCGCCGCTGGTGAAGGTGGATCAGGCCGGGATCGAAGTGGAGGAAACCACGGATGGCGGATGATTACATCGCCCGCAAGCAAGGGGGCTGGAAGGTAGTGAGCCTGGCTCCGGATGTGTGCAAGACTCCCATGGGCAGCAGCACGCCGCCGGTGCCGTACCCGGTTACCGCCGAGCTGGCGCAGAGCGGCAAGACCGCGGCCACGGTGCGCGCCAACGGCCATGAACTGGTGCTGTTCGATGCCAGCCTGGTGTCCAAAACCCTGGGGGATGCCGCCGGCAGTGCCAAGGGGGTGAAGAGTGGTACGGTGGGGGCGGCGAGCTGGCCCAAGGGACGCAGCAGCAGTGTCTTTGTACAGGGCAAGCCGATTGTTCGCCACGACGACGAATTCTGGATGAACGGCAGCCATGGCGGAAACTGGAGCATCGCCCAACTACTGAAAGTGTTATGTCCCGAGGATAAGGACGTGGTGGACGATCTGGCCGAAACGGATGTCTACCTGGCTGACGATATCTACTACGACGACCTTATCTACGACGGTAGCGAATGGATTGTTGATCGCTTTCCTGGCGGCGGCTCCTGGAGTGGTGATTCGCTGTTGATGCTGGCCACCGGTTCCGCACAGTCCGCCGCGACCACCGCCTATCACGAGCTGATACACAAACATCAGGACCCATCCATGAGCTGGCAGGCGATGGAGGAAGATGCCTACTACAGAACCGAGGCGTGGGCCATTGAACGAGGGATGCCAGCCCCGGATATCGACGGGTTCGAGTTCCGGACCACCAACGCGGATGGCGCGCTCGTGCCTAACAGTGATGACATCGAGCGGTTCGTACAAGAGGCTTATCCTATTCCGGCGGATCCAAACGCGGCTTTTCCGGTGGGAGTGACCGCTTCCGGTGACGTGCAACTGAGCGATGGAAATACGCGACCACCGGAGAAAGGAGACCGCATAGCGGGACTGGAGGAGACGGCCCGTAAAAGAAAAGTACCCCGCTCGGTGTGGAAGTGCCCGGGTGAAGGCGACACCCCGCCTGTGGAGGAATGAATATGCTCAGGGCCATGGAGCGTTGCTCGTTTTTGTTGGGGCTCTTGTGCCTGACCGCCCTGACTCAGGCCTGCGTTGCAAACAACAACGGAAACAACAGCGGGCAGCCCCCGCCAATGGATACCACCATGATCAGTATCGAAGTGAACACCGCCGATGGCGTCCACCCGCTCACCCTGGCGGATCTGGAAGCGCTCAAAGCGAACCTGATTGAAGTCCTGTCCGAAAAAAAGCCGGAGCAGGACTACGGCTTCCTTATCGGCGAGCTGCGTGATCATTCCGCGCCCATGATTAGCGAAGACGGTGTGGCCAGGATAGGTGGCTGGCGCCTCACGGAGATTTCCGGGAGGCCGGTGTTCGAACGGCAACAGATGCCGCGGGCGCCGCTGATGCGTTTTTTCCATGCGCCGATTGCCTTGGACGAAGACGGCCGCTGGCGGATAACGGACGTCATCATCGTCAAGGTGCGGGGCCGATAAACAGCGGGACCGTAGCGGCTATGGGAAAGGATGCCTGAGATGGATGACGTCATCGTTTTGGATCCGATAACAATCTACGCGGGGCGGGAACTGCCGAACGGCGATTGGCTGCATGTGGACCCCAGAACCGAAGGGGTTCTCATGGAGGTGTTCCCGGCGGATGAAACCATTGAAACGCCGCTGTCCCGGGAACTGCTCAGCTACGATGACTACGCCGCCTATCGGGAGGCGCACCCGGAACTGGATCTGCCGGAGTTCGAACCGCCGGACGAGGAAGAAGAGGAAGCGCCTATCGGCCGCCAGAACCGCTCGATTCAGAGCCACGGCGGCGGCAACACCATAGGGCGGGTGGTCGGCGAAACCGGCGCCACCCCGGGACCGGCCAGTGAGGCCAACCCTCCGGTGGAGCCGGAAACCGAGGAGGAAGAAGGGTTCTGGTCCCGGAACGGTGAAGGTATTCTGGATGGCACCCAGTTAGCCCTGGATGGCGTGGGCCTGATTCCCGTGGTCGGAGAGGTGGCTGACGGTATCAATGCCCTGGTCAGCCTGGCGCGCGGCGATTACGCCGGCGCCGCCCTGTCCGCCGCCGCCATGATTCCCTTCGCCGGCTGGGGCGCCACCGCCGCCAAGGGCGTGCGTAAGGGAGCCGACGCCCTGGAAGGTGCGGGCAAGGGGGCCAGAGAAGCGACGGAGCAGGGGGCGAAAAGGGCGGATGAGCCTTCGACGGGCGGCGGCGGTAAAGATGGGAAAGGCGATGGCGCTAAAACCAAGGGGCGGGGGAAATGTGTTCTCAGGCCTTACCGGCCCGACACATGTAAGGCGGAAGGTAAGATTGGACATCACGTCGTTCCTGATCGAGCGTTCAGACTTGGAACTCGTAAAGGCGCTGGAAGACGTCAGATTCCTGGTGGTTTATCCGAGCCAGAGGGCCTTGTGATTTGCCTGACTAGAAGCCAGCATACCCGAGTGCACCGGCTATACGATCAAAAGTATGAGCCTGGAATCGGCGCACTGGGTTCCCCTCCGGGAACGGCCAGCCTGCTTGCTTTAGAGATGGCGGGGGCTAAAGCTGCGGCTTCGGTCACCGGTTGCAAGACATCCAGCCTCGCGGCTCAGTTACGCGCTTACCATCAGGCGAAGGGAATGGGGCCGGATTTCAAGGTCAGGGCTAATAAGAGCGGCAAACTGACGCGTGAGCTGTCGTTTGGCGACTTGGGTAGTGAAGGCCCCGGGGAATTCTAGAGAAGGCAATACTATGTCAAACACGAAAGGCTCACCGATTACATTCGTAAATGGCTGCGCAATAAATCGGGATATGTATTACATCGCTTCTTCCCCGGACGTTTGGGCCGAGTCGGAAGATACTCCTTATTCCGTGATGTTTATTTACCAGGATCAGACGGAAGAGAAATGGTTCTATCATGAGCTGCCGGACTGGGAGGTGGTCTCAACGTGTTTCCCGGAACCGATGGCCAATGAAACGCGAAAAGCCTATGCGCTCAACATAGACGGCGAGGTCGAATGCTACAGCCGGGATGGCACCATTGTTGAGGTGATCGACGATGCGGGCGATAAGGAAAGCGGCCCGAATTACGGTCCGGTGAACAGAATTCGCAAGCTGGGAAAACACCTGTACGTTTGCGGCCATGGTGGCCAGGTCTACAGGAGGGTGGATACAGGTTGGGAGCATTGTGATGCTGGTTTGCTGCAGGCTCCGGTCTCCGCTCAGCCGTCTTCGGGAATCACGGAAGAAGAGCGGCAACGCATGATCCAGAGCATGATCGATGCGATGGATAATGAGATTGCGCTTTACGACGTCAACGGTCCGGATGAGGATGACCTGTATGTCGTCGGCAGCGATGGCTTTATAGCTCACTACAATGGCAGGGAGTGGAGCAGGCTGGATCGCGTTACCGGCTCTCATCTGAATTGTATTCATGTCGCATCGCCTTCGGAACTATGGATCGCAGGGAGTGCGGGGACGATCTTGCGAGGCAACGCGCGGGAAGGCTTTAAAGTCATTGCTCGCAAGACCTCGGAGTGGGACTTTTTGTCCATAACGTCCTATGACGGTGTCGTTTATCTTTCCGCTGACGATGGTATTTATTCCATGCGGAACCTGAACCCGGAGCGTCTGGATATCAGTGACCAACTGAATCTGCGAGACGTCTCTGATATTGAAGCCAAGGATGGGGTTCTTTGGGCTCTTTCGCCGAAAAAGCTGCTTCGCTTCGACGGCAACGAATGGGAGTGCTTTGAACATCCGAATAATCGATAGAAAGACCTGACTCTCAAATGTTCTCCTGTAGGAGCCAGTCGGGGCGGCCCTCCGCCTGCTGGCGAATTTTTTAAGACGCCAGGGCGGTTCGCCTGCAAGGCAGGCTCCTACAGGAGGGGTAGAGAGGCAAGTGCCGGGTATGTATGCCGATCGATCAGGCCTGCACGACTTGTTCAAGCAGTAACAATCCCGGTATCCAGCCGGTGAATACGGCGCACAACAGAGTGAGCCATGCCACCGGCTTTTGAATGTTCCGCGACAGCCCCAACAGCAAAAAGAAACTGAACCACAGCACGGTCCAGGCTACCCAGTTGAAGGTATTCCATAGACCGAAATCGCCGCCGATGTCCGCCAGTGATTGGATCGCGATGGTGCCGGCGGTGAGGCTGACGAACAGACAGAACCAGCCCAGCCCCTTACCGTCCACATTGAGAAACTGATTGGCGGCGACCCACAGGTAGGTGAAGGCGAACAACAGGGTGAAGGCGCCGGCCTTGATCGACAGTGGGCCCGAGGGCTCGGCGAGAATCAGGAACAGGGCGATGCACAGGCTCAGTGCACCGACGAACAGATTGATGACGGCGACCTCGCGGCCGCTGATCTTGTTCATCAGCCAGAGGCTGTTGAGAAACAGCACGGCGCCGACGTACAGCAGGGTGAGTCCGAGTATCATGATGTGTGCTCCTTGTTGTTATTGGCATGATTCGGGGGCGGCTCTTTACCGTCCCGGTTTCTGTTGCAAAATCTCCCTGGCGATTTCGAGGATGGATTTCCGCTTCTTCATGGCTTCCCGGGAGAGAAAGGTATGGGCTTCCTCTTCCTCCCAGCCGTGTTGCTTCATCAACCGCACCTTGGCGCGGTTGATGTCCGCCTGATTGCCCATCCGCTCCTGGAGCTGGGCGTTCTTTTGTTTCAACTTTGCTGTTTCCTCACTGTTCCGGCGGGCGGACACCAGCACCGGCAGCACCTTATGGCTGTCCAGGGGTTGGGTAATGACACCATGGCAGCCCAGTTCCAGGATCTGTGAGAGAACGGCGGGGCTTTCGTATTCCACCAGCGCCACCACCGTGGTGCGCGGATCGCTGGTGGTGACCAGGCTGCCGATCTCCTCATGGTGGCGGCTTTGAAAGATGCCGGTGAAGATGACGTCCACCGTCACCTCGCATTTTTCCGGTGGCGGCCAGAACTGACGCACGGAACAACCGATGCGGATCAATTGCAGTACCAGAGCGTCGCTGATGTCGCCAGGCGGATTGATCACCAGGACCTGCAGGTCCCGAAGCGTATTGAGAATGGCCGCGGCGCTGGTCGGGGTGGTCATCGGCGCACCTCCCGGCCCATGCTGGCGGACCAGTCGTCCAGGTTGTGCACCACCACGTAAGGGTCTGGCCGGATCGGTTGCGGGGATTGCCATTTGACCTGGAATACGCCTCGGGCGTCGATTTCAGCGATCCGGGAGGTCAAATGGGTGTGATTGTTCTGCCGCTCGATACGGATCGGCCCCTGCGGGGCGTCCAGCTCCAGCTCATAGAGATGACGTTGAACGTCTGCCACGCGCCAACTGCCGGCGGCCCGCATTGCCCGCGCCAGCATCAGGGTCTGGCAATAGGCCGCCTCCGTCCAGGCGGTGATGGTGACATCCTCGGGGAAAAACGCATGGCAGGCATCGACGAAGGCGCGGCTGGCGGCGGTATCGATGCTGGAAAAATAGGGGGCCACCACCACATGGCCCTCGGCGGCGTCGTTGCCCATCTCCATCACTTCCGCCTCGCTGGTGGTGAGGCTGGCGATGGGTGGACGCGCGGAGGTGCTGTAGTGACGGGCAAAGGCGCGGTACAGTTCCGCCGTGCCGGTGCCCACCACGGTGGAAAACACCACATCGGCCTGCGCTTTGATGATCCGTTCCACCGCATGCATGACTTCATCGTCGGAGGGATAGAGCGGAATGTAGATTTCCTCCACCACGCTGCCGCCATGCTGCCGATAGAGATGGCGCATGACGTGATTGCTCTCGCGGGGATAGATGTAATCCGAACCGATGAAGACCACGCGCTCACCGTAGTGATTGATCAGGTAAGCGGCCAGGGGCGCGCTGTTCTGGTTTGGCGCGGGACCGCCATAGAAAATGTTCGGGGAATATTCGAAGCCTTCATACGGCGTGGGGTAGCAGAGCAGGGCATCGGCCCGTTCGATCACCGGCATCACCGCCTTGCGGGTGTGAGACATGTAACACCCCACCAGCAACTTGACGCCCTGATTGCGAATGAAGTCTTCCGCGCATAACCGGTAGCGATCCGGATCACCGCCAGGATCATGGCTGACCGATTCGATCGGGTAGCCGTTCACGCCGCCTTCGCGATTGGCCTGATCGATGGCGAGCAGGGCACCGTAGCGTTGCGAGCGCTCGATGTCGGCGGTAACGCCGGTGGCGGAGAACAACAGACCGATGGTGGGGCGGTCCCGGAGGTGGGGCATGATACGTCTCCTGTTATTGTTATGGGCCCGTCATTACAGTGGCAGGAAGACCACGCGCTGGTTTTCCAACCGGGCCCAGTACGCCGTCGGGGTATCACCATTGTCGCAGGGGTGATGATGGCGCAGAAGATACTCCGCCAACGGCACCTCCAGATGCCGGCGAACGCCACGGCGCAGGGAGCGGGCGCCAAACTGGCGATCGAACCCCTGCCGGGCCAGGAATGACACCACCTTCGGATCCACATCGAGATGGCAATGATGTTTGATCAGGCGCTGATTCAGGCGTTGGATTTCAAGCGCCACCAGTTGTTCGACGATGTCCGCTTCGATCCAGTTGAACGTGATGGTGGTGTCGATGCGGTTGACGAACTCCGGTGAGAACGCCTTGAGCAGTTTGCCGCGTACCAGTTTGTCGATGTGGTGATGGCGGCGGTCGCGCCGTCCTGGCAGCAGGGAGCGGGGAAAGCGCGCGCGTCGTTCGTCGTAATGTTGAATATCCCGGGCGCCGAGATTGCTGGTCATGAAGATCAGGGTATTGCGGAAGCTGTAGGTGCGCTCACCGGACGCCACGGTCAGCATGCCGTTGTCGAATACGTTCAGCAGCGCCTGAATCACTTCGTCACTGGCTTTCTCCAGTTCATCGAACAGCACGATGCCGGGGCGGCCCTGGGTGCCCTCCAGTTTGTCCTGGTCGAGCAGGGTGGTGCCCTCCTTGGCGCCTACATAGCCCGGTGGCGCGCCGGTCAGTGCGGCCGCGTAATGCTCCTGGGACAGGGTATTCATGTCCACCCGGCAGAACGCGTCGGCGTCACCATGCAGGGCCCGCGCCAGGGCGCGCACGATCTCGGTTTTGCCGACTCCGGTGGGGCCCAGAAACAGAGCGGTGAACAAGGGCCGGCGTGGGTCGGTGATATCGGCGCGCACCACCTTGAGAATGTCTTCCACCGCCTGCAGGGCCGGATCCTGGCCGAGAATTTCGCCGCGCAGGGTGGCCATGATGGTGCTCACATCGAAACGATAGCGGCTTTGCAGGGCGGATTGATGACGCAAATGGGCTTGCACCACATTGTGCGGCGCCGCGTTTTCATGATTCAGAGCCCGGTGTTGATCCCGTTGTCTCTGATTTTGTTCGATCATATCGTTGAGAAAGGGCATGGCGGGTCCCTGTTGTCCGGAAAAAGCTGTCCGAAAAAAGGCTGTCCGGGAAAGCAATCGCGGAGGCGGCGTGCCGGTCGGCACGCCGCCGCGGATCAGGCCTCTTTCTCCAGGCCCTCATAGGGCACGTTACCCACCGGGCATTGCGCGACACCGGCGCTGGAGCGGGTGATCTTCTCCACGTTTTCGCGCGCTTTTTCCGCGTCGTTGACCCAGGTCTTGTAGAACTCGAAGGGACATTCCGCCAGCCCCTTGTCACCGTCGCCGGAGGCATGCATGCCGCTATAGCCCCGGTGCAGGATCTTGAACAGATGATTCTGGGATTGATCGTTGGCGCGGGCATCGCGGATTTGCGACAGCGACAGCTGGGCGAACTGAATGCCCATTTCTTCCTCGCCGCATTCGCCCAGCGTGCGGCCATCGAAACCGATGAGCGCGGAATGCCCGAAGTAGGAATAGACGCCGTCGAAACCGGCGGCGTTGGCCACCGCCACATAGCAGTTATTGGCCCAGGCCATGGCCTTGGACATCAGTACCTGCTGTTCCTTGGCCGGGTACATGTAGCCCTGGCAGCGAATGATCAGTTCAGCGCCTTTCATGGCGCAATCGCGCCAGATTTCCGGATAGTTGCCATCGTCGCAAATGATCAGGCTGATCTTCATGCCTTTGGGGCCGTCGCTGACGTAGGTCTGGCCGCCGGGGTACCAGCCCTCGATCGGACACCAGGGAATGACCTTGCGGTACTTCTGGACGATTTCGCCTTTGTTGTCGATCAGGATCAGCGTGTTGTAGGGGGACTTGCGCGGATGTTCCTCGTGGCGTTCGCCGGTGACCGAGAAGACCCCCCAGGTGTTGGCTTTGCGGCAGGCGCGCGAGAAAATTTCCGTTTCCTCGCCCGGCACGGTGGCGGCGGTCTCCATCATTTCGTCGGGGTCGTACATGATCCCCTGCAGGCTGTATTCCGGAAAGATCACCAGGTCCATGCCTGGCAGACCTTGCTTCATGCCCACGATCATGTCGGCGATTTTCTGGGCGTTTTCCAGAACCTCGGCCTTGCTGTGCAGACGTGGCATTTTGTAGTTGACCACCGCCACGCCGACGGTGTCGTTGCTGCTGGAGATATCTCCATGACGCATAACTCATACCTCTTGTTGTCGTTTTCATTAGGGCAAATGGAGTGGCCGTCACGGATGACGGCCCAAAAAAAAGGCTCTTCCGGGACAAGTCCCGGAAGAGCCCATTTGCTCTGTTGGCATTGTGCAATCTGGTTGGCGTAGCCGCATCGCCGTTGATGGGCGCCACCTGTTTGTCACGTTATAGGCGCTCTTTGCCGCCCCTGTCAAGCACACCAAACCGATGTGGGAGCCAGTCGGGGCGGCCCTCTGCCAGCTGGCGGATCATTCCATCATCCACGGCAAATCATTCGCCAGCAGGGCTGGCTCCTACAGCTGTGGCGTAGCGACACTGCTACTCAGATCGAGAGTGGCCCGGGTTCCGCCGTTCGGTATCGAATCGAAATTCAGTGTCCAACCGAAATGTTCGCAAATGCGTTGGCTCAGGAAGAGTCCGAGTCCTTGGCCTGCCCCCGCCTTGGGCGAGGCCTGCAAGCGGCGTGTGTAGTTCCGGGCGACCTGTTCCGGATCAAATCCCACTCCGGTATCGGTGATATGAAGCAGCGCCCCTTCGGTGGTGGAGAGATTGACGTGAATACAGCCTTGATGCGTGTTTTCCGCCGCGTTGCGAAGCAGGTTACTCACCGCGATACGGATCATGGCGTCCGGTGCGTTCAGGGTGATGGGGGGCAGCGGCGCAAGCTGGAAGCGCACCGGTTTGTCCGACAGCAAGTGTTGATGATCGGCGATAAGTTTGGGGATGAGTTGACGCAGGTCGCAGTCGTCCAGTTCGTCGTTTCCCGAATGCTGTTCCCGTGAAAGAAACAGCAGGGCAGCCATGATCTCATGCAGGTTGTCCACGGTTTCGCGGATGCGATGAAGCGGACGGCGGGCGGTGGATGGTAACGATGGCAGGGTGTCGAGCACGTCGGCGGCGCTGGCGATGACGGCGATGGGGGTACGGAATTCATGACTGGCCTGGTCGATCAATTGCCGCTCCCGTTCAATGAAACTGTCGACCCGATCGAGGTAGCCGTTGGCCGCCACTGCGATGTGATGAATCTCGATTTCCTTGTAGTCGACCGGCAGGCGGGCGCCGGCCTGCCGCGGGTCCAGAGAGGCCATGCGTCGGGCGATGTCCTTGACCGGCGCGGAGAGACGCCGGGCCAGTGAACGCATCAGCAGGATCGCCAGCAGCAGGCTGAGCGCGGCGATCAGAGCTCCAAGCAGCGCGCCCCTGTTTTGTTGTGTTTCCAGCTCGGTGATATCCAGCGCCAGGACGACACGGCCAGGGCCATTGGGGTGCACCAGTGCCACGTAGGCACGTCCCCGCCATTCGATGTGGCGGCTCTGGAATCCCAAGGGCAAGGTGCGAAAGGGAGCGGGCGCGGGGGCTTCCGTTCCCTGCGTGGGGATGTGCCAGCCGTGCAGGGGGCCTACTTGTGGCAGCTCCCGGGTTTTCAGGGGTTTGTCGGCATCCAGGTCCGCCAGGGTGGATTCCAGAATGATGCGCCAGTACTGACTTTCCAGCAGGGACTGGGACAGGTAGCTATGGAAGGCGATGACGGCGGTCAAAAGGATGATCACCAGCAGGAAGCTGCTGTTGATCCGCCGGCGAAGACTGGTATGCCGGCAGCTATTCATGGTCTAGCTGGCACAACCGGTAGCCCACCCGTGGCGCGGTGTGAATCAGTTTTCTGCTGAACGGGCGATCCACCACCTTGCGCAGGTGGTACATGTGCGAGCGCAGAATATCCTGATCCGGTGGGCCGTCGCCCCAGAGAGTGGACTCCAGTTTTTCCCGGGGCACGACCTTGGGGGATGCCCGCATCAAAACTTCCAGTAGTCGCCGACCGGCTGGCGGCAGAGAGAGCATGCGACCGCCGCGCTTGATTTCCAGTGTGTGAGGATCAAACCGCAAGTCACCCACGCAGAGGTCGGCGGAGCCGGCATCCCAGCCCCGGCTGACCAACGCCCGCAGGCGGATTTCCAGTTCCGCCAGGGCGAAGGGTTTGATCAGATAGTCGTCGGCGCCGGCCTCGAAGCCGGCGATTTTGTCCGGCAGCTGGTCCTTGGCGGTGAGCATCAGCACCGGCGTGGCGAGGCCGGCTTCGGCGCGCAGGCGCTTCAGGAAATCGAGCCCGCTCAGGCGTGGCAACATCCAATCCAGGACGATGACATCGTAGTGGTTATGGGTGGCCAGATGCAGTCCGGACAGGCCGTCCGGTGCCGCATCCGGATAGTGGCCATGGGCTTCCAGGTAATCGAACAGATTGCCCGCCAGGGCGCTGTTATCCTCGATGATCAAAACCTGCAGGTGGTTACAGCCCGCCAACCGGATCATGGTGTCCCTCCTGTGAAGCCTTAGAAGCGGTAGCCGATGTACAGAGCCGCCCGTGGCTGAGTAGCGGAACCGTGGTCCTCCACCAGAGGGCTGTCGGCGGCGTCGCCGAGCAAACGAGCCACACCCACCTGTGCGCGCACCAGCCAATGCCGGCCCGGGGAATAGTTCAGGCCCAGGTCCAGCCCGGCGCTTTGCATACCGGCCTCGGCTTCATAGGCGGGCAGACCGGTTCGAAGCGCCTGATCCGGCGTGATGCCGAAATAGGTGTCGGTGAAATCGGCGTCGGCCCAGGTGGCGTTGGCCTCCAGTTCCAGTTGTAGACGCGGGTTGAGGGTGAAAGTTCGGCCTGCCTCCAAATCAATTTGCAGGCCGTCGTGGCTATCGGAGAGATCCTGATAGACGGCCAGTTGTGCTTTCCAGGGGCCCCGACCGACATTCAGGGCAAGCCCCCCGTCGATACCGGCATCAATTTCCTCCAAACCCTCCAGGATCGAATTGTCGTCGCTGTCGCGGGCGGAATGATAACGGGCCACCGCATCCAGCCCCCACATGCGATTGCCCCATAATCGCACGCCGGCGGTGGTACCACGCAGATAGAAGCGCTCTCCGTACTCGGCGAAGATCAACGGTACCGCGCGTGTCTCGAGGTCGTCGGAGCCCGGGTAATCGGGACGGTAAAGAGCGCCCGCGCCGAGGATAAGACTCCAGTTCGATTTACTGTCGTGCTCTTCGTCGGAAGGCGTGGGGGAAGCGAATACGGTGGGTGGGAGGGCCAATAACAGAATCAGACGGATTGCTCGCGCGTCCCGCCAGCCAGGGCGGGGGGCAAGTGTAGACGATGGGAACATGTTCTCCTCCGATCGGCCGGTGTGGCCAGGAGACTCACCCTAGCGTCGCGGGTGTGGAGAAAATGTCGTCGGCTCGCGGGGAAAGCGCCGGGCGGCGATTTTTCGTACCGGCGCGAATGCGGTAGCATACGCGCCACTTTTATCAAGGAGGATAAGGCCTTGGAGTTATTGGGACTGCTCAAACTGCTGTTCATTCTGGTGGTGCTGGGGCTTACCGTCAGCAGCCTGATCGGCTATTCATCCCGTCGCCGCCGGAGTGCGAAGGCGCTGTCCGAGGTGCGCGAGCAGGGCGGCGCGATTCGCCGATTGAGCGAAACGGAGCGGCGGGCCTTGCCGCCGGTTTACGATCCGGCCAAACCGAAGCGTCCGCTGGCGGTGGAAAGCGATGACGTGTTCCTGCTGGAAGGCGCCTATTCCCGGCACGGTCTCGAATCCAACGGAACCAGTACCTGGCACGACATTATTGGCGGTGTGGAGGTCTTTCTGCCTTACGACGCCGATCTGTTCCTGGCCGAGCATAACCGCGCCGAAGTGGTGTTCGCCGGCAAGATGGCGGTGGTGGTCGGGCTGAATCAGGAATTCGATCTGCCCGGTGCCCAGGAGCGGGACCAGCGTCGCAATACCGCTGATCAGCAATGGCAGGACGGTGCTCGCGGCGCTTTGCAGGATGTGTTCGTCGACAACGACGAAGACGACGGTGGCGATTCGGATCGGGGCAAGGAAAAGGACGAAGAGGAAGCGGCGCGTAAACGCCGGGTGGACATTTACGCCCAGCGGGACGAGACCGTGGCGGAGATCGAGGCCCGTCGTGGCCGTGGCGTGGGGCTCTTGCCGGGGTTGTTGCTGACTTTGGCGTTCATCGGCTTGGGGATCGCCACGGCCCGGACCAGTGTGTTGGCAATGTCCCTGTGGAGTGGTGCCGCCGTGCTGTTGACGGTCTGGGCGTTGTGGCTGTTCTGGCGCCGCTGGCGCCCCGGTCCGCCGCAGAAGGTGAATACGGTTACCGGCACCCTGAATCTGACGCCACTGTTGTTCGATGAAAGCAACAACCGTGTGACCGTGGCCGCCACTCTGGGCGACAAGCTGACCTTCAGCCTGCCGGAACATTGGCGTCCCCATGTGAGCTATGAGGACGGCCAGCGCCTGGAGATGGATCTGCGCGTGGACGATTACTCGGTGGTCAATTACAACCGCCAGCTGTCCCTGGACGAAGAAATCCGGCGTTTCCCCCCGGCCTATTGGGGGCGCCACTTCACCATGGCGCTGGTGGCGGGTGTGGCGCTGCTGGCGGCGCTGATGCTGTCACGGGCGCCCTGGGCCGATCTGATGCTGGCCTGGAACGCGATGTCCGGGGGCGGTTATGTGGAGGCGCGGGAAGCGTCGGATCTGTTGGCGGCGCCGCCGGGTCCCGGCACCATGGTGGACCTGTCCGGTTCGGGACGGTGCCAGGTGCGCGCATCGATGGGGGACTGGCTGTACCCCAGAGTGCACTGTGACTGGATCCGCTGGGGAGGCGATACCTCCGCACTGCCCCGGGTGGAGGTCGATGAACTCACCGATGCGCTGTTCGCCGACGAGGTGGTGAAAACGCGCCGGGATCCTTATGTGGAAATGATGGTGAAGCTGTACGGCCGGGATCCGGGTCAGGCGCCATTGGTGGTGAGCAATCCCCGGGATTTGATTGAACTGGTGGACAGCGCTTGCGGGTCGCGGCAACAGCTAGCCTGCGCTTCCCTTCGCGACACCATCGTTGAACACCTCCGTGTCGCCTTGCCGGAACGGCCCACTGATTGGCGGACGCTGCGTGAAGAGGTGGTCGGCTATGACGGTGAGAAACCTCTGCAGGCGGTAATCGGGCGCTCTCAGCTTGGTCTGGTGAAGCGTCGTTTGCGCGCGGTGGGGCGGGAACGGGCGGAACAGGCGGTACCGGATCTTGGCCGCCAGATCCATGAGAACGAAAAAGGCGGTGTGCTGGTGCACATGATCGGGGACCCGGGACTGACGCCGGCATCAATGACCGATATCCAGTTATGGCGGCGTTTCGCCGAACTGACCACGCCGGGCAGCGCGGCGCCATTCTCGGCAAAAGGGATGTTGGTTCATCGCGGCGAGGACGATTCGGGCGCGCCGATACTGGTGGTGGATGTCACCCGCCAACTGGACTGGCCCTGGCGTTCGCTGCTGCTCACATTCTGGATATTGCTGTGCGCCGTGCTGCTGCCGGTTCACGTCTGGCTGGCGGTACAACAGTACCGTGCCCGGCGGCGCCGTGAAGCGGATCTGGCCCGGCTTCATGGCTGGGCGCGGTCGTCCTGAGGCGGCGTGAGGCGCGGCGCCAGCCAGTCGATCACATAGCGTACCCGGCGTGACAGCAGTTGCGAGTGCGGGTAGGTCAACAGCACGGGGCTGGGATCCGGTTCGAAGGCTTCCAACACTCTCACCAAAGTGCCGTCCGTCAGGGCTTCCCGCACCTGATAGTGATAGAAGCGCCCGAAGCCGAGGCCGGCGATGCAGGCCTGCCGGGCGCTTTCGATCTGGTTGGTGACCAGAGTGGGATCAATCCGTACCGTCCTGTCGTGAAAGCCCCAAAGCGGCCCTTGCGGTGCGAACAGCACACAGGGCCGATGTTCCAGTTCTTGCGGCGTCAATGGTTCTCCCTTGCTCGCCAGATAGTCCGGACTGGCGCACACCACCGTCGACATGTGTCCAAGGGGACGGACGACCAGGGACGAATCCCGTGGGTGCCCGATTCGTATCGCCAGATCCAGGCCCGCTTCGACCAGGTTCACCACCTTGTCATCCAGCACCATATTGACGCGCATGGCGGGGTGGTCGCTGAGAAAGCGGTTCACCAGGGGCGCCACGTGATAGCGGCCAAAGGTTTCCGGAGCGGTGATTCCCACAGTGCCGGAAGGCCCTTTCTGACGTTCCTGCAACGCGCTTTCCGCCTCGCTCACCTCGGCCAGAATGCGCCGGCAGCGCGCCAGATAGTCCCGGCCTTCCTCGGTGAGGGACAGTTGGCGGGTGGTGCGATTGAGGAGACGGACGTTCAGGGAACGCTCCAGCGCCGCCAGGCTGCGCACCACCGAAGCCGGGGATTGTCCTTGGGCGTCCGCCGCCGCACTGAGACTACCGCCGTCGACGATACGCACGAAGGTGGCCATCGCTTTGAGTTTATCCATGCTTCGCTCTCCGGGCTGTTGGGCCGAGCTGACTTGTGCGCCGCGCGTAATAGTGTTCTGCGTTCGGGGCCATTTTTCACCTATCCAAACTAGGTCAGCATCGGTGGCCAATCAATAGGCCGAAAGTGGAGGTTTGGGACTATGCAGGTGAACGACCCGACGACGTCGCAAGACTGCCCGGTGACGGCGACCGGCTATGATCACGTCGGCATCCGGGTAACCGACCGGCGCCGGTCACTGCGCTTTTATGAACGCCTGGGATTCCGCCAAACCCACCATTTTCCCGGCGCCGAGGCCAACGAAATGGTCACCGAGGCCGGGGTGCGGATCAATCTGATTTTCAATGGCGCCCATCGGCCCGGTGGCCGCAATGTGTTGCTGGATGAACCGGTGAAACTGCCCGGTATGACGCACCCGGCGTTCCTGGTGGAGGATCTGGCCGCGCTGCAGGCCTGGCTGGAGCGGGAGGCCATCGTTATTACCGAAGGCCCCAAACGGATCGGTCCGCGCCGGGTGGCGCTGTTTATCCGTGATCCCGACGGCAATGTTCTTGAATTCAATCAACTGATTCCCGAACAGGACGGATTCTTGAACAGGACCGACTCTTGAGTAGGAGAGCAATGATGAAACTGTATGACCTGGAGCCTTCGGGCAATTGCTATAAGGTGCGTTTGTTTGCCGCGCTGGCGGGGCTGCCACTGGAGATCGAAGCGGTGGATTTTCTCGCTGGCGAACATAAAGGGGAACGTCTTGCCGCGCTGAACCCCTGGGGAGAACTGCCCATCCTCGAGGACGGTAAACTGGTGTTGCGGGATTCCCAGGCGATACTGGTCTATCTGGCCGGGCGCTATGGCGGCGAGGCGTGGTGGCCAGGGGAAGCGCACCTTCAGGGGGAAGTGATGCAATGGCTGTCGGTGGCCGCCAATGAAATTCAGCACGGTCCCAACGCCGCGCGTCTGGTCGACAAATTCGGTTATGCCCTGGACAAGGCGCTGGCGCTGGAACGAAGTGAACGGATTTTAAGGTTGCTGGACGATCATTTGGCCACTCACCAATGGCTCGCCGCTGGCCGGCCCACCATCGCCGAATGCGCGGTGTTTCCCTATCTGGCGGTGGCCTGGGAAGGTGGCGTGGATCCGCGTCCCTATCAGCATGTGAACGCCTGGATGGAGCGGATCAAGGCGCTGCCCGGGTTTCAGCCCATGCCCGGGGTTTAAGGTCGCTACGAAGCCGCTGTAGGAGCCTGCCCTGCAGGCGAATATTCCCAGCGTCAAAGTCAATTCGCCAGCAGGGCTAGCTCCTACAAACCCCACTACGAAGTGGCCGGATAAAGTCACCCGGCGATGGAATAGAGGGTAAACGGCCGGGCCATGGCGTACCGTTCCAGTACCTCGTCGCGCCAGTTCTTTGCTGTCAGACGGTCCAACAGAGGAAGCTCCGCGTCGGCTTCTGCGGGGCGCTGATAAAACGCCTGATTCCAGCGTTGTTCAAAAGTGTATCCGGAGGCGCTGTGTTCCCGGTCCACTTCCGCCCGCAGTGATCGTATCGTCCTTTGCCAGTCGTCGAGGGACGCCGCCGTCAAAAGCGCGCCAGCGTTTTCAAGAAAGCCAGCCAGGGCCGCCTGCAGCACCCTCTGCCTATGATCCGGTGACTGCACCAGCAGAAGCAGGCCGCAGCGGCCGTCCGCTTCCTCCTGATAACGGCAGTCCACCCAATAGCCCAGCTGTTGCCGCAGTCGCAATTGCTGATAAAAGGGGGCGGCCAGATGGCGTTGCAGCAATCGCCAGCACAGTCGGTCCAGTGCATGGCGATGCGGCGCCGGCAGATAAAGCAGACGAGCGTGATCGGGGTAGGCGCAGGGAATCGCCTGTTCCCCGGTGGGAATCGCCGTGGCGCCGGTGGTGTCCGTGGCCGCATCGGGAAAAAAGCGGGCGGTTATGGGGGACAGTCCCGTGGCCAGCCATGTCTCCGGCCAGGCTTGTGGGTAAGCGCAGTACCACGACGTGGGAGAGGAAAGCGGCCCCTGGTTTTCCCGCGTTACGCCATCAAGGCGATCCCGCAAAACCTGAAGCAGGCGGTGCGCCGGCGCTGCCGCGTCGTGTTGTCGACGCCAGATCCGATGCTGGTGTTCGGTCAGACGTTCCCAGCCGGCCTCCATCGGCGCGAACAGGGTTGCCAGTGTTGTCCGGAGAGCGGTGTCCTCAGCGGGAAGGTCCAGTATCAGATTGGTGCCGCTTTGATGGACACGGGCTTTGGGGCTAGTGAAAGAGGCGTGCTCCAGCAACAGGCGCCAATACACGCTCAGCCGTTCCACCGCGGTTGCCTGATCACCGGGCCAGCGCCAACCGAGCCTGAGGGTGTCCTCGGTGTCAAGCGGGACGCGGATGAGCGTCTTCAAGGAAGGCGGGGCCGCGGTGGCCGTTGCCGGTAGTGCCAGCGATGTCTGGAACAGATCGGTTGCCGCCGGCCGTTGCCGTGGAATGGCGCGGTAGGGCGTGCCGGTCCAGGGTGTGAAGCGAGTGAAGTCCCGGCCGTTGTCGTGGTCGATGACCATGGCACCGGTGTCGCTCAGCCCCCGCAGAGTGTTATGCCAGGCGGGGTCATCGGGCAGCGTCGGGGGCGCAAGCAGAGTGTTGGCGTCCGTTTCCGGCTCCCTGGCAAGGCGGCGCGCCAGATAGCACAAACGCGCCAGCGCGGAATCCGGTGGGCCTGGAAAGCCTTCCGGGTCCGGGCTCTCCAATCGCATGGTTGGCGGCCATTGGGAGGGGCCGCAGGTGGCCATTCGTGCCAGCCAATGCTCCAGAGCGGCGGCGCACTCCTGGCCGCGTCCGGGGGCGTCCAGCTCAATCAGGCACTCTCCTTGGTTTTGCCCTTGGTTTTGCCCTTGGTTCTTCCCCTGGTTCCGTCGGCGGCGCTGCCCGGTCACGGTGATCGTTGACGCCATGCCGGTGGCGCGCAGGCTGCCCAGTGCGCCGTGACGGCCGGGTTCCCGCAACCAGTGGCGCAACCAGGGCCAGACCCGTTCGTCCTCGGGCAAGGGAAACAGCAGTGTGCAACTGGTATCGGACTGCGGGGCCTGCCAGAGCCAGTCTTGTTGCCGGATGTCGCTGGGGAAAGCCGTGGCAAGAGCGGGCCGGGATGGGATCGGGCCGCTGGGCAGCAGCGAGAGCGTTTCCGCCAGCACGCTATCCACGTTGTCCGGTAGCGCGCCTTGCAGAACCAGAGTCATGTTGCCGGCGCGGAACCAGCAAGCGTGAAAGGCCCGGACCTCCCCGGTCAGGGAGGCCAGGGGGGCGCTCAGGCTGTGGGCGTTGCCGGCGGTGAAGCGGGCCAGCGGATGCGATGGCCGCGCCAGTCGCGCCAACAGCGCCTGACGATGCAGCCGCGGATCCGCCAGCCGGGTTCGGAACTCGGCGTCCAGAATCCGTCGCTCCCGTGCCACCGATTCCGCTGTCAGCAAGGGCCGGCTCAACATGTCGACCAGATGGGCCAGGCAGGGCGCCAGCCCTTCCGCGTCCACGGTGAAAAAGAACGCCATGGTGTCGTCCAGGGTGCTGGCGTTGTAGCGGCCATTCCAGCCCTGGATGCGGTGGGCGAAGTGATGGACATCGGGATAACGTTCACTGCCGGTGAACAGGACATGTTCGAGCAGATGCGCCAGTCCGGGGCGGGTTTCGGGTTCATCGTGACTGCCCACGCCGACTTGCAGCAACGCCGTCACCCGTGAGCCCGGTGCCGGTAATAGCAGGGTGCGCGGGCCATTTTCGTGCTGATAAAGGCGTGCCCGGGCATCAGAGCGTGGCAACCGTCGCGGGTCGTGGACTGTGAATGCGGTCATTGGCCGGACTCCCGGCCGACGGGGTCATGGCGCCGGTAGAAGGCCAGTTCCCGTTCCAGTACCAGTGACCGGTTGCGCGGTGAGCGGAAGCCATGCTGTTCATCGGCGAAGCGTACGCATTCCACCGGCACGCCGTTGGCGTGCAACGCCGCCACCATGGCTTCGGTTTGTTCCGGTAGCACGACGGCGTCGCGCAGGCCCTGGAAAAACAGGGTCGGAGTGCGCAGGCGGGCGGCGTTGGCCAGTGGTGAGCGAGCCTGATAACGGCCCGCATCCCGTTCTGGGTCACCGATCAGCCAGTCGATGTAGTCCGCTTCGAACTTGTGCGTTTGCCGGCGCAACCGGAGCGGATCGCTGACGCCGTACAAGCTGGCGGCGGCGCGGAAGGTCATCGGCGCGCGCACCAGAGTGTTGAGCACGGTGAAGCCGCCGGCGCTTTGTCCCCGCAAAAACAGCCGGCGCGGATCCGCCCGCCGTTCCCTTATCAGTGCCTCCACCGCGTACAGCACATCGTCCACATCGCTGACGCCCCACTGTCCGGCCAGGGACTGACGATACTCACGGCCGAAGCCGACGCTGCCACGGTAATTCAGGTCCAGCACGGCGAAGCCGCGCTGAGTCCAGAACTGTATCGCCGGATTGAACAGCGGAAAACTGGCCGAAGTCGGGCCACCATGAACCGTCACCAACAACGGCGGCGGCGCACTGTCGCCGGGGCTGGGCGGGTAATAAAAGCCCTGGCAGCGGGTGTCGTCGGCGCTGGCGAACATCAGCGTTTGCGGTTCCGATACCGTGGCCGCTTCCAGGGGCAGCGGCGCGGCATCGAGTATGGAGACATCGCCGTCTTCCTCTGTGTGCAGATGCAATAACGTGGTGCCCCGGCGTGGCCCGGCGGCGAGGCAGAACACGCCCAGGGGGCTGGCGCTGATGGCAAGAAAATGATGATAGTCCGCGGGCATCGCCGCCAGCGGGACGGCGTCTCCCGCAACGCTCAGATGGCCCCGGCCGTCCCGCCACCAGGCCGTCACCGGGCTGCCGTCCGGCTGTGTATCGTAATGGCGGGAACCGAGCAGCCAGGGGCTGGAGGTGTGATCCGCTTCCATGCCGGGCAGACATTGCCATTGGCCGTGTTCGAACCGCCATGGGCGCCAATGCCCGCTGCCGTCGAACGGGCAGAGCAAACGCCCTTGCCGGTCGAAACGGGGTTGTTGCACCGAATGCTCCGGTTTGTCGAGGCCGGGCAGGGCCGTCCCGGGCTGGCCGTCGCCGGTCAGTTTCACGTGGCGTAGGCGGCTGGCCGTCCAGGGCTGATGGGGGCGATCCCATTCCACCCAGGCCAGCTGATGGCCGTCGTCACTGATGGCGGGGGACGCATAGAAATCGGCGCCCTCGCTCAGTACCCGCAAGGTCCTGTCTCGCCCCACCGTCACCAGCCGGTGCCGTGTTTCCTGGTCCTCCCGCCATTCTTCCACGGCGATGATCCGGTCACGGTGGTGGTCGTAGGCCAGTCCGCCGTAGCGGCGATCCGGGTGGTCGGTGAGCGGATGGCACCGCGACTCGGAAAACCCCTGCCAATAAAGCTGCTGGTCGTCTTCGTTGACAAAGGCCAGGCCGTCCTGGCCCAGACACAGAGCACTGCCTCCATACTCGTAGACCCGCGAGCGCACGCTGAACCCTTCCGGCGTCAGGGTGCGGCGGCCCGCCGCTGTCCATTCCTGCACCCGAAAGCGGCCGTCGCGGGGATCGCTACGGGTCCAGATCACCCGTTGCGCGTTGCTGTGCAACTCGCCGAACTCCACCGTGGCCGCCACCGCCTGGCGGGCGCTCAGTGGCGATGGTGGCGGTGGCGGGGCCGGATCAGCCCCGGTAGATGAGCCGGGCATTGCGTTCATTGCGGTAGGTCAGTGGCGGCACCTGATCCAGGGGCGTGCCGGCCTGTTCCCGTGCCGCCACGATGGTGTGGTGATGCGGCGACTTGGCGCACACCGGGTCAGCGTTGGCGGCATCGCCGGTGAGCATGTAGGCCTGGCAGCGGCAGCCGCCGAAGTCCTCGTGCTTCTCGTCGCAGGAGCGGCAGGGTTCGGGCATCCAGGCGTCGCCGCGGAAATGATTGAAGCCGGGAGAACGATGCCAGATGGTCTCAATGGTGTGGTCCCTGACGTTGGGGAAGTCGATCGGCAATTGCCGAGCACTGTGGCAGGGCAGCGCGGTGCCGTCCGGGGTGATGGTCAGGAACATACTGCCCCAGCCGTTCATGCAGGGTTTCGGGCGCTCTTCATAATAGTCCGGTACCACGAAGATCAACTGGCAGGGATTGGCGGCGTCTTCCAGGCGGCGCCGATAGTCCGCCACCACGTGTTCCGCTCGTTCCAATTGCGCCCGCGAGGGCATCAGGCCTTGCCGGTTCAAGTGGGCCCAGCCGTAATACTGGCAGGTGGCCAGTTCCACATAGTCGGCTTCCAGGTCCAGGCACAGCTGAATGATGTCGCCGATGCGGTCGATGTTGTGCCGGTGAATGACGATATTGAGCACCATGGGAAAATCATGCGCCTTCACCGCCCGGGCCATTTCCAACTTATGCTGGAACGCTTTGCGGGAGCCGGCCATCAACTGATTGCCGGCCTCTTCGGCGTCCTGGAAGCTGATCTGAATGTGGTCCAGGCCGGCGTCCGCCAGGGCGCGGACCTTGTCCCGGTTCAGCCCCATGCCGGAGGTGATCAGGTTGCTGTAATAACCCAGTTCGCGGGCACCGGAAACCAGCTCGATCAGATCCGGCCGGGTCAGCGGTTCGCCGCCGGACAAGCCCAACTGGGCCGCGCCCATGGCCCGTGCCTGGGCGAACACGTCCAGCCATTGCCCGGTGTCCAGCTCCTGGCCCTGGTCGGCGAAGTCCACCGGGTTGGAGCAATAGGGGCATTGCAGCGGGCAGCGGTAGGTCAGCTCCGCCAACAGCCATAACGGCGGTCCCGGGCGGATCTCAGCGTTCGGTGAGCCAGTGGTTACCATGGGCGGCCTCGAGAAAATCCAACACGTCCGCTTCCAGATCCGGTACCTCCGGGAAGCGCTGATGCAAAGTGGCGACAATGTCCGCGACGCTGCGCTCGCCGTTCACCAGCGTGAGAATCTGGGCGGCGCTCTCGTTCAGTTTTACCATGCCTTCCGGGTACAGCAGCACATGGGTCTGTTGCGCCGGTTCCCATTGCAGACGGAAGCCCCGGCGCAACAGTGGAATGGCGTCCTGATGTGGTGCGCTCATTGCTGCAACCCCCGATGCCAGACGCCTTCATCGGTGACGGTATGGTAGGGCGGCCGTTCAAGTTCGTAGGCCATGCTCATGGCGTCGAGCATGGTCCACAGAATATCCAGCTTGAACTGCAGAATGTCCAACGCCCGCCGTTGGGCCTCGCGGGTGGTGAAATGATCCAGCGTGATGCGCAGGCCGTGTTCCACGTCCCGCCGTGCCTCGCCCATGCGGTTGCGGAAGTAGTGATATCCATCCTCGCCGATCCACGGATAATGCCGGGGCCAGCTGTCCAGCCGCGACTGGTGAATCCGCGGCGCGAACAGCTCGGTCAGGGACGAACAGGCCGCCTCCTGCCAACTGGCGGTGCGGGCGAACTGCACGTAGGCGTCCACCGCGAAGCGCACCCCGGGCAGCACATGTTCCTGGGAGCGTATTTCTTCGGCGCTCAGGCCCACCGCCTCGCCCAGGCGGACCCAGGCTTCGATGCCGCCTTCGCCGCCGGCGGCGCCATCGTGGTCATGAATACGCTGCACCCATTCGCGGCGGACATCCCGATCCCGGCAGTTGGCGAGGATGGCGGCGTCCTTCACCGGAATATTCACCTGATAGTAATACCGGTTCGCCACCCAGCCCTGGATTTGCCGGCGGCTGGCGCGGCCCTCATACATGGCCACGTGATAAGGATGATGGATGTGGTAGTAACGGCCCTTGTCGCGCAGCGCCTGTTCGAACTCGGCGCGGCTCAGTGGCAGGGCGGAGGCCAGCTCGCTCATAATCGAATCGCCATTCCATCGTAGGCCACCTCGACCCCCTGGCGTTCCACCCGGGCGCGCTCCTCGGAGCCGTGGTCGAGGATCGGATTGGTGTTATTGATATGGATGAGTATCCGGCGTTGGGGTTCCGGCAGACTGGCCAGCAGTTCCAGCATGCCGCCCGGGCCGCTCTGCGGCAGGTGGCCCATTTCGCTGGCCGGTTTGGTGCCGACGCCGGCGTGGCGCATTTCATCCTCGCGCCAGAAAGTGCCGTCCACCAACAGGCAATCGGCACTGGCCATCAGGGCGCGCAGTTCGGCGTCCACCTGGCCAAGGCCGGGCGCATAGAACAGGCGCTTGCCGTCAGCGTCCTCCACCAGCAGGCCGATGTTGTCGCCGGGGTGGGGATCATTACGGTGCGGAGAATAGGGCGGTGCCGCGCTGCGCAGCGGGATCGGCGTGAGGCTCAGACCCGGACAGCAGGGGATGCGGAACTCACCGGCCAACGGAATCGGGTTCCAGCGCAGCCCACCGTTCCAGTGATCCAGAATGCGGAACAGTGGAAAGCCAGAGCACAGATCCTGATGGACCATCTCGGTACACCAGACCTCATGGGGGCAGCCCTCGCGTAACATCAGCAGGCCGGTGGTGTGATCGATCTGGCTGTCCATCAGCACGATGGCACCGATGGCGGTACCGCGTTTGCCGTCCGTCCGCCGCAGTTCCGGCGTGCTTTCCAATTGGGCGCGAATGTCCGGCGAGGTATTACACAGAATCCAGTGCTCGCCGTCGTCGGACAGCGCGATGGAAGACTGGGTACGGGGCACCGCGTCGATGGTGCCCTGGCGCAGCCCGGCGCAATTGGCGCACTGGCAGTTCCACTGGGGAAAGCCGCCGCCGGCCGCCGAGCCGAGAATTCGGATATGCATGGGCGTGAGACCCGGAACCCGCGGATCCCACTAAGGTGGGCCCGCGGGAACCGGCATCAGCGATTGGAAATGTACATGGTGACTTCAAAGCCGATGCGCATGTCCACATAGCTGGGTTTGGTCCACATAGCGAGCTCCTCGATTATTATTCGTGTCAGAGATTGGCCGTGATCGGCCGATTCATTTGAACACCGCCGAGGGAGCCGGATCACTACTACTTTAGTACCGAATGGGCCGGTCCATAGGTGTCGGTTTGAACGCGCTAACACGCTTATCGCGGTCGATCGAGAGCCTCCCAGGTTTGTGGGGGAGTCGCCAATACGAGCGCCCGGGCCTTGGCATTCGGGGGCGGTATTGGATTACATCCGGTCCAGGATAAACGCGAGTACGAGATGATGATGCAGGATGCCCGTTTGACCCTGCGCGGGAAGGGGTATTACAGCGCGGATATGTTGACCCTGGAACGCAAGGTGCGCTGCAAGCTGGACCCCAATCGGGGGGAGTGCGTCAATCCGGTGGAATAGAGCGGTTGACCCGATTTCCATCTACTGTAGGAGCCAGCCCTGCTGGCGAATGCTTTTTCTCCCACCGCCAGGGTGATTCGCCTGCAAGGCAGGCTCCTACAGAAGAGAATTAATGCTTCAGCCGACAACCTCAGGTGCACTCGGCCCGGGAGGCGTCCAGTTTGCAGCGGATCTTGCGCATGATGGTCAGCATGTCCGCATCGTAATAGCCTTGATCACGGAGCTGGTCGCGGGCTTCCTGCATCATCAATTCGTATTCCGCTTTGTCTTCATCGGGGATCTTCACCCACCATTTTGAGTCCACCGCCTTTGATTCCTGTTCCACCTGCTGCCGGAAGCGGTCGAAGTTTTCATAAAAATAGCTGCGTGATTTCTGGAACATCTCTTTGGGAAAACGGTCGGTTTTAGCGATAACCTGCAGGGTCAGTTGCACCAGCGGGTAGTCGATGATGCCGCCATCGGGAGAGAGCCCCTTATATAATTCCAGGGCCTGATAGACCGCCAGGGGCGCGAAGATCACATCCACCGAGCCGTTGTTGAATTTGGTGGAGAAATTGGTGACATCGGAGTCCACCGGCGTGGCGCCCACCTGCGACACCAGGCCGGCCTGAGTTTCATCGTATTCCAACACCGCCACTTTCTTGCCAGCGGCCTTGTCCAGCGTATTGATCTTGCGATCATTGACGAAGATATAAGCGGGGCCCGCCGGAGCGAAACCGGCGACGGAGTAGTTGCCGCCTTCCAGCTTGTCCGCCATCTTCGGGCTGGCCAGAACCTGGGAGATGATGCGCAAGTGATCCATGCTGGGCACGGCACCGATGGCATCGATGGTACCGGCGAACTTATTGAACCCGCGGGCGCGGATCCCGGTCACCAGAGCGGCGTCACAGACACCGGCCTTCAGGTCCTCGGTGGCGATCAGCTCACTGGTGTAGGGCAGCAGTTCCACATCCAGGCCCCAGGACAGCGCGGTGGTTTTCCAGTCGCGGGCGCTGTTCATGATCGGCCCGGCGTTGCCGACGATGTCGAACACACACACTTTACGCTTGATCGGCTCCGCCAGGGTGGGCAGGGAGAGAGCGATGAGCAGAGGGGTAAGCAAGTACAACGCGGTTCTTTTCATGAGGGCTCCGTGATCCGAAAAGAAAAGGAAATCGGGTCTGTTTTCGCTGTCGAGAGGCTGGCTTCGCTAGGCGTGGGTGGAAACGCGTCCACGAGGGCATCGTGACGATACGCATTTGAATGTATCAGCGGGTATGGGGGCGATCAATTTACCGCACTGGCCGCATCGCCATGGAAGGGCGCAGACACAGCCAATTGCCTTGCTGGCGGGCAGGGTAGACGCGGGCCGCGGGCCGCGGGGCTGACTCACGGTGGCTTCTATCGGCATTTTGCCTCAATTGCTCATCGAAACGCTCCTTGCGGCAATGAGTAACGATTTACTGACGGATAAAACGCAGCGTCATTCGGTCGCTTTCACCGATGGCGGTGTACTTTTCCCGGCAGGCTATCTGTTTTGACGGGTCAGCCAGCTGTTTGCAGGTACGCAGGGATGGCGGCAGCGACCAGACCGCGTCCTCATGCTCGCGGCTGTCACGGGGGTTGTGATTGAGGGGGCTGGATGCCTTCAGAATGAACCCGGCCGATTCCACTTTTTTGACCAGCCATTGCTCGCGTACATAACCGGTACGCTGCTCCGCTTCCGGCGTCGCGTCCGGCTTAGCACGATGCTGAACAATGGCGAGAACACCACCGGGGCGCAGGGCCCGCCGTGAGGCGCTTAGAACCTCGTCGACAATGCCGCCGAGGATGAAGTTATGAAAGTGACGGGACAGGATGACCATGTCCGCCGTACCCGAGGGGGCGAGATCGGGATGAGCGGGAGGGTCGAAAGGGACAATCTTCACCTGGTCATACACTTGTGGATGGGCGGCCAGCTTTTCTCGGTATGCCCGGGCCATCGCCGCGCGCCAGTCTGGCTTGGCATCATCGGGAAAGTTGGCGGCGATCAGTTTGCCCCGATCGCGCAAGCTGGGGGCCAGAATCTCGGTGTACCAACCACCGCCGGGCCAGACTTCCACTACCGTCATATCCGGCTGAAAGCCCCAAAAAGTCAACGTCTCGCCCGGCTTTCTTGCGTCGTCGCGGGCCCGGTTGGCGACGCTGCGGTGATTGCCTTCCAGGGCCTGTTGAACAGCATCCGGCTGAGCGGATGTCGATCCCTCCCGCTGGCCGCCGGACAGGGCCATGGCTGGCAACATGGCCAGGAACAAGCACAGCAAAAGTGGGGCCGGGAAATCCGGTCTTCGGGTTTGATTGGGGCCGTCATGGATCTTGTCGGTTCGCGTGAAAACAGTGTTCATGGTTATCTTCCCGTGGCTGTTGGCATCTCGGTGCGGTACATGATGTGATTGATGACGAGGACACATACGAGTCAGTTGGCTACTTCCGTGTATTTCAACATTCACCGGTCTCCTGAAAATGATCCACCATCTGAAACAGGCGCGTACGAGCACGGTGCAACGGGACCCGAACATTGGATGTGTTGATCTCGAGAATGTTACAGATGGTTATGCTTTAAAGTGATGGAACAAAGGACCTTGAGTGCTGACCTCGGATCAAGGCGAGTCCCGCCACGTATTCCAGAGCACGCCATACACCCTGGAGTTTCTGGGCGATGATACGCGTTTTGTCCGCTCCGACATGCATTATACGGTCCGACCAGCCAGCTGATATCGACGGCCCTTGGCCTGCCGGCTTCAGCCCGGGGGCCTCTTTCCCTTCTTTGCGCGCCAGGAAGCGTCCCTAAAATTTCGTTACCGCTATTCAGGGGAGCTCGGGTGACCTTGTAAACCGCTCCGGTTTACCTCTCACCAGAAGAGAACAGATGGACGCTTAGTGGCATTTTCATGCTGACCAAAAGGACTAAGCGAAGACGCGCTTATTGCGATTTATTTGGTTCCTGTGTATGGACGCAAAAAACCGTCTCGGAAGACCTGAAAGCCGCGCAAAAAGGGGTATACAAAGGCGGTTTCAATATACACCGATTTGTAACCAAGTGAGCGTTTGCTAATCCCGGAATAGGCTTTAAATGGGAGGCTTAAAAAGGGGACAGGAAATACAAATTCATTGCCTTATTAAAAGTGTACGACTGTAAATATTAAAGGGTTCCTAAAGAGCTCTAAAAGCGTTAGGGTTTTAGTTTCATAACCATACCAGGAAGTAATGTTATGTAAGCCCGGCGCAGTCTGGGTCGGGGAAGCTCAGCGAAATCAATAACAAGGAGAAGCGCTATGAGCAGCAAGGAACGCGTTTTGCTGCAAGGTGTCCCTCACTATGTAGTGCATAAAACCCGAGACGGCAGCCCGATCTTTCGCACCACGGTGGACTTCAACTACTGCGAGCGGCAATTGTTGGAGTTACGCAGAGAGTACGAAGTCGAGATCCACGCCTGGTGCCTGCTGCCCGGCGAAGTCCATTTGTTGATCACCCCCACCGGGCGAGCCACGGAAGTGTCCCGCTTCATGAAGGGCTTGTCCTGTCGCACCGCGCTGTTCTTCAAGAAGATCCATGGGGAAGAGTCGCCCTGGGAAAGCCGCTTCCTGTCCACGCCGGTACAGCCCAGCCAGTGGGTACTGACCATCATGCGTATGATCGAACTGCTGCCGGTGACACGGGGACTGGTGCAGAAGATCAACCAATACGCCCACAGCAGCCTGCGCATGCGTTGCGAGAAGACTCAGACGAGTTGGCTGGACGACCCGGAAGAGTACCTGCGTTTGGGACAAGACCGGGATGAGCGGCGCCTCGCTTACCGGGATTACCTGCGGCTGGGTAATAATCCGAAGGAAGTGGACTTCATTGTCAACGCGGTTACCCGGGGGCTGGTCACCGGTTCGGATCGCTTTATCCGTGAGGTGGCGGAAAAGTACGGCGAGCGGGTCTATGGCCGGCCCCGGGGAAGACCCAGGAAGAAACCGAGGCAGGACAGCGACGGCCCCCCGGGCGACGACAGTGAAGAATAGCCGACGGCGTGCTGATCACGAGGTCCTTTGGCAATGAATCGTCCCACTCTGATCGCCGTGCTGGGCCGGGCCGGGCGTTATCTGATATCGCTGGCGCTGCTTGGCGTGCTGGTGTACCTGGTGGTATGGACCGCGGGATTGCTGATCCACGGTCCCAAGCCGCCGGAACGGATGTCGGCGGATGGCCTTCCCGTAACCGCGTCCGCGCAAGATCTGGCGCTGACAAAGGCGGAGATCGCGGGCTGGAATCTGTTCGGCGAGCACCTGTCCGAGAGCGGCACGGCCAAAGCGCATTCCGATGCACCAGAGACGCGGATGAAACTCACCTTGCTCGGCGTTTTCCATAACCGGGTGGACGAGCACGGCTGGGCGATCATCCAGCCGGAAGGTGGCGACGCAGGGCTATATCACGTGGGCGATGAGCTGGTCCGTGGCGCCACACTGAATGCCTTACGGGTGGATCACGTGCTGCTTAAGCGGGGAGGGCGCCTGGAGAAGCTGCCGCTACTGGATTGGGAGTCGATGCCGGGCATCGTGGCCTCGGCGGAGCCGGCGCCGGATGACAAGGAAGGCGACGATTCGGAAGTGGAAAAGCTGCTGAGTGACCGGGAAAAGGCCATGAAAACCATGGGAGTTGAACCGGTGAGCCCGGAGACGGCCAATGGCTACCGGGTAATCGATGACGAGGGCGACCTGGTCAAGAAGTTCGGTTTCCAAAAAGGCGACGTTATCTTTTCCGCCAATGGCTATCCGCTGGGTACCAAGGAAGACGATCTGCTGGCCCGCCGCTCCGTGGTGGATAGCGGCATCGGCGAGATCATCGTCAGGCGGGGAAGCAAGGAATTTCTGATCGAGTATCGCACCGGCAAGAGCGATATTCGAGGCATGGCGGCTCTGTCCACAAAAAAAACCGAGGGCGGCTAGCTCCCACAGATCACCAGGGTCGCAGGCACGCCGCTTTCAAGCTGTGGGGCAGTAGAAGGGTGTGCTAAGGTTTTCCCGTTCGAATCATCCCTTGTGCAAGGAGAGCGGAATGAATGATGACAGCCGGGTCGGGCAGGTCGGTGAGTCCTGGAATGATACGTTTGCCACACGGGCCATGAACATGCCGCCGGATCCCGTTCATATGGAGACCTATGACGAATACCCGAGCAAGTTCAGCCCCCTGTTTTTCGTGGTGATCGCCCTTACCGTGCTCTCCGCTGTCGGCAGTTTCGCCTCATACAAGAGTGGCAATACCACTTGGTGGCTGGTCCTGCTGGTGGTAACGTTACTGCTGCTCTTCGCTCTGCGCCGCTTTCCCAAGCCGGACGACCTCAAAGACATCGCTTATGAAAACGGCCTGCTGATCCCCGCCATCGTGATCGACACCCAGCCACTGACCTTGCTGGCCCTGGCCGATATGCGTGGCCAGGAGGATGTGGATCTGGTGTGGGGTTGTCTGAAGCTGCCCGTCAAGCAGCTGCCCCATCACACCATCGCCATTGATGAGAAAGTGCCCTGTGTGTCGATGTTTGGAATGCCGGGGAACGGTTACTGGAGTATTTTCCAGCCTCGCCCGGTGGCCTGGGGTTACGACGATCCGGCCTTGGTGAAAAAGGTGACTGAAAGCCTCACGGTGGACGACGTGGATGATGTGGATGAATGGGCGGTGCTGCGGGAACTCAAGGACGCGATGAAAGGGGCACCGAACAACAAGGTGATCTACTTCGACGCAGCGTTCCAGCAAACGGACAAGCCGTAGGAGCAAAAGGGACTCTCGTCTGGAGCTGGGAAGTCGCTGCGGCAAACTTGCTCGCAAGCGAATCCCGGCTCACCAGCCGCGATACCGAACCCGGCCCCCAAACCTGATCAGCGAAAGACGTCTTCCAGCTCTTCCACCTCGTAAGGCCGGTCGATCCAGTCCTCCAGCTGTTCTCGGCTGGCGCCGTTCAACTTGGCTTCAATACGTTCGGAAAGAGAGCCGAAGCGTCGCACCAGTTGGCGTCGCAGGATATTACGGGCTTCGTTGACGAGCCCCTCTTGCAAGCCAGCCTGGTGGTGCATGTCTTTCCATTCCTGTGCACTGTTGCGCGTCATCTCCTGAATCTCCTGCAAGTTCAGCATTTGAGGAATTGTTACGCCCGGCATCCATTGGGGCAGCCGGCGGTACAACCACGCTACGAAGCTGTGCCGTAGGCTCGCCAGTTCCGTTGGGCGCAGCCAGTTTATCAAATCATCAAGAACCTGGGGCACCTCGGCAAAGGAGCGATGATGCTCCAGACGGAACAGAGCGGCGACCAAGTTGCGCATTGATGCCAGTTGATCCAGATCAAAAGCGCCTTGGTCCAAAAGCAGAAAAGCCTGCTCTGGCTGAAGTCCCGCAAACTCCGCCGGGCCTGGCTGAATCAAATTCCGGACATGAATCGGAGCCCGCCAACGGGATTCTCCATTATACAGCACGACTGGCAGAACGGAGGGGAGCTTCTGGTTGTCATCCAGCTCATGGCGGCGAATGAGATCCTGGTACAGCAATCCGGTGTAGGTATGAACCCGTACCGGCATAAACCGTTCCACGGTGGATTGAAATTCCAGCAGCAGATAGAGATGAACCCTGTCCCGTCCCCATCGCACCCGCCAGACCGCGTCATCGTGACGGCTGCGCAGATCATCACTGACATAGCTGCCGTTCATCTTTTCCAGGGAATCCAGATCCAGTGTCCTGAGCCACTCTCCGGAGACGAATCCCTCAAGAAAATCCCTGACCATCCTCGGATGAGAGAACAGCAGCTTGTAACCGGTATCGTGATCCATCGTGCCCCCCCTTCCACATCACCGGGGCAGTATGGCGTGGAGACGAAGGCGGGTCTGTCAGCCCTGACGGAATACTCTGTCGGCGGGAAGACGCGGGTAGTGTAGGAAAACCCCCCCTCGAATAGCACACCACCTCACTACAACGCCGCTGTAGGAGCTTGCCCTGCAAGCGAATAACCGCCGCTCTTCTCTCTCAAACATCCCGATAGCCAGCCATAACACTTTTTTTGCCGATTTCCAGAAAAACAATAATTACCCCAGAAGTCCCGGCAACTTCTGGGGTAATTAAAATGCCCGAAAAGATCCAAAAAATACCCCAGAAGTTCCCTGAAAATGGCGCAGAAGTGAAAGGTTAAGTGTCTGATTTTAAAAGGGTCTTTTCTGTTACATAAATAAAGTCTGGTTTGCATCTGAATTTAATCGAGTTACGTATTGTTAATTTTTTGGGGATTGGTACGGTCGTAATGGCTTGGCTTCAAGGAAGGTCCGTAAGGGCTGAGTAGGGCGCTTCAGAGAAGCGTGGGAACAAAGCAGTAAGGCAGCCGAGGGTCGCCTTGAGCTTGGCAGGAAATAACAAATATTCCTCATGTGAAATGGAAATAAAGGAGAAAGATTATGAAAGCGAAAATCATCATGTTGTCGGTACTGGGTGTCGCATCATTTGGGCTGACTCAGGCGGCTAATGCTGGTTGGGATTCTGGTGCTTGTGCCGGTGGTGGCCCTGCTCCCTGTATCCAGTGGAGTGATGGTTCCAGTACCCAACACTTCAACGGCTCTGGAGGCCACGCCGATGTTTGGCATGGTCATCCCAGCGGGGGTGATTTTACCTTCTCGGGCACGACAGACCTTTCTTGTCCGTCCCTGCCCGCAGCTGTTTGCACGTTGACGCTAAATGGTCAGGTGAAGAAATTCCAGGATCCTAATAACGACTGGCGTGTTGGCATCCGAGTAAATAGTGGCAGCGTATCGGGCTCGGGGTTGCTATGCGGCATTATTACAGTTGGCGGTTTCCCTTGGTATCTCGCAGAAAATAATACAACTACGTTTGATGAAGATAGTGGTGTTGTGTATAGCGGTCCTGGCCCGTACACTGGCGCCTTTGGTGAGATCGATGTCAATGTGGTGGGAAGCGATTTGCGCATTAATAATGTAGTCTATGATAACAGTACTTTCTCTTTTGATGATGCGCTCCTTCCCAGTGACTGTACCGTTGAAGGTGATCTTGTCTTGGATAATGGCGAGACACTGGAGATTTTTTGATTATACAATAAGTTAAAAAATGGCCGCCTGAGCTAGTCGTTCAGGCGGCTTTTTTGGGCATGGCGAAAGTTGAACTTGGGATGCAGATTAAGCACTTGTTGTATTTATTGTTGGCCGGGTATTTATGGCGCGACTGAGTTGTAATTCCCCCGAAAAGTAATCGAGGTTTTGAGTAGAGACTTTTACACTGATCGCATTGAGGAGCGAAGGATGAAGAAGTCTCGATTTTCCGACAGTCAGATAGTAGCGATTCTGAAGCAGCACGAAGCCGGGGTTCCGGTGGCGGAACTGTCCCGCGAACACAACGTGAGTACGGCGCTGATCTATCAGTGGCGGTCGAAGTTTGGCGGCATGGACGCGTCGCTGATGAAGCGGCTGAAGGAGCTGGGGCGGAGAACGCCCGTCTGAAGAAGATGTATGCGGAAGAACGGCTCAAAGCGGAGCTGCGCCAGGAAGCCCTGGGGGAAAGTTGTAAGGCCATCTCAACGCCGGGAGATGGCCATGAAGGGCGTGGTCAAGCGCGGGATCAGTATTCGGTTGGCCTATGTGGTGTCCGGCATTAGTGAGACCTGCTACCGCTACCAGGCAAAGCTCAGCGGCGACAACGCCCTGATTGCGCACTGGCTGCTCAAGCTCACGCAGGCCCACAAGCGCTGGGGCTTCGGGCTGTGTTTCCTGTATCTTCGTAATGTGAAGGGGTATACCTGGAACCACAAGCGGGTGTATCGGATCTACCGGGAGCTGGAGCTCAACCTGCGGATCCAGCCCAGACGTCGGATCAAGCGGGATTATCCGGGCGAATTGGCGGTGCCGGCGGCGCCGAATCAAGTCTGGTCGATGGATTTCATGGGCGACCAGCTCGTCAGCGGCAAGTCGCTGAGAACGTTCAATGTGATCGACGACTACAATCGGGAAGGGCTTGGCATTGAAGTTGACCTGTCACTGCCTGCACAACGGGTGATACGTGCGCTTGATCAGATCATAGAATGGCGGGGAAAGCCCGCCGCTCTACGCTGTGACAACGGCCCGGAATATATCTCACAGGCGCTGGTCGAGTGGGCCAACCGGGAAAGGATAACCCTGATCTATATCCAGCCAGGCAAATCGACCCAGAACGCTTACATTGAGCGGTTCAACCGAACCGCACGGCACGAATGGTTGGATCGGCATGAGTTCACCAGCGTTGCCCACGCCCAGCTATTAGCGACCCAATGGCTCTGGCATTACAATCACGAGCGACCGAACTCGGCTATTGGCGGCGTGCCGCCGGCCCAACGGCTACAAACCGGTTAACCTCTACTCAAACCGGCGGTTAAAAATGGGGGAATTACAGAGGGATATTGTTAATGAATATTTTATTGTTAACTAAAGTGTTGCTCAGACACCACCTCTCTAGATGGAAAGGTGGTGTTATTCTGGGTGCCTATTTCATTGATTCTGAAAGGAAATTTAATCGACTGCCATAGGCAGGTATAAAAGTGTCGGCATAGCCTGTGCCTGTACCATTTTTTGCGTTATGGAAACGTATGAGTATATCTACATCTTCGGTGTTGTACTGCTCGACAACCATACGGCCATCATCCATAAAACTAATCCCACCAGTTAGACTCATACTTATAGGATAAGATCGAACATTGGTAGTATTGCCATCGTTTGAGGGGGGCAAGCCTGTTTCGGGTACGGATGGTGCATCCACGTAAAGGTCCAGGCTTGCATTCATAATAAGCTTCCCTTCTTGTTCCGTAATCCAGCCTGTAATTGGCCGATTTCGGTATTGTGAAGACGTGTCTTCGTCGAATCGCATCCTCAGTATTTGAACTCCTGTAAAGCCCGGTATCGGAAGATCAAAGGCTGGAAATGCGGTTCGAGCGTATAGATTAAGAGAAGTAGTCAATACCTGGGATGGCCATATCTTTACTTCCAATCCTTGATCGGTAACAACATCTGTAACCTCTGCAACCATACCGCTGATGAGATAAGCAAACTTGTGTTCAGGGCACTCCATTGGAGTTAAAGGGGTTACAAAGGGAATGCCCGTGTAGGAGCACCCAAAGTTTAGTCCTTTGACAGCACCAAAGTTCTCCGGTTGTGAGGCGTATCTGGATAAGATCTTGGAGCTGTTGGGGGCTGGTTTCAGTCCGCCGGGGTCGAAGTCGGGGTTGCTATCATCGGCTAAGACACTTGGCCCATACTCTTCAACGTTAAATAAGTATTCTCCTAACCCATTTGGGTCTCCATTGGCTGTTCCGATATTAGAAAAGTCATGATAAAAATTACCATTTACATCGGATATGGGTTGGGTGCTCAGAACTTGGATAACTGTATTTCTCTTCGGGGCGCCGCGAAAGAATTGAACCATAGGCGGGCCGCCCGCTGTGTATGCTGTAGCTGTTGTCAGGACCGCGTAGTCTCGTTGTTCACCTGTCGGGCCGATATAAGAAATGGATGTTTCACCGATAGGCTGAGTTTGGAGAGGCAGTCCCTCAGTGTCACAGATGCTAGTCTCCCCGCATTGATAGTTGTCAGCTGCGTAAATTTTGCGCGCCCCGGTACTGTCTTCGGCAATCGTATATCCTGACGAAGATAGAGTGTAACGATAGAGAGCCCCTTCCTCCCAGGGTTCCTCGGGAATGAACTTTACTTGCCTGGAGGTTGCTTCTAGTTGGCCCTCAACAGTCCCTTGGACTTGCCCGTCCTGATTTAGTTTTTCTACGAAGAAGGTGTCTTTGTTAATACTCTCCGTATCCATATTTTTAGAGAATTGAACGATAATCGGGTGGTTGGTAGGAAGTGGAATTACCGGAATGATATCGTCTTTGGATTTGTTATCGATCTCTGTCCCGGGTGTTGGGAATTCAGGGGATGGGCCCTCTCCGATACCAGGAAAGCCACCGGCACAACGTCCGGCGAAATTCATGCTTAGATCACGATCATTCTCCGATAGTGCGCAAGGGAAGCCGGGATATACGGATAATACAATGGGCGATTTTGGAGAGCTCATGAAATCATCTAAAAAGCCACTGGGGC
This sequence comes from Alloalcanivorax dieselolei B5, assembly GCF_000300005.1. Classification (NCBI taxonomy): domain Bacteria; kingdom Pseudomonadati; phylum Pseudomonadota; class Gammaproteobacteria; order Oceanospirillales; family Alcanivoracaceae; genus Alloalcanivorax; species Alloalcanivorax dieselolei. The sequence continues at coordinate 2,818,461 of NC_018691.1, read as the reverse complement.
TCGGTGGAATTATTATCTCCTTGTTTTCAACTAACATTGGTAGCTGGAAGCTCTTCTCCAGCGTTGTGGTGAGGATGTTGCCCAAAGTATCACTAACTTGATTGTTGATCTCTAGCCGATAGAGAGTTTCGCTATTCTCCGGGCTATAAACCAAATCCTCCTCCGGCTTCACCACGATCGCCGCGCCATCCACATACACCTGCGCTGGCATTTCCTCTTCCGCTCCACCGTTCACGGTTTTATAGAGGGTGACATTGCCTTCCACGCTCTGCGGATCGATCGGCTCATCAAAGTTCAAAATAATCGGATCCCCCGGCTTGGCCAGCAGGGACTTGTCCTCGCCGGTGATGGTATCCGTGCCCAGGGTCCAGCTCTGCAGGGTGGGGCCGGTTTTGTCTTCCGGGGCGGTGGGGGTGTTCATCTGATCCTTGTAGGACTGCAGCTGGAAGCTGAGCAGGCCGTAGCCGTATTCCTGGCCGAGGATGTTGGGTTCCACCATGCCGACGGCGTCCAGGTTAAGGACGCCGGCGTCGGTGTCCACTTCGGCCACGCCCACCAGTTCGATGTGCATGATGTCCTGGGTGAAGCCGCCGTTGGCGCGCGGGTCCTCGGTGGCGATGCCCACGTCCATGAGCAGGTGGACGATGCGCAGGGCGTCGGCTCGGTTATGGACGTTGTAGGGGTTGGGCACCAGGTAGCCGGTGGCGTCGCTGGTGAGGCGCATGTCCACGGGGCCGGAGCCAAAGCCGGCGGGGACTTCGCCGCCGATCATCACCATTTCGATGGCGCTGCCGGTGAGCTTGGTGCCACGGGGCAGGCGGATCGGGGTGACGTCCGGGTATTCGGTGACGTCCGCCAGTTCGGCGACGACAGCGTCGGCGCTGGCCTGGGTGACGTTGACGTCTTCGCCGAGCAGGGTGCCGTTGACGGGCACCTGGTTGATGTTCTTGCCGGTGAGGCGGGACAGGCCGCTCTGGGTGATCCGCTGCACCAGCATGGCCGGTTCGCCACGCGGTGAGGAGTCCGCTGGGGTGAAGCTGATCTCGGTGCCGGCGAAGGCTTCATCAAAGGTGCTGGTGAGGCCGTTGGTGAGGCTCAGCGTGTAGTTCTGGCCGGGTGTCAGGTACTCCGGTTTCGGGTCCACGGTCATGTAATGGCCGTTGATCAGCAGTGTGGCTTCCACGGTGTCGCCGCTGCTGTCGGTCAGCACCACGGTGTCGCCGTAGCGGGCACTGGCGCGGTCCACCGGCTGGGTGAACTGGAACCGGAAGCTGGAGAAATCCATGACCGGCTCGTTGGTGTCGCCATTGGGCATCTGCCGGTCGATGGCGAAGCCTTCGTCCTTGACCACCAGGCTTCTGGGCCCTTCGGCCAGTGGCCGGGTGGTGAAGCGCAGGGTGCGGTCGGCGGAGGTGCCGTTGCGCAGGCGCAGTTTCTTGATGGCGATGGTGTAGTCGGTGAGCGGGCTCAGCGATTGCGCCGGTGTGAGGATCACGCCGCGCGGGTCCGGGCCCACGGTTTCGGCGGTGTAGTCCAGGTTGCCGCCTTCGGCGTCACAGCACAGGGTGACGCTCTGTTCCACGTCGCCGAGTGACACGTCACTGGTGAAGCGCAGCACCACCGGCGCCATGGTGGGGACTTCGGCCTGTCCGTCATCGGGGTAGGCATAGAGCAGGCTCTGTCGTTGGGCGTCGTTGGCATCATTGCCGGGCATACTTGAGCCGTCGCTGCCGCCACAGGCGGTGAGGACGGTGGCGCAGGCGGTGGCGACTAAGGTCCCGTAGAGGGTCCGGTTAAAGGTTCCGCGAATCATAAGGTTCTCCCCCCTTAAAACTGCATGCTGATGGAGGCGGCGAAGACGTTGACGTCACCGTCGGTCTTGACGCGGTCGTTGTTGCCGGTCTGGTCGGAGATCAAACGGAAGTCCCGTTCGCCGATGGCGTGGTACTGGTAGGCCAGATCGAAGCGCACCGGGTGCTTGAAGCCATAGACCCGCTGGGCGGTGGCGTGGAAGCCCAGGCCGAAGATGGTGCGGCGGGCGTCCAGATAGTTGACCTCTTTGTTGACGCCGGTCTCCAGCGGTGACTCTTGATAGGCGATGCCGCCGGAGAAGCCGATGCCGGGCTCGAACTCGTACTCCACGCCGATGCGGGGAATAAAGGTGTCCCGGAACTGCAGATCCCCCACGTCCTTGATGTCATCGTGGCCGGCGGTGAGTTTGTCTTCCAGCTTGGACCATTCCTGGAACTCCAATGCGACGCCGGTACGCCACTTGCCTTTTTTCACCTGGGTGCCGAACACGTAGGTGTTGGGCTGGTAGGAGTCGATGGTGCTCAGGTTGATGAACAGACCGGGCTCGGGGATGGTGCCGGGAATGATGGTGTTGGCGTCGACGCTGACCCGGGCGTAGGAATAGCCCCGGAAGGCGAAGGCGGTTTCCACGCCGTTGTACCAGCAGTCGGCGTCGGGGCAGAAGGTCTCCTTCCAGTCCAGGCTCATGCTGAGGATGGGCCGCAGCACCGGCTTGGCGGTGACGTCGAGGGCCTCGTACTGGGTGTTGCCGGAAAGGTCGGTGTGGGCGACCAGCTTGGCGTCGGAGTGGAGGGTGACGCGGGTGGCGAAGCCGATGGCGAGGCCACGCCAGATGTTGGTGCCGATGCCGAGGGACAGGAACAGCGGCTCGCGGCCATGGCTGAAGTACTGGCCATAAGGCGCGGTTTGCGAGGTGAAGGCCATCAGTTCTTCGGAGTATTTCTCGGAGCCGAGCAGCAGGCCGAGGACCAGGGGCTGGCCGAGTTCGGCGATGTCGGAGAGATCGGTGCGCAGGCCGAGGAGGATTTGTTGTGCGGGGTCGTCCTGGACCTTGTAGGTGCCGTGGTTCTGGCTGTCGGCCTTGAGGTTGGGATCGGCGTGCATGAGTCCGGCGGTCATTTCGCCACGGGTGTCGCGGGCGAGAAAGGCCGGGTTGTAGTAGGCGGTGGAGACCTGGGTGTTGAACATGGACAGGGCCTGGACGGTGGCGACATCGCTGGGCATGACGCCGTAGGTGGTGCCCAGGTTACCCATGTTCGCGCAAGCGATCGCCGGGGCAAGCAACAGCGCCGCGGCACCGAGGCCACGGTTCAATACGGGGCTTAGTGTCATTGCTGACAATCCTCCTGATTATCTTCTTATCGTAGTGATGTTTTATTGTTTGAGAGGCCGGCGCTTGCCCATCCCCGGGCGGCTTCTCCGGTTCAATGGAGAGTACCCCATAAGAATGGGGGCACGTAACAAGTTGGCACTAAAGTTTCAAACAGTGAGTTGTACCCTGAAAATAAGGCCTTATAAATCAATGAGTTGACCTTTATCTTCTGCGCCATTTAAAAGCGGAGAGCACGATTTGCAATGATTTTTAAAGGGGAAAGGACGGCGCGCTGGCCTTTTGCAAAAGCAATTTTTGATTGAGAAAAAGCAGGTGCTACCAATCTGCACCTGATGCGCCAAAAAAAGGGGACAGGAAAGATATCGGCCAATATTCCTATTGGGCCGTTTTTCTTTTAAGGGGATGCGAGGAGGTATTTGTACGGCAGCGGTTTATAACCAAAAAGTAAACGGATGTGCACGGAGTGTTGAGTGGCTGTGGAGAGCTATTGATTCTGGAGATATGGATTCGCGCTGTATTCGCCGCCAAGGCAGTTCCCACAGCGGCTTCGTAGCACAATCCGTGGGAAGCTGGCTTGCCAGCGAATGGATCAAGCACCTACAGGGACTTCATAGCGTAAGCAGGAGAAGGAGGAAAAAAGAGATGGCCGTTCTTGGGGGGGGGGGATTAGAACGGCCATGCTTTCAATACCTGAAAGAAGGGGTCTCACTGATTGGCACCCGTTGGGGGCGGGTGTGACCGAATCCTTGGTCGCCAGCGAGGACACTACTGTCTCACAAGTGACGGTAACTGTGTGTAAAATGCCTATAAATCAGTCTTTTAGTGTTATGCGTGTCACATTTTGGCGGCTTTCCAAGGCCAGCCATCCTTTGCCGATCGCCCGGTTGAGGGCGCAGACCAGGGCCTGAAGGGAGGCGGTGAGCACATTCTGGTCCCGGGCCACGCCGAACAACTGCCGGGTACCCACCCGGATTTCCACGTAGGCGTAAGCTTCCGAGTCGGCGCCATCACCGGCGGAATGCTGGTGGTAGTCGGCGATGTCGAAGGCCAGCCCCAGTCGGGCGCAGGCGTCCACCAGTGCCGATAACGGTCCGTTGCCGCTGCCCTGCAGGGTGAATTCGCCCTCCGGCGTTTGCAGGGCACCACGCAGACGGGCCCGGCCGTCGGCGGTGGTCACCACCGGATCCCGTAGCGCCAGGGGCGCCGCGTCGAACAGGTACTCCTTGCGGAAGCACTCGAGAATCATGTCGCCGGTGATTTCACGGCCGGTTTGGTCGGCGATCAATTGCACCGCGGTACTGAATTCCATCTGCAGACGGCGGGGCAGGGTGATGCCGTGCTGTTCCATCAGATAGGCCACGCCGCCTTTGCCGGATTGGCTGTTGACGCGGATCACCGCTTCATAGCTGCGCCCCAGGTCGGCCGGGTCCACCGGCAGATAAGGCACTTCCCAGAACCCTTGCGGGTTGTTGGCGCGGGCGGCGAAGCCTTTTTTGATGGCGTCCTGGTGGGAGCCGGAGAAGGCGGTGAAAACCAGATCACCGGAATAGGGGTGGCGCGGATGCACCGGCAACTGGTTGCAATATTCCACTTCCCGCTGGGTGTGGTGGATATCGGAGAAATCCAGGCCCGGGCTGACGCCGGCGGCGTACAGGTTCATGGCCAGGTTGAGCAGGTCCAGATTGCCGGTGCGTTCGCCGTTGCCAAACAAGGTGCCTTCGACCCGCTCGGCGCCGGCCAGCAATGCCAGTTCCGCGCTGGAAACGCCGGTGCCACGGTCGTTGTGCGGGTGCACGCTGATGATGATGCTGTCCCGCCGGGAAACGTGACGGCAGAACCACTCGATCTGGTCGGCGAACACGTTGGCGGTGGCGACCTCCACGGTGGTGGGCAGGTTGAGGATCATTTTGTGCCGTGGCGTGGGTGCCATCACGTCCATCACCGCCTCGCAGATTTCCAGAGCGAAATCCTGCTCGGTGAAGCAGAAAGTTTCCGGGGAGTACTGGAAAGTCCAGTCGGTGTCCGGATAGCGCGCCATCTGTTCCCGGATCCGCCGGGTGGCGTGGGTGGCGATGTCGATGCAGCCCTGGCGGTCCACATTGAACACCACTTCACGGAATACCGGGGCGGTGGCGTTGTAGACGTGAACAATGGCGCGGGGCACGCCTTGCAGCGCCTCGAAAGTGCGCTCGATAAGATCTTCCCGGGCCTGGGTCATCACCTGGATGGTGACGTCATCGGGGATGGCGTTGGTCTCGATCAGCTCGCGGACGTAGTCGTAATCGATCTGCGAGGCCGCCGGGAAGCCCACCTCGATTTCCTTGAAGCCGGTGCGTACCAGCAAATCGAAGAAGCGCCGCTTGCGTTCCAGGCTCATGGGGTCGATCAGGGCCTGGTTGCCGTCGCGCATGTCCACGCTGCACCAGACCGGTGGGTGCCTCTGAACCCGGTCGGGCCACTGGCGGTCCGGCAGTTGGACGGTCTGGAAGGGGCGGTATTTGCTGGACGGGTCCTTCAACATCATTTCGATTCTCCTGCGATTCGGGGGGCATCACCCGCGGGTGACTCCGCGTTGTCCTGATCCGCCAGATAGTGGCGGATGGCTTGTTCGGCCTGGCTCAGATGGCGGCGTAGCAGTGCCAGGGCACGGCTCTCGTCGCCACTCCGCGCGGCATCGAGCAGGGCATCGTGGTCATCGCGGGCCTGGTGGCCGGTGCCCATGGCGGAAAGATGGAAACGCAAAAAGCGCTCTTCCTGCTCCAGTTCCTGTTCGATCAGGTACAGCAGACGGGCGTTGCCGGCCCGCCGGTAGAGCGCCATATGGAACTCCCGGTTGAGGCGGGCGAGGGTGGCGCTGTCCCTGGCGCTTCGCAGGGAGGCCAGACGAGCGGAGGCTTCGGCCAGATCGGTGTCGCTCAGATGCGGTAGCGATAGACGCAAGGCTTCCGGTTCCAACAGCAGGCGCACGCCGTAGGTGTCCATGGCGTCCTGGTTGATCAGTGCGGTTACCACGGCACCTTTGTACGGCTGGATGTGCAGCAGCCCCTGAGACTCCAGCCGGCGCAGGGCTTCGCGCACCGGCATGCGGCTGACGCCGAACAGGGCGGCGATTTCTTCCTGGCGCAGTGGGGTTTCCGGCGGGATGCGGCCGTCCATGATTGCTTCGCGCAGCGCGCTTTCGATCACGTCCCGTGCCAGATGAGCCGGGGTCTCGGTGGGCGTGAAGACACCGGAGAGCGTGGGAATGGGTTTGCGGGGCACGGTGCACCTCTAAATTGGATCCTGGATCCAATTTAGAATATGACGATAAGGCGGTGGCTGTAAACAGGAGAGGAGTGCTTTGCGTTCGCTGCCTTGGCAGCGAATACAGCACAAGCTCATCGCTCGTAAACCAATAGACCGGCCACGGCTATGGCGTCAGCGGCAGTTACCGGCCTTGCGGTAGCCGGCGGCGCGGGCGGCGGCTTCGCTATCGAAGTTCACCCGGTTGCTGGGTTTCATGGCGTTATAGCTGGGGCAGCCCTGGGGCAGATGATAGACCTTGCTGTTGCGGTTGCCGTGAATGGGGCCTGTGGGCCGGACGCTTTCGGCGTTGGCCGGCGGCCGGGAATCGGCGATGGAGGAGACCAGGCCCTCGCGGCTGTTGCGGTGGTTCAGCGTCCAGCTTCGTTCGCCGGTAACGAACGGATTGGAGTGCCCCATGATCGCGGCGATGCGGCGGTCCCGCTGGCGCTCCCAGGCGGACACCGGATGGCCACGGTCCCAGGCCATCAATAGCCGTTGCTGTTGTTTGCTCAGGCGCAGATCATAGCGGTCGGCCATGTAGAAATAGACGCGGGCGACCTGGCCGCGCAGTGCCGGTGGCGGTTGCGCGGTGCGGTGTTTGAAATCGACCTTGAAATCGCAGGCGCCATATTGAGCCGCCACGTTCCGAACCGGTCCGAAGTTGTAGTTGCTGCGATCACCGTTGACCTCGCCTACCACCGGGGTGAGGTTGTGCATGTCCGCTTCCATGACGCGGAATACGGGATCTTCCGATACGCAGTTGCGGCGCCCGCCGTTTTGCCAGCACTGGCGTTGGCGGCCGAAGTTGGAGGCGGGAACGATATGTTCCCATTCAATGCGCGCGGCCCGATTGGCCTGCGCGCGCACCTGGTAACCGCATTCCCGCAGATGCACCCGGCCGCCGGTGCGGCCGGTCCAGTCCCAGGTGCATTGGCAGTAGGCGTCGCCGACCTGATTGCGATCGTTGTAAACGTGATCGCGCAGTTCTTTTTTGGCTTCGGCGAAGTGTTGTGGCGCGGCCAGCGCCGATAAGGTGAAAAGACAAACAAACAGAGCGAGGAGCCCGCGTTTCAACAATGTCATTAACAAAAAAGCCTTGTTTTACAGTGTGGGAACGGCATGAAGTGAGCGGCGCGCAGTATAGCGATTTGATCGGCCGGGGAAAGGGGAATATGACAATGTAAAAGCGCGATCAGAAGGGGTACGAAGCCGCTGTAGGAGCTTGCCCTGCAAGCGAATCTTTTGGCCCGGAAACCGAATTCGCTTGCAGGGCAAGCTCCTACAACGGCTTTGCCGGATCGGTAAGAGGATCTGCGTTGTGCGCCCGGTATGGTTCGTTTTTACGGCGGGGTGCTATAGTCCGGCCTGCACTGATCACGGAGGTTCTATGAAAGGAATATCCCGATGCCGTGGCGCTCTGCTGGTGGCCGTCGCCACGGTGGCATTGACCGCCTGCTCCGAGCCCACCATTGATGGCGGCTCCGAACAGGCATTGCAAACGTCCATCGCCCAGGTCCGCGATGGTTTGCCGCCGGAGCAGGCTGATCGTTTCGAGCAAGCGCTGCAGGTGGTCGCCTCCGACAAAGTGACTTTCGCCGCCTCCGTGGAAGGCGATCCGGAAGACGTGAAAGAGATTTTGCGGCTCGCTCTGAATGGCAAGACCGGTAAGGCGGTGATCGCTCAGGCGGATCGCATTCAGCAAACCCGGGAGCAGGCTCGCCGGGACAAGGCGGAGGAAGAAATCAAAGCCCTGGAGGCGGAGAAAGCCAGAGCCGACCAGGACCGGGCGGCACTGTCCCGGTTTCAGGTGGCCTCGGCGAATTTCTTCATGAAGGACCGCAAGATGTTCGGCAAGGAACCGGTCATTGAACTGTCAGTGACGAACGGTACCGATAAGCCGGTGTCCCGGGCGCATTTCCAGGGGCGTTTCATCAGCCCGGATCGCAGCGTGCCCTGGTTCGAGGACGATTTCAGCTACGAGATTCCCGGTGGTCTGGAGCCGGGAGAGAAAGCCACCTGGAGCCTGTCACCGAGCCGTTTTGGCCCCTGGGGTGACCCGGATGTTCCCGAAGACGCGAAGTTCAGTGTCACCGTGGTGGGGCTGGACGGCGCGGAGGGCGAGCCGCTGTTCGATGATCATGCGTTCAGCGAAACCGCGGGGCAGCGTCTGGCGGAGCTGAAGGAACAGTACCGGGCGGAATAGTCCGGTTCATTCCTCCGGCACGTAGATCATGCGCCCGTCATCGAGGCGGTAGGTGATGCCGGCCCGTGATCCCTGGCCTTGGCCGACTTCGCCGTTGGATTCGTAGCGCGTCAGTTCCTGCCCGTCCTTGATGGTGATGCGCATGTCCGCCTCGCCCGGGTTTTCCACTACCACCACCTTGTCCCGCGAGAACGGATTCAGCGGGTTCTGCGCGATCACCACCATCAGCATGCCGATGATGACCAGGAAAAGGTCGATCAGATTGACCACCGAGAGCATCGGATCGTTGGCGTCCTCGTCGTCCAGAAAGCGCATCAGTGCCGCCCCTCCTGGTGGCGTTGCTGTTCCAGTTCGAGCAGGTCCTGCAGCAACCAGCGCCGGCGAACGGTGAGGATGAAAAAGCAGATGCTGGCCGCCAACAGAGCCAGGATCACGGCGGAAAACGCGGCCACCATGTTTTTGCCGACGGCGCCGGCGTCGTTATTCCCCAGTGCCAACAGCGCCGGCCCCATGGGGATCATGGTGGCGATCAGGCCGAGCATGGGCGCGGTGCGGGACACGATGCGCAGCCATTCCAGGCGCCTCATGATCCACAGTTCCAGATCGTCGCTGGCCGGCTGTCGTTTCGCCTCGTCCGGGCCGATATCTTGCCGGGCGAACGCGAACAGCTCCCCGGTATGATCACCACGGTGGCGTTGCCACGTTTCCACCAGGAAGGCGCCGAGCATCACCAGGGCATAGCCCAGGGCGAGGGCGATCAGGGCCAGAACCGGTGCCAGAAAAATACGGGAGACGGCGTAAAGCAGGGTTTCGATGTCAGCAAAAAAGGTCATGAGATTCTCAGGATTCGATTTTCCGGGAAAGTAACCGCGGTGCACGTTGGCCACGGGCCTGCCACAGGGCGCCGGCGCCGATCAGAAGCCCCATCAGTGTTAGCGCCCACAACAGGCGGGGCGCGTCCGGGGACTCAGCGGCGACTGCCTCCATGACCCGCCCTTGAACCGCCTGCGGTGCATCGGACTCGTCGGACGGCGACGGCTGCGCCGGGTTGGGGGCAGCGGCGGTGTCCGGTTTGGCGCCGCCATCAAGCCCGAAGCCGCGCGCCATGTCGGCGATGAAGCGGCGGGTCACCTCGGTGCCGGTGTCCACTTCGAGCTGCTCCGACAGGGTTTGCCAGCGTTGCGCCAATTGGCGGCGGATTTGCTCGGAGGCGTCCCAGTAGCCCTTGCGGATGGCCTCGGCCATGCGTTCCAGCATTTGCGCCTGAGCAGTGGGATTGTGCTGCTCGAACCACTCGTTGGTGCCCAGTTCACGGCTGTCGGTCACGTAGGTATCGAACAGTGACTGCCACTGGTCGTCGCGCACGGTGTTGGGATCCATCACCTGCCAGCCGAACAGATTATTGGTGGCGTTGAGGACTTGCAGGGTGCCGGCGTAGCCTTCCTGCTGCATGGCGCCGATCCATTGCGGGTTGAGGTAACGCACGCGCAATTCGTTGGCGAGGAAGCGATCCAGGCCGGTGGTGTTGACGGCGCCGCCGCGCAAGTCGGAGATCAATAACTGCGGCGCCTTGCCGTCCAGATGACGAATGGCCGACGACAAGCCGCCAAGAAATTCAAAGGGATGGTCGGTGGACAGCACGCCGTGCAGGTTCGACGAGCGTGACATGATCGCCGCCTCGGTGCCGCGCAGTTGCTCGGCCAGCAGGTTGGCCGTCCCGGGACTGTCACCCCAGCTTTGGCCACCGTAAGCGTGGCGGCTGCTGGCGAGGAATTGCCGTGCCAGGGCGTCGTCGTCTTCCCACTCGGTGGAACGCAGGGCCAGATCGGGCACACCGGTACCGTACTTGCCGGAGGCATTGCCGAAGAGCCGATAGCGTGCGGCGGCTTCCGCTTCGGCGTCCGACAGGCCCTGTTGCCGCAAAGCGGCGGCGATGCGTTGATTGTTGGCGGCGATCGGGTTGCCGGGCTCGTCCCGTTCGGCGAGTCGTGTCAGCGCATCGTCGAGCAGTCGCATGAAGCTGTCGAATTGATCGCGATAAACGCCGGTGACCTGCACCACCACGTCGGTCCTGGGGCGCCCCAGTTCCGCGGCGGGAATGATCTCCAGCTCGGTGACCCGGCCGGCGCTGTCCCACACCGGCCGCAGGCCCAGCGCGTGCAGGATTTGTGCTTCGGTCACGCCGAGATGACGAATCGCTTCCGAAGCCCACAGGCTGAACGCCAGCTTGCGCGGCGAGGCGCCGTCATGCTCGGCGTGGAAGGCCTGCACCAGTTGTGTATAGGCGGTGCCGGCGGCGTCGTAGGCGGCCCGGGCCGGGATCTTGTCGGCTTCGAAGGCGTACAGATTACGGCCGCTGGCCACGTCCGGATTGCGGATCGGATCACCACCAGAGCCGGGCTGCATGAAGCGGCCCGCCAGCCCGGCCAGCAGCGCTTCGTTCTCTCGGGTATTGATCAAGTGCTGATTCAGTTGCCGCGCTCGACCGGCAAAGTCCGCAAGGTCATCGGGCGTATCCCGCGAGGCTTCGGGGTCGAGGAAACGACGCACCGTTTGATAGGGGAGAGTGGTGCTCAAGTCATCCTGGTCGACGGCGAACAGTTCTTCATGGTCTGTTCCCAGGGCGGTGTAGAACGGCTCGCCGAGTTGCTGCATGACAGTGCTGATGCGATGTTCGTCCTTGGCGGGTTCGCCAAAGGTATGCAGCCCCAGCGGCATGGCGGCGCGCGCCAGCTCGTGCAGATGATCGTGCAGCTGTTGCAGGAAAGTGGTGAAGTCCTGCTCGGTCTGTTGCGCCGTCCAGCCCAGATCTTCATGCAGGTGCGCGCTGATGGCGGTTTCACGGATACGCGCACTGACTTGCTCACGCACCATGCCGGGATCCAGTTGCTGATATTCATGAATCAGATGGTGCAGGTCACGTAGCTGGTCGTACAGCCCGGCCGGCGCGAACGGCGGTGTCTGATGACTGATGGTGACGGCGCGGCCACGTCGCTTGGCCTGGATGGCTTCGCCGACGTTGTCCTGAATGTAGGGATAAAACACCGGCAGATCGCCCACCGCCAGCCAAGGGTAATCGCTGGCGGCGAGACCGCGGTCCTTGCCGGGCAGCCATTCCTGGGTGCCGTGGGTGCCCAGATGGATCAGCGCGTTGGCCTGGTATTGCCGTTGCAAATACAGATAGGCGGCCATATAGAGAGGATCGGGGATGCTGTCGGTGTCATGGTAATGTGCCGATGGATCTCCGCTGCGCGGCATTTGCGGCATCACCAGCAGCTGCCCGAGCCGCCAGCGCGGAATGACAAAATAGCGCTTGCCGTCCACCTCCCGCACAGCGTCATGGCGTTCGGGTTCACCGCCGCGCTTCAGTTCGGCTCGACGTGATGACGGCAACCGCGCCAGCCACTGCTGGTATTCGTCCACGGGGAACAGCGCGGCCATGTCCTCGGCCAGCAACTCGTCCAGCGATACCGTGCCGTACAGAGCGCCGAGCATGCGCTGGCCGGCGGCGATCACCTGCTGCTCGGTCACCGGTTCACCCACCGAGTATCCCGCCTCGGCCAGGGCAGTCTGAATGGACACAATACTGCGTGGAAGGTTGAGGTTCGATGCGCCCAGGTTCTTCTCGCCAGCCGGGTAATTCCAGTACATCAGCGCCAGTTTCTTGTCCGCCGCCGGTATATGGCGCAGCGCCACCAGACTGCGCAGTTTGCCGATCAGCGCATCGGTTTGTGCCGGCAACAGATCGTCCACGCCGCCGGTGGTGGCGGAAAGCACGGTGGGATCGCTGATGCCCCAGCCTTCGGGGGTAGCCAGAAACACGGCGGTAGTACGTGGAGCCACGCCGCTTTTGGCGTCGGGCCAGTCGCTGGCTTCCCCGTCACGGAACCGCAATGTCTGGATCACCGGAATGTCCAGTGCGAGGAAATCCCGGCGGCGCGCCTTGCCGTCACGCAGGTGGGTGAGGTTGACCAGTACATCCACCTGCCCGTTGCCGAGGACGCCGCTCAGCCCTTCCGAACCGGCGGCGTCGAACCAGAATACGATCGGCAGCAGACCGGCGGCTTCGCTGCGGGCGATCAGGGTATCCACTTCGCGGGTGAGCAGGTCGGAGACCACGCCCCGGTGAATCAGGAACGCCACCCGGCCTTCGGGCCGGCTCTGCCGCTGTGTGCCATGCCAGCCAAGATAGTCGCCAATGTGCTCGAAAACACGGGGCGCGCGCGGGTGGTAGAAGCCGTTGCCGGGCAAGGATTCGGGGGCCTCGAGCAGATGCGCCGGGGTCGGGGCGCCGCCTTGCAACGCTTTGGCCAGAGCAAAGAAACGACGGAAATTGTGCTCGCCTCCGGCGACGTACAGGGCGCTCAGGACGCCGCCGTGGCGGGGCTGTAACTGTTCCCAGTCGGGGCGGCCGCCACCGATGATCAAGAGGGGGCGTTCGCTGTACTCCGGAATGACGTCCAGCTTTTGCGTCACCATCACGCGATCATTCGGGCGCGGTACGTCCAGGACGATCAGCGCGGCGGAGCGTGCCGCTTGCCGCAGTGTGGCCGCTGTGCTGGTCTCCACGTTCAGGTGCCGCAGCGCCATGCCTTCCTGTTTGGCGAAGGTTCGCAGCTGCTGAAATTTTTCCGCCGACACGAAATCGTTGTGAAAGACCTGTATCAATGGTTCGGCGGTGGCGGCGGCCGCTCCTGACAGGCTGATCAGCAGGCAGGTCAGGAGCAACCGGAAATAGTGCAAGGGCTGTGCGCTCATCAGAATGTGGCCGTCAGGCCGACAAAGTACCGCCGCCCTTCGTCGGCACGGTCGTAGAGATCGGGGTCATCATTGGCCAGGCGCTCGTCGGTAAGGTTTTCGACACCGGCGTGCAGGCTGATCCCGGGGCTGAAGGCGTAGTCCACATTGCTGTACAACAAGGTGTGATCCGGCCGGTCGCGCTCGGTGTCGGAACGATACTGGGAACCGACGTACTCGGCGCGGACACGGGTGCTGATCCGGTCGGTGGTCCGCCAGATCAGTGTGGTGTTGGCGCGGTGCCGGGAACGGTCGGCCAGGCGTTCGTCGTTGGTACGGTCGCGGGCATCCAGATAGGTGTAGTTGGCTTCCAGCCGCCAGCGTTCGAGCAGATCCACCGCGGCGGTCAGCTCCAGTCCGCGCAGGCGCGCCTTGGCGATGTTGTCGTATTCCAGACAGACATAACCGGGTTCGAAGCAGGTCGGCTGGCGCACGGTTTCGATCAGGTTGCGCACGTCGTTGTGGAACAGGGTGGCACCGGCGGACCAGCGGTCCTGAGTGAGCGTGGCACCCAGTTCAAAGGAACGGTTGGTCTCCGGTTCCAGGTTCGGGTTGCCCCGGATGATACCGCGCCCGCCCATGGCGGCACGGGATTCGAATTCCGGCGACAGTTGTTTCAGGGTCGGTGCCTTGAAGCCGTGACCGGCGCCGGCCTTGAACGTCAGCTGTTCGCTGGCATGGAACATCAGATAGGCACGTGGGCTGGTTTCCCAGCCGAAGTCCTGGTGATGATCAAAGCGGCTGCCGAGCACCAGCTCCCATTTTTCACCGAGAAAAATCTCGTCCTGGGCAAAGGCGGCGTAGTGAGTCAGGTCGTCCTTGCCCTTGCGGTTGATATTGGGATCTTCCAGTTCCTCGTGCCGGACTTCACTGCCGACGGTGAGCTTGTGCATGCCGCCGGCGATCCAGCCCACGCGCCCGTCCAGCACAGTGTCGGTGAACCGGTTGGGGCCGGTGGTATCCGCGCCGTCACTGCGGTAGGTCTCGCGATCCAGGGTGCTGCGATAGAGCCGGACCTGACTGTTGCCCCAGCCCCAATCGCCCCGGTGGGAGAGAGAATAACGGCGGCGCTGGACGTCATTGTCGGATTGGTAGGGGCTGGCGCGGCTGCTGCCGCGAACGCCTTCCAGATCCTCGTTGCCGGCGTCCACGGAGAGATCGATGCGTTGATAGGGATCCGGTGTCCAGGTCAGGCCCACGTGGCCGCTGGTGGCGCGCTGTTCGTCCAGGGCGGTGAGTTCGGGGTCGGTGGCGTCGAGCAGGGCGTCGCGGCGGCGGTATTCACCCCAGACGTTGACCCCCAAGGTTCCTGGTACCAGTGGGCCTCCGGCGTAGAAACCGCCTTTATAGTGGTTCCCGTCCAGGCTGTGATCGCTGATCAGGGCCTGGCTGCTGAACGATCCCTGCCACTGATCGGTGGCGGAACGGGAAAGGATATTGACCACGCCACCCAGCGCTTCCGAGCCGTACAGCGACGACATCGGCCCGCGCACCACCTCCACCTGTTCGATGGCTTCCACCGGCATCCAGCCCAGCTCGAAGTCCGAGTGGGCGATGGCGGAGGCGGAGTTGCTGATGCGCTGGCCGTCGATCAGTACCAGGGTGTGTTCGGAGCTCATGCCCCGGATCGAGATGCCGCGTCGGCCGAGACCGACACTCTCCACGTCGATGCCGACGGCATCCCTGACCGCGTCGGAAAGATCATGAACGGGTCTTTGCCGCAGGTCATCGCCATTGATCACCGATACGCTGGCGGGGGTATCCGCCTCGTTCCGCTCCGAGGCCGTGGCGGTGACCACAATGGCGGGCAGGGTGGCGACTTGATGGCGCGGCGGGGACTCCTTACCGAGGGCCGGACTGGCGGTGACAAGGGCAGAGAGCGGCACAAGGGATACCAGCGAACGTCGGAACATCGGAGCCTCACGAGAAGGGCGCCAGGTGGCGCCAAAAAAGAATAACGGCGGCAAAAGGCTCTGTTCCTCCCCCGAGGAAAGAGCACGGTGGACCGGTTCCAAGGGTGGTTCCGGATCTCAATTTAAATTATGTTATATCATAACAATTGAGAAACCAACACCATCCTTCCTGAACAGGAGTGCCTCATGTCTGATGCCACCGCCACGTCTTCCATGGACCAGCCGCCGACGGAAGCGGCGCTGCGGCGGATGCCCAAACGGGACTACATGAACCGGCGCCAACAGATGTTCTTCCGGCAGCGTTTGCTGGCGATGAGAGAGAAGATTGAAGTGGATCTGGCCACTTACCGCCTGGCGTTGCAGTCCGATGAGCGGCAACCGGACGACTTCGACCTGGCCAGTGCGGAGGAAGATCGGCGCTATCTGTTGAGGACCATTGAGCGTAACATCGGGTTGCTGAAAAAAGTGGATGGCGCCTTACGGCGGCTGGCTACCGGAGACTATGGTTACTGCCTGGAAAGCGGCGAACCGATCGGTATCGAGCGGCTGCTGGCCAGGCCGACGGCGGAGTATTCCATCGACGTGAAAGCACGCCAGGAAAGCCGGGAACGGCATTACGTTCATCACCGTTCGTGATCGGAGCACAGGCCTCTTGATTCGGGGCAAGCCAGAGTCAGTTGTTGGAAATCGGGGCACGGTCCGTGGTTTCTTCCATCCTTCAAGGAGAAATGAACCGGCCCCAACGGCGGGGAGGCGGGCGGCTATTCCATCAGCGTGACTTGATAGTGGCCCTCTTTGTCGGTGCCGGTCTCCTGAACCAGAAGCGCCTGACCATTTTTCCGCGCGATCCAATACACGCTGCTTTTATCCCGATTATGGATTTCCACTTCCTGGCATCGGTAGCGTGTGCCGGCGAGGTCGATGTATTTTTCGCCGCGGGCGGTCAGGGTGTAAGTCAGAATCTCCATGTTCTCGGGTTCAAAAACTCTTACGGCGGTCTCATTGAACCGGTAATCGTGATCGTGAATGTAATCCGGCAAGGCTTCATCGACCACGTCGAAGCTGGTCAACGGCACCATGATGCCCTGATCCGAGTCCTCGCCGCCGAACACGGAGAGGAAGCCCAGCTCAGGGAAGAACTCGGTCAAGATGGAGAACGATACGTCGACGACCTGCTCATCCTCTCTTTGCCGGCCGCTCTTGACTTCGGACGCGGTCACCCACAACTGCCCTTCATATTCTTCCCCGTGAATATAGAATCCCTTCCCGTTTTTGAAGAGCTTCATATCCAGACTGACAGGTTTGTGATTCCGCAGGCGACTTCGTATCTGATACTTGCGTGACCAGCTTCCCCACCATCCGGAGAGGGACAGGTCGCCACTGACCGAGATCACTTTATCCTTGCTGTTCTCTGTACCGGACCGTTCTTCCAAATGAACAATCTCACCGAGGTATTTGTCGTCGGAGAGTACCGAGTAACGCACGCTGTCCCGTTCCGCCGCCGCGACGGAGGCGGAGCACATTCCCATATACGCGGCCCAAAGCACTTTTCCCATCCTGGTCATTCTCGTTCTCCCCACGGTCGAATCCCTTTCACTGCTCTGCACCACATTCCAGAGCGAACGCCTTGCGCAAGTGCTTTTCCGCCGAATCGGGGCTTACCGGGCTGATACCAGAGATCAACAGCCCGGCCAGGCCATCGTAAAGAGCACCCAGTCGAAGCGCGCTTGCCTCGGGATCCGGCAGTCGCCATGAGCCGGACTCACAGCCGTCGCTGAGCACCCTGGCCAAGCCGTCCTGCATACGCGCCTGGATGGACTTCAAAGCGTTTCTCATCGGCTTGTCGCTCGCCGCCAGTTCGGTGGCTTCGATCCACAGCCGCCAATAGGGACGAGCGGCCTCGACAAAGGCCTCTCGGAAGTAACGTTCCATGACGATTTGTGCTGTCTGCTCCTGTTCGAATTGATCCTTGGCCACTTCCTCGAACAGGGCTTGCCAGGCCGCGGCACGCAACTCGGGCCAGCGAAAGTAGTGATTGAGCAGCCCGGTGCCGACACCGGCCCTCTGAGTGACCGCCCGTGTCGTCGCGGCCGTCAGCCCACTTTCGACGAGTACCTCGATGGTCGCGTCAATCAACGTCGCCTGACGTTCCCGGGATTTTCGGGTGCTCATTTTTCTCTCCCGTCTTGACAGAGTTGAACATACGCTCAATATTAATTGAACAATCGCTCAAAATCGAGACCCTAATCGTGTTTTCACAACCACAGCCCACATCCATGCCATCCTCAGGACACCGGTCATCCGGACGTAATCCCCATCCGGACGCGGTACGCGTGACCGCGTTGATGGGCATCTGCATCGTCAACGTGCCGTTCATGGCGTTGCCGGTGGAAGCCAGTCTGGTCCCGCCGTCAGCCGCCTTGGATCAGGTGGCGGCCTTTCTGGTGGAGGGGCTCTTTCAGGCGAAATTTTTCTTGCTGTTTTCTTTCTTGTTCGGCTGGTCCCTGCATCAGCAAGCGCAATCCGCTCAAAAAAAGGGCGTCTCCTTCAATCGTCGCTACGCCCGGCGCTTGTCGGGCCTGGCGGTACTTGGCGTACTTCACGCGGTCTTGGTTTTCAATGGGGATATCCTGTTGCTCTACGTTTTGCTGGGCCTGGTGATCTGGCCTCTGCGTCAGCGCGACCCGGCCACGCTGATACGCATCGCGCTGACCATGGTGCCGCTGGGCGTGGTGTCGTTGACCTCTCTGGGAATATTGCTGCCGGACACATTGTCCTCGGGCACGACATTGGGTGGGGGATATTGGGAGGCGACTCGGACCCGCTGGCTTGATTGGCCAGGGACATTTGCGTTTCTGTTGCTGTTCCAGGGACCGTTGGCGTTCGCGGCCTTTGCTTCCGGTCTTGCCGCGGCCAAGAGCGGCTTCTTTGAAACGCCGTTGAACCGGGGGCGTGTCTCCCTGAACAAAGGGCTGCCCTGGCTGATTTTCTTCGGCGTTACCTTCAATCTCTACTACGCCGCCGCCATGAGTTGGATGATTCCCCCTGAGCGGGGCCTGCACTCGCTGGCCGGCCTGGTCGTCCTGGTGCTTGGTGCTCCACTGCTTTCCGCCGCTTATCTGGGACTGCTGCTGAAGCTGACCGAGCGGTACACGCTGCCAGACTGGTTGATGAGGGCGGGGCGTAACTCGCTTTCAGTGTATGTGCTGCAAGGTATTCTCGCCGGTGCCGTGTTCGGCGGCTACGGACTGGGGCTGTTCGGGACGATGGGGCAGGGCGCGCTGTTCTTCGTCGCCATCGCGGTGGCGGTGATGTCGATGGCGATTGTCAGTGTCCTGGCGAAACGGTTTGAACGCGGCCCTCTTGAGGCGCTGTTGCGAGCCTGGACGTACGGCGGCACGCCGTGACCGGCCGCTGGGTTCGGTTCCATTTGATGTGAAAAAAGCGTGTAAAAACGTAAACGGGGCAGCAAAAGGAACGTAAAAATGGCCAAAGATGCACTACACTACCGTTTACGGTAAAGGAGGTTTGATTCGCTGGGACGCGGTTGAATCGTCAATCTGTCGCCAGGGCCGGTGTGATCCCGGTGGGCGGCGAAACGAGGACCATCACGTCAATGATTGAGTATTTTGCCCCAGGCGAACACCCGCGCGGTTTCGTCGGGTTCCTGGTGACGGCCCGTATCGACGGTCATACCAGAAAAGCGACGTTCTCCACCCGGACAGCGTCATCCCAGGAGAAATCCAACCTATGGGTCCAATACCAGTGGTTAAGCGCCGTGGGGATGGACCTGGAATGGAAAATCGAGAAACGGGAACGGCACTATCAGCGATTCGTGACCAGCGATCACCCCGACACACGGCCGGGACGCGGCCTGGGTGTTCATGGCCTCACCGCCGCCTTTTATGCGTCCGGAGACGACTGGATTCCGGCCTTCTCCGTGGCACGCAACCCGGATGTGCTGGGGCGTCCGCAAGCGGATCGGCGCTTCACTTTCGAGCACGCTCCGTACTCCGCGGTCTGGCGGGACGCGGTGATGTTCTGGGCCGAGGAACACGCCATCGAGGATACCGACCGGGAGCGTTTACTGACGCGGACTCCGGAGCCGGCGCTCTTTTCGGCGTTGCGGCGGCGGATGAACGATGAAGGGAACGACATCCCCACGGAAGCCTTATCCTCGGTATACCGCGAGCAACGCGATGCGCTGGCGGCCACAAGAGCACCGGCACAGGCTTTGGAAGCGGCACTCACCGACGATCTGAACGACTGGCAGCGCCGTTACAAAAAGCGCGGAGAGAGCGCCGCCTGACACGGATCATCATCGGCGTCCAGGTCGTATCACTGATACTCGAATCAAGGGAATCGGGGTTGAAGCGGACTGCCAGGGAGGGGCGGATGGTGCCGCCAAGCCAGTGAGGATGGCGATTTAGACCGTGGCTACCTTCAATGGAAACCACGTCGAGATCCAGGTCGCAATGCTCGCCGCACTCCAAACCCCAGCGATCATAGGCCAACTGCGCGTAGGTGCAGGAAAATCCATTGTGGCCCACTGGCGTTGAGTTTCGTTGGCTTTGCGCCTGGGCGGTCGCGCTGACCGCCAGTGCCGCGGAGCAAAAAGCCAAGGTTGTCACCAGCCCTATGTTTTTAGACGATCGGGTTGGATCAATATTAATTCTCTTCACTCCCAAGGAAGTGCCGTTATTGACAAATATTAGGTAGGGAATGGACAGCGCTTCTCGTGCCGGTATCGCTCATCCTTTAAGGTCATTGCCCTTGGTCAGGCACGCTGGGCCTTTGCGGTCTCGGAATCCCGCGGTTCGCCGGGGCGCCTCACCATCCGTTTTCACAGGATGTTCAGGGCGTCCGGTTTTGGCATTTGCATAAAATTGCCTCTTTCCAAGGGGATTACCTCACTATAGAGTGCACAAGTGTACACATTTGAGGTAAAAGGAGCCCAGGCATGACCACCCAGGAACCCGAACATAGGCCCGGCAAGGGCTGGCTGGCCGGGTTGGCGACCCTCACTGACCTGTTCGCCTACCCATTGCGAACCTCTCATTATGTGGAGCTGGTGAACCCGCTATGGACCACCCATCGCATGCATGCCCGGGTGGTGGCCGTTTGGGATGAGACCAGGGACGCCCGCACCATCACACTGAAGCCCGGGGCCAACTGGCGGTTACACCGCCCCGGTCAGCATGTTCGCGTGGGCATTCCGGTGGACGGGCGGCACTATACCCGCACGTACACGATTTCCTCACCACCGGAACGGGACGATGGTTGCTTCACCATCACCGTCAAGAAGATCGACGGTGGCCGTTTGTCGCACCACATTGTGCGTCATCTGAAGGTGGGGGATTACGTTCCGGTGGGGTTGCCTCAGGGGGATTTCTATCTGCCGGACGCTTCGCCGATCCAGCCGTTGTTCATTACCGCCGGCAGCGGCATCACACCGATAATGAGTATGTTGCGCAGCCTGGTATTACAGCAGCGTCTGCCGGACACGGTGCACATTCACTACGCACCCCACGAGTTCGACACCATCTTTGGTAAGGCACTGCGCGAGTTGAGCGCCGAACAGTGCCATTACCGTCTGCACGAAATACATACCCGAAAGCAAGCCGGCAACATGGCTTACTTCAGCCGCGAAGCGTTGGAGCGGTTCTGCCCGGGATGGCGTGAACGGGATTGTTACGCTTGCGGTCCGCCGGGCCTGTTGGCCGTGCTGGAAGAAACCTGGGCGGAAGCCGGCCTGTCGCAACGGTTGCATATCGAACGTTTCCGCGCCGACTTCGCGCCTATCCCGGACAATGCCGAAGGCGGCCTGGTGCGTTTCACGCAAAACAATATCGAGGTCAATGCCGACGGCCAGGCCAATTTACTGAGTGTCGCCGAGGACGCTGGGCTCAACCCGGCCCACGGTTGCCGTATGGGAATTTGCCACACCTGCAACACCACGCTGAAATCCGGCTGCGTTCGCGATCTGCGCAGCGGTGACTTCATCAATGAACCGGGGGCGATGGTGCAGATATGCGTCTGCGCGGCCGCCGGTGACTGTGAATTGGATATCTAGGGAGCCAGGTATGACGACACGACGAGGCTTGCCGGTGGACCTCACCGAAGAACAGATCGACGAGTTCGGGCGTGAAATGGATGCCATCTATTACGAAACCCTGGAGTCCCGGGGGGAGAGGGATCGGCGTTATATCCTGCGTCTGATCCGCATTCAACGCAGTCTGGCGCTG
Source organism: Alloalcanivorax dieselolei B5 (assembly GCF_000300005.1). Classification (NCBI taxonomy): domain Bacteria; kingdom Pseudomonadati; phylum Pseudomonadota; class Gammaproteobacteria; order Oceanospirillales; family Alcanivoracaceae; genus Alloalcanivorax; species Alloalcanivorax dieselolei. Next base: position 2,796,873 of record NC_018691.1, on the reverse strand, counting down.
ATTGGCCGGCTGACTATCTATGCCAGTCTGTTGCTGTTGCCGGCCTGGCCCCACGCCCTGGCCGGTTGGGGCGCCACGCTGATCGTCATGGCGCTTGGCGTGATTATGCTGGGCGTCGCCAAGATCCTTGAAAACATGGAGATCGCCCACAACGTGCTGCATGCCCAGTGGGACTGGATGAAAGATCCGGAGATCCAGTCCAACACCTGGGAGTGGGACACCATGAGCCCCTCCGATCGCTGGATGCATTCGCACAATGTGGTGCACCACACCTGGACCAATGTGCTGGAGAAAGACCTGGACGTGGGGTATGGCATCATGCGCGTGACACCCCTGCAGCCCTGGAAGCCGGCTTATCTGCTGCAGCCTATTTATTTCGTGCTGTTGATGCTGCTGTTCGAGGAAGGCGTGGCATTGCACGAGCAGGCGATCGTCGACGTCATGGAGCGCAAGAAAAAGCACCGGGAAATCCTGCCGCTGATGAAGCACATCGGCCGGAAAATCTGGGGCCAGGTGCGCAAGGATTACATCATGTGGCCCGGCCTCGCCGCCCTGGTGTCGATCCCGATTTCCCTTTACGTGCCGGGGGCACCGCTGACGGTGTTTCTGTTGGTGGCCGGGGCCAATGCCGTCGCCAATATCATCCGCAACATCTGGGCGTTCGTGATCATCTTCTGCGGGCATTTCCCCGCCGACGTCTACAACTTCACCGAGGAGCAGGTGGAAGGCGAATCCCGTGGCCAGTGGTACATCCGCCAGTTGCTCGGTTCCGCCAACATCACCGGCGGCCCGTTTTTCCACGTGATGTCCGGCAATCTCAGCCATCAGATCGAGCACCATCTGTTTCCGGATTTGTGCAGCAACCGCTATCCGGAAGTGGCGCCACGGGTGAAAGCGCTGGCGGCGCGGTACGGTCTGCCGTACAACACCGCGCCGCTATGGCGGCAGTTCGGGACCACTTGGCTGAACAACCTGAGGCTGGCATTCCCGGGCGGGAAGTTGCCGCCGGAGCCCGCTCGAGCTCGCGCTTGAGCGGGCTGGCGATCCTTGACGCAGGGTTGATACCGATTGGCTGGAAGGCGCTGCTAGAAGTAGTAACCGGCACCAACGCCGATGATACGGCCGCGGTGCATGGCCCCGGTGCGCACGCCCGGGGCCAGTTGATAGCCGGACAGCTCGTAGCGTTCATTGAGCAGGTTGTCGCCATAGACATAAAACTCGGCGTTCCCGGTTAGTAACGTCACCCGTGTGTCCACCAGATCATAGTGATCCAGGTCGAAATGATTCTGTGGATCGGCGGGGCGCGTGCCCACATGATGGTAACCCGCGCGGGCTTTCAGCATCGGATAGGGCAGGCCCAGGAATTCCGGCAGTTCGCGCTGGTAGGTGAGCGCCAGATCGCCACTCCACCGCGCGGCCTGGGGAACCCGGTTGCCGGACGCCACGTCTCCGCCCTGCACACCGGGGGCATCGCTGGTGATTTCCGCGTCGATGTACGTCACCGAGGCGGACAGTGCCAGGGCCGGGGTCAGCGCCAGGGTGCCTTCCAGCTCCGCGCCTTGGCTGCGGGTGTCCGCGTTGATCGCGCTGGTGGCCTGGGTGGCGGCATCGTAGCCCAGCAAATGGTCGTCCTTGACGCGGCTGATGAACACCGCGCCATTAATCGCGTAGCGCTGGTGCGCCGGTTCCAGCTTGAAGCCGATTTCCAGGCTGTTCACCTTGGCGGCATCGGTGGGCTTGCTGTCCTCGACCTGGGTGGCGTAGTCGCTGAACAGTCCGGATTTGTAGCCCCGCGCCAACATGGCATACAGGTTCAGGTCTGGTATGACGGCAAAGGACAGGCCAGTGCGTCCGGTGGTGTAGTCATCGTCCAGGTCGCGCTTGTCATGTTGCCACGAGCCACTGAAGTAATCCGCTTCGTAGGTTTTCCGGTCCCAGGTGTGGCGCAGGCCGAAGGTCCAGTCCAGGCGATCGGTGAGGGGATAGGTCGCTTCGCCATAGAGGGCGGAACTGCGGGTGTCGTAGTCACGGTTCTGCCGGTTGCCGGTGGTTTCGAAGAACGAATCGAAATTGCGACGGGAATCGGAAGCATAGAGACCGGCAACCCAGAACACCCGGGCACCGGGCAGTGAGGACAAATTCAGGTCCTGACTGACCACACGCTGGTCGGAGTCGTCCTCTTTCATGAACTCCATGGGAGCGCCATAAAGTATTTCGGAGATGCGGCGCCCATAGCCGGTGACCAGGCTCATGTCGGTTCGAACCAGAGCGGTGGTGGAAGTAAGGCGGCTGCCGGCGAAGTCGTGTTGGACCTCGGCGGAATAGCGTTCCACGGTGTTCTGGTTATCATCGAAGCGCCCCGACGTCATGTCGATCCCGGGGGGATCGCCGAACGGGTAAAGCACCTGGACGCTGGCATCGTGCCGTATGCGCTGCCGTTCGGCGATGAATAACATGGACGTGCGCTCACCCACATCCCAGAGCAGGCTGCCACGAAACGCCAGGGAACGGGGCTGGGATATGGGATCGCCGTCGTTGACGTTTTCCACCCAGTGGTCCTCCCCGCTTTGCCGCACCGCCAGACGACCGCTGAGCCGTTCACCGAGCGGACCACTGAGCGCGCCTTCAAGGCGGTATTGGTTGTCCTGGCCGTACTCCCCGCGCAGATAACCCTCACGATAATCGGTGGGTCTGCGGCTAACCACATTGATCGCGCCGGCCTCGCTATTGCGGCCGAACAGGGTGCCCTGTGGTCCTTTCAGCACTTCTACCCGTTCCATATCCAGGGTCGCCAGGGAAATCTGACGGGCGGACAGCGCGACGCCGTCCACATTCAGCACCACGGAACCGTCCTCCTGGCTGATCTGATTGAGCGACCCCACGCCACGGATCAGCACATTGGCGTCATAGGGGCCGGACGAACTGATGTTGACGCCGGCGGTATCCCTCAGGACCGTTTCCAGGTCGGCGTTTCCTTTGGACTCCAATGTCTCGGCGTCGATCACACTGAGGCCGAAGGGGACCTCCTTGGCCTGTTCCTCGCCGCGACGGGCGGTAACCGTGACGCTTTCCAGCTCGTGAGGGGCAACGGATTCAGCACCGTCCTTCCGAGTGTCGGCGTGTGACGACAAGGGGGGCAGGGCAAGCCCCATCAGCAGGGCGACGACCGTAGGATGACGACGTAAGGGAAACATGTCTGATAGCTCCAAATACGTTATAACGTAACATTAAAAGATTGGCGCAAAAATATAAAATGCGAGCGGCGGGGGGCCTCGCCGCCGAGCGCACGGCGGCGAGGCCGGATCGTCAGAAGTAGTAGCTCAAGCCCGCGCCAACGGTGCGTCCCCGGCCGGGGGCGCCGTACGTTACGGTGCTGGATTCGTAGTACCCGTAGAGATCATAGGTTTCGTCCAGCAGGTTTTCCCCCCACAAATAGAGTTCCACCGCGCCACTGGCGATGCCCAGGCGCGCGTCGAGCATGCCGTAGTCATCCAGATCAAAGTGGTTTTGCGGGTCGGCGGGGCGTTCGCCCACATACTGATAGCTGATCCGGGCGTTCAGGGCCGGTGCGTACAGGCCGATGAAGTTATCCGGCAGCGGCCGGTCGTAATGGATCGCGGCATACCCGCTCCATTCGGAGACGTCCGGCACCTGATTGCCGGAATGGACGTCGCCACCGCTGATCCCGATAACGTCATCGGTGATTTCGGCATCGATGTAGCTGACCGAACCGGCCAGGGACAAGCCGCCGCCGAGCCGGTAACGGCCTTCCAGTTCGGCGCCGCGGCTGCGGGTGTCGGCGTTGACCGCCCGCGAGGCCCAGGTGAGGACGTCATAATCGATCAGGTGCGCGTCCTTGACCCGGGTCAGGAAGACGCTGCCGTTGAGCATCAGCCTGTCTGTTTCGGTCTTGAAGCCGAGTTCCCAGGAGTGGGCGGTGGCGGCGTCGTAAGGTTCGCTATCCGCTCTCTGCGACGCGTAATCGTTGAACCCGCCGGGGTTATAGCCGCGCCCGATCTGGGTGTAGAGATTGGTGCTCGGCGTCAGCACATAAGTCAGTGCCAGACGGCCGGTGGTGAAGTCGTCGTCCAGATCCCGCTGGTCCCGCACGGCCCCGGCGCTGGAACGGTACACCGCGTCGTATTCCTTGCGATCCCAGGAATGCCGTGCCCCCGCCGTCAATTTGAGATCGTCGAGCAAGGGCCAGGTGATCTCACCGTAGAGGCCGTATTGTTCGGTGGTGAAATCACGAAACTTGGCGCTGGACGGGTCACGGGAATCGTAGGTGGTGTCATAGCCCCGTTCGGAGCGGGCAACGCTCAGCCCGCTGGTCCAGAACACCGGGCTGGAAGGCAGGGAACCGATACGCAGATCCTGGCTGTAGGTGTGCTCGTCCGCTTCTTTGTTCAACCAGGCCACCATGGGGGTGCCGTACATGGCTTCCATGATGTCGCGGTCGTAGACCACCGGGTCGGTGAGATCCATGCGCGTCATCGCGGTGACCGAGGTGATCCGGCTGTTGGCCAGATCGTGATTGATCTCCATGGAATAGCGCTCCATGGTTTTCTCGTTGTCGTCGAACAAGCCCGGGGTCAGATCGTTGGCCGGGTCGTCGCCGTAGGGCCGCAACACCAGCACGCTGGTACGGCCTTCCACTTTCTGCCGCTCGGCGATGAACAGCGCGGTGGTGGCGTCGTGATTGTCCCAGAGCAGGCTACCGCGAAAAGCCAGATCCTCCTGATCGGTCAGTGGATCGCCGGTTTGTTTGTTGTTCACCCAGTTGTCGGCCGCGGCATGGCGGAGGGCGAAGCGGCCGCTGAACCGGTCACTGAGCGGTCCGCTGATCACCCCCTCCTGCAGCCACTGCTCATCCTGTCCGCCTTCCAATCGCAGATACCCTTCCCGGTGACGGGTGGGGCGGCGGCTGACCACATTGATGGCGCCGGCCTCGGCGTTGCCGCCGAACAGTGTGCCCTGGGGGCCTTTCAGCACTTCCACCCGTTCCACATCCAGAGTGCCCAGGGAGATCGAGCGAGGTGACAGGGTCACGCCGTCCATGATCAGGGCGACCGAGTTGTCGTCCATGTTCATCTGATACAGGGACCCGACCCCGCGAATATAGACGTTGGAATCGTTGGCGCCGGCGGAGGAGTTGATATTGACGCCGGGCACCGAGCGCAAGGCGTCCTCCACATTGTCGAGCCGTTGGTCGGTAAGCGTGCCGCCGTCGACCACACTGATCGCGAAGGGCACATCCTTGGCCCGCTCCTCGCTTTGACGCGCGGTCACGGTGATGGCGTCCAGTTCATGGTTATTGTCGTCCTGCGCGGCGGCCAGAGGCGAAAACAGAAACAGCATGGAGAACGTCGCGGCCTTCCCGGCCTTGCCAAAGCTCCCCACGGTCTTGGGCAATCCTTTTTCTAACATCGGTGTCTCCTGTGGATGAGGTGTCATTTGTTATCGTGGTGTTGTGGAAACCGGGGATACGCCGGCCAGCGGTCGAGTAACAGACCCGGCTCATCGGCGGGGCCTGGCTTTGAAACGATCCGGCCATCGTGGCGTATCAGGCTTTGGTAGCGGGCGGGGGTGGTCAGCGGCTGCCAGCCACCTTCACGCCAATGCCAGCGTTCGCCGTCAGGACCGAACGCCAGGGGCGGGCCGAGCAGGTGCTGGGTGGTGTCGGATCCCAGTCGTGCGGCCAGCGCCTGGTCCACGTCCCCCTGTTGGCGAATATCCGCGAGCAGGGCGGTCAGGTCGGAGGCGCTTTGCCGGGCCGTCCAATCGAGGCTGGCCAGGGGCGCGTAGAGGGACACCCAGCCTTGGCCGGGCGCGGTACGCAGCGACGTAATGGGAATATCACTGTTGGCGAGGCGTTGAGTGGTGTCTTGCGCCTGGCGTTCGACCACCGCCCGCAGAGCGTTCATGCCGTCCGCGTCGCCCACGCACAGCAGGCCGATGGCGCCGGCCACGCCCTCGCTCAGCCACGCGGCCCCGGGGCCGCGGCGCAACTCGGCGGCCTCGACCAGATGTTGCCGGGCCAGGGCCGTGGCGATGTGGGCTTGTCGCCGCCAGCGGCCCACGCCTTGATCGGCCACGTCCCAATCCGGGTCCTCCGCCAGCCTGAGCACGCCCTGGGCGAAGCCAGTGACCCGCTGTCCTCGCGGCCACTGCTGTACGGTATCGACCTGGATATCGCTCCCCAGCCGGCGCGACACGCAGGCTTGCATCCGTCGCACATCGTCGGCGACGCCGCGCGCGGCGGCGGTACGCCCCGGGTCACTGATGACGGTCAGCCCCTCCAACGTCTGTTCGCGGGCTCGATGCGGTAAATACAGACTGAAATCAAGGGCTCCAGCGCTTTGGCCTTGTTCGGAATGTCCGCCCTCTTCGAGATCCGCGCTCAGTCGCCAGCGCCAGTGCCCGGCGGGAGCAATACCGGCAACGGAGGCGGTGGCCTCGGCCGGTGGCACGGCGTAATTCTCGGGCAGGCCGTAGCGGGTTCTGGCGTTCGCGCCGCGTAATGCCCGGTCCGGATCGATGCCGAGCCGGGGGGCGACCTGGCTGGCCCGCAGCCAGATGCCGCTCTCCGCCAGCGCCGGCGGGGAAGCGTCCGCCGGCCAGGCGGTAAAGGACACACGCCAGGTCAGTGCCACGTCGCAGCCGTCAGCGGCGCAGTGGTCCAGGGGCAGGGTCAAATGATCGTTGCCCTGATCGGTCCGGACCGCCTGGCCGTCGACCCGTGACGACAACAATGAAAAGCCCGGCGGCAGTTCCGCGTGGAGCACACCGGTGTCGGGCCGCACGGTTTTCAGCAACCAGCGGCCAGTAGCTTCGCGACGATGAGCGTTGAGTTCCAGGGTCAACTCGCCGCCCTCCACGGTAAAGGCGCCGGCGCTGGCGGCGGTGTCCTGTTCCCAGTCGACCTGCTCCTGGCGCTCACTTTCGGCGGTACGGTAGCTGCCCGCCAAAACCAGCTTCTGGTGCAGCAGAGCACCGCCACCGATGATCCCGGCCAGGGCGACCAGAGCTGTCCCGCCGATGGGGCCGGGCAGCCGGGTGGCGATTTCACGCAGCCGCCCCAGATGGCCACGCGGCAGAACCAGGCCCGCCACCGCGACGCAGAGCAGGGCGACGCTCAGCTTGTAGCCGTCCAGGGTCAGCAGGTAATCGCGCCAGGGCGCCCAGCCGGCGAGGCTGGAAAGGGAAATCTGCGCGGCAATGCCGAGCTTGTAAGGCGGGTAGGTGACCAGCGCCAGTTCGTTATTGAGGACCAGTACGAAGGTCACGAACATGGACGCGGCGTAGGCCAGCCCGGGGCGCCGTATCAGGGCGTGAATCAGCAGTGCCAGCATGGCCAGTTCCAGCAGCGCCGGCGCCATCACCAGGATCTGATAAAGCAGGACGGTGACGGGAGCGAGGCTGTCCGGCAATACCAGAGCGGTGACGATCAACGCGGAGACGCCGGGAAGCAGTGCCAGAATCAGGGTCACCGCCAGTAGCGCCAGGGCCAGAGCGAACAGGCGCACGAACGGCGGCACCGGCGCCGCGTCGAGCATATCCCTGAACCCTTCCACGTCATCCTGGCGTGACATCAGCCCGGCACTGGCCGCCACCAGAAAGGCGATCACCAGATACAGCGTCGTCATCAGCAACGGCAACAACCGATCCGGGTGGGGCAGGAACGGCCCCTCCGCGTGCCAGATCACGTGCACGAACGCGGCCATCACGCCCACCGCCACCAACAGGACCGTGCCGACCAGGAAGGCGCGCGTGCGTACCGTCCGGCGTAGCCGCCAGCCGGTTTCGGCGATGACCGTTCGCCACCATCGAAACGCGAAGACCGGTCCGGGCAGAGTGTGTGGACGCACGGCCTCCGGGGGCGGGGGCGCTGTCCTGCGGGAAGGTTTCCGGGCATTTTCCCGGATCAGGCTCTCGCGGCGTACCCGGGTGACCATCCACACCAGGCCGGACATCGGCAGCACGCACCAGAATCCCCGGTTCAGCAGGAACTCCTGATTGACGGGCAACAGAGCCTGGGTTTTTTGAGCGGGCGTCCAGCTTTCCACCTGGGCATGGGTGAAGGTAAACAGGGAGGGGTCGAGGATGGCCGAGAGAACGGGATTGATATGGCCGCCTTCCAATACCACCACCGCCACCATCCACAGCAACATGAGCAACGCGGACAGGGCGAAGGCCGCCGCCACGCCACGGGTTTTCAGCGTCACCATGAAGTACAGGGCGCCGACGCCGAAGGCGATCGGCAACACCAACCACAGCCAACTGAATGCCAGGGCGCGCCAGGCGGGCGGCGCGATGGCGTCGGCGGGCACCAGGCCCAGCCAGGAAAGGATGGGCGTGCAGAGAAACCCGACCATGACCGAGGCACCAAGCAGGGAGGCCAGCAGCGCGGCGCCGAGAAAACGTCCCAGTAGCAGGGCGGGCAGGGAAATCGGCGCCGAGAGCACCACTTCATGAAGATTGGCGTGGCGGTCGCGAAGCAAAGGCTGGGCGAACACCCAGGCCCAGGCGAAGAACAGGAAGAACATGCAGCCGGTGGCCATCAGATAGATCAGGCTGGGGGCGTTGCGCGGAATATCCGTGGCCCCCATCTTCTCCATGTATTCGGCGTTGGTGAGGGACATCAGCAGGTACAGCGTCAGCCCCACGAACACCAGCGAGACAATGCCGCTGCGCAGGCCCGCGCGCAGTTCGCCGGCGGCCTCATGAAACATCAGACGCATCGGGTTCACGCGGCCGCCTCCCGCCGGGCGTTTTCCAGCGCCAGGTAGTAGACGTCCTCGAGACGCGGCGGGCGGGCGACGAAACGGTCATCCGGCGCCTGTTCCGCATGACAGATAACACGACGGCCGCCGGGCCGGGGCAGGACACGTAGCGCCTCTTTCGGCACCGGCTCATCCCGTTCGAACGACGCCTCCCAGAGCACGCCCTGATAAGGGAGGGCCAGAGCGGCGGGCGTGCCTTCGGCCAACAATCGGCCATTGGCGAGAATGGCCAGACGGTCGCACAGATTTTCCACGTCCTCGACGATGTGCGTGGACAGCAGTACCACGGTGTTGCTGGCGGTGTCGGCCAGAACCCGGTGGAACTGGTTGCGTTCCGCCGGATCCAGCCCGGCGGTGGGCTCATCGACGATCAACAAACGCGGCGAACCGATCAGCGCCAGGGCAATGCCGAAACGCCGCAACATACCGCCGGAAAACGTGGAGGCGGGGCGGTGCGCCACCTCCCGCAAGTTGACTTTCTCCAGCAGGTTTTCCACTTCGTCCCGGCGTTCCGAGCGGCGATGGCGGCCCTTCAGCCAGGCAAAACGGTCCAGCAGGTCACGGGCCGGAACGCCGGCATAGGCACCGATCTGCTGCGGCAGATAACCAAGCCGTTGACGCAGATGGTCCGGCGCGGCAAGAACGTCCTCGCCGTCGAGGAAAAGACGGCCACGGTCCGGCTCCTGTAAAGTGGCAAGGGTGCGCATCAGCGTGCTTTTGCCGGCGCCGTTGGGGCCCAGCAGCCCGTACATTCCAGGGGCCACCTCTAGTGAGACGCCGTCCAGGGCACGCACGCCATTGCCATAGGTTTTCGCCAGGTCCTCGATGACCAGGCCGGTGGAATTCGCCATAACGCGGGTCCCCAAAAAAGGAAGCCTTGATGGGTGGCAAGGCCTTGAAGTCGACAAGAAGAACGAAACCGTATAAAAGATAATGGTTCTCATTTGTAAATCCGCCCGAATCGGTTCCATTTATGCCCGAATCGGGTTTTCCCATGGCCATGGAATGGAGTGACGGTATGTCCGTGTATCAATCGATCCTGGAACGCAAAGAGCTCTCCGCGCTCGCGTTGCTGTCCGATACCTCGGTGATCGAGCTGGCGCCGTTCTCGCGGTGCCGGTTGCTTCGGGTGCCGTTGCTGGAGGGGGTGGAACTGGCGGTATGGCGGGGGAATTTCGCTGAACCGGTGACCATGAACGTTCGGGACGACAGTGAACGGATTCACTTCTCCTACTCGTTGCGCGGCCATTTCCAAAGCTGGTTCGATGACGGTGACCCGGATCATGTTCATACCGTTCACGAAGGTGGCGGGTGCATTAACTACAATCCGGGGCGTGCCGGTGGCTTTCGTCAGTACGGGGACTTTGAAAGTGTCATCGTCATGATTCGCCCGGACAGTTTGTATCAATGGGTGGGTGAGCCGGACGTCATGCTGCAACGACTGTTCGACTCGGGGCGCTGCTTTGCTCATTGCTTGCGCTGTAACGCGGAACTGAAGGCGACGGCTCAAGCACTCAGCAAGGCGCTGCGGGTCGCCGATCTGTGCCCGGACGACGGCAGCAATCGGGGGCCGTTGTGGTTGTTCGGGACCAGCCTGGTGTTTGTCGGTTTGTTGCTGGAAAGTCTCGACCCCGGTTCGCACTGTGCCTGTGATCTGTCGATCCCGGACCGGGAAAAGTTGCTCCGGGCGCGGGACTTTTTACTGGCGAATCTCAGTCAGGCGCCGACCATCGAAGAGCTGGCCCGGGCCTCGGACTTGAGTGTGATCAAGCTCAAGCGCGGTTTCCGGCAACTGTTCAATAGCAGCGTTTACGGCCTGTTTCAGCGTGAACGGATGCATGAAGCGCGTCGTCGCCTGGGTTCCGGCGGCCAGTCGGTGCTCCAGGTGGCCGCGGAATTGGGGTATACCAACGCCAGTCATTTCGCCGCTGCGTTTCATAAGGAATTCGGCGTTAAGCCGTCCGCGCTGAAACGCCGGTGACGTGACGCAATCCGGTTTCGCCATCGTGAACGGATCCGGGCTCAAGTCATCCTGATTCGGGTAGAGCCGATACCGTAGTTGGATATCATTTGCATTTCCGAATGATCCCATGACTGACGGTGAACCATGGATGACGTCACTGATGTGCCCGACGTGCGTGCGCGTGTCGCGGCGGTGCTGGAACTTCCCGTTGCCTCCGTCAGCGACGACGGCAACCTCATCGAAATGGGGATCGACTCGATCACCATGATGCGCCTGGCCAGCGAGTGGCGCCGGCAGGGGCACGACATTTCTTTTGCCCGCATGGTTTCCAATCCCAGGCTGTCCGCCTGGTGCACGCTGCTTGGTGCCGATGTAGGAACCGATGAAGCGGAAACATCGCCACCGGAAACGATGAGCCGGCACCTGGACGAACAGGCGCCTTTCGAGCTGGCTCCGATGCAGCATGCGTATTGGGTCGGGCGCTCCGGCGACCAGCAGCTTGGCGGCGTTGCCGCTCATTTCTATAACGAATTCGATGGCACCGGCGTGGACGCCGACCGGCTGGAACGGGCGGTTAAGGCGCTGATCGAGCGTCATGGCATGTTGCGGGTGCGTCTCACCGATGACGGTCGTCAGTGTATTGCCACGGACAGTGTCTGGCCCGGCCTGAAGGTACATGACCTGCGAGCGATGCCGGTGGAGGACGCCGAACAGGCGCTGGAACGACTACGCCAGTCGCTGTCTCACCGGCACATGGATCTGGCGGCGGGAGAGGTCTTCGACGTTCAGCTGTCCTTGTTGCCGGATGCCGTGCGCGCGAACGGCACCCGTATCCATTTCAATCTCGACATGGTCGCCGCGGACGCCCTGAGTTTGCGCGTGCTGCTGCAGGATCTGGCCTGCCTGTATCGCGGTGACGCGTTGCCGCCCATCGGCTACAGCTATCCCCGTTACCGGGCCGATCATGACGCGGCCATGGCCGGGGAAGGGCGTCGTGCCAGATGGCATCGCGACCGGGACTATTGGCGTGACCGGCTCGCCGATCTGCCGGCGGCGCCACGCTTGCCGATCGCGGGCGGGGGAAGAGCGCAACAGGCGACTCGCGTGATCCGGCGTCACGGCTGGCTGCCTCCCGAGCGGGTCGCGGCGTTTACGACGACGGCGCGTGCGCACGGTCTGACGCCGGCCATGGCGTTGGCCGCGGTGTTCGCCGAAGTGCTCACCGCCTGGAGCGCCGAGCCGGATTTCCTGATCAACCTGCCGCTGTTCAACCGGGAACCGCTGCACGCCGATGTGGACCTGTTGGTTGGTGATTTCACCTCCTCGGTGTTGTTGGCATGGCAGGGTTCCGTGCCGGGCACCTTTGTCGAACGCGCCACCGCCCTGCAGGACCGTTTTCACGCCGACGTCCAGCACGGCACCTTCGCCGGCGTGGACGTGCTGCGGGAACTGTCACGTCATCATGGCGAACAACGATTGGCGCCGGTGGTGTACACCAGCGCCCTGGGGTTGGGGGCGTTGTTTTCCGACACGGTGCAGACCTGCCTCGGGCGACCGAGCTGGATTATTTCACAGGGCCCGCAGGTATGGCTGGACGCGCAGGTGACGGAACTCGACGACGGCCTGCTGGTGAATATGGACGCGCGCGAGGACGCTTTCGAGCCGGGCGTTCTGGATGCCCTGTTCGAGGTCCACGAGCGATTGCTGTCGGCATTGATCGATTGCCCGGACGCATGGTGCCGGCCGGTGCCCGCCTTGTTGCCGGACAGCGCGCTGGCGCGCCGGGCCTCCATCAATGGCGTGTCCCGACCGTTGTCCGGCCGCCGGCTCCACGAAGGTTTCTTCCACGTCGCCGACACCAATCCGGATGCCCCCGCCCTGCTGTGGGAAGAACGCGAAACGTTGTCCTATGGCGAACTGCGACGGCGGGCGATGAACGTGGCCGGCTATCTGGTGGGCGAGGGCGTGCAACCGGATGACGTGGTGGCGGTGTCGTTGCCCAAAGGGCCCGAGCAGATCATCGCGGTGCTCGGGGTGCTGGCGGCCGGGGCGGCGTATCTGCCGATCGGCGTGGACCAGCCCGAGGCCCGCCGCCGGCGTATCCTCGGTGCGTCCGGTGCGCGCCTGACGCTGGAGGCGCTGCCCGAGGCGTCGGCGCCCTTGTCGGTACCGGTGCCGGGCAGTGAGCGGGATCTGGCCTACATTCTCTACACCTCCGGTTCCACCGGTGAGCCCAAGGGCGTGGAGGTGCCGCATCGGGCGGCCATGAACACCATCGAGGATCTGATTGATCGTTTGGATCTGTGTGGCGAAGACCGGATTCTGGCGCTGTCCGCGCTTGAGTTCGATCTGTCGGTGTTCGATATGTTCGCCGCGCTGTCCGTTGGCGCCGCCGTGGTGTGCGTGACGGAGAAAGAGCGGCGTGATGCCATGGCCTGGCATTGCCTGATGCGGTGTCACCGGGTCACGGTGCTCAATTGCGTGCCGGCGCTGCTGGATATGATATTGAGCGCGGCGGACGCCGAGACACCGATGACACTCAGAGCGGTGTTGCTGGGCGGCGACCGGATTCCCCCCGAGCTGCCCGGCAGGCTGGCCCGCCAGGCCCCGGATTGCCGTTTCATCGCTTTGGGCGGCACCACGGAAACGGCCATTCATTCCACCTTTTTTGAGGTTAAGGAAACCCGGCCCCGGTGGCACTCCGCGCCGTACGGCACACCCCTGGCGAACGTGCGCCTTCGGGTGGTGGATGCCCTGGGGCGCGATTGCCCCGATTTTGTCGCCGGCGAACTGTGGATCGGCGGGGAGGGCGTGGCCCGGGGATACCGGGGCGATCCGCGCAAAACAGCGAGCCGGTTTGTTGAACGCGATGGGGTGCGCTGGTACCGCACCGGTGATCAGGCTCGCTATCGGCCGGATGGCAACGTGGAGTTTCTCGGGCGGCTGGATCATCAGATCAAGGTGCGCGGTCATCGCATCGAGCTGGGCGAGGTGGAAGCGGCCCTGGCCGGTGCGCCTGGCGTGGGGCAGGCGGCGGCGGTGGTCGGTAAGCCGGGGCTGGTGGCGGTGGTGACCCTGGCCGCCGCGCCGCGCGACCGTGACCAGGCGTGGGTCGATCTACGGGCTCTGCCGGCGGTGTTTGAATCATTGCGTGATCATCTGGCAGCGACCCTCCCTTCAGTGATGATTCCGGTGCGTTTCTATGGCTGCGCGGCGCTGCCGCTCACCGCCAACGGCAAGATCGACCGCAAAACCCTGGCCCGCCGTGTCGAGGAGCAGGAAAGGCGGCGTGAACCCGCCGCCGTGATGCAGCCCGAGGGTGAGGTGGAACGCCGGGTCGCCGAGGTTTGGTGCCGTCTTCTCGAGTTGCCCCGGGTGGGGCGCGATCAGAATTTCTTTTCCCTGGGAGGCGATTCCCTGTTGGCCACCCGAATGATACGCCGGTTGAGTGAAGAGGGACTCACCGGCGTACGTCTGGCGGCGCTGTTCGAGAAGCCGGTGCTGTCGGCGTTTGCCGCCACGCTGGAACTCGGTGACGGCCCGGTCTCACGGCGACAGTGGCACGCGGATATCGAAAACCGCTACCAGCCGTTCCCGCCCACCGAAGTGCAACGCGCCTATTGGATAGGGCGGGACCCGGGGCTGCCGCTGGGTGGGGTGAGCTGCCACTTTTACCGGGAATACGACGTGGAGGATCTGGACGTCGCGCGTTTGCAGGACGCGCTGAACCGGTTGATCGACCGTCACGAGATGTTGCGGGCGGTGTTCGACGATCAGGGGCACCAGCGAATCTTGCCGGACGTGGCACGCTTTTCCATTCCGGTGGAAGAGGTGGAAGGCGATTGGGACGCGGCCTGTGAGCGGCTGCGGGAGGAGGCCGCGCACCGGGTCTTCGATCCCACGCTGTGGCCGCTGTTCGATATTCGGGCGGTCCGTTCGGGGACTCGAACCCGCCTGGCGATCAGTCTGGATAACCTGATCCTGGATGCCTTGAGCATTCTGATGTTCTACCAGGAACTGGATCTTCTCTACCGGGAGCCGCACACCGAACTGCCACCGGTGTCCTTGTCGTTTCGCGATTACCGGCTCAACAGTGCCCCCACGGAACAGGAGCGGGATCAGGCGCGGGCATTCTGGCTGAAGCAACTGCCGCAATTGCCGCCGGCGCCGCAACTGCCGCTGGCCCGTCGTCCGGAAGACATTGACCGGCCGCGTTTCGTCCGGCATCAGGGGACGTTGGACGCGGACACCTGGTCGCGTCTGACCGCGCGGGCGCAAAACGAAGGGGTGACGCCCTCGGCACTACTGCTGACCGCGTTCGCCGAGGTGCTGGGACGCTGGAGCGCGCAGCCGCGGCTGACCCTGAATCTGACCTTGTTCGACCGTCAGGAGGTTCACCCGGATATTCATCGGGTGATGGGGGATTTCACTTCCCTGACTCTGCTGGGCTACCGGCCGGAGCCCGGCGATTCATGGCTTGAACGTCTTCGCCGCACGCAAACAGCGCTGGGCGAGGCGCTGGATCATCGTGCCTGGTCCAGCGTGACACTGCTGCGCGAACTGGCCCGTGACTCCGGGGAAGGCTTGGCGTCGATGCCGGTGGTGTTCACCAGCGCCCTGGGCGTTCCGGGAGGCACCGCCGCGCCGCAGGAGGGACCGTTCCGCCGGCAGGTCTGGGGCCTCACCCAGACCCCCCAGGTCTGGATCGATCATCAGGTGGTGGAAGCGGATGGCGGCATCGCCTTGAACTGGGATGTGGTGGAAGCGTTGTTCCCCGACGGCCTGATCACCGACATGTTCCAGGCCTATATGCGTTTGCTCGATGAGCTGGCCGGGATGGACTGGCGAGCGCCGGTGCCGGATGTGATGCCTGTGTCGCAACGCGCAGTGCGCGATCAGATCAACGACACCCGGGCGCCGTTACCAAGCGACACTCTTCACCAAGCCTTCTTTCAGCACGCCCGAGACCACGGCGAGCGGGTTGCCCTGTACTGGGGCCAGAACGGCACACGAAGCCATGGCGAGCTGGCGGACCACGCCTTGCGGATCGCCGCGCGACTGCAACGGGCCGGCGTGTCGCCGGGGGGCGTGGTGGCGGTGCAATTGCCCAAGGGGCCGGATCAGATCGCCGCGGTTCTGGGGGTGCTGGCCGCCGGCGCCGCTTATCTGCCGCTCGGCATGGAGCAGCCGCCGGCGCGGCGCGACCGGGTATTGAAGCGCGCCGCGGTGCGGTGGGTGGTGACGGCTTCGGAGTACAACTGGCCCGAATCAGTAACGCCCTGTTTCCTGGAGGATGCCCGGTCCATGGCGCCGCTGTCCGGGCCGCTGCCGGTGGACGCCGACCAGCTGGCCTATGTGATCTTCACCTCCGGCTCCACCGGTGAACCCAAGGGCGTGGAGATCACTCATCGTGCCGCTTTGAACACGGTGCTCGACATCAATCGCCGTTTCGACGTGGGGCCGGACGACCGGGTCCTGGCCGTGTCCGCTCTGGATTTCGACCTGTCGGTGTACGACATCTTCGGGCTGCTGGGTGCCGGCGGTGCCTTGATTCTCGTCGACGAGCAGGGGCGCCGCGAGGCACGGGACTGGCATGCCCTGATGCGGCGATACGGCGCCACCATCTGGAACAGTGCCCCGGCGCTGCTGGAGATGCTGATGGCCGTCAGTGATCCGGCGGAGCCGCCGGGATCGTTGCGGCTGGCGCTCGCCTCCGGCGACTGGATCGCGCTGGATCTGCCGGCACGGGTGGCTGAATGCTGCCCGGGGTGCCGTTTCGTGGCGCTGGGCGGCGCCACCGAGGCGTCGATCTGGTCGAACTTTTATCCGCTGCAAGAATTGGCGCCGGACTGGTGTTCGATCCCCTACGGATGGCCGTTGACCAATCAGCGTTTCCGGGTGGTCGATGGCGAGGGGCGCGACTGTCCGGACTGGGTCGCCGGCGAATTGTGGATCGGCGGCGACGGCCTGGCGCTGGGTTACCGGGCCGACCCGGAACGCAGTGCCGACCGCTTCGTAAGGGTCGAAACCGGGGAGGCGCGGCGGGACGGCCGCTGGTATCGCACCGGCGACCGGGCGCGCTATCGGCCAGGCGGTTTGCTGGAGTTCCTCGGCCGCATCGATGGCCAGGTGAAGATTCGCGGACACCGCATCGAGCTGGGCGAAGTCGAAGCGGCGCTGGCCGCGTTTGCCGGTGTCGAGCGTGCCGTGGCTTTGCTGCGGCGTGGTCCGGCTTCGGCCATGAAACTGGTCGCCGCCGTCGTGGCGCCGGGCGAACACCCCGATGCCGAGCGGTTGCGGTCGCATCTGGCGGGGCTGCTGCCGCCACCCATGATCCCCGAACGCATCGATGTCCTGGCGGCGCTGCCGTTGACCGCCAACGGCAAGGTGGACCGTGCCGCGCTGGCCGCGCACTTCGCGCAGTCCGGCGACGAGGCGGAGCAAACCGGACCGCCGCGGGGTGAATGGGAAACGCGGGTGGCGGAACTGTGGGCGGAGTTGCTGGAGATTAATGCGCCACAACGGCAGCACAGCTTCTTCGAGCTGGGCGGGGACAGCCTGTTGGCGACCCGGTTCAGCGAAATCGTTCGCCGCCGCCATGGCGTGGCCCTGTCGCTTCGTCATTTGTTTGCCCATCCCGTTCTGGCGGATGTGGCGTCGGCGCTGCAAGCGGAAAGCGCGAGAACCGCGGATATGGAAGAGGGCGCGTTATGAATCCGCGGCCCCGGCTTCCGACCCGGCAAGACACCCGAAAGGAGACGTTATGAACGCCAATGCCTTGATCGAGGAACTGCAGGGGCTCGGAGTGGAACTCTGGGCGGAGCGGGAGCAATTACGGTTCCGGGCCCCGAAGGGGGTGCTCACCGAGGAGCGGCTTGCCGCGTTGCGCTCGTTCAAGACGCAGATCGTCGATCTGCTTCGGGGAGCGGCTCCCGACACGGTAACCGCCGACATCGAAGGCCGCCATGAGCCCTTCCCGTTGACCGAGGTGCAGGAAGCCTATCTGCTGGGGCGCAACGAGTCCTTCGGCTTTGGCGGGGTGGCCTGCCACGGTTATCTGGAAGCGGTGTATCCGGTGTTGGATCCGCAACTGTTGGAGGACGCCTGGAATCAGCTGATCGTGCGCCACGACATGCTGCGTGCGGAGGTCAGCGCGGACGGTTACCAACGGGTACTGCCGGAGGTGCCGCGCTACCGCATTGCCATCGAGGATGGGCGCGACAGGTTGCCGTCGGAATTGGAGCGGCATTTGCAGGCGACCCGTTCGGAAATGGATCATCGGCTCTATCCGATCGGACAATGGCCCATGTTCGAACTGCGTCTGACCCGGACGCAGGGCGCTGACATCCTTCACTTCTCCCTGGATGCGCTGGTCGCCGACTGGGCCAGCGCGGGGATTCTGTTCTCCGAACTGAATCAGTTGATCCACGGGCATGGCAACGCCTTGCCCGAGTTGGAAATCAGCTTTCGCGATTATGTCTTAACGCAGCGGCGCATGCGTGACGGCGCCGCTTATCGGCAGGCCCGTGATTATTGGCTGGCGCGGCTGGACGACCTGCCGCCGGCGCCGCGGCTGCCGACCCTGTCACTGCCCGCCGCTGAACCGGCCCGCTTTCATCGACATCACTGGCGGTTGCCCGCCGGGCATTGGCAAGCATTGCGCCAGCAGGCGGCCGAGCAGGGGCTGACGGCGTCCAACGTGGTGCTGGCCGCTTACGTCGCGGTGCTGCGGCGCTGGAGTCGCGGCCCGGATTTTTCTCTGAACCTCACCTTGCTCAATCGCCCGTCTCTCCATCCGCAGGTCCACGCCCTGGTGGGGGACTTCACTTCGGTGAGTCTGCTGGAAGTTCGCGGCGCGGGCGATCAGCCCTTTCACCGGAGGGCGGCGGCGTTGGGCGAGCAGCTTTTCGCCGACCTGGATCACCGGCTGTTCTCCGGTGTGGAAGTGATTCGCGAGATCGGCCGGCGGCACGGGCGTGAAGCCGCGTTGATGCCGGTGGTGTTCACCAGCGCCATCGGCCTGGGCGGCACTGGCGAGGCGGAGATTGGTTGCCGTCTGGAGAATGGCGTTACCCAGACGCCCCAGGTGTTCCTGGATTGTCAGGTCCGCGACGACGCCGACGGCCTCGAGGTGAACTGGGATGTTCGCCAGGGCGTGTTTCCGGCCGGGCTGGTCGACGATATGTGGGAGGCCTTCCAGACCCTGCTGCTCGACCTGGCCGGCGGCGAGCGCTGGTCGGCCACGGAGCCGGTGGTATTGCCCGCCTGGCAGACGTCGACCCGGGCCCGGGTGAACGATACCGAGGCGCCGGTGCCGGACCGGCTGCTGCACCAGGCCGTGTTGGAGCAGGCCGCGCTGACTCCCAACGCTGACGCCGTGGTGGCCCCCGGGGAAACGCTTTGCTATGGCGATCTGGTCCGCCGTGCCGGGGCCGTGGCCGGCGCCTTGCGGGACCGGGGCTGCCGCGCCGGCGATCACGTCGCGATCGTGATGAGCAAGGGCGTGGAACAGGTGGTGGGCGTCCTCGGCGTATTGCTGGCCGGCGCCGCCTACCTGCCTCTGGAGGTTACACAGCCCGCGAAACGTCGCGACAAGGTGCTTGCCGACGCCGCCGTCGCGGCGGTGCTGGTGCAATCACCAAACCGGCCCCGGGATCTGCCCGAAGGGCTGCCGGTCATCGAGGTCGACGGGCTCGACGCCACGGAAGACAGGCCGGCGGCCGCTGGCGGCGACCCGGATTCCCTGGCCTATCTGATTTATACCTCGGGTTCCACCGGCGATCCAAAAGGGGTGATGATCACTCACCGTGCCGCGCTCAATACCATCGAGGATATCAATCGCCGCTTCGAGGTCACCGGTGCCGACCGGGTGCTGGGGCTGGCGCAATTGGGTTTTGACCTTTCCGTTTACGATATCTTCGGCCCGCTGTCACGCGGTGGCGCGCTGGTGCTGCCGGACGCGCAACGGGGTGCCGATCCGTCTCATTGGGCGGAATGTGTTGTCAGACACGAGGTCACGCTCTGGAACTCTGTGCCGGCACAACTGCGGATGCTGACCCATTACCTCGACGCGGAACCGGCCACCTTGTCCAGCCTTCGTCTTGCTCTGGTGTCCGGGGACTGGGTGCCGCTGTCGTTGAAAGCGAATCTTCACCGCCACGCCCCGGACTCGTCCCTGGTGGCCCTGGGCGGCGCCACGGAAGCGGCGATCTGGTCCAACTATCATCGGGTGGAGACGGTGGACCCGGAATGGACCAGCATCCCCTACGGGCGACCGCTGGCGAATCAGGGTTTTCGGGTGCTTGACGCGGACTTTCGTGACCGTCCGGTGTGGGTGCCCGGCGAGCTGTATATCACCGGAATGGGGCTGGCCACCGGCTACCTGGGTGACGCGGCGTTGACCGGAGCACGCTTTTTCCACCACCCGGTGGATGGACAGCGGCTGTATCGCACCGGTGATCTGGCCCGCTATCTGCCGTCCGGCGAGCTGGAGTTCCTCGGCCGCGATGACGGTCAGGTCAAAATCCGGGGACATCGTGTGGAACTCGGTGAAGTGGAGGCGGCGCTGTCGGCTTATCCGGACGTGGCCGCCGCCGCGGCTGTCGTCGCCGAGAACGATAACGGTGACCGGACCCTGTTGGGGTTCGTCGAAGCGAAGCGGGGGACGGCGCCGGAACCCGCCTCCCCGCCGGTTGACGCGGCACGGCGCCTGGCCGGGCACCAGCTGCGGGACACGGACACCGAAGACGCGGCGGACCAGGTCGATGCCCTGCATCGTGCCGCTTTGGCTTCGATGCTGTGGTTGATGCGGGAACACGGGTTGTTCGCCGACCGGGAAAGCCGCGCCACCCTGGATCAGGTGCTCGAGACCCTGGCGGTGACGCCACGTCACCGTTGGCTGGTGCGCCGCTGGCTGGCGTTGCTGGTGGCGCGGGGCTGGCTCGCCGGTGACGACGTCGGCGGCTACCGTCGCACCACGGCGCTGCAGGCCGGTGACGTGGAGCGGGCATGGCGGCGTGTCGGCGACAGCGCGGCGCGGCGGGACGGCGGTGCCGGGTTCGTCGCCTACCACGAAGCCCATGTGGCGCGGCTGCCACAACTGCTGAGCGGCGAGCAGAACCCGTTCGAGTTGCTGTTTCCCGAAGGCGCCCAGGAACCCGCCCTGGCCTTGTACCGTGATGATCCGGTCGCGCGCTACAACAACCACGCGGTGGCCGCGTTCGTGAACCGGCTGGCGGTGGCCAATGAGCGGACGGAGCCGCTGCGCATTCTGGAGATCGGCGCCGGTACCGGCGCCACCACCGAAGCGGTGGTGCCGATGCTCGACGGCTGCCGGGTGGAGTACCTGTTCACCGACCTGACCCCGTTTTTCCTCTCCGCCGCCCGCCAGCGTTGGCGGGCGCTGCCCTGGATGCGTTTTGGCCTGTTCGATCTGGACCAGGATTACCGGATGCAGGGGCTGGCCGCGAACTCGCTGGACGTGGTGATTGGCGCCGGGGTCCTCAACAGCACCCGGGATCCGGGGGTGGCGGTGGACCGCATCGTCGAACTGCTGGCACCGGGAGGCTGGCTGATCCTTACCGAGCCAACCCGGGAACACCCACACATCATGCTTACCCAGGGTTTCATGATGGAACCGGCCGGGGATCGGGAAACCGGCGCCGCTCCGTTCCTGTCCCATGACGGCTGGCTCCACCTGTTGGCCAGCAAGGGAGGAAAGGATCACGTCTGTTTGCCGGATTCGTCGCATCCCATGTCGGCGTGGGGCATGAACATGATCGCCGCCCGTTTCAAAGCGGAGCGCGCGCCGCTGTCCTGCGAATCGATCCGCGCGTTTCTGGCCGGGCGATTGCCAAAGTACATGATCCCCTCGCATCTGCAGGTGCTGGATGGTCTGCCGTTGACCGCCAATGGCAAAGTGGACCGCAACACCCTGGGCGGCTGGCTGCCGGCGCCAATGATGGGAGAGGACCCCGCCGTCGAGGCGCCCTCGGACGACCCCCTGGAAGACAGTCTGAGGGCGCTGTGGGCAGCGGCTTTGGGCTTGCCCGGCATCGGCCGTGACGACAACTTCTACGATCAGGGCGCCGATTCCCTGGTGTTGGCGAGAGTCGCCGGACAGATCCGCGACACCGTGCCGGAGGCGGAGGGCCTCACCTATGACGCCTTGCTTCGACAAATGCTCAACGAGCCGACGGTGGCGGCGCTTGCCGCGGCCTTGCGCTCGCCGGCGGACGAAACAACGGCCAAGCCGACGGACGGCGAAGCGCCCGCCGAAGCGGGAACGGCACAAGCACGGCCCGGCAGCAACGCGCTGATCGTGCCGTTCGGCGGTGGTGACGGCCCGGTCCGGGTGCTGTTCCACGCGGCGCTGGGCACCATGGATTATTTCCAGCATCTTGGCCGCGCGCTGGCCGCTCAACAGGCCGGGCCGGTGGTGGGCTTGGCGGTGGCGGATGCCGAGCAGTATGTGTCCATTCCCCATCAGGAACTGATCGACCGGGTCGCCGACGATTACGCACTGCGTTTGCTGGACGAAGGCTATCACCGCTTTCAACTGATCGGTTATTGCCTGGGAGGGCTGCTCGCCATGGAGGTGTCCCGCCGCTTGCTGGAGCGCGGCGTGGAGGTCATCGACCTGACCTTGGTGGACAGTATTCCGATGTTCATCAATACCGATGAGGAACTCGCCTTCGAGGCGATTTTCGCGCCGAATCTCAATCTCGATCCGGTCAAGGATGTGTTCGGCGAGGGGCTGAATGAGGCGGATGTTTATCGCGCCATCGAAACACTGATGCAGCGCCATGAGCGGCATATTCCCGCCGGCGCCATGGCGGCGCTGGACGGCGACGAGGGGCTGCGGGCGGTGGCCGAGGCGGTGCGTCGTCGCTCGATGATTCCCCAGGACGAACGCCTCGCCGAATACGCCCGCGTCGCCGCCGGTAAAGCCGGTGTGCCGGTGGGGCCGGAACTGATTCCCGCCTTGTTCCGGGTATGCCGGCACAGTATGCGGGCGGCCTGTGTCGATCCGGCGCCCTATGTGGGCGACATCAATTACCTGCGTTGCCAGGAACAGCAGTCCTTTGGCATTACCGCCGGCGTGGGTCATTACGCCGCGCCGTTCTGGCAAAACGCCTGCCTCGGCGAGTTCAACCTGATCGACGTGCCGGGCAATCACTTCAGCGTGATCGAGCCGCCCCATGTGGACACCGTGGCCGCTCACCTCGCCGAGACATTACGGAGAGCGCTGTGAGCCGAAAGACCAACGACCCCTTGCACCAGTTGCGGCATCCGGTGGCGGGGCTGATCCGGCTCGGGGTGCTGCTGGGCGGCGTGGGCGCGCTGACCTCACTGCTGCCGTTTGTCGCCATCGTCGAGCTGGGTCGGGTGCTGTTGTCGCCGGGTCCGCTGGATATCGTACGGACGGAAATCACGGCGCTGGTGATCGCGCTGGCATTGGCGCTGGGCTGGCTGTGCACCGGGCTGGCGCTGTGGGCCACCCACCTGGCCGATCATCGCATGCAGGCGGCGTTACGCCGTGATCTGGTGCGGGTGTTGGGGCGGGTGCCTTTAGGCTGGTACTCGGACAAGACCTCCGGCGCCATTCGCAAGGCGGTGCAGAACGATCTGGAGGAGCTGCATCACTTGGTGGCGCATCATGATGTGGAACGGATTGCCGCCCTGGTGTTGCCCGCGTCGGGGCTGCTCTATCTGGGCTGGCTGGACTGGCGTCTGATGGTGCTGGCGGTGGTGACCTTTCCGGTGTACGCGGTGGCCTACGCCTGGATGATGCGTGGGTTCGGCGACAAGATGGAACAACTCGACGCCAGCTTTTCACGGGTCAGCGCCGCCATCGTCGAATTCGTTCACGGCATTACCGTGGTCAAGGCCTTCGGACAGACCGGACGGGCTTATCAGGGCTACCGGGAAGCGGTCCACGATTTCAGTGAACGGTATGCCGGCTGGGTGCGCCCCCTGCTGCGGCTGGAAGCCCTGTCGTCCCTGGCGTTGTCGGCGCCGGTGATTCTGTTGGCCACGCTCGCCGGTGGCGCCTGGTTCCTGGCCCGGGACTGGGTCGGACCGCTGGATGTGATGGCCGCGACCCTGGTGGCCATGGCCCTGCCGCAAACCTTATTGACGCTGAATCAAGGCATGGTGGCGCAGCGCAACGCCCAGGCCGCGGCGAAGCGTATCGCGTCGTTGCTCGCGGCGGAGCCGTTACCGGAAAGTCGGCACCCACGCCAACCCGCTGGTAGCGCGGTGGAGTTCGAACAGGTGTCGTTCCGTTACGGCGATGGCCATGAGGTGCTGTCCGATATTTCCCTGCATTGTCGGCCCGGCACGGTGACCGCCTTGGTGGGGCGCTCCGGTGCCGGCAAGTCCACCCTGGCCACTCTGGTGCCCCGCTTTCACGATGTCAGCGCCGGGACAGTGCGAGTGGGCGGCGTCGATGTCCGGCAAATCGCCCCCGAGGTGCTGTATCAAAAAGTGGGGTTCGTGCTGCAAAACGCGCAGCTGGTGCGCGGCACGGTTCGCGACAACCTCTGTCTGGGCCGACCCGACGCCGAGGAGGCGGCGATCATCGAAGCCGCTCGTGCCGCCCGGATTCACGATCGTATCGTGGCGCTGCCGCGCGGCTATGACAGCGTCATCGGTGAGGACGCGGTGTTCTCCGGCGGCGAAACGCAACGGCTGTCGATCGCGCGAATGCTGCTCGCGGATACGCCGATTCTGATCCTGGACGAGGCCACCGCTCACGCCGATCCGGAATCCGAGGCGCGGATCCAGGACGCCTTGTCGGTGCTGGCGAAGGGGCGGACCGTGCTGGTGATCGCCCACCGCCTGGCGTCGGTGATGACCGCGGATCACATCGTCGTGCTCGACGGTGGACGGATTGCCGAGCAGGGCGGTCATGAAGCGTTGCTGCGGCGCGATGGGCTGTACGCGCACCTGTGGCGATTGCAGACCGGGCCGGTGGAGGAAGCCGGTGAATGGGAACGGGAGGCACGGGCATGATCGGTGACCTGCTGAAAATACTGGGCCCCAGGCACGCCGGGGATCTGCGTCGCTATTTGCTGTGGCTGGGGGCTTACGCGGTCCTTCAAGGTGTGGCCACCGCCTTTCTGGTGCCAGTGCTGGCGGCCATGATCCACGGTGACATGGAGCGGGCCGGTTACGGTCTCCTCGGTCTGGCATTGACGGTGCTGCTGGTGGCGGTGGCCCATTACCGCCAGGCGATGAAAGGGTTCTCCCTGGCGCTGGTGGTGTTGACCACCTTGCATGACCGGCTCGGCGCGAAACTGGTCTCGCTGCCATTGGGGTGGTTTTCCTCCGAACGGGTGGGGCGGCTGTCACGCAGCGCCACCGGTGGCACCATGATGGTGACCAATGTGTTCGCGCATCTGCTGACACCGGTGGTGACCGGGGTGCTGACCCCCGCCACCACGGCTCTGGCGTTGCTGTTTTTCGACTGGCGTTTGGGCCTGACCGTGCTGCTGGCGGCGCCGGTGATTTATGCGTTGCATCATTGGTCGGCGTCCTGGATCGCGCGTACCGAACAGCGGGTTGATGCGGCCGGCGTTGAAGCCAGTAACCGGGTGGTGGAATTCGCCCGTCTGCAACCGGTGTTGAGGGCGTTTGGTCGTACCCGTGAAGGCTACCCGCCGCTGGATCAGGCCATTGATGCGCAACAGCAGGCCGGCGGCGACCGGCTCGGCGCCACTTTCCCCCGGCTGCTGGTGGCGGGCCTGAGCGTGCATCTGGCGTTTGCCGCCCTGCTGGTGGTGGGGGTGATGCTGGCGCTTGCTCATGCCATCGACACCGTGGAACTGGTGGCGCTGCTGGCGTTGTCCGCCCGCCTGGCGGGACCGCTGGCGGAAGCGGCGGCGCGCAGTGGCCAGTTACGCATGGCGGCCAATGATCTGCGGCGCCTGGCCGATATCTTCGATCAGCCGCCGCTGCCGGAACCGGCGCGTTCCCTGCCGATCAGCGACCCGGGAGCGGTGTGCCTCTCCAATGTGGTGTTCGGCTATCGGCCGGAACAGGCAACCATCGACGGTGTATCGCTGCGGGTGCCGGCGGGCACCATGACCGCCATCATCGGCCCGTCCGGATCCGGCAAGACCACCCTGACCCGGCTGATCATGCGGTTCCATGATGTCGATGGCGGCGCGGTACAGGTCGGTGGCGCCGATGTCCGTGGTTTGACCAGCGCGGATCTGATGGCGCAGATCGCGCCGGTGATGCAGGACGTTTATCTGTTCGACGATACCCTGGAAGCGAATATCCGCATCGGCGCGCCCGACGCCAGCGACCAGGATGTGCGCGAAGCCGCCCGCCTGGCCGGTGTCGATGAAATCGTGGAAAGACTGCCGCAAGGCTGGCGCTCGCCGGTGGGCGAGGGCGGCGGTGCCTTATCCGGTGGCGAACGGCAACGCATCTCCCTGGCCCGGGCGCTGTTGAAAAAGGCCCCCATCGTGATTCTCGACGAGGCCACCGCCGCCCTCGACGCCGAGAACGAGCGTCACGTGCAAAACGCGCTTCGCACCCTGCGGGCGCGCTCCACCTTGATCGTGGTGGCCCATCAGTTGTCGACGATCCGCTCGGCGGACCAAATCGTCATGCTTGAACACGGGGCCGTGGTCGCCGCCGGCACACACCAGCAATTGAGTACCAGCGAACCCAGGTACGCGGCATTCTGGCGCGAGCGTCAGCGTGCCCGGGGCTGGCGTCTCGCCGACGGGGAGGCGTTGTCATGATCGCGGTGTTGGGCGGTTATGGTGAAGTGGGCCGGGCGGCGGTGCGCGCGCTGCTGGCGCTGGGGCTGGGCCCTCTGCGGATCGGCGGTCGCGACCCGGACAGGGCCGGGGCGTTCGCACGCACCCTGGCTCAAGGAGCGGTGGATGTCGTGACAGTGGATATGAACGACGCGGGCTCTCTGCAGCGTTTCGTCCACGGCTGCAGTGTCCTGGTGAACTGCGCGGGTCCTTCCCACCGGATCGGTGAGGGGCCGGCCCTGGTCGCCTTGCGCGTTGGCGCGGATTACGTGGATGTGGCTGGCGATGAGCGCTTGCACGCCCGGCTCGATGACCGGGGCTGGCGGGAACAGGGCCGCCGGGCACTGCTCTCGGCGGGTCTGCAGCCCGGGCTGACCGCGCTACTGCCATTGTGGCTGGCGCGCACCGGTTTTGACCGGGTGACGTCGCTGACCAGCTATTTCGGGTTACGGGATCTTTTCACCGCGGTAGCCGCCGAGGACTACCGGCAAAGCATCGAGGACGGCGTCGGCCAGTCACGGGCGGCCTGGCGGAACGGTGGCGCCCGCACCGGGGTGCTGGTCCGCGAGAACGGGGTGGCTCTGCCGTTCTTCCCCGGCCCGGTAACGGCCTTGCCGTACTTGAATCAGGAGGCCGAGCGGGTGGCCACCGCCCTCGAACTGGAACAGGGGGACTGGTACACGGTACTGACCGACGGCCATATGCGCTCGGTATTCGATCGGCTTCATACCTATTCACGCGAAGACGCCTGTCTCCAGCTACAGCGTATGAGCCGGCTGGACCTGGCCGGCCGGGCGCCTTTCGTGACGCTTTTACTGCGGATGACGGGGCATTGGGAGGGCGGGGAGAGAACCCGTTCATTGGCGTTGCGGGGACATCGCAACGCGGACCTCTCCGGTGCCCTGGCGGCGGTGGCGGCCGCCGCGCTGGCACGGGGCAATGTCCCGCCCGGCCGTCATTTCGCCGCCATGGTATTGGAGCCCGAGGCCGCGGTGGAGGCGCTGCTGGCCACCGGGATGACCGCCGGACTGCCCGTCGTGGACGGTCCCCTGGAGGCGTTCAACGAGGCCGAGGAGGGGGTGTTGTGATGATCATCGAACCCGCCGACGCCCATTTGGCCGGCGTTGCCGGCGTGCGCCGCCATGGACGTCCGGTTGTCGAGCCCGAGCGGATTCCGGAGGTCATGCAACACCTGGAAGCGCTCGGTCGCCTGGCTATCCGCGACGGTCTGCACCGGTGTGGCTGGCACCACAGTGAGCGTCTGCCGCGTCGGGATCTGACGGCCAGACTCGGCGTGGCGCACCGGCACGCCGGACTGCTGCGCTCCTGGCTTTCGGCTCTGATGTCGGCCGGAATGCTGGAGGACACGGACGGTTCTCTGGGCTGGCGGGATGGCGCTCCGTCACCGGATTTCAGCGTCACCGCGCCAAGTGAATTGGAGTGGGCGTATGCCGATCTGGGGTTCCCGCCGATCATGGCGCGGGTGCATGCGCGCGCGCTGGCATCGCTGCCGGCTCTGCTCCGCGACACCCTCGGTATTGAGCAGGTGCTGTTCGCCGACGGCCGGGTGCTGGAGGCGCTGGCGGCCTACCAGGACAACCTGTTCACCACCTACCTCAACAGCGCCTGCGCCCATTTGGCGAGGCGCCTGGCCGAGGCGCGAGCGGCCGGTCCGCTCAGGGTGGTGGAACTGGGCGCCGGGGCCGGCCTGACCTCGGCCGCTGTCCTGCGGGAATTGGACGGCATCGAGGTGGACTATCTGTTTTCGGATCTGTCGCGGCTGTTTACCGTCGCCGCCCGGGATCGGTTTTCCGCGACGCCCGGAATGCGCTACGGCCTGCTGGACATCAACACGGCCTTGACCGCGCAGGGTGTCACCGCCGCCGGCGTTGATCTGGTGGTGGCCGGTAATGTGCTGCACAACGCTTGTGATCTGCGCCAGACCCTCGCGCACATTCGTCAGGTTCTGGCGCCGGGAGGGGGGCTGTTGTTCACCGAATCCTGCCGCGACAACCATGCCGTACTGACGTGCATGCAGTTTCTGCTGTCGCCGGCGCCCGGTGTCGCCGCGCCGGGCTCATCGGATCGGCGCGGGGCGTCCGGCAGCCTGTTCCTGAATCTCACTGGCTGGCGGGACACGTTGCGGGAGGCGGGGTTCGAACCGCTGCTGGTTCTGCCGGAAACGGCCTCCCCCTTGGCCGCCGCCGGCCAGCACCTGTTTCTGGCCCGGGTGGGTGACTGGGACATGGGGGCCGTATGACGACGCCTTTTTATCAGAGCCTTCTTGAGCGCCTGGCAAGGTGGCGTGATGACATCGTGCTACGCGACGGGAGCGGCGCGTGGAAGGGGGCTCGGATGCTGGATGCCGTGCAGAGGTACCGGGCCCTGCTGGACCATCACGCGCCGGGGGCCGGACACCGTCTGACCTGGGCGGGTGACGAAGGGGGGGAAGTGCTGGCATTGCGCATCGCCGCGCTGGCCCACGGCTGCCGCTTTGCCGGCACCTCGCCACCCGCGGGCACGGACAGCATGGGGGAGGAGGTCGCGGTTGAAGTAGCCCCGGCTGTTTTCGCCGAAAGTGCCCTGGATGATTACGGCGGCACCCTGGATACGCTGCGGCAAGAGCTGGAAGGCGCGCGCCGCCTGGCGGTGTTGTCTCCTTTGTCCGGGTTTGGCGGTGACCTGTCCCTGGCCGCCTGGGACGTGCCGGCCACGGTGATGTGCTGCGGTGTTGAACAAGCCGCCGGAGTCTTCGCCTTCCTGGAATCCGCCGGAGCCGACACGCTGGTGCTGTCGGAGGCTCAGCTTCGTGCTTTGTCGGCGCATCCGGCCGCGTTGCTGGCGGGGCCCGTGCCCTTGCAATCCTTGTTCATTGAGAGCCGCGCCGATACCGACCAGCAGGAGTTGATGACACTGCTTGCCAACGGCCCTTTCCAGGCGCGCGGGACCCGCTTTCTGGTGCCATCCGATCAGGGACTATTGACACCGGAAGAGGCCCGCGCGCGACGTTGCCAACAAGCACGGGAACTGGAGCAGGCCGCCGCCACCCATCCGCGGGTGAGTGAGGCGAGGGCGCAGGAGGACGACGCCGACACCTGGGCCCTGGCGGTGGTGGCGGCGGAACGGACCCCCGTGCCGGCGGAGGATACGCTCTGGCGTGACCGTGTTTTGACCTCGCTGGACGGGTATTTCGCCGACACCGACTGGCACGGCGGCGTGGCGGCGACCCGGCGCCTGACGGATATCGCCTTGCGGTCCATGTTGAATGCGCTGACCCACAGGGGCGTCTTCAACGCGCCGGAGACGGGCTACCCGGAAGAACGCGTGCTGGCCTGTGCCGCTGAACGTCACCGTCCATTATTGCGCCGTTGGCTGGTGGTGCTGGAGCAGCAGGGGTTGCTCCGCCGTGATGGTGATCAACTGGCGGTACCGGCGCGGACCGGACGTTATGACGACGCGGTCCTGGCGCGGGCCTGGGACGAGATGGCGGCGTTCTGGCGAACCGTGACCGGTGCTTCCGGCACCATTGACTACGCGCGGGAAAACAGCGCCGTGCTGGCCCAATTGCTGGCCGGGGAACGTCAGGCCGTCGAGGTGCTGTTCCCGGCGGGGCGTACCGAACGGGCGGAGGCCCTGTATCGGGAAAGCCCGGCGGCCCGTTATCAGCATCGCGCCGTGGCCGCGCTGCTGGCGGAGATCGCCGCGCCCCGTGAATCCAACGATCCGCTGTGTGTTCTGGAAGTCGGTGCCGGCACCGGGGCGACGTCCGAGGTGGTTCTGCCGGCCCTGGCGGGTAAGCCGCTCCACTACGTTTATACCGATGTTTCCCGCTTTTTTCTGGACCAGGCCGCCGAGCGCCTGGACCGGGACCCGCGGGTGACCTTCGCGCTCTACGACATCGACTGTCCGCCACGACAACAGGGCTTTTCATCCCATCAATTCGATGTGGTCATCGGTGGTGGCGTGTTGAACGCGGCCCGCGACACCGACGCCTCCGTGGGCTGGCTGCGACAGTTGTTGCGGCCGGGAGGCTGGCTGGTGATCACGGAGCCCACCCGGGAGGAATTCTGGGTGATGGCGTCCCAGGCGTTCATGTTGGCGGACGCCGGCGACGAGCGCGCGCGCTCGGGACAGACTTTCCTGGATCGGGAGCAGTGGTTGCGGGTGCTCGACCGGGCCGGTCTCGACCGCGTGCTCGATTTGCCGCCGGAGGATCATCCGTTAACGGCGTTGGGGCATCGGGTCTTCGCCGCCCGGACCAGGGCCGACCGTGCCGATGTCCGGCCCGACGAGGTGCGGCGCCACTGCCAACGGACGTTGGGAATGATGGTATCCCGGGTGGAGATCGTGGACCGGCTTCCCGAACCGGGTGAAGACGGGATTTATGATTCGGCCCGCACCGCTGGGGAGGTGAAATGACAAACACGATGGAACCGCCGCTGTCCTATCCGTTCAACCGCTTCGATGGCCTGGAACTTTCGGAGCGGTATGCCCAGGCGTTGAGCCGGACGGGATTGACCCGTATCACGCTGCCGTTCGATGGCGACGCCTGGTTGGCGACACGCTATGAGGATGTTCGTCTGGTGCTTTCAGACCGCCGTTTCAGCCGGGCGGAAGCGACGCAGCGGGAACGGGTGCCACGGGCTTTTCCCCGTGTCGCGGGCGGGATCGTGATCATGGACCCGCCGGAGCTCACCCGTTTGCGCAAACTGGCTCTGCAGGCGTTCACGGTGCGCCGCGTGGAAGGCCTGCGGCCCCACGTGCGAGAGGTCGCCGACGGCCTGATCGACGACATGCTTCGCCGTGGCGCGCCGGCGGATCTGGTGGCGGATTACGCCTTGCCGATCCCCATGTCGGTGATCTGTGAGTTGTTGGGGGTGCCGCTGGCGGATCAACCCCGTTTCAAGATCTGGAATGACTCCCTGCTGTCCACCAACGCGCTGTCCGCTGAGGAGACACAGCAGAACCTGGGTGAGCTGTCTCACTACATCATGGCACTGATCGACGAGCGGCGGGCGCGGCCCCGGGACGATCTGATCTCCGCCATGATCCAGGCCCGGGACCAGGACGACCGTCTGTCCCAGGGGGAACTGGTGCTGCTGTGCATCGCCATTCTGGTGGCGGGTTACGAAGGGGTGTCCTCCCATATTCCCAACTTCCTTTACACCCTGCTGTCGCGGCCGGACACCCTGGACCGGCTGCGCTCGGACCCGGACCGTATGGCTGACGCGGTGGAGGAATTGCTGCGTCTGATTCCGCTCGCCTCGGCGGCGATGTTCGTGCATTTCGCCCGCGAGGACGTGCAAGTGGGGGACACCCTGGTGCGCGCCGGGGAAGCGGTATTTGCGTCGGTTGGCGCGGCCAATCGGGATCCGCACCGTTTCCACCAACCGGACCACCTGGATATTGATCGGGATGCGTCCGGGCACTTCGCTTTCGGCCACGGCATGCACCATTGCATCGGCGCCGGGCTCGCCCGGGTGGAGCTTCAGGAAGCCCTGGGGGTCTTGTTGCGGCGCTTGCCGGAGATTCATCTTTGCGGAGAGATTGAATGGAAGACGAAAACTTTCTTTCGCGGTCCGCGACGGATGCCGGTGGCATGGTGAGCCGGCACGGCGGTGGGCGACGCCGGGTGGTGGTGGCGGGCACCGCTTTCGGTCGCATTTACATTGATGCGGTGTTGTCCCGCCCGGATTGTTTTCAATTGGCGGGCCTTCTCGCCAAGGGCAGCGAGTACTCCCGCGCCCTGGCCGAGCGCCGGGACGTGCCGCTGTTCACCGATCCGGAACAGATTCCCGATGACGTCGATATCGTCTGCGTGGTGGTGCGCTCCGGCGCCCTCGGTGGAGAGGGATCCGAACTGGCGTGCGGATTGCTCAAACGGGGGTTCCATGTGTTGCAGGAACACCCGGTGCACGGTACGGAAATCATCGACTGCCTGCGCGCCGCCCGCGCCGGAGACGCCGCCTACGCGGTGAATACGCTGTATCCGACCCTCAAGCCGGTTCGGCGGATGCTGGCCGCCGCGGCTCATCTGTGCCGGCGGCAGCCTCTGGCCTTTATCGACGCCGCTTGCAACAGCCAGGTGGCGTATCCCCTGATCGACATCCTCGGACGCGCGGCCGGCGGGTTGCGGCCCTGGTCGTTTCAGGCCGGGCCGGAGCCGGCCGGTATCGCACCGACGCCTTTCCGGTCCTTGAACGCGACCATTGGCGGCGTGCCCACCACGCTGCGCATCCAGAACCAGGTGCATCCCGATGATCCGGACAACCATTCCTACCTGATGCACCGCATCACGCTGGGTTGGGAAGGCGGGGTGCTGACGCTGGCCGAGACTCATGGGCCGGTGCTTTGGAACCCGCGCCTGCATGCGCCCCGCGATGACACCGGCCGTTTGTTAATGGCGGGGCCGGGGACCGACCGTCTGGCGGTGCCCAGCACCGTGACCTTGAGTGATCAGGCGCCGGGGGACTATCACCGGGTGTTCGCCGACGTCTGGCCGGAGGCGGTGGCGTCCGCTCTGTCGCGCCTGTGTCGGGATATCGAGGATCCGGCGCGCCGGGCGGGCAGTGGCCAATGGGCGTTGGCGGTGTCACAGGCGTGGAAGGATATGACGGCGCAGGTGGGGATGCCGGAATTGATCCGCCCGGGTGAGCCCCGGGAAGTGTGTCTCGATGCGCTGCGGGCGGCGGCGATCGAGGAGGAGGGGTGAGATGAGTCTGTCCTGCAGCCATGTGCTGCTCTGGGTGCGTGATCTGCATCAGGCGGTGGTGGATTTCCGGGCTCTCGGGTTTCAGGTGGACTACGCCACCGACCCGGAAAAAGCCCAGCACGCGCACATCTGGTTTTGTCGTGGACCGGTGATCGAATTGCTCACCACGCCGGCCAATGCCCGTTATTTCAAATGGCCCATCGATCTGATGGCCGGGCGTGGCGCCGGCGAACGCATGGTGCGCTGGGGGGAGGCCGGGGAAGGGTTTTGTGACGTGGCGGTGGTGACCAATGATGACCCCAAGGCGGTGACGGCCAGACTGAAACGCTGCGGCATCGCCCTCGGCCGTTTCGTGCCCTGGCGGCGTACCCGTCCGGACGGCCAGCGCACCCGCTTCCGTTTCGCCTATCCGCGCCACAGCCGGCTTCCCTTTTTGGTGACGCCCTACGATCCGCCGCAGCATCCGGCCACCGTGCGACACGACAACGGCGCCACGGCATTGCGGCGCGTGCGTCTGGGGGCGCGGGCGGAGGACCGCGTGCTGTTGAACAATCTGGTGGGCGACGATCCGGTATTTTCCGTCGAAGCGGCGGAGCGCACCGGCGTGTTGTGGA
The DNA here is from genome assembly GCF_000300005.1 of Alloalcanivorax dieselolei B5. NCBI lineage: Bacteria > Pseudomonadati > Pseudomonadota > Gammaproteobacteria > Oceanospirillales > Alcanivoracaceae > Alloalcanivorax > Alloalcanivorax dieselolei. The sequence continues at coordinate 2,763,025 of NC_018691.1, read as the reverse complement.
TCGAACTGGAAGGCCTGTCCCGTGCACTGGACGGGACTTTGACACACGGTGCCTCGATTCGTCCGGCCGGGGTTCCGGCCGGCGCGATGGGGTGACTGACCTCTGTTGACCGCAAAGGAGGCAACCATGTTGGAAGGCTGTGTACCCTGGCCGCCGCGAACGGCGGAGCGTTACCGGCGCAAAGGTTATTGGCGCGATCTCGATCTGGGCAGCTGGTGGCGCCGCCGCGCCGCCGATTTCGCTGACCGCCCCGCGCTGGTGGACGGTGACCGGCGCTGGAGTTACCGGGAACTGGACAGCTGGGTGGAACGGCTGGCGGCGGGGGTGCTGGCGGCGGGATTCAAAGCCGGCCAGCGAATCCTGCTGCAGTTGCCCAACCGGGCGGAATTCGTCGCGTTGAGCCTGGCGCTGTTCCGAGTCGGCGTGATCCCGGTGTTGGCGTTGCCGGCACACCGGGAAAATGAAATCCATCATCTGGCGCGGCTTTCGGGGGCCCGGGCCTATGTGATCGCCGATACGCATCTGGGCTTCGATTATCGTCCGATGGCGCGGACACTGTTGGAGCAGGTCGATACCCTGCGTTCGGTGTTCGTGGTCGGAGACGCCGGCGACTTCCAACGTTTTGCCTCCCTGGACGCCGAGCCGCGTCCGATCGCCGTGCCCGCCGCCGATGACGTTGCCGTGCTGCTATTGTCCGGCGGCACCACCGGCTTGCCCAAACTGATTCCCCGCACGCACAACGATTATCTGTATAACGCCCGCGCCAGCGCCGAGCGGACCGGGTTCCGCGGCGATACCCGTTATCTGGCGGTGTTGCCCGTGGCGCACAATTTTCCCCTGGCGTGTCCGGGATTGTTGGGAACGTTCGAAGTGGGGGGCACGGTGGTGCTGTGCCCCGACCCGAGCCCCGATACCGCCTTCGAGCTGGTGGAGAGCGAACGGATAACGGTGACCGCTCTGATCCCGACACTGGTGCGCGTGTGGCTGGAGTTCGCGCCCCATGCCGGCGCCGATCTGAGCAGTCTGCGTCTGTTACAGGTGGGCGGCGCCCGTCTCAAAGCCGAGGTGGCGGCGCGGGTCGGCGAGGTCCTGGGGTGCGGTTTGCAGCAGGTCTACGGCATGGCGGAGGGCCTGTTGTGCATGACCGCGCCGGATGATCCACCGTCGCGGATCCTCGATACCCAGGGCCGCCCCCTGGCCGAGGACGACGAGGTCCGGGTGGTGGACGAACAGGGCCGGGATCTGCCCGACGGTGAAGTCGGCGAACTGCTGGTCCGGGGGCCCTACACTCTGCGCGGTTACTACCGGGCGCAGACGCACAACCGGCGGGCCTTCACCGAGGAGGGCTATTACCGCAGTGGCGACCGGGTGCGGCGTCTGGACGGCGGTTATCTGGTGGTGGAAGGCCGGGACAAGGACGTCATTAATCGGGGCGGGGAAAAGGTTCCGGTGGAGGATGTGGAGAACCACCTGCTGTCGCACCCGGCCATCGCCGATGTGGCGCTGGTTGGTCTGCCTCACGAGACGCTGGGCGAATGCAGCTGTGCGTGCATCATCGTCAAGGGCGAAGCGCCGCGATTGCCGGAATTGAATGCGCATCTGTCCGCCTCGGGGCTGGCGGCTTACAAGCTGCTGGATCGGCTCGAAGTCGTGGACGGCTTTCCATTGACGCGGCTGGGCAAGATCAATCGACGGCAACTGGTCGAGCGGCTTGTTGCCGGGGAGGCCTCATGATGACCGCAAAGGCAAGGCACCCGGCTATTCGCTGTTTTCGTCTCAGCGAACAACCGTCGGCGCGCCTGGTGTGCCTGCCGCACGCCGGCGGCAGTGCCAGTTGCTACCGCGATTGGGGCAAGGTGCTGCCGGATCATCTCGATCTGTTGGCGGTGCAGTATCCAGGGCGGGAGGAGCGCTACCCGGAACCGTTCGCGGACTCCCTGGAAGCGCTGGCCGATGACATCACCGAGGCGCTGGCGCCGTTCGCCGGGGTGCCGCTGGTGTTGTTCGGGCACAGTCTGGGTGCTGCTCTGGCCTATGAGGTGGCGCTGCGGCTGCGACGCCGGAAGCTGTCACTGAGCCGTCTGGTGGTGTCCGCCCATCCCGCGCCTCACCGGCAACGTGACAGCGCGCTCCATCAACAGGGGGACGCGGCATTGCTGGAGGACATAAGACGTCTTTCCGGTGGCCGCACGCCGCTTGATGAACCGGCCATGCGGGAGTTGTTCATGCCCATGCTGCGCAACGATTACCGGCTGATCGAACGATACACGCGCGACTGTCCCGAATCGGTTGGCGTGCCCGTGGACGTCTGTTTTCCCCTTGATGACGCTGAGATCAACGAGGACGAGGTGCGGGCCTGGCAGGACGTCACGCCCTGGACACTGGGGATCTTGCCGTTTCACGGCGGCCACTTCTATCTGCGCGAGCAGTACCCGGACCTGGTCGACAGAGTGCTGCAACGCCTGGATTTTCCGATCAGCCAAGGAGGGAGAAGGTATGTTACGACCTGACGAGTGCACCGGCCTTGCCGATATCCGCCACGCCATCGATACGCTGGATCATGAAATGGTGACGCTTCTGGGCAAACGGATGGGTTACGTATTGGCCGCGTCACGGTTCAAACCGAATGAACAAAGCATCCCCGCGCCGGACCGGGTAGCGTCGATGTTGGAAGCGCGTCGCCGCTGGGCAAAAGAAAACGGACTCGATAGCGATTTCGTCGAATCCTTGTTTGAACACCTGATTCCCTGGTTCATCGCTCGCCAGGTGGAGTACTGGCGGTCACGGAGAGGACAAGCATGAATATGATGACACGGGTGGGAGATTTTGAATCCGTGTTCGCCAAGGCGCGAAAACAGGCCCGGCAATCCGGCCGGCCGGTACTGGCGGTGTTGGCTTTTCCCTGGTCCGGCGCGGACCCGATGGCGTTGTACCAGCGGTTGGAAACCATGGGCGGTGACTGCCTTTACTGGGAAACCCGGGAACCGGAACTTGTGTTGCTGGGGATTGGCCGCGCGCTGGAATGCGTGCCCGATGCCGATTCCGGTTTGGCGGGGCTGCAGCGGCGCTGGCGGCGGCTCAATGACGAAGCGGTCATTGAAGGCACGTCGGGGGCCCGGGCCATCGGTGGGCTGCGTTTCGACCAGGCGGCGGACCGGCACTGGCCCTGGAGACGATTCCCCGACGCTTGCCTGACGGTGCCGCGTCTGTTGCTGGAGTGCACGGCGCGGGAAAGTCGTTTGATCTGCCATAAGCTGGTGCGGCAGGACGACGACCCGGTGGTCGAAGGCCATCGCTATCGGCGTGATATCGAGACGCTCCTGCTTGGTGAACGGGCGGCGTTGTCGTCCCCACCGGCGCCGACGTTGATACGGGAGCAAGGGATCGGCGCGCGGCAATGGCAGGCGAAGGCGGAAACGTTGATCGCCGCGATCCGGGCGGGCCGGATGAACAAAGTGGTGTTGGCGCGCCATCTGCACCAGACCTACTCGGAGCGGTTGTCCGCGGCCACGGTGCTGCGCCGCTTGCGTGACACGGACTCGCACTCCCATCTCTTCGCCGTCCGTCATGGCGGTCTGTGCTTTTTAGGGGCGACACCGGAACGTCTGGTTTCCGTGAATGACGGCAGGGTGGAGACCCACGCCCTGGCGGGCACGGTACGACGGGGAAGCGACCCGGAGGCCGACCAGCGTCTGGGGGAACAGCTGCTGGCCTCGGCCAAGGACCGGCACGAGCATGAATGGGTGGTCCAGGCCATCCGTGATGCACTGCGGCCGCTACTCGACGAGTTGCGGGTGTCTCCGGAGCCGGTGCTGCATCGCCTGCCGGTGATGCAGCATTTGAGCACCCGGATCGAGGGCCGTGTCGCCGCTGGCGCCGGAGTTCTCGAACTGGTGGAGGCCATGCAGCCGACCCCCGCCGTGGCCGGTTATCCGAAACACGAGGCCCTGGCCTGTATTCGCGTCCACGAGGGCTTTGACCGCGGCTGGTACGCGGGGCCTCTGGGCTGGATTGACGGCGCCGGCAATGGCGACTTCGTGGTCGCGTTACGCTCGGCCCTGATCAGTGGCCGGGAATGCCACCTGTTCGCCGGTTGCGGGCTGGTGGCGGATTCGGTACCTGAGCAGGAATATGGGGAAACCAGCCTCAAACTGTCTTGTATGCAGAGAGCGTTGGCAGGCGATGGGCGTGAGGGTTGATCATCGTGTCCGCCTAAAAGGCCATCACTCCCACATTGGAAAATGACCGCCTTTATAATCTGGTGCCGGAAAGAGGAATCGAACCTCCGACCTACTGATTACGAATCAGTTGCTCTACCGACTGAGCTATTCCGGCATGGACCTGTAACGGCGCGGTAGTTTAGCAGGAATGGGAGTGGAGGCAAGGGTGGGGGTCAGCTGACGCGGGTCTCAAAGCGGTAACCAACGCCAGGTTCGGTGTGGAGATAAGTCGGGGCCACCGGGTCGTCTCCCAGTTTATGGCGCAGGCGGCCAATAAGGATACGCAGGTAATGGCTGTCGTGCTGGTGACTCTCTCCCCACACTTGGCGCAGCAGCTGTTGTTGAGTAATGACCCGGTCGGCGTTGCGGATCAGGATACCGAGGACGTTGAATTCTTTGGGGGTGAGTTTGACCGGTTCACCGGCCAGTTCCACCTGGTGCCGGGCGAGGTCGAAGCGCAGGTGGCCGTCGTCGTACTCGTTGCGGACGACGCCGGCGTCGTTGACGTGACCGAGGTGCCGGCGCACCCGGGCAAGGAATTCCTGAACGCCGAAGGGCTTGGTGACATAGTCGTTGGCGCCGAGATCCAGGGCGCGCACTTTTTCGCCTTCGTCATCGCGGACTGAAAGAATGATCACCGGCACGTTGCTGAAGGCCCTGATCCTGCCAAGCACATCCTGCCCATCGAGATCGGGCAGGCCCAGGTCCAGTACGATCAGCGCGGGCTGGCTGGTTTCGGCCAGGGCCAGGCCGTCGCCGCCGGTGGCGGCTTCGTTGACCTGATAGCCTTCGGTTTGCAGGCTGATGCGCAGAAAGCGACGGATTTGCACTTCGTCGTCGATGATCAGAATGCCGCCGGCGGCGGGACTAGACATGGTTCGGTCCATCGGGCTGTTGTTCCATCAAGGGCAAGGTTATCACGATGTGCGCACCGCTACCGTTGACGGGCGGCAGGGCCTCGATGGTACCGCCATGGGCGCCGACCATGCCCCGGCAAATGGCGAGGCCCAGGCCGCTGCCGTAGGGCCCCCGATCGCCGTCGCCGCCGGTGAAGAACATGTCGAAGACTTTCTCTCGTTGATCCTCTGGAATGCCGGGGCCCTGATCGCTGATTTCGACCACGATGCGGTCAGTGTCGGCCCGGGCGACAAGGGTGATTTCGCCGCCGGTGGGGGAGAATTTGGCGGCGTTCTCGATCAAGTTCACCAGGGCCTGCTCGATGAGCGCGGGGTGTACGAACAACAGCGGCAGGTCCGCTTCCACCTGACGATGGAGTGTCAGATTGGCGGTAAGCGGTGCGGTGCGTTTCAGTGCGGCGGCGATCAGATCCGCCGGCGCGATCCAGTCCCGTGCCAGTTTCAGGGTGCCGTGGCCGAGCCGGGTCATATCCAGCAGATTCTGGATATAGCTGTTCAGCCGGTGCCCCTCGTTGAGGATGGCGTCGAGCAGTTCCCGTCGATGTTCTTCACTGAGCAGTGAGGCCTGATCGCGCAGGCTGCTGGCGGCGCCGATCATGGAAGACAGCGGGGTACGCAGGTCGTGGGAGATGGAGGAGAGCAGGGCCGAGCGCAGGCGCTCGGTTTCCTCGGCGACGCGGGAGGCTTCCAGGGTGGCACTGAGTTGAACCCGCCACAGGGCCAGGGCGACCTGGTTGGCCAGTGTTTCCATATGGCTGAGCACAGCGGTGTCGAGCCCTTCCAGCTTGTCCGCGCTGAGCAGCAGCACACCAAGGCTTTGGTCGCGGAAACGCAGTGGAAAGATACGTTGTGGCAGATCGCCCAGAGTATCGGTGCCACGTCCGGCTTGTTTGCCGCTTTCCAGAGCCCATTGGGCGGCGGTGCGCAATGATCCGGTGAGCCCCTTGTCCTGATCCAGGTCCTGGGACGGCACCACTTTGACCACGGTGGCGAACTCCCGGCTCAGGTACTCTCCGGCCTCCCGTTGAACGTCCTGAATACCGGTGGCTCCGCCCAGCTTCCGGCTCAGTCGCAGCAGTGAGCGGTTGTGGTCGCCAACGCGGCGCAGGTTCACCACCTGATTGCGCAATCGGCTGGCCAACCGACCGGTGACCAGGGCGATGACCAGGAAGAACGCCACGGTGAGAATATCCTGGGTGTGGTACATCGCCAGACTGAAAAACGGCTCGGTGAAGAAAAAATTATAGGTGAGCAGGCTGAGCACGGCGGCGAAAGTGGCGGCGCGCATGCCGGTGCGGCTGGCCACCAGCAGGACGCCGGTAAGAAAGATCAGCGACAGGTTCGGCAACGCCAGGAAATGGTCCGCCACCGCGGCGGCCAGCACGCTCGCCGCCACCACCGACAGCGCCAGCCACAGTTGCCGTGCCGGCGGCCAGCCCGGCGCACGCCAGCGCCGACGGTGGTGCGGCGGTGCGCTGGCGATGCAGGTCAGCTCGAAATCCTGGCCCCGGCGCATCAGTTTCTGACTCAAGGTACGACCGAACAAGCCAGCCAGCGGACGGTGGCGGCTGCGGCCGAAGACAATGCCGGTGACGTTGTGGTGGCGGGCATGGTCCAGGGCCATGCCGACCACATCGTGGCCGTGCAGGGTGACGGTGTCGCCGCCCAATTGCTCGGTGAGTCGGAATACCGCTGCCAGGTTCTGCTTTTGCGTATCGGGCGGCGCTTGGCCGGTGTCCACCCAAAGAGTGGTCCAGGGTGCCCGGCGCCGTTGCGCCATGCGCGCGGCGGCGCGCACCACCGCTTTGTCATTGCCGCGCCCGTCCACCAATACCAGCAGACGCGGACGTACCGGCCAGGGACCATCGACGCCCTGGCTGGCCATGGAGGTGAACACGTCGTGGTCGATACGATTGGCCACGGTTTGCAGCGCGAGCTCGCGCAGGGCGGTCAGATTGCTCCGGTTGAAAAAGTGGTCCATGGCCGCGCGGGCCTGCTCCGGGACATACACCTTGCCCTGGCGCAGCCGTTCCAGCAGTTGATCCGGCGGCAGATCCACCAGGATCAGATCGCGGGCCGATTGAACCAGGGCGTCGGGCACGGTTTCGCGCATGCGCACGCCAGTGATACGGGCGATGTGATCGTTGAGGCTTTCCAGGTGCTGGACGTTGACCGTGGTCCACACGTCGATGCCAGCAGCAAGCAGATCTTCAATGTCCTGATAGCGGCGTGGATGGAGACTGCCGGGAATGTTCCGGTGAGCGAGTTCGTCCACCAGAATCAGAGAAGGGCGTTGTTGCAGCGCCTCCTGCAGATCGAACTCATGAAAGCTGTGCCCCCGATACTGGATCGGACGCAAAGGCAGGCGCGGAAGGTTGGCGCACAGCGCCTCGGTTTCGCCGCGGCCATGGGATTCGATCACGCCCAACAGTACCGGCTGGCCCTGGCGGGCCAGTTCCCGCGCCGCTTGTAGCATGGCGTAGGTCTTGCCGACCCCCGGGGCGGCGCCAATGAAAATCTTCAGACGCCCCCGGCCAGTGTCGTCGTTGACCGCCAGCAGGGCGTCCGGATCCGGTGTTGTCGGGTCTTTCATAGGCTCCATTGCCAACTGAGCACCAGTCGGGGCCGGTTGCGATGGCGATCATCGTCGGCGTTATTGCTCTCGACGCCGAGGCTGAGAGCGCCACGGTCGATCAGGTCGCGGCTCAGCGCCAGTGCCACGTGTTGGTAACTGCCGTCCTGGTCGGTGGCGTCTTCCACATGGCCCACCGTCCAGGAAACGCCGTAATCATCGCTGAGCGGATAGTCGCCGCCCAGCGCCACGTACTGATCGTGAGTGTCGCCGTCGTGGTTCTCCTTCCACAAGGTAACAGCATAGCGTATTTGCAGAAGGTCCGGCCCCAAGGTGATAAACCCTTCGCCGACATCGCTGCTTTGTTCCGCCAGCGGGTAAGCGTAGTAGATTAGGCCGGCATCCACCGGCAGCGGCCCGGCCTGGAAGCGGTGGCCCGCGGTCAGGTCCATTTCATAACCGGCGTCGTCACCGTCGTCGATGGTGGAGAACCAGGCGCCGGCATAGCCACCGGAAGAGTGCTGGCTTTCCAGGCCGGCCGGTACCGCCGAGATAAAAAGAGCAGGGAGAATGAACAGCGAGTATTGAGTTTTCATGGGTTTATTCTCTCTGCTTGATCCAGTGCCACATTGAGGGTGAGGACGTTGACGTAGGTGGGGCCGAACACGCCGAGGAAAGGCGCTTGAGTGTTTTCGGCGATGATCCGCCTGACCTGATCCATGGGTAAACCGCGAGCCGCCGCCACGCGGGGGGCCTGCAGTTCGGCGGCGGCGGGGCTGATGTGCGGATCGATGCCGGAGCCGGAGGCGGTAACCAGATCCACCGGCAGTTTTTCAACGGGAACGTTTTCCTGATGGGACAGGGCGGCGGCGTCCCGCGCTACTCGCTGGCGCAGTTCCGGGTTGCTCGGCGCCAGATTGGAGCCGGACACCCCGGTGGGATCGTAGTCGGCGGCGGATGGGCGGCTATGGAAATAGCGCGGCTCGCTGAAGGACTGAGCCGCCAGCCGCGATCCCACCGCCTCGCCATGCAGATAGACCAGACTGCCGTGGGCCTGTTCGGGGAACAGCGCTTGCCCCAGTTGTGTACTGATCAGCGGATACAGGCCGCCGCACAGCAGCATCAACACTATTGCCAGGCGCAGGACAGAGAACCAGGACGTGGTGGTCAAAGTTCGGGAATTCATAGTTGGACTCCTAGAGCATCCAGGCCAGAGCCAGGTCGATGAGTTTTATCGCGGGAAAGGGCAGCAACAGACCGCCAAGGCCAAAGATCAGGAGATTGCGGCGCAGGGTGGCGTCGGCGCTGCCGGGACGCACCTGGACACCACGCAGGGCGAACGGAATCAGCGCCGGAATGACCAGGGCGTTGAACAATACCGCCGAGAGAATGGCACTGTCCGGGCTGTGCAGTCCGAGCAGATTCAGTACGCCCAGGCTGGGCAGCGCCACCACGAACAGGGCCGGCAGAATGACGAAGTACTTGGCGACGTCGTTGGCCAGGGAGAAGGTGGTCAGAGCGCCACGGGTGATCAGCAACTGCTTGCCGATCTCCACCACCTCCAGCAATTTGCCGGGATCGGAATCCAGGTCCACGATGTTGCCGGCTTCCTTGGCGGCCTGGGTGCCGGAGTTCATGGCCAGACCAAGATCCGCCTGGGCCAGGGCGGGGGCATCGTTGGTGCCGTCGCCCATCATCGCCACCAGTCTGCCTTTGCTTTGTTCTTCGCGGATCAGTGCCAGTTTGCGTTCCGGTGTGGCCTCGGCCACCACGTCATCGACCCCGGCCTCGGCGCCGATGGCGGCGGCGGTGAGCGGGTTGTCGCCGGTGATCATGACGGTGCGAACACCGGCTTCGCGCAGCCGGGCGAAACGTTCCCGGATGCCCGGCTTGATCACATCCGACAATGCGATGACGCCGAGCACTTGCCGGTTTTCCGCCACCACCAGCGGCGTGGCGCCTTTGCTCGCGACTTGTTCCACCAGACCATCGGTGGTGTCCGGGTAGTGGCCGCCCTGTTCCTCGACGAAGCGGCGAATGGCGTCGGTGGCCCCCTTGCGCACTTGCCGCCCTTCCGGCAGGTCGGCGCCGGACAGCCGGGTATGGGCGGAGAATTCGATGAAGTCGGCGTGTTCGTTGGCGGCCACCGTGGTGCCCTGGTCCAGGGCCAGAGTGAGAATCGAGCGGCCTTCCGGGGTGGGGTCGGCGAACGAAGCCAGGCAGGCGGCCTCCCTCAGCGCGCTTTGTTCAACGCCGGGCAGGGGCAGAAACGCGGTGGCGCGACGATCGCCCAGGGTGATGGTGCCGGTCTTGTCCAGCAATAGGGTGTCGATGCTGCCGGCCACTTCCACCGCCTTGCCGGACTTGGCCACCAGGTTGGCGCGCAGGGCGCGTTCCATGCCGGCGATGCCGATGGCCGGTAACAAGCCGCCGATGGTGGTGGGGATCAGGCAGACCAGCAACGCCACCAGTAACGGCACGCTCAGCGGCGCGCCGAGAAAATCGCCCATCGGCACCAGGGCGGTGACCACCACGAGAAAGATCAGTGTCATCGCCGCCAGCAGCACCGATAGTGCCAGCTCATTGGGGGTGCGTTGACGCTTGGCGCTTTCCACCAGAGCGATCATGCGATCCAGCAGCGAGTCACCAGGGTCATTGCTGACCTTGATTACGATGCGGTCGGTGAGCACCTTGGTGCCAGCGCTGACACCACTATTATCGGTGCCGGCCTCGCGCAGAACCGGGGCGGACTCGCCGGTGATGGCGGACTCATTGATGGTGGCGGCGCCCTCGACGATGTCACCGTCGGCGGGAATCAGCTCCCCCGCTTCCACCTCGATCAGGTCGCCCCGGCGCAGTGCATCAGCACTGATTTCGTCGACACCGCCATTGGCATTGCGGAGCCGGGCGGTGAGGTTTTTCCGAGTCTCACGCAGGCTGTTGGCGTGGGCGCGCCCACGGGATTCGGCCAGGGCTTCGGCGTCGTTGGCGAACAGCACGGTGGCCAGCAGAATCAGGAATAGCACCATCTCCAAACGCCAGGGCAACCCCTGGCTGTAGTGCAACAGGGCGAATACGAAAGTGATTATCGTGCCGATGGCAACCACCATCATCACCGGGTTACGCGCCAATGCCCACGGTGCCAGGCGTTTACAGGATTCCAGAAACAGCGGGAAAGGCTTAATGCCGGTCAGCAGAGAACGGGAACTCATGATGACAACTCCTTAAAGCGCTTCGGCGATGGGGCCGAGCACCAGCGCGGGTAAAAAGCTCAGCAGGGCGAACAGTACGATGACGCCGAGGGTGAGCACGGCGAAGGTGGGGGTATCCACATTCAGCGTTCCCCGGCTTTGCGCGCTGGGACGTTTGCTCGCCAGGGAAGCGGCGATGGCCAGCGGTGCCAGCATGGGAATGAAACGGCCGCCCACCAATGCCAGGGCGCAGCTCAGATTCCACCAGACGCTGTCATCGCCCAGTCCTTCGAAGCCGGAGCCGTTGTTGGCGAAGGCGCTGGTGTATTCGTAAAGCACCTGGCTGAGGCCATGGGGACCGGGATTGCTGGTGCCGGCCCAACCGGGCACGGCCAGGGTCACCGCGGTGAGGCCGAGAATCAGGATTGGCTGCAACAGCAGGGCCAGGCTGGCGAGCTTCATTTCCCGGGTTTCCAGCGGCCGCCCGAGAAACGACGGCGCCCGGCCAATCATCAGGGAGCCGATGAACGCGGCCACGAACATGAACAGCAGATAACCGATCAGGCCAACGCCGATACCGCCGAAGGTGACGTTGAGGAACATGTTCATCAGCTCGCTCATGCCACCCAGCGGATTAAAGGAATCGTGCATACCGTTCACCGAGCCGTTGGAGGTCTGCGTGGTCCAACTGCCCCAAAGCGCGGTGAGGTCGGTGCCGAAGCGCACTTCCTTGCCTTCCATGTTGGGCCCCTGGATGCCGGCGGCGGCCACCGCCGCATTGGGCTGGCGCTCGGAAAATACGTTGAGCGAAGTGGACACCAAGGACAGAGCGAACATCACCGCCGCCACGCACCAGCCGAGCCGGCGCCGCCGGGCCATGAAGCCGAGCATGAAGACCAGGGCCATGGGGATCAGCATCAACGCGGTGGTTTCCACCAGGTTGGAAAAGAACGTGGGGTTCTCCAGTGGTACTGAACTGTTGGGACCAAACCAGCCGCCGCCGTTGGTGCCGAGCTGTTTGATCGCCACCATGGCTGCCACCGGACCCAGCGGCACGGTTTGCGTGGCACCGTCCTGCAGGGTGCTGACCTCGGCGGCGCCCTGGTAAGTGCTGGGCACGCCCTGGCTGGCGAGCAGCAGGGAGGCGATCAGCGACAATGGCAGCATCACCCACAGCACCGACCGCAGCAGGTCGCGATGGAAGTTGCCCACGGACACGGTTTCCCCGGATGGGGCTTTGCTGAACAAGGTACGCAGGATTGCCACCAGGGTCGCCAGACCCGCCGCCGGTGTTACCACTTGCAAGGTCACGATGCCGAGCGTATGGGCGAAATAGGACAACTGCGCCTGCCCGGAATAGTGTTGCTGATTGGTGTTGGTGAGGAAGGAAATCACCGTGTGCAGCGCCAGATCCCAGGACATGTTGGGAATGTGATCAGGATTCAAGGGCAGCCATTGCTGCAGGGTGAGAACAAGAAAAATAACGATCGCCAGAAGCAAATGCAGCTTGAGCAGCACGCGCGCGTAATCGCTCCAGGACATGTCGGCGTTCGGGTTGATGCCGGCCAGACGCAACAGCCCGTTTTCCACCGTGGCGATTCCGCCTGACACGGACCGTTCGCCGAAAAGCCAGCTCAGGTAACGGCCCAGAGGCCAGGCCAGGCCGAGGGTGACGAGGTAGATGAGAGCCACCTCTTTCATAGCCGTTTCTCCAATTCCAGAAAGGCGAAACACAAGCCGAGCAGAGCGGCGATGATGACGATGCCGAGCAGTATCATGATCAGAATTTCTCCGGCCAAAGCAGGGCGGCCAACAGATACGCGGCTACCCCCAGAACGATGAGTAACAACATGGAACGGATCCTTGATATCGCTGATGGAAGATGGAGAGAAGGGTAGGAGCAGGCGGCGTAAAAAATCGATTCAGAGAAAACGGAAGGAGCATAAAAAAGGCGTAAAAATCGCCTTGGAAGGGGGGGCGTCTATTGGTCTTGGAGGTATGAATTCACACTGTATTCGCTGCCAAGGCAGCTTCCCACAGAAGGCTACGAAGTCGCTGTGGGAAGCTGCCTTGGCAGCGAATACGGTGCGTGTAGGCAAGTGGGTGACGAGTTGCGATTGGGGGGAAAGACGATTCAGCCTTTCGGGTAAAGCACCATCTGCGTGCAGCGGAACAGCGCGATGACCTTGCCGCTGTCCTGGTGACGCACTTCCGCGTCCCACAATTGCGTGGTGCGGCCAAGGTGGGCCGCCTTGGCTTCGCAGGTCACCACGCCTTCGCGGGCGGTGCCGATGAAGTTGCTTTTCAATTCCACGGTGGTGAAGCTGACGGCGCCTTCCGGTAGCGAGGTCTGGCAGCCGAAACCGCAGGCGGAGTCAGCCAGGGCGATCACCGAGGCGGCATGCAGATAGCCGTTGGGGGCCAGGTGGTGGCGGGCCACGGTGAAGTGCCCGCGTATCAGGCCGGGCTCGGCGGTGTCCCATTCCAGTCCCATGTAGCCAGGCAGGAAGCCGGCTTGGCGTTGGCTGATCTGGTCGTTCTGGTTGTTGCTCATGTTTCTTTTTCCAAAGCAGGTGTTGAACAGGACGGTACGGATCGCACTTTCGGGATCCGGGTCATAATCGCGGCGGCAAGGATATTGGTGGCGATACTGGCAAGGATGGGCACCGTGTAGCTGTGGCTCAGGTCGAAGATGTAGCCGGCGGCGGTGGGGCCGATCAGGGTGCCCAGAGCGACGCTGGTGTACAGCACGCCGATAATACTGCTGATGTGGCGGCCGCCGAAATAATCCATGGCCAGAGCCGGTATCAGGGCCACGAAGCCGCCATAGAACACGCCGAACACGAAGCCGAATAACGACAGTCCCCAGAAGTCCCGGGAAAACAGCCAGATCAGGAGGGACAGTGCCATGCCCATGAACATGGCCATCAGGGTGACCTGACGGCCCCATTTGTCCGCCAGGCTGCCCAGCAGAAAACGGCCGGCGGTGCTGCCGACGCCGACGGCACCGAGCAGCAGGGCGGCGGATGCGGAATCGATACCATGATCGCGGGCATACGGCACCAGGTGCACGAACGGCACGAACAAGCCGAAGGAAGCAATCAGCCCCGCCGCGTACAGCAATAGGAACCGTTTCGAGCGGATCGCCTCGCCGACCTGCATGCCGTCGGAGACGGTGCCCGGCGGCGGGGCCGGGTCGCCATCGGGATAGAGTCCGCGGTCACGCGGGTCGTTCTGGATCAGCAGCGACAGGACCAGACCGAGCACCAGAGTGACGGCGCCGATCAGCAGGTAGCTCTGACGCCAGCCCAAGGCCTCGATCAGCAGCGCGGCGATGGGCGGCATGAACAGGGTGCCGACGCCGATGCCGCTCACCGCCAGCCCGGAAGCGAAGCCCCGGCGCCGGGAGAACCAGCGCTGTACCGCGCCCACCGCCGGCACATAGGAAAAGCCGATACCAAGTCCGACACCGAGCCCGTAGGCCAGATACACCTCCATCAGGTTGCGGGCCAGACCGGCCAGCATCAAGCCGGCGCCGGTGAACAACATGCCGATAATCGCCATGGTTCGCGAGCCCCAGCGGTCGGCAAGGGGGCCGCTGATGACGCCCAGGGCGAAATAGAGAAAACCGGCCAGGGAAAAGACCAGGGACACGGAGCCGCGCGAGGCCTCGAAATCGGTTTGCAGCGAGTCGACGAAAGCACTGAAGGTATAGGCACTGCCGAAGCCGAGGAAGGTAACGGCGAAAGCACCAGCGACCACATACCAGCCGGGAAAAAGGCGGGAAGGTGGCGTCGGGGTTGGCGTGGGCACAACGGACTCCTTTTTATTGAACTGCGGGTTATTCGACCGCGGGCCGGTTGATCAGGCCGTGTTCCATATTGGGGCAGTGTCCGTTTGGAGACAAACGGGTTTTTCTAAGGCGGGGGGCATAGAAAAACTAAACATAGAGGGGCGCGGCTCGTGAGCCGCGATTTTTTTCTATCCGACTTTGAACACCAATGACGCCGAGTTGAGGCAGTGCCGCTCGCCGGTGGGAGGCGGGCCATCGGGGAACACATGTCCCAGGTGACCGTCGCAGCGGGCGCAGCGGATCTCGGTGCGGATCATGCCGTGGCTGTGGTCTTCCAGGCGGCGGATATGGGTGTCGTCCACCGGTTGATAAAAACTCGGCCAGCCGGTGCCGGATTCGAATTTGGTGGCGGAGTGGAACAGCGGCAGGTCACACAGCTTGCAGTGGTAGACGCCGTCTTCCTTGTTGTCCAGCAGCCCGCCGCAGAACGGTGGCTCGGTGCCCTGATTGAGCAGGATGCGCTGTTCTTCCGGGGTGAGAGCGGCGGCTCGTTGCTGTTTTTCCTGATCAGTCAGCGGTGTCAGATCGTGGCCGCTGGGGGACAAATGCTCACTCATGATGTTCAGTCCGCCTCCGGGGTTTTGAGGGTGTCGGGAAAGGCCGTCCGCAGTTTCTCCACTTTCGGGTGCGCCACGTGGGTGATGTACGGCTGGGTGGGGTGACGCCGTGCGAAATCCTGGTGGTAGTCCTCCGCCGGGTAGAACATGTCCAGCGGCTCCAGGGTGGTGACAATGGGCGCGATGAAGGCGCCGGCCTGGTTGAGTTGGTGGATATAAGCGGCGGCGGCCTGACGCTCCGGCTCGCTTTGATAAAAGATGGCGGAGCGGTATTGCGGGCCGCGGTCGTTGCCCTGCCGGTCCTTTTGCGTGGGGTCATGGGCCACGGCAAAGAACAGTTTGAGTAATTCGCCGTAACGGATCACGGCCGGGTCGTAGCGGATTTCGATGGCTTCGGCGTGGCCGGTGCGGCCGGTGCAAACCGCTTCGTAGTTGGCGTGTTCGGCGTCGCCACCGGCGTAGCCGGAGATCACCGAATTAACCCCGTCCAATTGCAAAAACACCGCTTCGGTGCACCAGAAACAGCCGCCGGCGAGGATCGCGCGACCCGGGTCCTGATCCCGTGGCAGATCATCGGCGGGATCGGGGAAGCGTTCCGGGTGCAGGGCCAGACTGGTTCCGGGAATGACTGCGCTCATTGCGGGACTCCTCATTCGCATCGTCGCGTTCGCATCTTCTCGTTGGCATCTTCGTGGCGGACCGGCTCCAACGCTTATTTGGGGATCAGGCCGCGATCCGTCAATACCTCATGCAGAGCGCGGCACTGACTGCGTGCGATGGCTTTACGGTTATTGGCTTCATGGGTGCGCGCCACGCCGGTCCACAAAGGGCGGCCGCTTTTGTCGAAAAATTCCGCTTCATAACTTTGTTCCGCGTCCGGCTCCTTGGACTTTTCCAGTTTGCCGCCGATACCAATCTGCCAGGTGGGTTCCTGGCGCATGTCACTGTTCATCGGATTGAGATCCCGGGACTCGGTCATGCGCGGCGGCGACAGCAACAGAGCCGTCAGATCGACGACCAGGGCACGGTCGTAGGGTTGATCGCGCAGCCAGCGCAACAAGGCCTGTTTGCCGCCGTCTTCATACCACACCGGTCGCACCTGATGGGCCAGATGCACGGCCAGGGCATTGCTTTGGAAAATCGGCTGGCACACTTCTTCCCAGACGCGGCGGGTGGCCGGTTCCGGGCTTTGTGCCACCAGCAGCAACGAACGCGCCGGGGAGGCGCCTTCGTTATTGCTGTGGCGGGTGGTGATTTCGGTGGTGCTGGCGCAACCGGTCAGGATCAGCGCGGCGGTGGGTGCGGCGATCCAGCGCCGGGCGTGGAAGAGAAAACGTGACAATCGGGACCGAGGGAAACTCACCGAACACTCTCCTATGGGCGCGTATCAAGATAACGTCAGTGTAGCCGCTTCAGAAGATCGGGGACACCAGACGTGGCGCCGCACCGGCGAGAATGTGAAGGGCTCTGTCACCGGAATGGCCGGGTTTGGGCGGCGTGTACCAGCGCACTTCATAGAGCGCGCCGCCCAGGCCCTGATCCTCCACCAGCAACAGCTGCAGGTCGCCGCTGTCGTCGTCCACCAACACCTTGCCGCTGGCCTCATCCACCACCGCCATCAGCGGCTGGTGCAGTGGCAGCGCCGCCGCGGGTTCACCGCGAAAACGCCAGCGCCAGTAGGGCTCATGAGTGGTGTCGCCCTCGCTATAACGGGCCTCGCCCTGCCATTGCCGGGACCAGGTGCGCTCAGGCGGTGGCTCGGGCCAGTAACGATGACTGCGCAGTACGAACGTGGCGTGGCCCGGATGCTGATTCTGATTGCCTTTCTGGAACAGGTCGTCGCTGAGCCGGGCGCTTTGGGCACTGAGGAAATCCACGGTGTGGGGACCGTAAAGCGTGTGCCCGCCCTCGTAATACTGGGCTCCGTATTCCTCTTCCGTGGTGGCGTAGCCAAAGTAGCCGTTGGCCAGGCTGCTGATCACCACGCTCCAGTCCGGATCCGGCAGTGTCGCGCTGACCGCGGCGCGGATCCGGTTGCCACTTTCCAGGGTGATTTCCCAGGGCAGGGCCACCAGCACCAGATCGTTGACTCGCAGCACCTGGAACAGGGCCCGGTGAGGGTAGCGGGCCGGTGCCAGAGCCAGTTGCAGCTTGGACAGCATCCATTGCTTCACGCCCTGGCAGCCATCGGTGAATACGGTGCGCGGCCAACCTTCCTTCAGGTAGGGCAAATAGGAAATCGGAAACACTTCATCGCCGTTGGCGGCACCGGCCACGGCGGCGCCGACGACCGGGCGCTCACACAGGCCGTGGCGCTGCTCTTCGTCGAGCGTGAGCAGGTCCAGTTCCCGGCTCGCCACCGCGGTGTGCAGGTCGTCCCGCAGCTCATTGCCCAGGCGTTGGAACAGGGCGTTGGCCTGCCCCCCCAGGGCGGTGCCGATTCGGCGTGCCTCGCGGTCACCGCGCAACCCCGCCGTCCAGGCGGGATTGTTGTCGCCGTGGGTGGCCTGGACGGTGCCGTGCACGAAGCGCCAGGGCAACGGCTTCCCGGCGGGTTCGATGCCTTGCGCCAGCCAGTGCCAGACGTCGGCATGGTAGGGACGGGTAAAGGCGGGGATGGCGGTGCCGTGGATGGAGAACAGAGTCAGGGCGCCGGCCGGATAATAGCGGCCATCATCGGCCATCAGGTCGATACGCAGCTGGCTCATGCGCGGGTTTACCGCCTCCAATGCCCGTTCTTCGGTCCATTGTTGTTCCGGGAGCCGGTGATTGCGGGCCCAGGCCCCCAGGGAGCGATTGCGGGTCAGTCCCCACACCTCGCTTTGCCCGCTGGCGAAACGGGCCGGCCGGCGCGCGCGATAGGCCTCGATTACCGCCTGGCTGATGCGCTCGGCGAGAAAGTCGAACAGCACCGGGTCAAAGCCGGGGCTTTGACTGCCAAACACATTGTAGAAGTCACTGCCCAGGTATTGGCCGGGCCCGGAATGGGTATGAGTGACCAGCAGACTGAGGGCGTGGGCGGGAATGTCGGTGGTGGTGGCGATCCGTTCCGCCACCGCGTACTGGAGCGGCAGCGAACCGGCCCCCAGGTCCAGTTGCACCAGGGCCATGGGCGTCTGACCGGCGCCATGCAGATAGAAGGCCCGGGCTTTCAGGCGGGTGCGGAAGCCATTGGCGCCGCGGGCCCAGGCGGAATAGCCGAACTTGGGCAGGCCGATGGCCGGGGTGATGTCCACTTCGGCCACGCCGGCCAGGTTGCCGTTCTGGATGGTGGCGGGCCTCGGTGCCGGGATGTCAAAGCTCAAGGTGGTGGTGGGATAGAACAGAAATGGCCAGGCAGCGTGCAGCAGCCCACCGATAGCGATCAGCAGCACCAGCAGTAATAGCCGGGGCCAGGTGAAAAGGCGGCGCAAAAGGCGGAGTGTCATGGCGCGGGAAGGTGATGAAACCGCATCGGCGTAATTATCATTTTTTTGGCACGAAGGTCCAAAATATACTCGCAACTTACTTTTAAGGCAATCGATCGGGCGGGCAGCGTACATAACGACACAAACCGATACGATTTCGTGGTGTTGTGAAATGGATCAGAGAAACTCTCAACACTATTCCAACCGGTTTTCACCGGATCCCTGTTTTTTTTAAAGCCCACAGTTATTCCAATGATTGCACTGTAACCCGTTGACACCCGAGGGGGAAAGACGATGAGAGCAATCTGGAAGCTGTCCACGCTAGGTATGGCTGTAGCGCTTGCCAGCCATGTGGCTGTGGCTCAGGAACGCGAGTACGTGGAACAGGCAAAACCCAATCAATACATCGGTGGCATGGCGCATTATATCGATGTCGAGGACGACTGGCAGGCCGGTGACCGCGGGGCGGGCGGTACCATCTTCTATGGCCGCAAGTTGCACGATCACGTTTGGTGGGAATCCGAGGCCGGCGTTTATGGTATTGAGTCCAATATCAAAAACGGACAGGACTTCTACCAGTATCCGGTGACCACCGGTCTGTCCTTCACTCTGGGAGACCGGACCGGCTTCACCCCTTATCTGGTGATGGCGGTTGGTGGGATCTACAACGATGTCTACATCGACGATGATGACGGTTGGGATTTTCACGCCAACGCCGGTCTGGGCGCGGTGACCGGGCCGCTGTTCAATAACGGTCTGAAAGTCCGTGCCGAAGCCCGCTATCTGTATAACGATTTCGACGGTACCGGTGACTCCGCCGGCGACGGCGGTTTCGGTGATTACCGCTATTCCCTGGGTCTGGAAGTGCCCATGGGTTACACCAAGGTGGTGGAAAAAACCCGGGTGGAAACCAAGCAGGTGGCGGTACAGCAGCCGGTGATCGACTCCGACGGCGATGGCGTGCCGGATAACCTGGATCAGTGTCCGGATACCATGCCGGGCGCGAAGGTGGACGGCAAAGGCTGTCTGCTGGTGAACCAGACCGTTACCTTCAACAACATCAACTTCGAGTTCGATTCCGCTGAGCTCACCGCCTCTTCCCGTCCGCTGGTATCACGCATTGCCCGCTCGCTGACCGCGGAAAACAACAACATTCGCGTGGAAGTGGCCGGCCATACCGACAGTGTTGGCTCCGCCCAATATAACGAAGGCCTGTCTCAACGCCGCGCCGATTCCGTACGTAATTACCTGGTTCGCGAAGGTGTGGACAGTAGCCGAGTTACGGCTCGCGGCTACGGTGAAAGCCAGCCCATTGCCGACAATGACTCCGCGTCCGGTCGCGCTATGAACCGCCGCGTTGAATTCCATGTGACTGAGTAGTAATAGGAGGGACCTTAAAATGTCACGTTTGAAAACGATCAGCCTGTTGTTGCTGGTGGCCGTGCTCGGCCTCGGCGGCCTGTATGGCTGTAAGGCCAGCGGCGGCGGCGGCGGAGGAGGTGATCCCACCCCCAACGTCCAGGACGACGATAATGACGGTATCCCCAATAATGAGGATAACTGTCCCAACATGCCGAACCACGAGCAAGGCGACATTGACCAGGATGGCATCGGCGATGTCTGTGACGATGACCGTGACGGGGATGAACACGATAACGACCAGGACAACTGTCCTTGGGAGTACAACCCCGATCAGGTGGACACCGACAACGATGGACTGGGTGATGCCTGTGACACGGATAACGACAGTGACGGTGACGGCTTCGATGACGGCGAGGACAACTGCCCGAACACGCCCAACCCGACCCAGTCGGACATCGACGGTGATGGCATCGGCGACGCCTGCGATGACGACATCGACGGCGACGGCATTCCCAATGGGGAAGACAACTGCCCCTACGTGGCCAACCACGATCAACTGGACACCGACGGTGATGGCGTAGGCGATGCCTGCACCGATGACAAGGATGGGGACGGGGTTGTGAACGAGCAGGACAACTGCCCGATTGTGCCCAATCCGGACCAGGCGGATATGGACCAGGATGGTTTCGGTGATGTCTGTGACGATGACCGCGACGGTGACGGTGTGGAAAACGGTCACGACGACTGCCCGGATGAAGCCGGTCCCGCCAGCAATAACGGTTGTCCGGTGGATAACCCCATCGACACCGATGAAGACGGCATTCCTGATGACGTGGACAACTGCCCGTTGATCCCCAACGCGGATCAGGCGGATGCGGACGGCGACGGTATCGGTGATGTTTGCGATGACGACGGCTTCACCTGTAGTGAACTGTCCAACTATCAGCCGTTGCTGGCCGATGATGGTTATCAGGCCGCGGATTCTGCAAGCGGGATTTGTCTGCTCTGCAACGTGATGAATCTGGACAACATGATCGATGGCCAGGATGACACCTACGCGACCATGAGCATTCCCTTGAATGTGGCGGGTAGCCTGGAAGCGAAAGTGGTGGGAACAACGCCGATCGTTGGTACCAATCGAGCCGGTTTCGTGATCTCCATACCCGAAGCGATTTTGCGCCTGGATCTGCTGCAAAACAGCTCGATTCGATTCTATAAGGGAGACTTGGAGGTGGGCTCTGCCAATGTTGATGGTGATGTCCTGCAATTGGATCTTCTCGGGCTGTTAATTCAGGGCGATGAGCGGTTCCTGTCCGCGGAAGTGGATAACACTCTGGAGTTCGATAGCATCGGGATCCGTTATGGCGCCTTGGTAGGGTCGAATATCCTTGGCGGTGGCATGCGGGTGCATCGGGCCTGCGTGGGTGTTGATCCCAATCTCTAATCCATAACTTTGTCCTTTTGGATGAACCTTCAGGGGCGCGAAAGCGCCCCTTTTTTGTTTCCTTACATCGTAAAACTCAATAATACTATTCTCACCGTCCGAGCAGGGGCATTCCTTTACTCGAGCTCACCCGCCCGGTACCGGTGGCCTAGGCGATTCTCCAAAAGTAAAATTCTTGGTTATCTTCCCTGCGTGGTGTGATTCGTATCTCGGCATCGGTGATACTGCTTCGCTTAAGAGTAGATAGACATCCCTGGGTGGGGTGAACGGTGGTGGGAGAGTGGGATGCACCGAGCAGGGCACGTATGGATTTGGCTGTGGCTTTGTTTGCTGGGGTTGACGGCTTGTTCTGATTCCACGGATGGTCCTTTTCGCAATTACACCGAAACTGGTGACCTGGCGGATATTCGTGAGCACGGCGTATTGCGGCTGCTGGCACCGCGTTTCGATGCCGAGGAGGAATTCGTCTGGGAGGGTGTGCCCACCAGCGAATACCGTCGCGAAGCGGAGGCCCTGGCCGAATCATTGGGGTTGAAGCCGCGATGGGTGTACGCGGATGATTTCGCCGAATTGTCGGTGATGCTCAACGCCGGGCAGGCGGACCTGATCGTTACCCATTACAGTCGTACCGACCGGCGTCGCGAGCGGCTGTCGTTCTGCACCCCTCTGGCCGTGGTGCGGGAAATATTGGTGCTGCCGACGGATCGGGTCGGCACGGCACTGGCGGACCTGGGGCCGCTCACCATTGCCGCGCCGCGCGGCACCGCCTATCTGGAAACCGCTCAGAATCTGGCCCATCGCTACGACAACGTTGAAGTGGACAGAGTCAGCGGAGAATTGTCCGAGGACGAGTTGCTGCGCGGCATAATCCGTGGCCAGTATGATGCGGTGATCATGGATGAGCCGTTGTTCAAGGCCTTGTCCATTGATTATCCACAGCTGCGCGCCGGGCCGGTGGTGCAGCCGCGCCGGGCGATTGCCTGGGCGGTGCGCAAAAGCAACCCGGACCTGCGTGAAGCGGTGAACCGTTACATCGTCGCGCATCGTATCAAGGCGTCACAACAGGACCATGAGCGGCGTGACTGGCCCGCTATCCTGAATAGCGGCGTGCTGCGGGTGATCACCTCGAACAACCCGGCCAGTTACTTCATGTGGCGTGGCGAGCTGATGGGATTTGACTACGACCTGATCCGCGACTTCGCCCAGCGTTATGACCTGCGTCTGAGCATGATAGTGCGTGACAGCCCGACGCGGATGCTGGCTGCTCTGGAAAACGGGGAGGGGGATGTGATCGCCGCTTCCATGAGTGTCACGCCGGCGCGGCACGGGAAGGGGTGGCATTACTCCGAGCCTTATCTGGAGGTGCGCGAACAAATCGTCGGGGCGGCTTCTGCGTCGCCCTTCGAGGATCTGTCGGCGCTTGCCGGACGAACGGTGACAGTGGCCGCCGGCAGCGCCTTCGTGGAAACCTTGCGCGCGTTACAGAACGACGGCATCAGCGTGGAAATCGAAGTGCGTCAGAACGTGTCCACCGAAATATTGATGGACCGGGTGGCAAGAGGAGAGCTGGATCTGACCATGGCCGACAGTCATCTGGTGGCCATGGAGCAGGGCTACCGGGATGATCTGAAAGTGCTGTGGACCCTGCGACAACCCCGACAGATCGCCTGGGGGGTGCGGGAGAATCAACCGCAACTGCGCCATCAATTGAACGACTATATTAAACGGGTGCGCGACGGACAGTTCTACCGTGCCACTTTTGATCGTTATTTCCAGACGGAGCCCGCACTTTTGTCGCACTCCGCGGAAAGGGTGGAGCCGGGCAAGCCGATCTCGCCCTACGATGATCTGGTGCGCGAGCAAGCGCTCAAGCATGGTTTCGACTGGCTGATGATCACCGCCCAGATGTACCAGGAAAGCCATTTTGATCCGCGCACCCGTTCGTTTTCCGGCGCCGAAGGGCTGATGCAGATCATGCCGTTGACCGCGCGCCAGCTGGGCTATGAGAACCTGACCGACCCGGCCCAGGGCATCGGTGCCGGCGTCGCTTACCTGGACTGGCTGGAGGGCCGTTTCCCGGCCCGTTTGGATCTGGCGGAAAAAACCTACTTCGGACTGGCCGCCTACAACGCCGGGTTTGGCCATGTGGAAGACGCGCGCCGTCTGGCCCAACGGCTTGGCAAGGATCCCGACCGCTGGTTTGGCAATGTGGAGGAGGCCATGGCGCTGCTGTCCCACCCTCGCTACGCCCGCCAGGCGCGTTACGGTTATGTGCGGGGCCAGGAAACCGTGCAATACGTCCGCGACATCCGCGCTCGCTACCTGGGGTATTTGAGCGCAACAGAAAAACAGTGAGGCGAGTTGACAGTTGATAGTGGACAGTTGACAGCGCAAAAACCGAAAAACGAAAACAGATAATCTTTAGCCGCTGTGGGAGCTTGCTTGCAAGCGAATATTGCTCGACGCCTGAGCGAACCCCATTCGCTTGCAGGCAAGCTCCCACAGATAACACATGGGTCGGTTTTTTGCTTTCGCTGTCAACTGTCCACTATCAACTGTCAACTGTTTTCAAAGATTGGCCAGCCACTGCAGCAGCGTCTGACGCACTTCCGGGGCGCAGTAGTCGTTGAGGATTTCGTGCCGGCCGGAGGGGCAGTCGAGTCGTTCCAGGTGCTGATGGCGGCGCTTCAGGATTTGTTCCAGGCGGTCCATGCCCTTGCCTTTATTGCTCATCGGGTCCTGACGACCACCCAGCAGCAATATCGGCAGCAGGGAAGGCAGACGCGCCAGCTGCTCGCTGGATTGGACTTGCGCCAGCGCCGAGATCAGTGCCAGCCAGGTGCCGGTGGTGCATTCGAAGCCGCAGGCGGGATCGGCGATGTAAGCGTCCACCTGATCCTGGTCGGTGCTGAGCCAGTCGAACTCGGTGCGAGCATCGGCGATGCTGGCGGCCCAGGTCTCGAAGGTCATCTTGTGCACCAGCGGACTGTGACCGCGAACGCCGTGGCGGCGGCGCTGCCAGCCCATCAATAGCGTCATGGCGCGGTAAAACCAGGGGGAATGGCTGTCACTGCCACACAGTACCAGGCCGCCCAATTGCTCCGCGGCCTGTTCGGCGGCGGCCAGGGCCAGGAACGAGCCCATGCTGTGCCCGCCCAACACCAGTGGCCCCCGGTCCGGCTTTACCTGCTCCAGTACTTGCAGAATATCACCGATGACCTTGTCCCAGCCGTCCTCATCGGCGAAGTGCCCCTGGGGCGCGTTGTCGTCGATGCTGGTGCCATGACCGCGATGGTCCGGGCAATACAGATTCCAGCCGTGCTCACTCAGGGTTTCTCCCAGAGCGTCGTAGCGGCCGCCATGTTCCGCCATGCCGTGCAGCCAGACCAGCGTGCCAGCGGCATCCTGCGCCGGCCAGTGATGGACCCCGATAACATGATTGTCGGTGGCGGTGATGGACAACAGCTGTTTGGACATGGCGACCCCCTGTGAGTGGCACGAACATGCGGCATCCCTTTGGTTTCGTCAAGACGGGCCTGTATCATGAGGTTTTCCCGCCGTCCTTGTTTCGCTATTCGGGAGCCACCTTGATTCGTTATCAGATTTGTCCGGTCCATCCGCAGGCCCATATTTTTGAGATCACCCTGACCGTGGACCGGCCGACGCCGGAAGGCCAGGCCTTTACCATGCCGTCGTGGATTCCCGGCAGTTATATGATCCGCGATTTCGCCCGGCACGTGGTGTCGCTGGACGCCCGGGCCGGAGACCGGCCGCTGGCGGTGGCCAAGATCGACAAGCAGACCTGGCAATTGCCGCCGGTGGACGGTCCGGTGACCGTGACGTACCGGGTTTATGCCTGGGATCTGTCGGTGCGCGGTGCCCATCTGGATACCACCCACGGCTACTTCAACGGCCCCTGCGTGTTCCTGGCGGCCATGGGACACGAGGATCAGCCCTGCGAAGTGACCATTCTGGCGCCGGCGGGAGCGGAGTTCGCCACCTGGCGCCTGGCCACGGGCATGCCGCGGCTAGCCGGCGCGGAGCTGGATTTCGGTGTGTTCCAGGCGGACAACTATGACGCGCTGATCGACTATCCGGTGGAGATGGGGCATTTCGAACACGCCCGCTTCGAGGCCTGCGGCGTGCCCCATGATGTGGTGCTCACCGGCCGTTTCCGCGTTGATCTGGAGCGTCTGTGCCGAGACCTGAAGCCGATCTGCGAGCACCATATCAAGCTGTTCGGTGAACCGGCGCCGGTGGACCGGTATCTGTTCATGACCCTGGTCACCGACGGTTATGGCGGTCTTGAGCATCGCAACTCCACCAGTCTGATGAGTCCGCGCGGTGATTTGCCCATGCCCACCGACGGGCCTCGCCAGGTGCGCGACGGTTACCGCGGCTACCTGGGGCTGTGCAGCCACGAATACTTCCACACCTGGAACATCAAGCGGATCAAACCGGAGGCGTTCACGCCTTTTGATCTGAGCCAGGAGGTGCATACCGAATTGCTGTGGGCGTTCGAGGGCATCACCAGTTACTACGATGATCTGGCTCTGGCGCGCACCGGGCTGATTTCACCGGAGAGCTATCTGGAATTGATCGGCCAGACCCTGACCCGGGTGCAGCGCGGGCAGGGGCGGCTCAAGCAGACCGTGACCGAGTCCAGTTTCGATGCCTGGACACGCTTCTATAAGCAGGACGAGAACGCGCCCAACGCCATCGTCAGTTATTACGCCAAGGGCTCGTTGGTGGCCCTGGCGCTGGATTTGACCCTGCGCGAGCGCAGTGATGAACAGGTGACGCTGGATCATCTGATGCATGCGTTATGGCAACGCTACGGCGAAGACAGCGGCGGCGTGCCCGAGCAGGGCATTCAGGCCTTGGCCGAGGAACTGCTGGGCGAGAGCCTGGATGCGTTCTTCCAACTGGCGCTGTACAGCACCGGGGATCTGCCTCTGGCGCCGTTGTTGGCGGCGCGCGGGGTGGTGTTGCATTGGCGGCCCGCCGCTGGTCATGGCGACAACGGCGGCAAACCGGCCAAGGGCCCGGCGCCGGTGCATCTTGGCCTGCGTGCCGCCGCCGATCCGCTCGGCGCGCGGGTGCAGGTGGTGTACGAACAAGGCGCGGCGATGGCCGCCGGGCTTTCCGCCGGTGATGTGATCATCGCCGTGGGTGGCATCAAAATCGATGCCGCCGGTCTGGACAGCCGTTTGCAGGGTTACCAGGAAGGCGAGGTCGTGGAGGTGCACGTGTTCCGCCGCGACGAACTGCTGCGCTTCCGTGTCACCCTGGCGCCGTCGGAAGCCTCCACCGCGTACCTGACCCTGGCCCAGGGCGGGCTCACCGACAAGGGCCGGGCGTGGCTGCTGAATAGCAATTGACAGTTGATAGTTGACAGTTGACAGCGGAAAAAAGGTGATCTTTAGCCGCTGTAGGAGCTTGCCTTGCAAGCGAATGGGGCCTCGACTGTGAAACACCAGCGGTCCTTTTCATACCGAAAAGGACCGCGATCTCTCTCCGAATTCGTGAATTATGACTGACCTTTCCCTGAAGGATTTACAGCGTCGTCTTGATGAGGTGCGCGGCGCCGATCGCGGCCGTTTGCGCAAGCGCCTGGAAGGCTTGCGCCGCCGTCCCAATGACGCGACGCGGGCCAAGCTGGCGGCGGCGATCGAGACCTCGGTGGCGGAGCGTCAACGGCGTGCCTCGTTGGTGTCCGAATTGCGCTGGCCGGACCTGCCGGTGGTGCATCACCGTGAGGAACTGGCCGAGGCGATTGGTGATCATCAGGTGGTGGTGGTGGCCGGCGAAACCGGTTCCGGCAAGACCACCCAACTGCCGAAAATCTGTCTGCAACTGGGGCGAGGCGTGGACGGCTACATCGGCCATACGCAACCCCGTCGCCTGGCGGCCCGGTCCGTGGCCGCGCGTTTGGCCGAGGAACTCGATACCCGGGTGGGCGGGCTGGTCGGCTACAAGGTCCGGTTCGCCGAACAGGTTGGCGCGGACAGTCTGATCAAACTGATGACCGACGGCATGCTGCTCAGCGAGATTCAGCATGACCGGCAACTGCGCCAGTACGACACGCTGATCATCGATGAGGCCCATGAACGCAGCCTCAATATCGATTTCCTGCTCGGCTATCTGAAGCAACTGCTGCCGCGCCGCCCGGATCTGAAGGTGATCATCACCTCGGCCACCATCGACCATCGCCGTTTCGCCAATCATTTCAATGGCGCGCCGGTGTTCGAGGTGTCCGGCCGCACCTATCCGGTGGATATTCGATACTGCCCGCCGGAAGGAGAACGGGAACTGGGCTGGCAGGTGGAAGAGGTGCTGCGGCGGATCGACAGCGAGGAGCGCCGGGACGGCCGCCCGGTGGCTCGCGACGTGCTGGTGTTTCTCAGCGGCGAACGGGAAATCCGCGATGTGCACCATCACCTCAAGCGTTGCGATTTCCGTGACACTGAACTGCTGCCGTTATACGCCCGCCTGAGCGCCGCCGAGCAGCAACGGGTGTTTTCGTCGCACCGTGGCCGCCGCATCGTACTGAGCACCAATGTGGCGGAAACCTCGCTGACGGTGCCGGGCATTCGCTATGTGATCGATGCCGGCACCGCGCGCATCAGCCGGTACAGCGTGCATTCCAAGGTCCAGCGTCTGCCGGTGGAACCGGTATCCCAGGCCAGTGCCGACCAGCGTTCCGGCCGCAGCGGGCGGATCATGCCGGGCATCGCCTACCGCTTGTACAGCGAGGACGATTTCATCAACCGCCCGGCGTTCACCGACCCGGAAATCCAGCGCACTAACCTGGCCGCGGTGATCTTGCAGATGGCGGATCTGGGGCTGGGCCGGGTGGAGGACTTCCCGTTCATGGAGCCGCCGGATGGCCGCTTCATCCGCGACGGCTATCGCCTGCTGGAAGAACTGGGCGCGCTGGGCGGCGAGCGCCGGCTCACCACTCTGGGCAAACAGTTGGCCCGTTTTCCGCTGGACCCGACGCTGGCGCGCATGCTGGTGGCGGCGGCGGAGAAACAGGCGTTGCGCGAGGTGCTGCCGATCGTCGCCGCGCTGGCGGTGCAGGATCCGCGCGAGCGTCCACGCGAAAAACAACAGCAAGCGGATCAGGCTCACCAGCCGTTCCAGGATAAGGAATCGGATTTCCTCTGGTTTTGGAATCTCTGGCAGTGGGCGGAACAGCAGCGCGAGGAACTCAGCCGTGGCCAGTTCGAGAAACGGCTCAAGAAAACCTTTTTGGCGCCGTCACGGATGCGCGAGTGGCGGGACACGCACCGCCAATTGCTGCTGCTGGCGAAACAGGAAGGCTGGGCTCTCAATGACAGCCCGGCGGAATACGAAGCGATTCACCGGTCCTTGCTCTGTGGCTTGCTCGGCAACGTGATGATGCGAGGCGAGGAGGGCGAGTGGCTCTCCACCCGCAACCGCAAACCACTGGTCTGGCCGGGTTCGGCACTGAGCAAAGCCGCCGGCAAGAAGAACGGCGCGCGCTGGCTGATGGCGGCGGAGCAAGTGGAAACCAGCCGCCTGTTCGCCCGTTGCGTGGCCAGAGTGGAACCGGATTGGATCGAGGCGGAAGCCGGCCATCTGGTGAAGCGTCAGTATTATGAACCGCACTGGTCAAAACGGCGCGGCTGCGTGATGGCACGGGAGCAAGTCAACCTGTTCGGGCTGATTCTGGCCTCCGGCCGCCGGGTGCATTACGGGCCGATGGAGCCGGAGCTGGCGCGGGAATTGATGATCCGTGAAGGGCTGGTGGCCGGTCAGCTCAGCCGTGAGCCGGCTTTCGTCAAGACCAACCGGGAACGCTTGGAAGCGCTGGAGGAGATGGAGCACAAACTGCGCCGCCGTGACATTCTCGCCGACGAGCAGACGCGCTTCGAGTTCTATCATCAACGGTTGCCGGAATCGCTTCATACCCTCACGCATCTGGAGACCTGGTATCGCAAGCACGCTTCGGAAGCGGAACGTCAGGCCCTGATCATGGGGGACGACGTGCTGCTCTCCCGCACGCCGCAATGGCAGCGTGACGCTTTCCCCGACGAATTGGTGGTGGAGGCCATGCATCTGCCGCTGGAATACAGTTTCGACCCCACCGGGCAGCGTGATGGCGTCACACTGGTGGTGCCGCTGGCGGCGTTGAATCAGATTCCGGAAGAACGGCTGGCGTGGCTGGTACCGGGGTTGTTGCAGGAGAAGCTGGAAGCGCTGCTGCGCGGTCTGCCGAAAGCGCGTCGCCGGCATTTCGTGCCGGTGCCGGATTACGTCAACGCGCTGATGGAAGCGTTGACGCCGGATCAGCCGCTACTGCCGGCGATGACCCGGGAATTGCAGCGTATGACCGGGGTGCGGGTGGAGCAGGAAGAATGGCGCGAGGATCAGTTGCCGGATTATTTGCGCATGAATTTGCGTGTGATGGACGGCGACCAAGTGGTGGTGGAAGGCCGCGATCCGGCGGATTTGCGCCAGCGCTTGCGCGGGCGGACGCCGACGCAAGGCGAAGTGATCGAGGAGACACCCGCGCCGGAAAGCCGTGAATGGGATTTCGGCGAGGTGCCGGAATGCGATGAGCGGCAACGCGGCGGTATCGTGCTACGCCGTTACCCGGGGCTGCGGGATCTGGAAGATCGGGTGCGGCTGGACTTTTTCGATGACGCCGAGGAAGCTGCCTGGCGCCATGGTCATGGCTGTGCCCGCCTGGCATTGTTGCGCCTGCCGGATCAGCTCCGGTCTCTGAAACGGCAGGCCGGCGCGACGATTGGCTGGCAAAAACTGAAAAGTGAAAAAAGTGCCATGGCGCGGCAGGCGCTGGAACACGTATTGTTGCGGACCGCCGCGGACCATTTCCGCTTTCATGCCGAGCCGGTCCGCGATCAGAGCGCGTTTCGCCACCGCCTGGACTCCGGCCGTGGCGACTTTGTACCGGCG
This sequence comes from Alloalcanivorax dieselolei B5, assembly GCF_000300005.1. Lineage (NCBI taxonomy): Bacteria > Pseudomonadati > Pseudomonadota > Gammaproteobacteria > Oceanospirillales > Alcanivoracaceae > Alloalcanivorax > Alloalcanivorax dieselolei. The sequence goes on along the minus strand of NC_018691.1, from coordinate 2,732,556 downwards.
GCGGAACGCGCCGTTCGCCATTGGGGCGAGGTGTTCGCCTGCTATCGTGGCATCATGGCGCGGCTGGAAAAGGGCTTCCCTCTGGCCTGGGCCCATGCCCACCGGGATTTGAAGACGCAGCTTTCGGCGTTGTTTGAAACGGATTTTCTGCTGTCCGTGCCTGGCGAGTGGCTGTCGGAGTACCCGCGTTATCTGAGCGCTATCGAGCAGCGTCTGGACAAAATGGGCGGGCAGCTGGGGCGTGACCGGGCGCAGGTGGCGGAATTGGAGGCATTCTGGGAAAAGTTCAGCCGCCGGGCCGGGGAAACGCCGCACTGGCGCCTGCCTGAGCCGCTGGCGCTGTTCCGCTGGATGCTGGAGGAATACCGGGTCAGCCTGTTCGCGCAGCCGCTGGGGACCCGTATGTCGGTGTCGGCCAAGCGTTTGAACCGGCAGTGGGAAGCTTGCTGAGTCGCCACCGAGCGCCTTCAGCCCGCTCTTGAAACATCGGTTTTGCGCCCACGGGGCTGAATCCGGATAATGACATCATTTACTGTCGCGGCGCCCGGTGCGCCTTTGCAGAGAGGACAGGTTAGTGACCCAATCCGTAGTGATCAGCGGAACCGGGCTGTGGACCCCGCAGCAGTCCATTAGCAACGACGAACTGGTGGCGTCGTTCAACCAATACGTGCAGCTCTATAACGAGAGCAACGCCGCCGCCATCGAGGCCGGTGAACTGGAAGCTCTGAGCCCTTCGAGTACCGGTTTCATCGAGAAAGCCTCCGGCATCAAACAGCGCTATGTGCTGGATAAGGAAGGCGTGCTGGATCCCGAACGGCTGTGCCCGAGCATTCCCGAGCGTTCCGATGACGAGCTGTCGGTGCAGGCGGAGATCGCCGTCAACGCCGCCC